>JBKBRF010000004.1:0-309211 GCA_046292385.1 Armatimonadota bacterium | reverse complement strand
AGCGGATCGTGGGCCTGCAGGTAGCGCATCCCCGGCCTCCTTCGCGCAAGCGAGCGATGCGGCAAAACCTTCCTGCGCCACCAGCGGCGTAACTTTACAGCGTGTGACACAAGCTCCCGCATTCCAGGTCCTTCGGCCTGCGTGGACGTCGGACCCTCGTCATCAGGCGGTCGGGTGCACCTCGCCGTCCTCACGGTTTGGGGCTGCCCGAAATCTGCATCGCACCCAGCCTGGCGTCTCTATCACGGGTCCGCTTCCAGCAGTACGTTCACCAACGGCTGCCGGTCATCGCTGCTGACGATCGCCATGCCGCCCACGATTCCGCCTTCGGCCGCGTGACGGGGGGTGTACGTCACTTCAACGCTGATCGACTCCCCGGGAGCGAGATCGTGCGGACCCACGTTCGACAGAGAGAAGGGCGGTGGCGTCCGCGGGAAATCCACGATCAGCGGGCCGGAGCCGCTATTCGTCACGGACAGGGCTCTTCGCGCTTGCTCGCCCACCGGCACCGACCCGAAGCTAAGCTCTTGTGGGCTGACGCTGAGCCGACCGCCACCTTTACCGGGCGGGGGTAGCGAGCCGATCTTGGCAATGAATGGATACCCGCCGTTGAAGCGCAACTCGCCCATGTCCGGATACTTCCCCAGCCCGCCTCTAACTGGGAAGCCCACACCCTGAGTCGAACCGACGATACAGGCGTTGCCAGCGGAGTCGACCGCGATCTTACGCGCAAAATCCCATCCTTGAGTACCGAAGACGCCACCATACCGAACCGTACGACCCCCGTTACCGAGCTTTCCGATCCAGATATCGTTCCCCCCTCCACGCACCAGACCCGGGCCGTTCTGCAGCGACAAGGTGCTCACGGTGGAATCTGTCATACCCGAAAAGTAGAGATCACCTGCCGAATCCAGAGCGATGCCCGTGATGACGTCGTGGCCAGCTCCACCGATGTGTCGGGCCAGCTCCAACACTCGGCCTCGAGGATCGATTTTCACCAGGAGACCGTCGGACTCCCCTCCGTGATACCGCGACTCGCGGAGGCGTGTGAAGCGATCTGAGACACCTGCCAGGAACAACGCACCGGAGCCGTCAACCGCCGCGGAGTCAAGGTAAGCTCCATTGAGATGCAGAGACTTCGCGTACTCCAGCGACTTGCCATTGGACGAGATCTTCGCCGCAAAGCGGGGAGTGGGAATCCGGTTCCCACGCGGGAGAACTCCGCCGATCGGGGGAAAGGCGCGAAGAGACTCCGTCACTCCAACGAGATAAGAGCAACCAAGACGATCTATCGCGAGAGCAAGAGCATAGTCCTGACTCTCGCCTCCGACGTACCCGCAGTACTCCAGCTTCGTTCCGTCTGCGGCTACGCGCGCCACCCAGGCATCTGACGGCCTTCTCCACCTCTTCCACCGCCTTCCGCCATTGATCCGCCGCTTGGGCCCCACTCGAACGGGGAAGCTCGCCTGATCTGAATCGGTAGTCCCCGCGACGTACGCTCGCCCTTGACCGTCAACCGCAACATCGACGGCGGTATCGTAATCCCTACCAGCGATGTACCCGCAGTATTCCAGCCTCGTTCCGTCCGGGCTCACCTTGGCAACGAAAGCGTCGTCGTTGTTGCCGCCAGGCGAAAGATCGGGTCCGACTACTACCGGAAACCCGTCCTCCGGCCACGACGCCGTCGTTCCGCAGACGTAAGCAGACCCCTCACCGTCCACCGCGATTCCCGAGGCATAATCATCCAGCTTTCCACCGATCCAACACAGGTAAACGAACTCGGATCCATCGGGATTTAACTTAGCGATCAAGACGTCCGCGGACGAGATGTCGGGGTTCATGTTTCCGCCACCGACGACGTATGCCGCACCGACGGCGTCGACCGCGATATCGTCCAGGTAACGAAACGGAAGTGCGAGTCCGCTGTAAACCACCACGGCAGGATCGATCGTCAGCGGAGCGTTGCGATCGTACCTGCCCACCTCGAAACGGACGACGTTCGCCAGCTCGTCGATGACATAGCGGACCTCGACCGGCCGTCGCGTTCCTCCGATCCACTGCCAGGCGACTGGCGCTTCGTCGCGGATCGGCCCCGCCTGCGTATCGATCTCCAGGTCGCCATCGTCCAACAGCCTGATCCCACGGACTCCCCGATACGCGAGCCGAATCTGGCGCACGTCAGCGTGCGGCGTTACCTCGAAGTCGTATTTGAGCCCGTTCGAATGGCTCCGATAGACCAGATCGATACCCGGCCACAGCGAGGGGTAGATAATCTGGCGATACGTCGGGAGGTCGGTCGAGCTGGAGCCCGTGGAACTTCCCGAGCCAAAGTAACTGACCCGGGTATCCGCCTTCTCGCCCCCCACCGGCCGTACGGGAGAAGAACCGGGGAAGCTCACTCGGACTTCGTGGCGATCGCCGCGCGTGGGCTGCCGATCACGCACCTGAGCTGCGCGGCGAGTCTCTGGCGTGCGACTCACAGTCGGCCGCGCGCTCGGGGGGCTCATCGTGAGTCGCACGCTGCTCGTGCCGAAGTGGAGGCCGTAGCTTGCCCCGCCGAAGTAGAAGTGGGAATCCGGCGCGAACTGGCCGCGGTTGGGAATGAAGAAGTCCGCCGCGGCCTCCAACTGGTGTGGGACCGCGCGCGTCGTGAAGCCCTGGGAGTCGTCCTGGCATGCCAGCGAAGCCAGCGCGCCGACCGTCAGCAGCTGGATGAACGCCGTCCATCTGAACGATCGACTTCGCACCGTAACGTCTGCCGCGTTCATCACCACCTCCAGGATCCAGGCTTACATGGCTCTCTGTCTGCTCGTGCGCCCGTACACTCGGGGTGATTCTGTCCTGATACCGGCGAACGGCCGCTCTCTATCACTCACTCTCTTCGACCCGCCGGAGCGCGCACTGCTCCACTCCAGTGCGCGCTCCGGCGCCGTGCCCTTCTCTCCTGAACTTCAGTTTCGCTTGTAGCGGAACTGGCGACTCTGCACGATCAGCTCCGCGGCGGTGGAGAAGCGGTAGCCGTTGGCCGCCAGCTTCCGCTCCATCTCCGTCAGGAGCGGCTCGTCCGAGAGCTGGACGGCGCGACCGAGCGAGTAGCCGAGGAGCTTGCGGTAGAACTGGCCGAGGACCTGATCTCGCCGCGCCTGCAGCAGGTAGGCGCGCAGCCCGGCGAGCCCCTCGATCGGCTTGCCGTCCGGAGTGCGGGTCTTCGTGTCGACCGGCTTGCCGGCGTCGACCGTCCGCCGCCGCCCGATCGCGTCGAAGCCCTCCAGCGAGAAGCCGAACGGATCGATGCGCGCGTGGCAGCCGGAGCAGCGGGGGTCGCTCACGTGGCGGGCGGTCAGCTCGCGGACGGTGAGGCCGTCGACGGCGACCTCGTCCGGAAGCTGCGGCACGTCTTTCGGCGGGCGCGGCAGCCGCTCGCCCAGGAGCACCTCACTCACCCAGGTGCCGCGCAGGATCGGGCTGCTGCGCGAGGCGCCGGACTGCTTCGCGAGTGTCGCCGCCAGGCCGAGGATCCCGCCGCGGTCGTGCTTCCGCACGCCGTCCACCCGACGCCACGTCTCGTCGGTGAGGCCCGGCGTCTCCGGCAGGCCGTAGAACTTTGCCAGGCGCGCGTTCACGAAGGTGTGGTCCGCGTCGAAGATGCTCACCACCGACGCGTCGCTCTGGAACAGGTCGGTGAAGAACCGGATCGCCTCTTCATACATGTCGCCGCGCAGCGCCGCGAACTCGGGGAAGTGCCGCTCGCTCTTCTCGTCGAGGGCATCGAACTCGTAGATGTTGAGCCACTGGCAGGCGAACTCCGTCGCCAGGCGGCGGATCTTCGGGTCCTTCAGCATGCGGCGGAGCTGCGCCGAGAGCACCTTCGGCTGGCGCAGCGTGCCGGAAGCGGCCGCGGCGCGAAGCGCGTCGTCCGGCGCCGAGGACCAGAGGAAGTAGCTCATCCGGCTCGCCAGCTCCCAGTCGGAGACCGGCGCCGCCCCGGCGGTGCCCGGCGCCTCTTCCAGGCGGTAGAGGAACGCCGGCGCGGTGAAGATACGCGCCAGGATGAGACGGAACGCTTCCTCGTGCGAGAGCTCCTCACCCCGCAGCTCCTGATACAGCGCCCGGAGATCGGCCGTCTCCCGCGCGGTGAGCGGCCGGCGGTACGCCTTCGAGGCGAAGCTCAGGAGATGCCCCACCTGCCGCGGCTCGGCGGCGGCGAGCTGCCGCTGGAATTCCTCCGCCGCCTGCTTCACCGGCTCCCGCAGGGCGTCGAACTGCGGCACCAGGTCGGGCCGGTCCTGCGTGGCGAACTCGCGGATCTGCTCCAGCGCGGTCACCTGCTTCAGCGGCTTTTGGCTGACCCACTCCAGCTCGGTCCAGAGGCGGTCCAGCTCCTGCTTCTCGCGATCGGTCAGCATCAGGCGCTGCAGCGGTTCGTCTTCCCGGTAGAAGAGGATCAGCGTGACCACTTCGTCGACCGGCACGATCTTGGGGTAACAGAGCGCCGAGGGGAAGAGCGCGCGGAACTCCGCGAACCCCTGCTCGAACCGCTTGCGCGCGGGGCTGCCGTCCGCTGCCAGGATCGGCGCGTCGGGAGAGAGGCCGTGCCCGTCCGGGCGGGCGGTGAAAACCTGCATCTGGACGCTGCCGTTGTCGTCCGAGGAGGAGAGCGACGCGCCGGTAACCAGTTCCGCGCCGACGGCCAGCTCCGCCGGAACGCGGACCTCGAGTGTGCTGGGGGCCTGGACGCAGAGGTGGACCGGGTCGATCTGCCCGCCTCGCGGGTGACGGCCGAAAAGCGCCGGATCGAGCCCGATGTCACCGCGCGTCGACTTCGCTCCCGGCTCCCGGGGCGCGCCGGCGAGCTGCCGCCACCCGCGGCTGAGCAGCGGTCCGTTGAGTGACGACAGCTGCCGGTAGAGAGCGGCGTCCGGCGACTTCGCGTCGGCCGGGGCGTTCCCCGCCAGCAGCTTCTCCAGCGCCTGCGCCAGCGTCCGGCGCTCCTCGGGAGTCGCGGCGGACTGCCAGCGCGCGAGGAGGGAGCCCGGCGGCACCGCCGCCTCCGGGTCCGCGCCGCTCACCGGCTCCGAGTAGAAGTGCCACACGCCGGGATTGCCGAAGCGGTCCGCGTGCGGGTTGCCGGCCAGCACGTCCTTCGCCACGTCGGCGGTCAGGCTCCAGGTCCGGTTCGGATCACCCGCCGGCTTCAGGATCAGCTCCAGGTCCGTCAGGTCGCAGGAGTGGTCGTTGTTCCGCGGCCCGATGACGAGCGAGACGAGGTCTCCCTTCCGCACGGCCACCGGCGCGTCCACGGCAAAGCGTGCCGCGCCGGCACCCTGGGCCACGCCCGCGGCGAGCCGCTGCCGGCGGGTGCCGCGGCGCAGCTCCACCGCCCAGGTGACGCCGTTGCCGCACTCCGGATGAGCGTGGGTGACCACCCCTTCGATCCGCACCGAGTCGGCGATCGGGCTCTCCCATCCGACACAGGCGTTGAGCGCGGGCGTGGGATGGACACAGACCCCGCCCGGCTTTACGTTGCCGGGGATGCGCACCGCCTGGTTCGACGAGTTCGCGACGAGGCTCGGCAGGTCCGGGGAGCTCCAGCCGTTGATAAAGGCGTGCCCGCCGACCCCGCTGTCCTGCTTCTTGAAGTGGCTCAGCGTCACCGGGCCGCTGACGCCGATGCCGAGGTAATCGAGCCAGTCGGTCAGCAGCTCCCGGTCGACCTGGTGCTCCCGCGCGAGGGCGGCGAGGTCCGGATCGTCGCCGCCGCGCGACGCCGCGTCCGCCGCCGCCAGCGCCTTCGCCGCCGCGGCGTGCAGCCGCTCGCGGCGGGCGGTCAGCTCCCGGGAAAAGTCTCGCAGGTCCCGCAGCAGCACGTCGGGACGGCCGGGGGTGACGAGCCGCGGGCGGCTCCAGAGGGCGAAGTCGCCCGCTGGCCCGTCGCCCGCGTCGCCCGCGGAGAGGAAGAGCGACACGTCCTTACCGCCGGCGTCCGGCAGCTTGACGCGCAGCTCCCGCGAGGCAGCGAGGGGGCTCACCGCCTCCTGCCACGACTTCGGCCCGTCACTCCGCCCGATCTGGCCGACGGTGTTGAACTTCCAGAGCGCCTTCTGCCAGCGGGAGACGTTGGCCGCCAGCGCGGCGGTGCCGTCCGGCTTCGCGGCGCGCCACTGCGCCCGCACGGAGTCGAGCAGTGGAGACTCCTGCTGCTCGTTCAGCGCGGTCCAGAGGAGGCCGAGATACCGCGCGCTCAGCTTCCGCTCGGCGGCGACGGCGGCCACCGTCTTTACCCCCGACTGCAGCGCCTGCCGCTCCGCGAGCAGCGCCGAGAGGTACCGCTCCACCGGCAGCCGACCGCCCTCGTTGGTGTTGAAGACGATCCCCTGCAGGTTGACCGTCTCCGCGCCGGAGGAGTCGGAGTAGCGGGCATAGAGCGACCGGATGTCGTCCAGCAGCTCGTTGGTCCAGTCGGCCCGGGTGGCGTGGCGGGAGAAGCGGAAGCCGTTCGGCAGCAGCACGGAGTGATCCGCGATCTCCTTGCCCGCGTCGAGATACTTCGTCAGCATCGCCGGCGACATCACCAGCGAGGCGCCGGTGTTGGTAAAGCCCTCCCCGGCGGCGCTGTCGGACGGAAACTCGCGGGCGGGATCGAGATCAGGAATGCCGGTGAGGTCCCGGACCGTATAGGTGTACTCCGCGTTGTTCAGCCGCCGCAGCACCACCGGCCCCGGGTCGCCCGGGTTGGAGCGGGCTTCGGCGTCGAGGAACCGCTGCACCCAGGAGACCAGCTTCGCCCGCTGGGGCTGCGTCGGCTGCTTCGCGCCCTTCGGCGGCATCTCCCGGCTCTCGAGCATCTCCACCACGTGCGTCCACGCCGCCGCGCCGCGCCGGGCCTCCGCCAGGGTGGAGAACCGCTCCAGGTCCAGCTCGCCCGCCTTTTTCGCGGTGGAGTGGCACCCGAGGCAGTACTGCTTCATCAGCGGGCGGATCTCCCGCTGGTACTCCTTGGAGAGCGCCGCGAACGGAGACGGCGCGGGGGTGCGCGCCGCCAGCCCGACCCCGCAGGCCGCCAGAACCGCCAGCGCGGACAGCAGCGGCCGGGGCCGGAGGAGTGTTGCGTGAAGGGTGAAGACAGGTTTCAACGGGGCTCTCTCTAACAGTCGGTGCAGCTACTTCTAACGGGCTGGAGTGGGCGCAAGGGAGAGTGGACGAGTGGGTGAGGCAGAAGGATGAACGATGAGGGATGAGCGCTGAGTCCGAACCTTTCGGGAACGGAGGGTCCTTCTCTTTCTCCTTCTCGTTCTCTTTCTCGGGGAGGCTCCGGGACGGCTGCCCGCTCCGCCGAGAGATCGCCGCGCCCGCGGGTGGCCTCTCCCACTCTCCCTTGCGCCCACTCTCCCACGCAGTTTTCAGGCGATGATCTCGTGGATCGGCCTGCCGTGGTCGATATCCAGCCGCTTCCGCCCGGGGATCTCCAGCTTGCGGGAGTCGAGCCCGAGCTGGTGCAGGATGGTGGCGTGAATGTCGGTGACGTAGTGACGATCCGCCACCGCGTGGAAGCCGATCTCGTCCGTCGCGCCGTGCACCACCCCGCCTTTGAGGCCGCCGCCCGCCATCCAGACGCTGAAGCCGAAGATGTGGTGGTCGCGGCCGTCCGCGCCCTGCGATCCGGGCGTGCGGCCGAACTCGGTGGCGAAGACGACCAGCGTCTCCTCCAGCAGCCCACGCTGGTGCAGGTCTTCCAGGAGCGCGCCGATCGGCTGGTCGACCTGCAGCGCCAGGCGGGAGTGACCGTCCTTGAGGCCGCTGTGGGAGTCCCAGGCGCCCGCGCCCCCACCCCCGTGCTGGATCTGGATGAAGCGCACGCCCCGTTCCACGAACCGTCGGGCCGCCAGGAGCTGCGCGCCGAACTCGCGGCAGTGCGGCAGGTTGAGTCCGTACAGCTCCTGCGTCTTCGCCGTCTCTTTGGAGAAGTCGAGCACTTCCGGGATCGACTGCTGCATCCGGAACGCCAGCTCGTAAGAAGCGATGCGGGCGGAGAGCGCCGGGTCGTCCGGGTAGTCGATGCCGCGCAGTCGGTTCAATTCCCGGATCAGCTCCACCCCGGTGGCGTGTGCCTCCGCCCCGAGCGGTCGCTCCGGGCGGCCGAAGTCGAGCGGGTTCTTCGGATCGATCCGGAGCGGCACCGCGTCGTGCGCCGGGCCGAGGTAGTGGCCGTCCTTCTTGTTCCAGTACTCGCGGGTGCCGATCGAGATGAACTGCGGCAGGTTCTGGTTCAGCGTGCCGAGGCCGAAGTGGACCCACGCGCCGAGCGTGGGATAGTCGCCGTCCAGCCGGTTGCGACCGCTGTGGAACTCGGTCTGCGCGCCGTGGTTGCTGTCGGTCGTCCACATCGAGCGCACCACCGCCAGCCGGTCGGCATTCCGCGCGATGTGCGGGAACCAGTCGCTGACGGCGAGGCCGCTCTCCCCATGCCGCTGGAAGCCGGTCTGCAGCGGGAAGAGCGTGTTGCGCTGGTTGCCGTTCGCGTCCGGCACCACCGCGCGCTCGATGGCGAGCTTCTTCGGATCCTGCACGTCCGCGAACGGCGTCTCCTTGATCGTCTTTCCGGCGTACTTCGTCACCATCGGCTTCGGATCGAAGCTCTCCAGGTGACTCACCCCGCCGTTCATGAAGAGCCAGATCACGCTCTTCGCCTTCGGGGTGAAGTGCGGCCGGCCGTCCGGCGGCGACCAGCCTGGAGCCGACGCGTAGCCGTCCCGCTGGAGTATCGCCGCCAGCGCCAGGCCGGTGAAGCCCATCCCCATGTCGGTCAGGAACACGCGCCGGGAGCGGCGGCCGGTGCCGGGGTGCAGGGGGTTTCTCTTCCAGTGAGCCATGGTGCGTGTCCAGCGGGTCACCGCAGGGTGACGAAGTCGTTGTGGTTGAGCAGCGCCCAGACGAAGTGCTTCCGCTCCGCGCCGGCTGGGCCCTGGGCTCGCCAGGCCGCGAGAGCCTTCCGGCTGGCGGCAAGCTCCGCCTCGCTCGCCTCGCTCCCGAGCACCGCCGCGAAGGCGCGCCGGATGAAGGCGGTCTCGTCCGCCGCGGCGGCTCCCTGGGAGAGGCGCTCGGCGATCTGGCCGGCGGTGTCGAGGACCAGCGCGCTGTTGGTGAGCGCCAGCGCCTGCTGCGGGACGATGCTCTCGTCTCTCCGGTAGCACTCCCGCACCGCCGCGCCGTCGAAGGTGGTCAGGAACAGGTTGCGGTCGATGTCCGAGTGGAAGAAGTAAAGGCTCCGCCGCCGCGACGCCGCCTGCTCTCCCGCGGGGACCGGCGGGCCGCCGCGCTTGCCCTCAAGCGTGCCGGCGAGGGCGAGCAGCGAGTCCCGCACGACCTCCGCCTCCACCCGCACCGGCTCGCGGCGCCAGAAGTGGCGGTTGTCCGGGTCCTTCGCCCGGTTCGCCTCCGCCCCGCGCTGGGACGACGACATTCGGTAAGCGGCGGAGGTGACGATTAGCCGGTGGAGGTGTTTCATGCTCCACCCCTTTTCCATGAATTCGGCCGCCAGCCAGTCGAGCAGCTCCGGGTGGGTCGGCTCGCTGCCGTTCCGGCCGAAGTCGAACACGGTCGGCACGAGCGGCACGCCCACGTGCCGGGTCCAGAGGTGGTTCACCGCCACGCGCGCCGTGAGCGGGTTGCGGCGGTCGGTGATCCAGTCCGCCAGCGCGGTGCGCCGGCCGCTGCTCTGCGGGACGAACGGCACCGCCGGATCATCGCTGCCGGAGAACTTGAACCGGGTGGGGGTCCACTGCGCGCCGGGGAGGCGGGAATAGGTCTCCTGCGGCCCCACTTTTGCGGAAAGCTTTTCCAGCGCCTGGTTCAGCGCCGTCTTCGCCGCGGCGAGCTCCTTCTCCCGCTCCGGCTGCTGGTCGGCGGCGGCCGCCGCGACCTTCTCCTCTGCCAGCGCGACTCCCAGCCGCGCCCGCGACGCGCCCAGCTCCCGCTCGGCGCGCACCGCCGCTTCCCGGGCCTGCTGCTCGGCGCGGTCGAGCGCCGGGTCGCTCCGCTCCGCGCCCGCCCGCGCCCACTCCGCTTTCATCGCGGCCGCGGCCTTCTCCACGCGCGCCAGCTCCGCCTCTGCTACCCCCAGCCGCGCCCGCGCCGAAGGGCTGTCCGCGCCTTGCCGCATCGCGATCCGCGCGGCCTCGACCTTCGCACGGGCGGCGCCGAGGTGTGCCTCGAACACCCAGGGGCGGCGCTCCGGCTGGTACGCCTCGACCGGAAGGGGGACCGGCTGAATCGCGAGCGGCTTGAACGCCAGCAGCGACGGCACGCCGGGGGTCATCGGCGCGCTCTTGTCCGGCTGGCTCTCCTGCCCGCGGATGAAGAGGTAGGTCGGCGTCTCCAGCTCGCCGTCGAAGGCGCGGGGAATGCCGTCCCGCGCGAGGTCCGGCTCGCCGGGCACCATGTCGAGCCGGACGTGATACGGCTCGAAGAAGGCGCGGAGACGGTAGAAGTCGGCCTGGCGGATCGGATCGTACTTGTGGTCGTGGCACTTGGCGCAGTTGACGGTCAGCCCCAGGAAGCCCTTGCTGACGTGCTCGACCGTCTCTTCCATCCACTGGTGGCGGTTGAAGAGGTAGAAGTTGCGGGCGAGAAAGCCGGTGGCGCGCAGCTTGTCCAGGTCGTTCGGGTAGAGCTCGTCCGCCGCGAGCATCTGCCGGACCATCTCGTCGTAGGGGGTGTCGGCGTTCAGCGACTCGACCATCCAGTCGCGCCAGTGCCAGATGTGCGCCTGGCTGTTCCGAAGCTGGTCGCCCAGCCCCCACCAGTCGCTGTAGCGCCAGATATCCATCCACTGGCGCGCCCACCGCTCGCCGTGGCGCGGATCTGCCAGCAGCCGGTTGACCAGCCGCTCGTACCAGCCGATGTCGCGGTCCGTCGCCGCGCGCTCCAGCTCCTCCGGCGAGGGCGGCAGGCCGATCAGGTCGAGGTAGAGGCGGCGGATCAGCACCAGCCGCGGCGCTTCCGGCTGCGGCTTGAGGCCCTGCTGCTCGTAGCGCTGGGCGAGGAAGGCGTCGATCGGGTTCCGCGCCCACTTCGCGGTCTTCGGCTTCGGGACCGGCGGCTTGCGGACCGGCCGGAACGACCAGTGCTCGCGGGGATCCTGCTCCGGCTGCTCGTCCGCGGGCGCCGCTGCGTTCTGCTCGATCCAGAGCTTCAGCGACCGGATCTCCTCCGGCTTGAGCGGCTCCCCCTCCGGCGGCATCCGCCCGCCGTGCTCCGGCGCCATCACCCGCTTGATCAGCGGGCTCGCCGCCGGGCTGCCCGGCCGGACCGCCGGGCCGCTGTTCCCACCCTTCCGCGCGAATGCCGCCGTATCCAGCCGCAAGCCGCCCTGCTGCTTCAGCACGCCGTGGCACGCCACGCACCGCTCCGTCAGCACCGGCTTAACCTGGCGGAGGTAGTCGACGCGATCCTGCGCCAGCAGCGTGCCGCACGCGGCGAGCGTGAGCGCCAGCGCGGCGGCGGGATAGATCCAGCGGGAGCCCATCCGATCTCCTCAGGGCCCGCAACGGCGCGGGTCCCCTTCTCTACCTGCTACGTTCGACACTCGACTGGTGAGCGCCTACCGCAGAGTCGGGTCTCGCCTGATGTTCAGACCGATTACCTGGGAGTACTCCCGGCTCCGGTTCGTTTCTTGGCGTTCGGCAGAACTATCTCCGGTCCGAACCGGTGTTCAGGAGTCCTGCAGCCAGGCGCGATATGGTTGACGCGGTCGAACTCCCCCACCCCGCAGGAGCCCCACGTATGTTCCGCCGCCTCACCGCCTCCCTTTCCGTCGCCGCGCTCCTGCTCGCCGGGGCTTCCGTCACCCGGTCGGCGCAGGAGGAGCCGCTGCGGCGGTTCGCGTTCGGGTCGTGCGCGAAGCAGGACCAGCCGCAGCCGATCTGGGAGGCGGTGCTCGAGACGAAGCCGCAGCTCTTCACCTTCCTGGGCGACAACATCTACGGCGACACCGAGGACATGGAAGTGCTTCGCCGGAAGTACGCGCAGCTCGGGGCACAGCCCGGCTACCGGAAGCTGAAGGAGAGCTGCGAAATCCGCGCGACCTGGGACGACCACGACTACGGAGTGAACGACGGCGGCGCGGAGTACCCGAAGAAGCGCGAATCGCAGCAGGTCTTCCTCGAGTTTTTCGAAGTGCCGAGGGACGATCCCCGCTGGCGGCAGGAGGGGATCTACCACTCGGAGCTACTCGGGCCGCCCGGACGGCGCGTGCAGCTCATCCTGCTCGACGCCCGCTACCACCGCGGCCCGCTGAAGAAGGGCGTGAACCGGACGGAGCCGGGCGAGGGCTACCGCGGCAGCTACGTCCCGAACGACGACCCCTCCGCCACCGTCCTGGGTGAGACGCAGTGGAAGTGGCTGGAGGCGCAGCTCCGGGTCCCGGCCGACCTCCGCCTGATCGGCTCCGGGATCCAGGTCGTCTCGGAGGAGCACGGCTGGGAGCACTGGGGCAACTTCCCGCGGGAGCGGCAGCGACTACTCCGGCTGGTCCGCCGGACCGGCGCCGAGGGCGTCGTCTTCCTGAGCGGCGACCGGCACCTGGCGGAGATCTCCCGGCAGCAGCCCGGCAGAGACGCGGCCACCTACCCGCTCTACGACGTCACCTCGAGCAGCCTGAACGCGCCGAACCCCAACTTCTCCAAAGCCCGAGTCCGATTCGGGAACGAGATCAACCGGCACCGCGTGGGGCTGACCTATTTCGAGACGAACTTCGGGTTCGTGGAGATTGACTGGGACCAGCCGACGCCGGTGGTGCGACTTCAGGTGCGGGATAAAAATTGTGGCGTGGTACTGCAGCAGCGGCTGAGCCTGTCGGACCTGCAACGCTGATTTCTTCCGTCCTCTCGTGGACCTCCATCTTTCCGAGGTTCCACCCCGTGCCCTCACCTCCCGGAGCGGCCCTCCCGCGTGAATGGCCCTTCCACAGCCCTTTCACGCTCCGCCTTCGGCTCCGCTAGCGGGCTGGTCCGGGCGTGATCCTCGGGCGGCTGCGCTCCGCGCCCGTGGATTGCGGCTTCTTCGCTGCGGCGACTCACGGGCCGCTCCGTCCGGCTCAAGCAAAGGCCCCTCGCCAGTGGCCTTCATAAGGGAGCCCTCCGTTGCTGCCTGCGGCAGCACCTCCAGACTCCCGAAGTTGGGCAGCCATCGCGGCGCGCGGGCTGTTTGGCTACTCTCCCGCCTGGCGGAGGTAGTCCTGGTAGGCGGCGCGGAGGTCTACGGGCTTGTCCTCGGGAGAGCTGTGGAGCAGGATGCCGTAGCGCAGCGAGAGGGCGGCGTCGGGCTGCACCACGACCCGGCTCTCCTCGCCGCCGGTGAGCGCGCGGCGGCCGAACGGGTTGGCGACCAGGATGCCGTAGTCGCGGGCGTGCATCCAGCTCCGGCGGAAGTTCCGCGGGTGCGACATCAGGGTGACGCCGGCGCGGCGGCCGTCCACCACGCCGCTGTAGTCGCACCAGTCCGGAGCCTGGCCGCGGACCTGCGCCTCGTTCTTGCGGCCTTCGCTGTCCCGGATCTCGCCGCCGCGGGTGACCGTGAGCGGGGTCGCGACACGGACACCCAGCCCCATCTCTTCCTGATCGCCGAAGACGAGCGGCACCTCGCCCGGGGTAAAGCGAGAGTCCCAGAGCAGGAGCGTGCCGGCGGGACGGGTAAGCAGGGTGACCTGGCATCTCTCCCGCGCAAGTACGCCCGCGCCATTCTCGGAGAGGTAGACGTTCTTCACGGCGAAGCTGCCCCGGCCGGATCCGCTCCGGGGCGGCGCTGCGAACCCGTCGTGCCGTACCAGCGCCTTGAGCCGCCAGGAGTCGGCGCCGCTCAGGTCTCCGAACGCCATGAAGAGCCCGGGATGATACCCGGCGTGATCGGTCGGGTCCTGGCCCGGCACCGGCGGGTGGGCGCGCGTTACCTGAATGCCGCCGGGGGCCTTCACGTGGGCGAAGTAGGGGCGCGGGATTGCGGGGTCGCGGAAACAGTAGGTCGCCACCGCCTCGCCGCCGGCCCGGAGCAGGACCTCGTTCTCTCGCGAGGTGACTTCCACCCGCGGGGGATCGGCGGGCGGCTCCGCCCGAGCAGCAGCGGCGCCGGTGAGCGCGGCCGACGTGAACGCCAGCCGGCAGAGGAGCTCGCGCCGCGAGGTGGCGGACATCAGGCCAATACCTCGCGCACCACGTTGCCGGCGACGTCGGTCAGGCGCAGGTCGAGGCCCTGGTGGCGGACCGTGAGCCGCTTGTGGTCCAGCCCGAAGAGGTGGAGCAGCGTGGCGTGGAAGTCGTGGATGTGGACCGGGTCCTTCGTCACGCGCCAGCTCAGCTCGTCGGTGGCGCCGTGGACGTAACCGCCCTTCACCCCGGCGCCGGCGAGCCAGACGCTGAAGGCGTGCGGGTGGTGATCGCGCCCGGCCTTCGCCAGGTCCTGGCCTTGCGTGATGGCGGTGCGGCCGAACTCGCTGGCGCAGACGACCAGTGTCTCGTCCAGCATCCCCCGCTGCTTCAGGTCGCGCAGCAGCGCGGCGATCGGGGCGTCGATCTCCTTGCACGCTTTTGGGAGACCGTCGATGATCGACTCGTGGTGGTCCCACTCGTGGTGGGTCACCGTCACGAAGCGCACCCCCCGCTCCACCAGGCGCCGGCCCAGCAGCAGGCCCCGGCCGAAGTCGCTCTCTCCATAGGCGGCCCGCGTGGCCGGCGTCTCCTGGGAGAGATCGATCAGCTCCGGCGCCGCGGTCTGCATCCGGAACGCCAGCTCGTAGGCGGCGATCTGGGCGTCGAGCTTCGGATCGCGGGTCTGCTCCCGGCGCAGACGGTTCAACCCCGCGATGGTGTCGAGCTGCGCGCGGTGCAGCGGTACGGAGATGCCGTCCGGCGTCTTCAGGTCGAGGATCGGCGAGCCCTGGCTGCGCAGCAGCACCCCCTCGTAGGAGGCAGGCAGCACCCCGCTGCCCCAGAGGAGGCGGCGCGACTTCGGCGCGCGGCCGTTCAGCAGCACCACGTAGCCGGGCAGGTTCCGAGAGGCGCTCCCGAGCCCATACGCCAGCCAGGAGCCGAGGCTCGGCCGCCCGGGCTGGTCCTTGCCGGTGGAGAGCACCAGCTCGCCGGGGGCGTGATCGAACGCCTCGTGGTGCATGGAGCGGATCAGGGTCAGGTCGTCGGCGCACGACCCGATCTCCGGCAGCATGTCGGAGAGCTCCATGCCGCACTTTCCGTAGCGCCGGAAGCCGAACGGATGCCCCATCACCGGCGCGTCGAAAGTCGTCTGCCCCAGGCGCACCCCCTCGCGGAACGAAGCGGGGATCGGCTGGCCATGGAGGCGCTGGAGGTCCGGCTTCGGATCGAACAGCTCGAGCTGACTCGTCCCGCCGATCAGGTAGATGAAGATGCAGTTCTTCGCGCGAGCAGGAAAGTGCGGCGGCTTCGGCTGCAGCGGATCGACGAACGCCGTTGGCTGCGGCGCCGCGGCGGCCTCGTCCTGCAGCAGCGAGGCGAGCGCGAGGAGTCCCAGTCCACCGCGGGCGCTGGTGAAGAACTCCCTCCGAGTCTGCCGCACGTGCTCGTCCAGGAAATCCATCCCTACTCCCTCGTCGTGAGCTCTTCCAGGTTGAGCAGCGTCCGCGCGACCCCGTGCCAGACCGCGTCCTCGCTCGCGCCGAGCTTCTCCTGCGTCTGCACCAGCTCCCGAAGCAGTGCGAGCTCCGCGTTGCTGGGATGCCGTGAGAGACAGAGCCGGAAGCCCTCTCGCAGGCGGGTGTCGCGGTCCGGCCCGAGCTGGGCCAGCCGCTTTCCGAGTGCCTGCGCGCACTCCACGAAGACCGGATCGTTCAGCAGCGTAAGCGCCTGGATCGGGGTGGTGCTCCGGTCGCGCCGGACGCACGCCTGGTTGCCGTCCGCCACATCGAACGCGGCAAGGCTGGGATGCGTGAGCGTGCGCTGGACGTGGATGTAGACGCCCCGCCGGTGGCGCTCCTCCCCGGGCAGCTTCAGCGCCTCGTTAGTGAACCGCTGCTCCAGCAGCCCTTCCGGGAACGGCGGGACGATCGAGGGCCCGCCCAACTTTCGGTCGAGCAGCCCGCTGACGGAGAGGCTCAGGTCGCGGACGATCTCCGCCTCCACCCGGAAGCGGTTCTGCCGGCCGAGCAGCGCGTTCTCCGGATCGACCCGCGTCAGCTCCTCCCGGTGCTCCGAGGCCTGCCGGTAGGTCGCACTGCTGACGATCAGCCGGATGAGTGCCTTGGTGCTCCAAGCGAAGCCCTTCGGGGGGATGAGGGATGAAGGATGAGGGATGAATTCCGAACCCTGCTCTGCGGCTGGCGGAGTCGCTCCCCGGGAGGAAGCGGCTCTGATTCTCCCTGTCACTCTGTCTCTCTGTCCCTCTGTCGCTCCGTCCCTCTGTCTCTCTGTCTCTCCGTCGCCTGCGGGAGAGGAGAATACTGACGCCAGAAAGTCAAGCAGCTCCGGGTGCGTCGGCGGCTGGCCACTTCGGCCGTAGTTCTCCGGGGTGGGCACCAGGCCGTTTCCCAAGAGGTGCATCCAGACCTGGTTGACCGCCACGCGCGAGGTCAGCGGGTGTCTCGGAGAGACGAGCCAGCGGGCGAGGTCGAGGCGGTCCGCTTCGGCGCCGCGTGGCTTCAACGGCGGGAGGAACGCGGGGGTGCCGGGGACCACCTTCTCGCCCGGGTTCAGAAAGCCGCCGCGGACGTGCACGAAGGTATCCCGCTCCGCCGCTTTCAACGCGGGCGCCGCGCCGCCGGGCACGGACACGTCTTCGTGGTCGGTGCGGTTGAAGAAGGCGTAGAGCTGATAGTACTCCCGCTGGGTGATCGGGTCGTACTTGTGGGAGTGGCACTTCGCGCAGCCCGCGGTGAGCCCCATCCAGACCGTGGCGGTGGTGTCCGCCCGGTCCTTGACGGCGTAGGTGCGGAACTCTTCCTTATCCGCGGAGGCGGCGGAGTTCCAGAGGGTGTTGCGGTGAAAGCCGGTCGCGACCCGCGCCTCCAGCGGGGCGTTCGGGAGCAGGTCGCCCGCAAGCTGCTCCACCGTGAAGCGGTCGAACGGCATGTCGGCGTTGAACGCCTGGATCACCCAGTCCCGGTAGCGCCAGGCGTTCGCGCGGATCTGGTCGTTCTCGTAGCCGTCGCTCTCCGCGAAGCGGGCCAGGTCGAGCCAGTGCCGGCCCCAGCGCTCTCCGAAGTGGGGGCTCGCGAGGAGTGTGTCGACCAGCCGCTGGTAAGCATCCGGGCGCGTGTCGGACAGGTACGCGTCCACCTCCGCAGGAGTTGGCGGGAGGCCGACCAGGTCGAGGTAGAGGCGCCGTACCAGGGTCTCGGACTTCGCCTCGGGGGAGAGCCGAAGACCCTTCGCCTCCAGCTTCGCGAGGACAAAGGCGTCGATCGGGTTCCGCACGCCTGCGGCGGCGCGCACCGCGGGGATGGGCGGGCGCCGGACCGGCCGGAACGACCAGTGGACCGAAGCCTCCTCCCGTCCCGCCAGCGCATCCGGCCAGTCGGCTCCGGCGGCGATCCAGCGCTGCACCAGCGCAATCTGCTCCGGAGCCAGCGGCTCGCCGCCGAGCGGCATCCGGTGCTTCGGGTCGTCGGTCTTGAGCCGGCGGAGCAGCTCGCTCCGCTCCGGGGCGCGGGCCACCACCGCCGGGCCGCTGTCGCCGCCGAGCAGCGCCCGGGCGCGAACGTCGAGCCGCAGTCCGCCGTCCTGGCGCTTCGGCCCGTGGCACGCGACACACTGCTTTGCCAGCAGCGGCCGGATCTCGCGCCCGAAATCGACTCGCTCACCGGGGGCCGCCAGGGCCGCCGCGGCGAGACCCGCAATCCCGACGGTAACCGCCAGCGTGAGACCGGCTCCGGCCAGTGAACGGGTGCGTAGGATCAAAACAAAGCTCCGGGGACACCAGTCGCAGACGGGTGGTATGAGTCTCCCGCGCCGCTGCGGTTTCACCGGAGGGACGACTTCCGGCAGGTCCGCGCCTTCGCCGAGCCGAAGTGGTCCGCATCTCCGCCCATCGCCCCGGAGGAGCCATGCGCCGCCGCGATCTCCTGAAGCTCGGTCTCGCCGTCGTCCCCGCCGCCGCGAGCCCCGCGGCAGCCCAGCCGCCGGGCAAAGGCCTGGCGGAGCGTCTCTGTCTCTTCACCGACCACCTGGACGACTTCGACTACAGCTACGCCGAGGTCGCCCGGATGCTGCGACAGCTCAAGATCGCGGGGCCGGACCTCACCGTGCGGCCCGGCGGGCTGGTACGCCCGGAGCGAGTGAGCGTCGACCTTCCGAAAGCGGTCGCCGCGTTCCGCGAGGAAGGGCTCACGGTGCCGATGATCAGCACCGCGATCAATTCCGTGAACGGCTCCGCGGCGGAGACGCTGACCCTGGCGGGGAAGCTGGGAATCCGCTTCTACAAGATGGCGAACCACGGCTACGGAGACGAGACCGCCCGCTGGAAAGAGCGGCTGGCGGCGGTCCGAGAGGAGCTGAAGCCGCTGGTCCGCCTGGGACAGCAGGCGGGGATCCAGGCGGGGCTGCACAACCACTCCGGGGAGGCGGTCGGCGCAGCGATGTGGGACGCCGCCGAGGTGCTGGAGCCGTTCGACCCGGCCTGGGTCGGCAGTTACTTCGACCCCTCCCACGCTCACATCGAGGGCGGCAAGCACGGCTGGAAGCTGGGATTCCACCGCCTGGCACCCCGGCTGAAGATGGTGGCGCTGAAGGACTACGTCTGGGAGAGGTCCGGCGGCCAGTGGAACACCCGCTGGGTGCCGCTGGGCGAAGGAATGGTCCGCTGGCTGGAGTTCTTCCGGCTCCTGGCGCGCACGCCGTTCCCCGGCCCGATCTCGCTCCACATCGAGTACGACCCGGGCGGCACGAACCGGGCCGACCGCTTCGAGCGCAGCTTCCTCGCCGCCGAGCGCGATCTCGGATTCGTCCGAAAGCAGCTCGAGACTGCCAGCCGCTAACTCCCGCCCGTCACCTCTCCGGTCCATCTGAACGGAACGCGCATAGCGCCGCCCACTTTTAGAGGAAACTCTTATTCCGTCGTCGCACTGGAAAGTAGTCGCTCGGCTCGGGAGGGAGCAAGGCTATGATCTTCGCGCGTCGTCGGGGTGGAAGTCCGTGGGCGGTCGTCGCCGTGATTGCAGTGGTAGCCGCCGGAATCGCCGGCTGCTGGTTCGTCGGGGTGCCGCGCTACCGGGAGGCGCGCCGGGTTCCGGCGCCGAAGGCCTACAAGCCGTTCAAGGCGGCGGACGGCTCGTTCCAGTGCCAGTATCCGGAGGGCTGGTCGCGCGCCGCCGGCGAGGCGCACGCCATCATCAGCGCGGCGGTATTCAAGAAGGGCTCCGCCTCGATCGAGGTCACCGCCGATCTGCTCGGATCGCTGGTCGGCGACTTCACTCCCAAGGGCGCCCAGGGTGAAATCGACCCCGGTACGGAGCAGCTCCTGCAGGCGATGCCGGAGATGCAGGCCGCGATGAAGGAGATGAAGAAGCCGGCGGCCGAGCGTCTCCACGAGGCGGGGGCCAAGGCGGCGGCGAAGCGGTTCAGCGGCTACCAGGAAGGCGAGATGAAGACCATGGTGGGCCAGGCGGGCGATGGCCGCTACTCCGAGTTCACCGCGGACGGCGGCTGGCTCGACGGAAAGCTCCGCGGCTATCGCGTGACGATCATGGGCCCCCAGCGAGCGCTGACGGTGATCTGCCGCTGCCCGGAGAGCGAGTGGAAGACGCTGAAGCCGGCGTTCGAGCGCGTGGTCAACAGCCTGCAGCCCGGCACGTAGCCGCCGCGCCGCGCGAGCGACTACGGGTCCCGCACGTCCCCTTTCGCCAACTTCAGTAGGATACCCGGCTCAGGACTGAGCGTGGCGACGAACGCGTCGTGTGCGCCGGAGTAGCTCTGCTGAGAGGCGTTCACCACAGCGATGCAGGGTCGCCGGTATTGAGCGCGCTACCGCGGGAATCGACCGCCGCGTCGGTCCCCGCTCCGCCGCTCCCTTCTCGCCTGCACGCCCCTCCCCCGGCTTCGGTAGCAGCCGGTCCGGTTCGGGTAAGCGCTATTCGCTCCCGAAACCGGTCCGGCGTCTCGGTTTTCCTCTGACTACTACGACCCGGCGGGGTACGGCTGGGCCGGCGAAATGGAGCCCGGGGAGCTCGATCCTCGCAGCCTGGGCCGTGGGGCGGAGGGGACCGGCTCTCCCCGCCCCGCCGCCGTCCCTCCGGCGGCGGCAGTGCCGGGATGAGGGGGGCTGCTGGTGAGCGGGCCGGGCTCTCCCGCCGAGAAACCGGGAGCGAGCTCCGATTCTTCCCGAAGGACGGGCGCCGGAACACCGTGGGGGTCGCCGGCGCTGCCGCGTCGGGCCTCTCCCGACAGTGACGGGGCCTGCTGGGGCGCGCCGCGCAGTTCCGCCGCCGACCCGCGCGCGCGTGCTCGTTTGCGGCGGGAGGTCAGCCAGCGCTCCATCGTATAGGTGACCGCCTTGCTGATGCCGTTGGGGTTCCGAAAGGCAAGCGCGTAGTTGCCCGGGTTGAGGCGGAGCTCGTACAGCCCCGGCAGGTTGTGGCCGGTGCCCGCGTAAGTGGGATAGTGAAGGAACGATCTGCCGCCCGTGAAGTTCCCGATCTCGCTGGCCGGGATGACGTAGGTCTCCAGGCCGCTGTTGCAGCCATCCAGGAAGTACCGGGCCCCGGTCTGCACCACGAACGGGTGGTAGTACCAGCCTCCGTTGGCGGCTACGTAGCTGGCACCCTGGAGATAGTAATCGTAGAACCGGTTCGGACGAGGAAGCGATACCTGCAGGTCCAGCTCCACCCGCACCGTGTTCGGGCCGTTCACCTGGTTGCGAATCCCGAGGTAGTACTGACCGGGGTTGAGCGTGACGGCCGCGGTCCCGAACCGGTTATCGAAGACACCGTAACCGCGGAACGATCCGTTCTGCGTAAAGGCGCTCAGCTGGCTCGCTGTCACGATGGCGGTGTCCGCGGCGTAGTCCGTGGCAACCCGCAAGATGAACGTGGTGCGGCGCCGCACCCGGAATCCCTGGTACCACCAGTTGCCGTTGCTGCTGAAGGTCTCCGTAGTCTCGATGAACAGCGTCTCGGCCGCCGCCGGCGCCTGGCCTAGCAGCATGAGTGCCGTGATCGCCGCCAGCCAGATCGAGATCCGGGGCAGCCCCCGAAGTCGGCCGATCAGGCGGGCGGAGGCAGCGGTCAGTCCGGAACGCAGAGTGCTTCTCACGGTCACCTCGCGAAGAGTGGCTCGCCACTGCGGCGATCGGCCTTTTCACGGGGGCGTTCGGGCCTCCACGCTAGGTTCGAGTCACGGCAGCAGGGTGGACGGCGCTCCCTTCCAGGACGGGCAGGCAGGGTGCGGATTAGATTTCGTCGGGGAAAGCGGAGATACCTTCATTGAGCAATCGCCTGTTTGAACAGACCGCTGCTCGACCGCCCTACGCACGTCCGAGAGCTGCGAGGCTCACGCTCGCTGCTGAGGAATCCTGCCCGGCGAAGAGCGGTACCGCTACTCGATGACACGGTCCGCTCGGGCGGCGAGCGCCTCCGAAAACGCGATGCCCAGCGCCGTGGCAACTTTGCGGTTGAGGAGCAGCTCCTGCTTCTCCGTCTCGCGGATCGGCATGCCGGCGGGACTCTCCCCGTTCAGGACCGCCGCCACCATCTCCCCCGCCTCCTTACCGGCGTTCCGGAAGTCCGGCCCCAGGCAGGCAAGCATCCCCTGCTCGATCCACGCGGGGTTCCCGGCTACGACCGGTACGCGCGCCTTCTGCGCCGGCCCGACCAGGGCATCGAGGGCCGCCTGTACGGTGTTGTCCCCCGGAATACAGACGGCGGCGACCTCCTCCACCAGCGACTGCGCCGCCTGCTGAACCTCGATCGAGCCGGCAACGGTCCGCTCGACCAGCTTCAGCCCGCCGGCCGCGGCCGCCTCACGTAGGCGTTCGACCGCCGAGACGGAGTTCGCCTCGCCCGCGTTGTAGATCGTGCCGATCGTCTTCGCCTGCGGCTGGAGCTCCAGGATCAGATCGAGGAGCTCCTTAGCCGGGGGCGGAGAGGCGACTCCGGTCAGGTTGGCAGGGTGATCGGTCGACGAGCGCGCCACTCCCGCGGCATACGGGTTGAAGACCTCCGTGAAGACGACCGGCTGGTCGCTGTTCTTCAGCGCGTTCGCGGTCGCCACCAGGCACGGCGTGGTCATGGGCACGATGACCCGGACCCCTTCCGAGACGTACTTCTGCACGATCTGCGGAATGAGGCTCTGATCGCCCTGGGCGTCCTGGTATTCCACCTGCACAGCCTTTCCCGGCTCGAACCCGGCGGCGCGCAGCCCCTCCTTCAGGCCTTCCACGGTGATGTCGGTCGTCGGATCCGGTCCGTAGGCGACGACGCCGACTTTCGGCAGATCGCCCGCCGAGCCGCCGCCGCTGCAGCCGCCGAGGAGCGGCAGCGCCAGGCCCGCACCGAACAGGGTGGTGAGTAGGTCTCGTCGATGCATGGGCGTGGAAGTAGAGAGTAGAGTGGCAGAGGCTCAGGGCGCCGGATCTGCGAGCTGGAGGCGGGTGAAGCGGTCGACCAGCTCCTCCGGCCGAGCGGTCGCCCGCTCGACACCCAGGAGATCGGCAATTACCGTGCCATGGTGCAGCATGATCGTCCGGCTGCCCACCGAAAGGGCCTGTGTCATACTGTGGGTGACCATCAGGGTGGTCAACTGGTGCGCCGCCACGCGCTCTCGGGTCAGCTCCAGCACGCGGGTCGCTGCCCGCGGATCGAGCGCGGCGGTGTGCTCGTCCAGCAGGAGCAGGCGCGGCGGACGCAGGGTCGCCATCAGCAGCGTCAGAGCCTGGCGCTGCCCGCCGGAGAGGCTGCCCACCAGGGCGTGAAGCCGATCTTCCAGGCCGAGCTCCAGGCTGGCGAGCTCCTCGCGGAAGCGCGCTCGCCGCCCCCCGCCGCCCCGGCCCGGGAGTGCCTGCCGGCGGCCGCGGCGGTCCGCCAGGCGCAGGTTCTCTTCCACCGTCATGTTCGGGCAGGAGCCCTGGAACGGGTTCTGAAACACCCGGCCGATCCAGGCGGCGCGGACATGCTCCGGCGTGCGGGTGACGTACCGGTCGTCGAGCCACACCGCCCCCGCCGCCGGCGTGACGCGGCCGGCCAGGACGTTCAGCAGGGTCGACTTCCCGCTGCCGTTCGTCCCGATCACGGTCACGAACTCTCCCGCCGTGAGGGTCAGGTCGAGCGCCTGCAGCGCGGCTACCGGCGGCGAGCCCGGCACGGAGAAGTGGCAGGAGACCGATTCGAGGCGGATCATGCGCCGCCTCCGGTCCGGGGCGCCAGCTTCCATCCCTTTCGGAGTCGGAGCCGGCCGGCGGCGAGGATCGCCAGGACGAAGACGGCGGTCACCAGCTTGAGATCGACCGGGTTCAGCCCCAGCCGCAGCGCCAGCGCGATCAGGAGCCGGAACAGGATCGACCCACCCGCCACGGCGGCGATCACCACCGCGGGAGAGCGCCGACCCACGAAGCTCTCCCCGATCATCACGGCGGCGATCCCTGCAACGAGGGAGCCGATGCCCATCTGAATATCGGCGAACCCCTGGTACTGCGCGATGAGCGCCCCGGAGAAGCCGACCAGGGCATTCGCCAGCGCCAGGCCGGCCAGCCGGGTGCGGGAGATATCGACTCCCTGCGCCGTGATCATCTCCGGGTTGTCGCCCGTGGCGCGCAGGGCCAGCCCGACGTCGGTCTTCAGAAACGCGGAGAGCAGGATCGCGCCGGCCACCGCCAGCCCCAGGTAGAGCCCCAGCGCGGCGACGTCGTCGCTCGGGGCGATCCCGAGCTTCTGCAGCCAGCCGGGGAGCGTGAGCTTTCCGAGCAGCGAGACGTTCGGGCGCCCCATGACACGCAGGGTGATCGAGTAGAGCGCCGTGAGGGTGAGAATGCCGGCGAGCAGGTCGCTCACCCGCAGCCACGTGTGGATCAGACCCGTCACCGCCCCTGCCGCCGCCCCGCCCAGCAGACCCGCGCCGACTGCCAGCGCCGGGTGGACGCCCGCAGCCACCAGCACGGCAGAGAGGACGGCGCCGAGCGTGAAGCTGCCGTCGACCGTGATGTCGGCGAAGGAGAGCACGCGGAACGAGAGGTAGATCCCCCACCCGAGGAAGATCAGTGCCAGTCCCTGCGTGAGCGCGCCAAGCCAGAGAGCCATGCGGAGTGGAAGGTAGGAGCCCGCGCCGGGGCACGGGGTGAGCGGCAGCGGGAGCTTCGCTGGGTGCGTTCGCACCGCTTCCCCGGAACTCCTGCCGCGCCCGTCACTGCTCGATGAGCGGCCAGCCGGAACTACCGTCGAGCGCCGCGGTGATGATTAACTGCGGTGACCCGCTGCCGTTTCCCGAGGAGGAGTTGTGAACTGTCTTAGCCCCACCGTCCGCGCTTCCTGGCTGGTCATCGCGCTCTCGGCCGTCACCCTGCCGGGCGGCATCGCCCAGGGCCAGATCAGTGTCTCTCCCGCATCCGATGGGGACCGCAGCGTCGCTGCCCCTCCGAGCCCGGCAGCGAGCGACGGACAGCCCTCGCTGGCCGACTTCCGGGCCACATTGGACAACCTCGACGCCGTCCTCCTGCGGCTGCTGGCGGAGCAGTCCCGCGCGGCGAAGCGGCTCGGCGAGTACCGGCACCGTCACGGCCTGCCGGCCCGCGACGAGGCAGGCGAGAAGCTCCGGCTGCGGAAGGCGAGAGACCAGGCGAAGCCGGTGGGACTGGATCCGGAGGTGGTAGACAACATCTTCCGCACCGCGCTCGAGGGAGCGTTGCTCCGGCCGGGAGACCGGGCACCCGGGACGGATCGCGAGAGCGCCCCGAAACCAGCCCCCTCCGAGCTGTCCGACCTCCAGGCATCGCTCGAAAACCTGGACGGCGCGCTGGTTCGGCTGCTGGCGGAGCGGTTCCGCACCACGGAGAAGGTCGGAGTCTTCAAGAGCCGCCAGGGCTTGCCGGCCCGCGATGAGGTCCGGGAGGGCGCCCAGCTCCAGCGCGCCCGCCTCCTGGCAAACTCCGTGGGCCTCGACCCCGAAGTCGCCCAGCGAGTCTTCCGGCTCATCTTCGACGCGGTGGTCGCCAACCACCAGCGCCTGCAGGAGCAGTCTCGGGATAAGGGGCCGGCCTCGCGCTGAGCTTCAGAAAACAGCAGAAGCCCCTCACGTTTGAAGGGGCTTCTGCCGCTGATCAGCAACTGGCGTTTTGAGGGCGAATGAGGGGAATTGAACCCCCGGCCTCCAGGGCCACAACCTGGCGCTCTACCACTGAGCTACACCCGCCGTGGAGCTTGCGGACCGTCCCGCCCGCGAGCCAGCGCATTATGTCACGCGCTCCGGGAGGTGTCAATACTCCTCGTGGTGCCTGTGCGGAGAACGGCTGCCTGATCGCTGCCGCTGGCGGTAGCCCAAGGGCGCGATGAGGCGTCCGCGGCAGGCTCCATCTTGCTCCGCGTCACAATTGACGCCCCTACCCCGCTCTGTTAGAATACGCCCGCCGGAGCCGGCGCGGCCGCGCGCCCCCGGACCAAAATCTTTCCCCCTGCGCGGGGGCTGGGCCGGACCACGGCACCGGATAGACCGAGGGTCGCTGCGGCGACCCTTTTTTCATGACGGGACCCGGGCCCGGCGGAGTAGAGCATGGCGAAGGGCGATCGACAAGCGCATATCCGAAACTTCTGCATCATCGCGCACATCGACCACGGAAAGTCGACCCTGGCCGATCGCCTGCTGGAAGTGACCGGCACGGTAAGCCGCGAGGCGCACCAGGACCAGATGCTCGACAAGCTGGACCTGGAGCGGGAGCGCGGCATCACCATCAAGATGGCCGCGGTGCGGATGAACTACCGGGCGAACGATGGTCAGCTTTACGAGCTGAACCTGATCGACACGCCGGGCCACGTCGACTTCACCTACGAAGTCTCCCGCTCGCTCGCCGCCTGCGAGGGCGCGATCCTGGTGGTCGACGCCGCCCAGGGCGTAGAGGCGCAGACCCTCGCCAACGTCAACCTGGCGCTCAACAGCAATCTCACGCTGATCCCCACGCTGAACAAGATCGACCTCCCCGCCGCCGACCCGGAGCGCGTGGTCCACGAAGTCGAGGAGTCGCTGGCGATCCCGGGCGAGGAGTGCATCCTCGTCAGCGCCAAGGAAGGGATCGGCATCGATGAGCTGCTGGAGGCGGTCGTCGAGCGAGTTCCGCCCCCGAGCGGCGACCCGGACGCGCCGCTGCGAGCGCTGATCTTCGACAGCCATTTCGACCCGTACGTGGGGATCGTCGCCTACGTCCGTGTCGTCGATGGCGAGATCAAGGCAGGGCAGAAGATCAAGATGCTCGCCACCGGACGCCAGTTCGAGGTGCTCGGCGTCGGCGTCTTCGCCCCGGAGATGCGCGCCACCGAGGGGCTCACCACCGGACAGACCGGCTACATCCACGCGGGGATCAAGTCGATCGGGGAGTGCCGCGTCGGCGACACGATCACCGTGGCAGGACCGGGAGGGGCGACCGAGCCGCTTCCCGGCTACAAGACCGTAAAGCCGATGGTCTACTGCGGCCTCTATCCGGTCGTCGGCGAGGACTACCCGGACCTGCGTGAGGCGCTCCAAAAGCTGCAGCTCAACGACTCCGCGCTCGTCTTCGAGCCGGAGACCTCCGCGGCGCTCGGCTTCGGCTTCCGCTGCGGCTTCCTCGGCCTGCTCCACTCTGAGATCGTCCAGGAGCGGCTGGAGCGCGAGTTCGATCTCGACCTGATCGCCACCTCCCCCTCCGTGATCTACCGGGTCACCGACAGCGCGGGGACGGTCCACGAGATCGACAACCCGGCGCACTGGCTCCCCACCCCGAAGATCGAGAAAGTGGAAGAGCCGTACGTCGCCGCCACCGTCATCACGCCGAAAGACTACGTCGGCGCCTGCATGGAGCTGTGCAACGACCGGCGCGGCATCTTCAAGCACATGGAGTACTCCGGGACGGAGCGTGTCGTCCTCTCCTACGAGCTGCCGCTGGCGGAGATCCTGATGGACTTCTTCGACCACCTGAAGAGCCGCACGAAGGGCTACGCCTCGTTCGACTACGAGCTGTGCGGCTACAAGGAGAGCCCGCTGGTGAAGATGGACATCCTCATCAACGGCGACGTGGTCGACGCCCTCTCCTTCATCACGCACCGGGAGCGCGCCTACGCCCGCGGCAAGCAGCTCGCGGAGCGTCTGAAGGAGATCCTGCCCCGGCAGATGTTCGAGATCCGCATCCAGGCCGCGCTCGGCAGCAAGGTGATCGCCTCCGAAAGCGTCCGCCCGCTCCGCAAGGACGTGCTGGCGAAGTGCTACGGCGGTGACATCAGCCGGAAGCGCAAGCTGCTGGAGAAGCAGAAGGAAGGGAAGAAGCGGATGAAGTCGGTCGGCCGCGTGGAGATCCCGCAGGAAGCGTTCCTGTCGGTGCTCCGCGTCAACGACTGATCCCTCGCACGGAGGCGCACGATGACTCTCAAGCTCGAGCTCACCCCGGACGACGAGGCGCGGCTCGCACGCGCGGCCCGGGATCAGGGCCTGTCGGTTGAAGAGGTAGCGCGAAGGCTTCTCGCCGAGCACCTGCCACCGTTGGAGCAGTTAAACGAGGACTCCGATCCCACTCTGGCGCTCCTCGCGCAGTGGGATCGAGAGGATGCGCACCTGACTCCGGATGAGGTGGCGGAGGAGCGCCGCCTCTGGAACGACTTCAAGCGCAACGTAAACGCCGAGCGTGAGCGCGCCGGCTCTCGACGTCTGTTCTGATGCCGCTCACGATCGTGCTCGACACCTCTCCGCTAAGCATCGTCACCCAGCGAGCGGGTGTTGCCGAGGCGGAAGCATGTCGCCGATGGTTGGCAGAGTGTCGCCGCGCCAATTGTCGCATCCTGGCGCCCGCCATCGCCTACTATGAGGTTGCCCGTGAGCTCCGCCGGTCAGGGCGAGATACCGGCCTGGCTCGCCTCGAAGCCTTCTGCGCATTGCCGGGCTGCTACCTCCCGCTCACCGATACCGCTCTGCGTCTGGCGGCGAGTCTCTGGGCGTCGGCCCGGAATTCCGGCCGACCGACTGCAGACCCGAAAGAGCTTGACTGCGACGTTCTTCTCGCGGCGCAAGCGCTCGACCTCGGGCTGCGGCCAGAGGAGCTCGTGATCGCCACCTCTAACATCGGCCACCTCTCGCAGTTCGTTCGAGCGGAGCTCTGGAGCGACATCCGCCCGGATGCCTGATGAGTGCCGAACCGGGGGCCCGATACTCCCACCGCTCCACTCCCGGGAGAGCTTATGCGAGCCAAGGCAGCGGTGGCGCCGGGGTCCGCTCCGGACTCCGGCGCCTTCATCGTCGGTAGCTCGTGGCGCTGCTACTTCACGCCGAGACCGGCGAGCGCCTTCTTGAGCTCCTGCAGCGTCGAGGGCCCGTAGCCGACCGCGCGCCACACGATCTTTCCGTCAGTATCCAGCAGGTAGCTCGCGGGATAGCTTTCCACCGCGTAGCGGGAGAAGACGTCCGCCCCCCGGTCCCCCAGCCCCACCGGGAAGGTGAAGCCGCTGGTGCGGAAGTAGCGTTCCACCGTCTCCCTGGAGTCGGCGTGGTTGACGGCGATGATCTCCAGGCCCTTTCCTTTTAGCTCGGCATACAGCTTCTGGAGGTGAGGCAACTCCTCACGACAGGCGCCTCACCCATAGAACCAGAAGTTGATCAACGTCGCCTTCCCCCCGCGCCGGACATGGCTCAACGCGAGCTGTTCTCCGCCCGGCGTCGCTACGGTGAAGTCCGGCGCCGGCTGCCCCACCAGTCGCTGGCCGGGGTCGGCCTTCTGGCGCCAGGCACGCGCGTCTTCCGGGCGCCCCGCCAGCTCGTGCAGCTCGGCAAGCTGGACCATGTAGTAGCCGATCCTGGGGCTCGCCTCGTGAAGCTCGCGGTAGAGGACGATCGCGGGGTCGTACTGCTCCGCACTCCGATAGGCCGCGGCGAGCAGCTCCTTCGCCGCGCTCCGGCCGCCGGGGTCGCTCTCGGGCAGCAGGCCGAGCGCCTGCTTGCCCGCACAGATCGCTGCTGCGTGCTCCCCTCCGGCACGGTAGAGCCGTCCCGCCACGCGCAGGGCGAACGCTTTGGAGAGCGGCTTGAGCTGCTTCGCCCGCGTTTCCAGCGCCTTCGCCAGCCGGACCAGCGCGGCGCGGGTCTCCGGCGGCTGCGGCTCCTCGATCCAGTCGGAGGCGTCCTGATCGATCTGTCCGAGATACCAGCGCCGGGAGAAGACTTCCGGGCCCGCATCCAGATCCCGCGCGGCTCCCTCCATCGCGATCCGCACGCTCTCCGGGTGACTCTCCCAGCGGAAGCCACTCCGGTATACCGAGCCATCCGCGCGCAGGTTCAGCACCTGGTCGTCGGCGTTCGACTCTCGCGCCGCGGGACGGTGATGGAAGCAGCGGACGACCGGAACCTGCGGGCCGTAGAAGGTCCCCTGGTGGGTCGCCACGTCGCGTCTGCTGCCCCAGCCGTCCGGACGTCTGGGGAAGGGGCCGAGCGGGTGCGGCATCCCACCGGAAGGTGCCAGGCTCATCTCATACGCGTAGCTGACGTAGCCCGCCGGGTCGCGGTAGGCGAACGGCGTGCCGAGGCTGCCGGGAGAATGGTCGCTTGGGCAGTGGAGCAGCTCCGGCTTCAGGTGGTCCGCAGCGAGGTCGGACAGGTTCGCCGGCAGCTCTCCGCGATCGGTGCGATAGGCAGTCAGCGCCCGGTGGACCGCCTGGAGACGGAGCCGGCAGGCCTCCACGGAGGCCGGCCGGGTGACGGCTTCCGCCGCGGCCGCTGCCCTGGCGGACCACTCCCTCGCCTCTTCCCGCCGGCCGGCCGCCTGGTACGCGTCGGCCAGCTTCGCGGCGTAGCCGGTGCCGCCGGGATAGCGGTCGAGCAGCCTGCGGTAGAAGCGGATCGCGCGCTCCGGCTGGGCCGCCGACCGGTAGAGCGCGTCGAGCGGCTCCAGGGCCCGCTCGTGCTGGCTGTCGCTCGCGAGGACCGACCGTTCCAGGGCGTCGAAGGCGGGGTCGGTCTCGCCTGCTACCGCGAACGCCATCCCGGCGGTGAAGCTCCGCACGCCTTCCGGAGCGCCGGCGCGGTCGCGGATCGCGGCGGCCGCTTCCCGCAGTCGGGTTCGGCCCTCCCCGTCCAGCCGGACCTCGGCCTCCAGTGCCCACTTCAAGTACTTTCCGAGCGCCGCGAGATCCCAACGGCGATCGAAGGCCGCCTTCTCCCCCAGCGCGTCCCGGTGCAGCGAGGCGACCACGGTCGGGAACACCACCAGGTCCTGCTGCCAGAAGCGCCCGGTCGGCCGTACTTCGCCGCTCACCGCCAGCAGCAGGCGGTGACGCCAGCACGCGGTGACCGGCACGTGGTCGCCAAAGTTCTGGCGCTGCGCTGTCAGCACCTCCCGCTGGGTCGCGCCGGCGCGCGGCGGCGAGAGCCGCATGCCGCTTCCGTCCGGGTTGTCGTTCCACCACGAGTGGTAGCTCGCGGGCAGGTCCCCGTCGCGCAACGCGCGCGGCTGCTCGTCCGACGGGCAGATCAGCAGGCTCCTGTCAGTGAGGTGCTTCGGGAAGAGCCGCGTGAAGCTCTCCGGGATGCTGCCGTGCTCCCGCTCATACGCGGTCACCGCCTTTCCAATCGCCGCCAGCCGCTCCCGGCAGGCGCCGGCAGCACTGTCCTGGGCGCGGCCGGGGGCGCCGTAGGCGAGGAGGAGGGCGAGGGTCGCGATCCATAGGGTCCGGGCTCCGGTGGGACGCATCGTGGCTATCGCTCCTTTCTGCGGACAATACGCGTCGGGAGCATGCGTTGTGACGGAGCGGCGCGCTCGCGAGGCCGCCCGGTGACGCTCTCACACAGAAGCGTGCGGGGCACGGCAACCACCGGGTGCGTGGCCGCCGAAAATCATCCGGAAGCTCGTGTCGCTGCTTTCGGATGGGTCGGCAGTGGCGATGCTTCTCGGCGGCACCCGACCACGGGTGCGCATTCCGCGCGAAAACTCGCGCGGAATGCACGGTCAGGACTTCTCAACGGATGCCGAGACCCGCTCAGGCTTCGGGCACGGCGTCCGAACCGGGCCCAGCGACCGGAACCGGCTCCGCGCCCAGCTCCGCCATGTCAAGGACACCCAGTCTCTGTCCAAGACTTTGCTGCGCGGCTACCACCGCTTCCCAGGTCGAGTAGGTACCCCAGAGAATGTCGACGTAGAAGGCACTCTGGCCGAGCGCACGGCCGCGCCAGCGGGGACCCGGCGCAGAGCCCTCCGCCGCTGCGTCCTCCGACGTTAGCTCCAGGTCCAGCTCCTGCTCTTCGACCACCGGGAACAGCGCGAAGAGGCCGTAGTTGCCATCGACCCCGCCCACCTGGGCGTCGTCGTGCATGGTCTCCACCTTGAGCGCTTGCGCCAGGTTGATGAGCTCCCCATCTCGATTGTAAGTCCACATCGTTCCTCTCCTTACGTCTTGAGTACCCTGCGAGACCAGAAACGCAGAGAAGGCACACGCGCCTGACGAGCGCGTGTGCCTTCTCTGAAGTTCTACGGACGGCTTACCAGCGGTTGCCGCCGCCGTATCCACCCTGGCGATCGCCGCCACGGCTGCCACCACCGCTGCGCTCGGGGCGCGGGCGAGCCTCATTCACATTCAGCGTGCGCCCGTCCACGTCGCGGCCGTTGACGGCCGAGATGGCCGCGTCCATCTGGTCATCGTTCACGTCCACGAAGCCGAAGCCCTTGCCGCGCCCGTCGTAGTCGGTAGGGATCGTGGCGCTGGTGCAGCCATACGGCGCGAACGTCGTCTGAAGCTGTGCTTCGGAGGTGTTGAACGAGAGGTTGCCGACGAATAATCGCTTGCTCATGGTGTATCCTTCCGGTCTCGAAGGTTTCGAGATCGCGGCAGAAAGGCGGCTCGTCCCGAGCCACAAGGGGTCCCAAACAGAAGGCGGTCGTCGGCAGCCTAGTCACAGAAGCAACAAAAAAGCCCGTCCCGGTGCGGTAAAGCACTAGTAGGACGGACCTGGAACTCCGAACGGTAATGCGCTACGAACTCAATCTGAACTTGACATACGGATACTACCACGGGGCGAGGGAAACTGCAAGAGCTATCGCGGCCGGCGCTGCTCTTACCCAGGGCCTCGGGACCCACGAAGGTGGCGACGAGACGAAGTAGCAAGCGTCAGGGGCTCCCTCCAATTCCCACTGTACCAGCCGCTCCCCGTCGATCTGGTCCAACGCATGGTCGGGCTCCGGGCCGCGAGAGCGGACGGAAGGCTCTTGGGCGACGGCGCTCGAGGCCCGGGCGGCCGGTAGTTGACACCGCTACGGAGTTGTGCAACACTCTATCCGGATAGACGGATGGAGATGGCGTGAGTCAGCCGGCGATACTGAGACACATGCTCGCGGTGGCGGACCCGATCCGCTGCCGCATGCTGCGTCTGCTAGCCGGGCAGGAGCTGACCGTTTCGGAGCTCTGCGCGGTGCTGCAGCTTCCGCAATCGACCGTGAGCCGTCACCTGAAGACCCTGCTGGACGACGGCTGGGTCGCTTCCCGGCGGGACGGCACCAGCCGCTTCTACAGCATGGCGGCCGGCGAGCTTTCCGGCGAGGCGCAGGAGCTGTGGAGCCTGGTCGACGCGCAGGTGGCGGAGACCGCCGCGGCGCGTCAGGACGACCAGCGGCTGGAAGGCGTGCTCTCGGAGCGAAGACTGAAGTCGCGGGAGTTCTTTTCGTCGACGGCGGACCAGTGGGACCGCCTGCGCGGGGAGCTGTTCGGCTCGGTATTCCACCTGCGGGCCTTGCTCGGCCTGCTGGATAGCGAGTGGACGGTCGGCGACCTCGGCTGCGGCACCGGGCAGGTCTCCCAGGTCCTGGCGCCGTTCGTGGGGCGGATGATCGCGGTGGACGGCTCTCGCGAGATGCTGGAGAGCGCCCGCGGCCGCCTGCAGGGGATGCCGAACGTAGAGCTGCGTCAGGGCGAGCTGGAGGCGCTGCCGGTAGAGACCGGCGCGCTGGATGCCGCCGTGCTGATGCTGGTATTGCACTATGTTCCGGATCCCGCGCGAGTCCTGGCCGAGGCGGGACGGGCGCTCGTGCCGGGAGGCCGGCTGCTGATCGTCGACATGCTGCCGCACGAGCGTGAGGAGTATCAGCAGCAGATGGGCCACGTGTGGCTCGGCTTTTCGGAGCCGCAGCTCTCGCGGTATCTCACCCAGTCCGGCTTCGAGGCGCTCCGCTTCCACCCGCTTCCGGCGGATCCGGAGGCGCGGGGGCCCGCTCTCTTCGCGGCGTCGGCACGAACCCGGCGTCGATAGCACTTCTATCTCGTTACATCGCTTTCTCAGCCGTTCGCACCGGCTTTGCACGCACGCCCAAGGAGATCCTGATGAGTCCGACCGTTCTCGAGCGCCCCGACCTGTCCAGCGGGACGAACACCGCCGGCCGCCCGGCATACAAGGTGGCCGATATCTCCCTGCACGAGTGGGGACGCAAGGAGATCCAGCTCGCCGAGCAGGAGATGCCCGGCCTGATGGCGCTCCGCACCCGCCACGCGGGGCAGCGGCCGCTCGCCGGCGCCAAGATCATGGGGAGCCTGCACATGACGGTGCAGACCGCCGTGCTGATCGAGACGCTGGTAGAGCTGGGGGCGGACGTCCGCTGGGTTTCCTGCAACATCTTCTCCACCCAGGACCACGCCGCCTCGGCGGTCGTCGTCGGTCGCCCGGAGTGGGGCGGCACGCCGGAGAACCCGAAGGGCACTCCCGTCTTCGCCTGGAAGGGCGAGACGCTGGAGGAGTACTGGTGGTGCACCAACGAGGCGCTCCTCTGGCCGGACGGCACGGGACCGAACCTGATCGTGGATGACGGCGGCGACGCCACCCTGCTGATCCACAAGGGCGTCGAGTTCGAGGCGGCCGGCCGCGTGCCGGAGTTCGATCCGGAGAACGATCCGGAAGAGTGGGGCGTGATCCTCGACCTGCTCCGCGCCGAGCTGTCGGCGAGCCCGGACCGCTGGACGAAGGTGGCCGCCGACCTGAAGGGCGTGAGCGAGGAGACGACCACCGGCGTGCACCGGCTCTACCAGATGGAAGAGGCCGGCACGCTGCTCTTCCCGGCGATCAACGTCAACGACTCGGTCACCAAGAGCAAGTTCGACAACATCTACGGCTGCCGCCACTCGCTCACCGACGGTCTCTGCCGCGCCACCGACGTGATGCTCGGCGGTAAGGTCGGCGTGGTCTGCGGATACGGCGAGGTCGGCAAGGGCTGCGCGCAGGCGCTGCGGGGCCAGGGCTGCCGCGTGATCGTGACCGAGATCGACCCGATCTGCGCGCTGCAGGCGGCGATGGAAGGCTACCAGGTGGCGACGCTGGAGGACGTGGTCGAGACCGCGGACCTCTTCATCACGACCACCGGCAACAAGAACATCATCACCGCCGAGCACATGGCGCGGATGAAGGACAAGGCGATCGTCGGCAACATCGGCCACTTCGACAACGAGATCGACATGGCCGGGCTGAAGAAGATCGACGGCATCCAGAAGATCAACATCAAGCCGCAGTACGACGAGTGGCGCTTCCCGGACGGCCACAGCGTCATGATCCTGGCCGAGGGACGCCTGCTCAACCTCGGCTGCGCCACGGGCCACCCGAGCTTCGTGATGTCGGCCTCGTTCACCAACCAGGTGATGGCGCAGCTCGAGCTGCACCAGAACAACGAGCAGTATGAGAAGAAGGTCTACGTGCTGCCGAAGAAGCTGGACGAGGAAGTGGCCCGCCTGCACCTCGACCACCTCGGCGTGCGGCTGACCCAGCTCACGCCGGACCAGGCGTCCTACATCGGCGTCCCGGTAGAAGGTCCCTACAAGCCGGACCACTACCGCTACTAGAGCGGCAGTGACCGGATAGTGGAGCGCCCCCGATCAGCCACTGGTCGGGGGCGCTGGTCTTCCAGCCCGGAGTACCTGGCTTCGACGGTCATGCTGAGCTTCATCCCCGCCGCCGACCCGCGGCTCTCCTACTTCGCGCCGCAGCCGGTCGACCGGTCCGGTGAGACGGTGCGCATCTCCCGGTTTCCGCAGGCGGCGTACGACGCCCTGGCGGGCCAGATCGGGCCGACCGCCAACCTCCGCTCCTCCGCCGGCTGCGCGCTGCTCTTTGAGACCGACAGCCCGCTGGTGGAGCTGCACCTGGAGCGGCTGCGGCATCACCAGCCGACCCCGCAGGGGGTGGCGTTGGAGGTGGAGCAGCCGGACGGCTCCTGCCTCACGGTCTCCAGCACGGACCTACGGGAGCTCTCCGGAGCGGTGCAGGTGCCGCTGCCGACCGGCCTGGAGCGAGGCGACCTCCGCCCGGTGCGCCTGTGGCTGCCGCTGATCTCCACCTGCGAGGTGCGGGGGATCGCGGTCGTGCCCGGGAGCTCGGTCGAGCCGCTCTCTCCTCCGGAGCCGCGGTGGCTCGCCCTGGGGGACAGCCTCACGCAGGGCTTCTCCGTGCAGTGCCCTACTCAGAACTGGGTCCATCGTCTCTCCCGCCGCTGGGGTCTCCCGGTCTGGAACCTCGGCGTCGGCGGCCTCCAGGTCGAGCCGGAGGCGCTCGACTGGGCGCTCGGGTCGCACCGCTGGGAGCTGGTGACGATTGGGCTCGGCAGCAACCACGCCTGGCGAGAGCCGGATGCGGAGCTCGCCGGCGAGCGGGCGGAGGAGCTCGTTCGGCGGGTGCTCGCCGGGGAGCCCGGGCGGGTGGTCTGGCTCCTGCCCGGATACAAGCCGCTGGAGGAGGGCAAGGGCCCGCCCGACTTTGCCGGGGTCTTCCTGAACCAGGCCGCCGCGGACCGCCTGGCGCGGATCCGGCAGCAGCTGGAGGAGCGGCTATCGCGCTTCCCCGAGGTGGAAGTGGTCGGCGGCCTCGCCCCGCGCGACGCCCGCCTCTACCCGGACGGCCTCCATCCCTCCGCCCTCGGATTCGCGCGCTACGCGGAGAACCTCGACCGCGCCCTGCGGGGCGCCGAATGACAGGAGACGATTCAGATGCCCCGCCACATCCCCTCCCCCACCCGTATCGCCGCCGCCGGCAACGTCCCTAAGGTGATCGAGGAGTTCATCGGCCGGGTCAATTCCGGCACCGAGCAGGTGAGCATCGCGCGGATGCGCAGCCCCGCCGGCTGGACCGAGCCCGCGCAGACCCCGGAGTTCGACGAGTACACCGTGGTACTCGCCGGCACGCTCCTGGTTACCCACGCGGGCGGCACCACGGCGGTGCGCGCGGGAGAGGCGATCATCGCGTCGGCCGGAGAGTGGGTGCAGTACAGCAGCCCGGACGAGGGCGGCGCGGAGTACCTCGCCGTCTGCCTGCCGGCGTTCTCGCCCGACACCGTCCACCGGCACGAGTAGCCAGACCGACGTGATGCCGGGCTGGGAGCGGGGATCTATCCAGCGGGGAGCTAACGCCCGGTGCCGAACCGCTTGATCGAGAGCTTGCCGGTCTTCGAGTCGAGGTCGATGTCGAGGCCGCGCCACGCCAGCACCGCCGCGCCCAGGAAGAACAGGCTGAAGAGCCCGCCCAGCACGGGTACGCCGTAGCCGACGAGGGGCTGGGTGGAGGCGTCGCGGTCCGGCGCCTCACCGGCTGCGAGTCGACTGATCTCGGGCTCGCCGGGGACATAGATCACGTCGACCGTCTCCGCGCCTTCCAGCGCGTCCCACATCGGGCGCAGCACCTCCGCGTTACGGCTGGCGGACTTCCCGTCCTTCGTCGTGATTCGGTAGACCAGGCGGGGCGTAACGCCGTTCGGCGCCAGGAACCGGCGCTCGATCTGTGCCTTCCCAGGCACGGCGGCCGTCTTGAGCAGTCGCTCCGCGCGGATCTCCCGGGAGGTCATCCAGGCGAGGCTGATCGACACCGCGAGGAAGAGGACCCCACCGAGGCCGAGCCACACCGCGCGCCTGCGGGCCTGTGTCCTCTGCACCCGCTCCGCGGTGTCATCGCGCTTCGCCGCGATCCGTCCGGTGAGCGCCTCCGCCAGCGCGTCGAACCGTTCGATGCTCTCGCTGAGTGAAACCAGCACTCGCCCCTCCACGTCGAAAACCCGCAGGACGCGCCGGGGGCCGAGCGGCGCGTCGATCATCGACCACCCGATCTCGGACCACGGATGGGTACGGCTTTGCTGCCGGGTGTCGATCCGCAAGCCGGCGTCGCTGACACCCACCTCGCGCGGAGTTCGCCGGATCATCGTCGCGGTGGCGAGTGCCCCGATCCCGGCCAGCGCCGGCAGCGTCGTCAGGACCTGCTGCGTGACGACGTTGGCGCGAATCACGATAGCCAGGCAGAACCCGGCCACGGCGAGAACAAGCAGCGCAATCCCGCCGACACTCGCCATCACCGCGGTCTGCGTGCTGGAGGCCGGCATCCGGAAGACCTGCTCCGCCGGCTCGATGATGAAATCCGGTTCGCTCACCTCGCTGCTCCTCGCTCGTCCGGGATCGAAGCAGACACTGCTTACATTAGATCGATTTCGCCGCCTTCCGTCGGGACCCTGCTTCGAGTCCTCGTCCCGGCGGACTCGTCAACCCGGGCGGCGCTCGGTCCGCCATCCGAACGCTCGACCCCGTGCGGAATTCCCGTGCGGCGCAGCGTATTTTCTTCCGGGGATTGCCGCTATTAAGTGATGGGAGTCACTCGCTGCCTCTCCCTGCTGCGGGCGCGCGTCCCCACGCCGCCCCTCCTCTGCCGTACCGGAGCGTTCCATGATCCACCGACTCTGGCTCCTACTGCTGCTGGTGCTGACGCTCGCGGGAGCGGCGAGTGGAGACACGGAAACGCTGATCTGGCAGCAGACGGAGGGCGGGCGCGACACCTGGGGCCCTAGCCAGGTGTCGAGGGAGCCGCTGCTGCCGATCGAGTCCGAGCTGGCGGACGACTTTGACTTGACCGGCTCCGTCACCGCCATCAGCGTCGGAGGCCTGAACGGCCACATTGGCAGCCCCAACTTTCCCCCGCCGTTCTATGGGGTGAACGTGCGGTTTTACGCCTTCGGGCCGGACGGCAAGCCGGGCGCGCTGCAAGCGGAGTATTTCCAGGAGGCGGGCGCACCGGGCCTTGAAGTAGACCACGCGGTGCCCAACCGGTTCCGAGTGGCGCTGGAGCCGCCGTTCGCCGCGGAAGGTCGCCACTTCGTCTCCGTCCAGCCGGTGATCGACCCCGTCTTCCAGGCGCGCTGGTACTGGTGGAGCGCCAACAGCGGCGCCCCGCGGGGCAGCGGGGCCTGGTTCCGGGACCTGCTGGCGGAGGACCCGGGTTGGACCCGGCAGCTCTACTACGGGGAGATGCACACCGATCTGTCGATGACGCTCTACGGCAGTCGCGTGACGCCGGTCCCGCGGCTCATCCAGCTCTCCGACCCGGTCCTACCCCGCGCCGGGCGCCTCAAGATTACCGGCGAAGGCTTCGGCTTCCACCAGGAGAACAGCGTGGTGCGAATCGGAAGCGCCGAGGCGCTGGTCACCCACTGGAGCGACAACAGCATCACCGCCTACGTGCCGGAGACGGCACCGCTCGGCTCGACGGAGGTGGTCGTCGTGACCGCGGGCGGCGAGGGCGCCGCGCTGCCGCTGGAGGTGGTGACCCGACCCAGCGACGGCCGGGTGCGTTGGCGCTTCCAGGCGGACGGCCCCGCGGTCTACAGCCGCCCGGCGGTCGGTCCGGACGGCACGCTCTACGCGGGAGACCACCGCGGGCACCTGTATGCCCTGGCGCCGGACGGCGCCCTGAAGTGGATTTACTCCGCCGCCCCCGCGCACTGCGCGCAGTCGCTGGCGGTCGGGTCGGACGGCACCGTCTACATGGCGGCGTACGGCACGCTCATCTCCGTGGGTCCGGACGGCCGGGAGCGCTGGCGCGTGAAGGAGCCGACCGACGGAATCATCTTCGCCGGTCCCAGCATCGGCCCGGACGGCAACATCTACGCGGTCGGAAGCGATCTCCCGGGCCAGGGGCTCGGCCTCTTCAGCGTCTCCCCGCAGGGAGCGCTGCGCTGGAGCAGCCCGGGGTTCCGGGACTTCGGCGGCGCCTACTGGGGAGACGGTCAGGAGATTGTCTTCGCAGGGAATCAGCTCTACTTCAGCTCCCAGAGCGCCCTGGTGGCGTACACGCTGGACGGGACCTTCCGGTGGTCGCGCCCCGGCGTCGGGCAGGCCGCGATCTCTCCGGACGGCAGCGTCTACGTGCAGGCCAGCCCGCCCGCGGGCCAGACCGGCCGGGTTACCGAGTACGGGCCAGACGGCTCCGCGCGTGGAAGCTTCTCCTCGGCGCGCCAGGCACCGGTGGCGGGGCCGGATGGAACCGTCTACGCGCTCGAGAGTGATCGGCTGGCGGCGTTCGATTCAGCACGCCGGCAGCGATGGGAGCTCCCGGTGCCGACGCGCACCTTCGCGCCGGAGGTCAGTCCCTTCAACACGCTGCTCGTGGTGCCCGGCCAGACTGTGTTCGAGGCGGAGTGCTTCCTGGCGGGTGTCAGCATCGCCGGCACCTCGCTGTGGCGGCTCACGCTGCCGATGGAAGCGGGAGCGCCGGTGCTGCCTGTCTCCCGCCCGCGCTTCTCCGCAGACGCGGAGACGGCCTACGTGGGGATGACCGGCAACCAGTATGTCCGGGGCGAGGCGAGCTGGCTCTATGCGGTAGCGACGGCGCCGGAGCCGGGCACCGAGCTGCCGTTCCTCTCCGTGCAGCCGGCGCGAGTGGGCGGCGGCTCGCCCGCGGGCGGCGTGGTGACGCTGCCGGAGCCCGCGGGACCGGGGGGAGTCACCGTTCAGCTCTCCAGCAGCAGCGCGTCCGCTTCCGTGCCGGCTAACGTCACCGTCCGGCCGGGCCTCCGCAGCGTCGCCTTCACCGTCTCCACCCGGGCTGTGGAACGGCTCACGGAGGTGGTGCTCACCGCCTCGCTCGGGGGCATGTCGCACACCGCTCCGTTGACCGTAGCCCCACCCGGCCCGGTGTCGGTGGAGCTGGAGCGCTGGGCCGCCGGCGGTGGGGAGAGCTTCAGCGGGACGGTTTCGCTGAACGGCCCCGCCCCGGCGGGAGGCCTGCGCGTGGCGCTGCAGTCGAGCCACGCGGTGGTGCGAGTCCCGGGCTCGGTCACCGTTCCCGCGGGACAGACCACGGCGAGCTTCCCGGTCACCGCTGCCTCGCCGACGGAAGACCGCGAGGTGGAGATCACGGCCTCCGCCAACGGATTGAGCGCCTCGGCCATTCTGTGGGTCTGGCCCGTCTGGCTCGAGGACCTCTTCCTTTCCCCGGATCCGGTGGTCGGCGGCAGCCATGTGGAGGGCACCCTCGTCCTCTCCGGTCCGGCTCCGGAAGAGGGGCTCACCGTCTACCTGGAGACCGATAAACCGGACCTTCTCGCCCTCCCCGCCTCCGTGTTAATTCCGGAAGGGGAGTTCATCATCCGGTTTACGGCGCAGACCCAGGGAGTGGCCGAGCCGACCTTCGCGGACGTCTGGGCCTACACTCGGGACGACGAGCTCGGCACGTGGATCGACATCCTACCGAGTGAGGCGCAGGACCAGGTGGACGTGCAGACCGCTGCCACGAGCAACTCCGGGGCGCAGCTCACGGTGGAGGCGACCAGCACCGCCGCGGACGGGCTCGCCGCAGCCGCGCGGCGGCTGCGCAAGCCGGCGCTGACCGTCTACGACACCCGCACCGGAAAGGCGATCGGCAAGCTGAAGCACGTCCGGAAAAACGAGTATCGAGGCCGCTTCAAGGTGCGAATTCGACCCGATCGCGTGACGGTGCGAAGCAGCCGGGGAGGAGCGTCTACCCGCGTCGTTAGTGGTCGATAGCATACACTTCGCGGCGCGGAAGCAGAGTTCTTAAGAAAGTGTTTATCGAATCAAAGCGCGGTAATCACCCCGGATGTCGCGAAAAAGTCACAGCGCGGGCAGGGAAAACGGCGTGGCCGGTGAATCTCCCGGTAGGATCGTTGGGATCCGCTTTCTGGAGAACGCGTCATGTTTCATCGTCGAGACAGGCGAGGATTTACGCTCATAGAGCTCCTCGTCGTAATTGCCATCATCGCCATCCTGGCGGCTATTCTCTTCCCCGTCTTCGCCCGTGCCCGCGAGGCGGCTCGCAAGGCGAGCTGCCTGAGCAACATGAAGCAGATCGGCACCGCGGCCATGATGTACACGCAGGACTACGACGAGACCTTCCCGGACTCGCGCCAGTCATTCGACGCGCTGGACGGAGGCGGCTGCAGCACCATCGGCCGCAGCCCCGGCGCCTACCTGGGTGCGGCGCACATCACCTGCTGGGGAATCCGGCTCTACCAGCCCGGAACGAACACCGCCACGGTGCGCGGCGTCCTCGCCGGCTATCCGGCGCGGCTCAACCCATACTCGAAGAACGAGGGCATCTTCCGCTGCCCGAGTGATAACAAGGTCGGGCGGTGGATCGCGGGGAACGAGCGCGGCTCCTATTACCAGCGCCACGCTCACGACACGCATGCGTCCATCGTGGGAGACGTGACGCAGGCGGTGATCCAGCGACCGGCGCAGTTGGCCTACCTCGTGGAAGAGCACTGGCACGCGGGCGGCGCAGATCCGTACTCCTGGAACGGCGCCAATACCGGCAGCAAGGGCTCCAACGCGCTGTTCTACGACGGCCACGCCAAGTGGATGAAGGTGAACTTCGTCTCCGGCAACAACCAGATCGCCGCCTACGACATCAACTGGTGGTTCAACAGCCGTGGGGGGCAGGCCGCAGGCGGCCACTACCAGTTCGGCGCCGATCCCTGGGACACGGACTAATCCCCCACGAAAGGAGCTAGCGAAGGATGGATCTTCCGAAGTGGGTGGTTCCCGCGGCGCTCGCAGCCGTCGGAATCGTGGCAGCGATCTTCATGGGGTGGAAAACGTTCTCGCCGCCCCCGCCCCCGCCGCCGATCACCAGCGGCATGACGATGGGTGGACCGGGCGGGGCGCCGATGGGCCCCGCGGTGATGCCAACCACGGGCACCGCGCCCGGCGGCGCCATGCCGACTCCCGGCGGCACGATGCCGACTCCGGGGGCGACCATGCCGACGCCGGGCGGTACCATGCCGACGCCGGGGGGTACGATGCCCGGCCCTGGCATGATCGCCCCTCCGCCGGGACCGGGCACCGCTCCCATGCCGGGTGGAACGATGCCGATGCCGGGCGGGACCATGCCCCGCTAGGGCAGCGTGAGAAGACGCCGTCCCAGTGACGGCGAGCGAATGGAGAGGGGTCCCCGAAAGGCGGACCCCTCTCCCGCGTACGACCGCCGGCACCCGGTCCCGGATGGCCGCCCGGAAACAGGATGGAACCGGAACGGACCCTCCGGGTCTTATCCCTGGTGCCCGCGATTGGGGTGTAGATTCCGGATCAGCAGCCGAGAATCGGTGTTGGCAAAACGTTGACAGACCACGATCGGCGGGGTACCATGGGGCCACGTTCCCAACTGGGGGGCGATGGGTGTCGACAGAGGAGACTTGGGGTTTAGATTGCGAGCCGAGGCGCCGCTGGCCTCGTAAAAAGCGGCAAACGCATAAACGCGAACAACACTCAGAGCTACGCTCTCGCTGCCTAATCTAGGCTAGCGCGTCCGATCCGAGCCCGGCCAGGGGCGCGGCGTAGGGCGATGATAAACCTGGCCACCGGAACGGTTTTGCCTGCGGGCCGTTTCGCGTATTAGCGGGCTGGCGCGAGCATGCACCCTGCCGATGGGGGGCACAGCGCGAGATTAAATCATCGGATACGCTCGTAGAAGTCTAAGCTGCATCCCTTTGGACCCGGGTTCAACTCCCGGCGCCTCCACTAACCCGCCGTCCGGCGGCGTGGTCGTTTGATCGGACCACGCCGCGGGCGGCTTTTCATTTCTTGGGGAGCCACGCCCGGGATTGCCCGCTGCGCCACGCGGCGGCCCGTTTGCGCCCAGGAGCCCTCGATGCCGTTCCAAGCTTTCCCGCACTACCGCCTGCTCGCGCTTACCGCTTGCTGTCTCCTCGCGGGAGGCGGCGCTTGCCCCAGGCCTGGCTGGGCCCAGACCGCATCCACCCGCGTCCAGGTGCTGGGGGTCACGATCGAGCCGGGGGAGAGCGCCTCCCGTATCACCCTCCGCTGCTCCGGCGCGCTCACGCCGCGCATTCGGGTGGAGAAAGGGCAGATCGTGGTGGAGCTGCCCGGCGCCGCCAGCCGCTCGCTGCCGCCGGAGCTGCCGGTCGACGCCGGAGGCATCGTCTCGCTGCGCTCGTCTCGCAGCGCCCAGGGAGTGCGGATCGAGCTGCAGGTGGCGCGCCCGCTCGGCGCGCGGCTCGTCTCTCCGGCCGGGGCGCGCGACCTGGTGCTCGAGATCGGCGGCGCTCCCGGCTCCGCCGCCCCGGAGCCCAAGCCGGAGCCGACGCCGCCGGTGCGGCCGGAGCCGAAGCCGGAGCCGGGACCGGAGCCGGAGCCGGTGACGCCGACGCGGCCGGAGCCGACGGTCCCCACCCCCACCCCGGTACGCCCGGCACCCCCTCTGCGGCCCGAGCCGAAGCCTCGCCCGGAGGAGCCGGGCGTCCAGCTCACCGGCGTGGAGCTGGTCAGGGTTGGGAGCCGCGTGCGCGTCAAGCTGCAGACCACCGGCCCGGTCACGGTCTCGGAGGCGTTCGTCGGCACGGGCGCGCCGCGCTACATCCTCGACGTGCGTGGGGCGGTGCTCGCGATGCCGGAGACACCGCGCCCCGGGCTGGCCGGCACCCCGGTCCGCCAGGTGCGCGTGGGACAGAACAGCCGCGGCCCGGACATCGCGCGCGTGGTGCTCGATCTCCGTTCGGGAACGCAGCCCCGCGCGGTCGCGCCCGCGGGGGAGCAAGTCGCCCAGCTCATCTACCCCGGAGCTCCCGCACCGGGCACCGCGCCTCCTCGACCCGTCCGGCGTTACGTGATCGCCCTCGACGCAGGCCACGGTGGACGGGACTCCGGCGCGGTCGGCCCCGGCGGACTCTACGAGAAGACAGTCGCCCTCGACGTCACCCTCCGGGTGGCGCGGCAGCTGCGGGAGCTCGGTCACGAAGTGCATCTCTCCCGCGAGGGGGATCGCACGCTCGATCCGCCGCAGCGCGCCGCCTGGATCCGGAACACCGAGTCCGACATCCTGGTGAGCATCCACTGCGACGCGATAGAGGGACGCCCATCCATCTCCGGCACCACTACCTACTTCCACCACGACCACACGCCCAGCCGGTCGCTGGCGGAGCGCGTCCAGGAGAACCTGGTGGACGTGATCGACGCCTACGACCTGGGCGTCCGCTCCGACTACACCCGCTACCGCTCCGGCTTCTACGTGCTGCGGACCGCGAAGCGCCCCGCGGTGCTGATCGAGACCGGCTACATCAGCCACGCGCCTACCGCCCGCAAGATGGCCGATCCGGACTACCGCGAGAAGGTGGCTTCCGGCATCTCCCAGGGTCTGCTCCACTTCCTCGCCGGCAGCGGCACCCGCGAAGCCCGCTCCGAGGGGCCCCGCTACCGCCCGGCACGGCCATAATAGGGGTGTAGCGGAGCGGGCGGCGGTCGATCTACGTCTCGCCGACGGTTACTCCGCGGCGCAGGAGTGTGCGATGTCCGGTGCGGTCTGTCTCCGGTGCGGGGCGTGGAAGGCGGGCGCGTGGCACGCCTGCCGGGAGTGCGGGCACCTGCCGCAGGAGCCGCGGGACCGCGCGCGCCACATGCTCGTCTCCGACGGCTTCATGACCCCCGCCGAGCTGGAAGCTGCCGCCGAGGCGGTGAGGCGAGGCGAAGAGGTGCCGCTCGACCCGGCCGTGGTCGAGGAGCAGACGACCGCTTTCGCGGAAGATCAGCAGTGGGGCCGCAAGGCGCAGGTCTGGGGGGTCGTCGCCGCCATCGTGATCGGCATCGGAGTGGTGCTGCTGATCATGCTTTCGTCGTGGTCCGGCCGCGTCCCGTAGCGGGAGTCGGTTTGCAGGTTGCAGGTTTGCAAGGTCCAGGTTTGCAAGTTCCAGGTTTGCAGGTTCCAGGTTGACCTGCCAGTCGGGGGGGTTCATAACCTGCAACCTGCTAACCTGCAAACCTGCAACGTCCCTGAGTTGCCGAAGGGGCCGCCCACTCGTGGTGGACGACCCCTTCGGTCGAGCAGCAGCTTCCGGACCCGCTATTGCAGCACGATGCCGGAGGGCGCCGGGCCGGCCAACTCGGAGCTGCGGATGCTGCGCAGGCGGTCGCGGATGTTCTCTTCCCAGCGGAAGCCGGAAGCCAGCTCGCGGACCTCGCCCGCGGCCCGCTCCAGCCGCCGGGCCATCTCCCGACCGGAGAGGCCCTGGAGCCGGCCCGGGTCGGTGACGGTGAGCACTTCCGAAAGTCCGCCGTAGATCCGCTCGCGCTTCTTGCTCAGGGTCATGCGGTTCCCCGCCTCGAAGTGCATCTGGCGCACCGCGTCGAGCGCCGAGGAGAGAGTCGGGCCGTAAGGCACGTAACCGGCTTCACCGCCGCGCGCCTTGGCCGCCGCGCGGGAGAGCGCCGCCGCCGCGGACCGGCTCAGCTCCCGGATGCGGACGCGCGCATCGGCATCCTGGATCGCGCGGTCGAGCACCTCGCCTTCGCGCGCCGCTACGTCCTGCGCGTTTTCGAGGCGGTGGCTCTGGCGGACCGACTCCAGCGCGGCGGCGATGCGGCGAACGTTGCCTTCCTGAACCTGGCGGTCCATCAGCACCGCCAGCCCCTGCGGCGACCCCAGCATCTGCGCCAGCGCGATGCCGTCTAGCGCCGTCTGGAGCGCCGGCGCGGCGTAGTTGTGCACCGCGGCCTCGACCTGGCGCTGCTTGATCTCGGTGTGGCGTCCCGCCCGGATGAAGAGGGCGATCGCCAGCGGATCATCCCCAAACGCCTGCTCCGCCTCGCGGCCCCGCAGCGTCCGCCCGGTGCGGGCGCTGACGAAGACCGGGGTCGGGTCGCCGTCACGGCTGCGGACCACGTCCACGCCGTACTGCGCCAGCAGCTCGTGGAACAGCTCCGGGCTGCTCTGCTTCACGTGGAGCAGCGCCGGCGGGAAGCCGTAACCTCCGGCGAACTGGATGAACCCCCAGCTGAACCGGGCGACGTCCCACGTGTTGATGGCGTCGAAGCCGCCCTCATGACCGGAGACGAACCGCAGCGCGCGGACCGCCGCCGGAGACAGGCCGGCACTCTGCCCGGCCGCCTCGAAGGTGGTGTCCGGCTCGTTCCCGGCGGTGTGAGTGCCCGGGTACGAAAGGACCCACTGACGGCGGGCCTGGTCGCGCGAGCGGCGCGCCCGCTGCGTGAACTCGACGGTGCTCCCGTCCGGGAACGTAAAGCTGTGGCGTCGGCGCGATCCGGTCACGTCGACGGAATGGCGCACCTGCGCGCGGGCGCTCCGCGCCGCATCCGGGCTCACCGGCGGCGCCACGGGCGCCTCCGCCTGGGCCTTCTTGGCAACGATCGCGGCGGGCGCAATCGGCGGTGCCGCGGGGGCGCCGGCCGGCTGCGAGAAGAGTCCGGTCACGAACGCCAGGAGTAGCTGCTGCATGCCTGCTTTCCTTTCGGAGTTTCACCGACTGCCGAACAAAAAATGCTCTAGACAGGGGGGATTACCGATGCGACCCGGCGGGGAGAAAGGTACCAGTCGGGATCGGAATCGGGACAAGTGTTGGCTGCGCCTCGGCGCGAACGGCCCCAGTATAGGAGAGCCGCCGCACAATAGCACGCGTCATACTCGCCCTTACCGAGCAGGCAAACAGGCCCGGTTTGTAGGGGGTAGCGGTTAGGGTGCAGCGTGTAGGTCTGTGGCTGGCGGACAGTGCCATCCGCGCACACCTGCTCCTAATTGAGCGCCCTCTCGGGGCGGGAACCGGTTTTTGAGTAAGCTGCGGCAAACGTATTTCTACACGCTGCACCCTAAACGCTACACGCTCGAAAGAGTTCGCCCATGCACCTGATCATCGAGCGCTTTCATTCCGGTCGGGTCGGCGCCGCGCTGCTGGCGCTGCGGGTGGTGACCGGCATCGCCTTCATCTTCCACGGGCTGCCGAAGGTCCGCGACCCGGCCGCCTTCGCCGAGATGATGCAGCTGCCGCCGGCACTGGGATTCATAGCGGCGTGGACGGAGGTGCTGGGGGGCGCACTGCTCGTGCTGGGGCTGCTGACCCCGGTGGCCGCACTCTTCCTGACCGTGCAAATGCTCGTGGCGATCTTCCGCGTGCATCTTCCGGCCGGCGATCCCTTCGTCGGCACCGGCGGGTCGAGCTGGGAGCTGGCAGCGGTTTACCTGGTCGTGAACGTCGCGCTGCTGCTGGCGGGTCCCGGGGCGTACAGCCTCGACGCGCTGCTGGCCCGGCGACTGGTAGCGGCCGACGGCCAACCGGGCCGACGGCGCGGACTCGCGTAGCGGCGCAGCCGTTCAGGCGTCCCGCGCCCACTCCTGGGGAGTCGCTTCCACCGGCTCCCCCGTCTCACAGGCGCGGCGGATGCAGAGGCCGAGGTAGTGGTCCTGCATCGCTTCGACCAGCGGGTAGACCTCCGCGCCGCCCCGGGCATATTCACCCATGCCGCGGAGCATTTCCGCCATCGCGATCTCCTCGTCACTCAGGCGCGCCGGGGCGGTCGGGTTGCGGTAGATCCAGGTGTCTCCCAGCTGGATGCCCTGAAGGTGGTGTCCCTCCAGGTTTCCATTCGGCCCTGCCGCGCGCCGGAGGAACGGTACGGTGATCGGCTCGCCCTCGGCGTTGTAGGTCCGGAGCAGCTCGTCGACGATCTCTCCCTTCTCGCCCCGGATGCAGACCCGCTGCGCGCGGATCGGGGAGAAGTACTGCACGCTCGTGAAGTCGAAGACCGCCTGCTTTCCGCCGAAGTCGAGCAGCGCGATCTGCTGCGGCGAGTCTTTGATCCCCGGATTCACCGGGGGGCCCTCCCGGCCGCCGGAGTCGTGGACACGATCGGTCCAGCCCGTCCCGACGATCCGCGCCGGCTCGAATTGGACGCCGAGGAAGCGCCGGATCAGGCTGGTGCCGTGGTAGCCGTGCGACAGCGAGACGTAGGCGGTGTGGACCGGCCCCAGGTGTCCCTGGCGGACCGCCTCCAGCCGCGCCGCGTGATGCGGCTGCCGGTGGAACTGCTCCGCTACCTGCACGCGCCCGCCGACTTCCCGCACCCGACGCCAGAGCGCCTGCATCTCTTCCAGCGTGGCGGCGGGTGGGGTCTCCGTCAGGATCGGCAGCCCGGTCTCCAGCAGCGAGAGCGTCACCTCGCCGTTCGCGGCATAAGAGACGCTGCTGACCCAGAGCTCCGGCGAGACCGCCTGGAGCAGCGCCTCCGGCGTGCGGAAGGTCGGTACGCCCCAGCGGGCCTCCAGCACTTCCCCCTTTTCCGGGCTGCGGACCACCACCCCGCAGAGCTCGAACCGCTCGGGCAGCTCCCGCGCGATGCGCAGAAAGAAGTCGGTACGCCAGCCGGCCCCCACCACCGCGAACCGATACGGCTGCATGCCTCGCCTCCTGTCGTTCGTAAACACCGATACCGTACCGCATCCGGCCGGGAGCCGCATCCGGGGAGGGGCTTGCCGCATTCCCGGCGTACCTTCCCCTATCGTCATCAAAGCTCTATTCTCACCGGAGTCTTACATCCGATGGCCGAGACCTGCCTCGCTGCCCAGCTCTACACCGTCCGGGAGTTCATCAAGACCCCGGAAGAGATCGCCGCCAGCCTCAAGAAGCTCGCCGCAATCGGCTACCGCGCGGTCCAGCTCGCCGCGGTCGGCCCGATCGATCCGCGCGAGCTGCGGAGAATCCTCGACGGTGAGGGGCTCACCGCCTGCGCCGCGCACGTGTCCTTCCCGCGGATGCGCGATGAGCTGGAGGCAGTGGTAGAGGAGCAGGAGTTCCTGGGCTGCCGCAGCGTCGCCGTCGGCTCGATGCCGCCGGAGTACCGCACCGCGGAAGGCTATCCGCGCTTCGCGCGGGAAGCGAGCGAAGTGGCGCGGCGGCTGAAGGAGCGCGGTCTCACCTTCGGCTACCACAACCACAGCTTCGAGCTGGAGCGGCTCGACGGCCGGACCGGGCTCGAGATCCTCTACTCCGAGAGCGACGCAGCGGTGTTCAACGCCGAGATCGATACGTACTGGATCCAGCACGGGGGCGGCGATCCCGCCTGGTGGATCCGCCGGATGCAGGGCCGGCTGCCGGTGGTCCACCTCAAGGACATGTCGATTCGCGACGGCAAAGAGCAGCTCATGGCGGAGGTGGGCGAAGGCAACCTGAACTGGCCCGCGATCCTGGAAGCCTGCCGGGAGGCCGGCGTGCGCTGGTACGTGGTGGAGCAGGACCACACCTACGAGCGGGACCCGTTCGACAGCCTGGCGATCAGCCTGCGGAACCTGCAAGCGATGGGACTTTCGTAATCTCGTCCGGACGGCGCCGCACCGAAGCGGCAGGGAGAGCTATTTGATGGAAAACGTGTCGGCGTCGCCGCGAGAAGAAGGAGCCCGCCAGCTCCAGGCCGGCAACCTGCCGGAGGCGGAGCGGCTGTTGAGTGAGGCGGTACGCCTCGATCCGGGCGACGCGCGCGCCTACGGCCTGCTGGGAATCTGCCAGGCGCGACAGGGCAACCTGCCCGCCGCGCTCGTCGCGCTGCGTCAGGCCTCCGCGCTGCAGCCGGGCGACGCCGCGGCACACTACAACCTGGCGCTCGCGGCGTTCCAGGCCGGCGACACCCGCGAGGCCGCCTCCGCGGTGCGCCGCGCCCTGCAGCTACAGCCGGAGCATGCCGGGGCGCAGGACCTGCTCCGGCGGATCGAAGCGAGCGGCGCAGCGTCTACCGTCGCTCCGCCGGCGGCGGCTCCCGCCGCGCCCAACGCGGCTCCCGCTCCCCCACTGCTCGGCGGCCCGGCGCAGACCTGGCAGCCCGCTCCGGCGGCCGGCCCCGCACCGGGCGCTCCGATGACGCTCCCGACCGGGACTCCACACGCCGCCGCCGTACCGGCAGGGAAGCTGCCCGGAATCGGGCGACGCTTCCTGCGCGGCTGGGGCTGGGGTCTCCTGTACGGCCAGTGGTGGACCCTCTGGTCGACGATCTCGATGTTCCTCTTCTCCAGGGGATCGGTACCGTCCGACTGGTGGGTGGAAACGATCGGCCAGGCCATCATTTACGGGTTCTTCGGCGCGATTACCGGCTGGATCATTGGGCTCGCTAACCTGGACGAAGAGAAGGGGTGGATGGTCGGCGTGGGCGCCGGCCTGATCATCCTGGGTCTCGAGATGCTCCTCGGCGGCGGCTTCATGGCGATCAACATCTTCTTCTACGTGTTCACGGGACGTTACATCGGGGCGGGAATCGCCTCGCGGGTGCAGCGACCAGTTTGATGACCTGCTCTCACTGCCAGAATTCGGTTCCACTCAGCGGCGCCTGTCCTGCTTGCGGCACCGCGGCCGCGCCGGCGCTCGACTTCGACCTCGCCGCCGGCACGTCGCAGCCCGCGCGCCCTGCCGCGTCGCCCACCGCCTCCACGCCGGCCGCGGCGCAGTCCGGCTGGGTGGAGCGGCTCAAGGTGCTCGGCCCGATCGGCGTCTCCCTCTTCCTGCTGGCCGGCAAGCTCAAGTCCCTGGCCAGTCTCAAGTTCGTGCTGCCGGTGCTGCAGACGAGCGGCACCATGCTCCTCAGCGCGTGGTACTACGCCACGCTCTGGGGCTGGCCCTTCGGGCTCGGCTTCGTGCTCTCCATCCTGGTGCACGAGATGGGGCATGTCTTCGCGGCGGCCCGCTTCGGCGTCCCGGTCTCGGCGCCGTTCTTCATCCCCGGCTTCGGGGCGCTGATCCTCCAGAAGCGCGCGGCGAAGTCGCCGTTCGAAGAGGCGGTGATCGGGATCGGCGGGCCGATCGGCGGCACCCTGGCGGGGCTGGCCTGCCTGGGCCTGTACGGCCTTACCGGGAGCGGGCTATTCCTCTCGCTCGCCTACTTCACGTTCCTGCTCAACCTCTTCAACCTGGCGCCGATCTTTCCGCTCGACGGCGGCTGGATCACCGGCGCGGTCTCGCCGCGAATCTGGCTGGTCGGCGTGGTGGTGATGATCGCCGGCTACGCCACCGGAATGCTGCGCAACCCGCTGCTGATCTTGCTGGTCCTCCTCTCGCTGCCGCGGCTCTGGCACGGCCTGCGCCACGGCGACGTGACGCCGGAAGGCGGTACTCCCGTCACCTCGTCGCAGCGCGTGGTGATGGGCGTCGCCTACGTGGCGCTCTGCAGCTTGCTGCTCTGGCTGGTGAGCGTGACCTTCACCCCGATTCCCTGACTTCGGGCGGCTGCACGGCATTGTAGGGTTCCGGCACTCCTCTGTAGAACCAGTAGGCAGTCGTAGTCAACCGCCGGCATCCGGAACGCGCCGGCACAGGGAACAGCAATGAACCAGGAATCGGGAGCCGCCCTCCGGGAGGAGGGAGCGCGGCTGCTACAGTCGGGGAACCTCACGCAGGCGGTGGAGAAGCTCCAGCAGGCGATCGCGGCCAATCCGGACGACGTGGGAGCGCACGGCCTGCTCGGCATCTGCCACGGGCGGCGGGGCGACCTCGTCTCCGCCGTCGCCTCGCTCCAGCAGGCGGCCTTTCTGCAGCCGGACCACGCCGGGGCCCGTTACAACCTGGCGGTGGCGCTCTACCAGGCGCGCCGGATGGACGAGGCCACGGCCGAGCTCACGCGCACGCTGGAGCTCGATCCTGCCCACGCCGCGGCGAAGAAGCTGCTGGAACGGATCGGGACGCCGGTGCCGGCTTCCGCCTGATCCCCGGGTTCTCCCGTCACCGGGCGCGACCCACCCGAAGACCGGGAGCGGCGGCGAGGCTCCCGGTCCCGCGGCGCGTACCCGGGGCGGCGGTCCCTAGCGCTTTTTCGGGAGCTGGGGCTTCGCCGGCGAGCTCGGCTGGGGTGTGGAAGCCTTTTCCGCCGCCGGGCGGTCCGGAGCATTACCCTGCGGCACCGCCGTGCCGTAGAGCTGGTTCTGCGCGAACTCCTCCGGGCTGGGCAGGCGGAAGCCCTGCTCCGGCAGCAGACCCCACTGCGACGGCCACACGGAGCGGTCCGGCGCGAGACCCGGGTAGGCAGCGCCGCGGCGATACATCAGCCGCGACTCCGGGGCGTGGTCTCGGTCGCCGCCGGCGAACCCGCCCAAGCCGCCTCCCGCCAGGCCGCCGAACGGCGCCGGAGCAGAGGAAGGCGCGGCGGGGCCGGCCGGTGGGGCAGACGTCACGGCGCGCATCGTCCGGGTCGGCTCCGGTGGCGGAGCCGGGCCCCGCTTCTGGGAGAGCGCCTCCGGCGCGCGCGGCGCCACCGCCTCCGCCCTGGCCACCGCCTTGCCGCCACGCCGCTCCGTCTCCTCCGCCGGGCGCAGCACGAGCTGGTTCTCCTTCGGGTAGATTCGCAGGCTGTGCTCCTGCGCTACGTTCTGCAGCACCACCCACAGCGGGGCTTCATCCGTGGGGGCGCTGAGGCGTACCTGCCGGCGAAGCACCGACGGCCGCCCCTCGATCTCCAGGCGAACGTCGGCCGCCTCGCTCAGCCTCTCCGCCGCGTCCTGCAGGCTTTGCATCTCTCCGCTGACCCTTACGGGACGCTGCAGGGCGCTCAGAACGGCGGGCGAGACCTCGAACTCCGGTGCGAGCGGGGCCGCGGTGGGCGCGTTGTCGCGCTGCCCCGAGACATAAAAGGTCGGCCAATCCGCGAAGAGCTGAGTCGTCTGCTCCGGCGCGGCGGACCGTCTCCCTACCGGCTTGGGGTGGGTGCTCTCCAGTCCCAGCATGGCCGCCGCCGCATCCTGCTTCAGGTCCGCCGCGTGCCCTCCGGCAGTCGTGGCCTGCGGATGGGGGCGGGTGAAGTCTGCCGCGGCAGTCGAGTCGGTAGCTGTCCTCTCACGCTCCGGCCGCGCTCCCGCCGCCGGCGTGGTCACTTTGGCGGGGCTGGACCGGAGCTCCCCGCCTCCGGCCGCTGGAGACGAGGGGGGGCGCGGCGACTCTCGCCGGCCTCGCGCGGCATCGGGAGCGCCGGTCCCCGCGCGGGCAGCCGGAGCATCCGCCGAGCCGCGCGTCGGTGCCGAAGCGCTCCCGGTTCTCTCCGGGATTGCCGCAGCGGGCGCGGAGTCCGGGGTGGACGGCAGGAGCAGGGTCGGCGTGCTGAAGTGCAGCGCCAGCGCCGCCGCCGCGCCGGCCGCCGCGAGGGAGCCGACCGGCCAGAGCCAGCTCCAGCTCCAGCGGCGAGACGGCGGGAGCACCGGAGCCGCGCGCTCCGCTTCCAGGCGGCGGCGGAACTCGTCCAGCATGCCGGCCGGCGCGGCGACCGGCTGCGGCACCCGCAGCACCGCCTCCGCCGTCCGCAGCGCTTCCCACTGGCGGCGGCAGCCGGCACACCCGGCCAGGTGCGCCTCCAGCTGCTCCCGCTGGGTGGAGGTAAGCCCCGCGTCGCCGTCCAGCGCCGCGTCGATCCAGTTTGCTGCCTGACGACACTTCATCACAGCCCGACTGCTCCCAATCCGCGCGCTTCCCACCGCTTCGCGAAGGCCCGGCGGGCGCGGTGCAGCTTCACCTTCACCTGGCCCAGCGTATACCCCAGGACTTCCATCATCTCCTCATACGAGAGGTTCTGGAAATAGCGGAGCACCAGCACCACCCGGTAGTCTTCCGGCAGCTCCGCCACCAACTCGCGCACCAGCGCCTCGTCCACGGCGCGCGTGAGCCCGGAATCGAGCTCCGGTGCGTCGTCGGCGATCTCGCGCACGTTTTCGTCCTCCAGCGAAGCGGTGGCGGTGCGCGGTCGCTTCCGCAGGTGCCCCACGCACACGTTGACCGCCACCCGGTAGAGCCAGGTCGAGAACGCCGCCTCTGCCCGGAACTCCGCCACCTTGCGGTAGACGCGGAGGAACGTCTCCTGCGTCGAGTCGCGCGCGTCGTCGGCATTCGCCAGGATCCCCAGGCAGACGTTGTAGACGTACTCCTGGTGCTTGACGTACAGCCGGTCGAACGCCGCCTCGTCGCCCGCGCGGAAAAGACGGATCAGGTTCAGGTCGGAGTCAGGAGCGCCGGCGGCAGTCGCCCGGGACGCGCCGGCCGCTTCCATGCTCTGGCCGAGGGGCATACTCACGGAATCCTCGTGATGGCATCCATCCTCTATTCTTGGGCCCTTACACCGGTTCGATGCGGCCGGGGAGGAAAAGGTTACACTGGGCAGCCCGGGTTTCGGGTCTAGGGTTTAGGGTGTGGGAACGATCCGTTCCGTTAGCGCGCAGCCGTTTGCCCAATGACGGCCTGGTGACGCACAAGCCCGCCATATCCTATCCCCTAGACCCTATCCCCTAGACCCTATCCCCTAGACCCTAGAAAATGCGTATCCAACCCCGCTCTCCCACCGTTATGGGATGGATATGGAAGCTGCTGCCTCCTCTCCGCGTCGAAAACGGGCGGCCCGCCTCTGGCTGGCGGGGAGTGTTGCCACGCTGCTGGCGGTGCTCGCGCTGGGAGTGGTGGGGTATTGGGCTTACTGCCAGGCCCTGCCGCCCTACACGCCGGCGCGCGTGCGGATGCCGTCGCCGAACGCGTACGACGACTACGTCGCCGCGGTCGCCCTGCTCCCTGCCGGGTTCGAGCAGGTCGACGTATCGCGGGACGAGTTGCCGGAGGCGGAGCTCCGCAGGTGGGCCCAGCAGCTTCAGCCGGCACTACAGCGGCTGCGGGACGGCTTCCCTCACGAGTACCGCAATCCGCCCGTCCTCTCGTTCACCCAGCCTTTCCCGGAGCTGGCGCAGTTCCGCGTGCTCGGGCGTGGACTGGTGCTTACCGGGTTGGCGGCGGAGCGGGCGGGCCGGTCCGACGAGGCCGCCCGCGCGTACGTCGACTGCCTCCGACTGGGAGCGGATGTCCCTCGGGGCGGCACGTTAATTCACGGGCTCGTCGGCGTCTCAATCCAGCAGATGGCGCTCCCCCGGCTGGAAGCGCTGGCAGACCGGCTGGACGCTCGCACCGCGCGACGGCTGGCGGCGGAGCTGGCCCGTGTCGATCGAGAATCGATCCCGTTCGACCAGACACTCGCCGCGGAGCGAGATGCCGGTATTGCCGGTGCCTACGAGTTGCTCCAGGGAAAGCATGGGGCGGTGCCGGGGTGGTCCTCCCTCCGGATGCTGAGCGGGCAGACCACTCCACCGACACTCCCGGAGCGTTGGATGGAGGTCCAGTTTGCGTTTACGCCGAAGGCGCGGGTCCTTCACGACTACCGCGCCTACTACGACGCGCTCATCGCGGAAGCGCGCAAGCCGTACGGAACCCGGGCCAGTCCACCGATCCCGGAGGATGCCTTCAACCGGTCGCTGGCGCCAACCTTCATCAGCGCGCACCTCCGCTTCGAGGAACGGGATGCGGTCTGCCGGGTGATTCAATCCCGGCTGGCGCTGCGCGCCTACCGGCTGGAGCGGGGCGTTTCCCCCACCCGCCTGGAGCAGCTCGTGCCGCGTTACCTGCCCTCGGTCCCGCGGGATCCGTTCGGCACCGGCGCCCTCCTCTACAGTCCCCGCGGACTGGAGGCGCAGGTCTACAGTCGCGGCCCCGACGGCGACGACGACGGCGGCCGGCTCCTGCGGTGGCAGTACGCGATTGGCGGTGACGGCGACATCACCACCGCGAGCCCGCGGAAGTAGATCCGGAGGAGCACGTCTTGGAAGCGACAGCTTCTTCTTTCGATCGGAAGCGGGCGGCGCAAAGGTGGGTGTGGGGAGGTCTTGCGGCCGTGGCCTTGGGGGCAGTGCTCGGCGTTGCCGGGTACTGGGCCTACTGCCAGGGCCTTCCCGCAAACCGGCCGCCCGCGGTGCGGATGCCGTCTCCCAATGCGTACGACGACTACGTCGCCGCCGCCGCGCTGCTTCCGCCCCGGTTCCAGACCGTCAACCCGTCGGACCCGTCACTCACCGCGCGGGACTTCCAACGCTGGTCGCAACGCGTTCAGCCGGCCCTCCGGCGTCTCCGCGCCGGCTTCCGGCACGAATACCTGAACCCGCCCGCGCGATCCTTTTCCCACCAGACACCGGAGCTGATGGAGTTCCGGCGGTTGGAACGTGCGCTCCTGATCGAAGGGCGCGCCGGCGAGAGTCGAGGACGTTGGAACGCGGCCGCCCAGAGCTACCTCGATTGCCTGCGGCTGGGCGGCGACGTTCCCCGCGGCGGCATCCAGATCCATGGCCTGGTCGGCATCGCCGTCGAGCGGGAGGCGCTCGCCGCCCTCAACCGGGTGGCGGACCGACTGGATGCGAACACCGCGAGAGACACGCTCTTGCGGCTTCGGGAGCGGGAGCGGCGCTCCACCGCCCTGCACCAGGTGCTCGCCTCCGATCGCGATTACCAGCTCTCCGGAACCTACGAGCTGCTGGAGGCGCGACGGGGGAGCCACCGGGCGTTCTGGGAACAGGCGCGCCTCCGGGCCCCCGGGGCGCCCTCGAACACGTTTCGCGTGCCGCCCGGAGCCTGGGAAGAGCTGCGCTTCGGATTTACGCCCAAGGGCCAGATCCTCTACCATTACCGAGCCTACTACGACGCGCTCATCGCGGAGGCTCGCAAGCCGTACGCGGAGCGGGCGGCGCTTCCGCCGGTCCCCGATGACCCGTTCAACCGGCTGCTGCTCCCCTCGCTCTCCGACCTCTCGCTGCAATGGGCAAAGCGCGACGCCGATTATCGAGTTGCGCTGGCGCGTCTGGCCCTGCGGTGCTACGAGCTGGACAGCGGACAGCCGCCCACCACCCTCCAAGCTCTCGTCCCCCGGTACCTCCCCGCCGTTCCGGAAGATCCGTTCGGCGGCGGCGTTCTGGTCTTCAACCCCGACGGAGTCGAGGCGCAGGTCTATAGCCGTGGCCCCGACGGCAACGATGACGGCGGACGGAGCCCTCGCCCCCTGCTGCGCGGCCAGGCCGAAGACGGGGATATAACGGGCGCATCCCGCAGGCGGTAGCGCCTGCCCAGCCTGTCCCGCCTGCCCAGCCTGTCCCGCCTTCACACCGCCATCCCTACGAGAGCTCCCGTTCGCCCACGGGAATGCGCCAGGGCGCCACGCTCCTCAAAGCGGTAGCAAGCTACCGCACTCCAAATTCCGCCCCGCCGGGTCGGCACGCTTCCCGAAGCGCTGACATCCCTGTCAGCAGTAGGAGCAGCCGAGCTCGAAGGGTTCGGCTTTAGCCTTCAGCCTTTTGCCCCCCGTTCGGGGGGTGAACCTTTTGCCTTCACTCTCGGCCTTTTGCCTTCAGCCTTTTGCCTTTCCCGGTGTCGGTGATAATATGTAACCGGGTTACATAAGATGTCGGCCAGCCTACCTACGCGCGAAACGTGCGACAGCTTTGCGGAGAAGCTCACGGGACTCTTCAGTGACATCGTCACGGAGACGATGACCGTGCGCCTGCTCCGGGAGCTGGACGAGCTGGAGATCACCTTCTCGCAGCTCCAGGCGCTCACCATCGTGGCGGAGCGGAAGAAGACGAGCGTGGGAGCAATCGCCGAGGCGCTGGGGGTCTCTCACGTCGCGGCGGTGAAGCTGGTCGACAAGCTGGCGCGGAAGGAGCTGGTGACGCGGGGCGTAGCAGCGTCCGACCACCGCCAGAGCGAGATCCGCGTGACCCCGGCGGGATTGGAGCTGGTGCACCAGGTGCGCCGGGAGCGGACGCAGCGGCTGGTGAAGGTGCTGGATCAGATGTCCCCGGCGGACCGCCAGGCGCTGATCCAGGGACTCGAGTCGTTCGTGACGGCGGCCCTGCGGGACCACAGCGCGCTCCAGGCGCTCTGCGTGAGCTGCCAGGCGCTGCTGCCGACGGAGTGCGCCGAGGCGCAGCTAATACGAGAGGACGCGCTCACCGCGGCCGGGGCGACCGGCCGGGACGGAGAGTGCTGCGGATAGGATTGGAAACGACTCCGGCCCGACGGCTGGAGGGAGGCAAGGATTCGATGGCAGTTCAGTTGCCCATCTACATGGACAACCACGCGACCACCCCGGTGGACCCGCGCGTGCTGGACGCGATGCTCCCGTACTTCCGGGAGACCTTTGGCAACGCGGCGAGCCGGAGTCATCCCTTCGGCTGGACCGCGGAGGAAGCGGTAGACCGGGCTCGCGAGCAGATCGCGGGGGTGATGAACGCCGACCCGAAGGAGATCATCTTCACCAGCGGCGCCACCGAGAGCGATAACCTCGCGCTCAAGGGCGTGGCGGAGATGTACCGCGAGAAGGGCGATCACATCATCACCTCGGTCGTGGAGCACAAGGCGATACTCGACACCGCCAAGCGGCTGGAGAAGTGGGGCTTCCGCGTCACCTATCTGCCGGTCGACGACACCGGCATGGTGCGGCCGGAGTCGGTGGCGGAGGCGATCACCGACAAGACGATCCTCTGCTCCGTCATGTTCGCCAATAACGAGATCGGCACGATCAACCCGCTGGCGGAGATCGGCCGGATCTGCCGGGAGCGCGGCGTGCTGTTCCACTCGGACGCGGTGCAGGGCTTCGGGAAGGTGCCGTTCGACGTGCAGGCGATGAACGTCGACCTCGCCTCCATCACCTCGCACAAGCTGTATGGACCGAAGGGCGTCGGCGCGCTCTACGTGCGGCGCCGCAACCCGCGGGTCCGGCTGGCGGCGCAGATGGACGGCGGCGGCCACGAGCGCGGCATGCGCAGCGGCACGCTGAACGTGCCGGGGATCGTCGGCTTCGGCAAGGCGTGCGAGATCGCGCGCGCGGAGATGGGCGAGGAAGGCAAGCGGCTGACCGCCCTGCGGGAGCGGATGCGCGAGGCGATCACCAGCAAGCTGGAGGAGACCTACCTCAACGGCCATCCCACGCAGCGGCTGCCCGGGAACCTGAACCTGAGCTTCGCCTACGTGGAAGGCGAGAGCCTGATGATGGGCATGAAGGACATTGCCCTCAGCTCCGGCTCCGCCTGCACCTCCGCCAGCCTGGAGCCGAGCTACGTGCTCAAGGCACTCGGCGTAGGCGACGACCTCGCGCACTCCTCCATCCGGTACGGCCTCGGCCGCTTCAACACGGAAGAGGAAGTGGAGTTCGCGATCCAGGCGACGATCGAGACGGTCTCCCGCCTTCGGGAGATGAGCCCGCTTTACGAGCTGGCTCGCGAAGGAGTGGACCTGAAGACGGTCCAGTGGGAAGCGCATTAGGGGAAGGGTTTAGGGTTTAGGGGTCAGGGTGTAGTGAACCGCCGATGGGGCTCACCCAATCCGGTCGGTGATTTGGGCTTTGAGAGGCGCAGCATAGGAGCAGCCGTTCTCGGATGGCGCCCTACGCTCCCGTAAGCCCTAGACCCCCAAGAGTTGTCCCGGTCGGCACCGGGTAGATTTCTGACGAGGAGCGAACGGACATGCCTTATAGCGATAAGGTTCTGGAGCATTACGAGAACCCGCGGAACGTGGGCAGCCTGGACAAGGCCGACCCGAACGTGGGCACCGGGATCGTCGGCGCGCCGGAGTGCGGCGACGTCATGAAGCTGCAGATCAAGGTGAACCCGGACACCCAGGTGATCGAGGACGCCAAGTTCAAGACCTTCGGGTGCGGCAGCGCGATCGCGTCGTCCAGCCTGGCGACGGAGTGGATGAAGGGCAAGACCCTGCAGGAAGCGCTCGACATCAAGAACACCGATATCGTTCAGGAGCTTGCGCTGCCGCCGGTGAAGATCCACTGCTCCGTGCTGGCGGAAGATGCCATCAAGGCGGCGGTCCACGATCTGCAGAACAAGCAGGGCGATCAGAGCGGCGCCTCCGCGGAGCCGGTGACGGCCGGCGCGGAGTAGCGCCCGGCCGGCAAACGGATACGAGAGACCATGTCAACGACACTAGAGATTGCACCGTCGCCGGCAGGGCTGCTGACGCTGACCCCTGCCGCGATCGACAAGGCCCGGGAGTTCCTCTCGCGGATGGACGATCCCGAGGGGCTTTACCTGCGCCTCGGCGTCCGCGGCGGCGGCTGCTCCGGGTTCAGCTACGTGATCGAGTTCGATCGGGACGTCGACCCCAAGTACGACCGCCTCTTCGAGTTCGACGGGCTGAAGGTGGTGGTGGACCGCAAGAGCCTGGTGCTGCTGGCGGGGACGACGGTCGACTACACCGGCGATCTCCACATGGTCGGCGAGGGAGGCTTCGCCTTTCAGAATCCGAACGCATCCAGATCCTGCGGGTGCGGGGTCTCGTTCCAGGCCTAGCTTCAGAGGGTAGGACGGCCCCCCGCAAGGGGGGCTTTGTCTTGAGTCAGGGAGATGCGCGCCATCGTGACGCCGGTAGAGCGAGCGGAACGGAAGCCCCGCGGTGGGGTGCCGCGCGCCCTCGCGCAGCTTGGCCGCCGCTGGTACCCGGCCGGCCTGTGGGAGGGCCCGCCCTCTCGCCGCTGGGTGACCCTGACAATCGACGACGGTCCGGACCCGGAGATCACCCCGCGGCTGCTCCAGGCGCTGCGCGCGGCGGGCGCGACCGCCACGTTCTTCGTGGAAGGCCGCCGCGCCGCGGCGGAAGAGACGCTCCTGCGCCGGATCCATGCGGAAGGTCACGAGGTCGGCAACCACACCTGGAGCCACCTCCCGCTCGGCTATGGGACCTGCGCTTCCCCGCGGCGAGAGCTGACGCGCACCGAGGCGCTGCTCTCCCGGGTCTGTCCCGGCTCGCCGCGCCTCTTCCGGCCGCCGTTCGGAGCGGTGGGGCTCGGGGCGCGCGCCGCGCTCGCCGCCGAGGGATTGACGCCGGTCTACTGGAGCGTGGTGCCCGGGGACTGGAACCCGCTGACGCCGGAGGAGCTGCGGCGGCGAGTGCTCTCGGAAGTGCATCCCGGAGCGGTGATCGTGCTGCACGGCGGCCAGGCGGCACACTCCGGGACGGCCGAGGCGCTGCCCGCGCTAATCGAGGAGCTGCGCGCCGACGGCTACGAGATAGTGCCGGCGGCCCGGATGCTCGCGGAGTGCGGCTTCCGGGTGGAGCGCCGGAGTGAGAGATTGACCGATGCCTGACGAGCCGACTCGAGCCGAGCCGCTGCCGCGTGACGCGGACTACTTCGCGGTGCTGGGACTGCCGCGGAAGCTGACGCTCGACCCGAAGGCGCTGGAGCCGGTCTACCACGAGCTCTCCCGCCGCTACCATCCAGACCTCTATCGCGCGGCCACCGCGCGCGAGCGGATCGGGGCGCTGGAGAGCTCCTCCAAGGTGAACCAGGCCTACCGCACGCTGCGGGACCCGTTCGAGCGCGCCGCCTACCTGCTGACGCTGGAAGAGAGCACGGGAGAGCCGGCGAAGGACGCGCCCCCGCAGGAGCTGTTCGACGAGATCCTGGAGGTGCAGGAGCTCCTGGGCGAGCACCGCTTCGCCGACCCCGAAGAGCGAGAGTCGCTGGCCGCGGCGCTGCGGGAGAAGCGCGACCGGCTGCAGGCGGAGCTGGATAGCCGGGTGGAGCGCCTCACCGGCGAGCTGTTCCGTCGATGGGACGCGCTCTCCGACTCGGGCGACGCTCCGGAACGCGCACGCGTGCTCGGCGAGATCCGCACGGTGCTCGCCGACCGCGCCTACCTCCGCCGCGTGTTGAACAGCCTGAACGCCGCGGTGGGAGCTGGATAGGGATCAGAGGTCAGGTTTCAGGGGTCAGGGGAGCGCTATCGTAAGCAGGCGCTCCTCCCGAGAACAACCATGCCCGGCGAAAGCGGTCATCCTGAACGAAGTGAAGGATCTCGGCAGCCGTGTTGGGACGGGAAACGCAGGGGGGTGACGAGGGCTCCGCTGGCAGGGTCCGCCCGGCCGGACGGCTCGACGCTTCGGAACAGGCTCAGTTACGTAGATCCTTCACTTCGTTCAGGATGACTTCGGCGGGGGGGCATTCAGTACGCCGGGAACGGTTGTGGATGACCGGGGCTGCCGACGTGCGGGGTGCAGCCGGTCCAGCCTGCAAACAAAGATTATGAGCACATCGAAGATACCGCTGCCCCTGGCGGGGGCGCACCGGCACCGGGAGCCCCGCATCGTGGGGATCGACCTGGGGACCACGAACAGCCTCGTCGCCTGCATGCAGGACGGCAAGCCGGTGGTGATTCCGGGTCCGGACGGCGACCCGGTCCTGCCGTCGGTGGTCCATTTCACCGCCGACGGCTCGGCGCTGGTCGGAGACGACGCGCGCCACCACCTCTACGACGCGCCGACGCGGACGATCTACTCCGTGAAGCGCCTGATGGGCCGCGGGCTGGAGGACGTGGCCGAGGAGCGCTCCCGGCTGCCGTACGAGATCTCGGACGAGCACCGGGAAGTGGTGCGGATCAAGGTCGGCGACCGCCTTTACACCCCGCCGGAGATCTCGGCGCAGGTCCTGCGGGAGCTGAAGCGGCGGGCGGAGGAGTACCTGGGCGAGCCGGTGGAGCAGGCGGTGATCACCGTCCCCGCCTACTTCAACGACAGCCAGCGCCAGGCGACTCGCGACGCCGGCCGCATCGCCGGGCTGGAGGTGCTGCGGATCGTCAACGAGCCGACCGCCGCCTGCCTCGCCTACGGGCTCGACCGGAAGAAAGAGGGCACCGTCGCGGTCTACGACCTGGGCGGCGGCACCTTCGACATCTCGATCCTGAAGCTGCGGGACGGCGTCTTCGAGGTCCAGTCGACCAACGGCGACACGCACCTGGGGGGTGACGACTTCGACCGCGTCCTCGGCGACCAGGCGATTCTGCCGGAGCTGCTCGCGCAGTTCCCGGAGGTGAATGGGCAGGACCCGTCGCTGCGGGAGCGGGTCCGGATCGCGGCGGAGGACGCCAAGAAGGCGCTGACCGACGCCGAAACGACGACGATCGCGATTCCGGTCGGCGCCGGCGCCTTTACCCGCGAGCTGACCCGGACCGAGCTGGAGCGGATCATCGCGCCGGTGGCGGAGCGGACCCGCATCCGGTGCGAGCAGGCGCTGGAAGACGCCGGGCTCACGGGGGCGGAGATCGACGAAGTGGTGCTGGTCGGCGGCAGCACGCGCGTCCCCTACGTACGGCGGCTGGTGGAGGCGATCTTCGGGACGCGCCCGCATACGGAGCTCGATCCGGAGCAGGTGGTGGCCCTCGGAGCCGCCGTTCAGGCCGGAATCCTGGCCGGCGACGTGGAGGGTCTGCTGCTCCTCGACGTGATCCCGCTCTCCCTCGGCATCGAGACTTACGGCGGCGCCGTGGAGAAGCTGATCCCGCGCAACAGCACCGTCCCCACCAGCGCGCGGCAGGTTTTCACCACCGGCGTGGAGGGGCAGACCGCGTTCAAGATCCACGTGGTGCAGGGCGAGCGTGAGATGGCGGCGGACAACCGGTCGCTCGCGGACCTGCAGATCCACATCCCGCCGATGCCGGCCGGCTGGCCGCGGCTCGAAGTGACCTTTATGGTCGACGAGAACGGCATCCTGGCCGTCTCCGCCTACGAGCACCGCAGCGAGGCCGAGGCCCGGATCGAAGTGAGGCCCTCCTACGGGCTGACCGATGACGAAGTCGAGCAGATGATCATCGACTCGTTCGAGCACGCCGAGAGCGATCTCCGCCTCCGCCAGATCACGGAGGCGCGGGTGGAGGCGAGCCAGGTCATCCTCGCCACCGAGAAGCAGCTCCCGCTCGGGGAGCAGTTCGTGGCGGAAGGTAGCATGGACGCGCGAGAACTGCAGAACGTGCGCACGGCGCTCGACGCGCTCCGGGAGGTGGCGGGCGACGAAGACCACCAGCTCATCCGCCAGCGGATCGAAGAGCTCGACCTGGCGACGCGGAAGCTCGCCGCGCTCGTGATGGATCGCGCGGTGCAGGCCGCGCTGGAAGGAAAGACGGTCGAGGGTGCCGCGAGCGATCTGCGCCGCCCCTCCGCCGGCGAGGGAGTAAGATAGCGATGGCCGGAACCAATCCTTACATCAAGCAGGCCGCAGCCGACCTGCCGAAGCAGAAGTACAAGATCACCTACCGCATCCAGGAGACGAACGAGGTGCGCGAGGTGGAGGTCGACCCGGAGCAGATCCCCTACCAGCGGACCGGCCGGCCGGGCAGCATTCTCGACATCGCGCTCGGGAACGACATCGAGATCGAGCACACCTGCGGCGGCGTTTGCGCTTGCTCTACCTGTCACATCATCGTCAAGGAAGGGCTCACTTCCTGCAACGAGGAGACCGACGACGAGCTGGACCAGCTGGAGGAGGCCCCCGGCCTGACGATCCAGTCCCGCCTCGCGTGCCAGTGCATCCCGAACGGAACCTCCGACGTCGTGATCGAGGTGCCGGCCTGGAACCGGAACGTGGTGAAGGAAACGCCGCATTAGGGTCTAGGGTTTCGGGTCCAGGGTATAGAGACTGCCGGCGGGGATCGTCGAGCAGGGGCAAGATGGCGACTGAGATCAGGGAGCGCGGGGAGGAAGAGAGCGAGCCGAGCGCGGATACGCCGCTTACGTGGGCGGCGGTGTTCCAGGTGGTGCTCCTGGCCGCGGGTTGGGGCGGGAACGCGCCGGCACTGCGGTTCAGTCTGGACTTCATCCCGCCGTTCGCGGCGGCGGGGTACCGGTTCCTGATCGGGGCGGTGGTGATCGCCGCGGTGGCGAGCGTGCAGCGGGTGCGCCTCTGGCCTCGCAAAGGTGAGTGGGCGCCGCTGGTCTGGATGGGGGTACTGTTCCTGGTGCAGATCTGCCTGTTGAACGCCGGCTCCGCCCGCACCACGGCGGCACGGCAGGCGCTGCTGATCAACAGCTACCCGCTGTTCGTGCCGCTGCTGGCGCACCTCTTCGTGCCGGGCGACCGCCTCACCTGGCAGAAGAGCGCCGGCACGCTGGCGGCGTTCATCGGGGTGCTCTTCATCCTGGGAGAGAGCGCGTTCCGGTCGGGCGGCGGCATCGTGGGAGACCTGCTGATCTTCGCCAGTGCGGTGCTGCTGGCGGGAAAGGCGGTCTACACCAGCCGGCTCGTGCAGGACGCGCATCCCTATAAGGTGCTGGTCTGGCAGATGATTATCGGAGTGCCGGCGTTCTTCGCCGCCAGCCTGATGGCCGGAGAGCCCGGCTCGCGGTGGACCGGGCTGGTGCTCACGTCGATCGTCTACCAGGGAGTGATCGTCGCGGGGCTCTGCTTCATCGGCTGGACCGCGCTGCTGAAGTACTTCAGCCCGAGCCGGCTGAGCGTCGGCTTCTTCCTGACGCCGGTCTTCGGAGCGATCTTCAGCTACCTGCTGCTGGGGGAGGCGCTCACCGGCGGCCTGCTCGGCGGCGGCGCGGCGATCCTGTTCGGGCTCTTCATGGTGAACCGCTCGCCTACCCGTGAGAAAGCGTAAGGAGACTGCCGATGGCGCAGCCTACCACCACCACCACCGTCAAAGCAGTGCGGGAAGTCGCTCCCGGCGTCCGCGAGATCGTGCTCGCCGCGCCGGCAGAGCCGCTCTCGTTCCGGGCCGGGCAGTGGCTGTCGCTGCACCTGCCGGTGGGCGAGCACCCGCCGCTGGTGCGCGCCTACTCCCTGGCGGCGCCGCCGTCACCGGACGGCGAGCTGACGCTCTGCCTCGACCGCGTGCCGGACGGCCTCGGATCCGGCTACCTCTTTTCGGTATCGCCGGGCGACGAGATCCGGTTTGCCGGCGTGCTCGGCAACTTCGTCCTGCCGGAGGCTCCCGGCGAGCTGCTCTGGCTGGCCCGCTACACCGGGATCGTCCCGTTCCGCGCCATGCTGCTCGAGCTGCGGCAAAGCCCGCCGCCGCGGAAAGTTACGCTGATCTACAGCGCGGCGCGCCCGGAAGACCTGGCCTACCACGCCGAGCTACTCCGCACCGCCGAGGAGTGCGAGTGGTTCGAGCTGATCGCGGCGGTCGACGAGCCGGATGCCGGCTGGGCCGGGCGCGTGGGACCGGTGCTGGAGCTGCTCCCGGCGTGGCTGGGCGACCGCGCCGACCTGACCCCGATGATCTGCGGCAAGCGAGAGTTCGTGCGGCCGCTGCGGGACTTCTTCTACGAGCGCGGCTTCGGCCGGCGCGACGTCAAATGGGAGAACTACGACTGATGAAGCTGAGCTGGAACGACGCGGAAGATCTCGGCATCGAGCTGGCGGAGAAGTACCCCGACACCGATCCCCTCACGGTCCGCTTCACCGACCTGCACCGCTGGGTCACCGAGCTGGAGAGCTTCGGCGACGATCCGAAGGCCTCCAACGAAGGCAAGCTGGAGGCGATCCAGATGGCCTGGCTGGAGGAGTATAAGGACCGGAAGTAGCGGGCGAGTTGGTGGGACCCGCCGGGAGAGGATTGCCGGGAGTTGACTCCCGGCAGAACCAACCGGCGCAGTTCACTGCGCATCCTGACTCAACCGGAGCGGGCAGTCAACTGCCCGCGCTTCGGCACTCCGGGAGTCAACTCCCGGAGATCAGGACGGGGCGCATCGCAAAGAGATTGCCGGGAGTCAACTCCCGGAGATCATGCCGGATTACTCCCCCACCACCAGAATCCGCCGCACCCTCGGGTTGCGCTCGCGCAGATTCGCCCAATCGCCGGAGCCGAGCCCCTGCAGCTCATCCGCGGCCTCGAAGCAGAAGCTGAGGCCGGGAGCGCGCTCGAAGAGGGCGCAGACGTTTCCCTCTCCCGCGGCGACGGTCCCGGGACCGTAGATCTTCTCCAGCTCCGCGGCCGTCATCCCGACCCGCGCGCCTTCCGCGGTGCGCCAGGTCTCCGTCAGGACCGCGATGCGCCAGGCCTGCTCGTTCTGCAGCTCCACCAGCGCCTGGTTGGTCCCGAACTGCGCCACCCGCAGCGCCGGAGTGGAGAACCCCTCCAGCTTCTGGGTCAGGCGGTCGACCGTGTAGTTCGGCAGCCTCTGGACCTCCTCCGCCGGCATCCCGAGCCGCAGCGGCCCCGCGGAAGTGGCCGTGATCGTAGGAGCCTGCGGCGCCTCCGGGAGCCGCGCCGGTCCGTTCACCGCCGGATTGGACCGCCCGCCGCCGCACCCCGCCAGCACTGCCGCGCACAGCGTCACGCCGAGCGCCACCTGGCAAAGCTCGGTGAAGAAACAGCGTAATCGCGTTGAAGTCATGGCCACACCTACGGAAGAAGCTCCGAAACGGAAAGAGGGACAGAGAAAGGATGGGGTCATCCCCCCATCTCCCTCCCCATCCCCCCATCCCCTGAAAGTCCGGGCTCGAATCAGAACTGGTAGTCGTCGATGGTCTTGGCGTCAAAGACCATCGGCTTGCCGAGGAGCACCATGTCGCCGTCGACCTTCACCTCGCCCAGCCGACCCGCCGTGAAGCTGGTGGCGCCCGGCTTCAGCTCTCCCTTCGCGACCGCGCGCGCCACGTGCACGGTCAGGTAGCCGAGGTCGACCGGGTTCCAGAGCGTGACGGTCTTCACCACGCCATCCTTTACGAACCCGCTCATCGCCTTCGGCGTGCCGAGGCCGATCACCGCCACCTGGCCGGACTTGCCCGCCTTCTTCACCGCGCTGGCGGCCCCGGGGAACGCCACGGAGGTCATGCCCCAGATGCCGTCGAGCTCCGGGTAGGCCTTCAGCAGGTTGCCGGCCTCTTCTTCCGACTTCACCTGGTTCTCACCCGCGTACTTGGTGTCGACCACCTTCATCTGCGGGTACTTCGACTTCATGTAGGTCTCCATCTCCTTCAGCCACGCCGACTGGTTCGGCGCCGTGGGAGAGGAGCTGACCACCGCCACCTGCGCGTCTTCACCCGCCTGCTCCGCCATCTGGTCGACCAGCGCGTGGGAGAGCGCCAGGGAGTCGACCTGGTTCACGAAGAACTGCCGCTTCGACTGCTCCGGGTTGGCATCGGCATCCCAGGTGATCGCGGTCATCCCCTTGTCGCGGGCGCGCGCCAGGGAGGTGGAGATCTGGTTCGGGTCGTTGCAGGCGACCGCCACCGCGTCGAGGTTCCGGGTGATCCAGGTGTCGAGCTTCTGGCTCTGCAGCTCGGACTCGTCGCGCACCGGGCCGTCGTACTCCAGGTTCACGTCGCCCAGATCCCTGGCGGCTTCCTGGGCGCCCTGCTCGCAGGCGTTGAAGTAGTCGATGCCCTTCTGCTTCGGCATCATGCCAAGCGTGATCGTTTCGGACGACCCGGAGCCGTTGGCCGCAGCGCCAGTGGCATTCGCACCGCCGCTCCCGGACTGTTCCGGCGGGGTGCAGGCGGAGAGAGTGAGTGCGCCCGCGAAGAGCAGCGCGGCGAGGGAGAGAGAACGACGCATGGGGTTCCTCCGAGACGCCGTCCATCCGGCGTCTCGCGCAAGCAAAACCGTCAGAGGTGCGAGCGATTATACTGAGCGACCGTTCAACCGGTCAACGCGGCTGACCTGCTTCGGCGACCGGCCGCACCACCACTTCCAGGCGCGAGTGGGCCTCGCGCAGGGCAGTCTCCACGGCTGTCGGCGAAGCGCCGCGCGCGAAGAGGAAGCCGAGGTAGGCGGAGCCCTCCGGCAGCGGCACCAGCTCCTGCCCGGGGTGCGCGGAAAGGATCAGCTCCCGGATGCCGAACACCGCCAGCGCCTCGTCTTCCCCGCGGACCTCTTCCAGCACGCCGGCCCGGGGAATCGGCAGCATCATCACCCCCGCGGCAGCCCGCTCCCGCTCCAGGCTCGGGATCTCCATCCGCAGCGCGTGCCGCAGGATCAGCTCCTCCAGGGAGAGCCCTGCCCCAAACCGCAGGGCACGGCTGCACTTGCCGCCGATCGAGCGCGGGTTCAGCTCCAGCAGCCAGGCCCCTTCGTCGTTGACCCGCAGCTCCGCGTGGACCGGCCCCTCTCGCAGCCCGAGGACCCGCGCCGCCTCTCGGACCCGGCTCACGATCTCCGCCGTCGCGGCCTCGGGTAGACGCGACGGCGTGACGTAGATCGTCTCCTCGAAGTAAGGACCGTCTAACGGGTCGGGCTTATCCCAGAGGCAGAGCACCTGAAGCTCGCCAGCGGTGAGGAGCCCGTCGAGCGCGACCTCCCGTCCCGGGATGAAGCTCTCGATCAGGATCGATCCGGCCTCCGCCCCCTGCGGCGCGGCGCGGTCGAGGATCCGCCCCACCCGCTCGAAGGCGGCGGCGAGCTCCCGCGGGTCATCGGCGCGGATCACGCCCTGGCCGCCGGAGAGCCCGAGCGGCTTCAGCACGCACGGATACGGCACCTCCTCCGCGAAACCGTCCGGCTGGGCCCCTCGGGAGTAGCAGCGGAACCAGGGCACCGGCGTCCCCGCCTCGCGGAGCGCCTCCCGGGTGCGGAGCTTGCTGCGGGCGCGGGCCACCGCCTCCGGCGGGTTGTGCGGCAGGCCGAGCGCCGCCGCGACGTGGGCCGCCGCCTCGACCGTGGCATCGTCTACGCCGAGGACCGCGTCGACCGGATAGCGGGAGTGGAAGCGCCGGGCCTGCCGGACCGCGACTTCCGGCCGGGCGAAGTCGAGCGCCAGGAGGTCGGCGGGCCGCTGCCCGGCCAGGCTGCTGGCGCGCTCGGAAGCGACGCTGACCTCGATCCCGAGCCGGCGCGCCGCCGTCCCAAACTCCTCCGCGCGGTAAGAGGTGTTCGGGACGAGCAGCAGCAGCCGGGGCATCGCGCTTTACTTGGTGGACGAAGCGTAGTACGGGTTGCGGCCGCCGGCGTGGTCGGTCACGTCGAGGATCTCGTCGATCTCCGGCACGTGCGAGCGCAGGATCTGCTCCACGCCCTGCTTCAGGGTCATCGCCGCCATGCCGCAGCCCTGGCAGCCGCCGCTCATCTGGACGTAGGCGATCCCTTCTTTGTATTCGATCAGGTCGATCCGCCCGCCGTGGGAGGCGACCGCCGGGTTCACCTCGGCTTCCAGCACCTGCTGGATCTGGCGCCAGACGTCGCCTTCCGGTCCTTCCGGGGCTTCCTTGCGCTGCGGAGCGCCACCGCGCGGGGCGTCGTTCGGGTTGGTGAACTGGAAGCCGCCGCCGGTCGGCGTCATCACGAAGTCGAGGCTGGCGCCCCGCACCGCTTCCAGGCTGTCGGAATCGACGTAGACCTGAAAGCCGTCGTACTCCAGCGTCGTGTCGTCCGCCGCCGGGGTGCCTTCCGGCTCCAGGTTCATCGCGTACTTGCCGCGCGCCGGGGAGGAGACCCGCAGCGTGAAGACCGGCGGGTCCTGGGAGCGCATCACGTCCAGGATCTTGGTGGCCGCCACCTCGCTGATCTTCAGGATCTCGTCGCTCGCATCCGGCGCCGCGGCGGCCGCGTCGCGCTGCTCTTCTCCTACCATAACTCTCTCCTGTCCTCGACCAGGGACCCGGCCGAAGGGGTTCTCTCCCCTATTCTTTCCCACCCGGTAGGAATCGACAAGCACGGACGACACAGTGTCTCCGAGTCTATCCGGAGTTCACATGTCCATGCTCTCCAAATGAGTGCGACAAGATTCTTTCGGGAGAGAAGAGGAATATGGGGGGGGGAGCTAACTTGTTTGTGTCTCCAGCGCGAATTTGAATTCTGGAGAGCTTCTTATGGGGAGATTGATGAAGATGCTACGGACATTTGGCTACTTGGGCATCCTGGTCGGCACGCTCCTGCTCGTTTCGCCGGTCCAAGCTGCGAACAACAGCAAGGGCATCAACGGCTTCTACATTACGGTAGACGCCACAAACGATACCCCCGCCGCAGGTGGTGATCCATTTCATACGGGCGGAGCGTCGTCCATGAATATTGCTTTCGCAGGTACAATCAGTGGGGGCGTGCTGTCCGATGGCAACTGGTGGACAGACACCTACTGGGATGTGTTGGCGCGGCTGTATGTCGACAACACTTCGAACATGGTGGATGCACTGGGTACAACCGGATTCCCTCCCACGCCCTACGTGCTGCAAGGCGGAGTAGTTGACTACTTTACGGTCTCATCCACCCAGCTCTCCGGAAACCGCTCGGTATCTGCGGGGGGACATACCTCGCACACGTCGATGGAGATATGGTGTCAGGATTTCACCTCTCCTGACATGCCGGTCTACGTCCGCGATTCGGTGAACTTCAGCATTATCAATCCGTAACCCGCGGATCAGCACGCACGGGTCCGAAGACGCTGGCGCGGTAGCGCCGCTTCTTCGGACCCGCAGAACCCGACGAGGAGGCAGCATGTTCGATATCCGAGCGTTCACGGCAGGTTGCCTGGCGTTGATCTGCCTTGTCACCGGGGCCGGACTTGCCGATTCCAGCACAAAGCAAGCTCGTAATGCTGGCTCTGTGCCCCGCGAGTGGCCGGCGGCCAAGATCAACCTGGAGGGCAAGGCACTCCCGCTGGACGAGGTGCTCGCGAAGCTATCCGAGGTTACCGGCAAGCGATTCGGCGCGGTTGAGCACCTGCGGGACCTGTATGTGACCGTGCTCTGGAAGGAGCGGCCCGCCCGGGAAGCGATGCTCGACCTGGAGCAGCTTTGGAGCCGGCGCGACTTCCCCGTGAGATGGAGGCGGGATCGTCCGAGGGAAGCGGAGTTCCTGCTCTGGCAGGATCCGCGTGCCAGAAACGAGTTCGCGCGGCTGGTCGAGCGAGATACGGCACGTATTCGCGCGGGGATGGATCGCTTGATACGACTTGCGCGCGCACATCCGAACGAAGCCCCACAACCCACGGGGGACGAACAGCTTGACTTTTACTTCCGGACTCCGCAGCAATGGGAGGCGCAGGGTCGCCCGCTCGGGCAACTTCTCGGCACATTCCCGCCACAGCAACTCGACCATCTGGCTCGTGGAGGTGAGTTGAAGGGTCCATGGGCTCAATGGAGCGAGCCAGCCAAGCAGCAATTCGAAACCCTGCTTGTTAGTCGTTTCGGAGGCGATGGAGTGCGAGGGGCGCTCGACAGTGCGGAGATTGGAGTGTTTCTGCGTCTGGAGCCTGCGTTGGGCAAGTGGCGCCTGGGTACGAGCATCACCATTAATCGGGTGAATTTCTCCAATGGTGGCCCATTCGCCGCCCTCGGCTTCAGCGAGCCGGCCGAGGACCCCATATCCGGGAACCTTGAGGCGCTGGGCACGCTGACGGAAGCACAGTCTGGCCAACTACAGAAGGAACGCCCCTCCTGGCGAGAGCTCGCGGATGTCCAGATCTCCCTCGCCCGCGTCCTGGGGCGCTCGCTCACATCCGATTACTACCACCGCAAGCCTGTCCCGCCGCTCTCCCCGGCTTCCGCTGCGACTCTGAAAGACCTACTGCTTGAGCTCGCGGAGCAGAGTGCGTATCGGTGCGCCGTGGATGATGATCGACTGGTCCTCCGCTGGCGTAACCGGCGCTTCGCGTTCGATGATCTGGGTGAAGTCCCCGCTACGCAACACCGACGCTGGCGCGAAGTGCGGACTCGGGACGGGCATCTGGGCTGGGACGAGTTGTTGGAAATGTCCCGTCTGAACGATCTTCAGGCACAATTGATTGACGCGGAGTTCCCCGTCGTGCTCGCCGGCGCCCGTGCACGCCGGGCGTTCCTGGCCTGGCGTGACGCTCTCAGCGCGGCCGAGCTTCGCCAGGCGGGGTCTGCGGCCGGAATCTCGGTAGCACGAACGAACGCGCGAGCGCGGGGAGCACTGGCCGCCGAGGATCCGAGCCGCCTGGCGGGGCTGGCCAATCAGCTTCCACTGGATCGACTGCGGGTACGGATCTTCGTGGAAAAGACGCCGGCATTCGTTCGCCACGTCTTCCACATCTCCGCCGACGGTGAACCGTCAAGCGTCGAGTCGGGAGTTCGCGAGGACCTGAAACCGAACGAGCAGAAGCCGAATTGACGAGGTTCACCGACGCGGTGGGCCTGGCAGGGCGAAACGCAGGCGCGCACCCTGGCAGCGTAAGGGTGGCGCCGGACGGATGCGCGGGGCGCATCTTACGCCGCAGAGCGGGCCAACTGGCCCGCGGTCGGCTCTGCTCAGCAGAACCAGGCCTCCGTCAGCCGCGGCGGCTTCACGTCCGGCTCCGGCGGCAGCTTCGGATCGACGTCAGGGAGGCCGGCAGCCCGGTGCGCGGCGGACCAGATAGCGCGGAACGTCTCCCGCGGGGGCTCTCCGGCCTGCGCGGCGCGCTCCACCCGGGCCGCCACTTCCTGGTGGAGCGCGTCCATCCGCGGGTCGGGGTGCGTCCACGTGTAGCTGAATGCCGCGGCGTCGAGCGGTCCCAGATACGGGTCCATGTCGCCGCCTTCCAGCAGCAGCGAGCCAGGCGGCACGAGCAGCCGGATGCTGAATTGCACCGGGTCGAGCGAGTCGACCAGCTCGTGCTCCACGCTGAACCGGAGCAGGTCGAGGTAGTCGTCCAGCCCGGCCCAGGGGGTGAACGGCATCAGCGACGGCCGCAGCGCGATTCCGGCCCGGCGCGCTGCGGCCGCGGCCCGGGCCACGTCGGCGCGGGTGTGGCGCTTCCGCAGCCGCGCCAGCACATCCTCGGAGACCGACTCGACCGCCGAGACGATGAAGAGGCAGCCGAGCGAGGCGAGCTCCGGCAGCAGCGTCTCCTGTGCCAGGAGGTGCTCCACCTTGGCGGTGAAGTCGAACGTCACCTCCGGATGCGCCGCGTGGAGCGCTCGCGCGATCCGGAGCGCGTGGGTGGGGCCGTTCAGGAAGTCCGGGTCGCCAAAGGTGACGTGGCGCGCGCCCGCGGTCACCTGCCGGCGTATGTCTCCCAGCACCGTCTCCGCCGGCACCGCGAAGAAGCGGCCGCCGTAGACCGGCGGGATCGGGCAGTGGCGGCAGTGGTGCTTGCAGCCGCGGGTCGCCTCCGTGTACCCCGCCAGCCGCAGCTCGCCCCGGTAGTCGAGCCGGGCGTACCGCTCCAGGGGCGGCAGGTGGTCCCGGCTCGGCACCGGCAGCTCCACGCGGCGCAGCACGGCGGGCGCGGTGCCGGTGGCGCCGGCTGCCTGCCACTTCTCACGAAACGTGACGCCCTCGATCGGCCCCCGCTCCCCCTGCTCCAACGCCTCCGCGAGCGTCACCAGCGCCGGCTCGATCTCGCCGCCGAGCACCGAGTCGGCGGTCGCCAGGAGGTGGCCGGCATTCAGCACCGCATAGAGTCCGTAGAAGCAGAGGTGCGCTCCCGGGTTGAGCGCCCGGATCCGCCCGGCGACCGCCGCGCCGATCCGCATCGCGGTATGCATCGGCACCGAGACGGCAATCAACCCGGCGCCGCGCACCGCTTCCGGGTCGAGCTCCTCCACGGAGAGATCGAGCGCTCGCGGCGAGAACCCGGCTTGCTCCAGCGCCGCCAGGGGAAAGGCGAGCCCCGCCGGCTGGTGGCCCAGCTCATACAACGAGACCAGCAGCACCCCCCCCGCCGCCCGCAAGCTCGGCTGCTGACTTCCGGTCAAGACGCACACTCCCAACGGCGCGAGGGAATAGGCGTCCGCGCTGAGCAGCCTCCGTCCCGGGCTCCTACCGGACGCCGGACACCGCCGGGAGTGCAGCCGGAAGTCGGGGGTTCAGCGTTCATCCTTTTGCCTGTAGATACCGTTTGTAGTGCGAGTTCACGCGGACGCGCCGGACTATCGCGGGTCGCCAGCGAGCAGGAGCAAGAGTAAGAGCAGGAGCAGGACCTCCCGTACACGAAGGGTTCGGACCTTTTGCCTTTAGCCTTCTGCCTTTAGCCTTTATCAGGCTCCCTGCCGGGCCCGGTGGAACTTCTCCAGCTCCTGGTTGGCGCCGACGATGCGCGGCAGTCGCTCCGTTACCGCGTCGATGGCGCTGCCGGGGAGCGCGAAATAGAGCTCGTCGTCCTGCAGCCCGGTGTAGACCCGGTTGCCGATGCAGCCGAGGCTGGTGGCCGTGGTGCTGCCGTCCAGCGTGAGCGGGACGAGGACGCAAGCCGGACGGCCGAGCGCGGGGCGCTCCGGCGCCACCCCGGCGGCCTGTGCCGCCTCGGTGAGCAGCATGATCTGGCGCGCGGTGCCGCGGACGAGGAGCAGGTCCGGGGTCTCGGTTGCGCGGTCGAGCGGTGCGTAGACCGCCACGCCGAACGGCTGGGAGCGCGACGGCATCGCCTGGACCTCCGCTTCCGTCACGTACTCCAGGCCGGTCATGATCCGGGCCAGCTCCGCCAGCTCCTCTGCCTGCTGCGGCGGGAGCGGGATGCCGTGGGTGTGCGCGCCGACCGGACAGCCGTAGTGGTCCGGGGCTTCGGTGTAGAAGACCCTCCCTTCCGCTGCGAGCCGCCAGTACGAGCAGCCCGCGCAGGCCGGCTGGTCCACCCGCTCGATCCCGGCGGGTGCCTCCGGTCGGAACGAGACGGCGACAGGGGGAAACTTGAGCCCCAGCAGCTCCTGAATCGGTGACGGCATGAAGGTTCCTCGGTCGACGACCCGGTCGGGGAGCCGGGCTCAGATCATCTTACCACGGCCCCGGCGCCGCAGTTCGCGGCGGGCCGGGGTTCCGGAGCGCCTGCCGGTGATACTCTTCGCCGGGGGAGAGTAGATGCACGGCGACGACCTGGACGAGCTGGAGCGCGAGCACGCCAAGCTCAACCTGCTGCGCTTCACGGCCCTGAACGCCCTGTCGTTCGAAGTGCTGGCCGGACAGATCCTGATCCTGTTCGCGCGCCAGGCGGGGGCGTCGCTGGGCGACATCGGCCTGCTCTCCGCGCTCCTTCCCTTCGCGGCGGTAATCCAGCTCGTGGTGGCGCCGCTCGTCAACCGCTTCGGCCCCCGCCGGGTGATGCTGGCGGGCTGGGGCGCGCGCACCTTCGTCTCCGCCGGGCTCTTCCTGGTCCCGGTCGCCATGGCCCGGGGCGGCCCCGCCGCCGGCACGCAGCTCCTGCTGGTGGTGATGCTCGGCTTCTACATCTGCCGCGCCCTCGGGATGAGCTCCTGGCTGCCGCTGGTGCAGGAGATCGTGCGCCCCCACGACCGCGGGATCTACCTGAGCCGCCAGGAGTGGCTGCGCCAGGCGAGCATCGTGTTGATCAACGTCATCACCGCGCTCTACCTGATCGATACGGAGGGCATGACCCGCTTCCTGCACGTGATCGGCCTCGGGGTGGTGGCCGCCGCCTGGAGCCTGGTCTACCTGGCGCGCGTGCCGGACGTCGGCTCCATGGCGGAGCCGCTCGACCGCGAGTATCTGAGCCGCGCCACCGCGCCGCTGCGGGACGCCATCTTTCGCCGCTTCCTGCTCTTCTCCGTGCTCCTGCGCATGGCGCTCAGTGCCGTACCGCCGTTCCTCGTCGTCTTCCTCCGAGACGGCCTGAACATCAGCGCCTCGGGCGTCATCGCGATCAACACGATCGGCAGCCTCGGCGCCATCGCCACCCTGGTAGCCTGGGGCCGCTGGACCGACCGCATCGGCGCGCGTCCGGTGCTCGGACTCGTCATCGCCGGAATCGCGGGGAGCCTGGCGCTCTGGCTCCTTACCGACACCTCCGCCGTCTGGCTGTGGCTCGGCGTGCCCCTCATCTCCCTGCTGATCGGCATCTTCACCGGCGGGCTTACCGTCTCGATGTCGAAGTTCGAGTTGGGATTCATCCCGGTGCTCCACCGTGCCCACTACGTGGCCCTGAGCGTCACGCTCACCGGACTCGGCAGCGGCGCCGCGACCCTCGCCTCCGGCTACTTGCTCCAGGTGCTGCGGGGAGTGAACGTGCAGTGGGGCCTCCTGGAGATCGACCGCTTCCGCATCTTCTTCCTGGTGATGGCGGTGCTGTTGATCGTCTCGATGATCCCGCTCCACTACCTGCCGGAAGAGCACACCCGCAGCCTGCGCGCCATCGTAAAGCGGGTGATCGCCCGCCGCACGCTCCGGATGCGCCGGCTCCTCGCTACGTTCGGGGGTAACAACGACGGATAGACGCTGGCGGCAGCGGAGCCCGGCAGCCTGCCTGATCTACCGACGCCCGCTCGCTTCCCCCACACATTGGCACGCCCTCGCGCAGTAATCGCGCAAGCTGAGGGTGTGAACTTGCGTCACTTGGGGTACATTGCCAGTGGCCCGGGGCTGACGCCGAGGCGGCTCCGGCCGTTCTTCGTGGAATATCCGCCCAACCGACTGCGCGGTCTGCCCGCGTTTGGCAAAAGCTCTGACGCTGCGGGGACCACGCGGCTCCCCTGTTTTGCCGCTCGCTTGCTGGGGTAATCCTAAGGCAGTAAGCAAAGGAGCGACTGATGTCCACCAACACCCGAAAGCGCGTGCTGGAGCTGGAGTATCCGGCGGAGACCTGGGTGGTTCACGATATCCGGGAGTTAGTCAGCCGATTCATCCATAGTGCCCGCCTTTCGGGAGATGACCTGGAAGGATTGAAGGTCGCGATCTCCGAGGCGGCGAGCAATGCCATCTGTCACGGCTCCCCGCTGGGACCGGAGAACCGGGTGCGGCTGCGCTGCGAGCTGGACGAGAACCAAATCGTCTTCGAGATCTTCGACCAGGGCGGCGGGTTCCGCCCGCGCGAGATCGCGCTGCCGCAGTTCGAGGAGTACAAGCCCTCCGGACGGGGCCTCTTCCTGATGCGGGAGCTGATGGACGAAGTCGCCTTCACGCCGGACGGCGACGGCACTCGCGTCCGCCTCGTCAAGCTGCTGCCGCGGCGGCCGGCGGCCGGCAGCGGCGCGCACGTGAACGGTGCGAACGGAAACGGCAAGAGCCACGGGAACGGAGGCAGTGGCGACCGCTACTACGCCCAGGCGCGGCAGAGCATCTCGGCAACCACGAGCTCGGCCTCGTAAAGACTGAGTGGGGGAATGGGAGAATGGGGGAGTGGGAGAACCGAACCTCCGGTACGGACTCTCCTACTCCTTCTCGTTCCCCGTCTCTTTCTCGAACACTTTGCCGGTGCGCGCCTTCCGCGGAGGGATGCTTCTCCGGGGCGGGAACGAGCGGGCGATCCGACCGGCCTGGGATGAGCTCACGCGGTCGTGCCGGAAGCACCGGGTCGCCAGCGAGCAGGAGCAAGACCCCCGCTCACGACGGGTTCGGGCTCATCCCTCATCCTTCATCGTTCATCCCTTTCCCTCCCCCACTCCCCCTTGCGCCCACTCTCCCACTCAGCCGAGTCATTCGCTCTCCGGCAGGCCCGGCGGCGGCTGGTCGAGCCAGAGGCTGCGCCGGCGCTCCGGGAAGAGCCGCGCGTGCGCGAGGTCCCAGAACACGGCGGCGGTTCCGAGCACCAGGATTCCCGCGGTTGCGATGAGTGCCGCGGTGAAGACCGCCTCCCCTTTCGGATGTCCCCGGCTGCAGCCGGCAGCCACCACGATGCTCACCCCGCCGATCGCGGCCGGCAGGACCAGGGAGGTGAGCAGGTACGCCAGCGCCGTAGCGCCGCGGCGGTCGCGGAGCGAAGCCCAGAGCGACACTGCCGCACCGAGCCCCAGCCACAGAGGCGCGCCCGCACAGGCCGCCAGCACCTGGATTCCGTGCTGCGGGCTCTGGCTCGCCACCAGCGCGGCGCCCAGCGCGAGCGGGACCAGGCCCAGCGCCAGCGGCACCAGCGCGGCGGCAAGCTGCCGGCGCAGCACGGCTTCCCGGTCTCGCCGCTCCCGCACCAGGAAGGCGAGCGTGTCCAGGTTGTAGTCGTCGCGGGAGACGGAGAAGGTGGCTGGCGGCACCAGCCAGTGCGCGCAGAGCGAGAGCAGCGCGCCGCCTGCCACCAGCCACCCGGTAAAGTCGAACGCCGCCCGCAGCACCACGCCGGGGCCGGCGGACGACTCCCGCCAGAGAGACCACGCGAGCAGCAGCAAGAACCCGCCGTTGAGCACCCCCAGGGCGAGCGCGCACCGGCGCCGGCCCGGACGGAGCAGCTCGCGCCGGAACACGGGATCACGTGAGAACCGGGTCAGTCTCCGATACAGCCTGGACAACGCAGATCTCTCCGACGCGGCGGAGTGGGGCTCCGACCCCAGCCTCCCGCCGCTGCCTTCATGCAGCTGCACGAGCAGTGTCACCCTGAGTTTACCGGTTAGAAGTCCTGGAAGAGACCTCCGGCAACCCAGTCGAGATCCCCCGGGGCGGCTCGCCGCCATCCGCCGCCCACCACGGAAAGCACACCTCTCGCCTCATTCCCCTGGCCGCCCGAGACCACCGCGCCGCCCACCATCGCCTGGTTCTGCGCGCCGCCGGTGACCACCGCAAGGTTCCCCGAGGCGACGTTGTGATCCCCACCGGTTACGGCGGCCGCGGCACCGAACGCGAGATTGGCCCACCCGCCCGTCACCGTCGATTCCAGGCCGGAGGCGGTGTTCCCATGCCCGCCGGTCACCGCGGCCCAATCGCCACTGGCGACGCCGCCGTGCCCGCCGGCCACCGAGGCGAACGCGCCGCTTACTTCGTTCGTCTCGCCAGCCACCAGGCCGCCGTACTTCAGGTAGTTATTGAAGCGTCCCACCACCAGGTTGTGGGACCCGCTTCGGTGGTCGGCGCCGTTTCCGCGGAGCTCGTTGTATCCGACGATCAGGTTGCCGAGACCGTTCGTCGAATCGGTCGATTCGAGGCCGTTCACCACGTGCAGGTTCGCCCCGATGAGGTAGAGATCGTCGCCTCCGTTGCGGACCACCACTCTCGCGAGCTTCTGCTGAACGGGGGTGAGACCGGCCTGGAGCGCGGCATCGCCGCCCTCGCGAGCCGCCGCCTCCGCTTCCAGATCCCCGCGGAGGGCTGCATCCGCGAGCTCCCGGTGCGTCGTCTCTCCTGCCAGCGCCGTCTGCAAGCCGGAGATCAGCTCCTGCTGCTCCTGCAACTGCTCCTCCAGCAGCCGGACCCGTCGAGCGAGCGAGCTGCGGGCCGGGGCCTCCGGGCTATCGCCCTGCCACGCCTGGAGGGCCGGCGCGCCCAGGGTGAAGACCGCGGCCGAGAGTGCGGCGCAGCGCCAGATGACAAGGGTTCGCACCGTTCTCCGATGAGCGGTCTCGAGGGCGGAAAGTCGGCTGTCGAAGTCGGACACGGGGGGCTCCTTCCTGAAGACGAACGACGCGAGCGCCCCGCGGAACGGCATCCGGGCGGGAGCTCGCTCCCACGGCGGCCGGGCGGTAGTCACTCAGGCGAAGGTTCGTTCGCGTGGCCCCAATGTCCCTTCCGAGAAAATGATTGGCCGGCAGGCTACTCGTGCGCGACGATGAACCCCTCTCCTTCCGGAAGCTCCAGCAGGTGCGTGCGGCGGGTCAGCACGGCGTGGTAGTCCTGCGCCGTGCGAGCCTCGGCGGCGCTGAACCACTTGAACTCGAAGCCGCACCCGGGGCAGCGGTCGCCCTGCACCTGGCCCACGCGCGCCGCGGCGCCGCACTGCGGGCACGCAAACTCCACCGTCTCACTCATCGTTCACACCCCTCCGGAGCGGCCCCGGCGCGGCACCGGCCGCAAGCAGGCCCCGTGATAGAATACCTCGTGATCGGCGGGCTCCGGCTGCCCGCCCGCCTGGAATTCGCCGATGCCAAGGCTTAGTTTGCCCGAGGTGGAGCACGTGGCCCTCCTCTCCCGGCTCCGCCTCACCGAGGACGAGAAGAGTCGCCTGCAGGAGAGCCTCAACGTCATCCTGGACCAGTTCGAGATCCTGCAGCGACTCGACACGACCGACGTCCCCCCCACCTCCCACGCGATGGAGCTGCGGAACGTCGTGCGCGAAGACCTCTCCCGCCCCTCGCTGCCGCGCGAAGAGATCCTGCGCGACGCGCCGGAAGCCCGCGACGAGTACTTCGTCGTCCCGCGCGTCGTCGAGACCGAGTAGCTACTGATACGGACGGAGCAGCGTAATTCGATGCCGGAGATGTGGGAGCTCACCGCCGCGGAGATCCGCGCCGCGGTCCAGCGGGGGAACGTTTCGTGCCGGGAAGTAGCGGACGCGCACCTGGCGCGCATCGAGCAGCTCGATCCCCGGGTGCGGGCGTTCGTGACCGTCACCCCGGAGGCCGCGCTGGCGCAGGCGGCAGCGCTGGATGAGGCGCGCTCCCGCGGCGAGGCGCTTCCGCCGCTCGCGGGGGTTCCCGTAGCGCTGAAGGACAACCTCTGCACGCGCGGCATCCGCACCACCTGCGGCTCCCGGATCCTGGGCGACTGGCGCCCGCCCTACGACGCCACCGCGACCGCGCTGGTGCGCGAGGCGGGCGGCCTGCTGGTCGGGAAAACGAACCAGGACGAGTTCGCGATGGGCTCGTCGACCGAGAACAGCGGTCTCTTCCTCACCCGGAATCCGTGGGATCTCGACCGCGTCCCCGGCGGCTCCAGCGGCGGCTCGGCGGCGGCGGTCGCGGCACGGCTGGTCCCGGTCTCGCTCGGCAGCGATACCGGCGGCTCGGTCCGCCAGCCCGCCTCGCTCTGCGGGATCGTGGGGGTGAAGCCGACTTACGGCCGCGTGAGCCGCTACGGTCTCGTCGCCTACGCGTCGTCGCTGGACCAGATCGGCCCGTTCGCGCGCACGACGGCCGACGCCGCGCTCCTGCTGAGTGCAATCGCCCGGCACGACCCGCTCGACAGCACCTCCGCCCCGCTCGATACGCCCGACTTCAGCGCCGCGCTCACCGGCGACGTCCGCGGCCTGCGGATCGGCGTGCCGCGAGAGTACTTCGCGCAAGGGATTCACGACGACGTCCGCGCCGCCGTGGAGCAGGCGCTCGACGTCTACCGGCAGCTCGGCGCCGTGGTGGAAGAGACCTCCACGCCGCACGCGGAGTACGCGCTCGCTTGCTATTACATCATCGCCCCGGCGGAGGCGAGCAGCAATCTCGCGCGGTACGACGGGGTCCGCTACGGGATCCGGTCATCGCAGTCGCGGGACGTGCTCGAGATGTACGAGAACACCCGGGAAGAGGGCTTCGGCCCCGAAGTGAAGCACCGGATCATGCTCGGCACCTACGCCCTGAGCGCCGGCTACTACGACGCCTACTATGAGAAGGCGCAGCGGGTCCGCACTCTGGTGAAGCAAGACCTGGACCGCTGCTGGGAGCGGTTCGACGTGCTGGTTACCCCGACGTCGCCCGAGGTGGCGTTCCGCCTGGGCGAGAAGCTGGACGACCCGCTGGCGATGAAGCTGAGCGACATCTGCACGATCCCGGTCAACATGGCCGGCACCTGCGCGGTGAGCGTGCCGTGCGGCTTCAGCGGTGGGCTCCCAGTCGGCCTGCAGGTGATCGGTCAGCCGTTCCAGGAAGCGACCATGCTGCGCGCCGCCCATGCCTACGAGCAGGCGACCGAGTGGCACCGCCGGTCCCCGGCGCTTCAGGCCTGAGAGAAGCGACAGATGAGTACGACCGAGATCGGCTTCGAGGCCGTCGTCGGCATGGAGGTCCATGCCGAGCTGCTCACCGAGAGCAAGATGTTCTGCGGCTGCGGGACCGCCTTCGGCGCGTCGCCGAACAGCCTCTGCTGCCCCGTCTGCCTCGGCCTCCCCGGCAGCCTGCCGGTCCCGAACCGGGCGGCGGTGACGCACGTGATCCGGACCGCGCTGGCGCTCAACTGCGAGATCAACCGGCACAACCTGTTCCACCGGAAGAACTACTTCTACCCGGACCTGCCGAAGGCGTACCAGATCAGCCAGTACGATCTGCCGATCGGGATCAACGGCTACCTCGACGTCCACGTGAACGGCGAGGTGAAGCGGATCCGCATCCGCCGCGTCCACCTGGAAGAGGACACCGGCAAGCTGCTCCACGCGGAGCGGGACACGTCGTTCGTCGACTACAACCGCTCCGGCGTGCCGCTGATGGAGATCGTCTCCGAGCCGGACATCCACTCCGCGGACGAAGCGCGCGAGTACCTGATGGCACTGCGGCGCATCCTGGTCTACATCGGCGCGAGCGACGGCCGCATGGAGCAGGGCTCCCTCCGCTGCGAGCCGAACATCTCGGTCCGCCCGCGCGGCACCGACGAGTTGAACGCGAAGTCGGAGCTGAAGAACCTGAACAGCTTCCGCGTGGTGCACCTCGGCATCCAGTACGAAACGGGCCGGCAGGCGCTGGCGCTGCAGCAGGAGCGGGGGCTAAACCTCGGCGCCACTCCCCTGCTCGCCGGGCCGCCGGAGATGCGGGTCGACACGGGCGATCTCGCGCTGCGGCAGGAGACCCGCCGCTGGGACGAGCCGAACCTGAAGACGGTCCCCATGCGGACCAAGGAGCACGCGCACGACTACCGGTACTTCCCGGAGCCCGACCTGATCCCGCTCGCGATCGGCGACGACTGGATCGACCAGGTCCGCGCGACCCTCCCCGAGCTGCCGGAAGCGCGGCTCCGCCGCTATACCGAGGAGTACGGCCTCTCCGAATACGACGCCGGTATCCTGGTCGACGAGCGGGAGATCTCGGACTACTTCGACGCGGCGGTGCTGGCCTACGGCAGCGATCCCAAGAAGGTGGCGAACTGGCTCCAGAGCGACTGGATGCGCCTCTTCAACGCCGCCGCCCGGGACTGGGCCGCGGTCCGGGTGCAGCCCGCCGAGCTGGCCGAGATGCTGAAGATGCTGGACGACGGCCGCATCACCGGCAAGATCGCCAAGAGCCTCTTCGAGACGATGTGGGAGACCGGGAAGCCCCCGGCGGAGATCGTGAAGGAGCAGGGAATCGAGGTGGTCGGCTCCGAGGACCAGCTCATCCCGGTGATCGACCAGGTGATCGGCGAGAACGCGAAGCTGGTGGAGGCGATCGTCCAGCGCGGGGAGCTTGGTAAGCTGAACGCGCTGGTGGGACAGGTGATGAAGGCGACCCGCGGCTCCGCCCGTCCGGACCTGGTGCAGAAGCTGCTTCGGGAGCGATTAGGTCTCTAGGGGCTGCACCGCCGGAAAAGGCTCGTCACCAACCCCAACGCCAGTCATCCTGAGCCACAGGCACGGCGGAAGGTCGGTCACTCCCTATGAAACGGGATGGTCGCCGCATGGATGGCCGTCCAGTACTCCGATCGAGGCACCCTTCCGCGAATCTGGTCATTCTGAACGCAGTGAAGAATCTCGGAAGCCGTGCTGGTCCGGAGTAGGAACTGGGGTGACGAGGACGCGGCCTGGCGAGGCGCTCCCGAACGTGGGAGCTCATCGTCTCCCCGAAAAGATGAGTGACGTAGATCCTTCACTCCGTTCAGGATGACTGGGGTGGGGAAGTCGATTTCGGCCGTGCTGCGACCGGAAGTAGAACTACCAGCGGCCGAGTCTGCAGCTATCGAGGCGTGCTCGGAATTGGCATCCCGGGCGCCGCCTCTCGCAGATTGAAAGATGACGGGAGCAACCAATGCTACTTAAAGATAAGCGCATCCTGGTGATGGGGCTGCTGGATACCCGCAGCGTCGCCTGGGCGATCGGGCAGAAGGCGGCCGAGCAGGGCGCCGAGGTGATCTACACGGTGCAGAGCGAGCGCTTCCGCGACTCGCTGCTGCGGCGCGCGTTCAAGTCCGAGGGGCTGAGCGTGGACGACTACCGGGTCATCCCGTGCGACGTGGCGAAGGATGAAGAGATCACCGCGCTCTTCGATCAGATCGAGGCGCCGCTGGACGGGCTGGTGCACAGCATCGGGTACGCCAACCCGAAGACCTGCCTGCAGGAGACGATGTTCGAGGCGCCGCGCGCCGACGCACTCTACGCGCTGGAGGTGAGCGCCGCCAGCCTCGTCTTCGTGGCGGGCGCCGCGCGGCACAAGATGACCCGGGGCGGGTCGATCATCGCGCTCACCTTCGACTCACAGCACGTCTACCCCAACTACAACTGGATGGGGGTCTGCAAGGCGGCGCTGGAGGCCTCCGCGCGCTACCTGGCGCGCGATCTCGGTCCCCAGGGAATCCGAGTCAACAGCCTGAGCGCCGGGCCGATGCGGACCATGGCGGCCACGCATATCCCCGGCTTCGTCCGGATGGAGGCGGGCTGGCCGGAGCGCGCGCCGATCGGCTGGAACTCGACGGAGGACCGCTTCGCGGTCGCCGACACCGCGCTCTACCTTCTGAGCGACCTCTCCAGCCGCGTCACCGCCGAGCTCATCCACGTGGACGGCGGCTTCCATCACGTTGCGATCGGACAGGGCTCCGCCGAGTGATGTTGAGCCAGGACCCATCCATGCAGGACACTCTCCAGGTCGACAACCGACGGCCGGGACCCTGTACCGTCGTCATCTTCGGTGCTTCGGGCGACCTCACCCGCCGCAAGCTGCTTCCCGCCCTCTGGAACCTCTACATGGAGCGGCGGCTGCCGGAGCAGTTCTCCATCGTCGGCATGGCGCGCACGGACAAATCGGACGAGGAATTCCGCCGGGAAGCGCGCGAGGCGGCGGAGCGCCACTCCCGCTTCCGCCAGGTTGACGAGGCGGAGTGGGAGACGTTCTCCGCGGGGCTCTTCTATCTGCAGGGGCGGTACGACCAGCCGGACTGCTACCAGCAGCTGAGCGCGCTGCTCGACCGCCTCTGCGACGAGCGCGGCTCCTGCGGCAACAACCTCTTCTACCTTGCCACCCCGCCCAGCGGCTACGCGGAGATCGTGCAGCAGCTCGGCGCTTCCGGCCTGGCGGCGGAGGAAGGCAAGGGCGGCTGGGCGCGCGTAATCGTGGAGAAGCCGTTCGGTCACAACCTGCGCTCCGCGCGGGAGCTGAACCAGGAGCTGAAGCAGGTCTTCGGGGAGCACCAGATCTACCGGATCGACCACTACCTGGGCAAGGAGACGGTCCAGAACCTGATGGTCTTCCGGTTCGCGAACGGCATCTTCGAGCCGATCTGGAACCGCCGCTACGTGGACCACGTGCAGATCTCGGTCTCCGAAGAGCTGGGGGTAGAGGGCCGCGGCGCCTACTACGAGGAAGCCGGCGCGCTGCGGGACATGGTTCAGAACCACCTGATGCAGGTGCTCTGCCTGGTGGCGATGGAGCCGCCCGCCTCGATGGACCACCGTGCCGTCCGCAACGAGAAGACGAAGGTGCTGGAGGCGATCCGCCCCATCTCCGTGGAAGAGGTGCCGGAGTGGACGGCCCGCGGCCAGTACTCCGCCGGGGAGATCGACGGCAAGGCGGTCCCGGGCTACAAAGAGGAGCCGGGCGTGGCGCCGGCGTCACGAACCGAGACCTACGCCGCCGTCAAGTGGAGCATCGAGAACTGGCGGTGGGCCGGCGTGCCGTTCTACCTGCGCTCCGGTAAGCGGCTGCCGTGCCGCGTGACGGAGGTGTCGATCCACTTCCGCCGGGCGCCGCACCTGCTCTTCCGCGGCTTCGGCGATACCGCGCCGGAGCGGAACGTGCTGACAATCCGCATCCAGCCGAACGAGGGGATCGGGCTGCGCTTCGGGGTGAAGGTGCCCGGCTCGGGGATGAAGATCCGGCCCGTCCACATGCGGTTCGACTACCAGCAGGAGTTCGAGGCGGAGCCGCCGGACGCGTACGAGCGGCTGCTCCTCGACTGTATGCTCGGCGACATCACGCTCTTCAGCCGGGACGACTGGATGGAGCTCTCCTGGGAGCTGATCGACCCGATCCTGACCTGCTGGGAAGACGACGAGTGTGAATCGCTGCCCCAGTATCCCGCCGGCTCGTGGGGCCCGGCGGAGGCGGATGCGCTGCTGGCGCGTGACGGGCGGGCGTGGCGGACCCCGGACATGGGGTAGACGGCGAACTGCGGCAGATCGTCCTGCTCACGCTGCAGGTCACCGGCCTGGCGACCGCCCTCGCGGCGGTCGCCGGCATCCCGACGGGCGCCGTGGTGGGGCTCTTCCGCTTTCGTGGGCGGGGGACCGTCCTCTCGCTGCTCTACACCGGAATGGGGCTGCCGCCGGTGGTGGTCGGCCTCGCCCTCTACCTGCTGCTCTCCCGGGAGGGCCCGCTCGGCGCGCTCGGCTGGCTCTTCTCCCCCGAGGGCATGGTCCTGGCGCAGACGCTGATCGCCTTCCCGGTGATCGCCTCCCTCTCCGCCGCCGCGGTCGGTGGAGTTGACCCGGAGCTCCGCCTCCAGCTCCGCGCGCTCGGCGCGCAGCCGTGGCAGGAAGGCCTCCTGGTCCTGCGAGAGGCGAGCGGCGGCATCGTGGCGGCGCTGATCGCCGGCTTCGGCAGCGTCATCAGCGAAGTCGGCGCCGTGATGATGGTGGGCGGCAACGTGAAGGGCGAGACCCGCGTGGTCACCACCGCCATCGTGCTGGAGACCCGGCAGGGCCACTTCGAGCTGGCGCTGGGTCTCGGCGTGGTGCTACTGGGTGTCACCCTGATGGCGAGCGCGCTGCTGCTCCTGCTGCAGGGACGGGCGGAGCGGTGAGCTCCAGGGGCGAGCTGACCCTCACCGCAGTGGAGGTGCGCTACGGCTCCCGCGCGGCGCTCCGCATCCCGCGGCTGATTCTCCCCGTGGCCACGACTACCGCCTTGCTCGGCCCCAGCGGCGCCGGCAAGAGTACGCTGCTCCGTCTGCTGGCAGGGCTCCAGCGTCCCGACGCGGGCGAGGTGACCTGGCGGAGGCAACCGCCGCGACCGCCCACCTGCGCGCTGCTCTTCCAGCGGCCGATCCTGATCCGCGGGAGCGTGCTGCACAACGCCAGCCTGGGGCTGCGTCTTCGGGGCGAGCGGCACGCCGCGGCCCGTGCCCTCCCCCTGTTGGAGCGCCTGGGGCTGGCGGAGCGGGCGCGCCAGTCGGCCCGCACTCTCTCCGGCGGAGAGGCACAGCGGGTTGCGCTCGCCCGCACGCTGCTGCTCGAGCCGGAGGTGCTGCTGCTCGATGAGCCGACCGCCAACCTTGACCCGGAAAACGTGGCGCTCTTCGAGGAGCTGGTGCGGGAAGTCCAGGCGGAGCGGGGCACGACCGTCGTGTGGGTCACGCACGCACCCTCGCAGGCGCACCGGGTCGCCTCGGAGGTGGTCCTGCTGCTGCGCGGCGAAGTGGCGGAGCAGAGCGCGGCCGAGCGGTTCTTCGGCCGGGAAGCCTCCCCCGCGGCTCGCGACTTCCTCTCCGGTCAGATGGTCTGGTAACGCATGCTCCGAAGATCCTGCCTCGCGCTCCTGCTCGCGCTCCTCACTGCCGGAGCCCTCCCGGCGGCTCCCGGGGAGCTGATCCTCGCGACCACCACCTCGACGGAGGACAGCGGCCTCCTCGACACGCTGGTGCCGCCGTTCGAGCGCCAATCGGGCCTGCGGGTGAAGGTGATCGCGGTCGGCACCGGCCAGGCGCTGGAGCTGGGGCGGCGCGGCGATGCCGACGTGCTGCTGGTCCACGCCCCAAGAGCGGAGGCGGAGTTCGTGCGGCAGGGGCACGGAGTCTGGCGCATCCCCGTGTTCTACAACGACTTCATCCTCGCCGGCCCGGCCGACGATCCGAGCGGCGTAAAGCGAGCGCGCTCGGCGGCGGCGGCGCTGACCGCCCTCTCCCGGGGGACGGCGCCGTTCATCTCCCGTGGGGACCAGTCCGGCACGCACCAGAAGGAGCAGGAGCTCTGGTCGGCGGCCAGGATCGCGCCGCGGGGCCGCTGGTATGTCTCCGCCGGCTCCGGCATGGGAGAGACGCTGCGGATGGCCTCCGAGCGTGCGGCCTACACGCTCACCGACCGCGCCACCTTTCTCGCCCTGAAGCGGCGGCTGCGCCTGCAGGTGCTTTACCAGGGCGGCGGGGAGCTGCGGAACCCGTACGCGGTGATCGCGGTCGACCGGCGGAAGCACCCCGCGCTGAACGCGGAGGGAGCGGCGGCGTTCGTCCGCTATCTGCAGAGCCCGGCAGCCCGAAAGGTGGTCTCTTCTTTCGGCAAGGACCGCTTCGGCCAGCCGCTCTTCTATCTCTTCAGCAGCCAGAAACGAAGCCGGCCGCGCCGTCCGGGATCGTGATCCGGACGGCGCGGCCGAAAAGCGTGGTGCGAGCCGAGGCTATTCGTCTTCGGACTCGCTCTCTTCCTTCTCGGAGGCGTCGCTGCTCTCTTCTTCCTGCGGCTTCTCCCGCGCGACTTTGGGAGCATTGCGGGCCCGCAGTGCGCGGCGGCGCGACTGGGCCTGCTCCAGGCGCTTCTTCTCCTGCGGGGTGCCGTCCTGCTGGATGATCGCCTGCGCCTGCTTGTTGCCGGAATCGAGACCCAGCAGCCCCCAGGCGGCGGCAACCCGCACCTGCGGCGACGGATCTTCCAGACGGGCTTCCCAGAAGCCGCGGCAAAGGCGGTGGTACTCGGTGGTCGCTTCCTCGAAGTCCTCCGAAGCCATCACCACTTCGTCGTTCCGCATTACATAGAACCTGCCGTCCGCGGGCACCGACTCTGTGTTCGCTTCCAGGCTGAAGTCCGCATCCGCCAGGCGTCGCTTGTAGCGGCCGTGCGGGGGAGCGGGCTTGGCGACCTCCGCCATCCGAGAGCCTCCTGCATCAATGCGCCGCATGCACCCCCTCGGGGCCGCGGCGGCGCGTCAAAAACCATTCGATTGTATCACGTTGGGGCTTTGCCAAAGCGTGTAGCGCTGTACAGCGTGTAGCGGTTAGGGGGTAGCGTTTAGGTCTGTGGGAACGGGGCCGCCGTGCGAAGGCGACTGCTCACCTGCGGCGGGGGGATGGATCGCCGGCACCCAGGACGCGGCTCGGGGGACAGGCGGGTTCTGGGCGGGCTGACGGAGACGGCCGGAGCACCGGTGGTCGCCAGCGAGCAGGAGCAGGAGCAAGAGTAAGAGCAGGAGTAGCCGTAATCGATTGGCGCAGCACGCCATCGCCGGCCCCACACCCTAAACCCTAAACCCTAAACCCTAAACCCTGGCGCGAAGCGCCTCAGGCACGCGGATGGAACTTCTTGAACACCTCGCCGAGGTGACTGTCGTCGACGTGGGTGTAGATCTGGGTGGTGCCGATGTCGGCGTGTCCCAGCATCTCCTGGATCGCGCGGAGGTCGGCGCCGCCGGCGAGGAGGTGTGTGGCGAAGGAGTGGCGCAGCGTGTGCGGGCTCACGTGGCTCTGGATCCCCGCCTGCCGGGCGTATTCCTTGATCCGCTTCCAGACGGCGGTGCGGGAGTCGGCGGCGCCGCGCTCCGTCAGGAACAGCTCCGGCGCGGGGGAGCGGCACGCCTGCGCCAGCACGGGACGCGCTTCATCCAGGTAGCGGCGGAGCCACTGCAGCGCCGCTCCGGCGACCGGCACCAAACGCTCCTTGCTGCCCTTGCCGACGCACCGCACCAGCCCCTCCCCCATCCGCACGTCGTCCGGCTTGAGGGAGACGAGCTCCGAGACGCGCAGGCCGGAGGCGTAGAGCAGCTCCAGCATGGCGCGGTCACGCAGCCCCTCCGGATGATCGGTCTCCGGCGCGCGGAGTAGGAAGGCTACTTCCTCGACCGTCAGCGCGTGCGGCAGCGACCGGGGCAGCCGCGGCGCCTCGATCTCCGGAGGAGCGGTCTCGCGGTCACCTTCCCGGTAGGCGAAGGCTAGGAACATCTTCACCGCGGAGAGTTTGCGCGCCACGCTGGCCGGCCGCCGCCCCAGCCGCTGCAGCCGCGCCTCGAACGCGAACAGGTCATCCCGGCCGAGCTGCGCCAGGGTGGTCCCCCGCTCCCGCATGAACCGCGCCAGCTCCCGGAGGTCGCGCCCGTACGCGGCCACGGTGTTCGGCGAAAGCGCGCGCTCCCCCCGCAGGTGGCCCAGGAACTCCTGAATGGTGCGGTCGTAGCTGTCGGTCACGTGTGGACCCGGCCGGGTGGTCGATGGGATGGGAGGCGGAGTCTCCCGCCTCAAAACGAGAGTGGTCTCATGTATCATGAATGATCGGCCGTGCTCGTCCGACTGCCGACTCCCGGTCGAAATCCCGATCGTCGAGAACCGTTCCGCGGCAAAGGGTGCGCCGCCGGCTCGGAGATCAGGAGTGGAGCCGTCCGAAGTCAGGGAGAGCTATGGGCACGAGCCGAGTGGTGGAGCGGTGGGAGCTGAGACGGGGGGAAGAAGCGCTCGGCGTGATATCCCTCACGAGTCTAGATCAGCCCTGGCTCAACGGTGAGTTCATTCCTACAGCGAGCTTTGAGCAGGTAGGTCTGATCTTCGAAGAAGAGCTGCGCTTGTTGAATGAAGACCAGCTGGAGGAGTGGGAGAAGTGCTACGACCGGATTGACGCCCTGGGGTTAAGCTTGCACTCCCTGTCGAGCGGTAGGGTCGTGAGAGAGTTCGTGCTTCACATAGACGGCAAAGACGCCTGCTTTCGCTACTGAGGATCGGCGCGAGGAACCGGCAGAATTGCAAGGAGCGCAGCGGGTGACCGGGAGTTTGCTCCGGTGGACCCGGGATAGCGAAAGCAGGCCCCGCAGGCTTGTTTCAGCGGCAAGGACGAGCGACATGAACCGACTGGTCGTGAATGGCTTTAAGCCCGGTCTTCGTAAGATTCAGCTGACCCGCCTCCTCCAGGCGCGGGCGCGGCTTTCCTTACCGGAAGCCAAGGGCGTGGTGGACGCCGTGCTCGAAGGGCGGTCCGCGGTGGTCGAGATTCCGAGCGGGCTGTCTCCAGTGGAGCTGGCAGGCGAGATCGCCGCGCTCGGTGCGATCTGTGAAGTCACGTCGGCGCCGGATTGACTGCGCGAGGATCTCGACATCGCTCGTCGGCTAATGGGCGCGGGGGAACCAGAAGGGGGAGGCACTCCCCGTAAAGGTGCCTCCCCCCTTTTTGCCGATCCGGACCCCAGCAGCAAACGGATGTCCTACTGCTTCGGCGCGGTGGTGAGCGGGAAGTCGTCCGTGCGGAACGGGGTGGCGGGGAGGCCGTCCCGGTTCCACAGGTTGCCGAGCGGGAAGTTCGCCCAGCCGTAGCGCACCGCCACCGGGTTCTTCACCTGGGGGCTCCACACCACCACCTGGCCGCCGCGGATCTCCGCCTGCGCGTCGACCCACTTGCGGTCCGGCCCGGCGATGGTGAAACCGGTCAGGGTGCCGCCCTGGGAGCTGAGGCCGCTGCCTACGTGGTCGAAGCTCAGGACGATCCGATCGCCGGCCACCGACTGGCTGCGGTAGACCGGGCCGGAGTGAACGATGTTGCGGCCGTAGACCGTGCCGAGCGCGGAGAGGGCGAGACGGTAGCCGACCGGCTCCTTCGCCTTCGGGTGGATGTCCTTCTCGTCGCCGACGTCGGTGATCACCGCCATGCCGGTGTTCGGCACGGTGCGGAGCGTGTAGAGCTGCGCCTCGCGGAGCTCCGCCCAGGCGCTCTCGGTCGGCTGGCGGGTGATCTGCATGAACGGGGCGAGCTGGACGAAGAGGAACGGGAAGTCTCCCTGGCCCCAGTCCTCGCGCCAGTTGCGGATCATCGCCGGGAAGAGGCGATGGTACTGGTGGGCGGCCCCGGCGTTCGACTCGCCCTGGTACCAGATCGCCCCGCGGATGGCGTACGGGACCAGCGGCGCGATCATCGCGTTGTAGAGGCCGGTCGGCCGCTGCGGGCTCTGGCCCGGGTCGCCGGGCTGGCGCGGCGCGGGGGGCGGCTGCTGCCCGCGCGCCTTCGCCTCTTCCACCGCGCGGCGGTGCGCGGAGAGCGCGAGCTGGTAGTCGACCCTCGCCGCGGCGTAATTCGCCTCCGCGCGGCTCTGGTTCTCCAGGATCTGCGGGAATTCCCTCGCCAGGATCTCGCGGCGGGTCCACGCCTCCGCCGGGGTGCCGCCGAAGTTGGTGCTGATCAGTCCGATCGGCACGCCGAGCTCCCGCTGGAGCGTCTTGCCGAAGTGGAGCGCCACCGCGGAGAAGTCCCGGATCGACTTGTCGTCCGGCTCCACCCAGCTCACCTGGACGCGGGAGAGCGGCTCGTTGGTCGCCACGCGCGGCACAGTAAGCAGGCGGATCTCGTCGTAGCTGCGCGCCGCCACGCTGTCCGGATCGTGGCTCAGGCTCACCGGCCACTGCATGTTCGACTGCCCGCTGCAGATCCAGACCTCCCCCACCAGCACGTTATTGAGCGTAAGGGTGTTGTCGCCGGAGATCGTCATCCGCTGCGGGTCGCTGCTCGCCGCGAGAGGGCGGAGGCGGACCATCCACTTGCCGTCGCGAGCGGTGGTGGAGATGGTCTGGGTGCCGAACCGCACCGTCACCCGCTCGCCGTCCCGGGCGGTCCCCCATACCGGTACCGACTTCCCCTGCTGCAGCACCATGTTGTCGGAGAAGAGCGGGTTGGGGCTCACCTCCGCCGCGGCCGGGGCGGCCGCCAGCAGGCCCAGGGTCGCGGGGACGACCAGCAAGGCGCGTTTCCTCATCGATAGCTCCTGTCTTTCGCGCGGCAGAGCCGCAAATCGTAGCCGGCGGACGCGGCCTCCGCGGGCCGGGCGCTGAGCCCCCGTTCGGGAGAGTGACCGGCGGGTCCTGCCCGACCCGGATGGGACGCTACTCCACCGTGGAGACATATCGCACCACGCGCGTGGGAACGAGCACCCGGCCGTGCCGGTAGGCGCCCACCCGCTCCGCGCGGGCCACGGTGCCGGCATCCGCGGGATTCATCGGCTGCCGCTCCCCCACGGCTTCCATGACAGCGGGATCGAACGGCGTTCCGGGCTCCGGCGCGCCGAGCTCCACCTGCAGCGCCGAGCGGAGCCAGGCCAGCAGCTCCGGCCGCACCGCCAGGAAGCCGTCCAGCCAGCTCTCCGGCACGCCAGCCGGCGGCGCGCCGTCGTCGGCGGAAAGCAGCGGGAGGAGGGAGGTCAATTGCCGCCGCAGCGAGCCCTCATCCGGCTCCCCGCGCCCCGCGGCCTCGGTGAGCTGAGTCAGGGCGCGCATCGCGGTGCTCACCGCCCACGACGATTCCCCCCGGCTCTGTTCCTCCAGCACCTGCAGCCAGCCGAGATCGGATGCCTCCGGCACGGCGGAGCTCGTAGCGGCCGTCACCGGAGGCGGCGCCGCCGCCGCGGGTCCGCTGCCGGGGTCGAGGCGAGAGAGGCCGGCCTCGACGGAGCCGGCCGCCTCCCGGACGATCTCCACGGCGAGCGTCTCCGGATCGGTTCCCGCCGCAAAGCCCGCGCCCTGCTGCACGGTCGCCCTCGCCTCTGCCAGCGCCTGCGGATCCTGCCGCGCCCAGGTTCGGAGGTCGTCCGGGCGCTGGAGCAGGTCGAGCAGACCGGCCGCCTTGTGAAGCGCGCCCTGCAGCGGATGCTCGGCCCCCAGCAGGGCGCTCAGGAAGCCGATCCGCAGCGCGAGCGGCGCGCCGGACCACGCCGCCGACAGCGCCGAGGCGGGGGCCGGCGGCGGGGTGGAAGCGGCGGCAGGGCTCACCGCGGACTGCGGACGCGGCTGCTTTTCCAATCGCTCCAGCCGCTCCAGGGCGCTGGCGGCCAGCTCCCTCGCGCTCCGCGCCTCCGCCGCCTGTGCCGGCCGCCCCTGCTCCAGCTCCTCCACCCGCGCGGCGAGCTTCTGAAGCTCTCCGTAGAGGAAGTCGAATCCCTCGGCGATCTCAGCGGCGAGGTCGGCCGATCCCTCTGCCGACGGCTCACCCGGCGCGGCCGGCTCGGCGCCGGCACCGGCGCGGCGGTTGAAGAGCGCACCCAAGCGGTTCATGCCAATCTGGTCTCCCAAAGTGTTCCGAGAAGCTCTCTACCAGGCGATTCTCGACCGGGAGAGCAGGGACCTCCGCCCCGCCCGGCAGAACGAGGGGTTGGCCGGTCGCGGCAGAGGCGGCGAAGGTCCGTTACACTTCAGATAGAGTGCAGAGGTGACCGGCCGGGGCGGTGCCGGAGTTTGCCGCGCGGCATGCGGTGGGAACGAGTCGAGCGTAGCCCCGTTCAGCCGACCGTGGGGTGGAGGAAGAGCATGATTTTCGGGAGGCGCGTCCCGACACCCGCAGCCGCACCCCCTGCCGCGTCCCGGATTCTCTGCCGTGGGGAGAAGACGGTCTTGCGGGAGTTCGCCCGCGCCGACGTGGACCGCTGGATCGCCTGGCCCCGCCACCGGGATCCGCTCTGGGACGGCTACAACGCGCCGAACCTGAGCCCCCGCCAGCGCGACGTCTACTACCAGCAGCACCGCACCGCGCCGAATTCGCGCCAGTACAGCGTGGACGACCTGGGCGGCGAGTACGTCGGCCGCATCTCGATCCGGGACATCGACTGGCACGCCGGCGCCTCCGTGCTCGGCATCTCGTTCCATCCGGAGCGGCTGGACCAGGGGCTCGGCACCGACGCCCTGCGCACCTTCCTGCGCTACTATTTCACCGGCCTGCAGATGAAGGTGCTCTTCCTCGACGTAGCGGCGTTCAACCACCGCGCCTTCCGCGTTTACCAGAAGTGCGGCTTCCGGCGCTCCGGAGAGCGCTGGGGCGAGCCGCAGACCGACTCCGCGGGCGTGTTCCGCAATCCGGAGTACCAGCCGATCCGCCACCTCTTCCGGTGGGACTACGGGCTGGTGCGTCCACTCATCATCGACATGGTAATCCGCCGCGAGGAGTGGGAGCGGCTGCAGCGGGAGGGCAGCACCCTGATGCCGGCCCGAGCTGCCCGGTAAGGCGCGCATGCTCTCCCCCTCCCTCCCCGATCTTCCGGGTCTCCCCTACCTCGCCGGCTTCCTCGCCGCCCCGCTCGACCTCCCGCCGTGGGGGATGGCCGCGCTGCGGATCGTCGTGTCGCTCCTCGTCCTGCTGCTGCTCTACCGGGTACTCGGCTACGACGGCGAGGGCTGGGGCGGAGATGCGCGGAGCGTGGCGCGCCGCGCCGGCTTTGCGCTGCTCGGCGGGATCACCTGCTTCCTCTTCACCTCGCAGTGGGTTCCCCAGAAGGGAGGGCCGCGACCGCAGGGAAGGGGCTTCGAACAGTACGTGGAGGGAGTCGCCACCTACCGCGCCGCGTTCGCGCGCTTCGCCGGGCAATCGATCGCCTCGGAAGCCCGGCTGAATCCAGACGAGGCGGTCGAGAAGGTCCGAAAGGCCTCGGAGCTCCTGCCGGAAAGCGCGGCGATCCACCGGACCCTCGGGATCATGCTCGCCGAGCGGGGGGATTATGCCGGCGCGCTCAAAGAGCTGCGCGCGACCGCCAAGATCCTCTCCGATCCACGCCGCGACCCCGCGCGCGCCCGGCTGGAGCGGCAGGTCTGGAGCGAGCTGTTCGGCCCGAAGCCGCCGACGCCCGCGGAGATCGAAGCCGCGTCCCGGCAGCTCGACCGCTGGCAGCTCGGCTGGTTCCGCTCCCTCGCCAAGCTCGCCGCCTATCGCCGGCTGGGTGAGGACACGGTGCCTCCGGCGGTGGAGCAGGAGGTCTATCGCACCGCCAGCGTGCAGACTGCCAATACCGGCGCGATCAACCTGTTCACGCTGCTCGGGCTTCCGCTGCTCGGGCTGATCTCTGCCGCGGTGATCTGGGTGCTGGTAGCGCAGGGGGTGCTGCGCCGCGCGCCGGTGCGGCTGCACGCGGTGGCGCCGATCCTGTGGGAGACCTTCATCCTGATGATGGCGCTCACGGTGCTGCCGTCGCTGCTGGTGTCCGGCGGCCGCCGCATCTCCCCGGAGCTGCAGCCCGGGCTCGCCGCGGGCCTCCTGCTGGCGCAGGACGTGGCGCAGCTGCCGGCGATCGCCTACCTCTGGATCCGGCTGCGCGGGCGGGGCCTCAACCTGGGGGAGATCGGCCTCACGCGCCGGCACTTCGGCGCGAACGTGCTGATCGGCGTGATGGCCGCGGTGATCCTGATTCCGGCCAACCTGGTGGTCGGGCTCCTGATCCAGTGGGTGAGCAACAAGCTCTTCCCGGGCGTCCCTCCGCCCTACCATCCGCTCTCCGGGATGGTCGCCACCTCCGCGAGCTGGGAGATCCGGACGGCGCTCTTCATCGGCGCCGCGATCGGCGCGCCGCTGCTGGAAGAGATCTTCTTCCGCGGCTGCCTCTACGGCGCCATCCGCCGGCACCACGGCATCGCGTACGCGCTGCTCGCGAGCGCGGCTTTCTTCTCGTTCCTGCACCCCCAGCTCCCGCTCGGCTTCATCCCGATCGCCCTGCTCGGAGCCGCCTTCGCGGCGCTCTACGAATGGCGGCAGTCGCTGGTGCCGGCAATGGTGGCCCACTTCGTCAACAACGGCTTCGCCTTCCTCGCGCTGAACGTGCTCTTCCCGCCTCCGGACTGACCGCCGGTCGCTACCTATCCTGACGCTCTTCCATTCGGGCGGTTGGCGACGGTTCGGCGGATGTGATGCAAGAGTGCCGCTCACTGCCTGGCCGACAGAGCAGAACAGGCAGCGAGCGGACTGGAGTACCGGAGCTGATTACGTCAAGGCTGGAGCACGGTTCCGATGTGGTCCAGGTCCAGAGACGGTACGAAGTCAGGGTCCTCGTAGAGGGTCTGGAGCTTGCCCCAGTCTCGGCCGACCAACTGACCCGTGGTGATCTTGTCTCCCTGTCCCGCGTTCCACGCTCCAGCCCAAATCTGTGCGAGGACGCGGGCACCGTCGGCCATGGCCTGGATCGTAGCGTCGCCGAACGCGTCCCAAAGTGCCTTCAAGACTTTGGCCGACGCGCCCCCACCGGCATCGATGTACTTGTCGACCAGCTCCGTCGGAGGTATCCGCTGCGCACTCCGATCCATCAGCTCGATTACTGCGAGTGCTGCTTGCTTGCCGGTTTGGATCGTCGGCAGTGGGGCTCCCGGGTCCTGTACCGCCTGGCTGATCCCCTTCCTCAGATCTGACGCATATCGGTCGATCATCCGGGTCTCGTAGGCGGAGTGAATCCCCTTTCCACCTCCGTCCGGATACCCGTCCGCGTAGATCGATCCGTGGAGAGTCTGGCACGCGTCACCAACGTAGTGAGAGACAATACCCGCCGCACAGAGAAAGCGGTCCACATCTTTCTCGGCGGCTGATTTCTTCATTTCGTCGAAGAACTGCCACACCCTGAAAGGGAGAAGGCCGCGGTCGCGCGACGCATGGTGTCCGGCAGCGTCATAGAACTGTTGCCAGAAGGAGACGGAAAGGTTCGCCGCGTTTTCGAGACAGAGCTGCCGCAGCGTCTTCTGATCTGTTTGACGAGGCTCGTCGATGTCGGCGTAGTGAGTAGGGTGCTCCGGACCCGTCGGGCGCCCGCCGACAAACTGGTCATCCCGACCACCCTTCACTTGGGATTTGTGCTTCTTCCAGATGATGTCCGGCACGTCCGCCAGCGGCACGAAGCCACCCGTGTCACGTGCTTCCTTGAGTCGTGCCGCAATCTCCGATGGTGTGAGCTCTCCAGGGGCGAAGCTGATGCGGTCTACGTTGTTCGAGACCAGGGTCTTCAACTTGCCGCTCGCCAGGGCCCGCGTTGCAAAGGTGGCGATGCTATAGTGCCCCATTTGACCCCAGTAGGGCCGCACGCCCGTATTGTGCTCCTGCACCAGCTCCACATCGAGAGTCCGCGACACGATGGTGAGACTGGTAGCCAGGGCGAAGGAGAAGCGCTGCTCCGCCGCACTCTCAACGAATACCTGTCCTCCCCACTGGGTGGCTAGCGGGCGGAGCTCACCCTCGAATTCGTCGTCCTCCGTCCAACCAGGATCGGCCCCGGTGAGCTTCTGGTTGGTCACGAGGTGCCACACGGCCCCCGAGTCGCCGGGCTCTGTCTGGGTATGCCGCTGTTCCCTTGAGGTAGACGCACCCAGCGCTCGGGGCGCGATTAGAAAGTCGGCAACGTAGTCGTACCCGCCGACCGACTTGTAGCGGTAAAAGAGCGCCTTGATCCGCCCTTCCAATCGACCTGAGGTGGCACCCAACGCGACTACCGGCTGGTCAATCAGCCTGGTAGTGATGTTGACCTCGCTAAGGTCCGCGAGGGCCCCAACCTGGCCCAGCCCATAGACCTGGGAGGTCCAGTCATTCAGATCATCCAACTCGACAAGGCCCACGTCGAGGTTGACGTAGGTTCGCTGCCCGGCGAACTCCGGGTACAGCTCGACAAACTCCAGCCGACTCAGCTGCTTGTCGCTGGAGCGCCCGATCTGGCGGCGCTCCCCTCGCGCTATGGTGTAGACGGGCTGCCCTGGCTCGCCGCACGCGTGGCGGCTCGTGAGAGCGTAAGTGGTACGTCCGTCTGTGACGAGGCAGCCCGTGGTTGCTCGCCGGGAGACTCCCTGGTTTTCCGCCACGATCGGCATGCCCCCTCCGAACAGCCCGGACGGCCACTGCCAGTTGGGGAGCACAAGCTCGCTCGGCTCTCCCTGCTGTACTTCCACCACGCAGACCGGGACCATGCGGCCGTCTGGCAAGTAGAGGGTCTTCGGAACCATCTGTTCCGGATGCAGACCCCGTCCACCAAAGTCAGACTCCTTCACCCAGTCCCGCACCAGCGCCAGGACACACGGCCACGAGTAGTCTCGAACCTCTGAATTCGCGAAGGTACGGGCGGATCGGTTCGAGGATCGTTCCCCCCTGTCGTTTCTGGCCTCGGTCCGTGACTTCCGTATCTGCTCCGGATACGGGTCTTCCTTGCGGATCAGATAGAGCCCGACGGCGGTGCCAACCACGTTCTCCTTGTTGAGCAGGTGGTAGTGGTACAGGTCGCGCGCGAACAGCAAATCCCTCACAGAGAGGCTTGAGAAATTCTTCTGGGTCCCGAGAACATCCGGCACGGCGGTTCCTCCCGATGGCGAGGATTGGATGGTGCAACTGTGGATGACTAAACGACACAGAAGACCCGCACTCTCGCTTGCCAGTCAATTTGGCGCGAGCCGGGAAAGTCCTTTTCGTTTCGCCGCACTGAGAAGGTCAACTCTCCTGTTCCCGAGAGGCCCTGCGCCGACACGGCCGATCGCGACGAGCGCCTTCTTCGGCCCGCCGTGCGTCCGCGCGCTTCCGGCCTGCACAGCGGGGTGGTCGCGCCGGTATTCGGTTGTGACCTCGCACCACACGGAACGGGATGGCGTACAACGAGAGGGGCGAGTGCCGTTCGAAACGGCACTCGCCCCTGGGTCTTACTCGCGGTAGAGCTTACGCCGTTAGAAGCGGGCGTTGTAGCTCACGCCGGCACCGAAGTGCTTCAGGTCGAACAGGCCGACCGTGGCGGCGAACTCCCGCCAGCGGCCGCGGACACCGACGTTGAAGTCGTCGTTCTGGAACTCCGCCATCGCGCTGAAGTTCCGGTTGAAGATCAGCTCCGCCCCCGCGAAGATGCTGTCGTCGAAGATTCCGTCGCCGTAGCCGAGGTGGCCGACCAGCGCAAAGTCCTCCTCCGTATCGGCACGGGTGAAGTACTTGCTCGCCACCACGTACCAGCTCACGTCGCCGTTCAGCTCGCTCAGGGCGTCGATCACACCGAACGAGATCGCCGGCACGTTGTCCCGCTCCTCCAGGAGCAGGAACTTTCCGTTCAGCAAGAACTCGGTGTCTCCGCTGCCGATATCGTCGTCCAGGTCGAGGACGGTGACGCCGAGCTCGAACCGGTCGCTGAAGCCCGCCAGCACGCCGCCGCCGACGAAGTCGGAGTTGCCATGGATGTGGGCGGCGCCGGTGCGGTCGCCGATGGTGTAAGCGCTGGGCGTGTACAGCAACCCAGTAGTGCCCAGGAAGTTAGGCAGGCGGACACGGTTCTCCGTAGAGATCGGCTCCACGTCCTGAGCCGAGGCAGGGGCGGCGGCAAGCAGACCCAGCAAAGCCGCGCCAATGGCCATCAAACGCATCTGGTGGTTCCTCCAGGATTCTTCATACAAGCAGGCCCGCGTGCGGGCGCTGCGTAAGGAGGGGTTCGGGTTACACTTAACGCCCCGGGCTAACGTTCCCAGGAAGGGCGAGGCTTAAAACGTCTACCGCTCGATTGGCGGCCGACCATCGGGCAATTCGGGTGCTTTTGGGCCCGTGCGTAACGCGGCCGCGCACGATTCCTGATACTTTCCAGGCTCCGGCTTGTCTCTCAGGGATGATACTGGAATCGTCACGTGAGGCAGCGATGAAACCGCGACGCGCGAGAGTCCCCGGCTGCGGCATGACCCGCCGCTCGTTCCTGGCCGATACCGGCATGGGCTTTACCGGCCTGGCGCTGGGAGCGATGCTCTTCCGGGACGGCGTGGCGCAGGCGGCCCCGGCCGGTAAGCCGGCGCGCGCGCCGAAGGCGAAGTCGGTCATCTGGATCTTCCTCTGCGGCGGCGTCAGTCACGTGGAGAGCTTCGACGTAAAGCCGGAGCTGAACAAGTACGCGGGGAAGTCGATCGAGGAGACGCCATACCGCGGGGTGCTCGACCCGAAGAAGGTGGAGGCGAACATCGTCGGCGGCAACCCGGCCCACGGGAACCGCAAGACGATCATGCCGCTGCAGACCGGCTACCGACAGTACGGCGAGTGCGGCCTGCCGGTGGGAGACTGGTTCCGGCACACCGGCGAGTGCGCCGACGACCTGGCGGTGGTCCGCTCCCTCTGGACGATTCACAACGACCACGGCGCCCAGCTCACCTGGCACACCGGCCGCCATCCCCGCGAGGGCGGGATTCCGACGATCGGCGCGTGGATCAGCTACGGGCTCGGCAGCCTCAACGAGAACCTGCCGGAGTACGTGGTGCTCGGCACCCCGACCGGCGACTGCTGCGGTGGGACCTGGACCTTCGGCGGGGGCTACCTGGGCCCGGAATACTCCGGGGTGCGGCTGGCCACCGACCCGAAGAACCCGCTTCCGTTCATCTCGCCGGCCAGTCCGGAAGTCCTGGACGAGGAACAGGCGGCCGAGTTCAGCCTGCTGGGCCGGCTCAACCGGCTCGCCGGCATCGACTACCCGGACGACGCCAACCTCCGCGCGCGGATCAAGGCGTATGAGCTGGCGTTCCTGATGCAAAAGGCAGTGCCGGAAACGGTGCGGCTGGATCAGGAGAGCGAAGAGACGAAGCAGCTCTACGGGCTGGACCAGCCGTCGACCCGCGCCTTCGGCGAGCAGTGCCTGGTGGCGCGGCGCCTGGTGGAGCGCGGGGTGCGCTACGTGCAGCTCTTCCACGGCGGCGGGGGCGGCGGAGAGTGGGACGCGCATTCCGAGATCAAGAACAACCACACCCGCCTGGCGGAGCAGGTGGACAAGCCGATCTCCGGCCTGCTGAAAGACCTGAAGCGGCGCGGGATGCTCGACGACACGCTGGTGGTCTGGGGCACTGAGTTCGGGCGCTCCCCCGGCGCCGAAGGCACGGGGCGCGACCATCACCCGCAGGGCTTCTGCGCCTGGCTGGCGGGCGCCGGCGTAAAAGGCGGCGTCACCCACGGCGCCACGGACGAGCTCGGCTTCCACGCCGTGCAGGACCGCCACTACGTGACCGACATCCACGCCACCGTCCTCCACCTGCTCGGCCTCGACCCCCACGCGATGGAGATCCCCGGCCGCAAGCGGCTGGAGATGGATATCGGCAAGCCGATCACGCAGATCCTGGCCTGACGGAGACGGGACAGAGTACCCGGCGCAGGCTGGGGCTCACGGCCGCGGCTGAGAGCTCCGGAGCTATTCAGGCAGCGGCAGCTCGACCGTCCGGCCGCTCTCCGCGGAGCGGTAGACCGCCTCGGTGAATTCCATGTAGAGCACGCCATCCGCGAAGGAGGGCTCGGCCGGGCCGCCTTCCCGGATGGCGCGGACGAAGTCCGCTTCCACGGTCCACTCGCAGGCCTCGCTCGCCGGTACCGGGATCGGCGAGAGCGCCGCGTCGCCCCGACGGGCGCCGGTGATCTCGTCCGTCGTGAGGTCGTACTGGATCGTCCCCTCGGAGCCGTAGAGCCGGATGGCGTTCGCCGGCGGGTGAAGCGTGACGCCGCTGAACCGGTACGAGCCGACGGCGCCGTTCGCCAGCTCGGCGGAGATCGCCAGCGACTCGGCAATCCGCACCGGCTTGAGCTCGCTGGTTGCCGGATCCCGCCGGTCCGGCGCGTGCGTCTTGACGATGGCCGAGACCCGCCGGTGCCGGCCGACCCACCGGTGGATCACCTCCAGCCACATGCCGAGGGTGAGGGTGTTGTACCCCTGGAGCTCGAAGTCCTGGCGCCAGTGGAGCGGCGCCTCCGGGTCGAGGTTCGCGTCCGAAAGACCTTCCGCGTGCACCTCCCGCAGGTCGCCGAGGTAGCCCTCGCGGAGGAGACGGCACATCAGCCGATCGCCCCGCATCCCGTGCGGCGGGGGGCAGAGCATCGCCACCTGCGCAGGATGAGCGTCGGCCGCCGCCAACATCGCGCGTGCTTCCGCGGCGGTGCGGGCCATCCGCGCCTGGCAGAAGACGTGCTTTCCCGCCTCCAGCGCGGCGATGCTCATTTCGGCATGGGTGTACGGCCAGGTGCCGATCAGCACCGCGTCGAGGTCGCCGCGGCGCACCAGCTCGCGCCAATCGGTCAGCACTTCGGGAATTCCCCACTCCCGCGCCACCGCCTCGCCGCTCTCGCGGCTGCGGTTGCAGACCGCGGTGACCGCCACCTCCGGCAGCGCCCGCAGCCCCGGCAGGTGCCGCGTCCGCACGATGCCGCCCGCCCCGATGATCCCTATCCGCAGCATCTCTTCCATCCTCAGTAGTACTCCGTCAGCCCCGAATTAGTAGGTGGCTTTCGCAAGGGGGGCGGAGACGTACAACTCACCGTGAGGATTTTGCCGGGATGTGCAGTTTCTCGCCGGAGAGTGCTCTTAAGGAGCCCGGAAGCGCTGCCGGAGGCAGAGCTGGAGGGTTTCACTTGTGACCACCCCTGCGAGGGGTGGTCGCTTGAGCCGCCCGGAGCGGTCCGTGAACCGCCGTCTCGCTGTAGACGCCCCTTTCGGACGCGGAACGCAGCGCTTGGGGCAGCACGCCCGCAGCGCCCGCTAGCGGAGGCGAAGCCGGAGCGTGAAAGGGCCGCGGAGGGCCACCCACGCGGGAGGGCCGCTCCGGGTGGGGAGGGCGCGGGGTGGACCCTCGCCGCGATGCTGATCTCGACTAACCGAGCATTCTCCCGCCGCCATGAGCTTGGTTGCGGCATCAGCCGCGCTGTGGCAGGTTGGGTTGAGCTCCCCGATGGGTGGGGTTCGGAACCTGGAACCTGCTCACCGGGAACCTGATCACAGCCGCGAGGGAGCGGCTCTCCCACTCCCGCACTCTCCCTTACTCCGACTCCCACGTCTGAGAGGCAACTGGACAGACCAGTAGCACGCAGCGGCCGCCTCTCAGAGAGAAAGGCGGCCGCTGCGCTGACGCTTCAGATACGCCGTAATCCTAGCGCGGCGCGTCTTCCGGCGGCCAGCCGGTGGCGGGGACGGTGGTCCACTTCTTGCGGAAGGGGATCAGCTTGGCGTGGCCGTCCATGTAGAGGGCGTTGTAGCCCATCTGGTGGTTGGTGTCGTTGTTCGGGGCCCGACCGCCATGGGCATCCGGACCCGACCACCCGAACATCCCGCGTTCCGAGAAGATGATCCGCTCGGCGGGCCGATCCGTCCTGGCGCTCGGCGGATCGTCGTGCAGAGACCGATAGCCCTCCGGATACCGGACGCACGGATACGGACCGCTGGCGCCCGCGGTGCTGCCCGGGCACCAGGTGTTGAACACCCAGTTCGGGAACCAGAAGTACGACTGCAGGCCGCGCCGGATGTTGTTCTGGTTCGGGCGGCGATACGGGTCGGACGGGCAGTACCAGATCTGCATGTTCTTGGTGTAGGGGCCGATCTGGATCGTGGCCACGGTGCGGTAGAAGTCCGCACCGTAGGCGCATCCGGTCAGGGGCGCGCCGCCATCGCCGGGATTCACGCCGGCCCATAAGCCGGTGCAGTCGTTCCAGCCCTGGTTGCCTTCCACGTCCGGATTGACTTCCCAGTTCCGCGGGCTCCCGTAGGTGCCCATCGGATACTCCTCGTCATAGTCCTGGCTGTACATCATCAGCCCTGCGCCGATCTGCTTCAGGTTGCTCAGGCAGGAAGCCTGCCGCGCCTTCTCGCGAGCCTGGGCGAAGACCGGGAAGAGAATCGCCGCTAGGATTGCTATGATCGCGATTACCACGAGCAGCTCGATGAGTGTGAAGCCTCTGCGCCTCATCGTCGAGAATCTCCTCTACACGGACGTTGACGGAAGCAGCATTGCTCCCTGCGCGCCGTGCTTGTGACGATCATTCGACGTCGACGCAAATCCCCCTTCTTTAACTTCCAATAACGTAAGACGCACGTACACTCTCCCGGCGCGCTAACTGCGTCGGGAGAGTGTACGTGCGGCGAGGGCCGGGTGGGCTACTCCTTGCGCTCGACCGGTTCCGGTGCCTCTGCCGGCACGCGCGAGGGTTTGCTGAGCGGGATCCGGAACTCGTCCTTCTGGCCGTCCGGCAGCAGGATGCGCAGCGTGTAGACGGTGCCGATTCCGCTGACGCTGCCGCTGGCCCCGGCGCCGCCGACGTTGATGCTCACGCGCGCTCGGGGCTGTGCGGGCGCGGCGCCTCCTCCCGGCTCCGCGCGCTCCAGGCTAATGGAGCCGGCGGCGAGAACCTGCGGGGAGCGGCTCGCGCGGGCTCCCATCGCCAGCGAGAAGAGCGACTGGTTCTGCCCGCGGTTCACCCGCGCCAGCAGCGCCTGCTGGAACGGAAAGAGGGTCCGCACCGGAATCGGCTCCCCCTTGTAGAGGCGCTGCCGCTGGAGCGGGAGGAGCTTTCCGTAGAACCGCAGGATCTCCCGGTTCGCGCTGATCATGACGAAGTCGGTAAAGTCGGTCGAGCCGAGCTCCATGGCGCTGAACATCAGCGACTCGACCTGCTCGTCCCGGAGCATTGCGGCGATCTCCGCGAGGTCTTCCAGCGTGAAGCCGTCCTTCGCCTCCCGCACCTCCAGCCACCGCTTCATATAGCGCGACGGGATCTCGCCGCGGCGGTCGTGTGCCCAGGTGCGGCTCCGCAGCCGGATCACGGACCCGTCCCGCTCCCAGCGGCGCGTGCTGCCCGCCATCTGATCCAGCACTTTGAAGAGCGGCAGTTCCTGGTCTCCCGGTGGCGGGATCACCGCCATCGCGCTGCGGTTGTACGCGTCCGCGACAATCGGCACTCCGAACGCCTCTTCCACCGCCGGAAGGATCTCGGCCACGCGGTAGGCGTTGCCGAGCATCGCCAGAAAGCCGGTCCGCTTCTCCAGCGGCGGCAGCTTCAGCTTCGCTTTCTTGCCCAGGAAAGGGTCGGCGGCGAGGCGCTTCTCTCGCTCCTGCGGATCTTCCTCCGGCTCTTCCAGGAGCTGCGGCGCGCCGACGATGGTGAGGCCGGCGACCGCAAAGATCGGCGCCACGTCCTCGTCTCCCCCCATCGGCTCAGGACTTACGCGCAGCATCCCGACCGGCTGAGAGCCCATGTTCAGGCTCAGGCTGACGCTGATCTTGTAACCGGTCGCCCTCCCCCACTCGTTCTTCATCCGGCCTTCGAGCTCGTTGATGGCGTTGGAAACGCCCCCGCCGAACGAGTTGAACAGCTCCTTGGGGAACGGAAAGGTCGGGGCCGCGTCCCGAATGCTGTCCCGGTAGACCGGCGCCAGGTGGCGCTCTCCGGAGCGGGGCGCGGTGCTGTAGACGATCGGCTCCCCGCTCTCGAGCTGCTGCCACTCCGCGGGGGAAAGATCGTCCAGCATGCGGACCATAGTCCGGCCGAGCGGAGAGGCGACGCTCCGGACCGCCATCCCGTCCATCATCGTACGGCCGGCGGCGGCGTTGCTGCCGAGGCTCGCGATGCCTCCGTTCTGGAAGAGCGCGGAAAGCTGCTGGTCCGACTTCCGCAGCTCCTGCTCGAGCTGATCCGGCGAGAGGCTGGCGATGCGCCGGTACTTCTCCACCTCGCGGTTGAGCGCCTCCAGCACCGCTCTCTTGGCGCCGTCGATCTCCGCCTGCTCTTCGTCCTGCGCCGCCTTGCCCTGGAAGAAGAGATAGGTCGGCTTCATCGGGTCGGTGCCCGACCGGGCCCAGGTAAAGTGCGTCAGCTTCGCGAGCTGCTCCATCACCTCGTGCGCGGGCACGTTCGCGGCGGAGGCCATCACCGGCTCGTCCACCAGCATCCGCGCGGGGGTCAGGCGCGCGCCGGTGGCACGGCTCAACTCCTCCAGCGCTTCATGCAGCGTCGCCTTCTTCCACCGCACCGACACGCGCTTCTGAAGCCGCTCATCCTGCCGCAGGATGCCGTCCTGCTGCTGGGCCGCCGCCGGCAGCGCCAGCAGCAGCGGGAGAGCCAGGTACCGAGCCAGTCGCATCGCACGCTCCTTCGCCTCAGGTTTGTTTCCAGAAGTCTAACGAAGCTCAGGCGGGGACGGTTCGCGGGAAAGCACAGTCCGCGGGAGGCAATCCCCTCACTGCCTCCCACCCCACTCAGGCGGCTTGCCCGTCGCCGCCCCACTGCCGGTAGACCACCAGCGAGTAGACCACCGGCACGACCACCCACGCTACCACCAGCACGAACGCCAGCGGCACCGGCGCCCCGAGCCAGAGCATCAGCACGCCCACGATCCCCACCACCACCCCGAGCCGGGCCGCCAGGCGGTGGGTGGCAACCCACACCCGGTCGCTCGCGAGCGTCCACGGCGTCCGGAATCCGACCCAGAAGTTGCGCCGCACCTTGCCCAGCACGTTGGAGAGCAGTCCGAAGAACAGCAGCAGCCCGCCGACCACCACGCGCCCGGACTCGAGGTCCGGATGCAGTGCCGCCTGCAGTGAAACCACGTGCAGGGAGGCCAAGAGCCCCGCCACCAGGAGGACGACGTAGTTGAACGTCGGCAGGAACGGCTCCACCCGGTACCGCACCGGCGAAACCGCTCGCAGCCCCTGCATCAGCAGCGTAAACCCGATCGCGAGCGCGGGACTCAGCCAGACCGCCAGCGACTTCGGCATCCAGCCATCCACCTCGCCCTGCAGATTCCAGTGGGTGGGGATCAGCTCCGGCAGCGCGCCGTAGATCGCCAGCCCGTAGGCGAGTGCCCCAAGTGCCGCCGCCAGGCTCAACGCCAGCGAAGTCCAGGTCCTCATCGTCCCACCTCGTCCTTTCTCGTCGCATCCCCAGCCGGCGCGCGCACCCGGTCCGCGGATGACCGCGCGGCCGGCTGGAGCAGGTCCCAGAGCGCCGCCAGGGCATCCTGCGCCACCGTCGTGTTGAGCGCGTAGTAGATCTGCTGACCCTCCCGGCGCGCGCTGATCAGATCCGCCTGCTTCAGCACGTTGAAGTGGTGCGACATCGACGGCGCGCTGATCTCGAACCGCTCGCAGAGCTGCCCCGCGGTCAGCTCTCCGCCGCCGAGCAGCCGCAAGATCTCGCGCCGCGTCGGATCGGCCAACGCCTTGAAAACCTGGTCCATCGGCTCCCCGCAATTAGACAATTAGCCATCCATCTAATAAGACGGAGAAACGGCGCGTTGGTTCCGAATTCGATGGAAGAAAAAGCCCGCCGGCGGGGTTAGCTCGCGCGGACGGGGGCCATCACGGTGGCGGGGGCCGGCTCTTGCGGCCGGATCGCTTCATCCACCACCTGGAACCCGAGCCGCTCCGCGAGGTCGACGAAGTAGTCGATGTCCTCGCCGCGAGTGCCCTCGCCCAGGCTGCAGCGGTCGTAGCACTCGTCCAGGGCGATCAGGATCGTCTCCGCCATACAGGCCGGGATCTGCCCTTCGCCAAAGTGGGTGTCGAGCCGGTGCTCCATGCGACCGGGAGGCCGGACTACGCCGCCCGGAATCACGGAGACACCCGGGACGTCGAGCACGGAGTCGTCCACGTCGGCGGGCCGGCCGAGGTCGTAAATGATGGCGCCGGGCTTCACGTGAGGCGGGAACAGCACCGGCTCCACGGTGGAGGTGGCGGCGAAGATCACGTCGGCCTCGTCGCAGAGGGCGACGTCGGTGGTCACCACCACTTCGGTCTCGGCAGGGCCGCCGCGGCGGCGGAGGCGCGCCGCGGAGCGCTCCAGCCGCTCGGCATCGGTCCCCACCATCACCAGCCGCCGCACGCGTCCGGCGAGCTGACGGCAGATTCCGAAACCGACCACGCCGTTCGCGCCCACCACGGCGGCGGTGGCCGATTCCGGATCCACGCCGCGCGCGCGCAGCTTGGTAAAGACCATCGGCACCGCCTGCTTTACGCTGCCGGCGGTGTAGCCTCCACCGTTGGTGATCGGGATGAAGGGGGCGGCGTCCTGCACTTCCTTCCCCTTGTTCCCCACCACGCTCCAGAAGGCGCCGAGGCCCATGCAGCGCGCGCCCAGGTCGCGGCCTACCCGCGCCGCCTGCGCCGCGCGGACCACCGCCATCTTCGGATTCGCCTTGATCATCTCCGGGAGCCAGGGAACGGCGATCAGGTGGACCTCTACCGTGCGGCCATCCGCGGCGCGGATGCCGCGGATCGTATCGGTCTTGATCGGTCGCACGTAATACATCAGCCGCTTAAGAACCCCCAGCGGGATGAGGCCGGCACGATACAGTCGTACCGCCCAGGAGAAGCGCCGCGTCTGCCACCAATCGTCTGGGGTCATGGCGTGCACCATGAACGCGCAGGACAGCTCGTCCTCATCTACTCCCGCCAGGGGCAGCCGTTCCCCCAGGCGCGGCTCCACGCCATCGAGCAGCCGCCCGATGTTTTCCTTGTGCTTCCAGGTCACGAACAGCGCGGCGGCCGCGCCGAAGAGGACGTACGGATACGCAGCGCCCACGATCCAGAAGCAGATCGGCAGCGAGACCGCGGCGAGGATCGAGGCGAGCGAAACCCAGCCGAGCTTGCCGCTCACCAGCCGGGGCAGGAGGATGGCGGAGAACCAGACCGCGGTCACGGCGGCCAGGGCGGGCCACCAGACCTGCCCGGAGGCGACGAACCCGATCACCGCGCCGAGGCCGGTCGCTACCGCCTTGCCGCGCGCGAAGCGGCGCTCCCGCAGGTAGAAGAAGCCGGAGTAGGCGTGGCCCCAGATCGCCGCCAGGGCGGAGAGGACCACCACCCACGCGTTCACCTGGCCCACGCTGAAGAGACTCGAAGCCGCCAGGAGCGGCGGCACCGCGCCTTTGCCGATGTCGCCCAGCAGCGTGAGCAGCGCCGGAAACCACCCCACCACGCGCAGGACGTTGGTGGCGCCGATGTTGTGGGACCCGTACTCCCGGATGTCGATCCCGCGCATCAGGCGCACGACCACGTATCCGAAGGGAATGGAGCCGAGCACGTACCCGATGAGGATGGGTAGTGCCAGGCGAAGACCGTCAGGCATATTCGTACCACAGGAGCCGCCGATCGGCTCCTCCTGTTCGAGCAATCATACCCCCACCCGGCCGCGGGGGGAACGCCGTTCTGCGCGGGGCCGGATCAACCGCCGACCGCGGCGGCGGCCCACCAGGCGGCGCCGAGGAAGGCGTCGATCGCCACCAGCAGCAGCGCCCTAGGCGCGCCATCTTGAAAGAGCACCGTGTACGGGCGCCGGTAGGGGACGTCGTACTCCGGCTGCGCGCGCCAGAGCAGATAACAGAGACCGCCGCTCACCAGGGCGGCCGCCACCGCCAGCACGGAGAGCCGGGCGCAGCTCTCCAGGTTCAGGCCCAGGAACACCGGCATCCAGGAGAGGGTCCCCGGCCGCGCCGAGAGCCACGCCCAGCCGGCGGTCGCCGCCCACCCCACGCTCACCACCGCGTAAAGCCCGGCGAGGCAGACGGCGGTGGCCCAGGCCCAGCGCTCCAACGCGCAGAGGCCCACGCCGAGCGCCAGGGTGCCGGCCATCCGGAGCGCCATCGCCACCGCGCCCTCCGGCCACCCGCCGAAGGCGCTCAGGAACAGGCCCAGCAGCCAGAGCGCGGCGGAGTAGACGCACGCCATCCCCACCCAGGAGAGCACTCCCAGCCCCGAACTGGCTCGCCAAGCGCGCATCATCCTCCGCCCCGCAGCGACCACCAGACCGCCGCAAGCTCCGCGGCGAGCAGCCAGGCCGCGCCGCCCGCCCCGCAGGCGCCGACCGCGCGCCACGTCGGCGCGGGCGCTCCGAACCAGCAGTACGCGGATCGCAGCCAGATCGCGGCCACTCCGGCCCCGCCGGCAAGCAGCCGGACCGCCACCGCGACCGCCAGCTCCAGCTCCCCGCCCGGTCGCCAGCCGCTCCAGAGCGCCGCGCTCACCAGGAACAGGCTCGGGAGCGCTCCGCTCAGCAGCCCCTGGGCCCACGCCGCCGGGTAGAAGTCTCCCCCGCCCGCGGAGCTCCGCACGACCATTACCACCAGCAGCGCGAGCAGGGAGCGCCACAGCTCCAGGATGGTCGCGCCCCACGCGGCCGGGGCGCGCTGCGCAATCCCCCACGCCAGGCTGCTGTAGACCGCCATCCGGAGCAGCGCCACCCCCAGCGCCGGGAGCCGCTCGATGCTTACCCCGTACAGGTACATCGGCCAGTGCGCCAGAAAGAACACCTGGGAAGCCGCTGCAACCCACAGCCAGCCGCAAAGCGCCCACATCGCCGCCCGCGGGAGCGGCGCCCCGGGCTCCTCCGTTACTGCCGGTTTCAAGACTTGAAGAAGCGAGAGAGTAGAAGGGAGACGGGAGAAGAGCCGGCCCACCGGTATCAATTGCTCTCTTCTCTCATCTTCCCTCTGCGAGCTTGTCTGCTAGATCTCGGTGAGGTCGGCTCCGGTCCGGAGGCGGCGGAGCACGTCTTCGTCGATCTCCTCCAGGCGGGGCCCCAGCTTGGCGACCACCTGGGCGGCGGCGTAGGCGGCGATACGGCCGGTCACTTCCAGGGAGTAGCCCTGGGTGAGGCCGTAGAGGATCCCGGCGGCGTACATGTCGCCGGCGCCGGTGGTATCGACCGGCGTCACCGGGTAGACCGGCACCTCCACTACCTGCTCCCCCTGCTGCAGGAGGGAGCCCTTCTCGTCCATCGTCACCACCGCCACGTCGCTGTACTGCGCCAGCGCGCGGACCGCGTCCCGGGGAGTCTCCGTATCGGTGAGCGTCTGAGCCTCGTGCCAGTTGCCGAAGAGCACGTCGACATGGTTCCGGATCAGCTCGAGGAGCTCGTCTTTGTGGCGGTGCACGCAGAACGGATCGGAGAGGCTCAGCGCCACCCGCACACCGGCCCGGTTCGCTTCGCGCATGGCGTGCAGCACCGCTTCCTTCTGGTTGTCGGTGTCCCACAGGTAGGCGGTGACGTAGAGGTAGCGGCTCTGGCGGAGGTCCTCCAGGTTGACGTCCGCCGCGGTCAGCTCGCGGGAGCGCCCCAGGTAGGTGCACATCGTGCGCTGGGCATCCGGAGTGACGAAGATCAGCGACACGCCGGTCGCCCCCTCCCCGCTGCCGAGGTTCGGCTTCACGCCCTTCGCCTCCAGGCCCTGCCGGTAGAGCTGCGCGTGCTCGTCGCTCCCCACCCGGCTGGTGTAGCAGGCGGTGCCCCCCAGGAGCGCCACGCCGAACATCGTGTTGGCGCCGGAGCCGCCGGCCTCGGTGTTGACCAGGTGCGTGTAGATCCGAGGGACGATGCTCCGCTGCTGCTCCTCGTCCAGCAGCACCATGCTGCCCTTCTCCAGATTCAGCTCCGTGAGGGTGGAATCGTCCACCTCCGCCTGGAGATCGAAGAGCGCGTTGCACATCCCGAAAACGTCGTACCGCATGGGAATCCTTTCCAGCAGAGCACCGGCGCCCGCCGCCCGGCCGCGGCACCGCCGCTTATCTTCCTACAATTCGGCGGTACGGGACCGGTGCGCTTGCCGCTGCGGAGACGCCCGCCTCTATAACCTCCGGCTCACCGCTTCGCGCCCGGCCAGGCAGTCCAGCGTGTTGCCCCGCGCCTCTCGAACAACGATTGTTGCGATTGCGCTCTGAAACCTGGTTAACAGGCACAAGGAGGCTCCTCCTTTTTTAGGTTGGCGGAACTTCGGACCGGACAGATGCGTGTTCCTTAGCGATCCTTAATCTAGCGGCGCAGCCGGGCTCGCAGCTCCCCGCGTCCTCATTCACTAGGATCACAGTGTCCATCGAGCGGGTACTTGGCAAGCGCTCAGGCGGTCTGTATAATTCCGGATAGCAGGGCAAGCCCACCGCCGGCGAGCGATCCAGCGATCACCGGTCCACCACCGGGCGCTTCTTTTGGAGTAGTTTCGACGTAGTCCCAAAGCGCTCTCCCGCCGCGTGGCCCCCTCCCACCGCCGCCGGACGTTGCTCCGGAGAGCCCAGAATCAAGTCTCGCCGGGCGCCGCCTCCCCGATCCCCACGGGCCGGCAGCCCCGAAGCGGATCTGCTTCGACGTAGTTCTGCCGGCACGCCGGCACCAAGATTGAGTCCGGCGCACGTGGCTAGGCAGCCACGGCAGCAGTGCTTCAACTATTGCGGTAGGTAGTGAGGAGGCGGCGTGAGAAGCCTGATCGATATTAGCGACGACTTCATGAACGGGTCCAACTGGTCCCGCTACACGAACTGGCCCGATGCCGACGTAGTTCTCCGGGCGCAGCGTGGTTACCAGGACGCGGCGGAGCACCTGCTCTACAAATACCGCAACCTGGTGCGCTCCAAGGTGAAGTCCTACTTCCTGGTCGGCGCCGAGCGGGAGGACCTTCTCCAGGTCGGCATGATCGGCCTCTGGCAGGCGATCGTGGACTACAAGCCGGCCAAGGCCACCTCGTTCCCGGCCTTCGCCAAAGTCTGTATCCACCGGCACATCATCACCGCCATCAAGGCGGCCACCCGGCAGAAGCAGCTCCCCCTCAACACCTCCCTCTCCCTCGAAGTCCCCTCCGAAGACGACTACTGCGACTGGAACATGTCGGACATCCTGCAGACGGATGACACCATGGATCCGGAAGAGCTGGTCCTGCAGCGGGAGGACACCGAGAGCCGCCAGGAGATGCTGCAGCAGCTCCTGAGCGACTTCGAGTGGAGCGTGCTGGCCGGCTACCGGCTGGGCAAGTCGTACCGGGAGATCGCGGACGAGCTGCGCTGCAAGACGAAGTCGGTTGACAACGCGCTCGCCCGCATCAAGCGCAAGGTCTCCCGCGCCACCGGCGAGGACTTCGACCACCTCACCCTGTCCCCGCAGTCCGAGCCGGCGCAGGTCTCGGCGCAGTAGCCGCGGCCAATCCCCACCTTCGAGCGCCCCGGCTTCGGCTGGGGCGCTTTCTCATGGTCTTGAGCCCGATTCCGGCAGAGCTGAGGTCCGCGCTGCGCTGCCCGGACGACGGCGCCGGCCCGCCGGTGCCGGATCCGGACGGTCTGCGCTGCCCCGCGTGCGGACGCGCGTTCCCCCTTCGCACCGGGGTGCTCCGGATGATGCCCCGCTCCGCCGCGGAATCGGAGGCGGAGCGCCGGGAGCTTGCCGCGGAAGCGCGGCGGCGCGACCACGAGGCGGAGGCTTACGACCGGCTCCTCGGGCTGCGCCTCTTCACGCTCTTCGAGGCGCCGGCGCTGCTCCGTCCGCTGCGGAGCGGCCCGTCCGACCGCGTGCTGGAGCTCGGCTGCGGCACGGGGCGCCTCACCACCCGGTTGGCCGGCCGGTGCGAAGCGCTGATCGGAGTCGACCACTCCGCCGCCTCGCTGGAGCTGCTGCGCCGCAAGCTGCCCTCCTCCGAGCGCGTGCTGCTGGTGCAGGGGGAGCTCTCCCGGCTGCCGGTGCGGGACGGCTGGGCGACGCGCGGGCTGGCCTGCAGCGTGCTCCAGCACCTCCCCTCCGAGGCGCTGCGCCGCGCCGCCCTGTCCGAGCTGCACCGCGCGCTCGAGCCGCGCGCCCGCCTCGCCCTCTCCGCTTACCGGTACAGCCCGGCGCTGGCTCCGGTGGCGCCGCGTGAGGGTCACCACTCCGGCGAGATCTTCTTCCATCGCTTCACCCGAAAGGAGCTGCGCGCGCTCATTTCGCCGGCGTTCGAGGTGACGATCCACGGTTGGCTGCCCTACGTCTGGACTGCCGCGGGAATCCGGCGATGATACCCGCCCGCCGCGGAAAGGAAACCTAGACCCCACCCTCAGTCGTCTATACTGATGCTGCGAGACATTCCACGCGCCGCCACCACGGCGGCAGGGGCGTGGGCGGCGACCGGACGGCCCCCTCCCGCACCGGCTGCCCGAACGCAACGACGCATCCCGCGATACGAAAGCGCCGCCGGAGGAAATTGTCTCCACGCCCGTTCCAGCGGACCGCGCACGCGTCCGACTATGCCGGTGGGGCCGCCAGACCGCTCCGTCCGGCCGGAGAGCTCATGCAAGACGTAGTTGTAAACCCTGCCGTTCACGCTGTCGATGACACCACGCACGTGGTCATTCGCCCTCGCCGCCGCAAGTGGCGCGCCGTAGCGGACGCGATGGTCCTGAGCGTGATCCTCTTCCTCTTCGGCCAGACTTTCCTGGTGCAGGGTTATCAGGTCTTCGGGAGCTGCATGGAGCCGAACCTGGCGACGGGCCAGCGCCTCCTCGGCAGCAAAGTCGCCCTGCTCGGCGGCGTGCAGCGCGGCGACGTGGTCGTCTTCCGTCCCCCGCACAAGCCGGAAACCGCGTTCATCAAGCGGGTGGTCGCCCTCCCGGGCGAGACGCTGGAGATCCGCGACAGCAAGGTCTACGTAAACGGCAAGCAGCTGGACGAGCCGTACCTGCACCGGGAGTGGCACGACGACCGCCCCGCGGAGAAGATCAAGCCCGGAATGGTCTTCGTAATGGGCGACAACCGGGACAACAGCAACGACAGCCGCGCCTGGGGCGAGCTCCCGATCGACAACATCCAGGCCAAGGCGTGGGTGCGCTACTGGCCGCTGGAGAACTTCGAGCTGATCCGCTAACGAACGGGAACTGGGATTTGAGAAGACGGGGGAGCCGCACAAGATGGCGGCTCCCCCGTCTTCTCGTACCAGACGCTGCCGTGAGAACGAGGATCGCCGGCAGTTGACTGCCGGCGGAATGAACCGCGGAGTTCACTCCGCCCCCCGGACACGGTGAGGAGAGGGATCACCTGAACCGCTCCGCGGCGGAGATCCGCAGGTCGCCAGCGAGCAGGAGCAGGAGTAAGAGCAGGAGCAGGAACGGCCTTGGCCGGAAGGTCACCCCCGCCCCCGCCAGCCCTACACGCTACCCCCTGAACGCTGCACCCTTCCTAAAGCAGCTTGATCAGCTCCGCGCGCTTGGCGGCGTACTCCTCGTCGGAGAGGATGCCGGCCTCGTGGAGGGCGTGGATCTCTTTCAGGCGCTCCGCGGCGGAGCGGGTGTCGGCGGGCGGCGCGGGCTGCGCCTCTGCCGCGGGCGCGGGCGCGCCGCCGGGGGTGTCGAGCCCCTGCATCATCTTCTGGCCCATCGCCATGCCGGCCATCATCTGCATCATGTCTGAGGCGGGGCTGCCGCCGCCCGGGTTCGCCGCGCCGGTCTCCAGCGCGTTGGCGGCCTGGAAAGTCGCATAGTCGCGCACGCCGACCACCCCCATGCTCGACCGCTTGTCCATCGCCGCTTCCACTTCCGGCGGCACGGAGATGTTCTCGATCAGGAACTTGGTGAGGTCGAGACCGTATTCCGCGAAGTGCGGGTCGAGGGTCTGCTCGATCTTCTGGGAGAGGTGGCGGTAGTTCGCGGCGAGATCGAGCACCGCAATCTGCAGCTCGCCCAGCGCGCTGGCGAACTCGTTCATCACCAGGTTGCGGAGCTGCCCGTGGATCTCGCCGGTCTGGAAGAGGCCGTCGGTCCCCACCACCTCGCGGATGAACCTGGCGGCATCGGTCACCCGGACGGCGTAGCTGCCGAAGGCGCGGATGCGGACCATACCGAAGTCCGCGTCCCGCATTGGGATCGGGTTGGCGGTGCCCCACTTCAGATCGGTGAACTGCCGGGTGCTGACGTAGTAGACCTCCGCCTTGAACGGCGAGTTGAAGCCGTGCGGCCAGGACCGCAGCATCGTCATCACCGGCATGTTCTGGGTGGAGAGGGTGTAGAGACCGGGGCCGAAGACATCCGCGATCTGCCCCTCGTTGACGAAGACCGCCACCTGCCCCTCGCGGACGGTGAGCTTGGCCCCCATCTTGATCTCGTTGTTCGCCACCGGGAACCGGTAGACCATGGTGTTGTTGGTGGGATCGGTCCACTCGATCACCTCGATCCACTGGTTCATCAACCGTCCGAAGAAACCACTCATTCCCGTCTCCTCCCCTCGCTGCGCCGCTGGCGACCCGTTCGCTGCCGGGGCTGCGCGACCCTTCGGCGCCACCGCTCCTGTACAACGGTGTGAGCTTACCCAAGGGTACGGGCCAGCCTCAGCCGGCGTTGCCGAAGAGCCCCGGGATCGGCGCGTCCTGGTCCACGATGCCGGCCTGCCGCAGCTCCACGGTGGTATCCAGTCCCAGGTGCTGGTAGACGCTCATCAGCATGTTTCGCGTGCCGAACGCCTGGGTGGCGGGATAAGCGCCCTGGGCGTCGCTCTCTCCGATCACGCGCCCTCCTTCCACGCCCGCCCCGGCGAACATGACCGTGTAGCAGCTCGACCAATGGTCGCGCCCGCCGTACTTGTTGATCTGCGGCGTCCGGCCGAACTCCGTCCCGAAGATCACCAGCGTGTTCTCCAGCAGCCCGCGGTCCGCCAGGTCGTCCAGCAGCGCCGGCGCGGCCTGGTCGAAGGTGGGGAACTGCTTCTTGGGATAATCGGTGAGCACCCCGCCGAAGTTGCCGTGCACGTCCCACCCTTCCAGGCCATCCGCGCCGGGGTGCCGGCTCCAGTTCACCTGGACGTAGCGGACGCCCGACTCCACCAGCCTCCGCGCCGCGAGGCAGCTCTGGCCGAAGAAGGAGTGGCCGTACCGGTCGCGCGTGGCGGGAGTCTCCTGGGAGAGATCGAACGCGCTCTTCACCTCGCTGGAGGTGAGCAGGCTCAGCGCCTGCTGCGTGCTGCCATCGAACGAACGCGTATCGCGGTTCTCGACCTGCTCGTGGAAGTGATCGAGCTGGCGGCGCAGCGTGTCTCTCCGGCCGAACCGCTCCGGCGTAACCCCGGCCGGCAGCGTGAGGGAGGGGAAGCGGTCCACCCCCACGCGCGGATCCTCCACCCGGAACGGGCCATACGCGCCGCCGAGGAAGCCGCCGTACTGCCCCGGAACCCGCGCGCCGTTGTCCCACAGCTCTCGCCCGAGCACCACGTACTGCGGCAGCGTGGAGGCGGGTCGTGCGAACCGCGCCACCACCGAGCCGAGGTGCGGGCCTTCCTTGTCCGGCTTGCCAGGCACGAACTTGAAGCCGGAGAGCGCGATGGCGGCGCCCTCAGGGTGGTCCGGCGCGTCGTTGTGCATCGTCCGCACCTGCGTGATGCGCCGCATCTGCTTCGCAAACCGCGGCAGGTGCTCCACCGCCTCCATGCCCGGCACGCTGCTCCGGATCGGGCGCCAGAGCCCCCGGACCTCGGCGGGCTGGTCCGGCTTCATGTCCCACGTGTCGACGTGTGACGGCGCCCCCCAGAGCCAGAGCATGATGCAGTTGAGGTCGCGCGGCGCCGCGGCCTCCGCGCGGGCCTGGAAGAAGGCGGGCAGCGAGAGCCCGAGCGCGCCGATCGAGCCGACCTGCAGCATGGAGCGCCGGCTCACCCGGTTGCAAAGGCGCAAGTTGGGTCCATCCACCTGGAGCATCGGCCGCCTCCCGCGCTTCTGGCGTAGGATAGGGGTGAGCGATGAGACACACCAGCATTCTGCCCCAAATCCGGCGGTCCCTCCGCAGCGCGATTCCCGATCTGGGAGCGGTGCGGCGATGAGCGCGACCCCGGACGGCTTCGACCTCGGCCTGACGCCTGCCGAACGGCCGGAGGACGCCCCCCGGCCGTTCGGCACCTGGCCCCAGCCGGCGCGGTGGGCGGTCGGCATCGGCTCCGGCTGCGCGGGCCTGGTGCTCTTCGGCTCCCTGGCGGCCTACGGCGGCATGCTGCTTCTCGCCCGCACTCAGCCGCCCGCCGGCCTACGCGCGGAGGCGGTGGTCCCCAGCCGCACCCCGCCGAGCAAGCCGTTTACCCTCACCCTGACGGTGCGGAACGCCGGGAGGGAGCCGTTCACCATCGACGCCGTCCGCGTCTCCCCCAGCACCGCGGAGCGCTTCAGCTTCGGCGACCCGAAGCCCGCCCCCACGACTCCGCAGCTCGGTTTCGGCGGCAAGACCTGGGCGTACAACCAGCAGATGGCGCCCGGCGCGGCCTGGACCCTGAAGATCCCGGTTACGCCCACCGTCACCGGAAAGCAGAAGGGCGAGTTGCAGCTGCAGACCGGCATCGCCACCACGACCGTCCCCTTCGAGACGCAGATCGGTGACGCCGATTCGCCGCAGAGAGGCACGAAACCGAAAGCCGTGGCGCCAGAGAAGTAGACTGCGTGGACGCGGGCGGTCCGGGTCCGAATCCGGCACGATAGGGAGGCGCCGAGCATGCAACCGGATCTGACGCAAACCCACTTTGACTCGCTCTCGATCCGGTACGGAGACCTCCTGGTGGCGGAAGTCTCCGGCGTCTAGGCGAGCGACGACACCTGGTACGGTGACTACCGGCAACGCGCGACCCAGCCGAGCAGCGAGCTGGAGCGACGGGTTCGAGCCTACGTCACCTTCTGCCGCGACTGGACCGCCCGCTCGGAGGCGGATGATATGAGCGCCGACGCGTCCGAGTTCGATGAGTTCCACGACGTGACCCATTCGGGCCTCTGGCGGACGGAAGCGCCCGACGGCTCTCGGCGCCAGATCTGCATCGCCCCGATCTTCCGTGCGGACTGGCTCAGCTGGCGGTACCGGGACGAAGAAGGGAACTGCCGCCCCGGATGAGCCGGGCCCGTGCCTTCGCTTAAGCCGGTGCGAGAGTACCACGCTGATTCCGTAGAGCGACGGAACTCAATCGAATGGACGACTCCGCGCGCATCCGCCCCGCGATAGAAGACGATGCTCTCGGGCTCTGGCAGCTGCGTGCCGCGGCGATTCGCCACGGGGCTCGGGAGCACTATTCCCCGGAGCAGATCGAAGTCTGGGTCGGGCGCCGCACCCCCGAGAGCTACCACGCGTCCATCCGAAAAGGACGGATTGTGGCGGCCGAAGACGCGAATGGAACCGTGGTCGGGTTCGGGCAGCTCGAGCCGGAGACGCGGGAGGTAGAAGCCGTCTACGTCCAGCCGGCGTGGACGCGGCGTGGAATCGGCACGCGATTGCTGCGGACCCTGGAAGAGCGGGCTCGAACCGCCGGACTTGAGCGGCTGCACCTGGATGCTTCGCTGAATGCGGTGCCGTTCTACGAGCAGTCGGGGTACCGCATCGAGCACGAGGTCCTCCACCCACTCGGGGCGCGCCTCGTGCTTGCGTTCGTTTTCATGACGAAGCCCCTCGGCTGAGATGCGCTGCGCTCGAAGTCTGATCACTCCCTCCCTAATCTGGGGTTGGTCGCCGCACTCGTACGTATCCGACACGCCATGCTCTCCGTTGAGGAAGCTATGACCTCTGCCGAGCGAGCCGCCAACCCCGAAGCGTTGGAAGAAGAGCTGGCGGCCGTCCGGAAGCACCTGGCGGCGCACCCGGAGGACCCTGCAGCCAACGCGCGCGCCGGGTGGCTGCTGGGGCACCTGGGTCGTTTCGACGAGGCGGTCGAGCACCTCTCCCGCGCCGCGGAGGCCGACCCGGAGAACGCGCAGGTCTGGTACTTCCTCGGAATGGCCGCTGCCCGGACCGGGGCCGAGGAAACCGTCCGACGAGCCCGCGAGCGCTACGAGGAGCTGGCGCCGGAAACTGCCCTATGCCTCGGCCGGAGAGCCAATCTCGCGCGACAAGCAGGCGATCCGGCGGCAGGAGCCGAGTTTGCGGAGCGTGCCCTGACGCTACCTACGGATGACGATACGCGCAGCTGGGTCCACCGCATGGCGGCAGCGTCGTACGAAGCCCTGAAGGACGATGAAGCGCGCTTGCGTCACCTGGAGCAGGCGGTCGTGCTCACGCCGGAAAAGTCGTGGGTGCTCGCCGAAATCGCGCATCTTCAATTCCGCCGGGGGCTGCCCGTCAGCGTTCTCCCTGCCGCCGAGAGTGCCGTCTCGGTACAGCCTGACGACGGCGAGGCGTGGTACACCCTGGGAGCGGTGGCTAACCGTGCCGGCGATTACCCGCGGGCGAAGGTCGCGCTCGAAACCGCGCGAGAGCTCGGCTATAGCGAACGGGACTGCCGGAGAGAGCTTGGAGCCGCACTCGTCGAGCTGGGTGACTACCGGACGGCGATTGCTCATCTGGCGGCGGCCCTCGAGGACAAGATCGACACCTCCACCCGCCTGTGGATCCTTCAGAACCTCGGCCTCGCGACCGCAAAGACCGGCGAGCACACCAGGAGCCTTGAATGTTACCGGGCAGCAGTCGAGCTTGATCCCTCCGACCGCCACGCGCAGCAAGGCCTCGGCGCAACCTACGCCCAGGTAAACGACTTCGAAGCGGCCCTCCCTCACCTCGAAGAGGCGGCGCGCCTCGCACCTGAATCACCCGAACCCTGGTACACGCTCGGCCTCGCGCTAGCGCGAACCGGCGACTTACCCCGCGCCGAAGAGGCGCTGAACCGCGCGATCGAGCTGCGCCACCCCGGTGGGCGCGCGCAGGCCCAGCTCGCGTGGGTGTTCCAGCGCCAAGGCCAGCGCGCCGCCGCCGCGCGAGAAGCCGCAAAGGCGCTCCGCAAGCCGCTCCCGAAGAGCTGGCGCGGATGGGTGGCCAGCATCCTGAACGAGAGCCGCACCGGCCGGCGGCGCTGACCAGGGGCGCAGAGGCATAGGGAGCCGCAGGGAGCAGTCTGACGGAAGGTCAAGAGTAGCTTCGGGCGCCTGGCAGAACAACTGGAAGCCGGAAAGCTCCTCTCCCGCCTAGCGGAAGGACCACCCTATGCAAGAGTACGGCGAGGTGTTCGCGCGAGTCTACGACAACCGGTGGGCGGGATTCGCCAGGCGCGTGGCGCCCGCCGTCCTGGACTTCCTCGCGGCCAGATCGGTTGACGCGAAGAACCGCTCGATCCTGGATCTCTGCTGTGGGACCGGCCAGTTCTCCATTGAAGCCCTGAAGCGCGGCTACCGGTTGGTCGGCGTCGACGCATCGGAAGCGATGCTGCGCCATGCGGCGCGGAACACGGCCCCCTTCGTTGAGGCAAGCCAGGCCCGTTTCGTTTGCGCGGACGCCCGCGATTTCACCCTGGACGAACAGTTCGGCGCGGCGGTGGCGTTGTACGACTCCCTGAACCACCTGGACGGTGAGAACGAGCTGCGCGCGTGCCTGCGGCGCGTCGCCGAGGCTCTCGTGCCGAGCGGCTATTTCATCTTCGATCTGAATACCCGCGCCCGCCTGGAGAAGTGGACCGGCGTCACCGTAACTGACGAAGCCGAGCTGATGCTCGTGAGCCGGTCGATGTACATCCCGGAGCAGTCGAAAGCCTACGCCCGGATCAGCGGGTTTGTCCGAGGCTCGGACCACCGCTATGACCGGTTCAGCGAGACGTTCTTCAACACCGCTTTCGATCTGCAAAGCGTGGAGGTGCTGCTGCAGGAAAGCGGGTGGTATTCGATCTACTTCGCTCGCGAGCCAGAGCTCGCCACGCCGATCAGTACACCGGAGAGCGAGGATCGCGTCTTTGTGATAGCGAGGAAGTCGTAACGCGTCGCCGCCGGAGTAGGCGACTGTGGTCCGTCGTCGGCGAGTAGCCAGGATCGACGCAAGGCGACGCGGTTACTCCGAGCCCGGCACCCACGCGACTGCCCGCACCTCTCCGAACTCCCAGGGGAGCTTCGTCCAGCTCTCGCCGCCGTCGAGGGTGCGGTAGAACTGACCGAGGATGCTGGTGGCGTAGACGCGGCGCGGGTCGGAGGGGCGGAAGCCGAGGTTCCAGAGGGTGCTGTTGGCGACGCCCGGCAGCGGGAGCCGCTCCCACGTGGCGCCGAAGTCGGGCGTGCGGTAGAGGCCGCCCTGGCTGCCGGGAGGGCCGTTGCCGGCGCCGACCCACACCGTCTCCGTCTCTCCCGGCGGCACGGCGCAGGCGCGGGTGTAGGGCCAGGGGAGCTGCTCTCCCACCCGGAGCGGCGTCCAGGTCTCGCCGAGGTCGTCGCTGCGGTTGACGTCGTTGTTGGTAGTCGCCAGCAGGACTCGCTTCCCGGTGCCGACCGCCGCCAGCCCGTGGACATCCTGGCTGGAGAGCCCCTCCCCCAGCGCCTCCCAGGTCTCGCCGCCGTCCCGGCTCCGACGGAGTCCGCCGATCTCCACGCCGGCGTAGAACGTGCCGTCCTCCGGATCGATCAGGATGCAGGTGACCCGCGGCGTCAGCGGCGCGCCGTTCACGCACCGGTCCGGCATCCCCGCGTCGAGCGCCTGCCACGTCTCGCCGCCGTCCCGGCTCAGGTAGAGCCCGGCGGGGCTGGTCCCCGCGAGTAGGACCGACCGATCGTGCGGGTGCTGCGCCAGGCTCCAGATCCGCATCCCGTCCATCGGAGACGGCACCCGCTCCCACGAGTCAGCTCCGTCCCGCGAGACGAAAAGCCCGGTTTCCGTGCCGAGGTGGAGGCAGCGCGAGTCGTCCCGGTGGACCAGAAGCGCGCGCACGTCGCACTTCGAAGGCGCCCCGACGCTCGCCCGGGCGAAGGTAAGCCCCCCGTCCAGGCTCCGCCAGAGGCTCTGCCCCACCGTGCCGACATAGACAATCGTCCGATCCGCCACGCCGCCCTCCCCTCGTGCAGACAACCAACGCAAAGGGGTTCGACGACACGACGGCCGGAAGCCTGCCCGCTTTCCGGGCGGTTGAAACCGCGGCAACAACCGCACCAAGTTTCATCCCCCGTATGGGGGGCCCCCTTCGGGGACCTCCCCGTAGATGTCGGCGACGGAGTACGCAAGTCGTCCCTCTCGCCGCAAACCCAGCCTAGAACTCCAGGCGTCCGGAGGAGCAGCCGCAGGCAGCTCCGAAGGGCGCCACCTGTGACGGCCCCTGGGCGTCAGGGGCCGTCGCTCGACGGGCCGGGATTCAGCCCGTGAACAGAGCCGGTGGGGAGATCACGAAAGTGGCGCGGGAAGAGCGCCCCCGTTACCAATTCCCGGAGCGGCCCGCTAACGGAGCGAAGCGCAGTGTGAAAGGGCCAGCGGAGGGCCTTCGTCGCGGGAGGGCTGAATCCCGGAACTAGGGCGCCGGGTCGGACCCACGGAATCATCGCTGCTCATCGACAAGCAACACCCCACACCGGAGTCGACCCTCTGCCCACCAACAAGAAGACCAACGCACCGGAGGGGAACCACCAGGGAACGAGAGAACTACCCCCCGTCATGCGCACCCCCACCCTCCTCCTCACCCTCGCCGCCCTCGCGTGCACGGCCGCCGCGCTGCAGCCCGGCGCCGCGCAGGAACGCCCGAAGTCGCCCTACTACGAAGAAGAAGTCTCCGCCTCGAACCCGATCCGCACGGAGCAGGCGCGCGAGCTCGACGCCTACATCGCGGGGCTGAAGAACGACCGCTCCCGGCTGGCCGCGGTCTTCAAGCCGGACTACTCCTCCGTCCGCGCCTACCAGCGCTCGACCCGGGGTCTGCGGGAGGCGTTCGCGAAGAGCATCGGCTACCCGCCGCCTGGCGAGCCGGAGGCGGAGCCCGCCACCTTCACGCGGCTGGGTGAGGACTCTCTCGGGACCTACTACCGGACCTCGATCCCGGTGCTGCCGGGGGTGCACGCCGCCGGCATCTACATCGTGCCGAAGGGGCTGAAGGGCAGGGCGCCGCTGGTGATCTCCATGCACGGGGGCGGCGGCTCGCCGGAGGTGGCGCTCTTCCACGGCGGGGCGAACTACCACGACATGGTCCGCGGCGGGGTGAAGCGCGGCTACGTGGTCTGGGCGCCGACCCATCTCTTCCGCGCGGAGGGGTACCCCGCCGACGTCCGCAACCGGATGGACGAGCGGCTGCGGCTGGTCGGCACCAGCCTCACCGCGGTGGAGATCGCGAAGATCACGCGCGGGCTCGACGTGCTGCTGAAGCGGCCGGAGGTCGACCCGAAGCGCGTGGGGATGGTCGGCCTCTCGTACGGCGGCTACTACACGCTGGTCACGATGGCGCTGGAGCCGCGGATCAAGACCGGGGTCTCGAGCTGCTACTTCGGCGTGCAGGAGTACCGGTACGAGCGGGACGAGCTCTCGGTGCCGAGCGACTTCCGCTTCCCGGACCGCTTCACCCTCCTGCGCGATTCGGAGCTCGGCGCGCTCATCTGCCCGCGCCCGCTGGAGATCCAGGCGGGCGCGACGGACAACGCCACGCACCGGGAGATGGGCAAGACACTGGCGCCGCAGGTGGCGGAGCACTACCGCAAGCTGGGGCGGGGAGACGACTTCCGCTTCGTCGTCTTCCCCGGCGGGCACGAGTTTCACGACCCCACCGCCTGGGAGTGGCTGGGAAAGCATCTATGAGAGTCTGCAGCTCTGACGCCGGGACGCCGCTGCGTCACGTATAAGTAGCGGGACAGGGACGCAGCGTGAGGGAGTGCAGCCGGATGCGGTGGACGGAAGTGGTAACGCGGGGGCGTGTGGCATTGCTCGGCGCGGCGCTGGCGGCAGCCGGGGTGGCTGGCCTGGCGCTCCCGGCAGCGGCGCATCCCGGCGACGAGGCGATCGTCTACCACTACGTCTGGCTGGAGGCGGAGCCCGGCGCCGTCTCGCTGCAGCATGCCACGCAGGTCGGCGGTCTGCTGGCGCAGGCGGTCTGGTCCGAGATCGACGCGGACGGCAGCGGCGACCTCTCCGAAGCGGAGCAGGAAGCGCACGCCCGCGGCCTCGCCTCCGGGCTGGTGCTGAAGGTGGGCGAGAAGCTCGCGCGGCCGGAGCTGGAGGCGTACGAGTACCCGAGCAAGCAGCAGTTCTTCGGCGGCGACTTCGCGCCGATCAAGCTGCGGCTCCGCGCGCCGCTCCCGAAGCTCACCCGGGCCGGCACGAAGGTGACGCTGCAGGACCTCACCTTCCCGCAGTTCACCGCCTCCTTCCCGATGGCCCAGGTCTACCCGACCGGTGTCGCGGCGAGCGAGCCGCGGATGTCGGAGGACGGCCGCACCACGGAAGTCACCTTCGCGATCGAGGGGACGAAGCTGGAGCAGAACCCCTCGATGGCGGTGCCGCTGCCGCCGGGCGACCGCCTCCCCAACCTGGCGCTCACCGCCAACGCACCCGGAAACGCCCCGGCCGGGCCGCGCTCGCTGGAAGGGATCGACCTCGGCAACGCCCCGATCTTCCCGGACGAGACGAAGATCCTGGTGGCGCGGGAGCCGGACGAGCACGGCGGCGAGATGTCGGGCGTGAAGGGGCTGCTCGGCAAGCCGCTCTCGCCGTGGATGATCGTGCTCGGCCTGCTCGCGGCGCTCATGGCCGGCGCCGCCCACGCGTTGACGCCGGGACATGGGAAGTCGATGGTCGCCGCCTACCTCGTCGGCTCCCGCGGGACCGTGACCGACGCCGTGGTGCTCGGCATCACCGTCACGATCACGCACACGCTGATGGTCTACGTCCTCGGCGCGCTCTGCCTCTGGCTCACCACCCGCATCCAGGCGGAGGTGGTGGCGCACTGGCTCGGCGCCGTCTCCGGGGCGTTGGTGCTCGGCATCGGCTTCTGGCTCTTCCAGCGCGGGCTCCTCGCCTATCACGGCCTCAAGCCGATGCCCGGTCACAGCCACGGCGGCCCCTTCGGGCACACGCACGGCCATTCGCACGAGCACGGGCACGCCCACGAGCATTCGCACGGGCATGCTCACGAGCACGGAGACGCACACGGCCCCGGTCACACCCACGCGCAGGCGGAGACGCCGGCGGGGGGAGAGACCGTCTCCGCCGAGCGGCAGCCCCCGCGCGACGCGCCCCTGGAGGACTACCGCGGCGCCCCGCCCAAGCCGGCGGGCGCGTTCGGGCGCTGGGGAGTGGTCGGTCTCGGGGTGGCCAGCGGCATCGTCCCCTGCACCGACGCCCTCGCCATTCTCCTGGCGGCGGTGAACCTCGGCAGCATCGGGATCGGCCTCGCCATCATTGCCGCGTTCAGCGTCGGCATGGCGGCGGTGCTGGTGGCGCTCGGGGTGCTGATGGTGACCGCCAAGGACTTCATGGCGCGCTTCACCGGCGAGAGCCGCTGGATCCGCGTGCTCCCGGCGGTCAGCGGCGCGGTGCTCTTCTTCCTCGGCGCGTGGCTCACGCTCTCGTCGCTCGCGCGGGCCGGCATCGTGAAGCTGGGTTAAGCTCCCCCTCCCGCCGACGACCCTCGGCACCCCGCTTGAGCGGTCACTCACCAGCAGCACTCACTCCGAGGGCGCTGAAGGATCTCGCCAGCCGCCATCCAGCGGGGCACGTCTGGGTAACGAGGTAACGGCCTTCAGGTCTACCCGCTCTCGTTACCATGTCACCCCGGTACATGCTCCAACGGAGAGCGGCTGCGGAGGTGCTGCGTTGTTCTGTCACCCCGCACTTCGTGTGAGATGGGAGGTAACCGAGACTTCACTCTCGCTTAACAGCCGCGAAACAGACCCCGGGTAATCTTCAATCGTAACGAGCTCCTGCGATCCGGCGACGCTGCCGCGCGGGAGGTGACAGGCGTTCCTTCCAATGTCGGGAGGGGCCGGACCGGCGCGTGGACGAGCACGCCCTGGACGGCCCCTCCTTTGCTTTCTGACGGACCGCTCTACCCCGGTTCCGGCGGGAGAAGCCCGATGGGTCACCTTCGCGAATTCGCGCGCAGCGGACATCCCCCCACGCTGCTCAGCGCCTTTCTCTACTTCGACGTCAGCTTCATGATCTGGGTCCTGCTGGGGCCGCTCGCCGTCTTCATCGCGGACGACCTAAAGCTGAGCCCGGCGGAGAAGGGTCTGCTCACGGCGATCCCGCTCCTGGGCGGCTCGCTCTTCCGCCTGTTCCTGGGGCCGCTGGCCGACCGGCTCGGCGGGCGGCGGGTCGGCATCGCCGGAATGCTGCTCACGCTGCTCCCGCTCCTGCTCGGCTGGCTCTGGGCCGAGTCGCTGCCGCAGCTGTACCTGGTGGGGCTGCTGCTCGGCGTGGCAGGCGCCAGCTTCGCGGTGGCGCTGCCGCTGGCGAGCCGCTGGTATCCGCCGGAGCACCAGGGGCTGGCGATGGGGATCGCCGGCGCGGGGAACAGCGGCACGCTGCTGGCGACGCTCTTCGCGCCGCGGCTGGCGGAGTGGCTGGGCGGGTGGAAGCCGGTCTTCGCGCTCGTAACGCTCCCGCTGCTCGCGGTGCTGGTTCTGTTCGTGCTGCTGGCGAAGGACCGGCCCGGAACCGCGGTCCCCAAGAGCGCGGCCGACTACCTCGGCGTGTTGAAGCAGGCGGACGCAGTCTGGTTCTGCCTGCTCTACAGCCTTACGTTCGGCGGCTTCGTCGGGCTGGCGAGTTTCCTCTCCACCTTCTTCCGCGACCAGTACGCCGTCTCCCGCATCACCAGCGGCGACCTGACCACCCTCTGCGTGCTCTCGGGGAGCTTCCTGCGGCCGGTGGGCGGCTACCTGTCGGACCGCCTGGGCGGCTCGCGGATGCTGCAGCTCCTGCTGGGTGGCGTGGTGCTGCTGGCGCTCGGGATCGCCACCCTGCCGCCGGTCGCGCTGGTAACGGTGCTCTTCTTCCTGCTGATGGCGCTGCTCGGGATGGGCAACGGCGCGGTCTTCCAGCTCGTGCCGCAGCGCTTTCCCCGGGAGGTCGGGGTGCTGACGGGGCTGGTCGGCGCGGCGGGAGGCGCCGGCGGCTTCTTCCTGCCGTCGCTCCTGGGCGCGGTGAAGGGCGCCAGCGGCAGCTTCACGCTCGGCTTTTTGCTCGCCGCCGGCTACGCGCTCTTCTGCCTGGCTCTCGTGACGGTCAAGTCCCGCGCCTGGCACCCGGAGGCCGCTCCGGCTGCGGCACTCGCCACCGGAGGCGCGGAATGACCCGGGAGCGACTGGTGGTGGTCGGCAACGGCATGGCCGGCGCGCGGGTGGTGCAGGAGTTGCTCGCCCGGGGTGGGTCCGCGCGGTACGAGATCACCGTGCTCGGCGAAGAGCCGCACGGCAGCTACAACCGCATCCTGCTGTCGGACGTCCTCCGCGGCGTGCGGGAGGCGCGGGAGATCTTCCTCCACCCGCGCTCCTGGTACGCGGAGAACGGGGTGACCCTGCGCGCGCCCTGCCGCGCCGTGGAGATCGATCGGGAGCGCCGCCTCGTGCGGGACGCGGATGGCGGGGAGACGCCGTACGACCGCCTGATCCTCGCCATCGGCAGCCGCCCGCTCGTGCCGGAGGTCCCGGGGACGGAGACCCCGGGCGTCTTCGTGTTTCGGACGCTGGACGACTGCCGTCGTCTCGCGGAGCAGGTGGAGAGCTCGCGGACGGCGGTGGTGGTTGGCGGGGGGCTCCTGGGCCTCGAAGCAGCGTACGGGCTGCTCGGGCTCGGGCTGGAGGTCCACCTGGTCCACCGTCACCCCCACCTGATGGAGCGGCAGCTCGATCCGGAGGCGTCGGCAGTCCTCGCTGCCGCGATCCGGGGGCTCGGCATCCGGCTGCACCTCGGCCGGGAGACGGAAGCGGTGCTCGGCGAGGAGCGCGTGACCAGCCTGCAGCTCGAGGAAGGCGACGTGCTCCCGGCCGACCTGGTCGTCTTCGCCTGCGGGATCCGCCCGAACGTGGAAGCCGCGGCGGCGGCGGGGCTGGCGGTGGGCCGCGGCATTCTGGTCGACGACCAGCTCCGCTCCGTGACCGACCCGCGCATCTTCGCCGTCGGAGAGTGCGCGGAGCACGGAGGTATCGTGCACGGGCTGGTCGCGCCCGCGTGGGAGCAGGCGCGGGTGCTGGCCGAGGCGCTGGTCGGAAACGAGCGCGCCGCTTACGCCGGCTCCCGGGTCTCCACGCGGCTCAAGGTCGCCGGGCTCGACGTGACCGCCATGGGCGCCGTGCTGCCGGACCTGGAGCGGGACGAGGTGGTGCAGTTCCTGGAGCCGCGCCGCGGGATCTACAAGAAGCTGGTGATCCGCGACGGCCGCCTCGCCGGCGCCATCCTGCTGGGGGACGCCGCGCGGGCACCGCACCTGATCCAGGCGTTCGAGCGCGCCGCGCCGCTGCCGGACGAGCGCGCTGCGCTGCTCTTCGACCTCGGCGGCGGGGCCGGAGCGCTCTCGCTGGCGGAAATGGAGGACGACGCCACCGTCTGCCACTGCAACGGGGTCAGCAAGGGGGACCTGCTGGAGTGCCTGGCGGGCGGCGCCTGCGGGCTCCACGCGGTGATGCAGGCGACGCGTGCCGGCACCGGCTGCGGCTCCTGCAAGACGCTGGTAAAGGCGCTCGTCGACCGCGGCCTGCGGGAGACGCGCGAGCTGCCGGTCACGCTGGGAGCGGCGTCATGACGGCGACCCACTGCCCCTACTGCGCGCTCCAGTGTGGGATGAACCTGGTCCCCGCGGAGGAAGGCCTGGCGGTGGCGCCGCGGCCGGAGTTTCCCACCAACCGGGGCGGACTCTGCCAGAAGGGCTGGACCTCCGTAGAGCTGCTCCGGCACCCGGAGCGGCTGAGGCGGCCGCTGATGCGCGCGCGCCGGGGCGAGCCGCTGCGGGCGGTCTCCTGGGAAGCGGCGCTGAGCCGGATCGCCGGCGAGCTGAAGCTCGCGCAGGAGCGGTATGGCGCCTCCGCGGCGGGACTCTTCGGCGGGGGCGGGCTGACGAACGAAAAGGCCTACCTCCTGGGCAAGTTTGCGCGGGTGGCGCTGCGGACCCCGAGCATCGACTACAACGGCCGCTTCTGCATGTCTTCCGCCGCGGCGGCCGGCCTCCGCGCCTTCGGGATCGATCGCGGGCTCCCGTTCCCGCTGGTCGACCTCGCCCGGACCGACGCGATCCTGCTGGTCGGCAGCAACCCGGTGGAGTGCATGCCGCCGGTGATGCAGTACTTCGACGAGCAGCAGCGGCGCGGCGGACGGCTGGTGGTGGTCGATCCGCGCGTTACGCCGATCGCGGCGGGAGCCACGCTGCACCTGCAGCCGGTGCCCGGCTCCGATCTCGCCCTGGCGAACGGGCTGCTCCACGTGGCGGTCCGCGACGGGCTGCTCGACGAGGCGTTCATCGCCGAGCGCACCACCGGTTTCGATGGGGTGCGGCGGGCGGTGCTTGCCTACTGGCCGGAGCGGGTGGAGCAGCTCACCGGCGTCCCCACCGGAAAGATCGTCGAAGCGGCGCACCTGCTGGGAGAGGCGCCGACCGGCATGGTGCTCACCGCGCGCGGCGCGGAGCAGCACAGCAAGGGCACCGACACCGCGCTGGCGTTCATCAACCTGGCGCTGGCGCTTGGGAAGGCGGGTCGCCCGCTCTGCGGCTACGGCTGCCTCACCGGCCAGGGGAACGGCCAGGGCGGACGGGAACACGGGCAGAAGGCGGACCAGCTTCCCGGCTACCGCCGTCTGGACGATCCGGCGGCGCGAGCGCACGTGGCGGCGGTGTGGGGAGTGGAGCCGGAGAGCCTCCCCGGCCCCGGCCTCTCCGCTTACGAGATGCTCGACCGCCTCGGCACCGAAGGCGGGGTCCGCGCGCTGCTCGTGATGGGCTCGAACCCGGTCGTCTCCGCCCCGAACGCGGGTCACGTGCGGGAGCGGCTCCGGGCGCTCGACTTCCTGGCGGTCTGCGACTTCTTCCTCTCGGAGACGGCGGAGGAGGCCGACGTGGTGCTCCCGAGCGCCCAGTGGGCGGAAGAGACCGGAACGCTCACCAACCTGGAAGGCCGCGTGCTGCTGCGCCGCGCCGCCGCCGCGCCGCCGGACGGGGTGCGCACCGACCTGCAGATCCTGGCGGGGCTCGCGGCGCGTCTCGGCTGCGTCGACCGGTTCCCCACGCACCCGGAGACGGTCTTTAACGAGTTGCGGCGGGCGACGTCCGGCGGCCCCGCGGACTACGCCGGCATCACCTACGCTCGGGTGGAGGCGGAGAACGGCGTCTTCTGGCCCTGTCCGGACGAGACACACGCGGGCACGCCGCGGATGTTCCTGGAGCGGTTCTCCACGCCGGACGGTCGCGCCCGCTTCCACGCGGTGGAGCACCGCCCCGCCGCGGAAGAGCCGTGCGAGGAGTACCCATTCTTCCTCACCACCGGCCGGGTGATGCGCCACTACCAGTCCGGCACGCAGACCCGCCGCATCCCCGCGCTGCGCGAGGCGGCGCCGGAGCCGCTGCTGGAGATGCACCCGGCGCTGGCGTCCCGCTTCGGCATCGCGGACGGCGCGCCGGTGCGGCTCCGCACCCGCCGGGGCGAGGCGAGGGCGCGGGCGCGGCTCACCCGCGCGATCCGGCCGGACACCCTCTTCATGCCGTTCCACTGGGGCGGGGCCGAATGCGTGAACCGTCTCACGAACCCGGCCCTCGACCCGATCTCCCGCATGCCCGAGTTCAAGGTCTGCGCGGCCCGCATCGAGCCGCTGGTCCTGGAGCCGGGCTCCGCAGCTCCCGAGGCCATCGCTCTCCCGCAGTTGGAGGTTCACCATGGATAGAGCACCCCGAGTGGTCGTGATCGGTAACGGAATGGTCGGCGCGCGCGTGGTGGAGGAGATCCTCGCCCGGCAGCAGGTCGACGGCACTCCGAGGTTCCAGATCACGATGTTCGGAGACGAGCCGTACGGCAACTACAACCGGATCCTGCTCTCGAACGTGCTGAACGGCGCGCAGTCGGAGCGGGAGATCTTTATGAACCCGCTGGAGTGGTACGAGCGGAACGGGATCTCCCTGCATGCCGGGGTGCGCGTGGTCTCGGTCGATCGGGAGCGGAAGGTCGTCGTCGGCGCGAACGGCGTGGAGGAGCCGTACGACTGGCTGATCTTCGCCACCGGATCGCGGCCGTTCGTCCCGCCGATGGAGGGGACCGACAAAGAGGGTGTCTTCCTATTCCGCACTCTCGACGACTGCCGGCAGATCGCGGAGTACGCCCGCGACTGCGAGACGGCGATCGTGCTCGGGGGCGGGCTGCTGGGGTTGGAGGCGGCGCGCGGGCTGCAGACCCACGACGTGCGGGTGACGGTGGTGGAGGTGGCGCCCCACCTGATGGTGCAGCAGATCGACGCGGACGGCGGCGCCGTGCTGCGGAAGACGCTGGAGGGGATGGGGATCGCCGCCCGCACCGAGTGCCGCTCCAGCCGCATCGCCGGGAACGGGCGCGCTACCGGCCTGGAGCTGGCGGACGGCACCACCCTCGAGGCCGACATGGTGGTGATCAGCTGCGGGATCCGCGCCAACTCCGAGCTGGCGCGGGACTGCGGCCTGCCGGTGGAGCGGGGAATCGTGGTGGACGACCAGCTCCGCACCTCCGACCCGTCGATCTTCGCGGTCGGCGAGTGCGCGCAGCACCGGGGGATGGTCTACGGCCTCGTCGCCCCCCTCTACGAGCAGGCGCAGGTGCTGGCCGACGTGCTGACCGGCGCCTCGCCCCACTCGCTCTACCTCGGCTCCAAGCTGGCGACGAAGCTGAAGATCATGGGGGTCGACCTGGTCTCTCTCGGCCGCGTCTCCGACGTGCACCCGGGCGACGAGGTGGTGAGCTACGCGGAGCCGGAGGCGGGGATCTACAAGCGGCTCATCGTGCGGGACGGCAAGCTGGTGGCGGGCTACCTGCTGGGGAACGCCGACAATGCCGCGACGCTGCTCGACCTCTTCAATCGCGACGCCGACGTGCCGGCCCGCCGAGCCGCCCTACTCTTTCCATCGGACGGCGCCGCGGGCGGCGGGGTGAAGGATCTGCCGAACGACGTGCTGGTCTGCTCCTGCCACCAGGTGAGCAAGGGGAAGCTGCTGGAGGCGATCGGCAGCGGACGCTGCTCCATGAGCACCCTCGCCGCCTGTACCAAGGCGGGGACCGGCTGCGGCGGCTGCAAGCCGGTGCTGGTGGAGCTGCTCGACGCCTACGCGGGGAACGTGCCGCCGGACCCGCGCGACGACTGGTACGTGCCGGGCGTGCCGTACTCCAAGCCGGAGCTAGTGCGGGAGATCCGGGCGCGCGGCCTCCGCAGCGTGAGCGCCGTGTTCCGCGAGCTTGCCGGCGGGCAGGAAGATGCCGCCAGCAAGATGGGACTCGCCTCCCTTCTCCGCTCCCTCTGGAACGAGGAGTACGAGGACGAGCGGGACGCCCGGTTTATCAACGATCGGGTCCACGCGAACATCCAGAAGGACGCCACCTTCTCCGTGATTCCGCGGATCTACGGCGGCATCACCTCGCCGGACGAGCTGCGGCGGATCGCCGACGTGGCGGAGCGGTACGAGGCGCGGATGGTGAAGATCACCGGCGGACAGCGCATCGACATTCTGGGAGTGAAGAAGGAAGATCTGCCGGCGATCTGGCGCGAGCTGGGGATGCCGAGCGGACATGCCTACACCAAGGCGTTCCGGACCTGCAAGACCTGTGTCGGCACCGAGTTCTGCCGCTACGGGGTCGGCGATTCCACGGCACTCGGCGTGGCGGCGGAGCGGCGGTTCCAGGGCATCGAGTTCCCGCATAAGGTCAAGCTCGCGGCGAGCGGCTGCCCCCGCAACTGCGCCGAGTCGACGGTGAAGGACGTCGGCTTCGTGGCGGTCGACGACGGCTGGGAGATCTTCATCGGCGGCGCGGCGGGGAGCAAGGTCCGCGCCGCCGACCTGCTCTGCGAGGTGCGCACCCAGGAGGAGGCGCTCCTGCTGGCCGGCCGCTTCATGCAGTACTACCGGGAGCACGGAAAGTGGATGGAGCGGACGCACGCCTTCGTGGAGCGGATCGGGATCGACCGCCTGCGCGCGCTCCTGGTCGACGACGTGGACGGGATCGCGGAGCAGCTGGACGCGGAGATGCAGCGGGCGGTCGACGCCTACGTCGACCCGTGGGAAGAGGCGAAGCGCCCGTACCATCCGGAGCAGTTCTCCGGCAGCCTGATCCCGCTGGAGAGCCTGGGCGCGCCGGCTGCGGCGAGGAGTGGACGATGAACGCGGCAGAGGAACGGACCGAAGTGTTGCTGGGCGCGGTGGAGCGCGTTCCGGCGGGGGAAGGGCGGCGCTTCCTGGTGCTGGGGCAGGAGATCGCGGTCTTCCGCGGTCGCGACGGGAGCCTCTACGCCACCCAGGACCGCTGCCCCCACCGCGGCGCGCCGCTCTCCGAAGGGATCCTCGGGGGCGGAGAGGTGATCTGTCCTTACCACGCCTACCGGTTCGACCTGGCCGGCGGCGCCTGCGCGAACGATGCGGCGTGCGCCATCCGTACCTACCCGGTGCGGGAAGAGGACGGACAGCTCCTGGTCACGGTCTGAGAGCGGGCGGAGGAAGTTGCAGGTTAGCAGGTTGCAGGTTTGCAAGTTTAGCTTCTCGCAGACGGGACGCTAACCTGGAACCTGCTAACCTGCCAACCAAATCGAAGGGCTAGCGGCCCTGGCGCTGGGCGCCGGAGGCGACGGTGTCGAAGCCTTCCGGCCAGCGGGTCTGCTCGTCGTAGAGCGCGAACCGCAGATCGGCCCGCTGCAGGCGCGCGCCGCGGAGATCGGTGGAGCGGAGATCGGCACCGCGCAGGTTGGCGTTGCGCAGGTCGACGTTCCGGAGATCGGCGCCGGCGAGGTCGGCCAGGCGGAGGTCGGCGTTGTGCAGGTCCGCGCCCGTCAGGCCGGTGCCGTGCAGGTCCGCGTTGGAGAGCGCCGCGCCGACCAGCGACGCCTCGGTCAGCGTCTTGGTCTCCAGCTCCAGCAGTACTTCGCCCGACTTCCGGTGCCGGATCTTGACACCCGGACTCACGACGCGCGGGGCCTCCGGCTCGGCGACCGCGGTGGCGGCTTCGGTGCTCTCCTTGGCGGCTTTCGCCGGCTTGGCGGAGACGATCTTCTTCTGCTTTACCAGGCGGGTGAACCGGTCCGAAGACTGGCACTCGGGGCAGATCGCGACGAACCGGCCAAAGCCAGTCCAGGTTGCGGGTACTACTTGCACCAGGGACACTTCCGGCTTTTCCAGGTCACACAGGACACAGGTCTTCACGATCTTCCACCTTTCCTAAACATCCCTAGACCGTCCGCACAGCGCCGGCTGCAGGACGTTGTATTCCACCCGCGCGCAGCGGACGGCCCCGGAGAAGCCCCGGGGCCTAGACGCACAGCAGGTTTGGTTCGATCGGGGGAGAGGAGAGCGAGGCCCTCCCGCTCGAGAGCGCTCACGCGGGTTACGGAGCAAGTCCGGCCCGCGTGAGTCGACTTTCAGCCTCCGCCGAGTGTAACTCGGGCCGAAGGAGGAACTACCAGCCGCCGCGGTCCCGGCCGCCGCCGCCGCCACCGCGCCGGCCACCACCGCCGCCGCCGCCGCCGTAGCCGCCGCCACCACCACCGTAGCCACCGCCGCCGCCGCCGTAACCACCGCCGCCGCCGTAGCCGCCGCCACCGCCGCCGCGCCGGCCGCCGCCACCGCCGCCGCCGTAACCACCACCGCCACCACCGCGGTCCTCGCGCGGCCGCGCTTCATTGACGTTCAGGCTGCGTCCCCGCACCTCTTTGCCATTCAGCGCGGAGATCGCCGCGTCCATCTGCTCGTCGTCAACTTCCACGAAGGCAAAGCCTTTCGAGCGTCCATCGTGCTCCGTGATCAGGTTGACGCTGCGTGCGCCGTACGGCTCGAAAAGGGACTGCAGCTCCTGCTCCGACATGTCGTAAGACAGGTTGCCGACGTAGAGTCTCTTGCTCATCACGTTCCTCGGAAGATTCCCCAAGCGGGGACGGTCGCTGGATGCGGCAGGCCTACCGCACCGCTGCCAGGTTTTATCAGCGCGCTACACCGATGAGGGTAAGGCACTAGCGGAGCGGGCTACAGCTTCCGTGATCCATAATGCGTTACGAACCCGATGTGAACTTGCGATTCAACTCTACCAGATTACGGACAGGAGCGCCATTCGCTCTCAACGCTACAAAGTGAACTGCTTGCTTTAATCTTCCGGACGTGATAACGTGACGGTGCTGGCTTCGGCCAGGTCCACTGTTCCCCCTCACTCTGGGCAGTGCGCGGCGCACTCCGGAGGCGGTCCCGATCGGGATCCCCCTCGTGCAGCGCCCGCCGGGCCCGTGTGATCGGTCAGCCTCCGCCCGGAGGGACGCCGCACCCGGATTGACTTCCGCGGAGCCGCAGGGCGGGTCCCCGGCTGCCCCTTCTCCACGGCCTCCACACCGTTTGCCGCGGTATGCGGCGCCTTTTTTCGCGCGACGACTTGCTGCCCTTCAGCGCGAGTCCGCGCCGAGATCGATATGTCCCACTTTGATTCTTTCGAGCTGCACGCCGACCTGCGGCGGGCGGTCCAGGAGCTCGGCTTCACCGAGCCGACCGCCATCCAGCGCGACGCCATTCCTCCCGGCCTGGAGGGGCGCGACGTGCTGGGGTGCGCTTCCACCGGCAGCGGCAAGACCGCCGCGTTCGGCCTGCCGATCCTGAACCAGCTCCTGAAGCAGCCCCGTGGCCGCACCCGGGCGCTGATCCTGGCCCCCACCCGCGAGCTGGCGGCGCAGATCCACGAGCACCTGCAGCTCCTGGGCCGCTACACGCGCCTGACCGGCGCCGCCATCTTCGGCGGGGTCGGCATGGGTCCCCAGGAAGAGGCGTTCCGCCGCGGCGCCGACGTGCTCGTCGCCACGCCGGGCCGCCTGCTCGATCACCTGAGCCGCCCCTACGCCCGGCTGGACGGCATCGAGCACCTGGTGCTGGACGAAGCCGACCGCATGCTCGACATGGGCTTCCTGCCGGACATCCGACGGGTACTGAGCCACGTGCCGAAGCAGCGGCAGACGCTGCTCTTCTCCGCCACGCTCCCCGGCCCGATCGCGGAGCTGGCGCGCGACATGCTGGTGAATCCGGTGACGTTCAACATCGAGCGCCGGGCGACTCCCGCCAAGAAGATCGCGCACAAGCTCTACCCCGTGGCGCAGACGCTGAAGTCGCCGCTGCTGCTCCACCTGCTGCAGAGCGAAGAGATGCAGTCGGTCGTCGTCTTCACCCGCACCAAGCACCGTGCCAACCGCCTGGCCGACTTCCTCTCCAAGCACGGCGTCGCGTGCGAGCGGATCCACGGCAACCGGAGCCAGTCGCAGCGCACCAACGCGCTGGCGAGCTTCCGCAGCGGCGAGGCGCGCGTGCTGGTGGCGACCGACATCGCCGCCCGCGGGATCGACGTCCACGGGCTGAGCCACGTGGTCAACTTCGACGTGCCGAACGTGACGGAAGACTACATCCACCGCGTGGGGCGGACGGCCCGCGCGGAGGCGAGCGGCGACGCGGTGACGTTCGTCTCTCCGGACGAAGAAGCGTGCCTGCGAGACATCGAGAAGGCGCTCGGGAAGTCGCTGCCGCGGGCGAAAGCCGACGGGTTCGACTACCAGTCGAGCGGCATCGCGCCCTCCGTGCCGCCTCCGCCGCGGCAGCCGCGCGGCCAGGCGCGCCCGCGCGCCCAGGAGCGGCCGGCAGCGCCCGCCCCGCAGCCGCCGAAGCGGAGCAGCGGCACGCGGTCCCAGCCGACGAGCTCCGCGCCGGTGCGGGAGTCGCGCGGAAGCACGCAGGACACCGCCCGCAGCGGCAGCCGCAGCCGCCGGGGCCGACGTCCGGAAGCAAGCCCGAGCCCGGCGGCGGCGCCGGCGCGGCTGCCTTCGTTCAAGAGCGTGTCGCGCTAGAGGGTTCTGGGTTCGGCCTCGCGGTGTAATGCCGCGGGGCCGACCCGCCGCCAGTCGTCGCGCTTTTTGCCGTGTGGCAGCGTCGATTTCGCGAGGTCAACCCCGTGCCCTTGTGTCGGGATTCAGCCCTCCCGCGACATTGCCCTCCGCGGCCCTTTAACGCGCCTCCGGCGCTAGCAGGCCGCTCCGGGAGTGCGCTCCCATTCACTCTTCCCGCGCCAGTGCGCACTACCGTTACAGCAGCCTGGTTCACGGGCTGAATCCCGACCCTTCGAGCAACCACCCCTTGGCCAAGGGGTGGTCACAAATGCCATCCTCCGGCGCAGCCTCCGGCTGCTCCTCCGGACGCCCCGGACTCCGCCGACTGCACCGAGGCAGTCTCCCTTCGGGCGCGAGGGAATCCCTTCCGGTCCGGCATGTGGAGTGCGAATGCTTGCTTTCGCGTCCCGCGCCAGCGGTGCGTTCGGAGCGGCTTCCAGATCTCGCCAACAGTATCCGGCAAGGGCACGGGGTGGCTTCCTCGGGGAGATGAATCCAGCGTACGATTGGGGGACACCTCGCTCCGGGGCGAGGAAGACCCTCGCGCCGAACAAGCAAGACAGGAAGTTCTCCCCCCTCCCGCCAACGTGGAACCCGGATTGTGGCCGCCGCCGGATTGCCGGGCGGCGGCTGGCTGTTGCCCGGAAGGAGCCGCATGAGCCGCGCCGACCTGTTCCACGCCCTTCGCGGAGAGATCCGCGCCCGCCTGAGTGAGGAATCGCTGCCGTCGCTCGCCGTAGCGGTGGCCCAGCACGGGGAGCCGCTCTGGGAGGAGGCGTTCGGCTGGGCGGACCGCGAGGCGCGGATTCCCGCCACGCCGGACACGCTCTATTCCCTCGCCTCCATCTCCAAGCCGATCACGGCGACCGGGCTGATGGTGCTGCACGAGCGAGGCGAGCTGGACCTGGACCGGCCGGCGCACGACTACCTGGGGGACGCCCGCCTCACCGCGCGGGTGGGAGACGCGGACGACGCGACGCTGCGCCGGGTGGCGAACCACACCTCCGGCCTGCCGCTCCACTGGCACTTCTTTCCGGAGGACGAGCCGCGCCGGCGTCCACCCTTCCGCGAGACGCTGCGCCGCTACGGGAACCTGGTCACCGCGCCGGGCGAGCGCTATCAGTACTCCAACCTCGGCTACGGCGTGCTGGACGAGGTGATTTCCCACGTCTCCGGACAGAGCTTCGCGGAGTTCATGCGCCGCGAGGTCTTCCTACTGCTCGGAATGACCCGCGCCTCGGTCGGCGTCGGCCCCGGGCTGGAGCCGTACGCCGCGGCCCGCTACGCGCCGGATGGGCTGCGGCTGCCGTTCTACGACTTCGATCACCCCGGGGCCTCCGCCGTCTTCTGCAGCGCGCGCGACCTCCTCCGCTTCGGCATGTTCCATCTCCAGGCGGGGCTGCCGGACCAGAAGCCGATCCTGACCCACGCCGGGATCGAGGAGATGCAGAAGCCGACCGCCACCTGCACCGAGACGGTCGGCTACGGCGTCGGCTGGCGGATCAGCGACGAATGGGAAGGCGCGCGGAGCGTGAGTCATACCGGTGGGATGGACGGCGTGAACACGATCCTGCTGCTGGTTCCGGCCGAGCGGCTGGCGGTGGTCGCCCTCTGCAACGCCGCCTCCAGCCTTCCGTTCGACGTCGCGCGGGAAGTGGTGGCGCTGCTGGTCCCCCGGATCGCGGAGCAGGCGCGCCGCAAGCCGTCGCCTGCGGAGGCCGACGGCGAGCCGCGTCCCTACCCCACACTCCGCGGCGAGTGGCGGGGGACGGTCGCCACCGGCGAGGCCGAGCTGCCACTCGCGCTGGCGTTCCACCCGGACAGCGACGTGCACGTGCGCCTGGGCAGCCAGCTTACGACCCTGGTGAGCGAGCCGGTGCTGCGAGACGGCTGGCTCACCGGCTGCTTCGCGGGCGACATCGGCACCGAGGATGCCAACCGGCGGCCGTACCACCTCCACCTCGACCTGCACCACCGCGGCGACGTGCTGAACGGCGCGCTGGTGGTGAAGTCGCCGCCCGGCGTGAAGCTGGACAGCGCCCTGAGCCACTGGACCGAGTTGGAGCGGGTGTGAGCCGCGTCCGCGCTCAGCTCCGGAGCAGTCGCCGCAGCGGCCGCTCGTAGGCGTCCGCGTAGCGCACCATCCCCAGGTCGTTCGGATGGGAGCCGTCGGTCGCCGCTTCGCCGTCATCGCCCAGCAGCTCCTCTCCGCGGAGATAGCCGAGCCGGCGCACGCCGTCTTTCACCAACCGCTCGTAGCTCTCCCGCAGGGCGGCGCGCCGCTGCGCGTGCTGCTCCCGGACGTTCCGGTGGAACCGCGCCTGGGTGAACGTCCGGTCTTCCACCAGCAGGATCGGCGTCTGTGGCCGTGCCTTCCGGAGCTGCCGCACCAGCGGCTCCGTGCGGGCGGCGACCTCCTCCGGCGACATGTTCGGGAGGCAGTCGATCGCGTAGACGGCCGGGTCGAGCTCCGCCAGCAGCGCGCCGACCTCCGCCTCCATCTTCCCATTTCCGGAGAAGCCAAGGTTGATCGTCGGGCGCTCCAGCCGCCGCCCGAGAATGGCGGAGATCGACATCCCGGGCCGCGACGCGCAGGCGCCGTGCATGATCGACGTGCCGTAGAAGACGATCGGCCGCTCCTCCCGCGGCGGCACCGGTCGGAAGCGGGCCTGCGGATCGACCCCGATCTTGAGCGTCTCCGTGCCGTTGTAGAGCGGCAGGTAGATGGTGTAGAGCCGGGGCCGGCCCTCCGGAGTGGGGTCGATCCCCTGCGCCAGCCGCACCTCCACCTCCCGGTCCCGCGGCTGTGCCACGGCGAGCCAGCGGTCGCGGCCCTCCTCGGCCCGCGCGTAGAGGTCGAGCCCGCTCACGCCGGTCGCCGGCATGTGCGGCATCGCCAGGTTGGCGGAGAGGAGGGAGTAGCGCGCGTGGATCGCGGGCGCGTCGGTCTCGAACCGAACCAGCATGCCCGCGGAGTGGCGGCTCAGGCTCCAGACCGGATCCCGTACCACGCCCTCGGCGCGTGACGGGAGGCGGTCGAAGTACCGCGCCGTCTCCCGCCAGCCCTTGCCCTCTACCCCCCACTGCTGCACGTCGTACCACGCCAGCCCGCCATCCACCTCCGGCCGCGCCTGCGCCGCCTCGGAGCGGACCGCCAGCAGTCCCGCCGCCAGTCCGCCGCTCCACGAAAGAAACTCGCGTCGTCGCATCCTCTTCCCTCTCATTGCCGGTTCCAGAAAAACCGCACCCTACCCCTCTCCGTGCCACCACCAGTGATGCGGCGGCTCACGCCCGCTTGGTGACTCCGGTTGCAGTTCCTGGAGGCGGGAGCCAACCGACCTCAGGAGCGTGTCCTCAGCTTCGATCCGCGCCAGCACCTCCGGAGGATACTCAATCACTCGCTCGATGAGCCGCGGCGCGCGGAGGTAGGCTTCGATCCATGAGCGGTGATTCAGAAGGAACCAGTGGTCGCCGCTGAGCCCTGCCTCGATCGAGGCGGAGAACCCAGTGACGTTGTACTGGCGCGCGTGCTCGGCAAGCTCGACCTGAAGCTGCTGGACGATCGTCACGGCGCTGCGGTCAAAGGCTTGCTGTCCCTGCGCGCACAGCTCGGTTAGGCCCTCGTCCAGCGCTCGGAAGAACGGTCCGATCCAGGCGTCGCCCGGACGCTTCCGGTACTCCGGTTTCCGGAAGAGCGATTCCGGCTCCTGCATCCACGCGAGTGCCGGCTTCGCTGATTCGAGGGAGAGTGAGGTCCAGTCCATCATCCGCAGCCTCTATCCATCAGGGACATGGCGCACGCGGCTGAGTTTGAAGCGGCATTCAGCGCTTCCGCCGGCGGGGCGTCCGATGGAGCCCAGTTCCGTGGATGGAAGCGTGGTCCCTGCGGCGAACCGCCTCCCTGTCAGGCAAAGAGCGAAACGGGAGAGCGAGCATGGACCGGCGCGAGTTCCTAATGGGGGTGGGTGGCGGGATCGCCGCGGGGGCGGCTTCGGCGGCGTGTGCGGGGAGTCCGCCGCCGGTGCGGTCGGAGCTGATCTTTCCGCTCGGACACCTCCACAGCCACGGGAGCTGCGTGGTGCAGTGCCCGAACGGCGACCTCCTGGCGTGCTGGTACCTCGGCTCCGGCGAGCGGCGGGCGGATGACGTGCGCATCATGGGCGCCCGCAAGCGGCCGCGGGACACCGCCTGGAGCGAGCCGTTCCTGATGGCGGACGTTCCCGGCTTTCCGGACTGCAACCCCTGCATGATCATCGACCCGCAGGAGCGGCTCTGGCTTTTCTGGCCGGTGATCCAGGCGAACGAGTGGCACACCGCGCTGCTCAAGTGCCGCATCTCCCGCAATTACCAGCGGCGCGGCGCCGCGCCGGTCTGGGCGGAGGAGCGGGTGGTCCACCTGAAGCCGGGGCCGGAGTTCACGCAAATCGTACAGGAAGCGGTGGAGCGCGACCTCCGCCGGGTCGACACCTTCCCGGAGGCGCAGCGGCCGGCGGTGCGGGAGTATCTGGAGCGCCGCCGGGCCAACGCCGCGGACAGGTACTTCAACCGCCTCGGCTGGATGCCCCGCGTCCACCCGTATATCCTGGACGGCCGCCGGATGATCCTGCCGCTCTACTCGGACGGCTTCGACTTCTCCCTGATGGCGATCACCGATGACTGGGGCGAGACCTGGACCACCAGCACGCCGCTGGTCGGCGACGGCCCGGTGCAGCCCGCCCTCGCTCGGAAGCGGGACGGCACCCTCGCCGCCTTCATGCGGGATAACGGCGGCCCGCCGCAGCGCCTCCTCTACAGCGAGTCGCGGGACGGCGGCCTGACCTGGTCGACCGTCCGCGACTCCGAGATCCTGAACCCCGGCTCCGGAGTCGACGTCGTCACCCTGCGCGACGGCCGCTGGGTCCTGATCAACAACGACACCGAGCGCGGGCGGCACTCGCTGCTCGTCTCGATCTCCGACGACGACGGCAAGACGTGGCGCTGGAACCGGCACCTGGAGCGGGACGTGCCGGACGGCACCGGGTTCCACTACCCCTCCATCATCGAGGCGAAGGACGGCGCGCTCCATGCCACCTACACTTACAGCCTGCCGGAGCGTGCGGCGCAGAAAGACGTGGAAGGGAGGCCCTTGCGGGAGGCGATCCGGCATGCGCGGTTTGGAGTGGATTGGGTGATGCGGGGGGACTGAGGACCGAGTGTTTCACCTCTCGTGGCGGATGGCAGCGTCGGCTACGTGGGGTTGATCTCAGGCTGCGGTCGAGAGGCAGCGTCCGTACCGAAAGCCCGACCCCGAGCCCTAGTCGGCCGCTTCAGCCCTCCCGCGGCGAAAGCCCTCCGCGGCCCTTTCACACTCCGCTTCGCTCCGTTAGCGGGCTGCTCCGGGAGTGCGCTCCGAAAGGCTCTTCCCGCGCCACCGCGACGGATTTCATCAGGAGTGCGGATCACGGGCTGAATCGACCGCCGTCGAGCTACCGCCCCTGCGCCCAGGGGCGGTCACAGGTGGCCTCCTCCAGCCCAGCCTGCGGCTGGGCCTGCAGACGCCGCGGTTTGGCTGTGGATCGGTTGCCGGGTTGGCAGGCGGTTGAGGGTTTTTGGGCGTCTGCTGGCGGACCTGGAAAGTAAGGCATCACTCCCTGGCGTTTCTTGGTGAGCTTCGTGCTCGAGGGTGCGTGAGATGAGCTACCGCTGGGTTTGGGCTGTGCCGTTGGGGTTTTCGCTCCTGGGCTGCGGGGCGGTGAGCGGGCCTCCGGCTGCGGCGGGGGACGTGGTGCGCGCCGCAGCGGCTGCCACCCGCATCGAGGTGTCGGCCGATCCGGCGGCGCTCCGGCGGGCGCGGGAGCTGGGGGCGCGGCGGCAGCGGGAGGACCGCGCAGAGGAGCTCGACACGCTGATCATGATGGCGGACGTCGACGCGGAGTCGTTCGCGGCGCTCCGAAAGCGGCGGGCGGGGGTGGTCCCGGTGCTGCGGAAACAGCTCGAAGGGCCGGCGGGGAGCCGTAACTCCCAGCGGACGGCGGCGGCGTTCATGCTGCTGCGGCTGGGCGACCCGGCGGGCATCGACGCCGCGCGGAAGGCACTCACCGTCCCTGGTGAGTCGTTCGCAGTGCTGGGCGCCGCGGCGGAGCTCGGCCCGGCGGACCGCGCGAAGCTGCCGGGATTGGAGGGGGTGGTGCTCCGCTCCCTCGATTCGCGGGACCGGGAGCTCCGCCGGGTGGCGGTGGAGGCGGCGGGGCGGCTGGCGAGTCCGGCGATGAATCGGAGGCTGCTGGAGCTGATCCGCAAAGGGGATGAGACCGGTGGGCGCGCCGCCTTCTGGCTGTCGCAGGCGGCGCCGTCCGAAGAGCTGATTCGGCTCAGCGCGGCGCGGCTCCGGTCCACCGACCAGCAGGAGAGCTACTGGTATCTGACCGGCCTGGCGGAGGCGGCCGCGGCGAAGTCCCCCGCGGTCTCCGCCGCAGCCGTAGAGGCGTGTGCGCAGGCGCTGACTCGCCGCCGGGACGACGGGCTGGGAGGCGGGACGAGCGGCGGGGAGGCGTCCGCCCTCGAGGCGGTGGCGGAGCACGGCGGCGCGAAGGCCGCGGAGCTGCTGGAGCGCCTGGCGCGCGCGTCCACGACGCCGGACCCCCTTCGCGCCCGGGCCCTGGAGGCGCTGGCGCGGCGAGACCCGCCCCGCGGGCGCGCGCTGGCGCTCTCCCTCCTCTCGATCCCGGAGCTGCGGAGTGCCGCCATCTCGACGCTCGGCACTGCGGGCCGCGGGAGCGGCGACGCGGAGCTGGTCCGCGTCCTCCGCGAGACCGCTGCCCGGTCGCAGGACGGCGACGGAGTCGCTCCCGCCGCCGCTTCGGCGCTGCTGCTGATCGGTGGGGACGCGGCCATCCGCGCCGCCGCCGCGCTGGCGGACCGCCTCGACCCGGCTGACCGGGCGGCGGTGCGCTGGGCGGAGCACGGGATCACGGCGGAGAAGGCGCTCCAGCGGCTGGGGGAGCTGAAGGTGCTGGATGAGAAGGCGCTGGCCCGCGCGCGGGCGAAGCTGGCGGCAGCTCTGAAGCAGGAGCCTGCCGACCGCCTGACCGACGACGGTATCTACGAGTACTCCCAGGCGGGGCGGGAAGCGGACGATCCGACCGGCGCGAAGCGGTTTCTCGGCGCGACCTTCGAAGCGGCGGGCCTTCTCACCTCGTTCGACGCGGAGACGGGCGTGATCCCGGTGCGGCACGACCGCCTGCTGCGCGACTTCGCCAGGCACAGCGGCGGCGCGTTCAAGCCGGAGGCGCCGTACGAGCGCTGGCTCGGCTCCGATGACGACGAGGAGGCGCCGTACGTGGTGCAGTTCATCCACGGCGGCAAGCTCTACAAGTTCAAGGCGGAGAACCTCGGCGACTGGTACGACGTGACGGCGGTGGTCGACGCCGCGAACCGGGCGCTGGCCGACGCGGGCGAGCGGCGGCGCTTTGTCGCCCTGGTGGGCGACGGGCAGGTGGCCGAGCTCGTGTTCGCCGATCCGGAAGCGCTCGCCGCCGCCGCGAAGGAGCTCTTTCTGCCGCTGGGTGACGATCCGAACGCCGCGGTCGACTCCGGCAAGGAGTTCGAGGACGAGGTGATCGAGCGGATCCGCTCCTCCGGCGAGGTCCGCTAACCGCCGGTCTGCGCCGGGGAGGAGGTGCCGGCGGGCGGTGGTAACTGCGGGGTATGCGCTATGAAGATGATCCCCGCTCCGAGTCCCCGCGCCGCCGCTTCCTGAAGCAGACCACCCTCGCCCTGGGGGGCGGCCTGCTCGCCTCCGCCGTCCCCGCGGACGCCGCGCGCAAGCAGCCGCCGGCGCCGCCGCAGGGGGCTTCCGCCCCCGTGGAGCTGCCGGTGGGCGACGCGCCCGCCCCGGTGCCGTTCCCGCACTTTCCCAGCCGCCTGCACGCCTTCGTCTGGCGCAACTGGCAGCTCGTACCGGCGGAGCGGATGGGGCGGGTGGTCGGCGCCACCGCCGCACAGATCCGGGAGCTGGGTCGGGAGCTGGGGCTCTCCGGCCCGCCGCGGATCACGGCGGACCAGCAGCGGCGCTCCTACATCAGCGTCATCAAGCGGAACTGGCACCTGCTGCCGTACGAGCAGCTCCTGCAGCTCCTCGACTGGGACGCGGAGGAGCTGGCGTTCACGCTGCGGGAAGACGACTTCCTCTACGTCAAGCTCGGCAGCCGCAAGCCTAGGTGCGAGACGCTCCGGTACGCCGCGCCGGACCCGGAGACGCGCCGCCGCGCGGCGGAGGTGGCGCGGGTGGTCCGGGAGCAGTTCGGTGAAGGGGCGGGGACGATCCGCGAGCCGCTCTTCCAGTTCGTGACGGAGCTCTCCCGCCCGCCGGAGAAGCGGGAGCGCGTGGAGGCGGGCGCGTCGGGCTTCTCGCCGCGCTACTGCTACTCCTACTTCGCGCTCTACGGCGACCCCCTCCTGGAGCGCGAGGCCGATCCATTCCCGGACGGCTACCTGGCGCGGCTGGCGGATGCCGGCGTCGGCGGGGTCTGGCTGCAGGGCCTCCTGCAAAAGCTGGCGCCGTTCCCGTGGGAGCCCACCCGCAGCGCGCGCTGGGAGGAGCGGCTGCAGGGGCTGAAGCGCCTCGCCGCGCGGGCGAAGCGGCACGACCTCGGCCTCTATCTCTACCTGAACGAGCCGCGCGCCCTCCCCCTCTCCTGGTTCGAGACGCGCCCGCACCTGAAGGGGGTGGTGGAGGGCGACTACGCCACCCTCTGCACCAGCGTCCCGGAGGTGCGGGCGTACCTGACCGGCGCCGTGGAGCGGATCTGCCGCACGGTGCCGGAGCTGGCTGGATTGTTCACCATCAGCGGCTCCGAGAACCTGACGCACTGCTGGTCGCACGGGCGCGGCACCGAGTGCCCCCGGTGCGGCCCTCGCGGCGCGGCGGTGGTGACCGCGGAGGCGAACGCGCTGATCCAGGAGGGGATCGACCGCGCCCGCAGTAAGACCCGGCTCCTGGTGTGGGACTGGGGCTGGGCGGACGACTGGGCGGAAGAGGCGATCCGGCGCCTGCCGAAGCAGTCGATGCTGATGAGCGTGAGCGAGTGGAGCATCCCGATCCGCCGCGGCGGGGTGGAGAGCGTGGTCGGCGAGTACTCGATCTCCACGGTCGGCCCCGGCCCCCGCGCCACGCGGCACTGGCAGGCGGCCCGGGCGGCGGGGCTGGGGACGATGGCGAAGATCCAGGCGGGCAACACGTGGGAGCTCTCCGCCGTGCCGTACATTCCCGCCGTGGAAAACGTCGCCCAGCACGCCGCCAACCTGCGCGGGAGCGGGGTCCGCGGGCTGATGCTCGGCTGGACCCTCGGCGGCTACCCCTCTCCCAACCTGGAGGTCGTCTCGGAGCTGGGCCGCCATCAGGAGCTGACGCCGGAGGGCGCGATAGCGCGCGTGGCGGAGCGGCGCTTCGGCCCGGCGGCCGCGCCGCACGTGGTCCGGGCCTGGCGGGCCTGGAGCGCCGCCTTCCGGGAGTTTCCCTACCACATCGGGGTCGTCTACAACGCGCCGCTGCAGACCGGCCCCGCCAACCCGCTCTGGGCGGAGCGGACCGGCTACGGCGCCACGATGGTCGGCTTCCCGTACGACGATCTGGCGAGCTGGCGGAGCGTCTTCCCGCCCGACGTCTTCATCGGCCAGCTCGAGCGGGTGGCGGACGGTTTCGACGCCGGCCTGCGCGATCTCCGCGCGCAAACCGAGGCGCTCGGCGGCAAGGCGTCGCGGGAGCAGCGGCGGGAGCTGGCGCGCGAGCAGGATGTCGCCGAGGCGGCCGCGATCCATTTCCGCAGCGTCGCGAACCAGGCGCGCTTCGTCCGCGACCGGGACGCGCTCGCCGCGGAGCGCGAGCCCGCCCGCGTCGCCGCGCTCTGTGACCAGCTCGAGACGACGCTGCGGAGCGAGATCGCCCTGGCGAAGCGGCTCTACCAGATCCAGCAGCGCGACTCCCGCATCGGCTTCGAGGCGACAAACCACTACTACTACGTGCCGGCCGACCTGGTGGAGAAAGTGGTGAACTGCCAGGCCCTGCTGGACGGCTGGCTGAAGTCGCAGCGGGATGGGGTGGTCGGGCGGGGTGGTTGACGGGCGCGGACGACTGCTTCTCACGCGGCCTCCCCCACCCCCTCGGATCGGAGTGAGGCCGCGTCGAGGTGCCGAGCTACCTGTTCAAGGCGCAGCACCCCTGCCAGCGCGCGCATCCCGCGCTATACTCCCGCTATCCGGCGGCCGCGTTTGCGGCTGCCGCCGAAACCTTCAGGAGAAGGCCGCGTCTAACCGGGTAACCCGCATCCCAGCCGCGGAGGGAGGAGTATTCCCCGATGACCCAGATGGCGCTGAACGCCAGGCTGGACCGTGCCCGCAGTTACTGGCGCGCGCTCCTGGCCGCCGAAGGAACCCTGTGGACCACCGCGGTCCTGCTCGCCGCGTTCCTCGTCTGCTTCCATCTGGACCGCTGGCTCGTCTTCCCCATGCGGGTCCGGCTGGCGGTGTGGGCCGTGCTGGGCGTCCTCTTCTCCGGCCTCTTCCTCTTCCTGATCCTGCGGCCGCTGCTGCAGCGGCGCAGCCCGGAGGAGATCGCGGTCCTCGTCGAACGGAAGTACCCGCAGCTCCGCGAGCGGCTCCTCTCCGCGGTGGAGTTCCGCGGCCTCACCCCGGAGCAGCGCCAGGGAATGTCCGCGGCGCTGCTGCACGACCTGGAGCGAGAGGCGGAGCAGGAGGCCGGGGGGCTCAACTTCCAGGCGGCGTTCGCGCGGACCGGGCTGATGCGGTCGGCCACCGGCCTCGGAGTCGTGCTCCTGGCGCTCCTGCTCCACGTGGTGGCGGCGGGGCCGGCCTTCTCCGCCTTCCTGCAGCGCATGGCGCTCATGAACACGCCGGTCTGGCGGGACACCCGGATCCAGGTCTCCCCGCTCAGCGCCAAGCTCCTCCGCGGCACTGACTTCGAGCTGAACGTGAGCCAGGAAGGAAAGTCGGTCGACCGCGGCCGGCTCCACTTCCGCTTCAACGGCGGCGCGTGGCAGTCGGTAGCGCTGAAGAGCGGGATGGGACAGCCGTTCGAGCACCGCTTCGCCTCGCTCACGGAGCGGATGGAGTACTACGCAACCGCCGGCGACGGGATTACCGACCAGGGTGAGGTGGTGGTGGTCGACCCGGCGGCGGTGATCGGCGCGAAGCTGAAGCTCACCTTCCCGGAGTACATGGCGCGCCCGGCGGAGACGGTAAGCTCCGACTCCGGCGGGGTGGCCGCGCCGGTCGGGACGCTCGTGGAGCTGGAGCTGAAGGCGAACAAGCCGCTGGAGATTGCGGAGGCGACGCTGCCGAAGGCGAAGCCGGCCCCCTGGAGCGTGAAGGGCGACACCGTCGCCGGCGCGCTCACCGTCAAGGACAACGGCCACTACGCGCTGCGGCTGAAAGACACCGACGGTTTCTTCGCTCCCGAGCCGCAGACGTTTCCGATCAAGGCGATCCGCGACCAGACGCCGGAAGTCCAGCTTCTCGACCCCGCCGGGGACCTCGACGTCGTCCCCAACGCCCGCATCAAGCTGGTGATCACGGCGAAAGACGACTACGGCATCGCGACAGTGCGAGTCCCCTACCGGGTCGGCGAGGGCGCCTCCCGGTCGATGCCGGCGGGTCAAGGCGGGCGGCGCGAGAAGCAGCTCGAGCTGACCAGCCTCTGGGAGCTCGGGGCGCTGAATCTCAAGCCGGGCGACCTGGTGCGCTACCGCGCGGAGGCGCTCGACTACGACAACTTGAACGGGCCGCACGTCGGGAAGACCGGCGAGTTCCAGCTCCGGATCATCGACGAGGCGGAGGCGAACCGCCGGTACGAGGAGCAGCGGGCTGAGATCCTGGCGGCGCTGCGCGAGCTGCAGAAGGAGCAGAAGGGCAGCCGCGCCGAGGTGGAAGCCGAGCGGCGCCGCGGCGCGCCGAACGCCGACGCGCTCGCCTCCGCGGAAGAGCGGCAGCGCTCCGTCGGCTTCACGGCAGCCGATCTCGCGCGGCGGGTCCAGGACCTGCGCCGCATGGCGGAGACGAACAACCTGGCGCCGCAGGCAGACGTGCAGTCGCAGCAGAACGCGCAGCAGCGGCTCGACCAGCTCTCGAAGAACCAGGTGCCGCAAGCCGCCAACCGGATCGGCAGCGCGCAGGCCCAGGCGCAGTCGAACGCGCAGCAGGCTCGCTCCGAGCTCTCGCAGGCGTCCGGCGAGCAGCAGCAGATCCAGCAGGAGCTGCAGAAGATCGAGCAGCTCCTCCGCCCCGGCAGCGAGCTGCAGCGGATGGCTCAGCGGTTCGAGCGGCTCGCGCAGCAGCAGCGCCAGCTCCAGGCGGAGACGCGCAAGATGCTGCCGCAGACCCTCGGCCGGGAGATGAGCGAGCTTTCGGCCGAGCAGCGCGCGCAGCTTCAGGAGAACGCGCAGCAGCAGGCGAACCTCCAGCGCGCCACGGCCGAGGCGCTCCAGGACCTGCAGCGCGCCGCCGAGGCGATGCGCAGCGCGAACGGGGCGCAGGCGGAAGCGGCGCGGGAGACGGCGCAGGACCTCCAGCGCAGCGGCGTGACGGAGCAGCAGAGCCAGGCGGCGCAGAACGCCAGCCGGAACTCGCTGGGCCAGGCGAACTCCCAGCAGCAGCAGGCGGCGGAGGCGCTGGAGCAGGCGGCGGAGCAGCTCCGCAGCGCCGCCGATCCGAACGACCCGCGCAACGTGCAGCGGCAGCTCCGCCAGGCGTCGCGCCGGCTGCAGCGGCTGATGACCCAGCAGCAGGAGGCGCAGCAGCAGGCGCGGCAGCTCATGTCGCCGCAGCAGCGCGCCGAGCTGGCGCAGCGCCAGCGGGAGATCGAGCGGGAGGCGCGCAGCCTGGCGCGGCAGCTCCAGCGGCTGCAGCGGCAGACTCCCTCCGCCGGCCGCGCGGCGCAGCAGCTGGAGCAGGCGGGGGAGCAGAGCCAGCAGGCGAGCCAGTCGCTGAGCCAGGGCCAGAACGGCCAGCAGCAGGCCCAGCAGCAGCAGCAGCGGGCGATGCAGGCGATGCGGCGCGCCATGGAGAGCCTGCAGCAGGCGCAGGCGGAAGCCCAGGGACAGGAGCGGCAGGACCCGTTCGCGGAGCTGCGGAAGTCGCTGGAACAGCTCGTGGCGCGGCAGAAGGCGATCCAGCAGGGCACCCGCCAGGCGGAAGCGACCCGCCAGCTCGGCGAGCTCCCCGCGCAGCAGCGCGACCTGGAGGCAGACACCCAGAAGCTGGAGGCGGAGCTGCCCAGCGACGTCTTCAAGAGCTTCTCCCGGCAGGCCCGCCGGCAGATGGAGCGCGCCAAGCAGGGCCTGGAGCAGGGCAACGCGGGCGCGAACCCGACCCAGCAGGCGCAGGGCCGCGCGGCCTCCCTGCTGGAGCAGCTCAAGAACGCGCTCGATCCCAACCCGGACGATAACGACGAGCAGGATGGCGGCGGCCAGCAGCAGGGCGGCCAGCAGCAGGGCGGCCAGCAGCAGCAGCAGGACGACAAGGAGATCCAGCGCCGCCTGGCGGAGATCCGCCTGCTCCGGTTCATGGAGCAGGGCATCCGCGCGCAGACCCAGGACGTCGACGACAACCGCAGCGGCGACGAGCTGACGCCGGCCCAGAAGGACCAGATCGCGGAAGCGGCGCGGCAGCAGGAGGAAGCGCGGAAGTTCGCCGACGAGGTGGCGGAAGCCCTGAAGCGGAACGGACAGATCTCCTCCCGGATCAAGGCCGCGAGCGGTCACATGTCGGAGGCGAAGCGCGGCCTCGACCGGTCGCAGTCCGGCGAGCCGGTGCAGGAGCAGGAGTCGCAGGCGATCATCAAGCTGAGCGAGGCGCTGAAGCTGACCCAGCAGATGGCCCGCCAACAGCAGCAGCAGCGCCAGCAGCAGCAGCGTCAGCAGCAGGCCGGCCGCCAGCAGGGGCAGCAAGAGCAGCAGGCGGGACAGGGCCAACCCTCACCCGGCCAGGCCCAGCAGGGCAACTCCCCCGCGCTGCGGTCGCTCCAGCGCCGCACCGGCCTCCAGGGCGGTCCCCAGGCCGGCTACGACCCGACCAACCGCGGCTTCGCCGGCCTCGACCCGCGCAGCCAGGACGCGCTCCGGCAGGGGTACAAGGAGAAGATCCCGGCGGAATACCAGGACCTGATCCAGCGCTACTACAGCGGGCTCTCGAAGGATGGACGGAAGTAGGGGCTTCGCCCCGGGGTGTAGGGTGTAGGGTGTAGGGTGTAGCTGGTCCGAAGGCGGGGCGCGCCCCGGCTGCAGCTACTCCTGATCCTGGGCAGACATGGGATTTGGCGCGCAGGCGTGCGGATGAGACGAAACGGGAAGATGGCACAGCGAGGGATCGGCACACTCCTCATCGCGGGCTTTGCGGCGGCTTCGCTGCTGGCGGGGGCGAGCTCGTTCGCGCAGCGCAAGCCGGCCCAGAAGCCGGCGCCCAAGCCGAAGGCCGGCTCCGGGAAGAACATCTCCGGGAGCGGCTTTACGCTGCAGGAACGGGGCGGGCTCGACGCCGAAGCGCGGGAGTATCTCGGCACGCCGAAGACCGAGGCGGCGGCAAAGAAGGCGCTCAAGTACCTGGCGGAGCAGCAGAACGCCGACGGCTCCTGGGGCGACTCCCGCTACAGCTCGGACGTCGGGATCGTCGGGCTCTGCTCCCTCGCCTTCATGGCTGCGGGGCACCAGCCGGACCGCGGGCCCTACGGGCAGGTGCTCCGGAAGGCGGCCGACTACCTCGCCAATAACGCGCAGCGGACCGGGCTGATCTTCAATGCGCAGGCCCAGGCGGGTCCCCCGATGTACGGGCACGGCTTCGCCACGCTCGCCCTGGCGGAGCTGTACGGCATGACCCGCCGCGGCGACCTGCGGGACAAGCTGGAGAACGCGGTGGCGCTGATCCTCCGCACGCAGAACGCGGAAGGCGGCTGGCGCTACCAGCCGCGCGTGGCGGATGCCGACATCAGCGTGGTGATCTGCCAGATCATGGCGCTGCGGGCGGCCGCCAACGCCGGCGTGCGGGTGCCCAAGGACACCACCGCCCGCGCGATCGAATACGTGAAGCGCTGCCAGAACAACGACGACGGCGGCTTCAGCTACATGACCAACCAGAAGGGCTCCGGCCTGGCGCGAACCGGCGCCGGCGTGCTCTCGCTGATCGTGATGGGCGAGCGGAACGCGCCGGAGTGCAAGCGCGGCCTCTCCTACCTGATGGCTCGCAGCCCCACCACCCGGGACGGGCACACCTTTTACGCCCACTATTACTGCACCCAGGCGATGTACCAGGCGGGCGATAAGTACTGGCGCTACTGGTTCCCCAAGCTGGCGGACCACCTCGTCTCCACCCAGCGGCCGGACGGAAGCTGGTATGACGGCCCGGGCTATGCCTACGCCACCGCGATGGGGGTCCTGGCGCTCCAGGTTCCGGCCGCGCTCCTCCCGATCTACCAGAAATAGCCGGTCGTGTTGCAGGTGAGCACGTTAGCAGGCTGCAGGTTGGGGCCGCCGGAGGCGGGGCTCGGAACCTGAAACCTGTCGACCTGGAACTTGAAAACAGACCGGAAGCAATAAAGGCGGTTCAGTTGTTCAGGCTTCCCACATCCCCCCGCATGCCCGGCGCTCTCGTCGGCGGCATCCTGCTTCTCAGCTCGCTTCTCGCCGGCCCCGCGTGGGCGGGAGACGCCTCGGTGCTGCTCGCCGACGGGAAGACGGTCACGGGCGTCGACCTGAAACCGGGCGCCACGGCGGAGCAGATCGTGCTCACCCCCTCCGAGGGAGAGCCGCTGACCGTCTCCGTAAAGGACCTGGTGCAGGTCAGCTTCGGGAAGGTCGCGGGCCGCACCATCACGCCGACGGTCCGCCTGGCGAACGGCGACCGGGTCTTCGGAAAGCTCTCGTTCCCGGCGGCGCGCCAGGTGAAGGTTTCGGCCGGCTGGGGCGAGATCACGATCCCCCTCCCCCGCGTCTCCGCGCTTCGGCTGCAGGAGAAGGCGGCGCTGCCCGGACCGGTGGGTAAGGACACCGTGATCCTCGCGAACGACCGCGTACAGGGCGAGCTGCAGGGGATCGCCGCGGATAAGGTGAGCATCGACCCGGGCGGCGGCCCGATTCCCGTGCCGATCGAGCGCGTGCAGGCGATCGCGCTGGCGCCGCGCGCGGAAGCGGCGGCCCCTCCGCGGACCGGGGTGGTGCTGTCGCTCGACCTTGGGGGCGGAGACCGTCTCACGGGCACGTTCGTCAAGCTCGGGGAGCAGTCGCTCACCGTGAAGCTGGACTGGGGCGCGGAGCTGGAGCTGCCGCTCGCCTCCCTCACGGCGCTGGAGGTCCGGAACGGAAAGCTCGTCTACGTCTCCGACCTGGAGCCGAGCGAGTCGCGGACCATCCCCTATCTCGACGGTGCCTTCACCATCCGGCAGAACCAGTCTGCCTCCGGCCGGCCGCTGCGTCTCCGGGGGCGCACCTACACCCGCGGGCTCGGGATGCGGAGCCGCAGCCAGGTGACGTACACGCTCGACGGCAGCTTCGCGAAGCTCGTCTCGCTCGTCGGGATCGACGATGAGGTCGGCCGCGGCGGCAGCGTCGTCTACCGGGTGTTCGGCGACGACAAGCTGCTCTGGGAGAGCCCGATCGTGCGCGGCGGCGATGCGCCGCTGCCGGTAGAGGTGCCGCTCAAGGGAGTGCTGCTGCTGCGCCTGGAGGTGGACTACGCCGACAACGGCGACGCGGCCGATCACGCCGATTGGGTTGACACGCGCCTGATGCGGGAATAAAAAGTGGCTCAGCACCCGAAAGGCTCCTCCGCTCGCATGACGATGCTTCGCCGCCCACTCGCTCCAGTCGCCCCTTATCTACCCGCGCCCCGGTGGTGGCTTGCGACCGCGGCGGTGGTGGGGCTCCTCGGGGTCTCGGCGTTCAACCGGCCGCCGTGCTTTGGGTCCGGAATGGCCGCCGCCGTGACGAGCGCTCCCGGAGCCGAAGAGTCGCCCGCGCGGAAGATCGGGGACGACCTCTACCAGGTGGGCAAGCTGAAGGTCGACCTGAAGAGCCGCACCGCTACCTGCAGCGGCAAGGTGAACATGGACCGGAGCACCATCGAGTACCTGGCGGTGGCGCCCGGCGGCAAGCTCCACGAAAGCGTGCTCTCGCTCGACGTGCGGCCGCTCCACCTGCAGATCGGCCTGATCCTGCTCGGGCTGGAGCCGAAGGGCGGGATCGACGTGCAGGGCGACGAGAAGCCGCCGCAGGGCTCGCCGGTCGACGTCTTCGTCTCCTGGAAGCGAGACGGGCGCAGCGTGAAGGTGCACGCGGAAGACCTGGTCTGGGACCTGGAGCGAAAGCGGCCGCTGCAGCGCGGGCCGTGGATCTTCAGCGGCTCCATCGTGCGGGACGGGCAGTTCGTGGCGGATGAGGAGCTCTCGCTGATCGCGACCTACCGGGACCCGGCGGCGATCGTGAACAACGGGCTGCCGGGAGGGACGGACGACTCGCTCTACAAGGTGAACGAGCGGATCTGCCCCAAATTCGAGACTCCGGTGACCGTGACGTTTGCGCCCCGGCCCGCGGGCGCCGCGAAGACGGCGAGCGGGAGCCGGTAATCTCCTTGTTTTCTCTGCTTCTCACCTGTGCCCGGGCTCGTCTAACGCGGTAACTGGCACGGCTTTTCCTATCCGAACCGGAGAGTAACTCGACTGCACGTCATGGCGGCACGCATCTGGGACAACCCGGTAGCACGGCACGCGTCCCGGCTGGGGCGAAGCAGCGGCCGTGCGTGGGCGGTCCTGCTGCTGCTCTTCGTGGCGGGCGCCGCGGGCGCGGCGCTGCAGCGTTACTGGCTTGAGATGGCGGAGTACGCCTTCCTGCGGCCCCGGATGCTCGACCGCTGGATCGGCATGTCGCTGGTGGCGGAAACCGTGATCGCGCTCCCCTGGGCGGCGGTGCGCGGGGCGCTGCTCTGGCGCCGGCTGGAGCGGGACGGCCACCTGGAGGAGTACCGCCGGACGCGGCTCTCCCCGCTCACGATCACCGCCGGCGCGCTCGCCGCGGTGCTCTATCCGGTGACCGCGCTGCTGGCCCTCTCACTGGGAGTGGCGCTGGCGGTGGCCCTGGGCGGTTACGAGCTTCCGGTCTTCGGCACGATCCAGGCGCACCTGCTGCTGCTGGTCCAGAGTGCCGCCTTCGCGGCGCTGGGGCTCTGGCTCACCAGCCGCGTGCGGTATCCGGCGCTGGCGGTGCCGCTGGCACTCCTAATACTGGCGGCGGCGATCCTGGCGCTCGCAGGTCTGGAGCCGTTCTACCGTCAAATGGAAACTCCGGAGCGCTGGATCAACTGGGCCCTGCTCCCGAACCCGGTCACGGCGGTCGGCAGCGCGCTCGAGACCGACGTGCTCCGCTTCGGCTGGCTCTACCGCCATCTGAGCGCGAATGAGTATTTCTACGTCTATCCACCCGTCTGGCAGACCGCAGGGGTGTACGGAGCCCTCGCGGCGCTCTGCCTCTGGCGGGTCACCCGTCAACTATCGAAGGACTGATCCCATGCTTCGTCTCTTCTCCCTGATAGCGCTCGGCTGCAGCGCCGTGGCGATCTCCATGCCGCTCTCCGCGGCCTCCGCGCAGTCGGCTCCGGCCGGCGCGGCGGTCTCCCAGCGGAACGCGCAGGCGGTCCGTAAAGGACTGGCGTTCCTGCGTCAGAAACAGGGACAGGACGGCTCCTGGGGCCAGTACCCCGGCATCACGGCGGTCTGCCTGATCGGCTTCCTGCGGAACGGCGTCACCGAAAAGGACCCCGCGGTGGCGAAGGCGGTGAAGTACCTGGCCGGCCTGGCCAAGCCGGACGGCGCCATCTATACCGACCAGTTCGGACCGGCGCAGCGGCTTCCGAACTACAACACGGCGCTCGCCTTGACCGCGCTGCACCTCACCCGGAACCCGGCCCACCGCGAGACGATCCGCAAGGCGCAGGCGTTCCTGGCGAAGTCGCAGTTCGACGAAGGCGAGGGCTACACGCGGAAGGACTCGCAGTACGGCGGCATCGGGTACGGCTCCCGCGCGGACAACCCGGACGTCTCCAACCTGCAGAACGCGCTGGAGGCGCTGAAGGAGTCCGGTTACCCGCGGAACTCCGAGGTCTTCCAGAAGGCGATCCTGTTCCTGCAGCGGTGCCAGAACCGCTCCGAGAGCAACGATCAGCAGTGGGCGGGGAACGACGGCGGCTTCGTCTACGCCTCCAGTGGGGAGAGCAAGGCGGACGAGTACACCAAGCAGCCGCACAGCTCTTACGGCAGCATGACCTACGCCGGGCTGAAGAGCTACCTCTACGCCAACGTCTCCAAGACCGATCCCCGCGTGCAGGCGGCGTGGAGCTGGCTGCGAGCGAACTGGGACGTGGAGCAGAACCCGCGCATGAAGGACGACGGGCTTTACTACTACTACCACACGATGACGAAGACGTTGAATGTCTGGGGTCAGAAGGTAGTTACCGACTCGCGTGGGAAGAAGCATCCGTGGGCGCAGGAGGTGTCGGCCGCCATCGTGCGCCGGCAGCGGCCGGACGGCTCCTGGGTCAACCAGAACCCGCGCTGGTGGGAGAACCGCGCCGAGCTGTCGACCGGCTACTCGCTCATCTCCCTCGCGAACTGCAAGCAATCACTGTAGTTAGTTAGGGTCTAGGGTCTAGGGTGTAGGGTTTAGGTCTGTGGGGGCGGGTTCGCCGTGCACACACACCTACCTCTAACCCCCCACCGTAGCCACTCGACCCTGGACGCTAGACCCTAGATCACTCTCGGAGCTGAATGTGGAGACGCTGACCCCCAAGACGGTGGAGGATCGGGACCGGCAGGCGCTACTGCGCCTCCGCAAGGCGCATGACGCCATGCGCGATGAGCTGGGAAAGGTGATCGTCGGGCAGACCGAGGTCGTCGACCAGCTCCTGATGGCGATCTTCTCCCGCGGCCACTGCCTGCTGGTGGGAGTTCCGGGGCTGGCGAAGACGCTCCTCGTCAGCACGCTGTCGCAGATCCTCTCGCTGGAGTTCAAGCGGATCCAGTTTACGCCGGACCTGATGCCGGCCGACATCACCGGCACCGAGATCATCCAGGAAGACCCGATCTCCCGGCAGCGCTCCTTCAAGTTCCTCCGCGGGCCGATCTTCGCCAACATCATCCTGGCGGACGAGATCAACCGGACCCCGCCCAAGACGCAGGCCGCGCTGCTGGAGGCGATGCAGGAGCACCGCGTTACGGCCGGCGGGAACACCTACCAGCTCGACGAGCCGTTCTTCGTGCTCGCCACGCAGAACCCGATCGAGCAGGAAGGCACCTACCCGCTCCCGGAAGCCCAGCTCGACCGCTTCATGTTCATGGTGAAAGTCGATTATCCCGAGCTGGACGAGGAGCTGGAGATCATGCGCCGCACCACCAGTCGGATCAGCGGCTCCGTGGGCCACGTGATGACGGCGGAGGAGATCATGTGGCTGCAGGAGTTCCTGCGGGACTTCCCCGTGCCGCCGCACATCTACGACTACGTGCTCTCGCTGGTCCGCGCGACCCGCACCACGCCGAACTCCGACGCGGATCGGCGGGACGCCCGGCTGCGCGACTTCGTAAAGGAATATGTCACCTGGGGCGCCGGCCCCCGCGCGGGGCAGTACCTGATCATGGGCGCCAAGGCGCGGGCCGCGCTGGACGGCCGGCACTTCCCGGACTGCGACGACGTCGCCGCCATCGCGGCGCCGGTGCTCCGGCACCGGATCATCACCAACTACAAGGCGGAAGCGGCCGGGATCTCGCCGGATGACGTGGTGGCGCGCCTGGTAGAGTGGACCCCGAAGCCGACCGCCAAGCGCTGAACCGATGCCCCTCACCCAGCAGCAACTCGGTGATCCGAAAGTCCTGGGCGCCGTCTCGCGCCTCGAGTTCCACGCGCGCGAGGTGGTGGAGGGCGTCATCTCGGGTCTCCACAAGAGCCCCTACCACGGCTTCAGCGTGGAGTTTGCCCAGCACCGCGAGTACACGCCCGGAGACGAGATCCGGTACATCGACTGGCGGGTCCTGGCGCGCTCCGACCGCTACTACGTGAAGGAGTACGAGGAAGAGACGAACCTGAAGGCGGTGCTGATGGTCGACACCAGCGAGTCGATGCGCTACCGCGGGAAGAACCGCAAGCTCGACAAGCTGGAGTACGCCTCCGTCGCCGCCGCCGCGTTCTCGTCGCTGCTGATGCAGCAGCGGGATGCCGCGGGCCTGGTGCTCTTCGACGAAGGGGTGCGGACCACGATCCCACCCAAGGCGACCGGCAGCCACTTTACCCAGATGCTGGAGGCGCTGGCGACTGCCGAGTCGCGTCCCAAGACGGAGCTCGCCCCCACCTTCCACCAGATCGCGGAGCAGTTGAAGCGGCGAGGACTGGTCGTCGTCTTCTCAGATCTGTTCGGCGACGTGCGCGACGTGCTGGAGGGACTCCGGCACTTCCGCTACCGCAAGCACGAAGTGATCGTCTTTCACGTGCTGGACGATGACGAGGTGGAGTTCCCGTTCGACGAGCTGACCAAGTTCGAGGGGTTGGAGCTGGAGCCGGAGCTGCTGGTAGACCCGCGCGGCATCCGCGAGGAGTACCTCCGCCAGTTCCAGGAGTTCTGTACCGAGCTGGAGCGCGGCTGCCGGGAGATCCAGGTAGACGTGGTGCGGCTTTTGACCTCTGAAAACCCGGCGGACGGGCTCTCGCGCTATCTCGCCGGGCGCATGCGCCGCACCTGAGCAGTTTTTCGGGCATGGGACTCTCTTTCATCAACAGCGGTCTGCTCGGCGCGCTCGCGCTGGTCAGCATTCCGATCATCATCCACCTGCTCCAGCGGAAGCGCTTCCGCGTGGTGCGGTGGGGGGCGATGGAGTTCCTGCGCCAGAGCCAGCGGAACCGCAGCCGGCGCCTGATGATCGAGCAACTCCTGCTCCTCCTGATCCGCTGCCTCATCATCGCGCTGGTCGTGCTCGCTCTCTGCCGCCCCATCGTGCGGATGGGCGGGGTCCCGGTAGCGAGCCAGCGGGGGCAGGTCCACGCGGTCATCATCCTGGACAACTCCTACAGCATGGGCTACCGCCCGTCGGTAGGGCGCGCCGAGACGGTCTTCGACCGCGCCCGCGACCGGGCGCTCGACCTGGTGCAGCGGGGGCTCCGGCAGGGCGACGGCGTCAGCGTCATCCTCGCCTCAGAGCCGCCCCGGGCGCTGATCCGCCAGCCCAGCCTCGACCTGAACACGGTCACGGAGGTGCTGCGGAAGGGCGTGGCGCTTTCCGACGCCGGCACCAACTTCGGCGGCGCGGCGCGCCTGGCGGTCGAGGTGCTGAACGAGTCGCGCTTCGTCAATCGCGAGGTCTTCCTGATCAGCGATAACCAGGCGCTCGGCTTCGACGGCAAGGGACGCGACCCCGCCGCGTGGGAGTCGCTGGCGAAGGCCGCGCGCCTCGTGATGCTGCCGGCGCGCGAGCCGCGCGCCTCGAACCTGGCCGTGGAGTGGGTCCAGGCGGCGCGGGGGCTGGCGACCGCCCGCTCCTCCGCGCGGATCCAGGCCCGCGTCATCAACCGCGGCACCCAGGCGGCCCGCGGGCTGCTGGTGACGCTGGAGGTCGACGGCCAGGCGCAGGGATCGACGCAGCGGATCGACGTGGAGCCGGGCCAGGGCACCCTCGTCACCTTCAACCAGATCTTCGACCGTCCGGGCGTGCGGGCCTGTACGGTCCGGATCTCGGAAGACCGCCTCCCGGCGGACGACCGCGGCTACCTGGCGCTCCCGGTGCGGCAGAACGTGAAGGTGCTGGTGCTGAACGGTCGGCCCAACCCGCAGACGCCCCAGAAGGACGGCGCTTTCTTCCTGCAGCTCGCGCTCGCACCGCCGCTCACCTCCCCCGGCCAGGAGGCGACGCCGCTGGAGCCGCGGGTGATCACCGGCAGCACCTTCGGCGGCGAGAACGTGCGCGGCTACGACGTGGTGGCGCTCTCCGACGTGGCGACCCTCGGCGAGGGCGACCGCCGCCTGCTGGCGGAGTTCGTACAGAACGGCGGCGGCGCGGTGATCTTCCTCGGCAGCCGGGTGAACGCCAGCCTTTACAATCGGGACCTCTACGAGGCGCAGCCGAGCCTGCTGCCGGCCCGCCTCTCCGGCGTTGGGACCGAGAAGGCGTTCCTCGACCCCGCCAGCGTGGAGCACCCCGCCCTGCAGCGGTTCCGCGGCGCGCAGGACGTCGACCTGAATACCGCCGACTTCTCCCGCTATTTCCGGCTCACTCCGAAGGAAGGCGACAAGTCGGTCCAGGTGATGGCCCGCTTCAGCAACGGCGCGCCGGCAATCGTGGAGAAGGAGTTCGGGCTGGGGCGCGTGATCCTGGTGGCGAGCACGGCGAACACGGAGTGGAACACGCTCCCGCTGCGGCCCGCGTTCCTGCCGATGGTGCATCAGCTCATCGCCTACCTGGCGAGCAGCGCGGACGGCACCCGCAACGGACGGCTGGGGGAGCCGCTGGTGAAGCCGCTGCCGCTCTCCGAAGCAGGAGAGCGCGTCACCGCGATCAGTCCGAAAGGACAGAAGACGACGCTGAAGCCGGTGGTCGACGAGCGCGGCGCCGTGGTGACGGTGCCCTCCACGAAGGCGGCGGGATTCTACCGGCTGGCCTCCGCCGGCGGCAGCGAAGACCTCTTTGCGGTAAACCGGGATCCGGCGGAAGCCGACCTCCGCGGCCTCGATGAAGCCGCGGTCCGGAAGCTGCTGCCGGTGCGAGAGCTGACCTGGATCAGCCTGAACGACAACCTTCTCACGGAGCTGACGCGGAGCCGCCAGGGGATCGAGCTGTGGCGTCACCTGCTGATCGCCGCGCTCGCCCTGATGGCGATCGAGACGATGCTGGCCCAGGCGTTCGGGAGAAGATCGTAGTGGCTAGGGGGTAGCGTTTAGGGTGTAGCGTGTAGGGCTGGCGCGGTCGAGGTGCGCCATACGACAGTAGGAACGCGCTCCCGTGCAGCCCTTTAGCCCCCGTTCGGGGGGTGAACCTTTAGCCCCCCATTCGGGGGTGAACCTTTAGCCTTTTGCCTTTTAAATGAGCGACTGGATCTACCGATTACTGGGGATTGAGCCCGGGCAGGACATGCTGCGGTGGGACCGCCTGTTCTTCGTCCAGCCCTGGCCGGTCTGGGTCGCCGTGGCGGCGGGGCTGGGGCTGCTCGCGTGGGTGGTCGTCTTTTACGCGCGAGACGGGCGGCGGCCGTCGTGGCTCTGGAAGGGGCCGCTCTCGGTGATGCGGATCGCCGCCATGGTGATCCTGGCGCTGCTGATCTGGCAGCCGATGCTGCGGAGTCACCGGACGCAGGTGAACCGGTCGGTGGTCGCCGTGCTGGTCGACGAGTCGAGCAGCATGGGGCTGAAGGACCGGTGGCAGGACGCAAAGCGCAAGGCCGACCTGATCCAGGCGCTCGGCGATCCGAAGATGGCGGAGGCGACCCGGATGGAGACGCTGGGGCGGCTCCTGAACCAGGGGGACGCCACGCTGCTGAAGGAGCTGGTCGCGAAGCACTCCGTCCGGCTCTACCGCTTCGGCACGGAGGCGACCGGCACCGAGCTGAAGGACGCCAAGGGCGACCCGAAGGAGCCCGGGGCGGCCGGAGAGCGGATCCCGCTGGCGGTGGGTAAGCCGGAGGACGAGCAAACCCGCATTGGGGACGCGATCGACTTCGTGCTGCAGGACACCGCCGGCCAGCCGCTGGCGGGAGTGGTGCTGCTCAGCGACGGCGGGCAGAACATGGGCGAGGACCCTGCCCTCGCCGCACGGCGCTCCGCGGAGCTGCGCGCCCCGATCTACACGGTCGGCTTCGGCGACCCCACCCCGCCGCGCGACGTCGCCGTCACCAGCCTGCTGGCGGACGAGGTGGTGCGGAAGGGCGACGAGGTGGTGGTCTCCGTCAGCCTCCGCCAGCGCGGCTTCGCCGGCCGGACGGTCCCACTCACCCTCGCAATCGGAAACCGGGTGCTGCAGCGGATCAACGTGCCGCTCCGGGGCGCGGGCGGCAAGCAGGAGCTGACCCTCTCGTTCACCCCGGATATGGTCGGCGCTCGCACGCTTAGCGTCTCGGTGCCGGGACAGACGGGCGAGGTGACGCTCTCCAATAACCGGAAGTCGTGGCCGATCCGAATCGTCGACAAGAAGCTGAAGATCCTCTACGTGGAGGGCTATCCCCGTTGGGAGTATCGCTTCCTCAAGAACGCGATCATGCGGGACACCACCACCCAGTTCTCCTGCATGCTAGCCGACGATCCGGACCCGTCCCGCGGTGGCGAGGGGAACGTCCCGATCTTCGGATTCCCGCGGACGAAGAAGGCGCTCTTCGAGTTCGATATCCTGGTGCTCGGCGACGTGCCGCGCGACTATTTCACGGCGGCGGACCTGAAGAACGTGCGCGCGTTCGTGGAAGAGCGCGGCGGCAGCCTGATCACGATGGCGGGCGAGAACTTCCTGCCGTGGCAGTACCGCCAGACCGACCTGGAAGCGGTGTGGCCGATCGTTGTGCCGCTCGCGCATCGGGAGCAGATCTTCCGCGAGCCGTTCCAGCTCGAGCTGAGCGACGCGGGCGCCGGACACCCGATGATGCTGCTGGTGCCGGACCGGGAGCAGAACCGCACGGTCTGGAACGACCTGCCGGGAATGTACTGGTGCGGGATCACCGACCGGGCCAAGCCGGGCGCCACGGTGCTGGCACGGCATCCCGGCATCACCGGGACCGACGGCAAGATCCCGCTGATGGCGCTCCAGCAGGTGGGCGAAGGCACCTCGTTCATGACGATGGTCGACAGCACCTGGCAGTGGCGCCACCGGACCGGGGACAAGTACTTCTACCGGTTCTGGGGGCAGGTGATCCGCTCGCTCACGCCGCACGAGCTGCCGGGGGACAACCGGTACGTCCGGCTCACCGCGGACCGCACCACCTACACGCTGGGAGAGCGGGTGGTGCTCCGCGCGCGGCTGCTGACGCCGAACTTCCACCCGGTGCGGGTGAACTCGGTCGACGCCGACCTCACCCGCGAAGATGGCCAGCGCTTCCCCGTGAAGCTGGAGCCGGTCCCCGGCGCGGCGGGCGTCTATTCCGGCGAGTGGATCGCCTCGCGTCCGGGCTCGTACAAGGCGTCGCTGAAGGCGCCGGGAGTCCGGAAGGCCGAGTCGCTCACGAACGTGGTGGTGGAGTCGGCGAGCCTCGAGCTGGAGGAGCCGCAGCAGAACGTGGAGCTGCTGAAGCGGCTCGCCTCCGTCTCCGGCGGCAAGTACCTCCTCTGGAGCGAGGCGAAGAGCTTGCCGGAGCTACTGCCGGACCGCAGCCAGGAGGTGCGGAGCCGGGTGGAGCATGAGCTGTGGGACGCGCCGCTGCCGCTGATCCTGTTCGTGACGCTGCTGGTCGGCGAATGGATCCTGCGCAAGCGGAAGGGTCTTCTATAAGGCCGGTGTAAGAATTGGCAGTTCCGAACCGGGAGCGAGTGGGGAGAATCAGGCCGGTACTACTCTTCCCCGCCTGGCTTCCCACTGACTCGCCGGTAATGGCGACCTGAACGACGCCCGGAACTCGGGCGGCGCGGAGCGAACCGCTGGAAAGGATACGGAGAGCCGTGATGAGACGAGGTCCCGCCAGGCACAAGCACGCAATGCGCCCGGGGGTGCCGGGCCTGCTCCTGGCCGGCGCCGCGCTCGCCGCCCTCATCGTGACGCTCCCGGCTTCCGCCCAGCGCGGCGGCACCGAATTCGTGCCGACCTTCTCCACCAACCCCCGTCTCAAGCAGCAGGTCGACCGCCTCGGCCGCCTGGCGGGGCAGAAGCTCTGGGACGAGTGGATCCAGACCTACCAGGCGCTGGTGAGCGACCCGAGCGACCCGGTGATGGAGCAGGACTCGGAGTTCCTGGTCGGCGTGCGCCACTTCTGCCACCAGCAGATGGCCGGGCTGCCGGCCGTGGTGCGGGACAAGTACCGGGCGAAGTACGACGCGGACGCGCGCCGGCTCTACGACCAGGCGGTCGCGGAGCAGAGCGAGGAGCAGATGCGGGAGGTCTACTCCCAGTACCGCTTCAGCTCTTACGGCGACCGCGCGCTGCTCTGGATCGCCAACCGCGCCCTGGACGGCGGCCGTCCGGAGCTGGCCCGCGTGGCCTACACGCGCCTCGCGCGATCGCCCGCCACCCCGGTGCCGACCCTGCTCCGCTACGCCCTCTCCGCGCACCTGGCCGGCAAGCCGGCCGAGGCGCGGCAGGTTCTCGATCGGATCCGGAAAGAGCACGGCGCCGCGCCGGTGACGGTGGCCGGGGCGAAGCAGACCGGCGCCGCCGCGGCGGACGCGCTCAGCAAGACCCTGCAGGCCGCGCCGCCGCCAGGGGAAGGTCCGCGGTGGACCGATTTTGCCGGCGACGACGGGAGCCGCGTCATGAGCGGGTCCGTCGCGGGCGCGCTGCAGCGTCAATGGGGCTTCATCTTCCCGGACGACACCGACGTCAACTACACCGGCACTCGCTCGGTCGTCGTCGGCGGCGGCTCGTCCTTCGGCGGAATGGTCTGGCCGGCGGTCGCGGGAGACCGCGTCTGGGTGCAGGGACCGGCCGGGGTGACGGCGCTCTCACTGGCCGACGGAAAGCCGGCCTGGTCCCGCGAGGGCGACAGCCTGCGCGCGGATGAGATCATCAACTTCGCCACCGACGCGCGCGGCGTCAGCACTCGCGGCACCCGGCGATCGCTCCAGACGGCGCCGAGCATCATCGCCGACCGGCTGGTGACGCTCAGCTCCCTCTCCGTCGGCGGAAGCTCCCGCGGGCGGACCCCGATCGACTACGCCGTGACGATGCTCGACGCCCGCGACGGCACCCCACTCTGGCAGCGGGTGGCCGGCGGCGATCCGCGCGGCTATTTCTTCAACCTGCCGAGCCTCACCGCCGACGCCGTGCTGACCGGCTACACCGCCTACAAAGGCGGCATCACCGAGTACTCGGCGGTGGCGCTCGACCCCGGCACGGGCGAGCCGCTCTGGAGCACCTACCTCGGCGCCGGTAGCGACCTGCTCACCACCGCCGACGGCTCCCCCGCCGCCGTGCGGGACGGCATCGTCTGGATCGAGAGCTCGCTCTACACGCTGAACGCGCTCGACCTGATCACCGGCGACATCCGGCTGATCTACCGCTACACGCCGACGCGCCGCGGTGCCGCCAGCTATCGAGGCGGCGGGCTGGGCGGCGCTCCCCAGGTGCCGAATGAGCCGATCAGCCTCCTCGCCTCCGGGCCCGGGCCGATCGTCTTCTCGCCGCGCTGGGGCCAGGACGCCGTCGGGATCGATCCGGCCACGCTCAAGCTCCTGTGGGTTTCGCCGAAGGGCCCCCTGCCGGACGCCCCCGGCTCGCTCTTCGCGGTCGATAAGAAGCACGCCTACATCGGGGGCGACCACGTCCAGGCGATCAACGTCTCCGACGGCGCCCGCGAGTGGGTCTGGGAGCCGGACACCACGCGCTCCCGCCTCGGCTATCCTGCGCTCGCGGGCGACCGGATCTACGTTCCCACCGGCGAGAAGCTGATCGTGCTCTCCGCCGCGGACGGTCGCGTCCTGGAAGAAATCGACATCGAGGAAGCGACGAAGGGCGCCAGCGGCACCCCGACCGTCACCCTCGTCGGCCGTACGGCCCTCCTCGCCTTCACCGATCGCCTCGTCGCGCTCCAGGCCCGCTGATCCGGCCTGATCATACCGGACGAGGAAGTGAGCCTACTTTGAACGGCTCTCGAAGGCGCAGGGCGAGTGGAAGGGGGAGGCAGCCTGCCTGCCACCCATGGCTCCCCCCTCCTCGCAGGAGAGAGGCCGGGGGTGAGGCCGCGTGAGACGCAGCGCTCACCGTGGCTTCATCCTGCCCGGGTGCCCGGAGCGGCATTAGCAACTCCCCGGCCGCGCGCTGCAGCCGAAGCGCCTGGTGACGGGCCCCACGATGGCAGTGAGTTGAGATCTCAGCCATGCCGCGTCACGCCTCCCCTCTGCGTCCCCAACCGGCGATTTCGTGGTCGCCGGCCCATCTTGACGTCCCACCCATGTGTGCTCCGTCTAAAGATTATCTAGATTCGACCGTACAGGCGCTTTTCAGGGAGGTAAGTGACTGTGGTCACTCCGAATATTGCCGTGTCTCGGAACCAAATCTTAATCAATGCTGAATAAATCCAAAGATGAAGTGCAGATCGCTGCTCGTCACCCTGGCGGTCCTCGCCAGCCTCGTCACCTGGGCGGCTGCGTCGCAGCGTCCCGGCTCCACGCCTCGCCGCCCGAATCTCGTCTTCATCCTGGCGGATGATCTCGGCTGGGGTGACGTCGGCTTCAACGGCCGGACGGAGTGGAAGACTCCGCGGCTGGACCGGCTCGCGTCGCAGGGGGCGCGCTTCACCCGCTGGTACAGCGCCTCGGCCGTCTGCGGCCCCAGCCGCGCCGCGCTGCTGACCGGCCGCTACGGCATCCACAATGGGGTGATCGGCAACGGCGGCGACCTGCCGGAGGAGGAGGTGACGCTCGCCGAGGCGCTCCAGACCCGTGGGTACGCCACCGGGCTGTACGGCAAGTGGCACCACGGTCGCACCCGGCCCGGGAAGTCGAGCTACACCCACCCGATGGACCAGGGGTTCGAGAGCTTCTTCGGCTTCACCAACGCCAACGAGGCGCACCACCATTTCCCATCCCGGCTCTGGGACGGACGCCAGCAGGTGCCGGTCTCCGGCTACGCGGACACGCTCTTTACTAACCGGGCGCTGGAATTCCTGGATCAGCACCAGACGGAGCCGTTCTTCCTGACGCTCTCCTACACCGCCCCCCATTTCGGAATCGAGGCGCCCGCCGAGGACGTGGCGGAGCACCGCGGCAAGTTCCCGGAAGCGAATCCTTCCGAGCCGGTCAACGCCACCTACGCAGCGATGATCACCCGCCTCGACAAAGAGGTCGGCCGCGTGCTCGACCACCTGGAGGAGCTGGGACTGGCGGAGAACACGCTGGTGCTCTTCACGAGCGACCACGGCGCTACCTTCGAGCAGGGCGCCAAGGGTGCCCCGGCGTTCCACGACAGCAACCGGCCCTTCCGCGGCCAGAAGCGCACGCTGCTGGAGGGCGGCATCCGCGTCCCCGCGGCGCTGCGGTGGCCCGGGCAGGTGCCGGCCAGGAGCGTGGTCGAGGAGCCGCTCCACATGGTGGATGTGATGCCGAGCTTACTGGCGGCCGCCGGCGTTGCGCCGCAGCCGGAGTGGGCGCTGGACGGCCTCAACGTGCTGCCGGTGTGGACCGGCAGGGCGAAGGCGCCGGAGCGCACGCTGTACTGGGAGTGGCGGGCGGAAGGCAGCTACCAGCTGGCGGCGATGCGCGGCGACATGAAGCTGATCTTCCCCGCCCGAGGCGCGCCCGCCTCGCTCTACAACGTGGTGAAAGACCCGGGTGAGCGAATCGACCTGCGAGAGCTCGAGCCGGAGACGAAGAAACAGCTTCAGCGCGCGGTGCTGCAGTGGCTCCAAACAGAGTCGCCGGCCGCGAAGCAAGACCTGATGCCGCCTGTCCCGAAGAACGCCCCGAAGCTGACGCCAATTATCCCGGGCGGCTCCCCCTCCGGCGTTCCGCCGATCTGACGCCGGCATGGTGCCCCGATTGCGCTCTGCGCCCCTTCCTGCCCCGGCAGAAAGGGGCGCTGCCGCTTAGACGAGAAGGAATACAGGCGCGCCCTCGTGCTAAGGAGAGACGGACCGACGCGCGAAGCACCGTCGCTCGCGCCTGGCCCTCGGAGGCTCTCCATGGCCCAACCGCTTCCCCTGATCGCCCGTGCCGCCGTCGCATCGGGGCTCGTGACTGCCGCCCTCGCGTGGCAGCGCACCGCTCCCGCCGCCGCTCCCGCAGTGCTCCACGTCGGCTATGCGGAGGCCGACGTCACTCCGCCGCTCGGCGGCTCCATGCCGGGCTACTTCGGCGACCGTCGCGCGACCGGCACGCTCGACCCGCTCAAGAGCAAGGTGCTCTACCTTCGGAAAGGCGGAGAAAGCGTGGCGATCGTGGCCTGCGACCTGATTGCGGTCGGCGAGCCGCTGGCGCAGCGGATCCGGAAAGCGATGGCCGACTCGGTCCGGCCCGCGCCGCGCCACGTCTGGGTCCACGCCACCCACACGCACACCGGTGGGATGATCCCACGCGAGGGAACCTTCACCTCCGACACGGAGAAGATCTACCCGGAGTTCTACCCGGGCCAGGTGGATACCACGTGGGTCGACACCCTCGTCCGCAAGACGGCGGAGGCGGTCGGGCGCGCGGCAGCGGAGGCTGCGCCGGAGAGCGCGCCGACCCTGCACGAGGGGCGCGAGGAGACGGTCGCGTTCTATCGACGCTTCCGGATGCGGGACGGCTCCGTGCGCACCAACCCCGGCCGCAGCAACCCGGAGGTGGTGGAGCCGGCCGGCACCATCGATCCGCGCGTACACCTGCTCCGCTTCCCGGACCGGAAGGTCGTCACCGTCCTGTATGGCCTGCATCCGGACTGCGTGAGCGGCACGCAGTACTCCGCCGACTACCCCGCGCACCTCTCCGAGGCGCTGCGCGAGCGACTGGGAGCGGACTGGCGTGTCGTGTTCCTCAACACCTGCTGCGGCAACATCAACCACATCGACGTGAAGAATGCCGCGCAGAAGTCCGGCCCGGAGGAGTCGCGCCGGATCGGCCGGCAGCTTGCGGCGTCCGCCCTGGCGGCGCTGGCGAAGGGAGGCGAGGCGCTGAGCGGCCCGCTCCAGGCGCGGAGCACCGGGGTGAAGTCGCGTCTCCGCCGCCCCACCCCGGAAGAGCTGACGGAGGCCCGGGAGCGCCTTCGCACCGGAAAGGACGCCTTCGAGTTCAACGGCCTCTTCGCGCCGGCGGCGGTGGTGCTGGCGGAGACACGCGACCGTGAGCACACCGCGCGCGTGACGGCGCTTCGCCTGGGCCAGTTCGGCCTGGCGGCGCTGCCGGGAGAGGTCTTCGTAGAGCTGGCGCGGCAGGTGGAGGCCGACTCCCCCCTCGCCGTGACCCGCACGATCGGCCTCACCAACGGGGCGATGGGCTACATCCCCCACCGCCAGGGCTACGCCGAGGGCGGGTATGAGGCGGGCTACCGTAGCGCCCGGTACGTCCCGGGGACCGGAGAGTCGTGGGCGACCGCCGCGGCTGGATTGCTGCGGAAGATGGAAGGAGAGCGATGAGTCGCATCAACGTCGGCGTGATCAGCTTCGCACACGGGCACATCAACGCCTACTGCAACCAGATGAAGGACTGGGACGACGTGCGCCTGGTCGCCGCCTGGGACGATGACCTGGACCGCGGCCGGGCGGGCGCCGAGAAGTTCGGGATGGAGTTCACCCCGCACCTGGAGGACCTGCTCGGCCGGCGGGACCTCGACGCCGTGATCGTCACCAGCGAGACGAACAAGCATGGCGACCACTGCGTCGCCGCGGCGGAGGCGGGCAAGCAGATCCTGCTGCAGAAGCCGATGGCGCTCACCCTGGAGGAGTGCGACCGGATCATCGCGGCGGTCGACCGCGCCGGAGTGACGCTGCGCATGGCGTTCCAGATGCGCTGCGATCCGGTGAACCAGCGGATGAAGCAGATGATCGACGACGGCACGCTGGGGAAGATCGGCACCCTGCGCCGCCGGCACTGCCTCAACCTCCTCTTCAACGAGGCGTTCCTCTCCGGCCCGAGCCGCTGGCACATCGATCCGGTCGCCAACAAGGGCATGTTCATGGACGACGCGGTCCACGCCGCGGACCTCCTCTACTGGTTCCTGGGAGAGCCGGTCAGCGTAATGGCGGAGATCGGGAACGTCCTGACCGACTGCGCGCCGGACGATACCGGGATGGCGATCTACCGGTTCCGTCAGGGCGCGCTCGGGCTGCTCTACAACTGCTCGGTCACCCTCGGCGCGGAGATCACCACGGAGGTTTACGGCGACCGCGGGACGGTGCAGCATTACTACGGAGACGGGGTCTCCACCCCGTTCGCACCCGAGGGAGCGGTCCCGCTGAAGCTCTACCGGCGGGGCGAGCCGCAGCGGTGGGAAGAGATCCGCATGCCGATTCCGAAGACGCACGGCGAGCGGATCGCCGCCGTGCCGAGGCCGTGGATCGACCAGCTCAAGGCGGAAGCGGCGCCGGACTGCGACGCACGCGGCGGGCGGGTCTCCACGCACATGTGCCTCGGCGCGTACGAAAGCGCCGCGACCGGCCGGCGGGTAGGCTTGTAGAGCATCATGTTCACGAGAAAGGAAGCGGCAGGCAGACGCCCAGCTGCCGCCGCGGAGCTCCATGCCGAGTGAATCGACCCAACAGCACCGGGCCGCCGCCGCGGAGCGAGGCCCGGTGGCTTGCGCCGTGCTCACCGTCAGCGACACCCGCACGCCGGAGACCGACACCAGCGGCCAACTGATCCGCGAGCGCCTGGAGGCCGCGGGGCACCGCGTCGTCTTCTACCAGATCGTGAAAGACGAGCCGGAGCGGATCCTGGCGCTGATCGACCACGAGCTGGACGCGGGCGAGGCGCAGGCGGTGCTGCTGAACGGCGGCACCGGCATCGCTACCCGCGACACCACCTACGACGCCCTGGCCAAGCGCCTGGAGAAGGAGCTGTCCGGTTTCGGGGAGCTGTTCCGGATGCTCTCGTACCAGGAGATCGGCGCCGCCGCCATGCTCAGCCGCGCCACCGCCGGCGTCTACCGCAGGCGCGTCTTCTTCAGCATGCCGGGAAGCTCCAACGCGGTGAAGCTGGCGATGGACCGCCTGATCATCCCGGAGCTGGAGCACCTGGTCTGGGAGCTGCACCGGTAGCCGGACCATGAGAATCGTTACCGAGACGATCGTCCGCGGAGAGCTGGTGCGGCTCGAGCTGACGGAGCGGGACTTCTGCCCCGAATGCTGCGGCACGCTGGAGATTGCCGGCAGCGGCGCGCGCCAGCACCTCAAGTGCACCAGCTGCTACCTGGCCCTGCGCCCGCTCCCGGAGCAGCCCTCCGAATCTGCCTGACGGCGCGCGGGTCGGCCGCGCGCGGAGAGTCCTATGTCCTCGCTTAAGAATGGGGAGCCGGTCCCCGATATCGTCCTGAAGGATACCGACGGCGAAGAGTGGCGCCTGAGCGACTACCGCGGCAAGATGGTGATCATCCACGCCTGCCGCGGCGAGTTCTGACCGACCACCCGGGGCGAGTTCGCCCTCTGGGACACGTTCCAGCACATCTTCAAGTGGAACAACACGGAGCTGGTCTTTCTGCTGCGCGGCGGCCGAGAGGAGCACCGGATCTTCCGGGAGCAATTCAAGATCCGGCCCCGGATTCTGATCGACGACGACGGCGCGGTCGGGGAGATGCTCGGCATCTACGAGCCGCACCACCAGCTCCCGGACTCGTACCACTACTACATGGCGCCCGCCGTCTTCCTGATCGACAGCCAGGGAAACCTCTCCTGCTACTGGATCCTGAGCGGCCCGCGCGGGCGTCCGAGCGCGGAGTGCCTGCTCGGAATCCTCGCCTACGCCCAGCACAAGGACTGGACCTACTGATGCCGATGAACGATCGAGTGCCCCCGCTCGCCGGAGGGCAGGAATGAAGCCGCGCGTCTTCGTAACCGGCCCCGTGGCCGACGCGGAGCTCGCTCCACTCCGTGAGCTGGCGGAGGTGACGGTCCGCCCGGCTCCCGAGAAGCCTTCCCTGGGAGAGATGCTTACCCACGCCGAAGGAGTCGCCGCCCTGCTTCCCGTCAGCGGCGCGGGCGTCTCCGCCGCGGTGCTCGACGCCGCCGGCGCCTCACTGAAGGTGGTAGCGAACTTCGGAGTCGGCTACGACAACATCGAGGTTCCCGCCGCGACCGCGCGCGGCGTCATCGTGACGAACACGCCGGACGTGGTGGTGAACGCCACCGCGGACCTCGCCTTCGGGCTGATCATCGCCGCCGCCCGCCGCTTCGGCGAGGGGCTTGTCGCCGCGCGGGAAGATCGCTGGCAGTGGGCGCAGGGGCTCCTGTGGGGCCAGGAAGTGAGCGGGGCGACCCTCGGGATCGTCGGCATGGGCCGGATCGGCGCGGCGGTCGCGCGGCGGGCACAGGGATTCGGGATGCGGGTGCTCTACCATTCCCGCACTCGCAAGCCGGAGCTGGAGTTCTCCCTCGGCTGCGAGTACAGCTCCCTGGACCGGCTCCTGGCGGAGAGCGACTTCGTCAGCCTCCACTGCGCGATGACGCCGGAGACGCGCCACCTGATCAACGCGGAGCGCCTGCGGCAGATGAAGCGGACCGCCATCCTGGTCAACACCGGACGCGGCGGACTGGTGGACCAGGCGGCGCTGCTGGAAGCGATCACGAGCGGCACGATCGCGGGCGCCGGCCTCGACGTGACCGATCCGGAGCCTCCCTCTCGACCGGACGACCCGATCCTGCACACGCCCGGGATCTTCGTGCTCCCCCACCTCGGCAGCGCCAGCGGCCCCACCCGCGCCGCCATGACGCGGATGGCGGTCCGCAACATCCTGGCGGTGCTCAAGGGCGAGCGACCGCCGAACTGCGTCAACCCGGAGGTGCTGCGCGCCGAGTGACGCGAGGCTTCGCCACACGCGGATCCAACTCAAAGCTCTTCCATCGCGTCTTCGATCACCCGGATGATCTGTGGGCGATCGAGGACGCGATTGATCACGTTGAAAGTGAGCTCCACCGCCGCATCCTGGCTTAGCACCAGGCGGTATCCATTGATGCGAAGGAAGATGGAGCACGCAGCGAAGGCGACTCTCTTGTTACCGTTCTCGAAGGGATGGTTGAGCGCGAGCCCGATCAAATAGGCCGCGGCCATCTCTGCGAGCGAGGAGTAGAGGAACTCACCGTCAAAGGTCTGCTGCGGGTTCATCACCGCCGACTCGAGCAATCCGGGATCCCGCAGAACCAGCGACTCTCCCGGCGAGAAGCGGCGGACCGCCTCGCGGTGCAGATCCACAACGTCCGCTACGGTGAGGAAGGCGACACCGAGGTGCTCGCCTCCCTCATCCCCGGATGCCGGAGTCACTCGCTCTTCTGATCCCGAGCGGCATCCATCGAAAGCCCCCCTCTCGGCACCTCTGCCATCCGCTGAAGCGCATCTTCGTACTGGTCGAATGTCGCCCGCATCGCCTCTGTCTTGCTCTGGCGATTACGCCCCGGGGCCAGCCTCGCTGCAGCCGCTGGCGCGCTCAAGACGATCCGGCCCGTCTCGTATGTGATGGTGACCTGGTCGTCCACGCCGAGGTGAGCGAGCATGTCACTCGTGAGAATGAGGCCCTTACTGTTTCCCACCTTCTGGATTCGGCGTGTGATCGACATCATAGCCCCTCTCGAGTGGTCTCCCCAGGTGGGAGTTTCACGTAGCACTCAGAGCTTACCGTAAGAACAACGTTCTTACTACAGCCATCTCGGTGTAACCTCATCACGCCTCCGCGGTGAACCGATCTTCAGGGTTAATGGGGGGGTGGAGACGAACACCATCCCCCGCTGCACCGGGTTGATCTCCGGTGCAAAGAGAGTGCGGGCGTCGTAGCGGGCGCCGCGGAGGTCGGTGGCTCCGCTGCAGCACTGAAATGGGGCGCCGCAATCCGCCGCGTTCCTCGTGATCTTTCGGACGCGAAGGTCGGCGCCGCGGAGGTCGGTACCCTTGAAGGTCACCACCAGGAAGGAGCCGCGCAGGTCCGCGCCGCGAGCGTCCGCCCCGTCCAGGCTGGTGAAGATCAAGTCGGTGCTGCGGAAGCTCGCTCCGCGAAGGTCGGCGCCGTCCAGGCGCGCTCCGGAGAGATTGGCTTCCTCGAAGGAAGCGCCGCGGAGGTCGGCCCGGCGGAGATCCGCAGAATCGAGATCGAGGCCAGAGAAGTCGAGGCCCCGCAGGTTCAGCCCCCGAAGTGACGCCCCGCGGAGGCGCTCCCGGTGCAGGCCATGGCTGGCAAGGACGCGCTCCGTGCGACCGTCGCGTTCGAAGTCAGGCGCGAGCGCGGCGTAGGCCTTCCACACCAGGCAGAGCGTCAGGACCAGCAGGGCGGCGTGCCGGGGCTTCACGGGGAGTCCTCCACTCAGGAGAGACTCGCTGCCCGTGCAGAAGTTGCCGGTACGTAGAAGAGGGCGCCGCTTCCGGCGCCCTCCCCGTTCCTCACTACCTCACCGTTTAGAGGTGCGGGTTGAGCTCTTTCCATCGGTCGACCGGCGGAAGCGTCCCGAAGCCGATCACCTGGTCGCGGAGCTGGCAGAGGTGATGGTAGCTGTCGCGGAGCGCGGCCATGTCTTCCTCATCGCCCTGCGGGGGCTGCGGGACCATGCCGTCCGGCGTGAACTCCACGTCGGCCGCCATCATCACGTTCTTGAACTCGCCCTCGCCGAAATAGACGCCGCACGGCCAGGGGTAGCCGCCGTTCCGGATGCGGCCGCGGAGCATCTCGATGCTCTGGTGGGCGGGGCTCTGCCAGGATGAGCGGCCGCGCAGCTTGATGATGCGGGCGCCGCCGCTGCGGACGTGGTCCTGCACCGCGGTCCACTCGTCTTGCGACATGCCGCGGCCGTTCACCGTCGCGCCGCCGTTCAGGATGTCGGTCAGCTTCACGCCCTGGATCGCCAGGTCGCCCTTGAAGACCGCCATCTTCTCGCCGTGACCGCCGTAGGTCTTGCAGCCGGTCACCTCGTCCTGCGCCACGCCGAAGTGCTGCATCAGCTTCGTCTGCAGGCGGGTGCTGTCGAGCGCGGCGAGCGTGCTGACGCAGCCCGGCTTGAGGCCGGAGTAGACGAGGGTGGTGAGGCCGGTAATGTCGGCCGGGTTGAAGATGATCACCACGTACTCCGCGTTCGGCGCGTACTGCTTGATGCTCTCGCCGAGTCCCTTGGCGATCTCGCAGTTGCCCTTCAAGAGGTCCTCGCGCGTCATCCCTTCCTTCCGCGGCGCGCCGCCGGAGGAGATGATGTAGGCCGCGTCCCGCAGCGCCTCGGCCGGATCGGTGGTCCAGGTGACGCGCTGGCCGGGGTAGCCGCAGTGGTAGATCTCTTCCGCCGCGCCTTCCAGGCCCTGCGCGAACGGGTCGTACATCGCGATGTGGTTCGCAGTGCCGGTCGAGAGCAGGTCCTGCACCAGCGTGGAGCCGATGGCGCCCGCCGCTCCCATGATCGCGACCTTCTTATCGGTCAGGTAAGCCATTCAATCTCTCCTCGGATCAGGACTGCAGCCGCGCGGCGAGCGTGGAGCCCATGTCGGCCGGGCTCTCGACTACCGTGATGCCGGCCTCTCGCAGCGCCCGCATCTTCTCCGCCGCCGTGCCCTTGCCGCCGGCGATGATGGCGCCCGCGTGGCCCATCCGCCGTCCGGGCGGGGCGGTCTGGCCGGCGATGAAGGCGACGATCGGCTTCGTCACGTTCTCCTGCGCCCAGGCGGCCGCTTCCTCTTCCGCCGTGCCCCCGATCTCGCCGATCATGATGATCGCGCGGGTGCCGGGATCGTTCTCGAAGGCGGCGAGGGCGTCGATGAAGTTGGTACCGTTCACCGGGTCGCCGCCGATGCCGATGGCGGTGCTCTGCCCCAGGCCGAGGCGGGTGAGCTGGTCGACCGCCTCGTAGGTGAGCGTGCCGGAGCGGCTGACCACGCCGATGTCGCCCGGCTTGTGGATGTGGCCCGGCATGATGCCGATCTTGCACTCGCCGGGGGTGATGATGCCGGGGCAGTTCGGGCCGATGTAGCGCATCGGCGAGTCGGAGAGAGCCCGCTTCACGCGGACCATGTCGAGCACCGGAATGCCTTCGGTGATCACCACGCAGAGGCCGACGCCGGCATCGGCCGCCTCGAGGATGGCGTCGGCGGCGAACGGCGGCGGGACAAAGACCACGCTGGCGTTGGCGCCGGTCTCCTGCACCGCCTCGCGGACGGTGTTGAAGATTGGCACCCGGTCCTCGAATTGCGTGCCGCCCTTGCCCGGCGTGACGCCGGCGACCACGGCGGTCCCGTACTCCAGCATCTGGCGCGCGTGGAAGGAGCCGGCGCTGCCGGTGATTCCCTGGACCACAACGCGAGTATCGCGGTTAACCCAAACGGACATGTTCGCTCCTACTCCGCGCTACCGGCGGCCGCCACGACTTTCTGCGCTGCTTCCGTGAGCTGGTCCGCGGGAATGATCTTGAGGCCGCTCTCCGCGAGGATCTGCTTGCCGAGCTCCACGTTGGTACCCTGCAGGCGGACCACCAGCGGGATCTCCAGGCTCAGCTTGCGGGCGGCGTTCACGATACCGTTGGCGATGACGTCGCACTTCATGATGCCGCCGAAGATGTTGACCAGGATCGCCTTCACCTTCGGGTCGCTGGTGAGCAGCCGGAAGGCGTTCGTCACCTGCTCCTCGCTAGCGCCGCCGCCCACGTCGAGGAAGTTGGCCGGCTCGCCGCCGTGGAGCTTGATGATGTCCATGGTGGCCATCGCCAGGCCGGCGCCGTTCACCATGCAGGCGATGTTGCCGTCCAGGCTGATGTAGTTGATGCCGAACTCGTGGGCCTCGCGCTCCTGTGGCGTCTCCTCGAACGGGTCGCGGTACTCCGCCAGGTCCTTGTGGCGGAAGAGCGCGTTGTCGTCCAGGTTGAGCTTCGCGTCGAGCGCGATCACGTCGCCCTGGCCGGTCACCACCAGCGGGTTGATCTCCGCGAGGCTGGAATCGGTCTCCACGTAGGCCTGGTAGAGCCGCAGCGCGAAGCTGGCGAACTTGTTGGCGACGTTCTTGTCCAGCCCGAGTCCGAAGGCGAGCTGCCGCGCCTGGTACGGCTGGAGCCCGACCGCCGGATCGACCCACACCTTCAGGATCTTCTCCGGGGTCTCCTCGGCCACTTTCTCGATCTCGACGCCGCCCTCGGCGCTCGCCATTACGACGACGCGCCCGTTGCCGCGGTCGAGCAGCATGCCGAGGTAGTACTCCCTGGCGATGTCGCACCCGGACTCGACGTAGACCTTACGGACCTTCTGTCCTTCCGGTCCGGTCTGCGGCGTGATCAGGTCCATCCCCAGCATCTGCCGGGCGATCTGCTCCGCCTCTTCGGGGCTCTTGGCCAGCTTGACGCCGCCGCCCTTGCCGCGGCCGCCGGCGTGAATCTGCGCCTTCACCACCACCACCGGGCTGCCGAGCTGCTTGGCAGCCGCCCGCGCTTCATCGGGCGTGGTAGCCAGCTCTCCGGCGAGAATCGGCACCCCGTACTTCGCCAGGATCTGCTTGGCCTGGTACTCGTGAATCTTCACGGAAAGTCTCCTTGCAGTGGGGAGACTCTCGTGCCGGAGCACTCCCCCACCGTAGTCCTTCCAATCGTATCACGGGACTTCGGACGGATAAGGGACAGAGCCGAACCTGTGTAAGAAGAGGAGATAGGGGGATGAGTTGGAGATACGGAGATGAACTGCCAGGCGGGCTTTGCCGCTACTCGTTCTCCCACTCTTACTCAAGAAGGCGGTCCGAACCGGCGTAGTTCCACGCGAGCAAGTGGCTCCCCCGTGCCGGAGGTTCGGAATTCCGCACTCCGTGCTCTGCACTCCGCCCTGCGAAAGGGCTCGTCACTCCCCGGCGTGGCCGGCGATGCGGGTGCGGAGGGCGCGGACCAGGGTCTGCAGCGAGGGGTCCTGCTGCATCTCCTTCTCCAGCTTGGAGCAGGAGTAGAGCACGGTAGAATGCGACTTCCCGCCGAACGCTTCTCCGATCTCGGAGAGCGACTTGCGGGTCAGCTCGCGCATCAGGTACATCGCCACCTGCCGCGCCAGGCTGGTGTGGCGGTCGCGCCGGGGTCCGGTCAGCTCCTGCTCCGGCACCTTGAACTGCTCGGAGACGGCTCGCTGGATGGCGAGGAGGCTGACGGCGGCGATCTGGCTCTCCTGCACGAAGGCCGCCAGGGCCCGGCCGGCGAGCTCCGGGGTGAGGCCGCAGTTGTTGAGGGAGGCGAGCGCGAGCATGCGGATGAGCGCCGCCTCCAGCACGCGGACGTTCGTGGTGACGGTCCGCGCGATCTGGTAGACCAGCTCCGGCGGCACGTCCGCCCCTTCCAGCTCCGCCCGTTTCTGCAGGATCGCCATGCGGGTCTCCAGCTCGGGCGCCGCGATCTCCACCAGCAGACCCGATTCCAGGCGGGTCCGGAGGCGGTCTTCCATCAGCCGCAGCTCGCGCGGGGGGCGGTCGGACGCGAGCACGATCTGCCGGTTCGTCAGGTAGAGCTCGTTGAAGGTGTGGAAGAACTCTTCCTTGGTGCTGGTCTTGTCCGCGATGAACTGGATATCGTCCACCAACCAGATGTCGACCCCCCGGTAGGCCCGTCGGAACTCCTCTTCCCGGTGCTCACGCAGGCTGGTGATGAAGTGGCTGGTAAACGTCTCGCCGGAGACGTAGGCGACCCGGGCGCGCGGGTTCTTCGCGCGCAGGCCGTGGCCGATCGCCTGGAGCAGGTGGGTCTTGCCGAGGCCGACCCCGCCGTAGATGAAGAGGGGGTTGAACTCGCGCCCGGGCCGGTCCGCCACCGCCGCGGCCGCCGCGTGGGCGAAGCGGTTCGACTGCCCCACCACGTAGTTCTCGAAGGTGTATTTCTCGTTCAGCGGCAGCGGCGCGAAGAGCGGCGACGGCACGGGGCGCGCGGGCTGCGCCGGCGGCGCGGGAGCGGCCTTGGGAGCGGCGGCGGCCTGCGACGGCTCGGCCCCCTTCTTGCGGGAGCGGACTACCACCGCGATCCGGGCGGACTCGCCGTGGACCTGCTCCAGCACCTCGGCGAGGACCCCGGCGTACTTCTTCTCGATCCAGGTGCGCGCGGTGCTGTTCGGAGCGCCGATCGTCAGCACCCCTTCTTCCAGGGAGACGGGCCCCGTGTCCTTAAGCCAGCTCTCCACCGACTCCCGGCCCAGCCGCGTCTCCGCAGCCTGCAGCACCTCCGACCACAGCTCGTGGAGCGGTCCGGTTTCCTCGATTTCCAGGCGGAGCTGGTGGCGCATCGTCGACGCTTTTAGACCGTTAGAAAGGTTTCGGTTCTGGTGAGCCAGACGCAAAAACCGCCGCGGGCTGCGCCGCGCAGAAGTGTGGGTCGGGCGAACCGGTCAGTGACGCGTCGCGGGTTGCGGCGAGGTCGCTCCGAGGGGCCAGGGGTGCGGCGCTCAAGGCGGAGAGCACCGGCCTCACCCCGGTCGAAGAGCAGAAGAACCGGTGCGGAGAGTATATCATCCGCCCGACCCGCCCACAACGCGAAAGCCTGTTCGCCCGGTGGTCCAGAAGACCCTCTCGGCGGCGGGCAATCATCCGCCGCTCCGGTCCCGGGACAGCTTCAGCTTCCGTTAAGGTAACCGAAACGCCTCCTCGGTCGCGACCCCGATTTCGTGGCAATGGGTGCCTCTCGCAGCGCCCCAATCTGCCACGCCGAATCGGTTGACAGCAGGCCCGGATACTGCCCTCTCCCGGCGCGCCGTCTCAGCCGTTCGGGCGCCTCCACACCAGTTCCGCGACTACCGGTAGATGGTCGCTGACGCCGGTCGACACCGCCTCGTACCGTTCGATCTCCCACTCTTCCGAAGGGAGGATGTAGTCGAGGCAGAACTCCGGATTCTCCGCGGGGTAGGTCGGCGGATAGCCTCTCTCGGGCCGCGGAAGCGGCGCCGGGTGCAGGTTGGCGACCAATTCGGAATCGGAGCGCGCATTCAGGTCCGCCAGCAACACCGACGGCCGCTCCAGCCGCCGGCGGTACTCTCGAATCGAGGCCGCCTGGCGTTCCCGCTCGCCGGGGCGGAGGCTCAGGTGGGTGCAGAGCAGCGCGAACCGGGCGCTCCCGAGCACGAGCTCTGCGTGCAGCAGGCTCCGCGGCTCCCCTCTCCCCGGCAGCCGCACGCGCGCGGCCCGCTCCGGCCGATTCCGGCTGAGAATGGCGTTGCCGTACGCCAGCGGTCCCAGCGCGAAGCTGGGACGGAAGGTGACGTGCATCCCGGTGAGCGAGGCGAGGATTCGAGGTTGATTCCGGAAGACGTACGGCGGCGGCAGCCAGCGGTGCACTTCCTGAAGGCCTACCACGTCCGCTTCCAGCTCGCGGATCACGCGGGCGACCGCGCGCAGGTCGGCCGGTCCCCGGGCCGGGCGCCCGCCGTGGATGTTGAAGGTGGCCACTCGGAGCCGGACGGCCGGATTCATGGAAGCCGGGCCGCCACTGCCACAGGGCCGGAGAGAGCGGCATCTCTCCTGGAAACAGTCGCACCGTCCCGAGGGGAGCGGATTGATCTCCGGGTCACGTTTACCGCCACCAGCGCCCGGGTATCAACGGCCGGAGCCGCCGTGGGGCGGACCTCTGAAAGAGGGAACACAAGATGCCTGTAGTTTATCGAGACGATGACAGCTCCGCGTGGGGGACCATGGCGATCGTTCTGGTCGTAGCCCTGTTCGCGCTGCTGATTGGATATTTCGCCTGGTGGCAGCCGCGTGTCAACGCCGAGACCCCGGACCGGGGCGGGGACGTGACGATCGTCCAGCCGTCGAATCCGCAGCCGAGTCCGTCGCCTTCGATCATCCCGGTGCCGGTGCCGGGCCCGCAGGGTCCCGCGGGACCGCAGGGTGCTCCGGGCGCCCCGGGTGCCCCGGCCGGCGACACCGATATCAACATCACGCCCCCGGCGACCGACAGCGGCGCCACGGATAGCGGAACGACCGGAACCGACACCGGAACGACCACCGGCGAGTAGCCGAGCACACATCGCGATAAACGTGGAAAGGCGGGCCCAGCCGGGCCCGCCTTTCTCGCGATTCCACTTCAAAAGCTGTCGGCTACCAGTGCCGGATCGACTCGGCCGGCATCTCCCAGCCGTGCTTTTCCATCAGCCCCTTCACCCGGCCGGCATCGTCGGCCTGCACCCGCGCCATCACCCAGGCGCCGCCACCGACCACGCGCTCCCGCCAGCTCCGCGCCAGGTCGAGCGGGAAGCCGAAGTTGTCCATCGCCCCCACCACCCCGCCGGAGCAGGCGCCGAGCTGCGCCCCGCCGATCGCGATCGCCACCGGCCCGGCGGCAATCAGGGCGAAGTCGATCTTCGGCGCGATCTTGTCCCGATACGGCGGGCGGGCGCCCCCCTGCCAGCCGAGGCGCTCCCATCCGGAATGGACCGCCAGGTCGGCGAACGGGTTGCCTTCCTGCAGCAGCTCGTCCCGCTCGGTCACGTCCTCCTCCGCCTCTTCGCGGAAGACGATCGAGATGTCACCGCTCGGCACTCCCGCGTCGAGCAGCGAGGTCACCACCCGGTCGGCCAGTCCGCGGTCTCGATAGATGCCGGCTATGAAGTGGGGCACACCTGTTCTCCTGAGCAACTTCGCCTACGCCGATTCAGCAGCTCGCCGGCTCCGGCCCCCGTAGGACCGCAACCGCCCGCAGCTCCCTCTCCCTAACGGGATAGGCTGTAACAAGTATATCCGCGGGGTGGCGTGCTCCGGGTCACACCCTGCGGCGGCTCCCCGTGCGTCACAGAACCGCCCAGCATTCGCAACCGCACAGGCCGTTTACGCGCGCCGTTCGGCCTTCCTATAATTCGGCGCTGCCCGTCGTGAGCGCGGCAGTCGAGTTGTGATACGAGGACGCTCATGGTCGCCCGCTGGTCGAAGGAAGAGATCGCCGTCGAGATCCTGCGCAGCCACGCCGCGCAGGAGCCGCTCAGTTATGGAGAGATGCAGAAGCGGAACCTCCGCCTCCTGCGCGCCGCGACCCGGCACTTCGGCTCGTGGCGAGCGGCGGTGGAGTATGCCGGGCTCGACTACGAGGAGATCCGCCTCTACAAGGTCTGGACCCGCGACCGAATCCTGAACAAGCTGCGGGAGTACCACGCAGCCGGGGAGGACCTCTCCTGGCGGCACGTCTCCACCGAGCTCGACCCGGCGCTCGCCGCCGCCGCCGTGCGGTCGAACCGCTTCGGGAGCTGGCAGCGCACCATCGAAGCGGCCGGCCTCGACTACGAAGAGATCCGCCGCCACCGCCGGTGGAGCGCGGACGAGGTGCTGGAGGAGCTCCGCCGTCTCCAGTCCGAAGGCAGCAGCCTCCGCGTCACCGACGCGTCCGAGTATGCGTCGGCGCTGGTCGCCGCCGCGCGCCGCCACTTCGACGGCTGGTATGAAGCGATCTGCGCCGCCGGCATCGATGAGCTGGAAGCGCGTCTCGGCCCCGATTCCGAGCTCGACCTGGAAACCGCCCGCGGAGAAGTCTCCTGGGCGCAGCTGCAGGAGAGCGCTGCGTAGGCGCAGGTGTAAGTAAGGAGAGAAGGGGATGAGCTGGAGATAGGGCGATGGGCAGCCAGGCGGCCTAGCTCCTACTCATTCTCGTTCTCATTCTCTTTCTCCCCCCAAGCCAAACCGGAGCAGCCCTCCCGTGGCGCTCCATCACCCGAGGTCCGGAATTCACCTGTCGGTCCGTCTGCTGCTGCCTCAGTCGCCTCGCTTGTGAAAAAAGGTGCTTGGCAGGGTTCAGGCGCCGTGATACACTCCGAGCGGACTGGAAATACCGGTATCTCAAACAGATCCTGGCCGGCACCCGCAGTCCTCGGAGCAGTTTTGGTGAACCCGCGACAGCAGACGCTTGGCCTGCTTCCCCCCGCTACCGGAAGCGGCGCCCCGTTTGAGAAAGAGCGTGGAGTCACCTCTGTTTCTGCGCAAGGCGTCTACGCCTTCGTTGCGGTCTCCCTCCCCACCCCCGCCCCTCGGGCACACGCGGACCGGCTGGCGCAGGAGCTGCAGGTCTACCGCACCCTGACGGAAGCGGGCATCAGCATCAACCTGGTCAAGCTGAACACGCTCGGCCTCTCGTTCGTGGTCGATGCCGACGAGGCGACCGCCGCGGAGCGAGTCCTGGCTGCGGCCGGCTTCGAGAGCACGGTCACGCCTTCCGTCGCGATGGTCTCCGTGAAAGCCGGCGGGATGCGCGGCATCCCAGGCGTGATGGCGCGTATCGCCGGGGCGCTGCTGGAGGCGCAGATCCCGATCCTGCAGACCGGCGACGCTCCGGACACCGTCTTCTGCCTGGTGGAATCCCACCGCGCGGAAGAGGCGGTCGCCCGGCTCCGCGCGGAGTTCCAGGTCGCGCCGGAGCGGCCGCGGATCGTGGTGCAGAAGTTCGGTGGGAGGTCGGTCGGCACGGCGGACGCGCGGCGTCTCGCCGCCGAGCGAGTGCACGAGGCGATCGAGGAAGGCTACCTGCCGGTGGTGGTGGTCTCCGCCATCGGCCGGATGGGCGAGCCGTACGCCACCGATACGCTCCTCTCCCACCTGAGCCAGGTCGACGCGGGGACGGAGCCCGCCCCGCGGGAGCGGGACATGCTGATGGCGTGCGGAGAGATCATCTCCACCGTCATCATGGCGCAGACGCTGAAGGCGATCGGCATCCAGGCGGTGGCGCTCACCGGCGGACAGGCCGGCATCCTGACCGACTACCGCTACGGCGACGCGCAGATCCTCGACATCGATCCCACCTACATCCGCAAGCTCCTTCTGGAAGAAGGAGTCGACGTGGTGGTGGTGGCCGGCTTCCAGGGCGTGACGGAGCAGGGCGCGATCACCACGCTGGGCCGCGGGGGCAGCGATACCACCGCCTCCGCGCTCGCCGCCGCCCTCGGCGCGGAGAAGGTGGAGATTTACACCCACGTGGACGGCGTGATGACCGCCGACCCGGAGGTGGTACCGGACGCGCACACACTCTCGATGGTGACCTACGAAGAGGTGTGCAACATGGCGCACCTCGGGGCGAAGGTGCTGCATCCCCGCGCCGCAGAGATCGCGATGCGGTACCAGATTCCGCTCTGGGTGAAGTCGAGCTTCGTCCGCTCGCCGGGAACGCTGGTGGCGCCGCTCGCGGAGATCGAGCCCCCCACCAAGCGCGCGGTGACCGGCGTGGCGACCCTCTCCCGGCTGGTCTACTTTACGCTGCAGCTCCGGGACGACGGCCAGCGCGCGGAGATCGAGTACCGCGTCTACCGGGCCATCGGCGAAGCCGAGATCAACTTCTACTTCAACAGTATCGGCCCCAGGACGTCGAGCTTTATCGTCGACCAGTCCGCCGCCCGTCGCGTCGAGGAGATCCTCCGCGAGTTCGGCGTGAGCTTCGAGTCGGTCGAGAATTGTGAGCTCGTCTCGCTGGTGGCGGTGAGCATGTGGGAAGAGGCCGGGTTCCTCCTCCGCATCGGCGAGTCGCTGCAGCAGGCCGGAATCGGGATGTTCCAGATGGCGGACTCGCCGGAGTCGGTTTCCTGCCTAGTGCGGATGGAAGAGGCGCCGGCGGCGGCTCGGGCGCTCCACCGGACCTTTGAGTTGGAGCAATGAGCCAGCGGCCGCGGGATCCGCACGGACCCCGCACCGACCTCCGCTCCGTACGGCTTGCCGCGCAGGTGGCGACCGTCGGACTGACGCTGGCCATCTCGATCGCGATCGGAGTCTTTGGCGGCTGGTGGCTGGATCAGAAGCTGGGCACCAGATTCCTGGTCATCGTCGGCACGCTACTCGGGATCATTGCGGGCTTCAAGCAGCTCATTCAAAGCGTGATCCGCGCGACGCGAGAACAGGAACGAATTGAAGCAGAATCCCGGGGGGAAGAGCCCGACGAGTAGTCGCGGGGGCCGCTTGGGGACGAATCAAGTGGAGAAGTAAGCAGCGATGGAGGCGGGCATTCCGCAGGATACGCAAGATTGGGACTTCTGGAAGCAGGGTCTCGATCGGAGGTTCGTAGGCAAGGTGTACTGGAGAGCGACACAGATCAGCGTGGTAGCGGCCCTCATGTTCCTCGGCTTCGAGCAGAAGACCGTGGCCGTGGGACTGCTCGCCGGCGCCGCGATCGGGCTGTTCAGCCTCTGGACGTGCGAGGCAACGGTAAAGCTGTTGTTCAACGGCGGCCGCGGTGCCGGCTTGAAGCTGGCGCTGGCCGGGATGTTGAAGCTGCCGTTCATCCTCGCAGCGCTGGGGCTGGTCGCCTGGAGCGCGGATCGTGGCCTCCTGAACATCTTTGCGCTGGTGGTCGGAACGCTGGTGGTCCACGGCACCATGCTGGTGATGGTGATTGCCACCGCCATGGCCCATCAGGACAGGATCAGCGAGCGCTACCGGTGATATAACTGGCGGGGTACGAGCCCCCTGGAAGACCGGCAACCAACCGATGAAGCTCTTCGGAAACCAGAACCAATATAGAACCGGAAAGCGGGCAGTTAAACCTGCGCGACGGATCCTGTTGACCGCCTCCGCGCTGGCCCTGTGCGCCTGGACGCTCCTGCCGGTCGGCGCGCAGCACGAGTCGGCGCCCCCGCCCCCTCCGCCGGCCAACGACGCGCACGGCAGCACCGCGCTCCCGAACCAGCGCACGCCGGAGGCCTCCCGCGCGGAGGAGACGCACCTCGGCGCGCAGGAACCGGGCCCCGGCGGCTCGCACGGCCCCCAGGGCGGCGAGCATGCGGTCGGCGAGCAGACCCCCAGCGAGCCGGGCCACGGTACCGCGACCGACGGCCACGGTGAAGCCGGTGGCGGCGAGCACGGGGACGCGCACGGCGGCGAGCATGGGGAGGAGCACGACAAGCAGGTCAGCATCCACAACCCGACCTGGCTCTACCGCGTGCTGCAGTGGTTCTGGTGGAGCGGTCCGGCAACGCTGAAGGCGGACGGCGCCCTCGACGCCGCAACCGGTCAGCCGATCCCGGCGACGGAGCTCAAAGGGAAGACGGTCCCCTACACGTACAGCCCGCACCACGTCAATATCAAGCCGGCCCCGCGCGTGGCGGTGAACCCCACCATCGGCGAAGTCGGGAACCGGACCTCCGCGGTGGGCGTTACCACGGAGGAGCTGACGATCGACGGCCGGCCGGTGGTGCTCCTCAACCCCACCGTCAGCTTCGCCTTCGAGAGCATGTTCCCGGAAGGGCTGGTGATCTCGCTCCTGACGGCGCTTACGATCTTCCTGGTGGCGGTGCTGCTCACGCGGAACCTGCGCCGGATCCCGGATCGCAAGCAGACGGTCCTGGAGATGATCTACAGCGGGTTTGACGGCTTCGTTCACGGCCTGATCGGCGAGAACTACAAGAAGTACGTGCCGCTGATCGGAACCGGGTTCATCTACATCTGGGTGATGAACCTGGCGGGGCTGATCCCCGGCTGGATGAGTCCGACCTCCAACATCAATGTCACCGCCGGACTGGCGGTGGTGGTGGTGGTCTACAGCCACATCGAAGGGATCCGGGTGAACGGCGTGAAGGGCTACTTCATGCACTTCGTCGGCGATCCCTGGTGGCTGGGGCCGCTCAACGTGCCGATCCATATCGTGGGAGAGCTGGCGAAGATCCTGTCCCTCACGATCCGTCTCTTCGGAAACATCTTCGGCGAAGACGTGGTCCTCGTGATCCTGATGTATCTCGCGGCCCACTTCACGCAGGGACTGGTCCCGTTCCAGCTCCCGATGTACTTCCTGGCACTCTTTACCTGCACCGTGCAGGCCCTGGTGTTCAGCATCCTGGCCTCCGTCTACATCGCGCTGATGACGGCGCACGGAGACCACGACGAGCATCACGGCGAGCACGCGCACCATGGCGACGACCATGGACATGTGTCCGACCACGCCGCGCCGGCGCCCGCGGTCTGATCTCGGCGTCCTTTTGTGACCTTACTCTAAACGAGGAGAACGAACGATGCTTTACCTTGCTATGCTTGCGCTGGCCGCCGGCCTGTGCGTTCCGATCGCGGTGATCTCGTCCGCGCTGGCCCAGGGCCGCGTCGGCGCCGCCGCCCTCGAAGGGATTGCCCGCCAGCCGGAAGCGGCCGGCCGCATCCAGATGGTGATGATTATCGCCCTGGCGCTCATCGAGTCGCTGGCGATCTACGCGCTGCTCGTGGCGCTCATCATCCTCTTCGTGATCGGCCTGCCCCGCCCGGACCAGATCCTGCCGCTGATCCAGCCGGGCCAGTAAGTCGGCGCGTTAATCGCAACGGGGGAGGCGGCTCTCGCCTCCCCCGGCCACCCCGGAGATAGGGCGCCATGCTCGACATCAATCCGATTGCCGTCCTCACCCAGGCAATCGCTTTCATCCTTCTCGTTCTCATCCTCGGCAAGTTCGCCTTTGGCCCGATCGGGTCGGTGATCGAGACCCGCCAGCGAGAGATCGAGAGCACTCTGGACCAGGTCGCGGCGGACCGCCGCGCGATGGAGCAGACCCGCGCCGACTACGAGCAGCGGCTCGCCAACATCGAGGCGGAAGCGCGGGAGCATATCGCTGGAGCGGTGCGCCAGGCCCAGGAAGAGGCCGCGGCGATCGTGGGTAAGGCGAAGGAAGAGGCAGCCGTTCAGCGCGACCGCGCCCTGGCCGACATCGAGCAGGAGCGCAAGAAGGCGATCGTGGAGATCCGCTCCGAAATGGCGGACCTCGCGGTGCTGGCGGCATCCAAGGTGCTGGAGCGGGAGATCAACCCCGCCGTGCATCGTGAGCTGATCGGCGATTTCATCAACGAGGTCGGCGCGCGGGCTTGATCCCGCGCGCGGCCGGTCCGCTCACCGCGGACACGCTGACACATTAAGTTTTCCCCATGGCAGAGCTCGCCGCCGTCCGTCGATACGCCCGCGCGCTGTTCGATACCGCGCGCCGGGAAGGCACCGTTGATCAGGTAGAGGAAGACCTGAAGGCGGTAGACCAGGTCCTGCGCGCCGTCCCGCGGCTCACGCGGGCGCTCGGCGCCCCCACCCTCTCGACGGCGCGGAAGAAGGCGCTGCTGGAGACGGCGTTCGGCCCTCGGGTGAGTCCGCTCACCCTCCGGTTCCTCAACCTGCTGCTGGACCGGCGGCGGGAGGGTCTCGTGGGCCACATCTTCCCGGAGTTCGTTCGACTCGCCAACGAGTGGCGGAACGTGCTGCCGGTCGAAGTGACCGCCGCGGTGCCGCTCACCGACGAAGAGCGCGAGGCGCTCGCCGGGGCGCTTGGACGTCGCACCGGGAAGAGCATCCGCCTGCAGGTTCAGATCGAGCCGAAGATCATGGGCGGGATGTGGATCCGGATGGGCGACACGATCATCGACGGCAGCGTCCGCAGCCGCCTGCGCCGTCTGCACCAGCGGCTCTTGTCGGGCCGCGGCGCCTGACGTTAAGTCTGTCTGGGCGCCGCACGCTGGCGCCGCGTATTTACCGGCCGGGGCTCGCGCTCCCCGGCAGCGGTGATCTGGACCGGGCCCGCTCTGGCTCCCGGCTTGCGCCTCCGGCACTTGCCGGTGCTGATTGAAACGAACTGACCGGAGACATAGAAATGGCAATCAGGCCTGAAGAAGTGACCTCCATCATCGAGCGGGAGCTGCAGGGCTTCGGTGCCGAGCTGGAGCAGGTCGGAGTTGGGACCGTGCTCGAGGTCGGAGACGGCATCGCCCGCATCTACGGCCTCCAGGACGTGATGGCCGGCGAGCTGGTGGAGTTTCCCAGCGGCGTCTACGGCATGGCGCTCAACCTGGAAGAGGACAACGTCGGCGTCGTGATCTTCGGCTCCGATACCCAGATCAAGGAAGGCGACACGGTCCGCCGGACGGAGCGCATCGCGGACGTGCCGGTGGGTGACGCCCTGCTGGGACGTGTGGTGAACGCGATCGGCCAGCCGATTGACGGCAAGGGCCCCATCGTGACGGAGCACCGCCGCCGCATCGAGCTGAAGGCCCCCGGCGTGGTGGCCCGCCAGCCGGTCGACCAGCCGCTCCAGACCGGCCTGAAGGCGGTCGACTCGATGATCCCGATCGGCCGCGGCCAGCGCGAGCTGATCATCGGCGACCGCTCCACCGGTAAGACCGCGGTGGCTCTCGACGCGATCATCAACCAGCGCGGCACCGACGTCCACTGCTTCTACGTCGCCGTCGGCCAGAAGCTGTCGAACGTGCGCGCCATCGTCGACATCCTGGAGCGCGAGGGCGCGATGGAGTACACCACCGTCGTGGCCGCCACCGCGTCCGACCCGGCGCCGATGCAGTTCATCGCCCCCTACTCCGGCACCTCGATGGCGGAGTACTACCGGGACAGCGGCCGCCACGCGCTGGTGGTCTACGATGACCTGACGAAGCAGGCGCAGGCCTACCGGCAGGTGTCGCTGCTCCTCCGCCGCCCACCGGGCCGCGAAGCCTACCCGGGCGACGTCTTCTACCTCCACTCCCGCCTGCTGGAGCGCGCCGCCAAGATGAGCGACGAGCTCGGCGGCGGCTCGCTGACCGCGCTTCCGATCATCGAGACCCAGGCGGGCGACGTCTCGGCCTACATCCCGACCAACGTCATCTCGATCACCGACGGCCAGATCTACCTGGAAGGCGACCTCTTCTACGCGGGCGTCCGCCCGGCGATCAACGTCGGCGTCTCGGTGTCTCGCGTCGGCTCGAAGGCGCAGACCAAGGCGATGAAGAGCGTCGCGGGTACGCTGAAGCTCGACCTGGCGCAGTACTGGGAGCTCCAGGCGTTCGCGCAGTTCGCGAGCGACCTCGACAAGGCGACCCAGGCGCAGCTCGCCCGCGGTGAGCGCATCGTGGAAGTGCTGAAGCAGCCGCAGGCGCAGCCGATGAGCGTGGCGGACCAGGTGATGATCATCTACGCCGTCACCAACGGCTACGCGGACGAGCTGCCGCTGGACAAGGTGAAGGACTGGGAAGCCGGCTTCTATCCGTTCATGCGGGAGAAGTACCCGGAGCTTTCCGCCAACATCGAGCGCACCCGTGACCTCAGCGGCGATACCAAGGAGACCCTGGGCCGCGCCTGCGCCGACTACTCCAAGCAGTTCAAGTCGCAGCTCGGATAAGGGCGCGCCGGTCGGTACGAGCCCCGGGGGCTAGGGAAACACTATGGCGAGCATGCGTGAGCTCCGGACGCGGATCCGGACTGTTCGCAACATCGAGAAGATCACCCGCGCGATGAAGCTGGTGGCGGCTGCCCGGCTCAAGCGCGCCCAGGGGCGGGTTGAGGCCGCGCGGCCGTACGCGGAGCGGATGGAGCAGATGATGCGCCGTCTCTCCGCGGCGGGCGCCGCGCTGGAGCATCCGCTGCTGGAGGTACGGGAAGAGCAGAACACCGCGGTGCTGGTGATCTCCTCCGACCGCGGTCTCTGCGGCAGCTACAACACCAACCTGTTCCGCGCCGCGATGCAGCTCCTGCGTCCGCGCGACCCCGACACGGTGAAGATGCTGCTTCTGGGGCGCAAGGCCCAGCAGTTCTTCCGCCGGCAGCCCTATCCGGTGATCGAGGCCCAGCCGCTCGGCTCCGGCGCGGACCTCTCCTTCGCGGACGTGCAGCCTCTGGTGCGCACGATGCGCCGGATGTTCGAGAGCCGGGAAGTCGACTCGGTCTACGTCGTCTACCAGCGCTTCCAGAGCGCCATGACCCAGGTGCCGACGGTCCTTCCGCTGCTGCCGCTGACGCCTCCGGAAGAAGCGGAGGCGCACGTGGAGGCGGTGCTGGCGGCCGGCGGCGACGTGATCTTCGAGCCCTCCGCCGAGGTGCTGCTGAACCGGCTGCTCCCGCGCTACGTGGATACACAGGTCTTCCGGACCGTGGCGGAGGCGATCGCCAGCGAGCACGGCGCCCGGATGACCAGCATGTCCGCGGCGACGGAGAACGCCGGGCAGATGATCAGCACCCTGACGCTCTCCCTGAACCGTGCCCGCCAGGCGGCGATTACCACCGAGATCGCCGAGATCGTCTCCGGCGCGGAAGCACAGAAGTAACAGAAGTCAATTACTTGAGAGGATAGAAGAATGTCTGCTACTGCCACGGAAGCGGCGGTCGGAGAGGTCGTCCAGGTCATCGGACCGGTCGTGGACATCCGGTTCCCGTCCGACCAGCTCCCCGCCATTCTGAATGCCGTCAAGGTCACCGACTCCGAAAACCAGCTCACCGTCGAGGTGGCGCAGATGCTGGGCGACGACGTCGTCCGCTGCATCGCGCTCGACAGCACCGACGGCCTGGTGCGCGGCATGCGCGCCCGGGACACCGGCGCGCCGATCTCGGTGCCGGTAGGTGAGGAGACGCTGGGCCGGGTCTTCAACCTCCTGGGTCAGCCGATCGACGAGCGCGGGCCCGTGAACGCCACCGAGTACTGGCCGATCCACCGGCCGGCGCCGAGCTTTGAAGACCAGGTCGCCGCGACCGAGATGTTCGAGACCGGACTGAAGGTGGTCGACCTGATCTGCCCCTTCGCCCGCGGTGGTAAGATCGGCCTCTTCGGCGGCGCGGGCCTCGGCAAGACCGTGTTGATCACCGAGCTGATCAACAACGTGGCCCGCCAGCACGGCGGCTACTCCGTCTTCGCCGGCGTGGGCGAGCGGACCCGCGAGGGCAACGACCTCTGGCTCGAAATGCAGGAGTCGAAGCTGGAGACGGGCGAGCCGGTGCTCACCAAGACCTGCATGGTCTTCGGTCAGATGAACGAGCCGCCCGGCGCCCGCATGCGCGTGGCACTCTCCGCCCTCACGATGGCGGAGTACTTCCGCGACACGCAGGGCCTCGACGTGCTGCTCTTCGTGGACAACATCTTCCGGTTCACCCAGGCCGGCTCGGAAGTCTCCGCGCTCCTCGGCCGCATCCCCTCCGCGGTAGGCTACCAGCCGACCCTCGGCACCGAGATGGGCGGCCTGCAGGAGCGGATCACCTCCACCACCAAGGGCTCCGTCACCTCCATCCAGGCGATCTACGTTCCCGCGGACGACGCGACCGACCCGGCGCCGGCTACCACCTTCGCCCACCTCGACGCGTTCGTCTACCTGGAGCGGCGGATCGCGGTGAAGGCTATCTTCCCCGCCGTGGACCCGCTGGCGTCTTACTCCCGCATTCTCACCCCGGAAGTGGTGGGCGAGGAGCATTACCGCACCGCCCGCGAGGTGCAGTCGGTGCTGCAGCGCTACAAGGAGCTCCAGGACATCATCGCGATCCTCGGTATCGACGAGCTTTCGGACGAGGACAAGCTGGTCGTCTCCCGCGCCCGAAAGATGGAGCGCTTCTTCAGCCAGCCGATGTTCGTGGCCCAGGCGTTCACCAACCTGCCCGGCGCCTACGTGCCGCGCGAAGAGACGGTGCGCGGCTTCCGCGAGATCCTGGAAGGCAAGCACGACGACCTGCCGGAGCAGGCCTTCTACATGGTCGGCGGCATCGAGCAGGCGGTCGAGAAGGCCAAGCGGCTGGCGGGCTAACCATTCCGGATACGGAGGGAGAGGGGCAGCGGCCGCGGCCGTTCCTCTCTCCTCTCCCAGCCGAATGAGAAGCCGTTCCTCTGATCCTGGAAACGTAACGAAGACAAATGGCCGCTAGAACGTTCACCGTCGATATCGTCACGCCGGACCGCGTGGTCCTGAGCGAGGAGGCGACCTCGCTGGTCGCCCCGGGCATCAACGGCTCGTTCGGGATCCTCCCGAACCACGCGCCGTTCCTCTCGGAGCTGGAGCCGGGCGAGCTCCGCTTCCGCCGCGACGGCGGTCACGAGGCACGGCTGGCGATTGGCGGCGGCTTCCTCCAGGTGTTCAACAACCAGGTGACGGTGCTGGCCGACACCGCCGAGCGCGCGGAGGAGATCGACCTGGAGCGAGCCCGCCGCGCCATCGAACGCGCCCGCCAGGAGATCCGCGAGGCAACCGCCTCGTATGACGACGAAGCGCGCGAGCAAGCGGAGCAGACCCTCGCCCGCGCCCAGAACCGCATCCGCGTCGCAACCGGATAGTCCCCAGGGCAGCAGCCTCCCCGGAGCGCTTTCGAGTAAGAGTAGGAGTGTCCGTCCCAGCAGGTTCGGATTCATCCCTCATCGCTCATCCTTCATCCTTCAGACGTCCTCTCCCCAACCCCCGCAGAGGCAGCCCCTAGCCGGGCTGCCTCTCTGCTTTTCTGCCGCAGACGCGCGGAGACCGATTACCGGCCTCTCCGCTAGAGAAGTCCGTCTGGTATGCCAATGATAGGGGGTGAGCCGGTCCTGGCGCTCCCCCTTCTGCCCCTCCCGGGGAGATCGAGCGGGCGCTACCCCTCGGACCGGCCGAAGGAGCAGGTGTGAAGACTCGACTTCAGCGCGCAATCGTCGTAGCCGCGGCGCTGGTCTCGCTCTCGGCGCTGGTGGCGCCGGGCCCGGGAAGCGCCCACTCCACGGATGGCGAGCGGGAGAAATGCCCCTGCTGCATGCCGCCCAAGCAGCTCGCGAAGAAGGTGAGGCGCCTTCCGAAGAAGCGGGCCCAGCGCGAGAAGCTGCGCATCGCCGAGCTCGGTCACGTGAGCATGGTCGGATACACGGCGGACGTGTGGGCGCACAACGGCTTCGCCTACGTCGGCTCCAGCTCGCAGGGCGTGGCGATCGTCGACATCCGCAACCCCTCCAGGGCAAAGACCATTGGCCGCGTCGCCCGCATCCCCGGCACTTCCGCCGAAGACCTGGAGGTCCGGCGCATCGAGACGCCCTACTTCACCGGCGACCTGCTGGTAGTCGGCATCCAGTGCCCGTATGGCACGGCAGGCGAGCGCGGGATGGAGATCTGGGACGTGACCGATCCGTTCCAGCCTCGCCACCTGGCGTTCTGGCGCAGCGATGTCCGGCGCAGCGATCAGGCCCGCGGCGTCCACGAGCTCTACCTCTTCAGCCAGGGGGACCGGGCGTTCGTCGGCGCGATGACCCCGGAGTCGGAAGAGGCGGGCAGCTACGGCGACTTCCGCATCGTGGAGGTGACCAACCCGCGAGAGCCGGTCCAGATTGCGGACTGGGGCGCGTTCAAGGACGGCAAGTTCAAGGACAGCTCCAGGCACTTCCCCTGGGGGCACAGCGCTACCGTAAACGAAGCCGGCAACACGGCGGTGATCTCGTTCTGGGACGCCGGCACCGTCTTCCTCGACCTCACCGACCCCGCGCGCCCGCGCATGAAGCACCATATCCTGCGTCCCTCGGGCCCGGAAGGGAACACCCACTCCACCAATCTCTCGCCGGACGACAGCCTGATGCTCGTTACCGACGAGAACCTGAGCCCGCTGAAAGGTAAGTTCCCCTGGGGCTTCCTGCGGGTGTGGGACATCTCCGACGTCGACAACCCGCGCAAGCTGAGCGAGTACGCCACCAAGAACTCCCGGAACAAGCGCGGCCCCGGCCTCTACTCCATCCACAACACCGTCCTGAAGGACAACCTCGTTTACATGTCCTGGTTCAGCGACGGAATCCGCGTGCTCGACCTGGCGGACCGGGAGCATCCCCGCGCTCTCGCCGCCTTCAAGCCGAAGAACGCGCTCTTCTGGGGCGTCTTCGTCACCGAAGATGGGCTCATCCTCGGCAGCGATATCAACCGCGGACTCTACATCCTCCGGCTCGACCCCTGACGGCCCCCGCCCCACCCCCCGGGGCGAGCCTCATGAGCAGCGCAGCGCCTCCCGCCGCCCACCCGGCGCGGGAGGCGCTGCGCGTTTCCGGCTATAATCTACTGGTTGTTTTGCCCGCTCCGCGGCGCTCCACCGCCCCTGCCCCACCCCGTCTCGAGAGGATGAGAACGTGCTAGACCTGATCACGCTGAACACTCCCACCGGCGCGCCGGAGAGCGCCGCGAGCCTTCCCGAGATGGAGTATCCCCGCCGCTGGACCCGTCCGGTCAAGGTGGGGCCGCACACCATCGGCGGGATGGCGCCGGCGCTGGTGCAGTCGATGATCACCGAGGACACCCGTAATACGGAGGCCGCGGTCCGGCAGATCATCCAGCTTGCCGAGGCGGGCTGCGAGCTAGTGCGCGTCACGGCGCCCAGCCTGCGGGACGCACACGCGATCGGCGACATCCGCGCCGAGTTGGAGCGCCGCGGCGTCTCCGTGCCGCTGGTCGCCGACGTGCACCACGAAGGCCAACAGATCGCGCTGGAGGTAGCGAACTACGTCGACAAGATCCGGATCAACCCGGGCCTCTACGTCTTTCGCAAGCGCAGCGCCGGTTTCGAGTACACCGACGAGGAGATCGCCGAGGCCCGTGCCGCCATCGAGGAGTCGCTCGTCCCGCTGATCCAGCGGCTGAAGGAGCGGGACATCGCCCTGCGGATCGGAGTCAACCACGGCTCCCTCTCGGACCGCCTGACGGTGATGTACGGCGACACGCCGGAGGGCATGGTTCAGTCGGCCCTGGAGTTCATCGAGATCTGCGAGCGGCACGACTTCCGGAATATCGTCGTATCGCTCAAGGCCTCGCGGGTGCCGGTGATGATCCAGGCGAACCGGCTGATGGTGCGCCGCATGGAAGAGCGCGGCATGAGCTATCCGCTCCACCTCGGCGTCACCGAGGCGGGCGACGGGATGTACGCGCGGATCAAGTCGACCGCGGGCATCGCCACGCTCCTCTCCGAGGGGATCGGCGACACCATTCGGGTCTCACTCTCCGAGGACCCGGTGAACGAGATCACCGTCTGCTACGACATCCTCCAGGGCCTCGGGCTGCGGCGCACCAAGACGGAGTTCATCGCCTGCCCGAGCTGCGGCCGGACCAAGTTCGACCTCCCCACGGTACTCAACGAAGTGCGGCAGGCGACCGGGCACCTGAAGGGCCTGAACATCGCCGTCATGGGCTGCATCGTCAACGGCCCGGGCGAGATGGCCGACGCCGACTACGGCTACGTCGGCAAGGGCATGAACCTGATCTCCCTCTACCGCGGCCGCGAGGTGGTGAAGAACATGATCCCCGCCGACCGCGGCGTAGAGGAGCTGATCGCCCTGATCAAGGCCGACGGAAAGTGGGAAGATCCTGCTTAGGGTCCAGGGTCCAGGGTCCAGGAGCGGCGACATGGCGCAAGCGGTCTTGCAGCGAACCACCACGGTATCCGATCACGTCTGGCGCGCTGAGGAGTTGGATGGGCTTCCGGCGGGATACCGCTATGAGCTCGTGGAGGGAGTGGTCTACATGGCTCCGATGCCCGCCTGGCCGCACGGCGCCGTGGCGCAGAACCTGGCCGATCTCCTCAGTCCGTGGGTGCGTGCCCGCAAGTTGGGCCGGATCCTCAGTGCGCAGACCGGGATCTACTACGGCGCGCACAACTACCTCGATCCGGATCTGCTCTACCTCCGGCCGGAGCAGGTGCCCACCCACCGCGGAGAGCGCGTGACGCAGGCGACTCTCGCGGTCGAGGTGCTCTCACCGTCGAACCTGCGGGCCTCCCGCGAGGACCGCGAGGCCCTGTTCCACCGCGCCGGCCTGGAAGAGCTGTGGTACGTCGACTACGACGCGCGCACTCTCGAAGTGCGGCGCCGGACGGAAGCTGGCTTCACCACCGTGCGGACATTCCGCGGTGACGAGCAGGTGACGTCGGAGAGCTTCCCGGGTCTGGAGCTCCCCCTGGCGGAAGTCTGGGCCGACCTCGAGGCATGACCGTCACTTCCCCGCCCTCCCACCGCTGGGTAGTAGGGCGGGGAAGCCTGGCGTGAGTATCTTGTGAACGCCGCGCCCCTACTCCGGCTGGGGCGCGGTAACGTTCTCCGGCAGGATCGAGGACTCCGCTTCGGCGGCCGGCTTCTCGGGTTCGGCGGGGGCTTCTTTCTTCGCGCTCCGCCGCTTCGCGGTCGCCGCGGCCGCCGCAGCCGCTACACCGCCGGCCACCGCCCCGCCCGCCAGCGTGCCCGCTTCGGGTCCGGACGACTTCTTCTCGGAAGCCTGCGCGGGTTTCGACTGCCGCAGCGCAACCTCCAGCGGAAGGCGCTGGGCACGCGGCACGCCGTCCGGGGTGCGGTAGCTCAGGCGGAGCTGCAGCGGGAGACGGCTCCCCTTCAGCGCGCTCGCGGCCAGCGTCGCCTCCGGCACCTCTACGTTCACCATCACCTCTTCCCCCGGCTGGAGCGCCGGAAGCTCCTCCGGCGACATCTCCGGGAGCGGGCGCGGCTGCTCGTGCATCGCCGCGGTCTCCAGCTCGAGCTGGCGCGCAGCGGAGCCGCCGGCGTTGCGGACGGCGATCTGGACCGTTCCGCCGCGAGAGGCGAGCTCCGCACCGGCGAGGCGCGCCACCAGGAACGGCTGCGGGTTGGAAGGCACCCGGATGGAGGCGGTCAGCGTCTCTCCGGAGACATTCACCGTCTGCTTGATCTCGCCGCGTCCCGCCGCCTCCACCACCAGCTCATACTGCCGGGGCGTCAGCACGTGCTTCAGCGTGTAGGCGCCCCGCTCGTCGGTCGTGGCGGGCATCCCGGCGAGCTTCACCGTAGCGCCGACGATCGGACGGCCCGCCTCGTCCTGCACGGTGCCGTTCACCCGCACGACCTGGCTGCGGGCGCCGGAAGGCCGCACGTCGACGTGCACGTGGCACCCCGCCGTGTTCACGTTGCACACTTCCATCGGCTCGATCCAGGCGCCGCCCCCGCGGACCGCCGCCGCGGCGAGACGCAGCCAGTCATTCGGCCAGGCCACGTCCCGGCCCGTCTTCGGCGGCGCGCTGTCCGGCACCACATAGAGATCGGCCGCACGCCCGTACTGGTGGTGGCTTTCCGCCACGGAGCCGTGCACCTCCACCTGCCGCACCGGATTGCGGAAGCCGCTGGAGACAATCAGCTCCCGGCCGTAGATCTTCTCCATGCGATGGAGCGAGCTGACCAGCTCTTCCGCGGCGAGCACCACCGGATACCGCTCCTCGCCCCGGCCGGGGATCCGGCTGAAGTTGATCTCGCTGAACGCGACGCCCGGGTACTTCTTGCCGAAGCGGCGCTGGAACTCGGTCTCGTCCATCAGGTCGGCCCGCGCCGGCACCCAGCTTCGCGCCAGGTCGACATATTCCTGTCGCAGGCGGTCGCGCAGGTCTTGCATCACCGTCACGCTCTCCCGATACTCGCTGTCGCCGTCGGGGATGCGCGCGGTCACCGTCAGGATGAGCGGCTCACCCTGGCCGGTCGGGTTTCCGCCGGGCCGCTGCAGGCGGAGGGAGAGGCGGGGGCCGGTCAGCACCGTGCCGGCCGGCACCTGGAAGCCGGCGGGAGGGAGGATCTCCCAGACCACGCGCTTCAGCAGATCGGCCGGACCGGCGAGCTTCGCCTCCGCGCGGAGATCGAGCCCCTCCGCGCCGTTCGTCAGGAACGTCTTCGGAAGCCGCCCCGGCTTGAGCCAGGTATATGGCTCCGCCCCGACTCCGAGGAGCGCCACCTGGAGCCCCTTCTTCACCTTCAGCGCCGGAGCCGCGGGATCAGCCGGCGGGGCGGCAGCGGCGGAGTCGGACCGGGGGGCAGCCGGGGGGAGAACGCTCCCCTCTTCCGCATCTCGCGCGACCACCGCGGCCGTGCTGGCGAGAAGACCAAGAGGCACGAGAATCTGAAAGATGCGACTGGCGGGTGGTCGGGGAACCCTACTGCTCATTGGATCCTCCGGAGCTACCGGGCGGGCGGTCCGAGTCGAGGCGGAAAACAGTGTAGCATACGCCCGTCAGGGCAACTAGTGGGCACTTCTTGACGAGTGCCGGGCCGATGGGCGGAGCCGGGAGGGGATTGCTCTCCCCGGCACATCCATGGTTACCCCTTCTTGCCCGCTATGAACCGTGGTTGCCAGATCCGGAGCGCGTCGGCCTGATCGACCACCGGATCGACGCCGCCGGTCTCCGCCAGCCGGCGTGCCACGTGCGCGTCCCTCGCTGATCGGAGCCTCGCTACCACTTCCGGCTCCGCTTCCGCCAGGTTCCGCTGCTCTTCCGGGTCCCCGCCCAGGTGGTAGAGCTCGAGGGGCGGCTTCCCGTAGATGTCCGGCTCCAGCGCCTCGATGAGCTTCCACTCCGCGGTCCGCCAGCCGCGCTTCCGCATCCAGGTGCACTCGGTGAGGTAGACGTGCTCCCGCGCGGTCGCGTTACGCCCGATCGCCGGCAGGAGCGAGTCGCCGTCCATCCCCTCCGCCACTCCCGGCAGGCCGAGTAGATCGAGGACGGTGGGGGCGAGATCGGTGACCGAGGCGAGCACCGGCACGCGCCGCCCCGCGTGCTTGCGGCCGGGGAGCCGCAGCAGCAGCGGCACGCGGACGTTCGTATCGTAGAGCCCGTGGTGGTCGAACCAGCAGCCGTGATCGTCCAGCTCCTCCCCGTGATCCGACTGCACCAGCACCAGGGTGTCGTCCCAGAGGTCGAGCTCGTCCAGGCGCTGGAAGACGTCGGCCAGGCAGCGATCGGCGTAGGCGATGCTCGCGTCGTACTGCGCCTTCACGAACTCGATGTCGCGGACCCCTTCCAGCCACTCGGAGAAGTAGTTGGCAAACCAGGGGGAGCGCCAGACCGGCTCCATGCCGGTATGGGACGGATCCAGCTCGTCCCCGGTGTAGAACATGCGGTCGAACGGCGGCGGCGGCAGGTATGGGGTGTGCGGGTCCCAGTAGTGGAGAAAGAGGAAGAACGGCCGGGCCGCGTCGCGCCGGGTCTCCGCCAGGATCTCCAGTGCCAGCCGGGTCACCTCCTCGCCGTTCCGCCACGGCAGGCTGCCGTCGTGATTCCAGCGCGGATACATCTCGTACCGCTCGAACGCCGGCTCGATCCAGCGCCCGATGTTGTCGACCGCCGCCGTGAACCAGCCCCGATCTCGCAGGAGTGACGGCAGCAGGCGGACCGCCGGGTCGAGCTCCTGACGGCCGCCCTGCGCCACGATCCGGTGGGCGAAAACGTCTCGACCGGAAAAAAGGGTGGTATGCGCCGGCTGCGTCGGGATGTGGGGGCTGATGAGCTGGTCGAAGAGCACGCACTCCCGCGCCAGCCGGTCGAGATGCGGCGACGTCGGACGGTGGTAACCGTAGCAGCCGAGGTGGTCCCGGCGCAGGCAGTCGATCACCACCCACAGCACGTTCATCGGTTTCGGGAGAGCGCGGGAGCGAACAGCGGCGATGGGGTAGGAAGGAAGTAGCGCGAGCTTTTCGGACCGGCAGGTCTTAGCCCGCGCAGGCGGGCTTCGCTCTCAGTAGCCTCGACTTCAGTCCGAGGCGGGAACCCGGCAGACCTTCTCGCCCACCCCCTACGGTGCGGCGGGATTGGCGGTGATCTCGATCGGGGGGCTGCACATCTGCATCTGCGTGCCTTCCTGACCATTTACCAGCATCAGCATGAACTTCCTCTCTGGCGCCGGCTTTTCACCGTTCCGGGAGAAGATGCCACCGTTGGTCGGGGTGATGGTGAAGGTAGCTTCGTCGCTCCCATTCCGGAAGACGATCGTTCCCGGCACGCGCACTCCGTTCGGCGCGCCCACCACTCCGAAGGCAATGTTGCCGCCCGCGCCGCGGCGGTCGATCCGCGCCACCACCTCGATCGGCTCATCCCCGGCCGAAAGCCGGGTGCTCTTCGGGGCCAGCGTCACGCGCCAGCCGGACTCGCTGCCGACGCTGACGACCATGTGCGAGCGGAAGGAAGAGACCGGATTGTTATTGATCCTGAAGATCTCCACCGGGATCGCGTCCCGCACGACCGTCCGGCCGCCCACCTCCGCCGTTCCACGCGCGGAGACCGCCAGCACCGTTCCCGGTTTGGCGTCCGGCGCGGCGGTGAGCACCATGTGACCGCGGCCTTCGCCGGCGGGGACGACGCAGCGGCTGGCGGTGACCCCGGCCGGAAGCTTCGGGAACGTCACCTCGATCTCGCCCGTGACGTTCACGCGCCGACGCACGTTCACGGCGAGGTAGACCGAGGCACCCGGGCTCAGGTTCGGGTTGTCCGGGCTGAGGGTGAGCTCGAAGTCCGGCTCCGCCGGTCCGGCGGCCACCCGGTAGACGTGGGCGGGCCCGTGCTTCCCGGCGGCGTCGGAGACCTCCAGCACGTAGTCGCCGGCGCTGCCAAAGGTATAGTCGAGCCGCGGGTCCGGCTGCCCCGCGTTGGAGGCGGCGGTCTGCAGCACCTGCCCCTTGGCATCGCGCAGCACCAGACGCCCCACCACCGGAGAAGCGATCCGGTCCGCGAAGATCTCGAAGCTGAAGGTGCCGAGCTGATCCTTCTCCAGGTGGAAGGAGTAGCGGTCCGGCTGGTCCGCCGCCTCCAGCCGGCCGTTCAAGTTCACCGGAAATGCCGGGATCACGGTATTCTCGCTGCTCTCCGTCAGCTCGGCGCCCCGGCCGACCACGAACGGGAACAGGCCGCGCGGCGTGCTGATCATCCGCAGGCCCGGGGAAGCATCTCCGGGGATCGCCACCGGCACTTCCACCGGCGCCATGTTCTCCCCGGCCAGCGTCGCGGTGGTGGTGGCGCCCGCCTGCCCGCCCGCAGGGAACAGGTAGGTGTTGTACGGGAGCGCGCCGGCGGTGAGGCGGTAGATCGTGGCGGGCGAGCCGCGGTAGAGCATGTCCCGCACCTGCACCACGTAGCGGCCGTCCGCCGGGGCGGTCCAGTCGATCAGCGGGTCGAGGTCGAAGTAGCCCTGGTTCTTCGCCAGCTCCCGGCCCTGCGCGTCGTAGAGCAGCAGCACCGGATAGAAGTACTCCTGGCTGGCGGCGTTCAGGCGGTAGGCGCTGCAGTTGAAGACGAGCCGCTGGCCTTGCTTCGCGTCGAACGCAAAGCTGTCGGTGTCCCGCGCCGCGCCCAGCTGGCCGCTGATCGTCACCGGCAGGCTGATGCTCGGCGCCTTCGCCGGCTCGTCGTTCGGCTCCACTTCCAGCGCTTCCGGCTCCGCAGTCACTTCGAACGGGAAGATCGTAGAGGCGCCGTTGGCGCCCACCACTCGCAGCTCCCGACGTCCCGGCGCGGCGTCCGGCGCGACGGTGATCCGCGCCGTCAGACCGGCGGCGGCCCGCGCGGCGGCGCGCATGTAATTGACGATCTTCTCCCGCTCCGCGGGCTCGATCGGCGCGCTCCGGTCCCGGATCATGCGGTCGACCGTCGCCACCCACTGGTCGGCCGTGCGGCTGATGTTCGCCGGGCCGCGCAGCTCGTGGCAGAGGCCGCACTTGGCGGTGAAGACCTTCTGATCTTCGGGATCGACCTTCACGTCGGCCGCGTTCAGCGTCGCTGTGAGACCGCTCCCCTCCACGAGGATCGAGTGCGCGCCGTCCAGGCCGCCGCCGCGGATCGCCACGTCGAGCGTGCTGCCGGCACGGGCTCCCGGCGGGTAGAGCGCCGCAATGCGCGGCAGCGCCTGGGACCAGGCGGGAGCCACGAGCGCGAAGGCGAAGAGGAGACCGGTTACCGCTGGCGTTCGCATAGGATCGGAGCTACTTCAGGAGAGCGAGTTAGAGCGTGTGCAGAAGCTTGCCGTCGGCCGCGCTCCAGATCCGGACCTTACCGTCGCGGCTTCCCGCCGCCACCTGGGACGCATCCGGGGAGAGCGCTACCCCGTAGATCGGCTCCGGCGAGTCTTTGAGCTGCTGCAGGCGCCGTCCGTTGGCGGAGTCGTAGAGGTGGACCACCCGGTCCTCGCCGCCGATCGCCAGGAGGGTGCCCTTCGCGGCGACCGCCAGGCAGTTGACCGGCGTTCGGTTCCCGTTGATCTGCCGGACGAAGGCGCCGTTGACGCCGACCTGCCCGCCGGAGCGCTGCTCCACGACGCGGAAGAGGCGCACGTTCCCCTCTTCGCCCGCCACGGCGAACTGGTCGTTCCCCGGAATGAAGACGAGGGCGGTGACCGGCCCGACGCTGCCGTCGACGTTGGCGAGCGGAAGGTAGTCCGCGGCGCTCCAGATCTTGACAGTCCGATCCAGGCTGCCGGTCGCGACGTACTTGCCGTTGGGGGAGACGGCGATCGCGGTGACGCGCCCGGTGTGGTCCCCCATCGTGGCGAGCGGCTTGCGCGGCTCCATCTGGAGCGCCAGCGCTCGGTCGTCCAGCCCCGCGGTGAGCAGCACGCGGCCCTCGGAGGCGAAGGCGATCCCCTCTACCACGTCTTTGTGCTCTTTGTAGAGGTGGACCGGGTACTCGCCGCCCAGCGGCGGCTGGTGGGCGCCGTGGATCACCGCTACCTCGCCGGTTTGCCCCGGGCGTCCCGTCGCGGCGGCCAGGCGGGTTCCGTCCGGGCTCCACGCGAGGCCGCGCACCGGCCCCGGAGCTTCGTTCCAGACGATCGAGGGCCGTGCCCCCGGATCCCCCAGCCGCCAGACGAGCACCTCCCGGTAGCGCCCGGCGGCGAGGAGCTTGCCGTCCGGCGAGTAGGCAACCGCCCAGACCGGGGACGGAGGCGCCGCAGCGGCCGGGCGGAGCGACGCGAACCCCGCGCCAGCCGCCGCCGCACCCAGCAGGGTACGGCGGGTGAGGCGTCCAGGTTTCGAGGAGCGAAGGAACGACACGGGCTACACCAGCTCCGAGATCGGGCGGCCGCCGCGGGAAAGCGTGATCCGCACCCCCTCCGGCGACTCGATGCTCTGCGTGTAGTCGATACCGAGCTGCTGGTAGATCGTCGCGGCGACGTCCTCCGGCCGCACCGGGCGGCTGGCGACTTCCATCCCGCGCGCGTCCGAAGCGCCGACCACCTGGCCGCCCTTCAACCCGCCGCCGGCCATGAGCATGGAGAAGACCCGGGCGTAGTGATCGCGCCCGCCGTCCCGGTTCACCACCGGCGTGCGGCCGAACTCGCCCATGGAGATCACCATGGTGGTCTTGAGCAGGCCGCGGTCGTCCAGGTCCTTCACCAGGGCGGCGACGGTGCGGTCGTAGGTCGGCAGCAGGCTCTCGCTGAGCGAGCGGAAGCCGTTGCCGTGCGTGTCCCACCCGCCGAGGCTCACCGTCACGAAGCGGACGCCGGTCTCCACCAGTCGGCGCGCCAGCAGGCAGCTCTGGCCGAAGCGATTGCGCCCGTAGGCATCCTTCACCTCGTTCGGCTCCTTCTTCATGTCGAAGGCCGCGCGCGCCTCCTGGCTGGAGAGCAGCGCGTAGGCGCGGTTGTAGAACTCGCCCGTCGCGCGGATCTGGTCGCTCCCCTTCTCGAACCGGGCGAAGGAGCTATCGATCGCCTCTCGGAGGGTCCGGCGCCGGTCCGCTTGCTCCAGCGTCATCCCGTTGGGCAGGTCGAGGTCGCGGACGCTGAAATTCGACGAGGCCGGGTCGCCGCTCGGCGAGAACGGGTTGAGCGCCGCGCCGAGGAAGCCGGCGCCGCCGCCGTCGCTGAGCGCGTTCGGGATCGCGATGTAGGGCGGCAGCGCGCTGCGGGCGCCGCGGAACTTGGCGGCGACCGCGCCGAACCCCGGCACTGCGAAGCCGGGAAGGGGCGTGAAACCGGTCAGCATGTAGTGGGTGCCGCGCTCGTGGGCCGCCTCGTTGGTGGTGACGGAGCGGATCAGCGCCACCTTGTCCATTACCTTCGCCAGGTGCGGGAGGTGCTCGCTGATGCGGATGCCCTTCACGTTCGTCTCGATCGGGTTGAAGGTGCCGCGGATCTCTTCCGGCGCGTCCGGCTTCGGATCGAAGGTGTCAATATGGCTGGGACCGCCCCCCTGCCAGATCAGAATCACCGATTCGGTCGGAGACGAGCCGCCATTCTGCGCCGCGGCCTGTGCCCGGAGCGCGAAGAGGTCGGTCATCGTCAGGCCGCCGACCGCGCCCAGCACGCCAACCTTCAGGAAGTCGCGCCGGTGAAACTTTTCACAATCCGTGACCCGGGCCTTCATAGCTCGCTCCTCATTTCCCCCGCCCCTGCCGGAGCGGCGCCAATTCGTTAAGTCCAGCTTGTTCGAGGTCGGTCCTCCCGCCCATCCAGGGCGGACCTTCCATTCAGATCCGGTCCGGGGGCTGCGCTGCGCTGACCCCCGGCTAATCTCTCCCGCCCCTCCGGGGCGAACCCGATCCACGCCACAGCATCACGCCCGGCACGATCTGCCGGAGAGCGGTCGCAGCCCGTCGCTGCGCAATACGCAACACGGAATACGACGGCGTTAGCTAATAAACAGGAACTCCCGCGACGACAGCAGCGCCCACATCAGGTCTTCCACCCACTCCTGCCGTTTCTCGGTCTTGGCGAGCGCGGCCATGGCGGCCTCGACTTCCCGCGCGGTGGGCGGGCGGCAGACGGTGCGGAGGAAGGCGCGGCGGATCAACTCCGCGTCTGCCATCTTGTCCCGCGCCAGCTCCCTAGCCGCGGTGCCGCCGCGGATCTTTCCGTTCACATACCCGGAGTTCATCATGTGCAGCGTCTGCACCAGGTTCGGCTCCAGCTTCGGGTCGAGCTCCGTCAGGTACTCGCGGTGGGACTGGCCGAAGACGTCCAGGAAGAAGTTGTTTGCCGGCAGCGGCAGCTCCACCGTCCGCGTGAGCGGGAACGCGGTGAGCCGCTCCGTGACGCCGGTCGCCTGGTTCAACGCGTCGAGCATCACCTGCGCGAGCATTGGCTTCGGATAGTAGCGCGCGTGGAAGCGGTCATCCAGCGTGTTGCTCTCGTTCGGCTCGGAGGAGAGCTGGTACGTCCGGCTGTTCAGGATCAACCGGATCATGTGCTTCAGGTCGTACTGGTGCGAGACCAGCTCCTTCGCCAGCGCGTCGAGCAGACCGGGAACCGACTCCGGCGTCGTCTCCCGCATGTCGTCCACCGGGTGGATCAGTGCGCGGCCGAAGAACTGGCTCCAGAGCCGGTTCATCGTCGCCCGCGCGAAGAACGGGTTCTCCGGCGACGTAACCCAGTCCGCGAGCTTGAGAGAGATATCCTCTTTCAGCTCCTCCTCGGTCAGCGGCTTCGCGCCGAGGAAGGTCGGCTCCGCCGGGAGGCCGCGGCGCGGTCCGTTCACCGATTCGTTCACCACCCGCGCGCCGGCGTTGTAGAAGACCTCCTGCTCCGCGAAGGCGCCGCCGGGAACGTTGCGCAGGCCGATCTTGCCGTGGAAGGCGCTGAAGTTCCAGTAATCGTCCGTGGTCCAGCGGTCGAACGGGTGCTTGTGGCAGCGCGCGCACTGGAGCCGCACGCCGAGGAACGCCTGGCCGGTCGTCTCCGCCCGGTCGTTCGCGGTCCGCTCGATCGCCCAGTAGGAGGCCGGCCCGTTGTAGAGCAGGCTGCCCCGCGCGGCGAGAAGCTCCTTCACCAGCTGGTCCCACGGGCGGTTCTTCGCCACGTTCTCGCGGATCCACTCGTGGAAGAGCACGACGGAGCGCTGGCCGACCGCGCCGTTGTTGTTGATCTTCCGCGGGTTGAGGCGGAGCATGTCGGCGAGGCGGAGGGTGCGGAGGTCGACGAACTCCGGCCGCTCCAGCAGCGCGTCGATCAGCTTTGCCCGCTTCCGCGGATCGGCGCTGTGGACGAACTGCTCCAGCTCTTCCGGCGTGGGGAGCACGCCGAGCGTATCCAGGTAGACGCGGCGGCAGAACTGCTCGTCGCTGCTGGTGGGCGACGGGAGCACGTTCATCCGCTTCAGGTTGGTGAAGACGTACTCGTCGATAAAGTTGGCGCGCGGCCCTTCCGGGTAGTTGCCGGCGCCCTTTCGCTCCTGCGGCAGGGTCACGAAGCCGGCCCGCGCCACCCCGAGATACCGCACCTGGACGGCGGTGCCGCCCCACCGGACGCCGGTGATCACGCCGGCACCGTCTACCGTGGCGACCGGCTCATCGGACGAGGTGTAGATCGCCTGCTTGGTGACGTCCTCCACCTGGCCGTCGCTCCAGCGCGCCAGCACCTTGAGCCGCGCCTTCGATCCGGCCTTCAGCACCTGCTGGGCGGGGGTGACGGTCAGCTCCTGCAGGCGGGGGTCTTCTTCCCGGAACGGCGCGCCGTCTTTCAGCCAGTTGAGGAGGGTCTGGTACTCGAGGGAGTCTTTCCGGAAGCGCGGGCCGCCGCCGTGCGGCACCGCGTTGATCGCCTTTAGCAGGAAGAGGCTCTGCTCCGGCTCTTGCAGGTTCACGCGGCGCCCGCGCGCGCCGTAGACGATCGGGGCGTAGTCGTCCTCCGGCGCCAGGGTGAGGAGGGAGAGCTGGAAGTCGCCGCGACCGCCGAACTTGCCGTGGCAGGCGGCGACGGAGCAGCCCTGCTTGTCCAGGATCGGGGCGACGTGCCGGAGGAACTGCGGATGCTCGGGCGCCTTGACGACCGGCTTGGGCGGCGCCGGCGGCTTCTTGGTCGCAGAAGGCGTCTTTCCCGCAGGGGGTCTGGCGGTGGGGCGCTTTGCAGCCGGCTTCCGGGCGGTGGTCCGCGGCTTCGCGGTGCGCGACTTCGCCGGCGCCGCCAGCGCGAGGGGCGCAAAGCAGAGCGAAGCACCCGCAAGAGCTACCAGCCACCGCATGCGTCTCTCCTCCTTGGACAATCCTTAGGCGCCCGTTGAGACACACGGCGCACTGAGGGGTTGCGTCTCAATCCGATACTCAACCGTTTCGCAAGCCACCCCATCTGAGTCTCCCGATGGCGGGAGGAAGATCCGCGCATGGCGCCGGATCCTGAGCCATCCGACCGGATTCCCGGAGCCGCCGATGCACCGACTGATCGCCCTCGCCTTCGCAGCCCTCCTGGCGCTCGCGCTCACCTGCGCCGCTGCCGCCGAGGCGCGGTCGCCGCGCGTCGAGCGGGTCGATTACCACGGCTGGAGCGGCGCCTACCGGCTGACGAACGGTACGGTCGAGCTGGTCTTCGTGCCGCAGGTCGGCCGCATCCTGCGATATGGCTTCCTCGGCGGGCCGAACGTGCTCTGGGAGAAAGAAGCCTTGCGCGGGAAGACGGTGAGCCCGACCGAGGGCGGCGACTGGGTGAACTTCGGCGGAGACAAGCTGTGGCCCGCGCCGCAGTCGCGCTGGGGCTGGCCGCCCGATCCGCATCTCGATCGCGGCGAGCACCAGGTGGAGGTCCTTCCCGGCGGTCGCGTCCAGGTGACCGGCCCCATCAGCCCGAAAGGGGAGATCCGCTTCTCGCGCATCATCGCCCTCGCGCCGAGTGGAACCGGGGTCACGCTCACCAATCGCTTGCACAACGCGGGCTCCCGAGAGGTAGAATGGTCCGTCTGGGAAGTGGCGCAGGTCGACGCTCCCGATCGCGCCGGTCTGCCCCTCTACCAACGGGGCCGCTTCCCGCAAGGCTACCGCGTCTTCGAGACGAGTCCCCCGGTTCCGGGGAACGTCACCACGCGGGGTGACGCGGTCTGGCTGACGCGCGACCCGCAGAAGGGCGGCAAGATCGGCGGCGACTCTCCGCAGGGGCGGGTCTGGGCGGAGCTGAAGGGGCTGCGGTTCGAGATCTCCGCCTCCCACGAGCGCGGCGCGTCGTATCCAGACGAAGGCTGCTCGCTGGAGATCTGGTCGAACCCGGACCCGGACCGGTATATGGAGCTGGAGGTGCTGAGCCCCCTCCGCAAGATCCCGCCGGGAAAGAGTGCCGCCTACGTCACCCGCTGGAAGCTCTCCCGCCTGAACGAGTCACAGAAGTAGCATCGTGAGCATTTTCCGCCTTTCTCAATCCCTCCTCGTGCTCGGCTCCGCCGTCGTGCTGACCGGCGGCGTGATCGCCGCGGCGCTCGTCTCGGAAGCGGCCGCGGCGCCGGTCGTCTCCTACGAGAAGGACGTCAAGCCGATCCTGGTAGCGCGCTGCTACGCCTGCCACGGGAACGGGTCCAAGCTGGGCGAGTTCCAGATCGACAGCCGCAGCGGGGTCTTGACCGGCGGGACGACGCATCCGGTGGTGAAGATCGGCAAGGCGGACGAGAGCCACCTGATCAAGCTGGTCTCCGGCGAGATCCCCGGCAAGATGATGCCGCCCAAGGGCGCGCCGCTCACGAAGAAGGAGGTCGACGTCCTCCGCGCCTGGATCGACCAGGGGCTCTCGTTCGGCGCGGAGAAGCAGGGCGACGCGTGGACCGCGCCGATGGCCCCGCGAAAGCCGGCGCTCCTCGCGGCGGAGGCGGGAGCTACCCATCCGATCGACCGCCTGCTGCTGCCGTACTATCGCGCGCAGAAGGTCCGCCCCGGAACGCCGGTAGACGACCGCACCTACGCGCGGCGCGTCTACCTCGACCTGGTCGGCCTCCTCCCGACTCCGGGGGAGCTGGAGGCGTTCGCGGCCGACCGCAGCCCGGACAAGCGAAGGGAGCTGGTCCGGCGGCTGCTGCGGGACGAGCGGAACTACGCGGAGCACTGGCTCACCTTCTGGAACGACGCGCTCCGGAACGACTACTCCGGCACCGGCTACATCGACGGCGGCCGGAAGCAGATTACCGGCTGGCTCTACGAGGCGCTGCGGACGAACAAGCCGTACGACCGCTTCGTGGCGGAGCTGGTCGACCCGACGCCCGAGTCCGAAGGCTTCGTCAAGGGAATCGTCTGGCGCGGCGTGGTGAACGCGAGCCAGACGCCGGCAATGCAGGCCGCCCAGGGGATCTCCCAGATCTTCATGGGGGTGAACCTGAAGTGCGCCTCCTGCCACGACAGCTTCATCAACAACTGGAAGCTGGCCGACGCCTACGGCATGGCGAGCATTTACGCCGAGGGTCCGCTGGAGATGGTCCGCTGCGACGTCCCCACCGGCGAGACGGCGCAGATCCGTTTCCTCTATCCCCAGCTTGGTGAGATCGACGGAAAGGCAGCCCCGAAGCAGCGTCGGGAGCAGCTTGCCGCGGTGCTCACCTCGCCCAAGAACGGCCGCCTGGCGCGCACCCTCGTAAACCGGCTCTGGGGCAAGCTGATGGGCCGGGCCCTGGTGGAGCCGGCCGACGAGATGGACGCCCGCCCGTGGCACCCCGATCTCCTCGACTGGCTCGCCGCCGACTTCGCCGAGCACGGCTACGACGTGAAGCGGCTGCTGGAGCAGATCGCCACCTCGCGCGCGTACCAGCTCCCGACCGTCGGCCTCGACTCGCAAGCGACGGAGGAGTTCGTGTTCCGCGGCCCGGTGGTGAAGCGCCTCTCCGCGGAGCAGTTCGTCGACGCCGTCTCCGCCCTCACGGGCATCTGGTCCCGCCCCGCCTCCCAGCTCCGGATCGAGGGCGGCAAGCCGGTCGTGCCGCGCGGCGCCGAGGTGAAGCTCGCCAGCGGAGTGATGCGGAACGGCTTCCGGGAGATCGACGTCGACGTGACCGGCGCCGACCTGCTGCTCCTCGTCGCCAGCGACGGCGGCAACGGCGGCAACTCGGACTGGGTCGACTGGGCGGAGCCGCGGCTGGTCGGCACCTACGGCGAGCAGCCTTTAACGAAGCTCCCCTGGCGCAGCGCCAGCACCGGCTACGGTCAGGTGCGCCTGGGGCAGAACGTGGTCGAGCAGCCGCTGCGCCTCGGTGATCGCACTTTTGCGGACGGCATCGGCACCCACGCCAACTCCGTCCTCGTCTACGACCTCCCGAAGGGCACCACCCGCTTCCGCGCCGTCGCCGGTCCGGACAGCGGCGCGCTCCTGCAGCCGAACGCGCAGACCTCAGTCGAGTTGTTCGTGCTGACCGGCGACCGCACCATCGTGGAATCCCGCGCCTCGATGGCGCTGAACGACCCACTGATGCGCGCCCTGGGCCGCCCGAACCGGGAGCAGGTGGTGACGCAGCGCCAGTCGGTCGCCACCACCCTGGAAGCGCTGGAGCTAACGAACGGGGGTACCCTCGCCGACCGCCTCACGGCAGGCGCCGACCGCCTCTCCGAAAGCGCCCCCTCCCCCGCCGCCCTGGTGCGGAAGCTCTACGTCCACGCCCTCTCCCGCGCCCCCAGCCCGGAAGAGCTGCGCCTCGGCGTGGAGATGGTCGGCACCCCGGTCAAGCGCGAGGGCGTAGAGGACCTCCTCTGGGCACTGGCGATGCACCCGGAGATGCAGTTGTATTAGCCAGGGACCAGGGAGCTGGGGCCAGGGGTCAGGAAAGCCGGGCGGTTGAAACCGCGGCAACAACCGCACGAAGTTTTATCCGCCGGACGGGGAACCCCCTCCGGGGTCCCTGGCGAATTGCTCCGTCGGCGTGGGCCGGGTTGGAGCCTTGGTTGCCGGGGTTTCAACCGCCCGATCACGGTGTCACCGGATGATGAACCGGATCTTTGTGCTGCCGCTGCGGCAGTAGACACCGGCAGCCGCGGCACTCCCTCCGGCGGAGCGCTCCCTTCACTCATTCCGTCCTCCACTTTCACGAGACTCTGTGCTGATCGGACGCAGCTCCCGACCGGGAGGCGCCCGCCCCGAGAGGAGGCAGGCGGCCGTCGGGCGAACGTTGCCCGGCTCACCTGCTCACGACTCTCGTTCCAGAGGGGCGGTGAAGGGGGGCGTGCAGCAGTGCCGGCCTCGGTCGTTGCAGTTCGGCTCGCGCACGGTGCCGCGCCCATTCTCATCTGTCTCGCCGCTCCCCCGGGGCGGCTTCACGAGCGAGAAGCGTCGAACATTGCCACGCGCGCGTGAGGCCACAGGGAGTAGGAACGGATGAAAGTAGTTATGCGAGGGTCGCGTTGGGTGTTGCTCGCAACGCTGTTCGCGGCGGGACTGTGCGTGTTAGGGGGTGCCCCGGTAGCTGATGCGGGCTTGTCGGCTGCCGAAGCCGAGGAAGCAAGATTGCCGCTGCCCAGCAGCCTGCCAAAGGTCTTCACGTCGAAGAACTCTTACGTGGACACGGCCGGGAACGTGATGGAGGTCGCTCTCTACCGCGACCTGGTCAGGAAGCGCCAGAGATGGGACGTTCAGGTGATCGCGCCCGAAGCGCGGAGCTGCCGCGTCATCGAGGACTACCGGAAGCAGCAGCGCTATGAGATCGACCTCGACGCGAACACCTGTCGCAGGATCCGGATCCAGCCGCGCGTCTCCATGAAGCCGATCAGGCTGCTGCGCGGGGCAAGCCTGAAGCGCACCGAGCGCATCGCTGATTCCGTGACCCGGCTCTACCACAAGGAGGAGCGTGTCTCCAGCGGAAGTGATCACGCGGGTGAGCGTTACGTGATCGGTCCGGAGTACCGCACCATGGCCCGCATTGCGAACTTGAACGTGGTTCGCACCGGACGCTCGCTGAATCCGGTCGCCATTCGCGAGCAGCAGCGCCTCCGGAACGGCCTTCTGGTGCAGTCCTTCACTCTGATCCGCGACTTCCAGGCGTATACCCGGCCGCTGGACGCCTCCGTCTTCGCCGTCCCAGAGGATTGCCCTCCCGGCCCCGGCGCTCACCCGGCGCACGGCGAGATCGCCCCGAGCTCCGCCGGCTCACCGGGAGACTTGGGGAGTGCCGGAGACGCCCCGAGCCCTTCGCGCTTGGTCTATCCTGCCTTCGTCACCCGTCGTTACGCCTTCAATTCCACGATGGAAGTGACTTCACAGGAGCAGCGGCACTTCGACAGTCTCAGCAACCGGGAGCGGGTGGACATCCGCCAGCGCCCGCACTTCAACCACACGATCCGCCTGATTAGCCGATATGACCTCCAGCGCCTCTACGAGGTGGATCTCGGTACGGGCCGCTGCAACTCCTTTCCGCTGACCGGTACCCTCATACCGCCGAGCGTCACCGAGACCGCGGTATTCCTGGGATATGAGCGAGTCGGGAATTCTCGCGTCGAGTTCTACCACGAGCCGAACGGACCCTACGGCCTGGAATTCACCTGGAGGATGTTCCGGAGGGGCGACCGGCTGGAGTACGTGAGCGACCTGGTGAACTCCAGCGGGATCTATACCGCCGCCCTCTGGACCGACTTCACGGGATCCGAGGAGCCGCTGCCGGAGTCGCTCTTCGCACCGCCGTCCGGCTGTGATGGCGATGCCAAAGCGGCCGGCTCCGGGAACTGCGGAGACCCGGCGAGGTAGCTTCACTCCTACGCCGCAGCGGGAGGTCCGTCCACCAAAACGGGCCTTCCGCGCTGCGGCCTCACGTTTCGTCGCGGTCGAGCCACTTTTCCACGTCTTGCGGGATGTAGCCCGCGAAGGCATCGAGGAGCGGCTCGATCTCGTTCCGGACCAGCACGATCTCGCGGTGCTGCGGGTGAAGAAAGCCTTCCGACACGGCGTGGTCGAAGAGCGCCAGCAGCGGGTCGTAGAAGCCGGCGACGTTCAGCAGCCCGCACGGCTTGCGGTGGACGCCGAGCTGCGTCCAGGTGATCGCTTCGCAGAACTCCTCGAAGGTGCCGAATCCGCCCGGGAGCGCCAGGAACGCGTCCGACCGCTCCGCCATCAGCGCTTTCCGCTCGTGCATGGAGTGGACCACTACCAGCTCGGTCAGGCCCCGGTGCCCCACTTCTCGCGCCAGCAGGGCCTGTGGAATCACTCCGGTCACCCTGCCGCCGGCCTGGAGGGCGGCCTCCGCCACCTCTCCCATCAGGCCGATGTTCCCGCCGCCGTAGACGAGCCCGATCCCGCGCCGGGCCAGCGCCCGGCCCACCTCGCGAGCCGCCTCGCGGTACTCCGGCCGGCTGCCGGAGCTCGAGCCACAGAAGACACAGACGTTCTTGAGCAAGGCACCCTCCCGCTCGCCAGGATAACACAGCCACACCCCTGGCGCTCCGGAGCCGCCGATGGTACACTTCTAACTTGGAGGTAGACTGATGGACCGGGACCAGCTCAAGCGGCGTGATTTCCTGAAGACGGCCGGCGCGGCCACCCTGGCGGCGCTCGCCGCCGGTGCCCCGCGGCAGGTCACCGCAGAGGTGGACCGCCGCGTGGCGAAGGAAAAGGCGACCGCCGACACCGTCATCGTGCTCTGGATGGGCGGCGGCATGGCCCACACGGAGACGTTCGACCCGAAGCGCTACACCCCGTTCGAAAAGGGGCTGCCCTCTTCCGCGGTGCTCAGCACCTTCCCGTCGATCCCGACCGTCGTCGACGGCCTCCGCTTCTCCGAAGGGCTGGAGAAGATCGGCGCGGTGATGGACCGCGGCACGCTGATCCGCACCTACACCGGTCCGGACCTCGGCTTCATCCTCCACTCGCGCCACCAGTACTACTGGCACACCGGCTACGCGCCTCCGCAGACCGTGGCGGCCCCGCACCTGGGCGCCTGGATCGCGAAGGCGCTGGGACCGAAGAACGACGCGGTTCCGCCGTTCATCAACATCGGGCAGCGGTTCGACGTGGGCGAGGGCGAGGAGCTCAAGGCGTTCACCACCGCCGGCTTCCTCGGCAGCGAGTACGGCCCGTTCAACATCCCGTACCCGGAGCAGGCGATGGACGCCGTACGTCCCCCGAAGGGCATGAGCCCGAGCCGCTTCGAGAACCGGCGCGCCTTCTACCAGAAGCTGCTGGAGAAGAACCCGGTGCAGCGCTACGGCAGCGACTACCAGAAGGAATCGCTCCTGCGGTCGCTCGACAACGCCCACCGGCTCCTCAGCTCCCCCGCCGCGAAGGCGTTCGACCTCAACCTCGAGCCGAAGAAGTCGTACGACGTCTACAACACCGGCCGCTTCGGCCTCGGCTGCCTGCTGGCCCGGCGGCTCACCGAAGCCGGCGCGCGCTACATCGAGGTGACCACGGAGTACGTGCCGTTCTTCGGGTGGGACACGCACGATAACGGCCACTCCCGCCTGGTGGAGATGAAGCGGCAGATCGACGCCCCGATCGCCCAGCTCGTACGAGACCTGGAGGAGCGGGGACTGCTCGACCGCACGCTCATCGTGCTCGCCAGCGAATTCAGCCGGGACATGATGACCGAGGGCAAGCCGGGCGCCACCGTGACGAACCAGGTGGAAGTGCCGGACGTGATGCAGGAGCCGAAGCACTACGGCATGCACCGCCACTTCACCGACGCCGGCAGCGTGCTCCTCTTCGGCGGCGGGGTGAAGAAGGGCTTCGTCTACGGCAAGACCGCGGACGAGCGTCCGTGCAAGACGATCGAGAATCCGGTCGTGATCGAGGACCTGCACGCCACGATCCACCACACCGTCGGCATCCCGCCGAACCTGGGCTACGAGGTAGAAAAGCGCCCGTTCTACGTCACCCGAGACGGCCACGGCAAGCACATCCCGGCGCTGCTCGCTCGCGGGTGAGGGTGTAAGAAAAGGAGATAAGGGGATGTGGGAACGGGGATGAGGGGGATGGGAAGCCAACCGAGCTTAGCTCCTTCTCCTTCTCTTTCTCCTTCTCGTTCTCCAATGCCCACTCGGGGTGATGCTGGACCGCATCGGCCACCACCCCAGTCATCCTGAACGCCAGTTCCAGGATGACTGGGGTGGGATGCGCAGGCTGCCGAGCACGCCCCCGTTCCCGCTCGGCTACTTGATCGGTGAGTAGTCGGTGGCGTTCATGAAGACGCTTTCGATCTTGTCGACCAGCTTCCCGTTTGCCTCCGACGCGGCATGCGCGGCCTTCCACTCCGGATCGCTGCCGAACGCCCGGAAGCTCGCTTCCCGCGCTTCTTTGCTGGGGAACGCCAGCACGTAGATCAGGGTGTTTTCGGAGCCCTTCTCCTTGTCCGTCGGCACCCAGTAGCCCACCAGCTGCATCCCGTGCTTCTTGAAGAGCCGGTTGGTATGGTCGCGGAACCGGGCATGGAGCGCTTCGAACTTGCCCGGAGCGGCATAGTAGGTGCGCATCTCGAAGAGCCGGGAGTCGCGGGCGATGGAGGGGCTCTGCGGCTCCGCGGTCCAGGCGGTAATCGCAGCGCAGGAGGCGCACGCGGCGAGCAGCCAGGGGAAGGTGCGGCGAACGCGGGACAGCATCGTCATCTCGGTTTCCTCGGGCCGCCGGGAAGCGGCGCATTCGGCGGAAGAGCAGCGGTGGAGTGCCCGCGGGCCCGGGGAGGCGCTCACGGACGACGTTACTGTACCGCAGTCATGGCCCGAGGCGCGAACCCCTCGTGCACAGGGTTCGAATTCCGCACTCCGCCCTCTGCACTCCGTCCTAAAGGCTCCCCCTCATCCCTCTGCCCTGCGGGCCAGGTAGTCCTGCAGGGCCTGGCGGGTAGTGGCGAAGGCGAGGTCGTCCCACGGGATCTCGGCCGGGTGGAAGAGGCCGACCTCCAGGCTCTCGTCGAGGGCGGCCGGCTCCCCGCCGGTCACCTCGCCGTGGTAGACCACGATCACGACCGGACTGCCCGGCGGGAGGCTGTAGATGCCGAGGAGGGCGTCCAGGCGCACTTCCACGCCGGCTTCTTCCATCGCCTCGCGGGCGGCGGCGTACTCCGGATGCTCGCCGCGGTCGACGAAGCCGCCGGGGAAGATCCACTTGCCATAGGCCGGCTCGATGGCGCGGCGCAGCAGCAGCACGCGGCCCCGGTAGGTGAGCACCGCTCCCGCGGCGAGCTTGGGATCGAGGTAGAAGACGAACTCGCAGCCGTCGCAGCAGAGGCGGTCCGGCTCGCCGGCCTTGATACAGCGGGAAGTGAGCCCGCCGCCGCAGCGGGGACAGAAGCGGTAACCCGGGTCGTGCATGCGGTCCTCACCTGCGGTCTGTCAGCCGATCGGCGGCTACTGCAGCTCCCGGGCCAGCTGGGTGAGGGCCGGGGTACCGCGCAGCGGCTCCAGGTCCGGGTCCCGCTCCTCGCCGGTGCCGAAGACTCCCGCGCGGAGGTCCTGGCGCTCCTCGGCGGATTCCGCGGTCTGCCAGCTCCGGCGCAGGTTCTCGACCGCGGCCTCGGCCAGCTCCGCGCGCTCCTCGGGGTCGCTCGTCTGCTCCAGCTTCTGGGCCTGGGCACAGGCGGCGTTGTAGTAGCTCGCCGCCGCGTACTTGCCGCCCGCTTCCGCCACCTGCAGGTAATGATGAATCGCGAGGTCGTATTCGTCGAGGTCGAAGTAGGCCCACGCCAGCCGGTAGTGCCACTCGATCCGCTCGGAGCGGGGCATCCCCGCCTTCTCCGCCTGCAGGTAGAGCTCGATCGCCTCTTCGGGGCGCTTCAGCTTCCACAGGGTCTGGCCGAGGTCATTGAGAGCGCGCCAGCGCGATTCGGGCGGCGCCACCGCCAGCGCCCGCTCGTAATAGCGACGCGCGCGATCGTAGTCGGTCGTCTGGTAGGTCACCGCGCCCAGCCCCATCAGCACTGGAAAGCTGTTGGGAAAGCGCCGGTAAGCCTCCCGGTAGATCAGGTGCGCGCGGTCCAGCTCACCGGCGTCCACCAGCGCGCGGGCCTGGGAGAGCTCCCGCTGCAGGATGACCGGCGTGGGGTCGGCACTCAGCCGCCAGGCAAAGACGTAGGCGGAAGTGAGGACCAGCAGCAGCAGGGCGGCAGCGTAGAGGCTGAGCCGGAAAAGCCTCGCCGGCCGGAGCTGGATGCCGCGTAGGAAAGCCCACGCAACCAGTCCGAACAGCGAGGCATAGGCCAGCGTCGCGAGGAAGAGCGGGCGCTGTACCAGTCCGAATAGCTTGTCCAGGGCCGCCAGGAGCGCGAGTACCGCCCCGAGGGCTCCGAGTACTAGCGGTGGAACGGTCCGGGAGCGGAAATGCTCCTGCATCAGGCGTGCTGCGGTACCAGCTGGTCCTGAAGCGACTTCTTCGGGGGCCGCGGCGGATCCGGGTCCCTCTTGCGTGCCCATTTCTGTGACGGCGTCTCCGGGGCGACCGCCTGCGAGACCCCGGCGCTGGCCAGGAGCAGCGAGGCGGCGACCGCCGGCAGGGCTGCCAGCATCCAAACTCGGCGTACCATTCTGATCTCTATTTCCTTCACCCACACGCCGGCTCTCTACCCAGGGGCTTGCCCGGCATGTGGACTATTCGCTGATGTCACTGAGTGAGACACGGGACCTCGGGGGCTGGTTCCTACCTATCGTAGCAAAAACCGCCGGTTTCGGGGAGCCTTCCGCCGCCGGGCGAAGGAATGTCGAGGCGGAGCCGGCAACTGCTTCCCCGGAGTAACCCCATGCCTGATTCGGTCGCCCGATTCACCATCTCTCTTCCGCCGGACCTCCTCGCCACCTTCGACGAGGTGTGCGCTGGCAAAGGCTACGTCTCCCGCTCGGAGGCGGTCCGGGACGCCATCCGCGATTACCTGGTCGCGCACGACTGGATGGCGGACGGCGAGGCCCGCGAGGTGGTCGGCACGCTCACACTCGTCCGGGCCGCGGGCGGCCGCTCCGACGCGCTGCCGACGGGCGACGTGGAGGTGCTCTCCCGTCTGCAGGTGCCGCTGGAGCAGCACTCCGTGCTGGAGGTGACGGTAGCTCGCGGGGCCGCGCCCGCGGTCGGCGCCTGGGCCGACGCCCAGATCAGCGCTCGCGACGTGCGGTTCGGGCGCCTCGTCAGCGCGACGAGCGGGACGGAGCTCGCTTGAGCCCTCGTGCGGACCGCGGCTCGCTGGTTGAGTCGCTCCTGTCCCACAGCGGCGTCGCGGTCGGCGACGGGGCGATGGGCACCCTGCTGCAGGACATGGGCCTGCCGCTCGGAGAGCCGGCCGACCGCTTCTGCCTCGAGCGTCCCCAGGCGGTGGCGGCGGTCCACCACGCCTTCGCGGGCGCCGGTGCGGCGTGGGTGCAGACCAATAGCTTCGGAGCCACTCGAACTGCCCTCGCGGCGGCGGGTCTACCCTACGGGGTCGCGGAGCTCAACGCCGCCGCCGCCCGGATCGCCCGGGAGGCGGCGCCCGGACTGCCGGTGCTCGGGACGCTGGGGCCGAGCCGGGGGCCCGCCTCCGCGTGGGAGAGCGCCTACGCCGAGCAGGCCGAAGCGCTTGCCGCGGGAGGGGTGAGCGCGTTCCTGGTCGAAACGATTGTCAGCCTGCCGGAAGGCGCCGCGGCGGTGCGGGCCGCGGCCGCGCTTGGCGAGGTCTGGGCGACGGTAGTGCCGGACGCCGCCGGGCGGCTGCTGGATGGCTCTGACCTGTTGGACGCGGCAGAACGTCTTCGAGCCGCCGGAGCCGCCGTGGTCGGGGTGAACTGCGGAGCCGGGCCGGGAGCACTCCTGGAGCCGGCGGCGCGGCTGGCGGTGGCGCGCATCGCGCCGGTCCTGGCGGCGCCCAGCGCCGGCCTGCCGGAGATGACGGAGGGACGCGCGCGGTACACTCTCGGGCCGGACGCCTTTGCGGCTGCCGCGATAGAGTACCGGAAGGTGGGCGTTCGGCTGTTTGCTGGCTGCTGCGGCGCGACGCCCGACCACCTCCGCGCCGTTGTCGACGTGCTTACTCCAGGTGCCCGCACCATCGAAAACGATTGAGCGACGACGAGGCCGCCGCCCCCGGTCCGGTAACCGTCCGGCATTCGCCACCGTAGATTTCGAGGATAACCTCTCAGATTCAGGGCCGCTCCGGCGGCCGAGGACCGCTACCGTGATTAGAAAGCTCTCCCTCGTCTGTGCGGTCGGTCTCGCCGCGGCGATGCTGGCCGGCTGCCCGCCGCCCCCGGTGGATCAGACCACCGGGAATTCCGGCACCAGCACCCCCGGAAGCGACCTGAGCGGCACGCTCAAGATCGGTCACTTCGCCAGCCTCACCGGCAACACCGCGATGTTCGGCCAGACTACCGATAACGGGGTCAAGCTGGCGGCGGAGGAGATTAGCGGCTCCGGCAACCTGAAGGTGGACGTCACCACGCTGGACGACCAGAGCCAGCAGGCCCAGGCGCCGCTCGTCGTCAACCGTCTGATCAGCCAGTACCAGGTCAATGCCATCGTCGGCGAGGTCGCCAGCAGCCGCTCCATCGCGGCGGCGCAGGTGGTCGACCCCGCCCGCGTGCCGATGGTCTCGCCCTCGTCCACCAATCCCGACGTTACCGTGGATCCCCGCTCCGGGCTGACTCGCCCCTACGTCTTCCGCGTCTGCTTCACCGATCCGTTCCAGGGCCGGGTGATGGGGCAGTTCGTGCGGGAGCACCTGAAGCTCTCCCGCGCGGCGGTGCTGAAGGACGTGAAGAACGCCTACAGCGTCGGTCTCGCCAACGGGTTCCGGGACTACTTCACCCAGAACGGCGGGCAGATCGTGGCGGAGGAAGCCTACTCCGAAGGCGACGCCGACTTCCGCTCGCAGCTCACCCGCATCCAGGGCCTCAACCCGGAAGTGCTCGTCATCCCCGGCTACTACCGCGAGGCGGGCCTGATCATCCAGCAGGCGCGCACCCTCGGCCTTCAGGTGCCGGTGGTCGGTGGCGACGGCTGGGACTCCCCCACCCTCACCAGCGTCGGCGCGCAGTACTTCACCGACTGCTACTTCAGCAACCACTTCTCTCCGGAAGAAGATCGGCCCGAGGTGAAGGAGTTCGTGGAAGCCTACCGCCGAAAGTTCAACGAGGAGCCGAACGCGCTGGCGGCCCTCGGATACGACTCGGTGAAGCTGGTGGTCGACGCCGCGCGCCGCGCCGGCTCCATGGAGCGCCAGGCGATCCGGGACGCGCTGGAGCAGACGAAGGAGTTCAACGGGGTCGCCGGCCGCGTCAGCATCGACGCCCAGCACAACCCGGTGAAGTCGGCCGTCGTCGTGAAGGTGGAGGAGCGAGACGGCAAGGCCGTCTTCCCGCTGGTCACGACCATCGCTCCGTAACGACCGTCGCTCAACCGGACCGCGTTAACGATCGATAGGCTGCCCCAACGTGGAGCAATTCGTTCAACAGTTGATCAACGGCTCGCACCTCGGCGCGACCTACGCGCTGATCGCCCTGGGCTACACGATGGTCTACGGGGTGCTCCGGCTGATCAACTTCGCCCACGGCGACGTCTTCATGCTGGGCGCCTACTCGGGGCTGTTCGCCGCGGTCGGTCTCGGTGTCTCACAGCGGGCCGGCTGGGGCTCGGTGATCCTCGTGATCGTGGTCGCGATGGTCGCCTGCGCCCTGGTCGGCATGGCGATCGAGCGCTTCGCGTACCGCCGGCTCCGCTCGGCTCCACGGCTGAACACGCTGATCACCGCCATCGGAGTCTCGCTCCTGCTGGAGTACGGCGGCCAGCTCCCCCCGGTGCTCCGCCTCGGCCCCGTGGAGATCCCGTTCGGCCCGCAGCAGCGGGCGTTCCCCACCGGCATCATTCCGGAGATGAGCGTGCCGCTCTGGGGCAACCTCCAGCTGAGCGCGGTCCAGGTGATCACGTTCGTCGTGGCGATCGCGCTGATGGTGGGGCTGGAGCTGATCATCCGCAAGACCCGCGTCGGCAAGGCGATGCGCGCCGTCTCCGCGGACCGCGAGGCCGCCTCGCTGATGGGGATTCCGACCGACCGCGTGATCCTCTACACCTTCGCCTTCGGCTCTGCCCTGGCGGCCGCGGCCGGCGTGCTCTACGCGCTCGACAAGCCCACGACGGTAGAGCCGATGATGGGGCTCTACACCGGCTTGAAGGCGTTCGTGGCGGCGGTGCTGGGCGGAATCGGGAGTATCCCGGGCGCCCTAATCGGCGGCTTCGTCATGGGACTCACCGAGACGCTGGTGACCGGCTACGGCGCGAATTTCGGCCTCGACTCCACGTGGAAGGACGCCGTCGCCTTCGGGATCCTGATCCTGATCCTGATCGTGCGGCCGTCCGGGATCATGGGCACCACCGCGAAGGAGAAGGTCTGAGATGGCGATCTGGAAGCGCCTGCTCTGGGGAGCCATCATCATCGGCGCGCTGCTGGCCGCCAACTGGTGGGCCACCGCGATGTTCCAGGCGGTGCTGACCCGCCCGGACCTACAGAAGCTCTGGTTCTACAAGCAGTTCGCCGTCTACTATCCGGTGGTGCTGGAGATGGGCCGCTGGATCATCCTGGCGGTCAGTCTCAACCTGATCAACGGGCTCGCCGGCCAGTTCAGCCTCGGGCACGCGGCCTTCGCCGCGATCGGAGGCTACGCCGCCGGCGCGGTGACCGTCTACCTCGGAGCGCGAGTCCTCGGGCCGGCCGGCACCTGGTTCCCGGGCGCGGCGCCGCTTAGCTGGAACCTGCTCTTCGCCGCCAGCCTCGTCGTGGCGGGGCTCTTTGCCGCGGCGATGGGGTTCGTGGTCGGTCTCCCCTCCCTCCGGCTCCGGGGCGATTACCTGGCGATCGTCACGCTCGGCTTCGGCGAGGTGGTGCGCGTCATCATCGAGCACATCCAGCCGCTCGGCGGCAGCCTCGGGTTCAACGGAATCCCGCCGATCACCAACTTCTTCTGGATGTACCTGATGGTTTTCCTGACGGTGCTGGCAAACCGGAACATCGCGGCGTCCGGCTTCGGGCGCGCCCTGCTGGCGATCCGGGAGGACGAGATCGCCGCGGAGTCGATGGGGGTGTCCCTGACCCGGTACAAGGTCGCCGCCTTCATGATTGGCGCCTTCTTCGCCGGCACCGCGGGCGCGCTGTTCGCGCACACCCAGGGCAGCATCCAGCCGACGGCCGCCGGCTTCCTCGACTCGATCCTGATCGTGGTGATGGTGGTGCTCGGCGGGCTCGGCAGCATCAGCGGCTGCATCATCGCCGCGATCCTCCTGACGATCCTTCCGGAGGTGCTGCGCACGATCGCGCCGATGCTCGGGCCGCTCGGCGGCGCCGTTGAGCAGCTCCGGATGGTGCTCTATGCGCTGATGCTGATCGTCCTGATGCTGACCCGGCCGCAAGGGCTGATGGGCGGACGCGAGATCTCGGTCTTCGGGCTCTTCTCGCGGCGGCGCCGGGAGATCGGGACGAAGGACTTGCAGGCGTGAGGACGAAGGCCATGAACCGAAGAACCCTGCTTCAGCTCGCCGGCGCCGCTGCCGGCACCGCCCTCCTGGGCCGGCACGCTGCCGCCCAGCGGATCGGCCCGGCTCGGGCGAAGCACGTGGTGCTGATCAGCCTGGACGGCTTTGCGGCCGATTACCTGGATGACCCGCGACTGCCGCTCCCGAACCTGCGCCGGCTCGCCGAAGAGGGCGCCCGCGCCGACCGCCTGACGGTGATCACGCCGTCCGTCACCTGGCCGGACCACACCACGCTGGTAACCGGCGTGACACCGGCCCGGCACGGCGTGCTCGCGAACGGACTGATCGAGACCGGCACCGGTCCCACGCCGTACGCCATCAACCCGCGCCGCTCCAAGGAGGAGCTCTGCCGGGTGCCGACCCTTTACGACGTCGCAAAGGTGGCGGGTCTCCGCACCGCGGAGGTGAACTGGCCGGTGACGCGGGGGGCGGCCACGCTCGATTTCTCGATCCCGGACCACCCGGAGCCGCTCACCCACTCCACGCCGCAGCTTCTCCAGGAGCTGCGCGCGCTCAAGATCCTGGGCGAGGGCGAGGACGCGCTGAACCGGGTCGGCTCGGTCACGCGGGACCAGATCTGGACCGACGCCGCCGTCCACCTGATCCGCAAGCACCGGCCGAACGTGCTGCTGCTCCACCTGCTCAACACCGACGGTACCCAGCACGCGCACGGCCCCAATACCAACGAGGCCTACACCGCGCTCGCCCTGGCCGACCGCCAGGTCGGAGACGTGCTGCGGGCGGTCGGCGAGTCCGGGCTGAAGGACGAGACGGCGGTCTTCGTGGTCGCGGACCACGGCTTCATCCGCGTGACCCGCCAGATCCAGCCGAACGTCCGCCTGCGCGAGGCAGGCCTGATCCGGGTCGGCGAAGGCGGTCGCCTGGAGTACGCGGCGCAGTCGCTCTCCGAGGGCGGCGTGGCACTCGTCTACGTCCCCGACCGGCTCCTCCGGCCGGAGCTGGTGGAGAAGACCCGCGCCGCGCTGAACGGCCTGGAAGGAGTGGAGCGGATCGTCGATCCGTCCGGCTACGACGAGCTGGGGCTCCCCCAGCCGAGCCGGAGCCCGCAGGCGCCGGACTTCGTGCTCGCCGCCAAAGACGGGTTCGCGTTCGGAAACGCGACAACCGGGGCGGAAGTGGTCAGCCAGGAGCGCGCCACCGGCTCTCACGGCTACCTGCACACGAATCCCAGGATGGACGGCATTTGCGTGGCAGCCGGCGCCGGCATCCGGCGCGGCGCGCGCGTGGAGCGGGCACGCAACCTCGACGTCGCCCCCACCCTCGCGCACCTGCTGGGCCTCGACCTGGGGCCGGTGGAGGGAAAGGTGATCCGCGACTTTGTGGGGTAATCAGCCGGTGCCGATCGCAGCGAGAGGAATGCCCGCCCGCCTCGGACTGAAGTCGAGGCTACACAAAGCGAAGCCCGCCTGCGCGGGCTCAGAACTCGGAGCATTGCACTTCGGCCCAGTGGAGCGGTTGCCTAATCCACCCGTGTCCTACCTCTGCCTTCAGCCTTCTGCCTTCTGCCCCCCGTTCGGGGGGTAAATATTTAGCCTTCTGCCTTCTGCCTTCTGCCTTCTGCCTTCTGCCTTCTGCCTTCTGCCTTCTGCCTTCTGCCTTCTGCCTTCTGCCTTTAAAGAATGTCCCTACTCCAGCTCGAGAACTGCACCAAGGTCTTCGGTGGGTTGAAGGCGGTCAACGAGGTCTCCCTGTCGCTGGGGGAGAACGCGCTGATCGGCCTGATTGGACCGAACGGGGCCGGCAAGACGACCGTGTTCAACCTGATCACGGGGGTCTACGAGCCGACCTCCGGCAAGGTGCTGCTCGGCGGGGTGAACGTGGCCGGTCGTTCCCCGGCCGTGATCGCGCAGCGGGGAATCGCGCGCACGTTTCAGAACATCCGCCTCTTCCCCAACCTCTCCGTGCTCGACAACGTGCGGATCGCCTGCCACGTCCGGACGCAGGGGACGCTGTGGGACAACATCTGGCGCACGGGGCGACACTACCACAGCGAGCGCGAGATGACCCAGAGGGCGTACCGCTTGCTGGAGCTGTTCGGGCTGGAGAAGTTCGCGCAGTGGCAGTCGAACGGTCTCCCCTATGGGGAGCAGCGGCGTCTGGAGATCGCGCGCGCACTCGCCACCCAGCCGAAGGTGCTGCTGCTCGACGAGCCCGCCGCCGGCATGAACCCGCAGGAGAAGGACGAGTTGATGCACCTGATCCGCCGGGTGCGCGACGAGTTCGAAGTCGCCGTCCTGCTGATCGAGCATGACATGCAGGTGGTGATGAGCATCTGCGAGCGGATCTACGTGCTCGATTACGGCGAGATCATCGCCCAGGGCTCCCCGGAAGAGGTCCGCCACAACCCGAAGGTGATCGAAGCTTACCTGGGAGAGCCGGTCTGATCGATCCAGGGTCTAGGGGGTAGGGTATAGGGTCTAGTCCGAACCCTCGGCCCCGTAGTGATGGAATCGCGGCGAAGCCGCACCGCCAGCCCCTAACTCCTGGACCCTATCCCCTAGACCCTAGAACATGCTCGAGATCAGCAACCTACACGTCTACTACGGCGCCATCCACGCGTTGAAGGGGATCACGCTCTCCGTTGAGGCGGGGGAAGTGGTGACGCTCATCGGGGCGAACGGGGCCGGGAAGAGCACGACGCTCCGCACGGTCTCGGCGCTGCTGCGTCCGCGCGAGGGGAGCGTCCGCTTCGAGGGCCAGGAGATCAGCCGCCTGGCGCCGGAGAAGATCGTCCGGATGGGCCTCTGCCACGTCCCGGAGGGGCGCCGGATCTTCCCCAATCTCTCCGTGACCGAGAACCTGGAGATGGGGGCCTACACGCGCGCCGATCGCGAGGTCCGCAGCGACATGGACCGCATCTTCCAGACCTTTCCCCGGCTGAAGGAGCGCGCAAAGCAGTCCGCCGGCACGCTCTCCGGCGGAGAGCAGCAGATGCTGGCGATCGGGCGCGCCCTGATGGGCCGGCCCCGGGTGCTGCTGCTGGACGAGCCGTCGCTCGGCCTGGCGCCGTTCATGGTGCAGGAGATCTTCAAGATTATCCGGGAGATCAACGCCGCCGGCACCACGATCCTGCTGGTAGAGCAGAATGCCCACATGGCGCTCGCCGCGGCCCACCGCGGCTACGTGCTGGAGACGGGCGAGATCGTGCTCTCCGATACCGGGCAGTCGCTGCTTCACAACCCGGAGGTCCGCAAGGCCTACCTCGGGGAGGCGTAAAGCTCTCCGGCGAGATAGAATTCGCAAAGCTCCGGCGCCTGGCGCCATTGACCCGGTCACACCTGCCATGAACTTTCCCACGAACCTACGGTACACGTCTTCGCACGAGTGGGTCCGCGTCGACGGCGACGAGGCGACGATCGGCATCACCGACTTCGCGCAGCACGAGCTGGGCGACGTGGTCTATCTCGACCTTCCCACGGTCGGCCGCACGCTTCAGACCGGCGCCGCGTTCGGGACGGTTGAGTCGGTGAAGGCGGTCTCCGACCTCTACGCGCCGCTCTCCGGCGAGGTGGTGCGGGTCAACACGGAGCTGCAGGACGCGCCGGAGGGGATCAACAACTCCCCGTACGACACCGGCTGGATGCTGGTGCTCCGCATGAGCAACCCGTCCGAAGCCGACGCCCTGATGGACGCGGCCACCTATGAGGCCGGGCTCTCTGGCCACTGATCCCGCGGCGGCGCTGCGCGAGCGGCTCTGCGCCGTGCGGTGGGAAGTGCTGCGTACCGACCACGCCGCCGGCGCCTACAACATGGCGCTCGACGCGGCGCTGCTCTCCGCCGCCGCCGCCGAGGCGATTCCGCCCACGCTCCGCTTCTACGGCTGGTCGCCGCCGGCGGTCTCGCTCGGTCGCTTCCAGAGGCCGGACGGCATCGCGCTGGCGGCAGCCTCGGCGCGGGGGTGGGAGCTGGTGCGCCGCCCCACCGGCGGCCGCGCGGTGCTCCATGACCGGGAGCTGACCTACAGCCTCGTTCTGCCCCCCTCGGTGCTGCAGAACGCGGGCGTGCGCACCAGCTATGCCGTGTTGGTGGGCTGCCTCAACGCCGGGCTGCGCCGGCTGCTGGGCAGTGCCGCGGCGGAGAGCCCCGCCCCCGGCACGTGCGGAGGCCGCGCCCGCGCGGCGAACTGCTTCGCGCTGCCGGGAGAGTGCGACACGCTGGTGCCGGAGGGCAAGCTGGTCGGCAGCGCCCAGGTGCGGCGAGACGGCGCGCTGCTGCAGCACGGCAGCCTGCTCCTGGACGCCGACCGCGGCGCCTGGAGCGCGCTGTTCGGCGAGCCGGGCCGCCTGGTCACCCTGGCCGACCTTCTGGGCGCTCCCCCCCACCCCGATGCTGCCGCCGCGGCGCTGTTGAGCGGCTTCGCGGCGGCGGGAATCCGGTTCCGCGAGCAGCCGCTGCCGGAGCCCCTGGAGCGAGCGGCGCTGAGCTCTGCGGCGGAGTACGTGCTCCCCGTGGCAAGCGACCGAACATTGCAGTAGTAGCCATTGCTGCGGATAGGCACTCTTCACGTTGGAACTCACCTCCATGAGCCCCACTACGTTCGATAGCCACGACGCCGAGCCGCTCGAGATCCGGGAGGAGCGGTTCCGGATCGCCCTTCAAGCGCTGACGGACGTGGTCTACGACTGGAACCTCGCCACCGGGGCGATGGAGTGGCTCGGGGATATCGACGGCCTGCTGGGCTACAAACCAAACGAGTTTCCCCGGACCGTCCAGGCGTGGGAAGAGATCCTCCACCCGGACGACCGCGACCGGGTGGCCGCGGAAGTGGAGCACCATCTCCGCACGTTCGAGCCGTTCAGCAGCGAGTACCGGGTGATCCGGCGCGACGGGCGCGTGCGCTACTGGACCGACCGCGGCTCGGTGGTCGTCGGCGACGACGGGCAGCCGCTGCGCTGGGTCGGCGCCTGCAGCGACGTGACGGAGGCCCGCGCCGCGGAGGAGCGCCTCCACTTCATCGCCGCCCACGCCCGGTACCTCGCCTGGGAGGGCGACGCCCGGGAGACCGACTCCGGGATCCGGTGGGAGATGCGGGTCCCGGATGAGCGGGTGGCCCAGGACTTCATGGCGATCGAGGTCCCACCGGGCATGAACTACGCCATGGCGTGGTACCACAGCCGGCTGGAGGAAGACCGCATCCGCTCCGACGCCTACGGAACGGAGCACGTGCGGGCCGGAAAGGACTACTCGCAGGAGTTCCGCTGCCGCCGGATCGACGGCGAGATCCGCTGGATCCATGAGAGCGTGCAGGTGACCCCGGTTTCTCCCGGCCATTGGCGAGTGATGGGGGTCTGCAGCGACATCACCCCGCAGAAGCGAGTGCAGGAGATCCTGCGGCGCAGCGAGGACCGACAGCGGACCCTGCTCGAGTCGATTCCGCAGCGCGTCTTCTTCAAGGATCGCCACGGGGTGTTCGTCCAGGTGAACGCCCCGTTCGCCGCCGATCTTGGCCGCACCCCGGAAGAGCTGGTCGGCAAGACCGATCGCGACCTCTTTCCCCCGCACCTGGCCGACAAGTACCGCGCCGACGACGTGCGGATCATGGAGTCACGCCGCCCGGAGACGCTGGAAGAGGTGAACGAGAGCCAGGGAGAGCGGCGCTTCGTGGAGGTGACCAAGGCCCCGGTCATCGGCCGGGACGGAAAGGTCGCCGGCATTCTCGGCCTCTTCTCCGACATCACCGAGCGTAAGGAGGCGGAGGAGGCGCTGCGCCGCTCCGAAACCGAGCTGCGGATGGTCTGGGAGAACTCCCTGGATGGGATGCGCCTGGTCGATGAAGAGGGGCGGATACTCCGGGTCAACGACGCCTACTGCCGCATTGTGGAGCTACCCGCCGAGGAGCTGATCGGCAAGGTCTTCGGCGAGTTGTACTCCAACGCCGAGCGCGACTCCTGGATCGCCACCTTCAAGGCGCGCCTGGCGAGCGGCGACGTCCCCCCGCGCCAGCAGAGCCTGGTCACGCTCTGGAACGGCCGCACCGTCTGGCTTGAAGCCTCCAACGCCGTCCTTAGCGAGCCCGGGCTCCCGCCCCGCGTCCTCTCCGTCTTCCGCGACATTACGGACCAGAAGCGGGTGGAGGCCGAGCTGGAGAAGGCGAAGGACGCGGCCGAGGCGGCCAACCGCGCCAAGAGCGAGTTCCTGGCCAACATGAGCCACGAGATCCGCACGCCGATGAACGGCGTCATCGGCATGACGGAGCTGGCGCTCGACACCGACCTCACCGACGAGCAGCGGGAATACCTGGAGCTGGTGCGCAACTCCGCGGACACCCTGCTCGACGTGATCAACGACATCCTCGACTTCTCCAAGATCGAGGCGCGCAAGCTGGAGTACCGCCCCATCATCTTCCCGCTCCGCGACACCCTGGCCGATACGCTCCGCACCCTCGGCGTGCGGGCGCACGAGAAGGGGCTGGAGCTGGCGTGCCACGTCCACTCCGACGTCCCGGATACCCTGTTCGGCGACCCGGCGCGGCTGCGGCAGGTGCTCTACAACCTGGTCGGAAACGCGATCAAGTTCACGGAGCAGGGCGAAGTGGTGGTGGAAGTGGAGACCGCCCGGCGCAACGGTCAGGTGACCCTGCACTTCTGCGTGCGCGATACCGGCATCGGGATTCCGGAAGACAAGCTGGAGCTGATCTTCGAGGCGTTCGCGCAGGTCGATAGCTCCGCCACCCGCCGCTACGGCGGCACCGGCCTCGGCCTCACGATCTCCGCCCAGCTCATCGAGCTGATGGGCGGACGGCTCTGGGTGGAGAGCGAGCTCGGCCGCGGCAGCACCTTTCATTTCACCGCCGAGTTCGGCCGCGAGGAGGAGAAGGCGGCTCCTTCCCGCGAGGGAATGCAGGGTCTCCGGGTGCTGGTGGTGGACGACAACGCCACCAACCGCCGCATCCTGGAGGAGATGCTGGGCAACTGGCAGATGCAGGTGACCACCGTCCCCAGCGGTCCCGCCGCCCTCCGGCAGCTTCAAGACGCCTACGAGGAAGGCGAGCCGTTCTCCCTGGTGCTCCTGGACGTGATGATGCCGGACATGGACGGCTACACCGTGGCGGAGCACGTGCGGGCCGACTCGCGGCTCTGGGAGACCCCGATCCTGATGCTCTCCTCCAGCGGCCGGCACGGGCAGGCGGACCGGGTGCGTGACCTCGGGCTGGCGAACTACCTGGTAAAGCCGGTGAAGCAGAGCGAGCTGCTCGACGCGATCACCCGCAGTCTCCACCCGATGCCGGACTTTTCGGACGAGACCGCGCGCGCCAGCGTGGGGCACGCGGAAACGGAGCGCGGCGGCCTGCGCATCCTGCTGGCCGAGGACAACCCGGTGAGCCGCCGGCTGGCCGTACGCCTGCTGGAGAAGCGGGGCCACATGGTGCTGCCGGCCACCACCGGCCGCGAGGTGCTGGAGATCCTGGCGCGGGAGCCGGTCGACATCCTGCTGCTTGACGTGCAGATGCCGGAGATGGACGGCATCGAGACGGTCGGCCGCATCCGCGGGGAGGAGCGAGGCTCGGGCGGGCACCTGCCGGTGATCGCGCTCACCGCCCACGCGATGAAGGGCGACATGGAGCGCTGCCTCCAGGCCGGCATGGACGCCTACGTGCCGAAGCCGCTCGCTCCGGAAGAGCTCTTCTCCACCATCGCCCGCTTCGCGCCGCAGGCACACGGGGAGGCCGCGGCCGCCCGCGCCGGAGAGTCGGTGCTCGACTATACGTCGCTCATGGACCACCTGGACGGCGACCTCGACCTGTTCCACGAGTTGGTCGGCCTCTACCGCGAGGAGTGCCCGGTGCTCCTGGAGGAGATCGACGAAGCGCTCCGCAGCGGCGACGCCGAAAAGCTGGAGCGCGCCGCCCACGCCGCGAAGGGAATGCTAGCCAGCCTGCACGCGCAGGAAGCCGCCGAGGCCGCTTACGCCCTGGAGCAGCTCGGCCGCGCCGGGACCGTCGACGGCGCCGGCGCGCTGCTGCCGAATCTGCGCGAGACCCTCGTCCGCCTCGACGACGCTCTCGAGAAGGCTGTCGCAGAGAACCCGCGCCCGTAACGAGACGGCACTTCCCCGCCCGGCGGACGACCGGCCAGCGCGATGCTTCTCACCGGCGAAGCTGCCCTCGCGGGGACCGGGCAACCCGACGCAGGCGGTGCTGGAGATGGGGCGGCGTGGCGCTGGCGCTCTGGTAATTAGCGGCGGTGCTGATCGGACGAGACGGCTTCACCGAGCAGGTGACCGACGGCCGCGGTACCACCACCCTCGCCTACGAGAGCGGGAGCGACCGCGTGAGCAGCGTGACCGACCCGGTGACGGGTGCGGTCGGCTACACCTACGGGATCTCCGGCCAGCGGCTCACCATGACGCTGCCGGGTAGCGCCACCTGGACCTACACCTACCAGCCGTACACCGCCGCCATGCCGCGGGACGATCCGAACAGCCTGGGCCGCATCCTGGAGAAGGTGACCGACGACCAGGGCCGAATCTGCAACTACTACTTCGATCACTTCGGCCGGCTGCACCTGGCGCGCACCAACCAGGCGTTCAACAGCGGCGGGACGCTCACGTCGTACCAGGACTGCCGATACTACTTCGACGTGAACCAGAGCGGCTTCGGACACGGCTGGACGCGGCAGGTGAAGAACACCTGGAACTGGCTAAACCAGTACGGCTACGCGCAGAGTAGCGTGCTGGTGCAGAACGACTACACCTACGACCACGCGGGGAACCGGCTGACGAACCAGCTCTCCGACCAGAACGGCGTGATCCGCACGGAGCAGTACGGCTACGACGCCCTCTCCCGGCTCACCAGCGTGAACTACGGCGACGGCCAGACGCAGGGGTACACGTTCGACCCGATGGGCAACCGGCTCACGAAGACCGACAGCGCGAACGGGAACGACACCTACACCTACAACAACGCGAACATGCTGCTAAGCCGCAACGGCGGCAGCTACACCAACGACCTGAACGGCAACACGCTGACCGGTGGCGGGCGCAGCAACACGTGGGACGGGCAGAACCGGTTGACGCAGGTGGTCTACAACGGCACCACGACGACGCACACCTACGGCGCGGACGGCCTGCGCCGGCGTACGGTCCAGGGCGCGAACACGACGGACTATCTGCTGGACGACCAGTCAGTGGTCCGCACGAAGCTGAACGGCAACGTGGACAAGACCTACCTCCATGGAGCCCGCGGTCCGGAGTACGAGCGCACCGGTACCAATTCGCCGGGTTGGTATGTCTACGACGGTCTCGGTAGCGTGCTTGGCATTACCGACAGCAGCGGCACCTTCACGAGCATGCGCAAGTATGATGTGTACGGCGTCGTGCGGAGCTTCACCGGCAGCAACGGGAGCAAGCACAAGTTCGTGGGGCAGTTGGGACATCCGAGCGAGGATGAGACGGGTCTCATCTACATGCGGGCGCGGTACTATGATCCGGTGACGGGTGGATTTGCAAGCGAGGACCCGGCTCGACATGGTACCAACTGGTTCACGTACGCAACCCCCAACCCGATTACTTACTACGATCGAACCGGAAAGGAATCTATCCCATCCATCACTACGGGAATGAATGGAGCCGTGTCTATAGAGGGCACGACAATTCCCGGACTTGCGGAGTTGTCGGTATCTGGTGTCCGAGTGGGGGATGCAGTGATATGGGAGGTTCACACGATTCGCGCGGCGTCTACAGGACGCATTGGGTTTCGGACCATGTTCACCGTAATTAGAGCTTGGGCTCGAGGGCAGGGCATTCAGCAGATCAACATCGGTGGAATTGCCGGATCAGCAGAAGGTGAGGCGCTAATGGTGAAACTGGCTGGCTTCATCGAGGCCATGGGGGGAACAGCAGCTATAGCCCAGTCCAACGGACCGATCGGATGGGTGTACTGGCTGCTATGATCTCGACAACGTTGTTCAGCCCCACCGGATTACTCATTCAGGCCGGAGAAGCCCCTGCACTGGTTAGTTGGTTTCGGTTCGGCAGGGGTCTTCCAACCGCAGCCTATTCTCACTTGATTCGGAACTACGGTTTGTTGAGCGTAGATGAGCGACTTCAGGCGGAACAGGTGGTGAAGGAACTCCTGACCCCGGAGGAGCTGACCTTTTTGCGCGACACCCTCCGCACCACAGTGGGTATGGAAATACTAGATGGACGGATCCCTCTTCCCTTTGAGCCAGTCAACCGCGTGTTGACTCGTCAACACGGACGCACAGTGTTCATCGAGCCGTTTACCTGGAGGATTGATCGCGGCGATTGCGGGATGATTCGTCTCAAAGAGTTCACCGGCTGTCCTGATCCCTTTGACATCCGTGGCTGCATTCAGCAGGCAGAGATTCAACGTTCGAGTTCCCCCAAAGGACGGAGAGGCCGAGGCAAATAGGCACTTCTATAGGATCCGAATCGCATCGCGAGAAGAACTGCACCTGGTTGAACCGGAAAACCGGCAGTCATAGCAGGTTCAGAGGGTAGTAGAGGGTGCAAGGGACGCAGTGTTACACGTTCGACCCGATGGGCAACCGGCTCACGAAGACCGACAGCGCGAACGGGAACGACACCTACACCTACAACAACGCGAACATGCTGCTAAGCCGCAACGGCGGCAGCTACACCAACGACCTGAACGGCAACACGCTGACCGGTGGCGGGCGCAGCAACACGTGGGACGGGCAGAACCGGTTGACGCAGGTGGTCTACAACGGCACCACGACGACGCACACCTACGGCGCGGACGGCCTGCGCCGGCGTACGGTCCAGGGCGCGAACACGACGGACTATCTGCTGGACGACCAGTCAGTGGTCCGCACGAAGCTGAACGGCAACGTGGACAAGACCTATCTGCACGGTGCCCGTGGCCCCGAGTACGAGCGCAACGGGAGCAACGCACCGGTCTGGTACCTGTACGATGGCCTTGGCTCCGTCCTCGGAACCGTTGACGGATCGGGGAACGTCGCCTCGACGCGGAAGTACGATGTGTATGGAGCCGTGCGTGCCAGCACCGGCGGGAGCGGTCCGAAGCACAAGTTCGTAGGGCAGTTGGGACATCCGAGCGAGGATGAGACGGGTCTCATCTACATGCGGGCGCGGTACTATGACCCGGTGACGGGGCGCTTCGTAAGCCAAGATCCGGCTCGACATGGGTCAAATTGGTATGTTTACGCGGACAACGCCCCAACCTTAAAAGTTGACCCGAGCGGGCAGGTTCCGATAACTGAAATCCTGGCTGCGTATCAGGAGCTAGAATTAAGGCTCGCTCATATTCTAGCGAGCGGCGGAGCGCCACTCGCTGGGAGAGCTGTAGTGGTGTCGATGTTCGAAGTCGAAGGGTTCATGGCCGGAGTCATCGGAAAGCTTCATGCATTTGATGATGTCAGTATGGCGCTGAAGTGGCTTGGGCAACAGAGGCCGGTTTATGAGGCGCTGCAGAGGATCCGTGGCGTTGTACAGAACGCACAGGTAGCAGAGAAAACCAAGGAGCAAGCTGAGGAGGCTTGTGCTACTCTCTTAAGTCTCTTCTTGTAGCACGGTTATTCCACCATGACGGATCTCGAAGCATTATGTATCAACACGCTTGCCGATCACTTACGATGGGATCTGCTACAGAGAGGTCGCATCGATGAGGCGGTGTGTCTCACTAGACGTTTACTTCAACACCCATCTCTAGCAACTGCGGTCTTCAGTAGCCCTAGCTGTGGGAAGCTGCCCCTCGGAATAGCGCTACATGCAAATCATCTCGGAATTGATCTGACGCGCGATCTTATCGAGCAACTACAGGTCTATCTCCCGCCCTACGGAAGGCATATGGCGCAAATCAGTCTTGAATTGCTGGACAGCCCAGAGGCTCTGAAAGACGTCATGGACACTCATAGAGTGCAAGAGTAGCTGATAATCGGTGTTTTTGATTGGGCGTCTGGTCCATGGACGATTCTCTAGAGCGTGTTGTTAACTTAGAGCCAGGTGTGGGAGCAAGCGATGGACGAGCAGGATTCACCGCCTAGAAAGCGAAGTTTCTTTCCTGGATCAAAGTTTCTGCTGCCAACGCTGCTTGCGATAGGAATCATTGGCGGAGCTTGGCTTGCTCGGCAGTCAGCATCAAACTTCACCCGAACACGTCTCACGGCGTCAGGTCTGGACAGAGCGATCAGTCAGCGGCATATGGCTAGTCAGGGCGCCGCCACCCAAGCAACCGTTGAAGCAGCAAAGCCGGTTTCATCCTATTTCGCCGGCCAGTACGACGAAGCTGAAGCAGAGTCCAAAACACTGCTGAGCCGAGCGGAAGCGTCCCCGCAAGAGCGTGCGCAGGCACGCTGGGTGTCCGCATTTTCCGCCGCACGCCGCCAGAACTTTCGGGAAGCCCGCCAGGAGTTTGCCAAGCTCTGCTTGGAAGCCAAATCCCAGCCCTGGACGCTACAACCCGCCGAGAAGTCGCCTTCCGCCGGCCAAGCTCAGCCGAACGAGCGCAGCACCGAGCCGACGCTCGAAGAAGACGCCGCGTACCAGCACGCGGTCCTGACCGCCGCGCTGGGGGAGAAGGACGCTGCCAGGGCGGAGTTCATGCAGTTCCTGCGCGACTTCCCGGAGAGCCCGCTGGTCCACGCCGCCGCCCGCCGGCTCGTGAAGCTGCACGGCGACCACGTCCCGAAGGAAGTCGAGACCGCCTACCAGCAGGCGACCCGCACCGCCCAGGCGCGGGAACAGGCGCGCGAGCGCGAGCGCAGCCTCTGCGCGCCGGAGGTGCTCGCGGAGCTGCTGCGCCGCCGGTCCGGGGAGAGCGCGGCCGTACCGACGGTCGAGGAACTGGCGAAGGAGCTCGGGACCACGCACCTGGGGACGACGCTGAAGTCGCTGGCGGCAGGCGCGCGCCGGCACGGGCTGCAGGCGAAGGGGCTGCAGCTCTCGTGGGACGGGCTGGTCGCCGTGATGCAGGGCCGCGGCGATTTGGAAGGGTCTAGGGTCCAGGGTACAGGGTCTAGCCAGAATCGTAGCGGCCAGGCTCGTTCCCCGGGTTCGGACTCCGCACTCCGACCTTCCCTACGTGGTGGCGCTCGTCTCGCCGGGGCACCTGGTGCTGGTGGAGGACATCAGCTCGCAGTGGGTGCGGGTGTGGGACCCCTCCGCGCACGGCCTCGGGAAGCCGGGGGTGCGGGAGTGCACCCCGGACCAGTGGCGCTGGAGCTGGGGCGGCGTGGCGCTGGCGCTCTGGTGAGCGGCGGACCCGGCCCGCGGCGTTCCCAGGTGGCCGGCGCTCCCGCTCTCTCCGCTGCGGCCGGGCTCTCGCTGTCGTGAAAGCCCGACTCTACTCCGCGCGGAAGGTGCGCGCCGCCATCCAGTAGGCCAGCACCGCCCAGGCGCCGAGGCCTGCCAGGTACGGCGCCACCTGCGCCAGGCCCGCGCCGTCCAGCGCCGCCATCCGGAGCGACGTGTTCAGGTAGGCAAGCGGCAGGTGGTTCCCCACCGCCTGCACCCAGCCGGGGAGGGCGTCGCTGGGGAAGAAGACGCCGGCGACCAGCACCTGCGGCAGGTGGAAGAGGTTGAGCGCCATCGAGACGACGTGCTCGTCGTCCGAGAGGTTGGCGCCGACGATCCCAAAGCCGAGGAACGACAACAGCCCCACGGCGGAGAGCAGCGTCATCGTGGCGGCGGTCGTCCAGCCGTGCGCCAGGGTGGCGTGGAAGAGGCCGGCGCCGACGGCGATCAGGATCGCCGTCTGCAGCACCCCTTGCAGCGTGCGGCTCAGACCCTGCGCCACCAGGAAAGTGAGGGGACGGGCCGAGGTGGCGAACATCCGCTTCAGCACCAGCGTCTTCCGCAGCGTGAGCAGGTTGTAGCCGATGCCGAAGGTCGCCAGCGCCAGGATGGAGAAGCCGATCTGCCCCGGGAGGACGTAGTCGATGTGCCGGTACTGCCGGCCCGGAAGCTGCCGCCGCTCCACGCGCTCGGCGTCGGCTCCGCGGCGAGCCCGGTCGGCGGCCACCTGCACCAGCGCGCCGGCGGTCAGCGCCTGCTGACCCGCGTTCTGGGAGGTGGTCACGCCGATGCTCGCGCTGTCTTCCGCCGCGGGAACCAGCAGGGCGGCGATCTTGCCCTCCCGGAGCTGTTTCTCCAGCACCGCGTCCGCGGAGCGCTGCAGCGCCACCTCCCCCTCGGAGACGGAAGGGTCAGCCTGAAGCGCGGCGACCACCGGGTGCCCTTCCGGCAGGCGGTCCGAGACGCCGATCTTCAGGACCGAGCGCGTGTCGCTGAGGAGACCGAAGACGAGGACGAAGACGAGCGGGAAGACGAGGCTGAAGAAGTAGCCGGTCTTGTTCCGGAGCGTGGCCCGGATGGCGAAGCGGGTCAGCCCCAGGCCGATCCGGAGCTGGCTGGGCGCGGACTTATGCATCGCGGAGCTGCCTTCCGGTGAGGTGGAGGAAGACGTCCTCCAGCGTCGCCTCGCGCACCTCCACGGGGCGGCGGAAGCCGGTGGCGAGCAGCTCCTGAATCAGCCCGGCGGGAGTGCCTTCGGCGATGATCCGGCCGCGGTCCATCACCGCCAGCCGGTCGCAGAGCTGCTCCGCCTCTTCCATGTAATGCGTGGTCAGCACCACGGTTACTCCCTGCTCCCGAACGGAGCGGATCACCTCCCACAGGTTCAGGCGGGCCTGGGGATCGAGGCCGGTGGTCGGCTCGTCGAGAAAGACGACCCTCGGCCGGTTCACCAGGGTGGTGGCGAGGGAGAACCGCTGCTGCTGCCCGCCGGAGAGCTTCTTGAACGGGACGCCCTCCTTGTCGGAGAGGTCGAACCGCTTCAGCAGCTCCTTCGGCTGCACCGGCACGCCGTACATCACCCCGAACATCTCCAGGAGCTCGCTGAGGGTGAGGTACGGGTAGAAGCCGGCCGCCTGGAGCTGGATTCCGATCCGCTCCCGGATCCGCTCCGGCTGCGTGCGAGCGTCGCACCCGTCCACGCGCACCGAGCCGGAGGTCGCCGGCTTCAGCGTCTCCACTACCTCCAGCGTCGTCGTCTTCCCCGCTCCGTTGGGACCGAGGAGCCCGAAGATCTCCCCCTCTCGCACCTCGAACGAGACCCCATCGACGGCGGTCACGTCCCCGTACTGTTTCACGAGGTCCCGGACCTCGATGATGTTCGCCATAACTGCTCCGAAGGCCGCGCGTCGCGGTCCCGGTAGAGATACGCCGTCAGGCCCGCAGCGGACCTCCCCACCTCCCCGCACGGCAGCTTCCTACTCTTGCTCCTGCTCCTACTCCTGCTCTCTGGCGACCCGCGAGTTGGAGCATGCCTCCGTCAGGCCGCACCGGCTCTCGGCCTAGGGTCCCGGCTCCACCCAGCGACCCGGAGGTGCTTACGAAGCCGTGCCGGAGCCCACGGTCGCCAGCGAGCAGGAGCAAGAGCAGGGAGCAGGAGCAGGAGCCACGCTCACGAGGGGCGGGATGATTCCGGAGAGCCGCCTGGTCCAGCCGCTCAACGGCGCCCAATGATACACAGGTGCGGCGAGGGAGACGCAATCCGGTGTTTCATAACCGGCTCTTCTGAATTGGAAAGAACATATTATCGGGGGTATTCAGCGGGGCGGTGATAAACTGGGTTCGTCCTTCTGGCCCTCTGCCGAGACGCCGAAGCCCCTGTGCCGCGTGCCTGACGGCCTCCTTGCGTCTCCCTCGGGTCCTTCCCCTCCAGCGATGGCGAGAGTGCAGTTTCATCAATTCACCTGGGGACTCCTGGCCTACAACGTAGCCGTGATCTTGGGCGGCGCGTTCGTGCGCGCTACGCTCAGTGGCGACGGCTGCGGCAATCACTGGCCGCAGTGCGACGGCCAGCTCCTTCCGGACCTCGGCCAGGCCAAGAGGGCGATCGAGTTTGCGCACCGCATGTCTACGGGCGTGCTGCTGCCGCTCGTGATCGCGATGGTCGTGTGGGCGTTCCGCGCCTTTCCCAAGCAGCACCCGGTGCGCGCCGGAGCGGTCGGCGTGCTGCTCCTCACCATCGTGGAGGCGCTGATCGGCGCCGGGCTGGTGCTGTTCGGCTGGGTGGCGAAGGACGTCTCCGTGGCGCGCGCCATCGTGATGCCCGCGCACCTGGTCACCACCTTCTTCCTGCTGATGTGCAACGCCGTGACCGCCTGGTGGGCGAGCGGCGCTCCCCATATGCGGCTCAAGGGCCAGGGGGCGATGGCGTGGGCGCTCGGCTTCGGGCTGCTGGTGGCGCTGCTGCTGGGGATCAGCGGGGCGATCACCGCGCTCGGCGATACCGTCTTCCCGGACGCCTCTCACGCGGATGCGTTCAGCCCTTCCGCACACTTCCTGGTCTCACTGCGGATCTACCACCCGCTCTTCGCCATCTCCGTGGGCCTCTACCTGGTGCTGGTCGCCGCGCTGGCGATGCACCTGCGGCCGGACCCGCGCGTCCAGCAGATGGCGCGGCTCGCGGTGCTGCTCTACGCCACGCAGCTCGTCGCCGGGCTGATGAACTACGCGCTGAAGGCCCCGGTCTGGATGCAGCTCGTCCACCTGCTGCTGGCGGACGGCTTCTGGGTGGCGCTGGTGCTGATGTCGGCCGGCGCGCTCGGCGAAGGCGTGGAGCGCGTGGAGCTGAGCCGCGCCTGGGCGACCGATTCCGCGGGCGTGCCAATCCCCGAGATGAAGAAGGCGGGCTGGCGCGACTACCTGGCGCTCACCAAGCCCCGCGTGATCAGCCTGCTGCTCCTCACCACCGTCGCCGCGATGTTCATCGCCGCGGGCGAGGAGACGGCGGTGACGCCGACCTTCGGCCTCTGCCTCGCCGTCGCGGCGGGCCTTTACATGGCGGCCGGTGCGGCGAACGCGATCAACATGGTGCTGGAGCGGGACCTCGACCTCCGCATGGGACGCACCGCCACCCGGCCCACCGTCACCGAGGCAGTCCCCGCGCGCAGCGCGCTGCAGTTCGCCATGCTGCTCGCGGTCGGCTCGTTCGCCCTGCTCTGGCTGGTGGCCAACCTGCTCACCGCGGTGCTGGCGCTGGCGGGACTGGCGTTCTACGTAGTGGTCTACACGCTGCTCCTCAAGCGGCGGACCTGGTACAACATCGTGATCGGAGGGGCCGCCGGCGCGTTCCCGCCGCTGGTCGGCTGGGCCGCCATCTCCGGCGAGCTGAGCCCGCTGGCGTGGTGCCTCTTCGGAATCATCTTCCTCTGGACTCCGGTCCACTTCTGGGCGCTGGCGCTGATCATCAAAGACGATTACGCCCGCGCCGGCGTGCCGATGCTGCCCGTGGTCCGCGGAGACCGCGCCACGGTGGTGCAGATCGGCTGGTATGCCCTGCTCACCGTGGCTATCTCGATCCTCCCGATGGTTCTGCCCGGACATGCGGGCCGCGCTTCCGTGGGCTGGCTCTACCTGGGGATTGCCGTGCTGTTGAACGGGGTGCTGCTGCAGCAGAGCTTCCGGCTCTACCGCTCCCCGGATCGAGACCGGGCGCGATCCCTCTTCAAGTACTCTATGGTCTACCTGGCGCTGCTCTTCGTGGCGATGGCGGTAGACCGGGCGACACTGATTTGAACCACCAGCGCGAAGCCGGTTTCTCCCGTGCCGAAAGGGCAGGTTGATGGCGCAAATCTTCCATCCAAGCACTAACGTCATCTCGCGCCTCAGTATTGTAGGTATGGCCCTGGGCGTCCCCGTCCTGGGCGTGGTCGGCTACTTCACCAACATGAGCTACGCCACGGAAGTGGGCGTGCCGAAGGAGCAGCCGGTCGAGTTCAGCCATCTCCACCACGTGGGCGACGACGGCATCGACTGCCGCTACTGCCACACCACGGTCGACAAGGGGCCTTCCGCCGGGATGCCCTCCACGCACACCTGTATGACCTGCCACTCGCAGCTCTGGAGCGACAGCCCGGAGCTGGAGCTGGTGCGGGAGAGCTTCCGCACGGGCAAGCCGATCAAGTGGGTGCGGGTGCATGACCTGCCGGACTTCGCCTACTTCGACCACAGCATCCACGTGAAGAAGGGCGTCTCCTGCGTCTCCTGCCACGGCCGGGTCGACCGGCAGCCGCTGGCGATGAAAGAACAGGACCTCACGATGAAGTGGTGCCTCGACTGCCATCGCAATCCGGCCAAGGCGCTCCGCCCCCGGGAGTTTGTCTACCAGCTCGACTGGAAGCCGAAAAAAGAGGACCAGCAGACGATGGGCAAGCGGCTGATGGACGAGTACCACGTCCTCGGCACGTTCCAGCTCACCAACTGCTCCACGTGTCACCGCTAGCGCCCGCGTAGAGAGATCCGACGATGGTCGACCCCATCCCCAACGGCAGCAGCCAGAGACCGGACCCGGCGCGTGGACGCGGCGCGGACGACCGAAAAGAACAGGGCTCAGCATTCATGAGAGGCGAGAACAACAGCGGAGGGCACGGCGAGACGCCGGCACCCGCCCATTTCATTCCGCTCGACGGGCTCCGGCGAAAGCCGGCCGCGCTGGACGACGCGGAGATCCGCCGGCGGCTGTCCGGGACTCGCGGGCGCCAGTACTGGAAGAGCCTGGAAGAGCTGGCGGAGACGCCGGAGTTCCAGGACTACGTGCAGCGGGAGTTCCCCCACGCCGCCCCGCGCGACATGTCGCCGGTCAGCCGGCGGGAGTTCTTCCGCCTGATGGGCGCCACGCTGGCGCTCGCGGGCGCCGCCAGCCTCTCCGGCTGCGGTTACCAGCCGGCGGAGGGGATCATCCCCTACGTCGACCAGCCGGAAGAGATCATCCCGGGCAAGCCGCTCTACTACGCCACCGGCTACACCCGCGGCGGGTACGCGATTGGCCTGCTGGGCGAGACGCACATGGCCCGCCCGACTAAGTTGGAAGGCAATCCGGACCACCCCGCCAGCCTCGGCTCGACCGATGTATTCGGTCAGGCGACTCTGCTGACGCTTTACGATCCGGACCGCACTCAGGCGGTGCGCGCGCTCTCCGGTGCCGGCACGTGGGACAGCTTCGAAGCGACGATGCTCGCGGCGCTTGAACGGCTGGGCGCTGGAGGCGGCGATGGCTTTCGTATCCTGATCAGCAGCTTCACGTCGCCGACGCTGGCGGAGCAACTCGCCCGCTTCCGAACCCGCTATCCGCAGGCGCGCATCCACACCTGGGAGCCGGTGGGAACGGAGAATGTCCGCCGCGGCCTGGGCGACCGCCACCCGGTCTACCACTTCCAGCGAGCTCAGCGGGTGCTCTCGCTGGACTCCAACTTCCTCCACGAGGAGCCGGGCAGCATCCGCTACGCCCGCGAGTTCATCAGCGGTCGGCTGATGCGCGACGGCGTACGAGAGATGAACCGGCTCTATGCTGTCGAAACCTCCCCCACCATCACTGGAGCGAAGGCGGACCACCGGGTGGCGGTGCGGGCGAGCCAAATTCTGGCCGTGGCGCAGGCGGTTGCGGATGCGCTGGGCGAGGGTGGGGTGACCTCCGGCGCTGCGCTCCCTGAAGGCGTGACCGCCGATTGGGTGCGGGCCGTCGCCGAGGACCTGAACAGCCACCGCGGCTCCAGCCTGATCCTGGCGGGCGAACACCTCCCGGCGGAAGTCCACGCGCTCGCGCACCGACTGAACCAGGCGCTGGGGAACGTCGACTCGACGGTTACCTACCTGCCATCGCTCGAGGTCGCTTTTGGCGATCCGGCTACTTCCCTCTCCGAGCTCGTGGCCGACATGGCTGCCGGACGGGTCGACACGTTGGTGGTGATCGGCAGCAATCCGGTCTACACCGCGCCGGCAGACCTCGACTTCCCCGCCACCTACCTGAAGGTTCCCACGCGGGTCCACATGGGCCTGTTCGACGACGAGACCGGGGTGCTTAGCCACTGGCACCTGCCGCAGTCCCACGAGCTGGAAGCATGGGGCGACGCGCGCGCTTACGACGGCACACCGACGATCCTGCAGCCGCTCATCACGCCGCTGTACGCGAGTCGGTCGCCGATCGAGCTGATGGCCCTGCTGCTGCAGGACGAGGAGCGGCGCGGCTATGAAATCGTCCGCAGCTTCTGGCAGCGGCGCTTCAATGGAGGCGGTCGTGCCGCCGGCGCCGCGGTGGGTGCCCAGGTGACGACAGGGGGCCAGGATCGCGAGTTCGAACAGTTCTGGCACCGCGCCCTGGTTAGCGGCATGATCCCCATCTCGGTCGCCCCGCCCGGCGGCAACTCCCCACGCGCCGCCGCTCCGGGCGCCGGCCGGCCCGGCGGACCACCGGTGGTGGGGGCAGCCCCGCCCGCTGTGGGAGAAGCTGCAGCGGGGAGCGAGGGCGGCACCGGGCTCGAGATCGTCTTCCGTCCCGACCCTATGATCTGGGACGGCTCCTACGCCAACAATGCCTGGCTCCAGGAGCTGCCGAAGCCGATCACCTCGCTCACCTGGGGTAACGCCGCGCAGATCAGTCCGCTCACTGCTCGCAGACTGGGCCTGGTAGACGGCGACGGCGACTACAGCGAACTCGCGCGGGCCAATGGACGGCTCATCGAGATCGTGCATGAGAACCGCCGGCTGGTCGCGCCGATCTGGATCACGCCGGGGCACGCTAACGACACGATCACTCTGACCCTCGGTTATGGCCGCCCCCGCGCGGGGCGCATCGGCAATGGCCTCGGCTATAACGCCTACCAGCTCCGCCTCTCGGGGAGCCCCGGCGTGCTCACCGGCGCGCAGGTTGCCCGCGTGGACGGCGAAGAGCGGCTGGCGAACGCGCAACATCACTTCCGGATGGAAGGGCGCGACTTCGTAGTCGGCGGGACACAGCGGGAGCTGCGGGAGCATCCCGAGCGCCCGCCGTTCATGCCGGACCACCACACACATCCCTCGCTCTATCCGCCGATGTGGCCGTCTGACCAGGTTCCCCAGGGGGTTGAGGCGACCGAGGCGGGGCCGACCGCCGGCGTGCCGGATCCGAACCACGGTGCTGGGGACGCGGCGGGAGAGCCGGCCGAGTTGCCGGGGGACGAGGCCTCGGCTGGCACGTGGTCGATGAAGGAGTTCGGCCCCTCCTACACGGGCGGTGACCTACCGCCCGCCTGGGGCATGGTGATCGACCTGAATGCCTGCATCGGCTGCAACGCCTGCACCATTGCCTGCCAAGCGGAGAACAACATCGCCACGGTGGGCAAAGACCAGGTGTTGATGTCTCGCGAGATGCATTGGATCCGGATCGACAACTACTTCGTCGGCGATCTGAATGCACCGGACTTCGCGTTCCAGCCCGTGCCGTGCATGCATTGCGAGAACGCGCCGTGCGAGCCGGTCTGCCCGGTGGAAGCGACGAGCCACAGCGCGGAAGGCATCAACGAGATGACCTACAACCGCTGTATCGGGACCCGCTACTGCTCGAACAACTGCCCCTACAAGGTGAGGCGGTTCAACTTCCTGCAGTACTCGGAGCAGTTCATTCCGACGATCGAGCTGATGCGCAACCCGGACGTGACCGTCCGCGCCCGCGGGGTGATGGAGAAGTGCACCTTCTGCATCCAGCGCATCAATAACGCGCGGATCGAGGCAGAAAAGGAAGAGCGGTTCATCCGCGACGGCGACATCCTGACCGCCTGCCAGCAGGTCTGTCCCACCCAGGCGATCGTCTTCGGCGACGTGGGAGACACTCGGAGCAACAACGGCCGAGGCAGCCGGGTTCGACAGCTCAAGGAAAGCGTGCTCAACTACGGCATTCTGACGGAGCTGAACACCAAGCCCCGGACCAGCTACCTCGCGGCGCTGAGCAATCCGAACCCTGCCCTCGATACGGTGGCAGAACTGAAGACCGGATCGGAGGAGAACCACTAGGATGGCCCTATCGCGCACCGAAAACGAAACCTTCGACATCATCGCGCCGGGCCATTCTTACGAGTCGGTCACGGACAAGATCGCGTCGATTACCTTCAGCAACCGGTACTCGGCCAACTGGCTGCTCGGCGTCCTCTTCGCCGCCGGCCTGACCTGTATGATGGGGCTGGGCGTCCTCACCACCATCCTCTTCGGCGTGGGGGTCTGGGGAAACAACCAGCCGAACGGCTGGGCGTTCGACATCATCAACTTCGTTTGGTGGATCGGTATCGGACACGCCGGAACGCTCATCTCGGCGATCCTGCTGCTCCTGCACCAGAACTGGCGCACCTCCATCAACCGCTTCGCGGAGGCGATGACGATCTTCGCCGTGATGCAGGCCGGCGTCTACCCGCTGCTGCACATTGGGCGTCACCAGTTCGCCTACTGGATGTTCCCGCTGCCGAACAGCATGGGGCTCTGGCCGCAGTTCCGCAGCCCGCTGATGTGGGACGTCTTCGCGATCTCCACCTACATCACCGTCTCCGTGCTCTTCTGGTTCGTGGGCCTGATCCCGGACCTGGCGACGCTGCGGGACCGGACCAACAACCGGTGGGTGAAGATCATCCTGGGGATGCTCTGCTTCGGCTGGCGCGGGAGCGCGCTGCACTGGCGCCGCTACACGATGCTCTACCTGCTGCTGGCGGGGCTAAGCACGCCGCTGGTGCTCTCCGTGCACACCATCGTGAGCTTCGACTTCGCCGTCGGCATCGTGCCGGGCTGGCACTCCACCATCTTCCCGCCGTACTTCGTGGCGGGCGCGGTGTTCGCCGGCTTTGCGATGACGATCCTGCTCGCCGTGCCGCTCCGGGCTGCCTTCGGTCTCAAAGACCTGATCACGATGAAGCACCTGGAGAACATGGGCAAGGTGATGCTCACCACCGGGCTCATCGTGTTCTACGGCTACCTGATGGAAGTCTTCTTCGGCTGGTACAGCGGCAACCTGTACGAAAAGTACATGACGTTCCAGAACCGCATGTTCGGGCCGTACGCGTGGTCCTACTGGGCGCTGATCCTCTGCAACGGCATCATCCCGCAGATCCTCTGGTTCAAGTGGGCGCGCACCAGTATCTTCTGGCTCGTGCTGGTCTCGATCTCGGTCACGATCGGCATGTGGCTGGAGCGGTTCGTCATCATCGTCACCAGCTTGAGCTTCGACTTCATGCCCGGTATGTGGGCGCTCTACTACCCGACCTGGGTCGACTGGGCGATCTACATCGGCACGATGGGATTCTTCGTCCTGCTCTTCCTGCTGTTCTCGCGGTTCGTTCCGGTGATCTCGATCGCGGAGATGCGAGAGCTGCTGCTGCACCACGGTCACACCGCGAGCGTGGGCGATCCGCAGGCGGAAGGTCATCCTCGGCAGCACTAATCGGCTCCTGGAGCAGAGCATGAGTCATCCGGAAGAAACAAACGAAACCCAGATCCAGCCGATCGACCAGGGGTTGCTGTATGGCCTGGTGGCGGAGTTCGACGACGCGCACCAGGTGATCCACGCCGCGGAAGCGGCGAAGGCGGCCGGCTTCAAGTACGTGGACGCCTACTCGCCGTTCCCGGTGGAAGGCCTCTCCGAGGCGCTGGGGCACCGCGACTACCTGATCCCCTGGATCATGTTCGTCGGCGGGGTGCTGGGCGCGGTGGGCGGCTTCGGACTGCTCTATTTCACGACGGTGATCGACTACCCGCTCAACATCGGGGGTCGCCCGCTCTTCGCGTGGCCGTCGTTCATTCCGATCACGTTCGAGTGTACCGTCCTGCTCTCCGCGCTCTCCGGGATCGTGGGGATGTTCATGGTCAACGGACTGCCGATGCCCTACCATCCGGTCTTCAACACGCCGAACTTCGAGCGGGCGACCAGCGACCGCTTCTTCCTCGGCATCGAGTCGACCGACCCCAAGTTCGACCGGGCGGAGACCCGGCGGTTCCTGGAGGGCCTCGGCGCGCTCAACGTGTCCGAAGTCGAGTTGGAGAAATAGCCCGTGGCGCGAACACCGCAACAAATCACTCTCTGGGCGGGCGCCCTGGTCTGCCTCTCCATGCTCGCGGGCTGCACCCGTGACGGGCGGTACCACCCGCTGGGAATGTGGAACGACGCGCGCATCAAGCCCTACGAGGAGAGCCCGCAGCCGGGTGAGCAGTCGTCCGCACGGATCCCGCCGGTCGGCACCGTGGCGCGCGGCACGCTGCCTCGCACCGACGTGCGCGTCACCGGACGAGGCACGGACGGGCGGCTGGTTGCCCGGAGCCCGGTCCCGGTCACGGCGGCAGTGGTAGCGCGGGGGCAGGAGCGCTACAACGTCTACTGCTCCCCGTGTCACGGTGTTACCGGAGCCGGGGACGGCATGATCGTGCGCCGCGGCTTTCCCCACCCGCCGGATTATGCTATCCAGCGGCTGCGAGACGCTCCGGACGGTCACTACTTCGACGTGATCACGCACGGCTACGGCGTGATGTACAGCTACGCCTCCCGCGTGCCGGTGGCGGACCGCTGGGCGATCGTCTCCTACATCCGGTCTCTCCAGAAGGTGCGACCGGTCACTACCGATGACCCGTACGTCGGCGAGCGCGAGCGCGCCCGGGAGCGCGGCATTCAGGATCCGGCTCGGCCGATGCGGCTGCCGCAGGACGAGCATGGCGCTCCGGGCGCCGGCGGACAGGCCACCCCTCCGGGCGGGCACGCGCCGGGCGCCGGCGCCGCACCCGGCAGCATGCAGCAGCCGCCCGTGGCGCCGGAGCAGGACTACGGCGGTACTTCGACCGGCGGCACCGCGACCGGGCATTGATCTGATGCGCGCCTTCGCTCCCCCGCGGAGCCGGCGCGGCGAAAGCTTCTAGGGGCAACCCGTGGATACCAACGACCTTAGAGTAACTACCGATGAACTGATGGGGCCGAAGCTCCAGCAGTTGCAGGGCCTCGCCACCGGAGCCGTGGTGGCCGGCGCCGTGCTCTGCGTGGCCGGCTTCTTCCTGGGCGGCGGATACCACGTCCTGGAGTCGTACCTCTTCAGCTACATGTTCTGGATCGGCGTGACGATCGGCTCGCTCGGGCTGCTGATGATGCACCACGCCGTCGGCGGCGGCTGGGGCTTCCTGATCCGGCGCTTCCTGGAGGCCGGCGGCTCGCCAGTGACCTTCGCGGTGATGGGCGTGCTGCTCATCCCGGCGCTGCTGCCGCTCTTTATGCCGGAGGCGCTGCCGACGCTCTGGGCGTACGGCGGCGAGCATCCCGGCTGGGCCAGCCCCCTGGCAGCGGGACGCGACCTGATCCAGGTGAAGTCCGGATACCTGAACATCCCGCGCTTCCTCGCCTTCACGGTCGCCTACTTCGTCATCTGGATCGGGCTGGCGCTCGCCTTCCAGAAGTGGTCGCGAGTGCAAGACGAGCGGGCGGATGCAGGAGTCTTCGTCAAGGCGAACTACTGGGGCGCGGGCGGCGTGCTGCTCCTCGTCACCACGGTCACCTTTATGTCGGTGGACTGGGTGATGTCGCTGGAGCCGGAGTGGTTCAGCTCGATCTTCGGGCTGCTCTTCGTTGCCTCTCAGGCGCTCTCCACCCTGGCGCTGATGCTCGTCCTGCTCAACTACCTGGCGGGCGGCACGACGCTGCTGCGGAAGGTGCCGGACGGCTACCTGCGCGACCTGGGGAACCTCACGCTCGCCACGATCATGCTCTGGGCGTACATGTCGTTCTCGCAGTACCTCATCACCTTCAGCGGGAACACGGCCGAAGAAGTGATCTGGTACGTGCACCGGAACCAGCACGGTTGGTGGATCTTCCCGGTCCTGCTGATCGCGCTGCATTTCTTCCTGCCGTTCTTCATCCTGCTGCTCGGCAGCAAGGTGAAGCGCGATCCGAGCCGGCTCGCACAGGTGGCGCTCTTCCTGGTGGTGATGCGGTTCGTGGACCTCTTCTGGATCGTGGTGCCAACTTTCCGCCCGTCGATCTCGTTCAACTTCGCCGACCTGGGCGCGCCCCTGCTCCTCGGCGGGATCTGGCTGATCGTGTTCATCAACCAGGTGAAGGGCCGCACCGTCGTACCGGTTTACGACCTGCGTCTGCAGGAGGGCCTGGCCGCCCAGCATCACGCGCAGGAGGTGATCTCTCATGGTTGATCCGCATCTCCAGGCCGAAGACGAGGACCATATCGCCCCTACCGTCACGCTGCCGCAGGGCACGCAGGAGTACGGGGTCGAGTTCGGACACGAAGAGCGCGACGTCAACTTCCGTCCCGTCGTCTGGTGGATCGCCGGCCTGTTCATCACCACCGCGATCCTCTGCGTAGCGCTCTACTTCGCCTACAACCTGATGCTCGACAACACGCGAGAGGCCAGCCAACTCCCCTCGCCCGTCTTCAGGGAGAAGATCGAGCGCGCCGGCCCGCCGCTCGTGCCGAGCCCGGACCTGCAGCAGGGACGGGAGAAGGATCCGCTGATCGGCCCGCTGGAGTACCGCGCCGAGATCGTCGCCGAGGAACAGCGGCAGTTGACTGAGATCGGGTTCTGGGATGCGGAGCGCGGCACGCCGATCGTGCCGCAGCAGGCGCTGACCGGCGTGACAACCGGGCAGGGCCCGCAGACCGGCGCGACCGGAGCCGGCGCCGGAGCGCTGCCTCCCGCTTTTGCCGAGCCGATGCCGTCCGACTCGAGCGGCGGCCTGAATTGGGAGAACCGGCTGCGATGAGCCTTCGATCGATCAGAGCTGGCGCAGTATCCCAGCTCGCCGCCGCGGCGCTGGCGGCGGGGACGCTCTTCTGCGCGTCTCCCGCGAGTGCCCAGGCGATCGAGGGAATGGGACGCGAGGAGGCACTCAAGCTGGTGAAGCTTCACCAGCGCCTCAACGAGCAGGTACCGGCGGACGTCACCTTCTACGAGGAAGGGTCCGGGCGTCCGGTGCAGCTTGCCGAGTACTTCGGCAAGAAGCCGGTCATGATGATGCTGATCCAGTTCAAGTGCACCATGCTCTGCACGGAAGAGCTGCGCGAGCTGCTGGACAGCCTGAAGGAGCTGGAATTCACGCCGGGCAAGGAGTTCAACCTGCTGATCGTGAGCATCGATCCGCGGGAGAAGCCGGACTTCGCGGCGGAATTCAAGCAGGAGTACCTGAAGAAGTACGGGCGCCCCGAGTCCGCGGCGGGGTTCCACTTCCTCACCGGCGAGAAGCGGGAGATCGATCGTCTCTCGGAGGCGGTCGGCTACCGCTACTACTACGATCAACACACGGACCAGTACGCGCACCCGGACGGCGTGATCATCGCCACCCCCCAGGGAAAGCTGGCGCGCTACTACTTCGGGCTGAACTATCCCGCTCGCGATCTCCGCTTCGGCCTCATCGAGGCGGCGAGCGAGCGGATCGGAAGCTTTATCGACGCCATCGCGCTGCTCTGCTTCCACTACAATCCGGCCCAGGGTAAGTACGGTCTCGTGATTATGAGCGTAGTGCGGCTGGCGGGGATCGCGACGGTGCTCCTGATCGCATTTGGAATTACGATGATGAAGCTGCGCGACCGAACCCAGCGGCGCCGGGGTGACGCGGCTCTGGAAGCGGAAGGCTAAGGAGAGTTGGACGCCGTGGGCACACTAGCATACCTACAAGGCGGCGCCTCGTCTGTCGCGGACAACGTAGACGCACTCTGGTACGCGATCACCGCCGTGGCCGTATTCTTCACGGTCGCGATCTTCGTCGGGATCATCTACCTGACCGTCAAATACCGGCGCGGCGCACACGCGGACCGCTCCAACCCGCCGCTGCACAGCCTGGCGGTGGAGCTGGCGTGGACGATCGTGCCGCTCGCCATCGTGATGGGGATCTTCGTCTGGTCCGCCGGGCTCTTCTTCCACATCACGCGCGGCGCTCCGGCGGACGCGATGGAGGTGTACGTCGTCGGCAAGCAGTGGATGTGGAAGCTGCAGCAGCCGAACGGCAAGTGGGAGAACAACGAGCTGCACGTGCCGGTGGGCAAGCCGGTCCAGCTCGTGATGACTTCGGAAGACGTGATCCACAGCTTCTGGGTGCCGGCGTTCCGCGTGAAGCAGGACGTCATCCCGGGCCAGTTCACGCGCCTCTGGTTCACCCCCACCAAGCCGGGCAAGTACCATCTCTTCTGCGCGGAGTTCTGCGGCACGCTCCACAGCACCATGGTCGGCACCGTCTACGTGATGGAGCCGAGCGAGTACGAAGCGTGGCTGAACGAGGGGAACGTGGGGGAGACGGTGGCGCAGCAGGGCGAGGCGCTGTTCATGAAGTACGGATGCAGCGGCTGCCACGGCCCGAACGCCAACGTCCGCGCCCCCGCGCTGGAAGGGATCTTCGGGAAGGCGATCCCGGTGCAGATCCCCCGCGCCGGCACGCCGCTGGAGCAGGTGGAGGCGACCACCCGAATCGCGGACACGCGCTACCTGCACGACGCGATCGTGCTGCCGGAGCAGGAAGTCGCCGCGGGCTATCGCCCGATCATGCCGAGCTATCGAAACCAGCTCAGTGAAGAGCAGGTGTTCCAGCTCGTCGCCTACATCCGCTCCCTCTCCGACCGCCGGCCGGCGGGGAGCGAGACGACCGATTACAGTGGCCGGCTCACGCCGGAAGACTACAAGGCGCGCACCGGCTTCGTCCCGGAGAACGTCAACCGGATCACGGGCCAGGGGAACACTGCCGGCGGAGGAAACGCCGGCGGGAACGGCAGTAACGGAAGGACCAGACCATGAGCATCGCCCGCGACGCTCGGCACCCCCTACCAGGGCCGGGAGCCAGCCCGCTCGAGCTCGGTGTGCCTAAAACTCATTACCTGAACGTGGAGTACGGGTGGAAGTCCTGGCTTTTCACCCTCGACCACAAGCGGATCGCGATCCTCTACCTGGTGACGATCACGCTGATGTTCATGCTTGGCGGCTTCGCGGCGCTGATGGTGCGCCTCAACCTGCTGAGCCCCGAGGGCGCTATCCTGCGCCCGCAGACGTACAACCGCATGTTCTCGATGCACGGCATCGTGATGGTGTTCTACTTCCTGATCCCATCCATCCCGGCCGTGCTCGGAAACTTCCTGGTGCCGATGATGGTCGGCGCGCGGGACCTGGCGTTTCCGAAGCTGAACCTGCTGAGCTGGTACCTCTACATGGCGGGGGCGGCGCTGGGGATCGGCGCCATGGTCCTCGGCGGGGTCGATACGGGCTGGACCTTCTACGCGCCGCTCAGCACGCAGTATGCCTACGGGCAGGTGTCGCTGACGCTGCTGGGGGTGTTCCTGGCCGGGTTCTCGTCGATCCTGACCGGTCTGAACTTCATCGTCACGATCCACAAGATGCGGGCGCCCGGACTCACCTGGTTCCGGCTGCCGCTCTTCATCTGGTCGCACTACGCCACGTCGCTGATCATGATCCTCGGCACCCCCGTGGTGGCGATCACCGGCCTGGCGCTGCTGGTGGAGCGCATTTTCCAGGTCGGCATCTTCGATCCGAAGCTGGGCGGCGACCCGGTGCTGATGCAGCACCTCTTCTGGTTCTACTCGCACCCCGCGGTCTACATCATGATCCTGCCCGGGTTTGCGGTAGTGAGCGAGATCATCGCCTGCTTCTCTCGCAAGCCGGTCTTCGGGTACAAGTTCGTGGCGTTCGCCAGCCTGGCGATCGCGGTGCTCGGCTTCCTGGTGTGGGGACACCACATGTTCACCACCAACCAGTCGCCGTACGCCGGCCTCGTCTTCTCGCTGCTGAGCTTCCTGGTGGCGATCCCTTCCGCGGTGAAGGTCTTCAACTGGACCGCTACCCTGTATAAGGGGTCGATCCGGCTCACCGCCCCGATGCTCTACGCGCTCGGGTTCATCGGCCTCTTCACCATCGGCGGGCTCACCGGGCTGCACCTGGCCGCCTCCGCCACCGACGTCCACGTGCACGACAGCTACTTCGTAGTGGCCCACTTCCACTACGTGATGGTGGGCGGGACCGTGCTGGCGTACATGGGCGGCCTGCACTTCTGGTGGCCGAAGATCACCGGGCGGATGTATCCGGAAGCGTGGGCGCGCACCGCGGCGATCATCCTGTTCGTCGGCTTCAACCTCACCTTCTTCCCGCAGTTCATCCTCGGGTTCGAAGGGATGCCCCGGCGCTACGCGACCTACGCTCCGGAGTTCCAGGTGCTGAACGTGCTCTCCACGGCCGGCTCATCCATCCTGGGGCTGGGGCTGATGATCCCGCTGGTCTACCTGATCTGGTCGCTCAAGAACGGCGAGGCGTCCGGAGACAACCCGTTCAAGGCGACCGGGCTGGAGTGGCAGACGCAGTCTCCCCCCACCACGTTCAACTTTGAAAAGACTCCGATCGTGACGCGCGGCCCGTACGCCTACGCGCCGGAGGCCGACGAGCTGGAAGACGCGGAGAACGAGGCGAGGCGCGCGGCGCTGGAGGCCGATCTGCTGCGCGCGGAATACGACGCCCACCAGGCGAGGGACCGGATGGAGGAGGAGGAGGGACACCGTGGCCGCTGACGTGCACGGGGGGCATGGCGCGCACGGGCTGGTTCAGCACCAGTTCGACGACCTGGCCCAGCAACGCGAGTCGTTCAGCCTCGGGATGTGGCTGTTCCTCGCCACCGAAGTGATGATGTTCGGCGGGCTCTTCTTCGCCTACTTCCTCTACCGGTGGCTCTACCCGGCGGCGTTCATCGCGGGCAGCGCCCACATGAACATCCAGCTCGGGTTCATCAACACCATGATCCTGCTCGTGAGTAGCTGGACGGTGGTGATGGCCGTGCACGCCGCAGTGGAGCGGAAGAAGAAGACCCTGGTCACCTTCCTGGTGATCACGTGGGTGCTGGGCGCGCTCTTCCTGGTCATCAAAGGCTTCGAGTGGGGCCACGACTGGGACATCGGGCTCATCCCCGGTCTGAACTGGACCTTCTACGATAATCCGGCGAACCATCACGAGTTGGAGGCGCTGGCCGCGGCGGGCATCGGTCCGCACCACGTGCAGATGTTCTTCACGATCTACTTCTGCATGACGGGGCTGCACGCGATCCACATGATCATCGGGCTGATCCTGGTGGGCACCTTCATCGTGCTGGCCGCCAGGGGCACCTATACCAGCGGGAACGACCAGCCGGTGGAGATCATGGGCCTCTACTGGCACCTGATCGATATCATTTGGATCTTCCTGTTCCCGCTGCTCTACCTGATCGGGCACGTAACGCTGGCGCAGATCTTCGGCGGCGGAGGCGGGGGTCACTGATGGCAACGCACGGGCACGGACACGGGCACGGACATTCGGCGGGACACGGCGCTCACGAGGAGTATCACCCACCGCATATCCCGATGATGACGTACCACGTCGTCTTCGGGGCGCTGATGGTGCTGCTGTTCCTCACCGTGGGCGCGGCGATGGTCGACCTTGGGCCGGCAAACTTTCCCCTCGCGATGGCGATCGCGATCGCGAAGGCCGCCCTGGTAATGGCCTTCTTCATGCACCTGAAGGTGAGCAGCCGCCTGGTCGTGATGTTCTCCCTCGGGGCCTTCGTCTGGCTGCTGATCCTGTTCTTCATGACGATGAACGACTACTGGACCCGGTCCAGCATCATGAACCTGTAGCGGCGGCCAGCCGGATTCACGCAGAGAGGCCGGAGCCAGGGACCGCGCGAGCGGCTCCCTGGCTCCGGCCTCTGTTTTCGTTACAGCCACTGCGGTCCGGTCAGCGGATGAGGATCCGCGCCTCCCGCACCTCGAACAGCACGCGGCAGCCGGAGCCATCCCCCTCCGGCCGTTCCTCTCGGACGGTGAGCACCCCCTGCACGCGCAGCGGCTGATCCTTCTTGAACATCGGCAGGGCGCTCACGTACCGCTCCTCCGGAAAGGCGCGCACGCAGGCGGTCTCGACCGGCGGCGCGGGCTGTCCCACCTCCAGCTCCAGCGGGCACTCCAGGAGGATCGAATCGGAGACGGAGACCACCTTGCCGGTGGCGGTCAGGATGCGTCCCTTCATCCGCTCCCAGTAGGCCTCCCGCTGCTCCTTCGGCAGGGCGGGATCGGTGGTCTGGCTCGTGAGACGGGTGAGCGTGGGCCCCATCTTGCGGGCGGTTGAGGGTCCGGACGCGCCGCCCCGGCAGCCGGAGACGAGCGCGACGAGCAACAGCGGGGCGAGCGAGCGGTGCATTTCGTTCCCTGGGCGGCGCGAAGGCGCGGAGAGCCAGGCAATTCTATGCCAGCGGCCGCGCTTCCGTACCGCGCTCCTCTCCCGGGCTGTGGGCCGACTACTCGGACGGGGGCACTTCCGGCGCCCGCTCCAGCGTGGTGAGCACGTCCTCGCGGTCGAGCGGATTGAGCAGGCGAAGCTTCCGCCCGCGCACCGAGTAGGCGGAGACCAGCGGCACGTTCTTCACCGGAATCTCCTCGAGCGGCGAGAGCCCGCCATACGTGCCGTCGCCGGAGAGCGGTAGGAAGGCGATGCTCTCGTCGTCGCTCGCCATCCAGGGGCCGGAGGTCTCACTCACCTCGCCGCGGACCGTCACCACCACCCGTGCGACCGACGTGGCCGGATCGAGGATCAGGCGCACTTCCCGGTTGCGGCGCCGGGTCGTAAGATCGATCCATTCGCCCGCGAGCGCGGCCATAGCCTCGGTACTGCGCCGCAGCTCCACCGCTTTCCACCGGCCGCTTCGTCCCACGGCCCGGAGCTGGCCCGAAGCGCGGTGCCGCTTCACCGTCCCGCGCGCGGTGCCGATCCGGCGTCCGTTCACCGGGTAGAGCGCGTCGAGGCGGAGGGGACCGCGGGAGGTGGACGCGCCGGCCAGCGGAAAGGCCACCTCGTGGACCAGGTCACCAAAGAGCCCGTAGGCGCGCCGGTCCCCCAGTGCCAGCCAGTAGAGTCCCCCCAGGTCCTGGAGCCGGGCCCGGCCGGCGAAGAACCGGAACGTTTCGGGCCGCTCCTTCTTCCCCGACTCGGCCGGACTTCCGGCGAGGGCCGTCAGGAGCCCCGCGGTGAGGAGGAGCGTACAGGTACCAGGGACTCGCCAGCGCTTCACTCGCATCGTCTACCTACCACTTCCGAGCTTCGCAGCGTCCGAGGGCTAAAACCGGATCTGGGTGCCGAGCGTGGTCTCACCGTCCCGGGTGAAGGCCACCTGAATGGGGCCGAGTCCTATTCCGCCGGCGAGGCCGCGGCTGGTGACCGCGCCGCGGAGGGTGATCCAGCCGGGTACCACCGTGTACTCCGCGCCGGTCGCCACCTTGACGCGGCGCTCATTCGCGCCGGTGACGTTCAGCAGGTCTGCCACCAGCGTGAGTCGCGGACTCAGCCGGTAGGCCGTGCCCAGGTTGAAGGTCCGCTCCTGCCGCATTTCCCCGATGGAAGGCTCTACCAGCCCGAGAACGGAGAGGCCAAAGCTGAGGTTCGGCTCTCCGTCCGGCACGAACCGGAAGCCGAGGTCGGCGCCCCACCCCTGGTCCTTCACGTCCGCCGTCTCCCGGTCGACGATGTCGAAGCCACTCCCGTCCGGCACCCCGCGGAAGCGCACCTGCCGGTAGCGCCCGATCCACAGCTTGACGCGCGCACCGGCGTCCAGACTGCCGGGGAGATCGCCGCGCAGCCGCCAGCGGTGACCATAACCGACCGACGGCGAAAGATAGTAGCCCTGGCTGGCGACGAGCCGCGCATTCGGCGGCGGAAAGAAAGCGGCGCCCTGCCGCACCCACCGCTGGAGCGCCGCGTTCGGATCCCCGGCGAGCTGCCCGGCGCCGGCGAGATCGAGGTGCCAGGTGCTGAACCGGACCCCCACCCCATTCTCGGTCCACATCCGGGTGCGGTAGCGCGCCAGGTCGAGCCCCAGGTCTTTCAGCCGCTCCAGGTCCTTGGTACGGATCAGCAGGCGCCACGCCTCCTGGTTGATCTCACCCGTTCCACCGTACCCCAGGCGCGAGAAGCGAAGGCGGAACCCGACCGGCGTGGCAAGCGCCGCCGGGTTGATGATGGGGCTCACCTCCACCCCCTGGAGCGCCACGCCGCCGCCGCCCAGACCCACGTGACGAGCGATGTCGCCCCCCGCGGCCACCTGCGCGGCGGCCGGGGCAGCCGCGCACGCGCAGACCACGGCGAGTGCCGCCCGAGTCGAGCTGCGCCACCACGAACGGCGGCCGGTAATGCGGAGCTTTCGCGAGAGCATCCGGGAGAAGCTCACCGCCGGGACGGCTTCAGCGTGAGGAACACGGTGGAGCGGTCGAACGGATTCAGCACCACCAGGTTCGAGCCCTGCTTCTCAAAGGCGAATTTCACGGCGGCGCCGTTCGAAGGAATCTTGAAGCCGATGTTGGCTCCCCGCGGAAGCTTCTTCTTGATCTTCGCGACGCTCAGGAAGAGGTTACCGCCGGCATCCGCGATCCAGGAGCCGCCGAGCGTGCCCGCCAGCAGGCGGCTGCCGGCCCCGGTGTAGTAGACGCTGCCTTTGAAGCTCCCCTTGTTCGTGAAGCGGATCTTCAGCGCCACGTCGTTGCCGATCGACGGGATGCGGCTCGCCTCGTAAGTGCCGGCGATGCTCCGCATGGCGGCGCGGTCCGCTACCACCTGGGTCGCTTCCCAGGTTCCGCTCTCCCCGGTGGTCTCGGCAAACTCGCCGGACAGGCTCGCGCCGCTCCGCTCCCCGGAGAACGTGCCGATCCGCCGGTTCTTCCCATTGAAGAGGTTACCGGTCAGCCGGGATCCTCGGAGCTTTCCCAGCACGCGCGCGCCGGTGCCGTCGGAGCCGTCGAGGGCGGTGAAGCCGCAGAGCCCGGTCACGCGCTTGCCGCTGCGCGCGAGCCACACGGGGTCCTCCACCGCGGCACCGGACGTGATCACCCCTTCGTAAAAGACGGGAAGCTTCCTGGCGGCGGCCGGAGCGGTGGAGCTGAGCAGCGTGGAAAGGGCCAACACCGTCCCGGCGAGGGCGGCGCGCCTTCGCGACGGGAGGACGGACTTCAGGTAGAGCTTCACTTTCGGGTCTCGCTTGCGGGTTTTGACTGGGGCGCCCGGGCACCGGGCAAAGGGCGCCGATAACGGTTGCCCGGCCCGGCGGCGCATTCCTCCCCGTCCGACGAGCGACCCGCCGAACTTAGCCCGCGGAAAAAAATCGGGAGGCGCTCCCTCCGGCGCCGTCGAAACTGGGCGTCAGAACGGCATCATTTCGAACGCATTCCAGTCGTGAAACGCACCTCATTCTTCCGATTGCCGGTTTGCCTCGGGGTCTCCGCTGCGGTGGTGCTCCTCCACGCAGCCATCGGCAGCGCGCAGCTTCCGCCACCGGGCGGAGGCGACGCTTCTCTCAACGGCCCCTCCGGAGGCGAGTCCGGGTCCTTCCGCGGCGGAAGTCCGGGCGGAGGTCCGGGCGGCGGTGGTCGCGGCTCGCGCGGTGACGGAGCCGCGGGCGGACGCGAGGGCGGAACGCCGCCCCCGAGTCCGGGCGGACCTCCCGGAGGCGGAGGGGCGCCCGCAGCCAAGCCCCAGATCATCTCCTTTGCCGGCAGCGACGGGCGGTGGGCGTGGCTGCGCCGGGTCGGGGAGACGGTAGAGCTATTCCAGGGCACCGCCGCCGGGGAGAAGACTCTCCTGGCGAAGGGAAGCGACTGGCGCGAGGTAGCGCTGACCGGTGAGACGGCCTGGCTGCTGCGGAGCGAGGGCGGCCGTGGAGAGCTGCTCAGCCTACCGATCGGCGCCCCCGGCACGCCGAAAGCGGAGCTGACCGGGCTGCGTGCCCCGCAGGGGCTCCTCGCCGAGGGGGACCGCCTCTTCTGGCTCGAGCGGGCCGAGGGCGCGCCCCTGGGGCCGGTCTTCATCCCGGCCGCGGCGTCGGGGCTCCGGCTGATGACGCGGCAGGCGGGCCAGACCAGGGTTCTCTCCGAGTGGCCGGCCGCCGAGATACCGCCCGGCGAGATGCTCGGGTTCACGCCCGGCACCCGGGTGGTCGGGCTCGGAGACGGCGCGGTCTTCGTCCAGGAGACGGGAATCACGAGCACCACCTATTACCGGGTTCCGGAAACCGGCGGCGAGGCGCAGCGGGTAGCGGCCGCATCCGGCATGCAGCAGGGAGTGGTGCACGAGTCGGTGCTCTACTGGACGGCTCCCTCCGAGGAGGCGTCCAACTTCGACGTCACCGCCTCGATCCACCGACTCCGCCCCGGCGGAAAGCCCGAGACGCTGACCGACTGGCTGCGGATGCCGGTGGCGCTGCTCAAGTACCGGGGCGGGGTCGCCGTCTCCGCGGAGGGGCTGTTCCGCCTGCCGGAGCAGCTGGGACCGGCGGAGCTGATCGACGCCCGGGCGATGATTCCCGGAGGAACCACTTCGGATGGCACCCACATCGTACTGCTGCACGAGGCCGATGGGCCGCTGCAGGCGCAATGAGATGAGGCCCACGCGCTGTGTTTCGTAAGAACCTGGATCCCAAGGTCACGGCCGTCGTCACCCTCCTCGTGCTGGGGGTGATCCAGTACGCCTACTGGCGCGGCCTGGTCTACCGAGAGCCAAGCGGCGCCGCCATGGCGGGCGGCCCGGGCGCCGGACCGGTTCCGATCCCCACGGTGGGAGGCCACGTCGACGTCGACGTCACCACCCTGGCGGGAGGAGAGCCCGGCTACGTCGACGGCCCGGGCTGGGCGGCCCGCTTCTGCGGCCCGAACGCGCTGGCCATTGCCGGGGACGGAACCCTCCTCGTCTCGGACAGCCGCAATCATCGCATCCGGTCGGTTTCGCCGCTCGGCAAGGTGACCACCGTCGCCGGCGGCGGTGAGCCGGGCGGCCAGGGGGGCCGCTCCGTCGGGGCGGCTGCCGAGGCGCAGTTCCGCTTTCCCTCCGGAGTGGCCGCGGCGCCGGATGGAACGATCTACATCGCGGACACCGGCAATCATCGCATCTGTGTACTGCACGACGGCGTCGTATCCGAGCTGGCGGGCGGCACGGAAGGGAAAGCCGACGGCTCGGGCGGCGCCGCCCGCTTCCGCTTGCCGTCCGCGCTTCTCTTCCAGGACGACGCGCTCTGGGTGGCGGACCTGGGCAACCGCGCCATCCGGCGCGTGACGCCGGCCGGGCAGGTTTCGACTCCGCAGCCCGCGCCTCCTCACGTGGCCGCGGCGTTCGGGGAGCTGCTAGCAGCCCGCGCGTCGAGCCGGGAGGTGTTTGCCGCGCCGGAAGGAGAGGGAGACTTCGAGACCTCCCAGTTCCGGACCGGCCGGCTCTCGCCGATCGTTCCCGCGGGACCGGTGGACCTGATGACGGACACGGAGTTCCACACAGTGCTGGCGAAGGGTGGAGACGGCCACTACCGGCTGCTCGCCGGCCGCTATCAGGAGGCGGCGAAGGTGCCCGGAAGCCGGGACGGCACCGGAACCCGCGCCACCTTTGCGGTGCCGTGCGCGGTGACGGCGACCACGGACGGGACCGTCTACGTGGCGGATTACGAGGGACATCGCATCCGGAAGCTGACTCTGCCCGATTGGCTGACGGGCGGCGGAACACCGGCGGAGCGCCCCCGGGGGGCGGGGAGGATCTGGCGTGGGCGTTGAGGTAGTAGGTCTCACTAAGGTGTATGACGGCCGAGTCAAGGCCCTCGACAACGTTTCGCTGGCCGCCGACTCCGGCGTGCTCGGCCTGCTCGGGCCGAACGGCTCCGGTAAGACCACGCTGATGTCGATCATGGCGACCCTGCTGGACGCCAGCAGCGGCACCATCCGCGTCGACGACCTGGACGTCCGGAAGCAGAAGCCCGAGATCCGGCGGCGGATCGGGTACTTGCCCCAGGACGTGGGGCTCTACCCCAACCTGACGGTCTTCGAGACGCTCGACTACATGGGGCTGCTCTACGGGATCGACAGCGACAAGGACCGGCTCCCCCGGATCGACGAGGTGATGGGCCGGCTGAACCTGACCCACCTCCGGGACCGGCCGGTCGGCACGCTCTCCGGCGGCATGCGACAGCGCGTGGCGCTCGCCCAAGCGATCCTGCCGCGGCCCTCCGTGCTGATCGTCGACGAGCCGACCGCGGGTCTCGACCCCGAAGAGCGCATCCGGGTGCGGTCGTTCTTCGCGGAGCTCGCCCGGGAGTGCCTGATCGTCCTCTCCACGCACATCGTCGCCGACATCGAAGCGGTTGCCAGCACCCTCGCGGTGCTGCGCTTCGGCAAGATGCGCTACTTCGGCACGCCCGAAGAGCTGCTGCGCTCCCTCGAAGGCCGCGTCTGGATGCTCGACCTGCCGGCCGATGGAAAGACCCCGGAGATCGAGGGCTTCCTGGAAACCGGACTCTACCGCATGCCCGGCCGCATTCAGGTCCGGGGCGTCTGCGAGCGCCAGCCCACCCCGGACGCCGAGACCGCTGCGCCCAACCTGGAAGACGCCTACGTCTGGTTGATGGCCAAGGAGGAGGCATGAGCAGCTCCCCGGGCGCGATTCTCCGCCGCTTCGGGCGCCTGGTCCGGATCGGCGCGCGGGCCGAGCTCCGCAACCCGGGCCTGCGGCTGCTCGCCGCAGTCGGGGCGGTCGCCGCCGGCATCTACTCCTGGAACCACGCCGGCCTCGCGGCCACCACCGCGGTGGTGCTGGCGGAATGGCTCGGGCGCGCCTTCGGCGTGGCGGCCTGTCTCTGGTTCGCCTACGCGGCGATCCGGGACTACAACGAGCGGACCGGCGCCGCCCTGCGCTCCAAGCCGGTCGACGGCGCCTTCTGGGTGATGGTGAACTGGGCGACCGGCGCGGTGGTCTGGATCGTGCTCCTCGCGCTGCCGTTCCTCATCTCGGCGGTGGTCCAGCTCCCGTGGTCCGGGCTATCCGGCGTGATCGCCCACGCGATCGCGTTCCTCCACGCAGCGGTAATCCTCGCGTTCGTCTCCGCCCTCAGCTATGGGCTCTCCCGGCTCTGGCGCAGCCCGCTGGGGGGGATCCTGACCCTCTTCGGCTGGTTCTGCGCCATCGCGGGTCTCGACTTCATTCCTGCCTACCTCCAGCCGGACTATGCCCAGAACCTGGGTCTGTTCGCCGCCGCCGCTGCCTTCATGCTGGCGGTCACCGGGCTGTTGGTGGAGCGGTTCCGCCGTGGGGAGCTCCGCCGGCCGCTGGTCCCCGTCATCGTCGCGGCGGCGCTGCTCGGTCTTACCGCGGCGGGTGCCGCCCAGGCGTACCGCGTGGCGCCCCGGGTGGAAGATCGGCCCAACACGATCTGGGATCCGATCGCGGTCCAGCACATCCAGGAGGGAGAGGTCACGCCCGGCTTCTGGCTTCCGGATGGAAAGGGCGGCATCGTCCGCACCGCTTCTCACGCGGGGAAGATCCTGGTGATCTACCTGTTCGCGGCGAGCGATCCGGACGCCGCCCGCACCCTGCCGGTGCTGGAAGCGCTGCAGGCGAAGTTCGGCGAGCGCGGCGTGCAGCCGATCGGCATCTGCTTCTCTCCGGACCAGGGGGACGGGTGGACTCTCGCGCGGACGAGTGGTTACAGCTTCCCGATCGGGTGGGATCCCACCACGCTCACCACCACCTCCCCGCCGCAGGCCGCCGTCGCCGAAGCGTACGATACCGAGCTGCTGCCCAAGCTGGTGATCACCGACCGCCGCCGCCGGGCGCGGAGTATCGGCAACTCTTCGTCCTACAGCCTGACCGAGCTCGAGAAGATCATCGAAGACCGTCTCGCCGCGGAGCCTGAATAGTCCTATGCGTCTCTGGCGTTACAACTACAGCATCCTACTCGGCGGCAACTGGTGGATCATCGTCCTGCCGGTCGCGGCCAGCCAGATCGTCACGCTCTGGATGATGGCACTCAGCGCCGACTTCGACCAGCGCGCTGCGACCCGCATCGCCGAGTTGATGACGCCGGTGCTCGGCGCCTTCCTGGTGGCGCACTGCCTGGCGCCGGAGTACCGCAGCGGCGTCGGCGCCGTGCTGGCGTGCAAGCCGGTCTCCCTCCACCGGGTGGTCACCATGCGGGTGCTCCTGGCCCTGCTGGTCGCGGTGGCGCTCACCACGGTGACCCTCTTCGTCTGCTCGGTGGGTTTGAAACCGATCGACGTGTGGCAGCCGCTCGTCGCCAGCCTGCCGGGCCTGCTGTTCCTCTCGCTGTTGTCGCTCACTTTCGCCACCCTCTTCCGGAACGCGCTCGGCGGCTTCGGAGTCGCGGCGGGGCTCTGGGCCCTCGACTTCACGGTGGGATACGCCATCCACCCGTACCTCTCGCTGCAGGGCCTCTACGCCCGGATGGACGGAGACCCCCTCGCGGTGATGTGGACGCAGGGCAAGTGGGCCCTCGGGATCGCCGCCGTGGTGCTCCTGTTCCTCCACGGTCGCCTGATCCACCGCGTCTGCCGCCCGCCGGAGCGGCGCGACGTCACCCGCATCGCCGTCGCGACCGGCGCGGTGCTCCTGGCCTACTGCGCCTCCGGTGCCGCCGCCACGCTGGGATACGCGTACACGCACCGCGCCCACCTGGATACGCCGGACGTGGACTGGCTGCGGCGCCAGATGAAGGTCTACGGTCCGGTGCCGGTCGCCAGCTTCTTCGGTCCCGCGCTCACCACCTACGTGGCCGAGCCGACCGCTTCCGAAAACAGCTCCTCCGCCGAGGTGCGCGTCCAGCAGCTGGAACAGGGTCTGCAGCGCTACGCCGGCAGCCTCTGGGCCGACGGGATGGCGTTCGCGGTCGGCGCGGAGCGGGAGAAAACCGATCCGGTCCGCGCCGTGCCCGACTACTACCGGGTGGCCGACCGCTTTCCCAAAAGCCCGTTCGCGCCCCGTGCCCTCTTCCGCATCATCCGGATGGAAGCTCCGGAGGTGGGCTCGGAAGAGCGCTTGAAGGCGGCTCGCCGCCTGATCGAGAGCTACCCGCAGAGTGACGACGCGGAGCGCGGGGCGGAAGCGATCGCGGAGATGTATCCGCAGCTCGTGAACGACGCGGAGATGCTGGAAGTCTCCCAGGTCGCCGTGAAGACCGCTCCGGAGCACCGTAAAGCCCGCTGGCTCATCCGGATCGCCGACCTCCAGCGCAAGGCGGGGGACCTGGGTGCCGCGCGCAGCTCCGCGCAGGCGGCGGTCGACGCGGTCGCGGCGATCGAAGCCCGGATGGAGAGCTCCGCGGACGCCGCGCTGGAGTTGCGGCCGCACCTCTCCCGAGTTCACGGCGACCGGGAAGAAGCGCTCCGGATTCTGAAGAGTATCGGGGAAGGTTAGTCGTGGCGTCAGAGATCACTGCCATCACCGGCGGGACCGCCGTCCTGCCGGACCGTGAAGTCGCGAATGCCCTGGTACTGATCGAGGGCGAGACCCTCCGGTACGCAGGTGCCGCTGCGGGCGCCGAGATCCCGGCCGGAGCGCGCCACGTGGACGCCGCCGGGCTCTACGTGCTGCCGGGCCTCATCGACACCCACGTGCACGGCACCTTCGGGGACGACGTGATGCTGCACGGCGCGGAGGGCATCCGGCGGATCTCCGCCCGGTTCCCCCGCCACGGCACCACCGCGTGGCTTCCCAGCACCATCTCCGCCCGCCACCCCGAGTTGCTCCAGGCGATCCGCTGGTGTGTAGAGGCCCAGCGGCAGCCGGGGGCCGGCGCCGAGATCGTAGGGCTCCACGTGGAGGGCCCGTACATCAACATGAAGCGCAAGGGCGCGCAGCCGGCCGAGGGCGTGCGAGACCCCGACTTCGACGAGGTCCGGGAGCTGCTCCAGGCCTCTGAAGGCCAGATGCGCATCATGACGCTCGCCCCGGAGCTGCCGGGCGCGCTGGAGCTGATCCGGCTCCTGGTGCGAGAAGGCGTGATCCCGTCGATCGGGCACACCGACGCGACCTACGAAGAGGCGGTCGCCGGCATCGACGCGGGCGCCACCCACGCGACCCACCTCTTCAACGCGATGCGCCCGATCCACCACCGGGACCCGGGAACGATCGCCGCCTGCCTGAACGATGAGCGGGTGGTGGCCGAGGTGATTCCGGACGGCGTTCACCTTCACCCGCACATCGTACGCCTGGCGCTCTCCACCAAGGGACCGGACCGCGCCGCGCTCATCACCGACGCCTTCTCCGCGACCGGCCTGCCGGACGGCACCCACACCCTGGGGCCGCACACGGTGCAGGTAGACGGCCCGCTCTGCACCCTCTCCGACGGCACCATCGCCGGGAGCATCCTCACCATGGAGCGGGCGATCGGCAACGCGATCGACTTCGCCGGCGTCTCGCTGGTCCACGCCGTCCGGATGGCCAGCCTGATTCCGGCCCGCATCGCCGGCTGCTCGGACCGGAAGGGCTCGCTGGAGGCAGGGAAAGACGCCGACGTGACCCTCCTCGACCCGCAGTTCCGCTGCCGCGCCACCTGGATCCGCGGCCGCCAGGCGTTCCCCACCGGCTGAGTCCCCCGTCCATTCGCAGGCTAGCGAGCCGCAGGTTAGCCACCCCTCCCCGGGCGCCTGGAACCCTGCAGCTCGCTAGCCTGCGAACGCCCCTCATTGCTTGCGTCTGCTTGACGAAGCGGTTGGCCGGGCTCAACAACCTTTCCCGGGGACTGACTCCGCGCGGCGGGAGGAGGTCTTCCCTCGGGGTGCGAACAGGCGGGCGGTAGCGGAGCCAGTTCGCGCTCCGTTACCGGGCAAGCGCCTTTCTTGGGTGAAGAGAGGGGCTTGCCGGGCCGAGAATCTCGGTACCTCATCCTGCGTCAAACCCGGAGCGTGCCTCCGGTGCTCGCATTGGCGCCCAGTCCTGCAGTACCCCGAGGAGAAAGCCCATGCGCCTTCGTCTACTAACCGCCGCGCTGCTCACGGCCGCGGCGCTCTGCGCGCTTCCCGGCGCTCGCCCCGCCAGCGCGGAAGTGAGCGCCAGCGGCACCAAGCTCTCGATCGGCGGCGGCAGCCGTTTCTACATGACCTACGGCCACGTGGAGGACCCGGAGCTCTACGCGCCAGTCATCCAGGAGCTGCGCCGCCTTCAGATCACCTTCACGCGCTCCGGCTCGGAGTACGTGGTCCGCTGCCGCGGCGGCTTCGTCGGGAGCTGGCCGATCGTCACCTCGCGAGACGAGGTACCCGAAACCGGCGAGCATCCGGTGGTGCTCGTGCTCGGCGGCAACGCCTTCGTGCCGCTCCGCAAGCTGGCGGAGCTCTGCGCGCTCGACGTGCGGCTGGACACGCGCTCCAACGAGATCGCGCTCGTGCCGGATGCCTCCAAGCGGCCGCAGCTCTCCAAAGAGCCGGAGGCCACGGAGGCGGCGCCCGCCCAGGCGGTGACGCTCACCGGCCTCGATATCACGCCGGACGGCGAGGGGCTGCAGGTCCGCGTCCGCGCTTCCGGCCCGGTGCGCCCCCAGTGGCTGCCGGTGACGCAGGCGCCGGTGCGGGTGGTGATCGACTTCCCGAACGCCCGCTGGGCTCCCGGGATCCAGTTCCCGGCTTCGATGGGCCCCGCGCGGGCGATCCGCACCGGGCACCCGGTCGCCAACACTGCCCGCGTCGTCTTCGAAGTGCCTTCTGTCGCGTACAAGGTTACCCGCTTCGACCTGCAGCAGGAGAACCAGGTCGTCGCCAGCGTGGGAATCGGGGCCGCCGCGGTGAACCCGCCGCTGCTCCAGCCGTCGAACCGCGAGATCGTCGCGATCCAGCGCCGCGGCGCCGGCAACCGTCTCGCCTCCCGCCAGGGGATTCCGGGCGATTTTCCCAGCCTCGGTCCGATCGACCGCAACCGCGCGCCGCTGGTCGACCCTGGCGCGCGCCTGGTGGGGCGCGTGATCGTGGTCGACCCCGGCCACGGCGGCAAGCACGGCGGCGCGCAGGGCCTCTTCAGCAGCGAGAAGGACCTCTGCCTCAAGATGGGCCTGGCGCTGAAGCAGGAGCTGGAGGCGAAGGGCGCGCAGGTGATCATCACCCGCGACTCGGACGTCTTCGTCAGCCTGGACGAGCGCTGCGCCATCGCGAACCGCTCCGGCGCGGATATCTTCATCAGCGTCCACTGCAACTCCACCGGCCGGCGCAACTCCGCCACCGGGACGGAGACCTACTGGCGCCAGCCCCGCAGCAAGCGGCTCGCCGAGACGCTGCACCCATATATGGTCTCCGCGGTGGGCCGCGCGGACCGCGGCGTGCGGAACGCCAGCTTCCAGGTGATCCGGGAGACGAACATCCCCAGCGTGCTCCTGGAGGTCGGCTACATCAACAACGCGGAAGAAGAGCTGCTCCTGGCCACGCCGGAGTTCCACCAGCGCTTCGCCGAATCGGTGACGCAGGGCGTGCTCCGCTACTTCGGCGCGGACACCGTCGCGAGCAACTGATCGCCTCGCACCGCTCCTGAGCAGCACGGCCCGCCGGGTTCACCCGGCGGGCCGTGCTGCGTTTATAGGGGGCAAGTCCCCGGAAGCTGCGCCAGAGCTGCTGTCCGAGACGCTCCGGGCTGGTTCCCCACGCCCTCACCAGCAGCTCCGGTGCGGCAGCGAACCCCGTCCACAGCGCGTGAAGTCGAGATCCGCCTGTCTGTACCGGGTGCAGACGCCGTTCACGCCGGCATCGCGGCGGCACAGCGCCGATCTACGGCTTCACCGTGAGCACCGCCTGCCGGCTAGCTCCGCCATAAGCGGCCGTGAACGTCACTGCGATCGGGGATTCCACCCGTCGTGCACGGATCACGAACGTGCCGGTCCGGCTCCCTTTGCGAACGCGGACGACCGATCGCGGCGCAGGGGCCGCGGAAGGGGTATCGCTCACGAGCGTGATCCTCACGTTCCCCGTCGCCGGCCGGTTCAGCTTGAGGGTGCCGCGCACTTTGCCGCGGGAGCGCACGCGGTCGGCGCTCAGCTTGATCGACTGCAGAAAGGGTCCCGAGCTTGCGGTGAAATCCACGTCGCTTCCGTTGGGACCGAGGGTAACGGTACGCTGCGGCGGATCGAAAACCAAGCCGCGCTTTTCCGGAATCACCTCGTAGGTCCCGGCCGGTAGTCCGGCAAGAGTGTACGTACCCGCCGAGTCGACGAGCACCGAACGCCCACCCGCACTCACGGACACGCCGGCCACTCCGGCGCCGTCCTCCGTGATTCGCCCCGAGATGCTGAAGGTCGGCGGCGCAAGGGTGGTCACCGGCAGTTCTTCACTGTATGCCGAAGCTCCGGAGCCGTTCCAGGCCTGCACGCGATAGATGTAGGTCTCGCCTGGTGAAACGCCCCCGTCGGTGTAGTGGTTAACTCCTGCACCGGCTTCGCCAACGAGCTGGAACTCCGCCTGGCTATGGCCCCTGCGCTCCACGCGGAATCCGCTCTCCCTGTCCGAATTGTCGTTCCAGGTGAGCTCCACCGAGGTGGAGGTGATAGCGAGTGCCGCCAGACCCGAAGGAGCCTCCGGTGCGGATGGTCCGAACCGGGCCACGAGGAGGTCCAGGGTGCCTCCCCCATACGCAGGCTGGAACGCGGCGACCGTAGGAAGGTCCAGGGACTCCGTAGAGCCAACGACCCAGATGTCGTCGTCCAAGCCTCGCGTCAGATCTACCACCACGTCGTTGCCACTTCCGCCCAGGTAAGAGGAAAACAAGAGCGCACTGCCTGTGGCGTTCAGATGCAGGACGCACCCGTCTTCCCCGCCGCCCAGCCTGGGCTGCGTGGGGCTGACCATCGGGAAGTTGGGGGAGTCTGTCCTGCCTACCGCCCAGGCGTTGCCCTGTCCGTCTACGGCCAGGTTGAAGATCCCATCCCACCCGAATCCCCCGACGAGAGTGGAGTACTCCAACACGGTACCACCCGAGCCTAGCTTGACCAGAAAGCCGTCGGCCCAGCCGCTCCTCACCCGGCTGAAGGCACCGGCCGTAGTGGGAAAGTTGGGAGACGAAGTATTGCCCGCGGCGTAGATGTTTCCGCTCGCGTCCCACGTGACAGCGCTAACGCTTTCGTCCGCGGAACCACCGAGGTAGGTGGAGGCGACGAGGGCGCTGCCGGACGAGTTGAGGCGAGTGATAAACCCGTCGGATCGCACGACGACGCCTCCCTGGAACGTATCCTGGATCGGGCTCTTAAGAGGGAAGTCCGCGCTGCAGGTCAAGCCGCACACGATCGCCTCACCGGAGCTGGTGACCGCGATATCCGCAGGGTGATCGTAGTCGAACCCCCCAAGATAAGTGGAATAGTCGAGGCTTCCCCCTGGAGTTAGCTTGGTCACGAAGATGTCGAAGCTGGAGCTCCGGCTCGAAGTTTGAAAGGCTCCGGGTGTCGTGTGGTAGTCGGCGGACTCGGTAAGTCCGGTCACGTACGCAGAGCCGTCGCCATCCACCGCCACATCAGAAGACCACTCGCGCGCTGAGCCTCCGAGGAGTGTCGAAAACACCAGGTTGGATCCAGAGGCGTTGAACTGCGCGACGAAGACGTCGTAGGTGCCGGTGACCGTTCTCTTCAGTGCCCCGGCCGTGGTCGGAAGATCCGAAGAGGTGGTACTCCCGAAGAGCACCGGTTCACCGGAAGAGGTAAGCGCCAGGTTCATGCGCCACTCGTCCCCGCTCCCGCCGAAGTAGGTCGAGTAGACGAGCTCCGACCCGTCCGGAGTCAGCTTCGTGAGGAATGCATCGCGACCACTGAAGCTCCCGCCGCGGTTCCCGGACTGGTACGCGTTGGCAATCGGGAAGTCCGAAGAGGTGGTCAGGCCGGTCACGTACACGTAGCCTTCCGCGTCGACCGCGATCCCGGGGGACTCGACGGCAGTGTCTTCACCGCTTCCGCCGAGGTAGCTGGCGTACGAAAGCACCGGATCGATGGTCAGCGGCAGACGTCGATCGTAAGATCCCACCTGGAAGCCGACCACGACCGCGCCATCCCGGACCGGGGCACTGTCGAGTTCATCCGCGGCGCCGGGCGTGGTGTCCAGAATGGCGAAAGAGCCTTCCACGCCGCGTCTCTGGCCGTCCACTACCTGGTAGAGCTCAGGCCGGCGCTGCGTCACCGTCCCCACGGCGGTCTTCAGGAGCAGGTTTCCATCCCGGTCGATCGACACCTGATCGGCGCCGGACAGCTCCATCCGGATCCTGTCGGACGAGGCTCCGGGAGCCAGGACGAAGTCGTACTCGAGCTGCCCCTGGCGCCCGTAGTAGACGACGTCAATCCCGGGATACACCTCCAGTGCCCGCACCTTCCGATAGGTGGGCACCTCTCGCCGCCACCGCTCCGGCGAGCTTCCCAGAAGGTAATGGACCTTCCCCGGCTGCTCATCCAGGCCCTGGAGCCTGGCGCGGGTCGACCCGCCGAGCAGGCGCGTGCGGAGTGTCACCGGCGCCTCCTCGCTTCCGGCGTTCAGGTCACGCACAGGCCCGCCGTCGGGCCGGGGGGACGCTCCTCCGCTACGCTGCGCTCCGCGCGACGCCAGCGTAACCCGCGTTTCGGTGGCAGAGAGCGTCAGTGAGTATCCGTCTCCGCGGCAGTGAAAGCGGTCGGAGGGCATTCCCTCCGGATGGCTGGGCTCGATTGCCGACGGCTCGAAGTAGAGCGGAAGGTCGGTGAGCTGCGGGTGGAGCGCCGTCCGGTGATCCCGGGAGAAGCCGGCTTCGGCCGAGAAGCTGGCGCATGCCTGGAGACAGAGGAGGGAGCCGACGGCGATGAGGGCTGGCAGGTGGCGAGGCAGCACTGGGGTGTATCCGATAGTGGTGTAGTAAAGACTACCATTCGGAGTTCCACACGCTCGCTCGCTTCTCCTTTTAGCTGGCAATCATCCCGTCGGCCATTTGCGTAGGCAGGCAGCGGCCGAAGCTACTGGTAGCCTTCCAGGGCTCCGTACCCCTCGGCGGAGGTCACCTTCCACTCTTCGCCGGGGAAGAGCCAGTAGTAGTGCACCGGCTCCTTCTTGACCTGCAGCGTCATCGGCAGGTCGTACGTCGCGGTCTTCGCGTCCGTAGCCACTCCCACCCGCGCCAGGAACGAGACCGAGCCGGTGTCGCTGTTCGGCGAGACGTTCACCTCGATCGACTGCTCCGGGATCTCCACCTCGATCGCGTCGTGCTCCCGGAAGTAGCGGCGGATCTGGTACTTCACGCTCGTGTCGGAGAGGCCGAGGTTGTCCCGGTAATCGTCCGAGATGAAGCGCCCGAGTCCGGCTGCGTCGAGGCGCTCCGTGGCGCGCTCCCCCTCGGCCAGCATCGCCCGGATCTGCTCCGCGTCGGAGCCTTTCGGGCGCTGGGCCTCCACCGAGCGCCAGAGCGCGAAGCCGCCGCCCGCCACCAGGACGAGGGCGAGTCCCACCGCGACCAGCCTGCCGTTCATCTCAAAGCCTCTCTTCATCGCCGGCGCGTTCGCCAATGGTGTGCCGCCCGACGCCGTCTCGCGGTCCAGATTCAACGTCTTCATCTCGCGCCCTCCTGGCTCACCGGGACCGCTCCGGAGCCGGAGCGGCCGATCCCGGCGGTGATACTTCTGGAATGCGCGAGTAGCTCGATCGGTTGGCGGACATCAGGGCCGATTGCCGGCGGGCGGCGCGGTGCCGGAGCCGCTCTCCGGAGCGGCGGACGACGGCCCATTCCCGGAAGCGGACTCCGGAGCCGCGCTGCTCCGCAGCAGCTGGTAGACCTTCCGGCTCAGCTCGGCGATCCGCCGGGAGGTCGCCACGTCGCTCCCGCCTTCGTTCAGGACGGCGATGGCGTAGCGCGGCAGTCCCGGCGCCTCCACCAACGCCACGTCGTTCACCACCCCATTCAGCGTGCCGGTCTTGTTGCCGACCACTGCCTCCTCCGGAAGACCGGCCGGAATGCGGGTACGCCGCGTCTGCGCCTGCAGAATCTGTCGCATCTCCGCACTGGCGGCCGGGCTCACCAGCTCTCCCCGGCCGATCTCGAGCAGCATCCGGGTCATCTCGGCAGCGCTCACCACGTTCTCGCCCCGGGGACGCTCACCCAGCAGCAGGTGGCGGAGCTCCGTGCCGGTGTAGCCGTGGTTATCCAGCCAGTCGTTCACCCTGTCCATTCCCAGGCGGCGGATCAGCGCGTCCGCCTCCGGATTGGCGCTCTGGGTGATCATTTTGCGGGCGCGCTCCAGGTCCGCGGAGGTCCGCTTCACCAGCCCGCTCTCCCAGGCGGCGAAGAGTACCGCCAGGAGCGGCAGCTTGATCACGCTGGCGGCCCGCATCTGCTCGTTCGCCAGCACCCCGGCTTCCGGGCCGCCGTCAATCCGGACGTGGATCGCCACCTTCCCGGGGAGCTCCTCCGCGGAGCTCTCCAGGAGCCGCTGAAGGGCCGCGGGATCGACGGCAGACGCCGCCGGAGCCAGTGCGGCGGGGCCATTCGCCTGGACCGGCTCCGATCCGACGGCGGGCACCCCCGAAGCATTGGCTGCCGGAGGGGTTACTGCCGGCGGCGCGGGCCGGGTGCCGTCCCCCGATGGCCGTACCGCCGGCATCAGCAGCAAGAGGGCCACCGTTCCGGCGACCGCCCCCGCGGCGATCCCGCCCACTACGGCTATCAGTCGTGTCGATCCGCTCATCCGGCCTCCTCCCCATCCGCGGACTCTTTACCGGCGCGTCCGGGTGGATGTCTATTCCTTGACCGCCGCGACACAGTAGTTGAAGTAGACGTGCCAGTGCCGGTCGTAGGTAGCCCATGCCCATGGTACCGCGTCTCGCTCGCGCTGTATCTGCAGCCCCCGCGCCCGCAGAGCCCGATGCAGCGCCTCCTTCGGGTCTCGGGGCGGTGCCTCGCCGTCCCGGAAGAAGAACGGGTCCGACAGCAGCAGCGAGCCGCCCTTTCCCAGCACCCGCGCCGCCTCCGAGAGCGGACCCTCGATGCCGGCGATGTCGATCACGTTGCAGCTGCAAACGGTGTCGAACAGGCCGGGTGCGAACGGGACCGCCGCCGCGTCGCCGACCACCAACTCGGTGTTCCGCAGGCGCGGAACCGAGAGGGGTCGCTCGCGCTCTTCGCCGCGCCGGGTGACCAGCAGGTAGGAGCGCTCCGCCTCCGGCCGGTGGAGCAGCGCGCGCCGGGCAAGCAGGATGGCGAGGAAGGAGAGATCGACCCCGAACGCCGCCTGGTACGCCTCTGCCGCCCGCACCAGCAGTCCCCCACCCCCGCAGCCCGCGTCCAGCAGGAACCCGCGGCGGGCCGCCTCCCTGCCCCAGCCCGCCAGCACGTCGTAGGGGCCCTGCCCCTCGATCTGCCGCAGCCACTCCGCGTAAGGCCCATACAGCGCCTCCGGCTGCTCCAGCATCGCGCCGGCGACCGCGTACGGACCTTCGAATTGCTGCGAGTAGCGGAAGTCGGCGCCGTAGTCGTCCTGCTCCGCCTCTCGGCCGGTCCGCCGCACCAGCCACCGCCGGACTTCCGGGGGGGCTGAGCCGTGCCGGTCGAGATCCCGGAGCACCGCGCGCCCATAGCGGCGGAGATAGTCGTCCGGATCCGGATGGAGCACCGCCACGCCGGAGAGCACCGGGTAGTCCTTGCCGCAGGAGACGCAGCGGAGCAGTCCCTCCAGCAGGTCATCGCGGAGCGCGGGATCGAATCGGAGCGGCAGCGCGGGGGAGTCCTGAACCAGCAGCGTGCCGCCGCACGGACGGGCCGGCACGGAGCGGGCGGGGCAGGAGAGCAGCGGCAGGATCGACTGCAGCATGGGGAAGTCCTGGGCAGAAAACGAGGCAGACGGAGCCGGAGCTCCGTCTGCGTTCTATCCGATGCGGGCGGCACCCGCAGGTTTCCGGGGTCTGGCTCCGGCGCTCTGGAGCTTTCTGCCCTGCGAGAGCTAACCGGAAGCCTGCCCACCTACGCTTACGGGACCTTGTACTTCACCTTGGTGGTGCTGGAGTTGCCGGCCACGTCGACCAGCTTCACCTCCACCGTCCACTCGCCCGCGGCGGCTGCCGGAACGGTGAATCGGAAGTGCTCCGAGGCGCTGTCCCAGATGCCGTCGTCCGGCTCGATGGCGGTCCAGTCGCCGCCGTCGACCCGGTACTGGGCGCCCTGGAGGCTGACACGCCCGGAGGCGAAGCCGACCACGCCCGCTTCCTTCTGCGCGTTCACGCTGATCCCCCGCTCGAAGACGAAGAGCTGCGGCGGCGTGTTGCTGACGATGAACGGCTCGGAGAGCGCCACGTCGGCCAGCGGCTCGCCCGGGTTGCTCGCCTTGTCCGAGGCTACGACGCGGACCAGATAGACGCCGTCGGGCACCGACTTGGTATCCCACGTCAGGGTCGCCTGGCGGGTGGTGCCGGCCGGACGCGAGGCCGCCGCCGCCGGAGCGGGGGTCGGCTTGCTCTCGCCCTTCTCCGGCTCCGGATTCTCGTCCAGATACTGCTCCACCACCTGCTTCGCCTTATTGAAGCTCTCGTCCCGCTGGGCCGGAGTGAGGCTCTGGTCGCTGTCGAGCTGCTCGCGGAACCGCTTCAGCGCTTCCTGCGCCTCCGCCCGGGTGGGGCGGTCATCGGAGGGCGGAGCGGGCGTACCGCCGGCCGGGGCCGCGGCAGTCGTCTCGCCCACCGGCTTCCAGGTCTTGCCCTGGTCCGCGCTGAAGGAGACCTCGTAGGTGAGGGTGTCCTTATCCGGATCGACGGCGGACCACTTGACCGGGAAGCCGCCGCGGATGATCTGCCCGGCGGCGGGGGCCGCCAGCGTCACCTTCGGCGCCTGGTTCCGCGGCAGGTAGGAGAACTGGATCTCCCGCAGCGACGGCGAGCCGGCGGCGCTCTCGAAGACGACGCGGTACTGCAGGAACCGCGCCTCCGGGCTCACCACGTAGGTGCCGCTGTCCCGCGACGCCAGCGGCTGCCAGGCGCTCCAGGAGCGGTCCGGCTCCCGGGTGTTGCCGCTGCGGGTCTCCACCTGCATCTTCGCGCCGTCCGGCAGCATGCCGGAGTAGCGCACCCGGCCCCAGCGGGCCGGCATGCCGGCATCGTGGACGGTCGACTCGAAGCTGCCCTCGGCGCTGAGCGCCAGGCGGTAGATGCTGCCCACGTTGGCGCTACCGGCGATGATGCGGCCGTCCTCGTCCCACGCGACACAGGTGAACTGCGCCCGCTTCGGGTCGGCGAGATAGGTCGCGGTGCCGTCCCGCTCGATCCGCAGGACCGAGTCGCCGGTCGCGGTGATCAGGTTGCCGCCGCCGTCTACCAGCAGACCGTAGAGCGCGCCCTTGCCCTTGTGCGCGAAGTGGACCGAATGCTTGCGGTCCGGGGTGATCTTGTAGACCGTGCCGTTCGGCGAAGCCGCCGCGTAGAGCGTCCCGTCCTGGGCCAGTGCCAACCCGGTGATCGCGCTGGCGTCGCTGTCGTACAGGATCTCCGGCTGCGCGCTCGCGTCGGTGAGACGGACGCGGTAGATCGCGCCGTCCTCCGCCGTGCCGGCGTAGAGAGCGCCGTCCGAGCCCAGGTGAAGGCTCATCACCGTCTGGTCGGGGAGCTTGCAGAGCAGCTCGCCCTTCGCGCCGGGCTTCACGCGGTAGATCGCGGCCTCCGGACCGGTGCCGGCGTAGACGGTGCCGTCCGCCGCCACGGCGAGCGAGACCACGAACCGAGCCGAGTCGTCCGAGGAGCCGGCCGAGAGATCGAGCAGCTCTTCCCCCTTACCGTCCGGGGAGACGCGGAAGACCTTGCCGCGGGGGCTGGTGCCGACGTAGAGGTTCCCCTTCGCGTCCTTCCCCAGGGAGTGGACTTCCAGCTCGCCGGTGCGGAAGAAGACGGAGGCCGTGCCGTTCTGGTCCAGGCGCAGCACCTGGCCGCCGTGACCCGTGCCGGCATAGACCGCGCCTCCGACGCCGGCCACGCTCCACACGAACTGCTCCGGAGACTCGTGGGCCAGCTTGAGGCTGGGGGTGAGCCGCACGTCGCCGGTCGTCGCCACGCCGGTGCTCTTGAAGGTTCCGGCGGCGAACTCGGCGGCCGTGCTCTGCTTCCAGAGCTTCGCCTGGCGCCCGACCAGCGGGTCCTGGTTCGGCTTGTCGTCCGCCTTCTCCGCCGGCTTGTCCGCCGCCTTGGCGTCGTCCGGCTTGGCACCGGCCTTCGGATCCTGCTTGGCGCCGTTCTTCGCCGGGGCCGGCTTCTTTTCTTCCTTCTGCGGCGCCTTTTCGTCGCCCTTCAGGCGGGACGGCTCGTCCTCTTCGGGGGTCAGGCGAACCACCCGCGGCAGGCCGTCCACGCTGAAGCGCACGCGGCCGGCTGCGAATTCCTCGTCGTCATTCCCGAAGCCGGAGTTGAGCTGCATCGGCGTGGCGGAGCCGGTGGTGCTGGGGCGACCGGCGCCGCTGGAGGCGCCGCCGGGCTGCGGCTTCTCCTGGCGGTCCGGCCGCTGGACGTCGATCGCCAGCACCTGAAGCCCGGAGAGGATCAGCTCGGAATCGGTCACCGCCTTGGCATCGTCCCGCTCGAAGCGGAAGCCGGTGCTCTTGGAGCTTCGCATCACCTCCACCAGCGGCGACGGGAGCTGCGAGAGCTTGGAGCCCTGGATCGCCACGGAGGTGCTGGGGAAGACGAGCCGCGTGATGAGCTGGTCGTTGCGCTCCCGCTCCTGGAACCGCTTCAGCACCTGGCCCAGGGTGGCATCGGCCGGCGCGCCGGTCTGCGGCACCCCGCCCGGACCGGCGGAGCCGGAAGAGAGGGAGCTGAGATTGACCCGGGTGGAGCCGCCGTGAACCATCAGCAGCGCGCGGCCGTTGGCGGCCGATTCCGGAACCCGGATCTTCGTCTTGGTGAGGACCGGGTCCTTGCGGAACGGCCGCAGCACTACGCCGACCTCGATCTCGTCGCCCGGCTCGAACTTGTCCTGCGGCAGGAAGATCCGCTCCACCGTCGCGGTGGGCCGCTTCTCCTCGAAGACCACGTCCACGTCGACGCTCTTGATCGGCACCTTCTGGAACGAGTTGGCGCTGAGCACGTTCATCAGCTCCATCAGCTCGCTCACCGCGGTGATGTCGATCGCGGCCGGATCGAAGAAGATGTTCTCCCGGGTGATCGTCCCGGCGCCGTCCGTCTCCACCCGCAGCTTCACCTGCGCGACCGCCTCACCCGGAACCGGGCGCACCTCGAAGAGACCCTGGTTCACCGCCACCGGCAAGAAGCGGCCCACCAGCAGCGGGTGGTTGATCGCTTCACACTGGTAGGTGCGGCCCCGGCCGGTGGTCTGGTCCTTCACCGTGTAGCGGACCGGAATCATCTTGGGGGCGGGCCCCACCTTCCCGGCGATCGAGAAGGGCCGGTCCTGGATGATCGTGCCGATCACCTCTCCGGCCGACGAGATCTTGTGCGACACGTCGAACCCGGAGAAGACCTCGTGCACCCAGGCCGTCGTCATCGGGAACTGGACCGCGCCGATCTGGAAGAACGGGTGGCCGAAGGCGACCAGCTCGTTCCCCTTGCGGTGGGTCACGGTGCCGAAGGCGGTCATCTCGATGTCGCCGCGCACCAGCGCCACCCCGACCGCCGATCCGGGGCCGAGCTCCGTCTTGATCGGCTCGGAGACGCTGCCGGCCCCCTGCATCACGTTCAGGTTGAACGGGCGCAGTACCTCGGACATCGCCTCCAGGTTGCGGCCGGAGAGACCGCTCACCGTCACCGGCAGCGAGAGCGGCCGGAAGGTGCGTCCGGTCGCGGCCGGCGAGGCGACGCTCAGCGGGGTGCGGAACAGCTCCGGCACCGCCGTGCTCGCCACGTTCGCCACCGGCGCGGCGGGATCGAACGCGATGCCGCCCGCGGGGATCTGCGAAAGCTTCGGATCGAGCGCTTCCATCATGTCATCGATCGGCGTCACCATACCGATCGGATCCTTGGGCCAGGCGTTCCCCATGGAGAAGGCGCCGAGCAGCTTCCCATCGAGGTAGATCGGGCTGCCGCTCATGCCCTGGATCAGGAAGGCGCCGCGCTCGCTGATCGGCCCGCCGGAGAGCCGCACCAGCACCAGCGGGCGCCCCATGTACGACTTCTCCATCACGCCGAGCACTTCCACGCCGAACCGCTCGATCTTGGTGCCGCGGAACACGGTTAGCCCGTACCCCTTCATGCCCGGCTTGACCTGGCTGAGCGGCATGAACTCGTCGGTGGGTGCGGGGAGCTTGTAGAGGTCGACCGCCGGCTTCGCCGTCTGGCGATCGCCCGCGTCCGGGGCCGCCGGGGGCGCGATCGGCATTCGGGGACGCACCCCGGCGGCACCCGGCACCGGCTTTCGGGCGGGCTTCGCGGGAGCGGAGATGCCGGGGTGTGCCACGAATACGGCACCGGCGGAGACAGACAGCACCACGCCGACGGTGCGGAACGTGGTATCGAATACTGAAGGAGTCCTGTTTGACATAGAGGCGTATCTCCCGCTCGCCGTCACCTGCTGAGCATCCGCGCGGAAGGTGGTGGTGGGGAATCGTGCGGTCCAGCGGCCGCCAGACGGCTGGCTTCCCGCTGGAGGGCGCCGCCATGCGAGCCGCAATATCCGATGTATACGGCGGAGCGGGTGAGCAGCGCCTCCAGCAGCGCGCCCCCGTCCGCCTTTCTAACCAATATAGAAGCCCGGGAGTCGGATTCCTGTTCTACATGACGAGCGAAGTCACGCGCGCGGTGCGGAGTTTCTTTTGCGACGGTTGGTTCCCCCTGGAGCCGCAGCCCGCTCTCCCGGACCCGGGCACCGGCGGCACCGCTCGCCTGGAGCCCGAGCGCTAGGAGTGAAACCCTTTTCTTTGCGAGCGGTTTAGCCCTTGGGGTGCGACGGGTAGACTGCCGGTGGAGACGCGGTATCATCCCTCTCCTACAACAACATAGGTCAGACCCGAGACCGGACGCGATTTCCCTCCCGCGCCCGGTCTCTTTACGTCTGCTACTCTGGATCTTGCCCACCCGCTCACCGGCGCTCCTCGCGAGGCACTTCGGGTGACCGGCAGGCTATCCTTACTCCGACCGCTGCGCACGCGGCGCCGGCCGCCGGAGAGAGGACCTGTGATGGAGATCGAAGCGTTTGCCCTGGAGCTATTCCGGATCGGGGGCGTGAAGTTCGGAGAGTTCACCCTGAAGTCCGGACAGAAGTCGCCGGTCTACGTGGACCTGCGCGGCCTCGTGTCGCACCCCGCCGCGCTGCGGGCGGCAGGAGAAGCGCTGGCGGCCCGGGCGCGGACCGTGGAGTGCGACTGCCTGGCGGGGCTGCCGTACGCGGGGCTGCCGCTGGCAGTCAGCGCCTCCCTCGCTTCCGGAATCCCGGCCATCTACCCGCGCAAGGAAGCGAAGGCGTACGGCACGGGGCAGCGGGTAGAGGGAGAGATCCGGCCGGGCCAGGTGGCGGTGGTGATCGATGACGTGATCACCACGGGCGGCGCCAAGCTGGAGCTGATCGAGCCGCTCACCGCCGCGGGGCTCGTGGTGCGGGACGTGGTGGTACTGATCGACCGCCAGCAGGGCGGGGCGGAGGCACTGCGCGAGCACGGACTCACGCTGCACTCGGTCTTTACGCTTCCGGAGCTGCTGACGGCGCTGCGCAAGCACGACGCAATCAGTCCGGAGCAATTCGAAGAAGTGCGCGCCTACCTGGAGCGGAGCGGGACCGCACGGTAGCGGAAAGGGCTCCCCAGGGTGCCGGCGGCACCCTGGGGAGAGAGCCGGTGGACCGACCTACTCGGGGCGGCGGTCCCGGATCTTGATCAGGGCATCGCGATCCATCACCTTGCAGCGGCGATAGCGGGTCTGGATCCAGTCCTCGTCGCGCCAGCCGGAGAGGATCGTCGCCACCGTCTCGCGCCGTGCGGCCGCGGCCATCGCGAGAATGTCCTGCCGGCACCCGACTACCGGCTGCCCGGTCATGTCGGTGATGTCGAGCAGCAGGGCGGCGAGGCGCTGCGGGAGCGACATATTCCCGAGCCGGTCCGCCCCTTCCACCACGGCGCGAGCGCTATCCAGACAGGCCTGGTACTTGTTCGATTCGAGATCGCCCTCGTACTCGCCTACGGTCGCTTCGGTGACCGCCACGAGGTCGGCCGCCGCCGGCCCAAGCTTGGGCGTGCCCGGGATCGGCAGCACGACTTCGCCGGGGCCCATCAGACCGATCGCCACGCTGCCGCGCCGGTAGGCCACCACTCCCTGTCTGATCACCAGCGGCTTGACGTCGGCATCACCCTCGAGCCAGAACTCCTCGCCGGGACCACGATGCAGTTCTCCAGCGTGGGCTGCCGTTGTCGTTGTCTGTTCGCTCATTGCCGTGAAGTCTCACATTCCTGAAATCGAGAGGCCGGCGCACTTCCACCTGCTCTCCGACGGCGCGTAACGGCCGGAGCGCAGTCGATGCGGCGCGGCGGGGTTCTAGAGGCGGAGGGAATTCGCAGTGCCAGAAACCTTAAGCAGACTCTCAAGGTGACTGCGGTTCACCGACTACACGTACGAGTGTAACACCCTCAGTGGGGAAATGTGTAATCTGGACCGCAGCGTTCGGACCGAATTCCGCGAATAGCGGCGATTTCTTTTGGCAATGAGCTCCGGGCTCCGGTCGTTTAGAAATCGTTAAGAATTGCCGAAAAATGATTACTTGGTACGCAACCGAGGCGAGAGCTTTCGCCCTCGCCTCGGTCATTGCGTGTTAATTCTTGCTTCGATCAGCCCGCGCCTGGCCGCCGGTTTCCCGGAGGGTAAGCTGGGGACGACGCTGCTTAGCGGGTTACGCTGTCCGGCAGCTTCCAGGAGACCCAGCTTCGCTGGCAATCCGGGCAGTAGTAGCTCGCCTGTCGTGCGTACGAAATCGGCTCGCGGACGATTCCGTCCAGAACGCGATTTTCGTGAGAGCAGCAGATCTGCTTGAACCACTGACGGATAGCCTTCACCAGCATGGCATTCTCTCCGGAAGCACCGCAAACGGCCGGCGTTCCCCGGCAACAACTTCATTCTCGGACCGTGATCGGCCCAACTGAAGTCGGGACCGGTCTATTTTTCGACACTTTCCGGCGGTATCCTGCCCGGTGAGCAGCAGAGCCCTCGGAAAGTATCCGCTCGCCGCCGGGGCGCGGAGCGGGAGCAACCCACTCCCGCGCCCCCGGCGGCGAGCCGGGAGCCTAGAGCAGCTCCCGGGCGGCACGGACCACGTTGGGGTACGTGAGGCCGTACTTCTCCAGCAGCGCGGCGGGGGAGCCCGATTCCGCGAACTGGTCGCCCAGGTTGACGAAGCGCATCGGCACGGGGTGGGTCTCGGCGAGCACCTGCGCCACCACGCTGCCGAGGCCGCCATGGGCCAGGTGCTCTTCTACCACCACTACCCGGCCGGTCTCTCGCGCGGCGGCGACGATCGCGTCGCGGTCGAGCGGCTTCACGGTGTGGACGTCGAGCACTCGCACCGAGTGACCGTCCTTCTCCAAGGCGGCCGCGGCCTCCAGCGCCACCGACACCATAAGCCCATTTGTCACGATGGTCAAGTCACTACCATCGCGCAGCTTGGTCGCTTTGCCGAGGGTCCAGGGGGTCTCTTCCGAGTAGATCACCGGGGCATTCGGGCGCCCGGTGCGGAGGTAGGCCGGACCCTGGGTCTGGTGCAGCGCGCGCACCGCCTTGCGGGTGGAGACCTCGTCGCACGGCACCACCACGGCGAAGCCGGGCAGGGAGCAGGCGAGGGCGACGTCTTCGATCCCCATCTGCGAGGGACCGTCTTCCCCGATGCTGATGCCGCTGTGGCTGCCGACCACCTTGACGTTCCACTCCGGGAACGCGACCGACATGCGGAGCTGGTCGTAGGCGTTCGACACCACGAAGGTGGCGAACGAGGCGCACCAGGCCTGCTTGCCGGCGGCGGCGAGGCCACCGGCCACGCCGACCATGTTGCTCTCCGCGATGCCGACGTTGAAGAACCGGTCCGGATGCGCCTTGGCGAAGAGGTCCGTGCGCGTGGAGTTGTTCAGGTCGGCATCGACCACCACCACGTTCGGATCTTCCGCGCCGAGGTCCCGGAGCGTCTCACCGAAGGCAACGCGGGTCGCCTTCCCCTCCGTCAGTCCGATCGACTTGCCTAGCTCCATCCCAGCTCCTCCAGCGCGCGCTTCAGCTCCTCGCGAGAGAGCGGCTTGCCGTGGTATCCGTAATCCTTCTCGACGAAGCTCACCCCTTTGCCCTTCAGGGTGCGCGCGATGATCGCCTGCGGCTTGCCGGAGGTGGCGCTCCGGGCCTTCTCCAGCGCGGGAAGCAGCACGGCGAAGTCGTGACCGTCGACTTCCTGCACTTCCCACCCGAAGGAGGCCCACTTCTCCGCCTTCGGCTCCGTGGGGAGCACGTCTTTGGTGTAGCCGGTCTGCTGCGCCGTGTTGGCGTCGATGATGGCGATCAGGTTATCGGTGCCGTACTTGCCGGCGGAGAGCGCGGCCTCCCAGATCTGGCCTTCGTCGATCTCGCCGTCGCCCAGCACCACCCAGGTGCGCCAGGCGGCTCCGTCCAGCTTGGCGGCGAGCGCCATGCCGACCCCGATCGAAAGGCCCTGGCCGAGGGAGCCGGTGCTCGCCTCGATGCCGGGGAGCCGCTTCACGTTCGGGTGCCCTTCCAGCGCGCTGCCGAGCTTACGGAGCGTGAGCAGCTCCTCGGCGGGGAAGAAGCCGGCTTCCGCCATGGCGGCGTACTGCGCGGGCACGGCGTGCCCCTTGCTCATGATGAAGCGGTCCCGCTCCGGGTCGAGCGGATTCTTCGCGTCGTACCGCATCAGGCCGCCGAAGTAGAGGGCGACGACGATCTCCGTGCAGGAGAAAGAGCTGCTGGGGTGCCCGGAGCCCGCTTCCGTGGTCATCTCCACGATGTGCTTTCGAACCAGCCGGGCGGTTTCTTTGAGCTGGTCGATCGATTGCGCCCCCTGGGGCGCGGTGGTGGCGGTTGCTGCCATCAGTTCAGGCGCTCCTCTGGTCCTCGCGCCCGCGGGCGCGGAGTTAGTGACCGATCGGAAATGGTTGCCGGCGCGGTCCGGAGCGGGGGAAGGGCGCGAGAACCCGGCGGGCGAGGCCCGGCGTGTCCCGAAGACGTGACCTGTCCCCTCGCGCGGAACGGGTGGTAGAATAGGGCTCCGGAGGACCGCGACCGCGCGATAGTGTATCAATGAACGCGAGACGCTGGCAACATCTGGACCGGCAGCCGAGGGCGGAGGAGCCGGCCGCTCCGGCGGCTCCCGAAGGCGCCGCGGGAGAGCCGGCGCGCCGAGTCCACCCCTCCCCTGCCCTGGCCGACGACCTGCGCCTCTCCCCGGCTCGCGCTTACTGGCAGCTCGGGCAGCTGGAGCGCTGCGCGGAGTGCCTGGAACAGGTGCTGGCCGGGGATCCGCAGGCTCCGGGCGCCCACCGGCTGCTCGGCCTCGCGCTGGGCCGGCTGCGCGATCTCCCGGGAGCGCTCTCCGCGCTGGAGGCGGCGGCAGCGCTGGCTCCGGACGACGAGGAGACCCGCGCCAGCCTCCTCTCCCTGCGGCTGCTCGGCGGCATCGCACCGGCGGAAGAGCCGGCGTATGACCCGACTGTCCGGAGCCTGGGCGAGCTGACCGCCGCCGCCGCCTGGATGCGCGGACGCGAGCTGCTGGAGGCGCGCCGGGACCGCGAGGCGGCGGTCCACTTCGAAGTCGCCGCGCGCCTCTTCTCCCGCCATTCCCCGCCGGAGCTGCGAGCGGAACGGCTGGGCGCCGCCTATGTCTCCGCGGGAATCGCGCTGGGCCTCGCCGGGGACACGGCGGCGGCGCAGCAGGCATATGCCCGCACCGTCGGCCGCGAGAGCGCCGGAGCTACCGCCGCGGAGTTCGCGCGGCGGCTCTACCAGGTCGCCGAGGCGGCGGCGGCGCTGGATGACGCCGAGCGCGAAACCGAGCTCGCCCCCCTGCGCGCGTTGATTACCGGCAGCCGCCTGCGCGTCCTCTTCTACGACCAGTCCCACCCGGTCGCGCTCCGCTGGGAGAACCTGCCGTTTCTCCCCTGATCCCCCCGCTCCGCTCCGGACAGCCAGGGAACCAGGCGAACGAAGACCTGTGAAGGAATTCGCAGGGCCGGACCTACAGAGCCGTCTACCCGCCTGCCACAATCTAACCCGAGCCGGCACGACCAGTCGCAGCGCCGGCAGGGGGTCAGGATGCCGCAGTTTTCCTATGAAGCCGTCGAGCCGAGCGGCCGCGTCGTCAAGGGGACGATCGACGCCGAGAGCGCGTCCGCCGTTCTCGGCAAGCTTCAGAGCCTGAACTTCACGGTCGTGGACGTAGTCCAGGCCAAGAATGCCGCGGGAGGCGGTCTCCTCGGCGGGAAGGCCGGCGGAAAGGTCAAGCTCGCCTCGCTGGTGGTGTTCAGCCGGCAGTTCGCCACGATGGTGAACGCCGGCATCAACATCCTCAAGTGCCTCGACATCCTGGAGCAGCAGGCGAAGGACCCGGTGCTCAAGCCGGTCATCGGCGAGCTCCGGAAAGACGTGGTGGCCGGCTCCACCCTCACCGACGCGCTCGCGCGGCACCCGAAGGTCTTCTCCAAGCTGTTCGTCAGCATGGTCCGCGCGGCGGAGGTCGGCGGTATCCTCGACCAGATCCTCGACCGCCTCGCGACCTTCCTGGAGAAGGAGCAGGAGGTGATCGGCCGGATCAAGGGCGCGATGGTCTACCCGGTCTGCGTCCTCGTCTTCGCGATGCTGATGGTACTCGCGATGTTCGCCTTCGTGCTCCCGACCTTCAAGGAGATCTTCGCGGAAGCGGGCGGCGAGCTGCCGCTGATCACGCAGATGCTCTTCATGCTGAGCGACTTCATCCGCGGCTACTGGTACACCCTCCTGGCGATTCCGCCGGGTCTCTTCTTCGGAACCAAGTGGTATTACGGTACGGAGCAGGGCCGCTGGAACCTGGACAAGCTGAAGCTCCGGATCCCGGTCGTCGGTGAGCTGGTGCTCAAGATGGCGGTCTCCCGCTTCTCCCGGACCTTCGGAACGCTGGTCAATAGCGGCGTGCCGGTGCTGCGCGCCCTGGAGATCGTGGCGGAGACCGCCGGCAACGTGGTGATTGCCCGCGCCGTGGACGAGGCGCGCCAGAGCGTGCGAGAGGGCCAGCGCATCAGCGCGCCGCTCGCCGCCAGCGGGGTCTTCCCGCTGATGGTGACGCAGATGATGGACATCGGCGAGGAGACCGGCCGGATGAGCGAGATGCTCATCAAGATCTCCACCTTCTACGACAATGAGGTGGAAGTGGCCGTGAAGGCGCTCACCTCGCTGATCGAGCCGATGCTGATCATCCTCCTCGGCGGCATCGTCGGCTTTATCGTCGGCTCGATCATGGTCCCGATGTTCAACATGATCTCCCTGATCGGCGCTTAAGCGAGGCGTCTCCCATGAGCGAACGCGCCTACTGCGATCGACGTGCGTCGGAGCTGCTGGACCAGCTCCGGCGCACGGGAGACCCGGCGTTCCGGGATGCCGTCGTCGAAGAGATGCGGCCGCTCGTCCGCTCGATCGCCGCGAAGTTTGCCGGTAAAGAGCCGCTCGAGGACCTGGAGAGCGAGGGGTTCATCGGGCTGATCCGAGCCGTCGACCGCTTCGTCCCGGAGCGAGGCGCGCGCTTCAGCACTTTCGCCAGCCACCTGGTGGCGGGGCAGATCCGGCACTACCTGCGAGACCGGGGCCACCTGATCCGGCAGCCGGCGTGGCTGCAGGAGCTGAACACCCGGGTGCTCCGGATCTCGGCGCAGCTGGAGCAGCGGCTCCAGCGCCCGCCATCCGCCGCAGAGATCGCGGAGGCGGCGAACCTGACCGAGGAAGGCGTGGAGGAGCTCCTCGCCGCGCGCCGCGCCGCGCAGATCGTCCGCATGGAGACTCCGTCCGAAGAGGGCGAGGAATTCCTGGAAGTCGATCCGGAGAAGTTCCAGAGCCGCCAGTACGTCACGCTGGAGCTGCCGATCGAGGACCGGATCGTCCTGGAGAACGCCCTCGGCCGGCTGAAGGATCTGGAGCGGAAGGTCCTCTCCTACTTCTTCTACGACGGCTTCAACCAGAGCGAGATTGCCCGCCGCCTCGGGATCTCCTGCAACTACACCGGCTACGTGCTGCGCAACGGTCTCAAGCACATGCGGGAGCGGCTGCCGGAGGAGAGCGGCGGCGACCGCGGCCGCGGCGCGTCCGAAGGTGGGATCGTCGACCGCCAGACCGGCATCTACTGCCGCGAGCAGTTCGAGCGGCGCCTGCTGGAGGAGATCCAGCGTGCTCGCCACTTCGAGCGGTACGTCTCCGTGCTCTCGCTGCGCCTGCCCGAGGGCTGCCGGGACGAGGAGATGACGCGGGCGGCCGAGCTGCTCCGCCGCTCCGTGCGGCGACTCGACATCGTGGCGCGGACCGGAGACCGGGAGTTCGGGGTGATCCTGCCGAACACCGGGACGGTGGCGGGACAGGTCGCGATGCGCCTGGCGGAGAGCCTCTATCCGGTGGTCCAGCAGCCGATCCGCGCGGCGGCCGCCACCTACCCGGACTCCGGGCGCAACGCGGACCAGCTCCTTCGGGCGCTGGACGGCACGCTCGGCCCGGAGGACGGGGAGCGCGCGGGGATGATGCCTCCGCTCACTCGCCGCGCCGCAGCAGCTCGCGCATAGCGGCGAGCACCCGGTCGCCGCCGGCTTCGAAGAAGTCGTTGTGGCCCGCTCCCTCGACCTCCAGCAGCCGCACCTCTCCGCCGGCGACTTCCGCCAGCCGCCGGCCCATCCACGGCGGCGCTACCGGATCGAGGGCTCCGTACCCGATCAGCACCGGACAGTGCACGCGCGGCAGCTTCCGCTCCGTGCGGAAGCGGTGCCGCAGCAGGATGCCGGTGGGCAGCCACGGGTACTGCCGCGCCGCCAGCTCTTCCATGCTGGTAAAGGTGGAGAAGAGCGCCAGGCCCCGCACGGGGTGACGCACGGCGAGCTCCGCCGCCACCGCGCCTCCGAGTGACCACCCGCTCGCGTAGACGTCAGCGCTCTCGCCGCCCGGTTGGGCGCGCAGCCAGGCGTACGCCGATTCGGCCGCGGCGTAACAGCCCTGCTCCGAGGGCCGGCCCGGGCTCTCTCCGTAGCCGGCGTAGTCCGGCGTGAGCACAGCCGCGCCGAGACGCTGGAACGCCTGGAGCGTGGGAAGCGCGTCCGCGGCGACCATCCGGTTGCCGTAGAAGTAGAGCAGTCGCGGAGCGCTCTCCGCCTGTGGGTGGGGCTCCCCGGCTTCCGTCAGCGGCTCCGCGTAGTAGGCGGAAAACGAGCGTCCCCTCGTATGCGGAAGGCTGACGCGGCGCACTCCCACCGGCAGGCTGGGAGCGGCGGCCCGGTAGGAGGCGCCCGGAAAGATCAACTGCTCCTGGAGATACCAGAGCAGCGCCGTGAAGAGGACGTAAGCCGCGATGAAGGCGACCGCGCCCGCCCGCGCCACCCGCGCCAGCGAGCCGCGCCGGGGTGCGGTCTCCTCCCGAGCACCGCCCGGCAAGGTCAGGACTCCGCGCCCGCCACCGGCGTGTAGAAGCCCCAGTGGTGGCCGTCCGGATCGGTGACCGTGAACATCCGCCAGCCCCACGGGAGCTGCGACGGCAGGACTGCCTCCACGCCGTGGCCGGTCACCGCCCGGTGATAGGCGTCCACCGCTTCCACGCGCAGGTGAAAGTAGGCACCGCCTCCCGGGGCGCTCTCCGCATCGGTGGCGTGGAGCGCGAGTGGCTGCGGTCCCGCGGAAAGGCGGGCGTAGCGGAAGTCGCCTTCCGCCTGGAGGTCGAGGTTGTAGTCGTGGACCGAATCGTCCCACCACCCGCCAAAGGTGAAGCCGAGCCCGTTCACGTAGAAGTCGACGCTCCGGCGCACGTCGCGCACGTAGAGCATCGCGTCGAAGTCACCTAGAAGCATCGTGCACCTCCGGAATCAAGAAAGCGCGCCGTCCACCGCAGGTTTCTTGCGGGGACGGCGCGCTCCCTCTCTAAACGACAGAGGTAACGTGTTACTGCTTGCGGGCCGGCCGGATCAGAAGCGGCGGACGCTCATGATCACCTTGCCGAGAATACGGACGTCATCCGCCTCGATCGGCGCGTAGTCGGGGTTCTCGGCCACCAGGCGCACGCGCTGCTTGTCCTTGTAGAACCGCTTCACGGTCGCCTCGTCTTCGATCATGGCGGCGACGATCTCGCCGTTGTGCGCCACGTTCTGCTGGCGGATCGCCACCAGGTCGCCGTCGAAGATCCCGGCGTTGATCATGCTGTCCCCGCGGACGCGCAGCATGAAGACGTCGTCTCCCTCCCCGACCAGGTCCATCGGCAGCGGGAACGTATCCTCGATCTGCTCCTCCGCCAGAATCGGCAGGCCGGCGGCGATCTGGCCCAGCACCGGCACGTTGACCGCGCGGGTGAACGGCGGGATCGGCGAATCGGTCAATTCGATCGAGCGGTACTTGTAGCGGTCCCGCTTGATAAAGCCCTTCTTCTCCAGCGCGTCCAGGTGGCGCTGAACGGTACAACTCGACTGTACGCCGATCTCCCGGCCGATCTCTCGAACCGTCGGCGGCTGTCCGGACGTCCGCATCGCGCCCCGGATCACGTCGAGCACTCGCTGCTGCTTGGCCGTCAATCCCTTCATTCCACGTTCACCTCCGTCCGGAGTATAACACGAACAGAAGTTTTGCCGCAAACAACTGTTCCCATTCGCAGCTCTGTCGCCGTTCTCGCCGGGAAGCCGGAGAGAAAAACAGCATCGCGAAGCGACAACCAGGTCAAAATCCCACTCCGATCCGGAATCCAACCGCTCAACGCAGTAGCTCCCTCCGTAGCGGTCTCCCTGAACTCGGTCCCGGAAACGAGTTGAATCGAGCGAATACGGATGGTGTTCTCGAGCTCTCCCCATCGTCTCCAAATAGCCGGTTCGTCCCGGTGAGCTCCGGGTTACTGTCTTTCTGCGGCTCGGCCGGGTAGAGTACAACAGAGGGCGAGCTAGGAGGCGAATCGGAGTGGCGGAGCACCAGCATCGGGCGACAGCGAGAAACGACGGTTATTCGCATTCGCATACGGGACACTCCCACGCCGCTCACGGGCACAGCCATGGAGGACACGGGCTGGTCGCCGCCTCCGAGAGCGGACGCCGCCTCACCATCGTGCTCCTCCTCACCGGCAGCTTCATGTTCGTGGAGGCGGCCGCCGGCTTCTGGACCAACTCCCTGGCGCTGCTGTCCGATGCCGGTCACATGCTCACCGACGTCGGCGCGTTGGGGCTGGCGCTCTTCGCGGTCTGGTTCGCGCGGCGTGCGGCGCCGCCGGGCCTGACCTTCGGGTACCTGCGGTTCGAGATCCTGGCGGCGCTCATCAACGGCGTGGCACTCCTGGGCATCACGGGGCTCATCTTCATCGAGGCGTGGAGCCGGCTCTGGGAGCCGGAGCCTGTGCAGTCGGCCGGAATGCTCGCGGTCGCCGTGATGGGCCTCCTGATCAACCTGACCAGTCTCTACGTGCTCTCCCGCGGAGGCGGCCACTCGCTGAACGAGCGCGGCGCCATCCTTCACGTCCTCGGCGACGCGCTCGGCTCCGTGGGGGCAATCGTGGCGGCGCTGGTGATCCGCTTCACGCAGTGGTACGCCGCCGACGCGATCGTCTCCGCCGTCATCGGCCTGCTGATCCTCCGCAGCACCTGGATGCTGCTGAAGGAAGCGGTGAACGTGCTGATGGAGGGCGCGCCGGTCCACCTCTCGTTCAAAGAGGTGCACGACGCGATGACGCGCGTGCCGGGCGTGGTCGAGGTGAAGGACCTCCACCTGTGGTCGCTCGCCTCCGGCTTCGACGCGCTGAGCGCGCACCTGGTGGTTCCGGACGTGGAGCACTCGGACGAGGTGCGGAGCCGCATGAAGGTGATGCTGCGGGATCAGTTCCGCATCGAGCACACCACCCTGGAAGTGGAGCGTCCGGGGGAGAGCGACGCCTGCCCGCCGGGCATGGAAGGCCGCTGCTACGCCTGGCAGCGCCGCACCCGGCAGCACCACGATTGAGCCACGCTGGGCGCGTGCCGGTTGCCCGGTACCGCCGCGATCTCCGGCGAAGGCGCCCGGCGCGCTACCTTCCCGCTCCCCCGGAATGATCGCCGTTGGGCTGGTGGGACTTGTGGCTCTTCGCTAGCTGCTTCAGCTCGCCGGTTTCCACGTAGCAGACCCGCTCCGCCACGTTGACCGAGTGGTCCGCCACCCGCTCCAGGAAGCGCGCCACGTGCAGCAGCCAGGTGGCCTGCCGGATGCAGGAGGGGTTGCGCTCCATCTGTTCCAGGAGCTGGGTGAAGAGCAGGTCGTAGGAGTCGTCGACCTCGTCATCCCGCACCACGACCTGGTGCACCAGGTCGAGATCGTGCTCCACGTAGGCGTGGATGCACTCGCGGACCATCCACTCCACCGCGCGGGACATCCGGATCAGCTCTTCCGGCGTCTCCACGTACGGCTCGGTCGCCAGCCGCCGGGCGCTCTTCGCCACGTCCACCGCAAAGTCGCCGATCCGCTCCAGGTCGGTGATGATCTTCAGCGCAGTGCCGATCACCCGGAGGTCGCGCGACATCGGCTGCTGCATCGCCAGCAGGCGCATGCACTTCTGCTCGATGGAGAGGTCCATCTGGTCGGCCGTGTCATCCATCTCCACGACGTGCTGGGCCGCGTTGAGGTCCCGCTGAACCAGCGCCTTCATGGAGAGGTTCAGCATCTGGACGACGTAGCTGCCCATCCGCAGGATATCGTCCTGCAGCTCAACGAGTTGATGTTCGAAGCTCTGTCGCAGAGTGTGAGGCACGGTTATCGCTTGCCGATCAGAGAACGTGGCCCGGAGGCCTCGGGCGCCGCCAGGTGCTTCCTTATCTACCCGAATCGACCCCGACTTCAACCGATGGTCCCCGAAGGGCTCGGCAACGAAGCCGCAGGCCGGTTGGCGGTTAACCGAACCGGCCGCGGATGTAGTCGTCCGTCCGCTGGTCGTTCGGCCGCTCGAACAGCTCCACCGTCGGGCCCATCTCCACCAGGTCCCCCATCAGGAAGAACCCGGTCCGCTGGGAAACCCGGGAGGCCTGGTACATGTTATGCGTGACCAGGATGATGGTGTAGCGCTCCTTCAGCTCCAGCATCAGCTCTTCGATGCGGAAGGTGGAGATCGGATCGAGCGCGGAGCACGGCTCGTCCATCAGCAGCACGTCCGGCTCTACCGCGAGGGCGCGGGCGATGCAGAGGCGCTGCTGCTGCCCACCGGAGAGGGAGAGCGCGCTCTTCTTGAGATCGTCCTTCACCTCGTCCCACAGCGCCGCGCCGCGCAGGCTGCGCTCGACCAGGGTGTCGAGCTCGCTCCGCCGTTTAACCCCGTGGATCCGCGGACCGGCTGCGATGTTGTCCCAGATCGACATCGGGAACGGGTTCGGCTTCTGGAAGACCATGCCGACCCGCTTGCGCAGCTCCACCACGTCGACGCGGCGGTCGTAAATGTTGACGCCGTCGATCACCACCTCCCCGCGGGTGCTGGTATCCCCCAGCAGCTCGTTCATGCGGTTGAGCGTGCGGAGGAAGGTCGACTTTCCGCAGCCGGAGGGGCCGATGAGAGCGGTGATCTCATTCGAATAGATGTCGGCGGTGATGCCCTTCAGCGCCCGGTGGGAGCCGTAGAAGAACTCCAGGTTCCTCACGGCGAACTTGACCGATTCGGCTGGCCTGTCTGACGGCGTCTCCCGATGGGAAGGCGGCCCGGATGGCGCGAGCGCCGGCTCTGGACCGCGCATAGGTTCCGCTCCTCGTTTACTGGTCGTCATGGCGTCCGCCATATTCTACCCGCTTCTTTCATCGAACTGCCGCTTTCCGCGACGGGTCAGACCAGCCGCTTCTGGAAACGAATGCGCAGCCAGATCGCCAGCGAGTTGAGAATCGCCAGCAGCACCAGCAGCACGATGATAGCGGCCGCGGCGTTCTGATGGAAAGCTTCCTGGGGCCGGGAGATCCAGTTGAACGCTTGAATAGGCAATACCGTGAACGGGGAGAAGACGTTCTCCGGCAGGAAGGCGATGAAGGTGAGCGCGCCGATCGTAATCAGCGGCGCCGTCTCCCCAATGGCCCGCGAGAAGCCGAGAATGACCCCCGTCAGGATCCCCGGGAGCGCCAGCGGCAGGACGTGCCGGTAGATCGATTGCCAGCGGGTGGCGCCGAGCGCCCGCGCGCCGAAGCGGATCGAAGACGGGATCGCCCGCAGCGCCTCGCGGGAGGCGATGATGATCACCGGCAGGATCAAGAGCGACATCGTGAGGGCGCCGGCCAGCAGGCTGCGCTCCAGCGCCAGCATCCGCACGAAGATCTCCAGCCCCAGCAGGCCGTAGACCACCGACGGCACCCCGGCCAGGTTGGCGATGTTCAGCTCGATCAGCCGCGTCCAGCGGTTGACCGGCGCGTACTCCTCCAGGTAGATCGCCGCTCCCACGCCCAGTGGCGCGGAGATCAGCCCCGTGAGCAGCATCAGGTAGATGCTGCCGACTAGAGCGGACTTGATGCCGGCCTGGGAAGCCCGCCGCGAAGGGAAGGTGGTCAGGAAGTCCCAGCTCAACCGCTGCAGGCCATCCATCAGGATGTCGACGACCAGCGCGGTCAACACGACCAGCGCCAGGCTGACGAAGAAGAGCGAGAGCGCCAGGAAGCCCCACTCCTTCCACCACCGGGCGCTCCGGCGGCTGGCGAGCAGCGCCAGCTTCCCCTGCTCGCCCGGCTTCGGGCTTGCGGACACACTCACGAGTAGATACTCCGGTACCGCTCTCGCAGCCACAGCGCGGCGCTGTTGAGGACCAGCGTGATGGTGAAGAGCGTCGCTCCAACCACGAAGATGGTGTGGTACTCCAGGGTTCCGTGCGGGGTGTCGCCCAGGCTCACCTGGACGATATAAGCGGTCAACGTCTCCACTGCGCGGGTCGGATCGAGCGTCAGCGTCGGCTGCATCCCGGCGGCGATTGCCACGATCATCGTCTCCCCCACCGCGCGGGACAGCGCCAGGATGATCGCCGCGGTGATGCCGGACAGCGCCGCCGGAAAGACGATCTTCCACATCGCCTGCAGCCGCGTGTAGCCGAGCCCGTAGGCCGCGTCCCGCAGGCTGGTCGGCACCGCGTAGATGGCGTCCTCACTCAGCGAGGCGACCATCGGCAGGATCATAAAGCCCATCACCAGCCCGGCGGAGAGCGCGTTGAACGCGTCGAGATTCGGGATGAAGCGGGCCAGCAGCGGGGTGACGAAGGTGAGCGCGAAGTAGCCGTAGACCACGGTGGGAATCCCCGCCAGGAACTCCAGCACCGGCTTCACCCACAGCCGTAAGCGGCGCGGCGCGTACTCCGCCAGGTAGACCGCGATCACCAGTCCGAGCGGGGTCGCGACAGCGAGCGCCACGACCGACGTCAGGAAGGTGCCGCAGACCAGCGGCCAGATCCCGAAGCGCTGGACCGAGAAGAGCGGGGTCCACTCGGTCTCCGTCAGGAAGCGCACGGGAGAGACTTCCCGGAAGAAGAGCACGCTCTCCCCGAGAAGCACGAAGACGATCCCGATGGTGGTGAGGACCGACACGACAGCGCACCCGAGGAGGATCGCGTGAACGATCAGGTCCCCCCACCGGATGCGCCGTCGAGTCAGCGGATTATCAGGTACTACTTGCTGCACTGGCTGTTCCGGAAGGCTTACTCGGCCTTCTGGCTCTGCATCACTTCGGTCAGCTTCACCCCAACCTGCGAGCCGCCCTCGAACATCGATCCGGTGATCTTGCTCTCGAAACGCTGCTTTGCGAGCTCGTAGACTTCCGGCTCCAGCGGCACGTAGCCCACCTCTTCCACCAGGGCAGGCGCCTGCTCCAGGTAGAACTTGACGAACTCGGTCACTTCCGGCGCGCCGGCCTTCTGGGTACTGACATAGATGAAGATCGGCCGGGAAAGGGGCTGGTACGTTCCCGCCTTCACGTTCTCCGCGGTCGGCGCCTGGGCACCCTCGCCGTTGGACGGGTCCTGGTCGTCGACCGGCACCGCCTTCACCTTGCCCTCGTTCTCGAGGTAGTAGGCAAGGCCGAAGTAGCCCAGCGCGTTCTCGTCCGCGGAGACGCCCTGTACCAAGACGTTATCATCTTCGCTCGCGGTGTAGTCGCCCCGGCTCGCGCCTTCCTCACCCACGATCGCGTCGGTGAAGTAGTCGAAGGTGCCGGAGTCGGAGCCGGGACCGTAAAGCTTGATCGGACGGTCCGGCCAGCTCGCGCGGATCTGATTCCAGCGGGTGATCTTCCCCTGCGCCGCCGGCTCCCAGAGCTTCTTGAGCTCCGCCGGCGTGATGTCTTGCGCCCAGGTGTTCTTCGGGTTCACCACGATGGCGATGGCGTCGTACGCCACCGGCAGCTCGATGAAGTCGCTAGCCTTGGCCTCGCTCTCCTTGATCGGCCGGGAGGCGTTGGAGATCGCGGTCTCGCCCGCGGCGAACTTCTTGAACCCGCCGCCGGTGCCGCTCACACCGACCGTAACGTTCACGCCGGAATACTTCCTCTGGAACTCCTCGGCCACCGCTTCGGTGATCGGATAGACGGTGCTGGAGCCGTCCACTTCGATCGTCCCGCTCAGCTTCTGGCCGCCGGCGTCGTTACCGCCGCCGGCGGAGCCCGACGGCGAGCATCCGGCTACCAGTACCAGGGCTGCGGCGGCCGTCAGGCTGCCAAGCTTCCAATTCATGCGGTCATCTCCTCGATAGGATGTCGGGCGGGGAGATGCGCTCCACCGGCCCCTTCTCAACCAACTTTAGCACCTGGCCCGGGCCGTCTGCGGCGCTCGGCCTTAAAACCGGGTTAAACGCCGGCGTCCCTAACTTTGGTCGGGTGCGGAGCCGGATTCTCCCGGCCGGAGGCGCTTCCCCCAGGCTGGCCAGAAGTGAGCACTGGTGGGTCCGGCACTGATTCGTCGCCCGGAATCCGCCCGACCGCCGGGCGTCCTCATGTTCGGGTGACAAGCAGTTGACCGTTTTGCCACGGGTCAGCGGGTGGAAGATAGGCGGAGCTGCTCCTGCTTAGCCGCATCGCCCCCACCACGCGCCATCTGTCGTCCGGCACTTAAGGCAGCATTAGGCTATTAAGCTCCCGTTAAGCTGGCGCAAAGTCGGCCTTAAGGAAGCGGCGTCATGCTTGCCAGTGAAATGACTGACCTCGGACAGTGCGCGTGCGCGGTATCGTGCCCACACAACTCCTCCGTCCGGGATCGATCCGGAAACAACGAATGCGAATCGCAAACCTATTGATGGCGGGCACGCTCCTGCTGCCTGCGACGGGAGCTCTGGCGAACCAGAAGCCGGCGGGGGTGACCTCCCAGGACTGGAGCTACCAGGCGGTGGAAGCGCTGGCGAACCGGGGCCTCGTCCATGGCTACCAGGACGGCAAGTTCCTGGACGGCAAGACGCTGACCCGCATCGAGATGGCGAGCCTGATCAAGCGGGTCATCGATAACCTGATGGAGCTGCCTTCTCCGGGCGACGAGCGGTCGCTCGTCCCCGAGACTCCCGGCACCGCCGCCAGCCGGGGCCAGGGCGTGGAGCCGTTCCCGCTGGGCCGCCCCCTTCCCGCCGCAGCGGGCCGCACGGCGGCGTTTCAGGAGTCGGACCTCGCCACGGTCCGCCGGCTGGCGGACGAGTACTCCGTGGAGCTGGCCGTGATCGGCGTGGAGCTGCAGGACTTCAACGAGAAGCTCACCGCGCTCGAAGGCCGGCTGGGCGAAGTGGAGAAGATCGTGCGCGACCCGGAAGGGCCGCTGCAGAAGGCGATCCGCGACATCACTCGCATCGATCGCCTCCGCTTCAGCGGCTACGTCCAGGCGCGGTTCGACGCCTACCAGAAGACCCGCGAGGCGGATCCGGAAGGCATCCGCGGCCCGGTCGCCAACACCTTCGACGTCCGCCGGATGCGGCTTACCGCCCGCGGCCGCCCCACGGAGAAGGTCGGCTTCAAGTGGGAGCTGGAGGGCGGAAGCCTTGAGGTGGAGACTCGCGACGCCTTCCTTAGCTACTTCGTCACCGGCAACCCCGCGACGGGCCATACCGTCAACTTCGGGCAGATGAAGATCCCGTTCGGGTTCGAGATCCCGCAGTCGTCCGGCGCCCGCGAAACGCCGGAGCGCGCTCGCGTGATCCGCTACTTCTTCCCGAGCGAGCGCGACCAGGGGATCACCGTCGCTTCCGCCACCGGCAAGCGCTGGTTCTACGAGCTCGGCGTCTTCAACGGCGTCATCGGTCCCGGCACCGCGGCGCTCGGTCTGCGGGACAACAACAACGACAAGAACATCGGCGGCCGGGTGCGGACCACGCAGCTCAACGGAAAAATCGACGGCGGCCTCTCGTTTTACCTGGGGACCTCCACGCGCACCGCGCTCTTCCTGGGAGAGACGCCGTGGCGTCCGGACGCGCCGACGCCGCAGAATCCGGTACAGAACAAGCGGCTCACGCTGGGCGCGGACGTGCAGTGGCACCCGCGGGACGGCACGGAGCTGCGGGCGGAGTACCTGTGGGGTAAGGCGTTCGGGAGCTACGCCAGCGGCTATATCCTGCAGGGCATCCAGCGGATTGACCGCAGGAACCAGTTCGTGGTCCGCTACGACTGGCTCGGCATCGAGGACACGGTCCTCGCGCCGCTCGGTCTCGGCGGCACCCCCGTCGGCGACTCCGTGCCGTATCGCGGGACCCTGGGCAACCTCGCGGTAGGTTGGATTCACCAGCTCGACCCCGCCATCCAGCTCAAGCTCTTCTACGAGATCAACGAGCTGGGCCGGGAGGAGCTGGAGTACGGGAAGGTGCCCTGGCTCGGAAACCTGCTCCGGTTCGAGGTCCTGACCCGGTTCTGATCTCATTCGAATGCCTTCCGCACCCGGCGGGCGGCCGGATCCCTGGGATGGGATCCGGCCGCCCGCCGCTTTCTATAGGCTCCCCGGGGCAGCCCGGGTCCGCGATCGATTAGCGGCGGTCCCCGGAGGGCGCCACCACCGCGCGGACGTGCTGCCGGCTCTCCACGCCCTCATGGATGCGCGCGGTCACCTGGTAGAGGCCGTCGTCCAGATGCTTCGCGCGGACCAGCCGGTAGCCGGGCTCCTTGAAAGAGTGGAGCTGGAGGTGCACCGCTGCATCCTCCACCGGCTTACCCGCCTCATCCCTGACCCTCACGTGAAAGGTGTAGAGGCCCTGCTTGACCAGGGCTCCGTGAGAGGAGACCCTCACCCGCCAGCCTTCCGGCGCCGAGTGGCGCGCAGCCTGGGCCGGTCCAGTCGTTACCAGTAGTGCTGTACAGACTCCGAACACGCTTGCCAGGAAACACTTCCCGGACGCACTCCATCGATCCAACGTCGCTCTCTCCTTCGAGATACTAACGACACCCTCGTGTAGGAGGCCGCTCCCGACGAAGGCCGGGAGCGGCCCAATGCTCCCGAGACCGGTCGCCGTTGACCGGTTTCAGGAATGCCGGCGGTGTCAGGCCGGCACTTCGGCGGAGTGGAGGTCGCCCAGCCTCCTGGCGCGAGCGTTGCTCCGCTCCCAGATCTCCTCAAGCTGCTCCAGGTGCACCTTTCCGCCTAGCTTCTCGTGGGTCTGGCGCCAGGAGTTCAGCGCGTCGAAACCGGCGTGATCCAGGTACCGGACCGCCAGGTCGATCTCCACCTCGGCGCCCGCAGGGATCGCGGCGAGCCGCGTGGTCAGCTTCGGCACCGCCGTAAAGGTGAGGGTGCCGTCGACCGTCACGCGCCAGCGAGCACCGTTCTGGGCCACGTGCACTTCCGCGTGGGTGAGCTTCCAGAGCAGCCGCGCCAGCGCGACGCCGAAGCCGATTCCGAGACCGAGCAGCAGGTTGGTGCTGACGATGGCGACCACCGTGACCAGGTAAACCCAGAGTTCCCCGCGGCGGCGCAGCTCCCGGATATGGTGCGGATTCACCAGCTTGATGCCGGTGTAGACCAGCAGTCCCGCCAGGGCCGCCAGCGGCACCATGGTGATGACGCCCGGGAAGAGCGCCACGAAGATCAGCACCCAGACGCCGTGGAGGATCGGAGAGAGCCGGGTCTTGCCCCCGGCGCCGATATTGGCGCTGCTGCGCACGATGACGCCGGTCACCGGCAGACCGCCGAGCAGCCCGGAGAGCGTGTTACCGAGGCCCTGGCCCATCAGCTCCTTATGCAGGTTGGCGCGGGGCCCGGTGTGGAGCTTGTCGGTCGCCACCGCACACAGGAGCGACTCCGCACTCGCCACGAAGCAGAGCGCCACGACCGCCCCCAGAATGCTCGCGAAGTTACCGGTGGGCAGCGCCGGCAGCGAGATGCTGCTGAACAGGTCGCCTCCCAGCTCCACGCGCGGCACCTGAAGCCCCAACGCCAGGGAGACGGCCGTGGCGGCCAGGACCGCCACCAGTGGCCCGGGGATGGCGCGAAGCCGCGCCGGGAGATACGGCCACGCCGCCAGGATGGCGATCGCGATACCACCGATGACCGCCGCCATGAGGTCCATGCCGGCGACGCTCTCCGGCAGGAGCATCAGGTTCTTGAGACCCTTGCCGCCGGGCTCGGCGCCGAGCACCACGTGGATCTGCGATAGGGCGATCAGGATCCCGATCGCCGCCAGCATCCCGTGGATCACCGCGGGCGACATTCCCAGGGCCAGCGGCGCCACTCCGGCCGCCCCCAGCGCGAGCTGCAGCAGACCCGCGCCGACGGTGATGGCGCAGGTAACCCCCCAGCCGTATTGCTGGATGTAGCCATAGACGATGACGGTAAGACCCGCCGCGGGGCCGCTCACCTGGAGCGGCGCGCCGCCCGCCATCCCGATCACGATACCGCCGATGATCGCGGCGATGAGCCCCGACATGAGCGGGGCGCCGGAAGCGAGAGCGATCCCGAGCGAGAGCGGGAGCGCGACGAGGAAGACGACCAGCGACGCCGGGAGATCGGCCGCGAGGGCCGAGAAAGGTCCCGCTTTCCGGTCGGTGGCTGTTGAAGAGTGCTTCTGTGACATCAGTTGCTTCTCCACGAAGTCAAAACAAAGCTCGCGCGGGTCCCTAGATCGCCGCCACCCGCGCCCCGTTGCTCAGGGGGCTCGGAAGGCGCTGGACCTCCGCTGAAAGCGGTAGAAACTGCTCCTGCGCCGGATCGTAGGCGAACACCTCGCCGGTCTCGATCTTGTAGACCCAGGCGTGCAGGTTCAGCTCGCCGCGAGAGAGCCCGGCCGCCACCGAGGGGAGCGTGCGGAGGTTCTCGATCTGGATCAGCACGTTCTCCTCGATCGTGGCGGTGAGCAGCGCGTTCCCCTCCAGGTGGGAGTAGTTCTGCCTTGCGATCCGGCGGGTCGCCTCCGCGTGGGAGAGCCAGCTCTTCACCGCCGGCAGTTCCTCCAGGCTCTCCGGATGCAGGAGCCCCTTCATCGCGCCGCAGTGGGAATGACCGCAGACGATGATGTCGCGCACCCCCAGCGCCGCCACGGCGAACTCGATCGTCGCCGCCTCCCCGCCGTTCGCCGCGCCGTGCGGCGGGACGATGTTCCCGGCGTTCCGGAGGATGAACAGCTCCCCCGGATCGGTCTGGGTGAGCAGGTTCGGGTTGATCCGGGAGTCGGAGCAGGTGATGAACAGCGTCTCCGGCGACTGCCCCTTGGCGAGCCGCTCGAACAGCTCCCGCTGAGAGGTAAAGATCCGGGATTGAAAGTGGTGTAATCCCTGAATGAGTTTTTGCATAGTAGGTAAGTACCAGTGATGCCGGCGCGCGGCCGGTCACCGTGCAAGACCGGTGGGCTCCCGAGACGGGAGTCCACGATGGACCGGCTGCGGCGGCGCACCGTTCACCGGACCGCGCGCAGCGGTTCCGGCGGCGGCACGCGAGCGGGCAACCGGGAAAGCCAGGGAACGGCCCGTCTCCACCCGACCCGGCACGCGGGGCGCGCGCGACAGGGCGAGACGAAAGACGGTCGTCAGGAAGGTGGCCTGCCGCGCCCAGGCGAGTCCCGGCGCCGCTAGGGGGCGCGGGAGCCCGCGGACTCACGCCATTTCAGGCGCAGTACGTCCGTGGACGAGGCAGGACAGCCGCTGGTCAGGCGGCAGGAGGGGCGCGAAGGCCCAGGGGAGAGGCGAGGTAGTCGCCCCGTGGAGGCAGGTGGACCTGCGTGCGAACCCAGTCTTCCGCAACCGGAGCGCGGAGCTGGTCGTGGGCAACACTCCAGAGAACCTGAACGCAAAGCGTCTCGAAGCGGTGGACCCGCCTCGGGCGCCGGCTCATCATCTTGAGCTCCGCGACCTTCGCGGTCGGGATCTCGTGATGCTCCGGCGGGATCTCCGCGTTCCGCACCGGCGTGGTGCGTGCCAGCAACTGCAGCGGAATCGCCGAGGCAGGCAGCGCCACCGAGACGATGACAAAGAGATACGCCAGCGTCAGGATGAGCCAGTTCGGCAATCTGGAGCGTAATCTCATCGTTTCAGGAGCTTCCGCTGTCGGTTCTCATCCGTTGCGCCGGCCCCGAACGGAGCAGGCGGCATTCCGGCAGGCTCGCAAGGCGAGCTCCCGGTTCATCGGCAAACCGGCAAACGTGGCGACATCTTGAAAGACAGAGAAGGCAGTCTCGCGGGATGCACCAAGATCGACGATATCACACCCGGCCGGCCTCGTCTACTCGTGTGCCAACCCACTAAAGAAGTGCAGTACCCTCGTCCGGGGGCCGCTTCCTCACTCACGTTGTAGGTGGCGGATGCGGAATCCTCAACGCCCCGCCAGGAACAGCTTAAAAGTCGCCGCGGGTCGCCTACCATGTACCATCTGATCCCGGGCGCCGCTGCGCCGATACGACCGAGCCGCCGACTCTAGTGAGTGGCGGCTCGACGCCGCGCGCTCTTCTCTCCGTCCTGCAGGGCTCTCCTCATGGTGAAACGTCTCGTCTGGCTCTTCGCTGCGGCAGCGGCCGCCGCGCTCCCACTCCGCGCTCACGCGGAGGTGACGCCGGCCCAGGTCGCCGCGCGGATCCGGCCGGCCTACCTGCTGCCGGCCGGCTTCAACCCGGCGCAGCTCCGCTACCCGCTCCGGCCGGATCCGCGGCGGGACCTGGAGGCGGCGCGCGCTGCCCTGGCGCAGGACCCCACCGGCATCGCCGTACGGATGCAGCTCGCCCGCGCCGCGGAGGCCGCGGCGGACCCGAGCGCGCCGCGCGAGTGGCGGATCGCCCTGGGGCTGGTGGACGCGCAGGTCAAGCGGGACGGCGAGACCCCGGCGCTGCTGGAGCTGCTGGTGGAGTGCCTCATCGGCGGGGGGCCGGCGGATCGGGCCGCGAGCGCCGCGGAGAAGCTGGCGAAGCTGCAGGGCGATTCGTGGAAGGTCCAGATGCTGCTGGGCGACGCCCAGCTCCGGCGCGCCGACGCGGCCTGGCGGGTTCTGGTGCGGTTGACCGACGGTGGCAAGCCCGCGGAGGCACCGCAGGCGGAGGAGCTGCGGAGCGCCGCGGCCGCGGCCCGTAAGGCCTACCTGCGCGCCGTCGAGCTCGCGCCGGCGGAGCTGCCGCCGCACGGGGCGCTCCTCGCGCTGGGACGCGTGCTGCCGTTCATGGCCTCGATGCTGCCCAAGGGGCTGCTGGAGGCTCCGGAGAAGGCCGACCCGGCCGCGGAGCGCGCCGCCCTGCTCGCCCTCCTTACGCGCAGCGGCGGGAAAGTCGCTCCGGCATGGCACGCCGCCCACCTGTTCGCCGCCGCCCTCACCGCACCGATCTCCGCCGCCGAGCGGGAGACGCTCACCCGCGCGCTGGACGGCCTCCGCGCGGAAGGGACCGACGCCCTCTTCCTCTCGGAGGCTCGTGGATTGGCAGCCCTGGCGGCCAAAGACTGGGCCGGCGCCCGGAAACACCTGGAGGAAGCGCTGAAGCAGAGCCCGGAGCGCCGGCTGGCGGCGGAGTGGCTCGGCTACGCGGAGTCGGTCTGCGGGGAGCCGTCCGCGCAGGTGCTGGAACGGGCGAAGGCGCGCATCGCCGCGGCGCCGCGGGCGCAGGACTACGCGCTGCTCGGAGTGCTCCAGGCAGAGGACGAGCGCGCGGCGGCACTCGACGCGCTGCGGAAAGCGGTGGAGCTCGACATCGACAACGTCAACGCCCGCTACAACCTGGCGGCGATCCTGATCCAGGGGGACATTGCCGCCTCCGAGGTGCGCTACCAGCTCGAGCAGGTCTGGGCATCACAGCCCGACGATCTCGAGGCGACTTTCGCCTTCCTGGTGGTCCAGGCGATCGACGGCAAGACCCGCGCCGCGCACTTGGCGCTCAAAGATCTGCTGGGCCAGCCGGAGCTCCCGTCGGGCCTGCGGACCCGCGTGGAGGCGACGATTGCGGACCTCGACACCGCGGAGGCGGAAGCTAAGGCCCGCTTCGAGAAGGATCAGGCTGAAGCCGGAAAAGCGGAGAAGCCCCGGACCGAGAAGCCGAAGCCCTAACGTGCTGCCCACTCGCAGCGCCGGCGGGCGCCTGTGAGCCGGGCGCAGAAAATCTCGGTTACCCCTTCACAGTCCTGGGAAGATCGTGTATGATGCGGTCGGCGTGGGGCGTTAGTGAAGCGGTTATCACGTCACCCTTTCAAGGTGAAGGCCACGGGTTCGAATCCCGTACGCCCTACTGAAGGCTCTCCGGTTTGCACCGGGGAGCCTTTTTTCTTGTCTTCCCCATCCTACCAACTCCACCGTGCGATCGCGTCCCGCATCGACTTGCTAGACCTGTGAACATTGCAGCTATCAATACCGAGCATGCAAGTGGGTTGATCTACACCCGCGCGTCCTGTTCGAGTTGGTTTGAACGCTCGCCACTCCGGCAGTAAGACGGCAGTTCCGTCCGGTGGTCTCGTTTTCTTGACCGACGCCGCGGCGCCGCCTGCCATTAAATGGAGGCAGGGCACCAGCTCGGCGGCGATTCCTGCGAACCTCGCCGCGATGATCCGGGATGATGTCGTCGTTCCGACTCGCCGCGACTTCAATGTTGCGAGCCGCGTGAGTTGCCGGCACCGGACCTTAGCGGGCAATTGTTGAATGGCCCGTTATAATGGCACCGGACTCGCCGATGGAATAGCGCTGCGCTTTCTCGGGCTACGGCCGTAAAGATCTCCCGGCGATCCGCAGTCGCGCCAAACCTTAAGTGTGGAAGGAAACGAAACATGCCTCGTGGACGCCGACGCCAGTCTCCCAGCGTAACTTCGCTCGAACAGGAGATTGAAAGCCTTAAACAGCGGCAGCTCGCGCTTCGGCAGCAGCTTCGCCGGATGCGCAACTCGGACAGCGAAGTCCGAAAGCTGGAGGATAAGCTGACGAAGCAGCTTGGAACGGCCAGGTGGACGGCCCAGCAGATCAAGGAGTTGAATCCTGGCTGGGACGAAGAAGGTTTCTACGCTTCCGTCGAGCCGAAGCAGCCCACGCCTCGCGGCCGGCGCCGCCGCACCACGACTGCCGAAGAAGCCTGATCGGGAGATCGCCGGACGATGGTCCGGCCCCATTCCCCCAGGATCGCGCCTCTCAGGCGCACGCAGCTTGGAGTTTACACTTCGGTTGTAAACTCCAAGCTGCGTGCGTGAGTTGACGGGCCTCCTCCACACCGGTAACATGCCCGGGCTTTCTTCCCCCGCCGTTTCATTTGGACGGGGCCGGAATCCCGCCCGAGCGCATGTCCATCCTCACCCTTTCCGAAGTCCACAAGAGCTACCGCAATCAGGAGGTCCTGGGCGGTGTCTCCTTCTTCCTTAGTCCCGGCCGAAAGGCAGGGCTGATCGGCACCAACGGCGCCGGGAAGACGACGATCCTGCGCCTGATCACCGGTGAGGAATCTCCCGATTCCGGCCGCGTGACGCTGCAGCCGAACGCCCGCGTGGCGGTGCTGGCCCAGGAGCCACTGCTGGGTGACGCGCGCACCGTTCTGGAAGCCGCCCAGCGCCCGACCGCGGAGCTGCAATCCGCGTGGGCGCAGATGACCGCCCTGGAAGCGGAAGCGCTGCACGATCCGGAGAACCTGGACCGCTACGACGCGCTCCACCGGTTGTACCAGGATCTCGGCGGCTACGAGTGCGAGACGCGCGCGAAGGAAGTGCTGGCGGGGCTCGGCTTCCTGGAGGACGCGTGGGACCGCTCCGTCACCCTGTTGAGCGGCGGAGAGCGCACGCGGCTGGCGCTGGCCCAGATCCTGACGCTGCAGCCGGACCTTCTCTTGCTCGATGAGCCAACCAACCACGTCGACTGGGAAGCCTCCGAATGGCTCCAGGAGTACCTGCGGAAGTACCCGGGCGCCGCTTTGATCGTGTCGCACGACCGGTACTTTCTGGATGACGTGGCGGAGGAGATCATCGAGCTGCACCGCGGCGTCACCCGCACCTACCGCGGTAATTACACCGCCTACGCGCGCAAGAAAGCGGCGGAGCGGGAGCAGGCGGAGGAGCAGTTCCAGCGGCAGCAGGAGGAGATCGCGCGGCAGGAGGCGGTCATCCAGCGACTGCGGAGCCATCGCAAGTTCAACTCCATGCACAGCCGGGAGAAGGTGCTGGATAAGCTCCAGCAAGAGCACCTGGAGCGGCCGCGCGAAGACCGCAAGATGAAGGTCCGCACCGGCGACGTCACTACTTCCGGACGCGAGGCGCTGATCGCGCGGAAGGTGGAGAACGGCTTCGGGGACCGCACCCTGTTCCGGGACGTTACCTTCACCCTGGAGCGCGGCGAGCGCCTCGCGATCATCGGTCCCAACGGCGCCGGTAAGACGACTCTGTTGAAGTCGTTGGCCGGTTTGCTCAAGCCCCGCAGCGGAGAAGTCTCGTACGGTTATCGAGTCCAGCCCGCCTATTTCGCGCAGGACCTCTCCTCGCTCGATCCGGACGAGACGGTGTTCGACACGATCTGGAGCACGGGGATGCTCGACTATCCCCAGACGATGCAGGCTCTGCACCAGTTCCTGTTCGTGGGGGATGCGCTGGAGAAGCAGGTGGCGATGCTGAGCGGCGGTGAACGGACGCGCCTGGCGCTCTGCAAATTGCTCGTTACGGCGCCCAACCTGCTCCTCCTGGATGAGCCGACCAACCACCTCGACATCGCCTCGCGGGAAAGCGTGGAGCGGGCGCTCAAGAATTACCCCGGCGCGGTGGTGGTGGTGAGTCACGACCGCTACTTCATCGAGGCGGTCGCGACCCGCATGCTGGAGATCCGGCCCGGTACCCACCGCTTCTTCGACGGCGGCTACCGCCGCTACCGGGAGCGCTTCCCCGCGCAGGCGGCGGCGCCCGCTCCGGTCAAGAAGAAGCCCGCGGCGCCACCCCCTCCGAAGAAGCGCGCCGTCTCACCCGCCAAGCGGCTCCCGAAGCTGGAAGCAGAGATCGCCCGCGGAGAGGAGCGGCTGAAAGAGCTCGCCGCGATGCTGGCGGACGCCTCTACCTGGGCGAACGGAGACCCCTCGAGTCTCTCCGCGGAATACGAAGCGCTCACCGCGGAGATGACGGAGAGATACTCCGAATGGGAAGAGCTGGCGGCGCTCGTGGAGTAGTTTGCGTATTCCGTATTCCGTAGCGGGTGGCCGGTCCCGCTTTGCGATACGTCGTGCCGAGCGGAGCGCCTCGACAGCCTCTCGACCGGCACGATCGTTCGGAGCGCGCTCAAACTGGTTCCACTCTGCAATACGCGGTGCCGAGCGGAGCGCTGAAGAAGCGTCTCGCCCGGCACGATCTGTCGGAGTGAGATCAAAACCGACCGCTACGGAATACGCGATACGGAATACGTCACCGTCAGTTGTACCCCCAGCCCGCGGCCCAGTCGGCCATCCACGCCCGCAGGGAGTACCCCTCGGGGGAGAGACAGTCCTCATACGCCCCTTCTTCCGCCGCCTCGGAAGGGTCGAATCGGAGCACCGGCTCCTCGGGCGACGCTGCGTCGACGCAGCAGTAGATCGCGCAGCCGTAGGAACAGAGGGGGAGCAGCCGATGCGGCCAGCGCCATCCGGCCTCATCCGGGCCCGCAGCACGCCTGCGAGCGTACCACGTCTCCACGGTCTCGCCCTCGTCGTCCGCCGCTCCTTCGGCGACTCCCATCAGGCCATACCCCGGACCGAACCCACCGTTGCCGACGCGGAGATAGAGCAGCCTGAGCGTCGGCGGCAGCGAAAAACCGAGCTTCGCCTCCGCGGCTGCCAGCTCATCGGGAGTGGCTGGGGGCGCGGGGTCCTGCCCCGCCACCCGGATGCGCCGCTGGATACTCCGCAGCCATCGCGCGTCTTCCTCCGGCCCCGGTACGGTGACCAGCATCTCGGTAGAGAGCTCGAAGCGTTCCAGGTCTGCACGGATCTCTACTGTCAGCCGTTCCGCTGCCGACCCGGCGTCCTGAGCCGGCACCGGTCCGGCGATCCGCTGCGTCCCCGTAGCGCGGTGCGTCACCACTACGAACAACCCGCTCTCACGGACCTCGCTTGCGACGTGAAACTCCTTTCCGATACTCATGCGGGTACGCCTCCGTAACGGATCACGTGGGTGCCAGACCAAACGGGGTAGCAAGACTTCCCTGGGCACGCTTGGGAGCGTAGCCAGGGAAGGCGAGGGGTCGATCGCGCGTCGAGGAGTCGCGGGAATCAGTTGTCGGTTGGTCGACTTTTTCCCTGTCCTGGAGGCCGAAGCGCAGATCGTCAATCCGGGAATCAGGTGGGAGACCTACGGCTGCCGCGCCAGCCGCTTGATCACGAGCCAGACCGAGAGCGCGAGCAAGGCCGCGACGAGTGTCCACGGCGCGAGCGCGATCACCAGGAGCGCTCCCATCTGCACCGTCTCCCCCAGCGTCCCGATCGAGCTGTTGAACGTGCGCCCGGCGCGCGTGGCGAAGGTGGCGCGGGATTCCGGCACGTAATCCCCCACCTCGCGCGCGGTGAGGGTGACCGTGGAGAGCGAGGTCTGGTCCTTCAGCAGCCGCAGCCGACCCTCGATCCGCTCAACCTCCTCCCGCACCCGGCTCAGCTCCCTTTCTACTGCCAGGATGTCGCTGAGCTTCGCGGTCGACTCCCGCAGGTGGCGCAGCAGCCGGTCCTCCTCGGTCTTTTTGTTGGAGAGGCGAGCTTCCAGGTCGACGAACTCCTCCGTCACGTCGTCCGAGTCGCTCTGGATCCGCTGCACCTCGCCCAGCTTCCGGACGCCGTCCAGGAACGACCCGTACCGCCCGGAGGGGACGCGGACCGTCCACACTCCGACCCGCGACTGCCCGGAGACGCCCTGCGTGTCGGAGCTCGCCACGAAGCCGCCGTGACTGTCGACCAGCCGCAGCAGCCCGTCCTGCACCCGCGCCAGCTCCGAGGTCACCAGCTCCACCTGCGCGGTGTAGATAATCTTCCGGTTGTGGGCCGCGGGGATCCCCGCCGGAATCGAGGGAGAGGAGACCGCTTCCGACCCGGCCGCCGGCGCTGCGGCGGCCGGAGCAACCGTACTCCGCTCCATAGCGGCGATCTTGGAAGCCGGTATCTCGGACGAGCAGCCGGCGACGAGCGCGGATAGCGAAATCAGCAGGGCGGCGCGGAGCAGCGGGATTTGCATTCGACCCTCCATTCACTATCCGTTCTGACGCCCGGCTGCTCTGCGGAGTTACGCCGGACCAGGCGATCCGCAACAAAGAACCCACGCAGGGAACCGCCACCGAGGAATGGAAATACGATCTGACTACCCCCGGCGCGAGACGCAGCGGTCGAGGCGCGGGGTCACCCGGAGTTTGCACGCATGATCCGTCGCACTACCCTCGCTTTCGGCGCAGTCACCTGCGCGATTGCCGGAGCGTTTTCCTTCCACGCGGTCGCGCAGGACGCGCAGCCCGCCGAGACCATGGCCGGCGCCGCCCGGAAGCTCCTCTCCACCCTGGAGCCGGCGCAGCGCCAGAAGGCGAGTTTTTCGTTCAGCTCGGACGAGCGCCTGAACTGGCACTTCATCCCCCGGGAGCGAAAGGGTGTCTCCCTGAAGGAGATGAACGCCGCCCAGCGCACGGCCGCGCTCGACCTGCTCAACGCCGGCCTGAGCGAGAGCGGTTACCAGAAGGTCGGCACCATCCGCGACCTGGAAAAGATTCTCCTGGCGCAGGAGAAGGGGAGCGGCCCGGTGCGCGATCCGGAGCTCTACTTCTTTCAGGTCTTCGGCGAGCCGACCGACGGCGGCACCTGGGGCTGGCGCTACGAGGGGCACCACTGCTCGCTGAACTGGACGGTGGTGAAGGGGAAGACCGTTGCCAGCAGCCCGCAGTTCCTCGGCACCAACCCCGCGGAGGTGCGCGTCGACGTGGCGGGCGCGCCGGCGAAGGGCACCCGCGTGCTCCGCGCGGAGGAAGACCTGGCCCGGTCGCTGGTGAAGTCGCTCTCCGAGGAGCAGCGGGCGAAGGCGGTCATCAGCGCCACCGCCCCCAACGACATCCTCACCAGCGCGGAGCGCAAGGCGGCGATCCAGGAAGACAAGGGGATCGGCGTGCCGGAGCTCACCCAGGAGCAGCGCGGCATCCTGCTGCAGCTGATCCGCGAGTACGCCAACACGCAGGCCCCGGCGCTCGCCCGCGAGCGGCTGCAGAAGATCCGCGCCGCCGGGCCGGACAAGATCAAGTTCGCGTGGATGGGTGGCATCGAGAAAGACCAGCCGCACTACTACCGCGTGCAGGGCAGCACCTTCCTGATCGAGTACGACAACACCCAGAACAACGCCAACCACGTGCACAGCGTGTGGCGCGACTTCAACGGTGACTTCGGGATGGACCTGCTCGCGATGCACTACCAGGCGTCGCCGCACAAGGTCGCTGCCGCCAAGCGGTAGTTAGAAACTGAGTGGGAGAATGGGAGAGTGGGAGAGTGGGAGAAGCAGCTCGCGGGAGCCGGTCCCCCATTCTCCCACTCGTCCATTCGCCCACTCTCCCACTCTGCTCCCCATGGCTCCGCGCTCCCTCCTCGCCCTCACCCCGCTCCTGATCGGCGTCGGCGTGGCCGCCTCTCCGGCCACGCCGGGGCAGC
>JBKBRF010000003.1:178230-326224 GCA_046292385.1 Armatimonadota bacterium | reverse complement strand
CGGGCAATGCGGCGGCAGCCATGCCTGTAACTCGGTGGAGACCTCGTAGCGCAACCGCCAGTCAGGCACGAAAAAAGGTGGTGGCAGTAATCTGCCACCACCAACTGCGGAACTTGGGCTAACGCGGGCCGGCGCCGTTCTCAGTCGGAAGGAGGTGCGTACCGTGAGTCAGGACCATCGGCGAGTACCCGTTGCAGATCGCGTCACCGCCTTGGGAGTTCTCACGCTCGCGGCGGTGCTCGGCGTGGCCGCACCACTGACGGCCATCCCATGGGCGCTGCAGTCCGGCTGGCAGGCTCCGCGCTTCCTTGCGTTCGCGGCGGCGGTAGTCGCCGCCTGGGGGCTCGGCATCGCCGCCGCCCTACCGGTGGTGCGCAAGCTGCGAGGCTGACCCCGCGGCCATCCCGCTCAGAGGGGAGAAACCGATGCCGGACACCTGTCCCGAATGCGGCGCGCCGGTCCCCGAGGGCGGCTCCTGCCAGGAGAGCTTCCACGCGCTGCTGGCGCTGGAGGGACAGGTCCCCGGCGCGCCGGGATCGCTGGTGCACTTCTACACCGTCGGCTGCTACGCGCTGCAGCACCCGGACAGCATGCGCTACACGGCGGAGGCGCTGCGCGGGCTCCGCACCAGCCTGGCGGACGCGCTGGACGGGCGCGCCGGCGTGGACGAGCTGCGCCGCCGGGCGCGAGAGGCGGCCAACGGATCGGCGCGGGTGCTGCGCCGGGAGGGAGACCCGCCGGTCGCGTGGAGGCGGGGCGGCTGGCCAATGAACGTGGCGGACGTGCTGGCAGGGGGGGCCGGCCGCTACGTAGAGAGCGTGCTCCGCTGGGCCGCCGCCATTCGCGAGACGCTCGATGCCGACGAGCGCACCGGAAGCCGCCGCGCGCGCTGAGGGCGTCAGGCGAGGAGCCCGGACACCACCTCGCCGCGGCAGATCCCGATCCCCGGCAGCTCCGCGCTGGCGGCGATGTCCTGGACGCGGAAATTCGGCTGGCTGGGGTCGTCCGGAATGTCGAACGGGTCGTACCGCTGCCCCGCGAAGCCACCGGTCTGGCCCGGCACTTCGCCGCCCGCGCGAAGCAGGTCCCGGCGGGTCCGGCCGGCACACGTGAGCGACGTCCCGCCAGCGATTCGCAGCATCAGGCTCTGTCCCGGGAGATCCGCGCCTGGAGGCGGCGCGAGAGGCAGCTTGTTAGAGGCGGAAGCCGCCGTCCGGCTTCAGAAGGAGCCGCGCTCCCGGATGGTGCAGGCGCTGCCAGATTATTGAGGAAAAGTTGAGACTCGGGCACAGGATTGCAGCCTCCCTAGCACCAGTGCGGCCGGGGGCCTAATGAACAACTAAGAGGCACTGTGCGCACTCCGAATTAGCGGCGGCGCTTGACGGTCTATTCTCTCCTCGGGCCTCAACCGCGGCTTCCCCGCGCCGCCTCTCTATCCAACACTCGGCAGTCGCCGCGGCGTCGCGCCGCGCGGGGGCCGGAACGCGCAGGAGGATCCGTTGAATCCGTTCTCCAAGATGAGCCGCCGCAGCCTGCTGCTGGCGGGAATGGCCGTCTCCCTCGTCGCCCTTTCCGGGGCGGAAGCGCGCAAGGCGCCTTCGCTCGACAACCTCAAGGGCACCTATAACGGCACCTTCCAGCAGACTGAGGGCGGCGGATCCGCCAGCGGCAAGCTGATCGTCAAGATCATCAGCGACAAGACCCGGCAGGGCTCGCGGATGATCAAGGCCACTGCGCGCTTTGGCCGCAAGACCTACAAGCTCCAGGGCGGGTACGAGCCGTCGATCAAGCAGCTCAACCTCGGGGGCGTGAGCGGACGGCCGCCGAAGATCACCCAGATCGCGATCATGGGGCACTTCCAGGACGAGCAGGGCGGCGTCTTCAACGGCCTCTACTCGATCTCCTCGTTCAACGGCGCCAATAACGGCGAGTGCACCCTCAACCGCAAGGGCGTGCACGTTCACTAAAATTCAGGTCCGGAACGCACCGCGAGGGCGCCGCACGGTTCGCCGGCGGCGCCCTCGCTGCGTACTCCCCGGCGTAGTACTCCGTCAGACCGGAAGTGGTGAGTGGCGTTGGCAAGGGAGAGCGGGAGATGTCTGTTGCAGGTTAGCAAGTTGGCAGGTCGCAGGTTGAGCTCCCCGGTGGGTGGGGTTCGGAACCTGGAACCTGCTAACAGCAGCGAGGGCGCCGACTTCCCACTCTCCCTTGCTCCCACTCCCACCCTCAGAAGTACCTGGACACACCACTAGATCTCCAGGCAGACCTTTCCGAAGTGCGCGCCCGCGCCCTCGTACTCGAACGCCTGGGCGATCTCCGCCAGCGGGAAGGAGCGGTCGATCACCGGCCGCAGCCCGGTCGCCTCGAGCGCGCGCACGAAGTCGAGCTGGTGGCTCCGGCTTCCGACGATCAACCCCTGGAGCCGCGCTTGCTTGACCATCAGCAGCGCGGTCGGCACTTCGCCGGCGGCGCCGGTCAGCACGCCGATCAGCGAGATATGCCCGCCCACCCGTACGGCGGCAATCGACTGCGGCAGGGTTCCCGGCCCGCCGACCTCGATCACGTGGTCCACGCCTCGCCCGCCGGTCCACTCGCGGGCGCGGCGGCCCCAGTCGGCGTGCTCCCGGTAGTTGAGGGTGTAATCGGCACCCAGCGCGCGGACCCGCTCCAGCTTTTCATCCGAGGAGGAGGTCGCGATCACCGTGGCGCCCATCCCCTTGGCAAGCTGCAGCGCGAAGATCGAGACCCCGCCCGTGCCGAGCACGAGGACCACGTCCCCCGCCTTCAGCTTGCCGTCGACCACGAGCGCCCTCCAGGCCGTGAGCCCAGCCGTGGTGAGGGTCGCGGCCTCCGCGTGGCTGTAGCCCCGCGGCGCGGGCGTGAACCACGACGCCGGACGCACCACCACTTCCCGCGCGTAGCCGTCCACGCCGTCTCCGGGGACGGTGGAGAAGTCGGACACCGTCGGCGGCCCCTGCTGCCAGGTGGGGAAGAAGCAGGAGACGACGTGATCTCCCACCCGGTAGTCGGTGACGCCCTCGCCGACCGCCTCCACCACCCCGGCGCCGTCCGACATCGGAATACGGCGGTCCGCGGTCGGCATCCGTCCGGCTGCGATGCCGTAGTCGTGGTAGTTGAGGGAGCTGGCGTGAATCCTGACCCGCAGCTCTCCGGGACCGGGAGCACCCGGGTCCGGGAGGTCGACCAGCTCCAGCCGGTCCAGCCCGCCCGGCGCATGGAGTACGACCGCTCTCATCGCTCGCCCCCTTTCCGATCCTGGCAGCGCCTGGAGTCGGCTAAGGGTTCCCGTGGGCAGTCGGCCGGTAAACCGAAAGGTTCTCCGTACCGCGAAACCGGGGTACAGAGGGTTAGCCGGGACGCTGGGTTGGGAAGTCCCAACTCGTCCGCTCCCAGCGGCCCGTGCCCCTCTGGAGGAGTGGCGATGAGCTTGAGCACCCCCGACCGTACCCACGCCGACGCGCTGGAGCCGGGAGCTCCCGGGGCTCTTGCGGATGCGGTGCATGACCAGGAAGTTCCGGAGGTCGACCTCCTGAGCCCGCTGATGCTGCGGGGAGTGACGCTGCGCAACCGCATCGGGATGTCGCCGATGTGCCAGTACTCCGCCGTGGACGGGATGGCGGACGACTGGCATCTGGTGCACCTCGGCAGCCGGGCGGTCGGCGGAGCCGGGCTGGTGATGGTGGAGGCGACCGCCGTCACGCCGGAGGGGCGGATCTCGCCGGGGGACCTGGGCATCTGGAGTGACGCGCACGCGGAGCCGCTGGCGCGGATCGCCCGCTTCCTGCGGAGAATGGGCGCCGTGCCCGCCATCCAGCTCGCGCACGCCGGCCGCAAGGCGAGCAGCGACCTGCCCTGGAACGGCGGCACGAGCCTGAAAACGCCGGAGGCGGGTGGCTGGCCGGTCGTTGGCCCGAGCCCCATCCCGTTCGACGACGGAGATCCGGTTCCCGCCGCGCTGGATGAAGCGGGCATCGAGGGGGTCATCGCCGCTTTCGAAGCGGCAGCCCGGCGCGCGCTGGAGGCGGGTTTCCAGGTGCTGGAGCTGCACGCCGCGCACGGCTACCTGCTGCATGAGTTCCTCTCGCCGCTCTCCAATCAGCGCCGCGACCGGTACGGCGGCAGTCTCGAGAACCGCATCCGGCTCCCGGCACAGGTGGCGGAGCGCGTACGCGCCGCGATGCCCGCCGAGCTGCCGCTCTTCGTCCGGATCTCCGCTACCGACTGGGTCGAGGGCGGATGGGACGTGGAACAATCGGTGGAGCTCTGCCGACGGCTGAAGGAGGTCGGCGTCGACCTGATCGACGTCTCCTCCGGGGCCCTGGTGCCCCGGGCGAAGATCCCGGTGGCGCGCGGCTACCAGGTGCCGTTCGCGCGGCGCATCCGGGGCGAGGCCCGCATCTGCACGGCGGCGGTCGGCATGATCTGCGAGCCGCAGCAGGCGAACGAGGTGATCATCGCCGGAGATGCCGACCTGGTCCTACTGGGACGGGAGCTGCTGCGCGAGCCGTACTGGGCGCTGAAGGCCCAGCATGAGCTGGACGCGGAGCCGAGCTGGCCGATCCAGTACGGCTACGCCGTAAAACGGCGTGCCAGGTAGCTCCCGGAGAGGCTCCTAATTGGCGGCGTCCAGCAGGCGGACCTCCAGCCCTCGCGGCTCCAGGCCCGGGGCGGGGCCGACGCCGGGCAGCGGCAGGTTGAGCGAGCGGCCGTACCTCACGCCCACCGGCCAGTAGCTCACCCGCAGCACCACGCCTCCCTGTTCCGGCGCGCTCGTCACCTCGGTAGTGATCTTCGCGTTCGCGTTCGGCGGCTGGCCCGGTGGAGCCGGGGCGAGAAACGGCGTCAGCAGAAGCTGGTCCGCGGGGGAGAGGCGCTCCCACGTGATGCCTCCGGAAAGGAGCATCCGGCGCGCGGGCAGGCTGAGCCGGGCGGGGAGCTGAATGCCGAGCTGCCACTGGTCGAGGTGCTGGGCCACCTGCCCCACGCTGTGGACCTGGAACGCGTGGAGCGCGGCAAGCTCCGGCAGGCTCTCGGGATCGAGGGTGCCGGTCTTGCGCACGGCGTCCGCCGCTCGCCGGAGGAGCGCGTCCGGAAGCACCGTTTCCGCCTCCCAGAGCCAGCGGAAGCTCCGGACGAACGCCGCGTCGCCGCGGCGCCACCAGAAGCTGTTCGGCAGCAGCTTCTGCGTGCCGGCGCTCGCCTGCGGATGGCAGAGGCCGTCCAGGATCTGCTCCGCGGTGCCGCGGCCGCGGGTCGCCAATCCTCCGCGCGGCGGGCCCGGCAGGTTGTGCTGGAAGTAGTGATAGCAGTCGGTGTAGATGGCGATCCCCGCGGCGTCGGAGAGGCGCCGAAGGGTGCCGATCCAGTCTTTCGCGGGAGCGCCTGCGGGCGGGGCGATCTCGACCGGCCTGCCGAACGGGTCCGCGCCGTCCGGGGGAGCATTGGCCACGCCTCCCGCGACCTCCGGTACGCGAGGGCGCCGCTCGCGATAGAGCTCCAGCGCCTCGTCCCGCAGGTCGTCTCCGGTTACGTGGAGCCAGTTGTACCAGGTACCCTCCGGAGAGCGGAGCCCCATCTGGGCGCGCGGCTCGGCGTCGACGGAGAGATCGAGGGTGAGCAGGCACTCCTCCGGAACGGTCGGCGGCTTCAAATCCGGCAATCCTTCCGGCGGAGCTCCCATCTGACGCTGCATATCCTGGAGCTCCAGGATCGCGCGGTCCCGCTGCGCATCCTGGTCCTTCAGGATCGGCGCGAGCTTGCCGAGGACGGAGCCGCGCATCGGCTCGGGCAGCTCCGCCATCGGCAGGTAGAGAAAGCCCACCCGCACCAGCTCCGCGCCGCGGGTGAGGAGGATCGGCGCCAGCTCCGGGTAGAGCGGCAGCCACTGCTCTCGCGGCTTGAAACGCAGCCCTTCGGCGTCCCGGGGATTTCGCAGCACGCGCCCGAGGGTCGCCACGATCTCTTCCAGCGCCCGATGGCGGAGACGCGCCTCATCCCGCTCCCGCAGCGGGGGTTTCTGCAGCCGGTAGCTGGGACGGTCCCCTCCTACGCGCACCCACTCGCAGCGGTAGAGCTCCGCGATCGACGACAGCACCTCCGCCAGGGTCGCCTGCGGCACGAACGCCACGAGCCGCTCGTCGCCGGCGCGCCCCGCGAACCGCAGCGTCACGCCGGTCTCCGCGGAGAGCGCCTCCAGCACTCGCGCCAGCGGGATCCCTTCGGAGGCCAGGGAAAGTCGCCGTCCCAGGCGTGGATCTCGCTCGGAGGAGAGCGGCTCGTTCCCGACCGGCTCCGGCTGCGCCGGAAGGCCGCGCGAGGAGACGGCGGCGGTGCCGAGGGTGAGGAGCTGCAGTACGGCGCGGCGAGTGGTCATCTGGAGCACTCCCAGGGTCGGCGAGCGGCACGAGCCAGGCGGCTGCTTCCTTTAGACGCGGCGTGGAGCCGCGAGGTTACTCGCCCGGCTCCGGCCAGGGACCGGCGGGCAGCTCCTGGTGATCCGGCAGCGAGCGGATCACCTCTTCCGGACCGCAGGGGCTGTAGACCGCCAGCAGCTCCAGCGTCTCGGCGCCGGTGTTGACCGTCTGGTGGAAGACGGAGGCGGGGATGTGGACCAGGTCGCCCGCCTTCACGCTGAAGAAGCGCGGCTCCCCGCCGTTCTCCTCCAGGGCGGTTTCCACCATCTGCTCGCCCTCTCCGCGGATGATGAAGAGGATCTCTTCCGAGCCGGGATGGTTGTGGCGCAGGTGCCCCTGGCCGGGTCCGAGCTTAACGTGGCCGACCGTAATGTGCTCGGCGTTGGCGACTCGCGGGTCGCACAGGAACTTGATCTGGCCCCAGCCGAAGGTCGAGGTCGGCACATCTTCCGCCCGCACGTGCCGGGCGCCGGGAATCTCCGCCATGCTTTCAGTCTCCTATCCGGGTTCTGCGACAAGTACCAGGGCATTCGCTCGGAAGCGCGAGTCTCCCTGCTCCGCGAGCGTGGAGCGGGGAGCAGGGTGGTAAAGAGGATTCAGGCGCCCCGCGCGGAAGTGTTGCGGTAACCTGAGGGGAAAGGGAGGTGCCGAATGGTGCGGCAGACCGCTCCCGGCGAGCTTTACGAAAACTGGCTGGATGCGCAGGTGCAGACGGCCGTCGCCACCGGTCGCGCCCCGCTGACGCGTTTACACCTGATCCGCGGCCTGGCGGAATCGACCGATCTCGACGTCAAGGCGGCCAAGGAGATCGTGGACGACTACTGCGAGCGGCATGCGGTGCCGGAGACGGTGGTGGAGCCGTACCGCCGCGTCTCCCCCTGGATCGTGGCGGCGGTGGTCGCCGGGTTCCTGGTGCTGCTCGCCTCCAACTACGGCCTCTCGGAGGTGCTGCCGCGCCTGCTGCGCATGGGAGTCGCCGCCGCACTGCTCGCACTCGGCGCCGCCCTCGCGCTGGGGATCTACCTCTATCGCCGCGCCCACCGGCCGGACCCCGGGAGCCAGTCGTCCGCCGCCCCCCGGGAATGACCTGCGTCCTCCCGAGACGCGATTGGCGGCCTGTGTCCCCCCGCGGAATCCCGGCGGAGCGCCCTTCCATCCATGATCTACCTCGACCACGCCGCCACCACCCGTCCCGCTCCCGAGGTGCTCGAGGCGATGCTTCCGTACCTGACGGAGCAGTACGGCAACGCCAGCAGCCTCTACTCCCTGGGGCGCCAGAGCCGGCTGGCGGTGGAGCGGGCGCGAGAGCTGGCGGCGGCCTTCTTCGGCTGCCGTCCGCAGGAGATCCTCTTCACCAGCGGCGGCAGCGAGAGCGACAACCTGGCGCTGCGCGGAGTGATGTGGGCGCTGCGGGAGCGGGGCGACCACCTGATCACCACGCAGGTGGAGCACCACGCCGTGATCGATACCGCCCGCGCCCTGGAGCAGCAGGGCTTCCGGGTGACCTACCTGCATCCGGACCGGTACGGACGGGTCGCCGTGGACCAGGTGCGGGACGCCATCACGGAGCGGACCACCCTGATCAGCGTGATGCACGGCAACAACGAGGTGGGCACGCTGCAGCCGGCGGCCGAGATCGGCCGGCTCGCGCGGGAGCGCGGGATCTTGTTTCACACCGACGCGGTCCAGAGCGTGGGACAGATTCCGATCCAGGTGCGCGACCTCCCGTGCGACCTGCTCTCGATGTCGGCGCACAAGGTCTACGGTCCCAAGGGGGTGGGGCTCCTCTACCGGCGGATCGGCGTGCCGCTGGCGAGCCAGATCACCGGCGGAGACCAGGAGCTCGGCCAGCGCGCCGGCACGGAGAACGTGCCCGGGATCGTGGGGCTCGGCAAGGCGCTGGAGCTCGCCTATCAGGCGCTTCAGGAGGGAGAGCCGCAGCGGGAGCAAGCGCTGCGGGATCGGCTGATCGAGGGAATCCTCTCGGCAGTCCCGGATGCGGAGCTGACCGGTCACCCGACGGAGCGCCTCCCGAACAACGCCAGCTTCCGCTTCCCCCACGTCGAAGGCGAGCCGCTGCTCCTGAACCTCGACATGCGCGGCATCTGGGGGAGCAGCGGCGCGGCGTGCGCCAGCGGAGAGATCGAGCCGAGCCACGTGCTCCTCGCCATCGGCTACACCCGCCCGGAAGCTCACGGCGCCCTTCGCCTCACCGTGGGGCGAGACAACACCGCGGAGCAGATCGAGCAGGTCGTGGCGGTCCTGCCCCCCGTCCTCCAGAGCCTCCGGAAACTGCGGACGGTCTAGCATTCAGGTTGCAGGTTGCCGGGGCCAGGTTCGAACCTGCAACCTGTAATCTGCAACGTGCAAGGAAGCAGGCCCTGGGAGAACGAACCTACCCCCGTTTGCGTCCGGCTCGTCGGACGCCGAGGGGTTGTTTTGTTGTCTCTCTTGAATCGTTATCGTCTTCCGCTCGCCGTAGCTGCCCTCGCCGGGCTCTCGCTCGCCGGGATGCCGGCGCGGGGCGCCGCCCCGGTCCGCCTGCAGGGCTCGGCGGAATTGTCCTGGACCTGCGTCCGCACCGGCGCCCATCCGGCGCCCACGGTCTACCTGCGCACCGACTCCGGAGAGCGGGTGCAGCTGGAGCTGCCCGCCGCGTCACGGGTGAATGCGGAGGCGCTGGGCGGTCAACAGCTGGAGGTGCTCGGGGAGCGGAAGCCGGGTCCGAACGGGCGCGGCGTGGTGGTGCGGGCGCAGTCGGTGCGAGCGCTCGCCAAACGGCCCAGGCTGAAGGTGCCGCACACGGTGGGGCAGCGGCGCGTGCTCACCCTGCTCCTCCGCTTCGCGGGCACGAACGGCGCCACCCCGTTTCCCCCCGAGCACATCAACACGCTGATGAGCGGGCAGCGGCCGGGCCTGGCGGATTTCTACCGGGAGATCAGCTACGGCCAGCTCGACGTCGAAAACTCGGCGGTCACCGGCTGGCTCGACCTGCCGAAGCCGATGGCGGAGTACGTCTTCGGCCACGCGCCCGACTTCGGCCTCGTGATGGAGGCGGCCGAAGCGCTGGTCGGCAGAAAGGTGCTGAGCAGCTACGACAACCTGCACTTCGTCTTCAATGTCCCGGTTCACGAGAACATCCTGGCGATCGGGGGGTACTTCGACCGCGGGCCGCGATCGAAGGAGCCGTCGCAGGGCTACATCATGATCTGGCCCACCGCGTTCGACGGCATGGTCCATCCCGGCACCCTGGCCCACGAGATGGGGCACACGCTCAACTGGGGTCACTCGCACAGTCCGAGCGGCTGGGACTACGACTCACTCTGGGACGTGATGAGCGATACCCATCAGCATTTCGAGCAGCCGCACGGCTTCATTCCGCAGGGAACGCTGGCGTACAACCGCGTGCAGGCGGGATGGCTTCCGAAGCGGGTCGTAACGGCGAAAAGAGGCCGCAAGACCCGGGTGACGCTGGGCTCCGTGAGCGCGCCGGGAGAGAGCGGGCCGCTGATGGTGAAGGTGCCGGTCCGCGGCTCGAAGATCTTCTACACCGTGGAAGTGCGCCGCCAGACCGGGTACGACGCGATCCTTCCCGCGGAAGGCGTGCTGATCCACCGGGTAGTGCGAGCGCCGATCATGCCGGAGCCGATCGTCCAGGACGGAACTCCGAACGACGCGGACCCGAACGACGAGGGTGGGGTGTGGACGCCGGGCGAGACGTTCCGTCACCGCAAGGACGGCGTCACCATCTCCGTGAAGTCCGCCGGGGAGTCCGGCTACGAAGTCACCATCGTGAACGGCCGGGGTAAGTAGCAGCGCACCGCTCCCCGGTCACCGTCATGCGTTTAGGCCGGGTGCGGCTGTGGGCAGTGGAGCGTACCGCTACCCGCAACCTGCCATGCTGAAACCGGTACACGGTAGCGCAGCCGGCGCCTCCCCCGGGGGCGCCGGCTTCCTTTGTGACTGACCCATGGAGCCCCCGATGCTGATCCTCTGGCAGTTCGAAGAGTGCGAGCACTCGCAGCCGGTCCGGCGGAAGCTGACCGAGCTGGCGCTCGACTTCATCGCGATCAACGCGCCGCCCGGACATCCGGAGAAGGACGCCGTGATGGAGAAGCTCTTCGGAAACAATCGCACTCCCTCGCTCTGGGACACGCGCAACGGCACTCTGCTCCAGGGGGAAGCGGCGATCTGCGACTACCTGGAAGGACGCGCCCGGCCGGGCACGTAGTTACCCGGCAAGCCAGCGCTCCGCCAGCTCGTCTCCACCTTCTCCGAGGAGCGGCGGTGCGGTGGGGGGCGTGGCAGCGCGGAGGAGCGGGTTGGCGACGGCTGCGAGTGGTCCCGCGGTGGGGTGATCCATCTCTTGCAGCATGCCGCGGGCGAGGAGCTGCGGGTCGCGGAATACCTCGTCCACGCTCTGCACCGGACCGGCCGGAACCCCGGCGTCCTGGAGCCGCGCGAGCCACTCTACGCGCGGGCGTTGGGTGAAGACCGCCTTCAGCAGCGCTCCCAGGGCGTGGCGGTGCTCCACCCGGGCGGCGTTGGTGCGGAAGCGCGGGTCGTCGGCCCACTCCGGCCGCTCCAGGGCGGCGCAGCAGCGGCGCCACTGCGTGTCGTTCCCCACCGCCAGGATCAGCGGCCCGTCCGCGGCGGCGAACACCTCGTAGGGCACGATGTTCGGATGGGCGTTTCCGTACCGCGCGGGGTGCTCGCCGGAGACCAGGTAGTTGCTCGCCACGTTCGCCAGGCCCGCCACCTGGCAGTCGAGCAGGGAGAGGTCGAGGTAGCAGCCGCCGCCGGTCCGGTCCCGCTCCCGCAGCGCGGCGAGGATGCCGGTGGCGGCGTGCAGACCGGTGATCAGGTCGCTCACCGCCACGCCGACCTTCATCGGCGGGCCGTCCGGCGCTCCGGTCACGCTCATCAGCCCGGCGCGCCCCTGGGTGAGGAAGTCGTACCCCGGCAGCGCGGCGTCCGGCCCGTCCTGGCCGCAGGCGGTGATGGAGCAGTAGACCAGCCCCGGATGCTCCGCCCGCAACTCCGGATAGCCGAGGCCGCGCTCCGCCATCCAGCCGGCGCGGAAGTTCTCCACCACCACGTCGGCCCGGAGCGCCAGGGCGCGAGCGCGGGTGAGGTCGTCCGGATCGGCGAGATCGAGGATCAGCGACCGCTTCCCACGGTTGAGGCAGAGGAAGTAGGCGCTCTCGCCGCCCGCGAACGGCGGGCCCCAGGCGCGGGTGTCGTCGCCCAGCCCGGGGCGCTCGATCTTGAGCACCTCGGCGCCGAGGTCGGCGAGCATCTGCGTGCAGACCGGGCCCGCGAAGACGCGGGAGAAGTCGAGCACCCGCAGCCCTCGCAGGGAGCCCTCAAGCCCCATCGACGTCTTCCGGGAACGGGTACGGCGGCAGAGGCCGCCGGGGCGGACGGTCCTGCCGGTAGCCGAGCAGGTACTCCGCCTGAATCACCTGGTGGATCTCCCGGGTCCCCTCGTAGATCACCGCGGCGCGGCAGTTGCGGAGGTGGCGCTCCACCGGGTGGTCGTGGTTGAACCCGTGGGCGCCGAAGATCTGCAGCGCGTCGTCCGCGGCGCGATGGGCGGCGTCGCAGTTCAGCCACTTCGCCAGCGAGACCTCCCGCGTGTGCCGCACGCCGCTGCACTTCATCTCCGCCACCTGGTCGACCAGCAGCCGGCCGACGTCTCGCCCCGCCACCATCCGCGCCAGCATCTGCTGGACGAGCTGGTGGCGCCCGATCTCCACGCCGAAGCTGTGGCGCGCGTGACACCGCTCCGTGCACGCCTCCAGGCACGCTTCGAGGATGCCGAGCGAGCCGGCCGCCACGCCGAAGCGGCCGTTGTCGAGCGCCGACATCGCGATCGGGAACCCCTCCCCCTCTTCGCCCAGGCGGTCTTCCACCGGCACGAAGACCCCGTCGAGGAAGATCCGTCCCACGTTTCCGGCGCGGATCCCGTGCTTGCCGCGGATCGACTCGGTCCGCAGCCCCTCCGCGCCGCGGCGCAGCAGGAAGGCGGTCATGCCGCGGTGCTTCCGCTCCGGATCGACCGTGGCGAAGAGCAGGAAATGGTCCGCCACGTCGGCCAGCCCGATCCACGCCTTGTCGCCGGTGAGGCGATAGCCGCCCTCCACCCGCTCTGCGCGGGTGCGGACCGAGGCGGCGTCGGTGCCGGTCTCCGACTCCGTCAGCGCGAAGGCGGCGGTCTTCTCCCCCCGCGCCTGGGGCCGCAGCCACCGCTCCCACTGGTCCGCGCTGCCCCACTGGTAGAGCGCCAGGCTGTTGAGGGAGAGATGGACGGAGAGGATCACCCGCGCGAAGGTATCGACCCGCTCCAGCTCCTCGCAGGCGACCGCCAGGTGGTGGTAGCTCAGGCCCTGCCCGCCGAGCGCGCGGGGAAGGCAGATGCCGAGCAGGCCCGCTTCGGCGAGGGCGCGCAGGATCTCCGGGTCGAACCGCTCCTCCGCGTCGAGCGCCCGGATCTTCGGCGCGATCTCGCGCCGAGCCAGCTCCCGGACCTGCAGGTGAAAGGTTTCCAGATCGAGCATGGGGGTGAGGTCGCCGCCGGCCGAGAGGCGCCGGCTACGGTAGATTATAGGCGAGCATGCGCGCCCCGCCTCTCCCCACCCGGTCATGAGCACTCCCCCCGATCCCTCTACGCGCTTCCAGTGGCGCACCGACACGGAAGAGGGCGCGGCGTCTCGTCCCGAGCCTTCGCCGCGGCTGCGCTTGCGGGCAAGCCAGTGGCTGGCGCGGTACAGCCCGCTGCTCGACCCGCCGGAAACGCTGAGCGCGAAGGAATGCCGGGAGCGGCTGGAGTTGATTCCGGAGCTGACACGGGACGGCGCGGAAGTGGAGGCGGAGCTCCAGGCCGATCCGAACGCCGACGAGCGGCTCCTCGACGCGGTGCGCGACGCCCGCACCGAGCTGGACGGCCTGGAAACCGGCCTGCGCCAGCGACTCGGCTTCCTCTCACCCGGAGATCCGGCGGGGGTGGTCGACGTCGACCGCTTCCGCGACCGCCTGGCGGAAGCGGCGGCTCGGCGGGAAGTGGGGAAGGTCGCCGGCAGCGCCCTCCCGCACCGGCTGGAGCTGCAGACGGCACGCCCCAACTGGGGCACCGCCGCCTTCATGGGCGTCTTCGCGTTCGGCTGGCTCTCGTTCACCACCTTTCACGCGTTCATGATGATCGGCGGCTTCGCGACGGCGTTCGGCTGGTTCGCGCTCGCCCTGCTCGGGTTCTACGCCATCTTCTTCTTCGCCGGCTTCGCGATGGCGGCCACCGCGCTCCGCGCCGCCTCCCGCGAGGAGATCACGCTGGAGCGGCGCACGCTCACCGTCCGCCGCCGCTTCCCGCTCTGGACCACCGAGCGCGTCTACGAGCTGCCGAAAGGCGCCCAGGCCTACGTCACCCTGAGCCAGAACAGCCAGGTGGGACGCCGCCACCCTCCCCGGCACCACGATTACCACCACTCGACACCGACGACGACCGAGGTGGCGCTGCTGGCGGAAAACGGCACCGAAGTCCGCCTCGCCGCCGGCCAGCCGGAGCCGGAGCAAGAGCGCCTGGTGGAGACGCTGAACGAGTACCTCGCCGCCACCGCGCGGTAGCGCCACCCCTCGTCTGACCTCGGGTCAGCCGGCGCCAGGCAGTAATTCGCCCAGCGGGAGACTTGCTCGGAGCAGGATCTGGAGTGCGGAAGCTTGCTACCGCTTTGACCGCTGTTCACGAAGCTGGACCGCCGGCGGCGTGTTTCCGCTCGGGGAGAGAGGCGAGCAGGCATGAGCGCCGGTGCCGTGCAGGCGCCGTGGGATACAACGAGGTGATCTCCCCTCGCGCGGTCTCCACCTCATGCGCTCTCCCGCCTCCGCTCCGCTCCTCATCATCACCCAGGGCCACGCCGGCGACCGCCTCGGCGCGGCGCTGGCACCGGCGCTGCGGAACCACTTTCCGGACCGGGAGCTGGTGGGTCTGGGCGGCGAGCGGATGCGCTCCGCGGGCATCCGGCTGCTGGCGCGGACCGATTCCCTCTCTGCGATGGGGATCTCGGGACTGCTGCCGAAGGTGCCGTCGATCCTGCTGACGATGCGCCGCGCCGCCGCCCGCAGCCGCGACCCGCTGCCGGGGTGCGTGATCGCGGTCGACGTGTGGCAGCCGCTCCGCTTCCTCCACCGCTTCGGCCCGCACCTGAAGGAGCTGCCGCACGTCTGCTACCTCCCGCCCGGCCCCAACTTCATCGGTCAGAGCCGGGTGCACGCGGCCGCGGCGAAGGCGTTCCGTGCCATCGTGACCCCGTTCCCGCACCAGGCCCGGCTCTTCGAGGCGGCGGGCGGCACCGTCTTCCCCGGCGCGCACGCGGGGCTGCAGACCTGCCGGGAAGAGGCGCAGCCGCTTCCGGCCGGGGAGCGAGAGCCGATCGTGGCGGTGCTGCCCGGGAGCCGCGACCTGGAGGTCCGCTACAGCCTGCCGGTGCAGCTCGAGGCGGTGCGGCAGATCCGGAGCCGCTACCCGGAGCTGGAGCCGGTCGTCTCCTGCGCGGGAGACGACGTGGCACGCCTGGTGGCCCGCCGCTTCCCCGGCGTGCGGACCAGCCGGAACGCGCGGGAGACGATGGCGCGCGCGCGGTTCGGCCTCATCTGCAGCGGCACCGCGGCGCTCGAGGCGGCGATCCTCGGCTGTCCCGGGGTGGTGACCTACCACGGCTCGCCCCTGCAGCGCTGGGAGTGGAACCGCTTCCACGTGCCCGGCCTCGCCCGGCTGCGCGCGGAGGGGATCGCCTCGCCCTACATCTCGCTCCCGAACATCCTGACAGGTGAGGAGCTCTACCCGGAGTGCCTCGGCGTGCCGGCGGACGCGGTGGCGGAAGCGGCGCTCGGCGTGCTGGCGCAGGACCCCCTCGCGCTGCGGGAGCGGCTTGACGCCGTAAACCGGATCCTGGCCTGGGAAGACGCCGGGGAAGTGGTCGCCCGCGCCACCCGCCACGCGCTCTCCGCGACGTAGTCCATCGCGCTGCGTCCTCCGGCGGCAGTCGGATCGGTGGTTGCAGGTTGGCTGATCGCAGGCTAGCAGGTTTGGAACCCCATCCCGCGTTAGCAAGTCCGCCAACCTGGAACCTGGAACCTGCAACCCCGGAGGTCGGGCAGGAAGCGGGCAGGGCTTCCGCGAATCCCCGCCTGGGAGGCTCTCTCCCCGCGGCGATCGCGCCGCGCGCCCGCGAGGAGGAAGCGATCCCGTGCCACTCACTCCCCAGGAGCTGCAGCCCCGCCTGGAAGGCGTCTTCGGCTTTCCGGTGACGCCGTTCCATCCCGATGGCTCTCTGAACCTCGACGCCCTCCAGCGGCACGTCAGCTGGATGAAGGGGACCGGCGTCCACGCGATCTTTGTCTGCGGCGGCACCGGGGAGTTCTTCAACCTGGCGCCGGAGGAGTTCCAGGACGCCGTGGCCGCGGCGGTGGAGGCGGTGGACGGCGCGCTGCCGGTGGTCGCCGGCTGCGGCTACAGCACGGCCATCGCCCGGCGCTTCGCCCGCGCGGCGGAGGAGGCGGGGGCGGACGGCCTGCTCCTGCTGCCGCCGTACCTGATCCAGCCGGAGCAGGAGGGGCTCTACCGCCACGTGCGGGAGGTAGCGGAGTCGGTCGGGCTGGGCGTGCTGCTCTACCACCGGGACAACGCGCTCTACGGGGTGCGCACCGTGGCGCGGCTGGCGGAGCTGCCGAACGTGGTCGGCTTCAAAGACGGGCACGGCAACCTGGAGCAGTTCGGTCGGATGGTGCTGGAGATGGGCGACCGCCTCGCCTACATGAACGGCATGCCGACCGCCGAGATGACCTTCCCCAGCTTCTACGCCCTCGGCTGCCGCGGCTACTCCTCCGCCCTCTCCAACTTCGCGCCGCACGTCACGCTCCGCTTCTACCGCGCGGTGCTGGAGGGCGACAGCGCCGCCCAGCGGGAGATCCTGGCGCACGCCATCGAGCCGATCTGCCGCGTGCGCGACCTCGGAAAGGGCTACGCGGTCTCCTACGTCAAGGCGGCGGTGAACCTCCTCGGCTCCCTCGGCCCGGAAGGGGCCGGCCCGGTGCGCCCGCCGCTGGTCGATCTCCCGCCGGACCACCTCGCGCAGCTCCGGCAGGTGCTGGAGGCGATCCGGAGCCGCTTCCCGGGGTGATTCCGAACCTGGTTTCACCACACAGCGCACAGAGGGCACGGAGAGGGGGACCAGAGGGTTTTGGTCTGGTCCGCTTTCCGAGTCCCTGCTGCGGCCCCGGCTCGAACCTGACTCACCGCGGAGGGCGCAGAGGCCGCAGAGATTCCGGGCCTGTTCCACGTGACCCCGGTACGCGGCTGGCTTCGCCGGGTAAGAATGAGTGGGGACGAGAGGGCGGACTGGGCTTACTCGAGGCGCTCCCCAGGTGAAGCGATGAGCGACGAGCAGCGACCGCGGTCCGGGCCGGAGAAGCCGCGCGGCTGGGACTACAGCAGCGATACGGAAAAAGCCGGCGGCGCGCAGATCATCGGCTTTATCATCTGCGCCGTGCTGCTGGCGCTCACCCCGGTCGCCTGGCTGCTCTGGCTCTGGCTCAACTCACCGCAGCGTTGAGCCGGGGGACTTCGAACCTGATTCACCGCAGAGACGCAGAGGACGCGGAGAAAACAGGGGCCAGTGGGACGGGCCTGCACCGCGTTGCGAGTCGCTGCTGCGGCCCCGATCCGAACCTGATTCACCGCAGAGGCCGCTGAGGGCGCAGAGGGAACGCGGAGAGGGCACCCAGAGTTTAGGACTGATCCGCTGACGCGTCCGTGAGCGGCCCCGAAGCTTCTCCTTCTCGTCTCCCTCTCTGCGTCCTTTGCGCTCTCCGCGGTAAGTCCGGTTCGGATCCTGGCTCCGGTTCCTCTCTGTGCCCTCTGTGCGCTCTGTGGTAAATCAGAGCCCAATTCAGGCCCGAGGCGCGAGGGCGATGCTGTTCTTTCCGCCTCGCTTGACCGCCAGGAGCGGTTGGTCGGCGCGGTGGAGCAGGGTGTCGAAGGAGTCGTCCGGCTCGGAGTGGGCGATGCCGACGCTCACGGAGAGGAGCGCGGAGACGGCGCGGTCTTCCATCTGCAGGTGCACGTGCCGCCGGCCGACGGCGCCGGCCAGCCGCTGCGCGAGGTAGTCCGGGGTCATCCCGGGCGAGAGGACACAGAACTCGTCTCCTCCCAGGCGGGCGACCAGGTCGTTGGAGCGGGCGACGCGGCGCAGCAGGTCGGCCGTCTGGCAGAGGAGGCGGTCTCCCACCAGGTGGCCGAGGCTGTCGTTGATCGTCTTGAAGTCGTCCAGGTCCAGGAGCGCCAGGCTGAACGGCTTACTCTCCGTGAGGAGCTGTTCCGCCCGCTCTTGCAGCGCGCCCCGGTGATGGAGCCCGGTGAGCGAGTCGAGCCGCGCCTGGCCGCGGACCTGCGCCAGCGCCGCTTCGAGGCCGGCGACCTGCCGCGCCAGCGCCTGGACTCGCTCCTTGTCCTCGCGAGCCTTGCGATCCACGAGCTGCCGCGTGCTCTGCAGCTCTTCCTGGAGCGCCGTCAGGACCTCCTGCCCTTCACCCCGGCCGGCGATCTGGCGCATGCGGCCATGCGAGTCGCGGAGCGCCTGCAGGAATTCGGCGTCTTGGTGGTGGCCGCGGGCGGCTGCCTGCGCGTGGATGTCGGCCAATCGCCAGAGCTCGTCCTCGCGCTCCCGGATATACCGCCGCTGCAGCGCGCCGAACGCGGCGAGCGCCCCCTGAGCCCACTGCTGGAAGAGCTGAAGGGTCGGCGCCTCCGCCTTTTGATGGATGCCGGCGGCGGTGGCTCGAAGCCGGTTGAGAAAGCGGCTGCTATCGAGATCGGTGGCGGGGATGACAAACTGCTCCGCCGCGTGCAGCAGCTCCCGGGAGAGGGCCAGCGCCTGCTCGGCCTGCGCGGGGTCTTCCACGTGCGCGGGCACCCCGGGGCGTGCTCCCGCCGGGAACGGCATCGCGGGGCTGTTGGTGAGGCGCTGCGTCAGCTTGGAAAGTGGGTTTGCCATGGGAATGATGCTGCGTGCTTCCTGGCCCGGGCCTGCGCCGGCTCCGACCTGCGTGCCGGAACGCGCTACCCGTTGATAGTCGTCCCAATGGCAATATCGGGGGAGGCGCCACAGGGGTGTAGACACCGAAAGGCGCTTTGGCGGTTCCCGAATGGGTGGAGCGGCGACTCCCCCTGGAGGGGGAGGGGTGTCCGGGATCGCGCGCGGCGTGCCGCCGTTGGGTACCCGGCCGCGCAGTCCTGCCGTCGGAGACTATTCGGGCGGTCGCAGGATACCGCGCGCGTGGCGGAGGTCGTCCGGGCGATCGACGTCGGTGCCGAGCGACGCGTGCGGCGTCACCACCAGCCGGCACTGAACTCCCATGCGGGAAGAAGCCGCCCGGTCGATGTCCGCCAGGGTCAGCCGCTTGAGCAGGAACTTCAGCAGGTTGCCGGGCCCGATGAGCCGCACCAGGAAGAGCGGGTTCTTCCGCCGGCGGTGCGCCTCTTCCAGCAGCGCCGCCTGCTTCGGGAACGCCTCCACGCGCTGGAAGACGACGTTCCCGCCGGTGACGACGGTCTCCGGGTCGTGGAAGTAGGTACGGCGCATGCCGGGGAACGACTTCTCACACGCCTCCCGCGGCACCGCGGCGTAGCAGCAGTCGGCGCCCACGGAGCGGCACTGGCGGACGTAGTCGTCCACCGCCGCCGGCGTGACGAACGGGATGTCGCCGGTCACCAGCAGCACGTGCGCGGCACCGGGGCAGCGGGTCAGGCCGGCGGAGATGTTCTCCGGCAGGGTGCCTTCGGCCACCACCTGCTCGTCCGCCTCTTCGAAGCGGGGAAAGCCGGCGGGCGAGACGAGGATCACCTCTCCGATCGTCTCCGCCTGCCGGAGGGCGTGGAGGACGTAGCGCACCATCGGCCAGCCGTTGATCTCGGCCAGCGAGCGGTGCGGGGTGCCCGCTTCCGCGGCGAACTCCGGAGAGGTGCGGCCGCCGGCCAGGACCAGCGCGGGGACCGCCTCGGGGGAGCGGGGCCGGGCTACCATCCCGGCTCTTTCCGCGGGTGCAGGGTGAAATCGCGACCGGCGAGGTCCGGCGGCTCGGTAGCGCCGTAGACGGCGCGCGGGTGCCGGCCGCGGTAGGCCCAGCCCTGGTCCCCGTACGACCAGTGCCACCACTCCGAGGGGTAGTTGGTGAGCCCCGCGGCTTCCATCACCTCCTGGAGCAGCTTCCGGTTCCGCCGCGCCTCCGGTGAGAGGCCTCTGGCGTCACGGGGGGCGCCCCGCCGATCCATCAGGTCGTAGGGGCTGATGAAGTCGAGGATCTCCCCCGCTTCGTCGACCAGGTGTACGTCCACGGCCCCGCCGGTGGTGTGCGGGGGCGGCACGCGGCGGTCCATCGGCGCGGAGAAGCGGTTCGCCTCGCGCGCCAGGTGGCGGTCGCTCCACTCCGGATGCTCCCGCCGCAGCCGCGCGCGGGTCTCCTCGTGCATCCGCCGCTGGATCTCCGGCGGGCGCCAGCCCTCCACCACCGCCAGCCGGATGCCCTGCGGGAGCCGCTCCTGCGCGCAGGCCAGCATCTCGGTCGGCGTGCGGCGCAGCAGCCGGAACCGCTCGTAGTCAAAGACCGGGTGGCGGGAGACCCAGCAGAGCGCGGGGCAGAGCTCCATGAAATCGACCAGCGGCTCGCCGTTCTCATGGATCGAGATCCGCCGCAGCTCGCTGGTCGGCTCGGCGGCGGAGAGGGAGCGCTGGGGCTCGTTCGTCTCACTCATCAGGTATGCCCGGTCTCCTCCGTCCGCCGCTACATCACCCCGAAGCGCCGGTACGCTTCGGTGACGGTCATGCCCTGCCGCAGGTGGTCCCGCACCAGGTCCTCGCCGCGCATCTTCTCTTCCGCCCGGGTGATGATCTCTTCCGCGATCCCCTGCGGGACCACCACCACGCCGTCGTAATCGCCCAGCACCAGGTCGCCCGGCGCCACGCGCACGTCTCCGCACTCGATCGGACAGTTGTAGTCGACCACGTCGAGCCGCCCGAGCGAGTCGGCCACGTGGATGCCCCGGCAGAAGGTGGCGAAGCCCATCTCGATGATCGAGCGGGTGTCGCGGGCGTAGCCGTCGACCACCACCCCGCGGCAACCGCGCAGGCCGGCGGCGGTGGAGAGCAGCTCGCCCCAGAACGAGCCCTCCGTGCGGGAGACGAGCAGCACGTCGCCCGGTTGGAGCTGATCGACCGCCTCGAACTCCTTCTTGTACGGCTCGGCCGGCACGGAGAAGACCGGGACCGCGTGGACGGTGAAGGCGAGGCCGGCGAACCGCGCCTCCGGAAACAGCGGGCGGATATCCGAACGCAGCACCTGGGACCGGTACCCGGCCTTGTCCAGCTCATCCGAGACAACGGCGGTGTAGAGCGCCTGCAGGCGGTCGACCAGGCTGAGGTCGCGCGGCGGTGTCGGTGGGGAAGAATCGCTCATCAAATAGGCTCCGGAAGGGGACTCCGGGAGAGCATTCGCGCCGCTCCCGCGGTTGTCCTCTCCCGCCGGTTTCCGGGGGGAGCAAGTTTCCGGTTTGCAGGTTACCGGCTCCCAGGTTCTACGCGTGGCCAGCCGAGGCTAACCTGAGACTGGTAACCGGACCACCTGCAGCCGCGGTCTCCAGGCGCGTCAGAGCTGCTCGACCTCGACCTGGATGCCGATGGTGCGGATGATGCCGGCGACGCGGGCGCATTCTTCCTGGTCCGCGTGGTGGACGATGGAGCGCCCGAGGTGGTGCACCTCCCAGGTCTCCATCTGAGCTTCCTCCAGCGTGCAGCCGGTCGCCTTCTGCAGGATCAGGATCACCTCGTCCCAGGTATTGTGGTCGTTATCGAGGACGATGACGATCCACTCGCCCCCGGTTCGCTCCTCATCGCCCAGCTCGGGGCGGGGCAGCAGCTCCGTCTGTGAAGCCATCGGTTCCCTCTCCGCTCATCTCTTCAAGCCGGTCCGGATCGGCTCTTACGCCGGACTCGTCCACGGCTCCAGCCGCTGGCGATCCCGGTCGCTCAGCGCCGCGAACTGGAGGCGGTAGTCCCGGCCGTCGCACGAGAGCGCCGTCACCTGTCCGGAGACGACGCCTCCCGGCACGTGCAGCGTGAACTCCAGCCGGTCGTACAGCGGCACCGTCGCGTCCATCACCGCCACCGCCCCCGTCTCCGTGAACTCCGTGATGCGGCCCAGCACGGCGCCGTCTTCCACGAACACGGTGATCCGCAGGTCCGCGCTGCCGCGCCTGGCTTTTCTCACGGTCCTGCCCTTTCTTTCCCACCCGCCGCCGTACCAACCGTCACTGTTCCTGTTTGCAAGTTGTCAGGTTCCAGGTTCCAGGTTCCAGGTTCCAGATTTGGAACTCCGCCTCTCGTGCAGACAACCTGCAACCTGCCAACCTGCTAACCTGCAACGCTGCGGTCCAGTTCGCACGCTATTCTCCTCCATCGGTGCCGCGTCTGACACGAGAGTGCCGGTAGCCGGCCCGGCAGGGAATCAGGCGCGCTCCGGGCAACGTGGAGTAGGAGGAATCACACGTGCAAGTGGAGAGCTACGTTCCGCGCGCCGGCATTCAGTTCGAGACCGGCGGTCTCGCCAACATCGTCGCCGGCCTGGGGGTGGTCTCTCCCCGCACCGGAGAGCCGTTTACGGAGGGAGCGCTGATCGGTCTCGGCGGTGGGATCGGCGGCGGCTACATGCTGTTCGAGATGTGCGGCGAGAAGTACGTGGTCACCGGCTTCCGCCGCGACTGGCAGAAGTATAAGGGGGAGTTCTCGGAGACCGTCTGCGCCCGCCTGGGAGTGGGCGTGGAGATCTGCGAGTCGGGCGGCGTGAAGAAGGCGGAAGCCGACCTCCGCGCGGCGCTCGACGCCGGCCGGCCCGCCTGGGTCACGGCGGCGGAGGCGGCGCTGCCGCACCGGGGGCTCCCCGTATCGCTGGCGAAGGGGCTGGTCTACGGACTGGTCGTCTTCGGTCACGACGGCGATACCTTCTACGCCCACGACGTCTGCGCCGCCCCGGTGGAGCTCTCCGCGGAGACGCTGCGGTTCGCCCGCTCCGTCATCACCTCGAACAAGAACCGCCTGCTCCTCTTCTCCGCGCCCGCGGCGCCGCTCACCCCGGCGGCGCTGGCCGAGGCGACCCTGGAAGCGATCCGCCAGTGCGCGCACGAGATGCTGAACCCGCCGATCAAGAACTTCGGCGTCACCGCCTGGCAGAAGTGGGGCGGGATGGCGGCGAACCTGAAGGACAAGAAAGGCTGGCCCACCGTCCTCGCGGAAGAGCGGCACCTGCGGGACGGCATGCGGACGCTCTACGAGAGCGTGATCCAGGAATCGGGCGATACCGGCGGCCTGCGCGGCCTCTACGCGGCGTTCCTGGATGACGCGGCCTCTCAGCTCGACCGACCGGCGCTCGCCCGTGTCGCGGAGCAGTACCGCGACCTGGAGCAGCGCTGGCGAGACCTTTTCGCCGCGATCCTGCCGGAGAGTCATCCGGTGCTCTCGCGGATTCGCGCCGGGATCGAGGAGCGCCACCGGCTGCTCCGCTCGGGAGACCCGAACGCGCTTCCGGAGCTGCAGCGGCTCCGCTCGCAGCAGGAGTCTCTCGTCGCGGAAGGAGAGCCGACCCCTCCGGAGGCCCGCCAGGAGCTATTCGAGGGGATCGCGGGCCGGCTGAAGGCGATCTACTCAGCCGAGCTGGAGGCGGCGCAGAGTCTGCAGGCGGCGGCATCCTGACACCTCGAGCCGAAGGACGCCGCCCCCGCTCCGCCCCGGGAGCCGTGCTGCCGCTCCTGAACCTGACGCTGCTCGACCTGCTGCTCGCGCTCGCGCTCGGCCTGCTGCTGGTGCTGCCGATCTGGCTCAAGCTGGCGGACCAGCTTCCGGGCGAGCGCCGGCTCATCGCGCGCGTCTCCGCCTTCCCCGCGGCCGACAGCTCGCTCGAGGGCTGGGCGCGGCTGCAGCCGCGCGCCTTCGGCGCGGACACGGCTCGCGAGGGCGAGCGGATCGAGGTGCGGATCCGCAGCCGCGGAGTCCGCCCGCCGGAGACGCAGCCCCCGTGGGAGGAGCTGGGCTATGCCGGCGCCCGGGTAGAGCAGGATCGCCGCACGCTGCTGCTGCGCCACCCCGAGACGGCCCACGTGGCGTCGCTGGCGCTCGTCTACCTCTCGCTCACGGCGCAGGCCGGCTACCTCGCGGTCGCGCTCTGGCGCCTGCGCCGCACCCGCCGCGGGCGCGACTGGCTCTCCGGCCTCTTCACCCACCGGACCCGCCGCGCGGTCGTGGCCGGCCTCATCGCCGGGATGCTGCTCGCCAGCGTCGGCCTCGTCTACGGGATGGCGATCGGTCCCCTTGCCACCGCGGCCGGGGTTTCGGCCGCGGGTCCGTGGGAGGCGCTCGCGCGGGCGCCGCTCACGCTGCGGATTCCGCTCGTCCTGCTCGGGATCGCGGTGCCGGCGTTCGTCGAGGAGCTCTTCTTCCGCGGGGTCCTCTATGGGCGCTTCGTCACCCACGAGCGCGCCGCGTGGGGGCTGTGGGTCTCCGCCGCCGCGTTCGCGCTCGGCCGGCTCGATCCGATCAATCTTCCCGGCTACTTCCTGATGGGCCTCGGGCTGGCGTGGCTCTACGGCCGCGCCGGCAACCTCCTCGCGCCCTGCCTCGCCCGCCTGCTCCACGCCCTCTTCGCCTTCGGAACCCTGTTCCTCTCGGGGCAACCGTGACGCCGCGTCCCAGTCTCAACATCTTCGCAGTACGATGGGCGCACGGATCGGGCCGGCTGCGTCGTCTTCTAGAGTGACATGCAGCTCGTTGCATTCGCACTCTCGGCCGGCTCCGCAAGAGCCGGCCATTTTTTCGTCAAAGTGTGCGGTGCGCCACGACCAGCGGGCGGAGCATCCGGAGGGCCGCAAGGCATTGAAATACCTCGCTGGACGGCCTGCGGCCAAGCGTCCTCCGGACGTCCAAACGGGGGCTTCACAGTCCCCGAAGGCGGTCCCCCGTCCGGGGGATAAAACTTCGTGCCGTGGTTGCCGCGGTTTCACCCGCCCGGCAGCTATTACGCCGGCATCCAAACGGCCTGGCACCCACCGATTCGCCTTCCGGTAAGCATCGGTTCAGTCGATCGGTCGGAGGAAGATCCGCCGGCGCTCGCCGGGCGTCTCCGCAAAGTACGGATGGGTATAGGGCCCGGCGCTGTAGAGCTGGAAGCCGCGGGTGCCGACCGGCTCGTACTTCAGCTCAAGCCCGGTGAACGGGTCGAAGGTGAGGTCGCCCAGCGCCAGCTCGGCTAGCGTATCCGGGACTCGGTCGTGCTCCCACCGGTAGCGGAGCAGCGCCAGGTGGATCAGGAAGAGGTGGTGCTGGACCTCCCATTCGACCACCTGGCTCGACAGATGGTCAGCCATTCCGAGCATCTTCTCGACGATGGTGCCGGCGGGATCTTCCACCGCTGCTTCCCGGTCGAGTGACGGGACGCCCTGCCGCCACGGCTCCGCAACCTCCGCGATCAGCTCTTGGGAGCGCTCCCGGAGCCGCGCCTCCAGGTCGTCGGCGAACCGCAGCATTCCCGCGGGCGACTTCCCGTAGCGCTGCAGCAAGGCTCGCCAGAAGAGCACGCCTTCCGGCTCTTCCGGCTGCTCCGGGGCGCCCGGGTCGTCCGGATCCGGCTCCACGTCCCGAGCTTCGAACGACAGGTGCTCCTCTGCAAAGTCACGGACCGCGGCAGCGCCGCGGCGGCGGATTGCCTGCCGGAGTTCCCCGAGGGACTCTTGCGCCTCTTGCCACTCCCGCCGCAGCAGTTTCGGAGCCAGCGAATCGCCGGCCAGGAACGGCGCGCTCTCGCGGTACAGCCTTTCACAATCGCCCGCGCTCAGTTGCTCGAGGTGCTCCACGAAGACGGTCGTGATAATGGTCCGCAACCCCGCCGAGGTGATAGTGCCTTGGAAGGTCCCATCGTCGATCGCGCGGCTAAACCGCAGTCCGAGCAGCACCATGTCGAGCCCTTCGCCCGCGCGTCCTTCCGCCATGGCGAGTCGCAGCTTCACCCCGAGCAGCCGCATGAGCTGCCGAAAGCTGCCGAAAGAATCGTAGTAGGCGCTGGAGTCCGGTTGCGGTGGCGGGACGGTGATTGGCTTCCGCAGCCCGCGCTGCAGCAGCATCAGCGCCTCCCTCGCTGCGGGCTTCTCCAGAATCGTGCGGCAGTCCGAGAGTGGGATCGGGTAGACATCCCGCCGCCAGAACTTCGTGGTCTCCACGCGGTCGGCGGCGAGGAGGAAGTCCTCGTACCCGTTCTTGCCGGTCGGCTTCGGGATCAGCGCGCGCAGCAGCTCGTCGCGAGGCGGCGGTGTCTCCGCACGGGCGGCCCCCGCGGCGCCGAGGAGCCCGGCGGCGAGTACCGTCGCCGCCGTGATGAGCCTGACCCGCTTCCGGATGGAAGGTGCCGTCATCCTTCCCCTGCGCCTCCAAGGGAGATCGGGCACCTCTCGTAGCGGTCCGGCTGGAGGGAGTTGCGAAGGGGTCCGATGCTGCGGAGCCGGTAGGTGCGCGTGCCGAGCGGCTCGTACTCCAGGGGCAGTCCGCTGAACGGGTCGATCGCCAGCTCGCCGAGGTTCAGCTCCGCGAGAGAGCTGGGCAGGCGGTCGTGCTCCCAGCGGTAGCGAAGAATCGCCAGGTGCACGAGCAGCAGACGCGGCGGAACCTCCTCCTCCGGCGCTTCGGAGACCTGGCCGCCGCTCCGCGACAGCATCTCCCTCGCCATGATCCGGGCCGGCTCCGGCTCGGGCGGATCGCAGATTGGCACCAGCTCCCGACCCGGCTCCCGCGCGTGCGCCAGCAGTCGTTGAGCGCGCTGCGCGACGGCGGCGTCCAGGTCGTTGACGAACCGCAGCAGCTCCGGCAGCGAGGCGCCGTACTGCCGGGGGAATTCCAGCAGGAAGAGATCTCCGACCGCCTCTTCGCAGGGCGAGCCCCGGCTCTGCTCGACGCTGGTGAACTCGACGTTGAAGTGGAGAACCTCTCGCGCCAGCGCGTCGAGGGCCGCCTCCCCGCGGAGGCGCACGTCGCGGCGAAGCTGGACCACCCGCTGCGCTGCCTGGCGGTAGTCCTCATGGACGACCTGTTCGAGCGGACTGGAGACCGGAATGAACCTGCCTACCCGCCGGAGCAGCGTCTCGCAGTCCGAGGCGCTGAGCTGCTCTACGTACGGCGCCACTCCGTCCGTGACGGCGCTCCGGAGGCTGCGGCCATTCACTGCCCCGAGGGCGCTGCCCTCTTCGACGGCCTGGCCCAGCTGGAATCCGAGCACGACCGTCTCCACCGCCTCGGAGGTCCTGCCTTCCGACATCAGGAAGCGCACGCGCGCGACGAGGAGCTCGGACAGCCGCATGAGCCCCCGGTGGTGCGCTGTGAAATGGATCTCCTGCCGGTCCGGCGGCGGCGGGATGATCCGTTTGCGCAGCCCCCGGCGGAGGAGGTGCCACGCCTCTCGTGCCGGACGCTCCTCCAGTCCCGGGCGATAGAGTGAGAGCCGCGGCCAGCTCGTCTTTTCGATCTCTTCGAGAAGCCGTGCCTCTCGCAGGAGATCTGCGGCCAGGAGCAGCTCCTCGTAGCCGTTCTGGCCGGTCGGTTGGGGAATGAGGGCGTGCAGCAGGCTTACAGGCTCCGGCCGCTTAGGCGCCGCCGAGGTAGGTGCTGCCCCACAGAGCAGGGCGGCCGCGAGCGTGACGACCATTGACCTCGCCCGGCTGACCATGACTACCCTCCCGGCCCGAGCAGGATGGGGCGGCGGCCGTTGACCGCTTTCGGGTCGTCCGGCTCCGCGCGGCTGCCGGCGCTCGTGAGGCGATAGCTCCGGCTGCCGAGCCGCTCGTACCCCAGCGTCTCACCCGTGTGCGGGTCAACGCAGAGCTGCGGCAGTCCCAGCTCCGCCAGAGTGTCCGGGAGACGATCCTGCTCCCACTGGAAGCGGTGGAGGGCGCAGTGGACCGCCAGCAGCCGCACGTAGGCGTCTTCCGTGCTGTACCGCTCGAAGAGCCGGTCCATGGCCGGGGCCATCCGCGCCAGCCACCGATCGAGCGGGGTCTCCTCCGGCAGCCGGGGCGGGGCGGCGTCCCAGCGGGAGCGCTTTGCCTCGACGACCAGGGCGTCGAAGTAGCGGTCGATCTGGCCCTCCATCCGGCGGTAGAACTCGGCAAGCTGCTGCGGCGAGCCGCCGTAAGTCGACTGCAGGTCCGCGGCGAGCCGGCGGAGCTTCTGGGAGTCGTCGGTGTCTTCGACGCTGGGATTAAAGACCGTGGTGATCCAGCCCTGCAGGGCGCCGGGGCCGTTCGCGTCGGTCTCGGCGCGCAGCATCGCCATGGAGGTCTTCAGCATCCGGCGCTCCGCCTCCAGGATGCGCAGGAGCGGCGACGGGTCGTTCAGCCAGGCGGTGCAGGCCTGGAAGAGCGCCTCGCACTCCCGGGCGGGAAGGGCCTCCACGTAGGGCGCGATCCCCTGGACGCTCAGCGCCGCCACGGCGATGCCGACCAGGCCGGAGATCACCGTCTCCTGCTGCACCGCGCGGGAGAGCCGCAGCCCGAGCTCCACGTTCCGCACCGCCTCGTCCGCTTGACCGTCCGCCACCAGCACCTGCGTGCGGAGCACGAGCATCCGGGCCAGGCTGCGGAAGAGGGAGTACTCCGGAAGGACAGTGGCGAGGTTCAGCTCCCCACGCGGAGACCGGATCGGCTTCGCCAGGCCCGCCTGCAGCAGCGCCAGCGCCTCCCGGACCGGGCGGTCGGCCAGGACGCGCCGCTTCTGCGTGAGGGTGGCGCCCGCGCCGGCCAGCTCCGCGTCGCGCCAGGCGCGGCTCGACCGAACCCGCTCGCCCGCCAGCACCAGCTCCTCGTAGCCGTTCTGGCCGGTCGGCCGGCCGATTACCTGTTCGAAGACCGTCGACGGGCGGGCGGAGTCGCCCTGGGCGAAGCTAGCTTCCGCCGCGCCGAGCGAGAGGATCAGGAAGGCCAGGAAGAAGCGCATGGCGACACCTCACTCCGGTACCACCGAGAGCGGTACGCGGCCGTTCACGGCGTTCGGGTCGTCGGCCTTCGCCTTCGGGCCGGCGCTCAGCAGCTCGTAGCGGCGCGGGTTCAGCGTCTTGTACTGGAACGGCTGGCCGCTGAACGGGTCGAGGGCGAGCGCGCCGAGGTTCAGCTCCGCCAGCGCGGCCGGCAGCTTGTTCTGCTCCCAGCGGTAGCTCAGGATCGCCGCGTGGACCGCCAGGAGCCGGACATACGCCTCCTCCCGCGCGAACCCTTCCATCGCGTTCTCGACCACCGGCACGAGGAGCGCCGCCACCGCGGCGCCGGGAGAGTCGCCCTGCGGGAGCTCCAGCGGCTTCCGCTCCCAGGCCGGCTTGCGCAGCTCCGCGTGCAGCCGCTGGAAGACCCCCTCCGCTTCCTTCTCGATGCCGGCGAAGAGCGCCTGGGCCTGCGCCGCGGTGTCCGGAGCCGCCGCGGCGGCCATCTTCTGCTGCTCCGCCAGGTTCCGCCGCACCTTCTGCCACTCCGCCTCCAGCATCCCGGGGAGCGGATCCGGCTTTGCCAGCCACTCGGCGCAGATCTGGCTGAGCAGGCGGCAGTCGCTCACAGAGAGCTGTGCCAGGTGCTTGCCCATCTCCCGGATGCCGCCGGAGCTGATCCCGATTCCGACGAGGCCTCCGGTGAGGCTCTGCGCCTTCACGGCGTGGCCCAGCCGCAGGCCGAGCCGGGCGGTGTGGAGCGCGTCCTGCACCCGGCCGTCTGCCAGCAGCACATACTGCTGGAGCATGACGAGCCGCCCCAGCGACCGCAGGCTCGAAAGCTCGCCCAGGGCCGCCTCCTCCGTCCGCGGCTCCGGCGGGAAGACGGGGCGGTCGAGCCCCCGACGGAGGAGCGCCAGCGCTTCCCTCACCTCCCGGTCCGCCACGGCGCGCCGCTTCTGCGAGAGCGTGGCGCCCGGCTGCAGCGCCTCCCGGAACCAGCGGCTCTCCTCCAGGAGCTTCGCGGCGCTCAGCAGCTCCGGATAGCCGTTCGGCGCGTCCGGGGCCTGGCCGGCGGCTCGCGCGGCGCCGGCCGCCAGCAGCAGGGCCGCCCCCCAGGCGGCCAGCAGGAAACGGTAGGGGCGAGGCATCGTCAGCTCCTCTTGTGTGGCACCTCTCTTCCCGTTCTGAACGAAGCGCGAGCGGAAAGGTTGCGGTGGTGTGACAGGAACCTGGAGCCCGCCCCGATTGCCGGAACGAGCAGCCGGGTAAGACCCCCGCAGGAGGTGACGGAGATGGGCGCGATTCTCTGGTGGATTATCGCTGCGCTGGTGGTGTTCTGGATCGTCGGGCTGGCGCTCGACCTGGTAGGCGGGCTGATTCACATCGCCCTGGTGATCGCGGCGGTGCTGTTCGTGGTCAGCATGTTCACGAACCGGGCGCGAATCTGACGCGCGCCGGGTGCTTCGTGCCTCGGACGGTTGTTGGCAGATCTGCAGGTTACAGGTTTGCAGGTTCCGAACCCCGCGCTACGGGGCGCTAACCTGCAACCTGTAAGCCTGGAATCAGGTGCGCCCGCCAGCCGGAGTCGCCTTCCGAACTGAACGGAGCTAGCGGCGGCGGAACGCGGAGAGGCCGGGGAGGTCGTCCGTGTTGACGAGGTCGACGCCGGCCTCGTCCAGCTCTTTCCAGGCGGCGGGGAGATCCGGCGTGGCCCAGAAGCGGATCCGCCGGCCCTCGCGATGGGCGCGCTCGACCCGCTCTCGCAGGCGGGCTCGCTCCGCGGCGGGGGGCGGGCCCTCGCCGTGCCAGGTGAAGTGCGCGCGCCAGTTGTCGCTCACCAGCGGCACCAGGTGCCGCGAGACGCCGGTGCCGAGGTCGGGGAGCCGCCCGTCGAGCGCGGCCCAGCGCTCCGGCTCCGCCTCGAGCGCGGCGCGGGGGCGGTTGCCGGAGAGGATGACGGTGACGGCGCCTTCGCGGGTCTCGTCCGGACGGAACCGGGTGAGCATCTCCGCGTAGTCCCGCAGCAGCGGGCGCAGCACGGCGTAGGTCGGCTCCGCCTCCCCTTTCAGGTCGATCAGCAGCGTGAAGCCGGGGCCGCCCCGGTAGACGCGGCCGCCGTTCTCCCGCACCCGGCGGCGGAGCGGCTCCAGGTAGAGCGCCCGGAGGGTGCGCTCGGGACGGACCTGGTCGCGGTCGTGCGCCACGAGCAGCTCGCCGTCGACCAGGTGGATATCCGCCTCCACGCTGCAGAAGCCGTGCTCCAGCGCGTCGAGCAGCGGGCGGGCGTGGAGGTAGTCGTTGTGCGCGTGCGCCCGCGGCAGCGGCGTGGGCGCCGCGGCGACGGCGGCAGCCGCAAGGAGCGAGCCGAGCAGCGCGGCGCCCAGCCGCGTGGGGAGACGGAGAGGGGTCCGCATCGGGCTACGGAAGCGCGGGCGGCTCTTCGGTCAGCTTGCGGACGCCCAGCGTGTGATAGCTGGCGAAGATCTTCGCCACGTCGTCCGCGTACTTGGGGAACTCCTTCTCCTCCGCGGTGAAGTGGATCGAGACGATCCGGTCCTCGGCGATGTAAAGGAGCTGCTCCTGCTGGACGCGGCTGCCCCGGCTGTTCAGGATGCCGCCGGCCAGCGCGAACTTCATCCCGCGGGCCAGCACAAAGCCGCTGTCGGTGACGCGGTACTGGAGCCGCTGGAACATCGGGTCCTGGCCCAGATCCTCCGCGTAACTCTCCGCGAAATCCTCGTCCACGGAGAACGGGTCGGCGTCGCGCGGGACGGTGAAGGTAACCTGCAGCACCGCCTTCGCCTTCTTCTCCTGGCCCGGGGGATAGGCGCGCAGCACCAGCTCGCCGGAAGGGACGTTCTCCACCTTCCACTTTTCGGGGATCATCAGCTGGAGCAGCCGCTCGCTGTCCATCGCCGCCTTCCAGCCCTTGCCGGTCGGCATCGCAAGGCCGTTCAGCTTCTGCGCGAACTCACCCTTGGAGTGGGTGACCCGGATCGGATCGGCCGCGTCTTTCGGCAGGATCTGCGCGAGTGCCCCACCCGCCGCCGAAACCGCGAGCGCCAGCGCCACCCAGGGGAGAACCCGGAACCTCATCAGTACACCTCCACCGCGTCGAGCTACCACACTGCTATTCTCGGCAGATCGGCCTTGCGCGTGGGAGGGTGTAAGAAAGGAGATGTGGGGATGAACTGGGGATAAGGGGATGTTTCGGTCCAGTTGAACCTACGCTGCCGGACTGAGTATACAGTGCAGAACTCGCCGGCCTGACGCGCGCCACGGGGCCGCAGGGGATTTCATCAGGGGAGACAGCGGGTATTCATCCCCACATCTCCCCCAAAATCCCCCCATCCCCTTTTCTTACACCCCCTACGGGTTCGGCTGCAGGCGGCCGTTCCAGTAGCGGTTGTCCGTTTCCAGGCGCTCGCGGCGCATCCACTTGGCGTGACCGTCGCAGAAGGCGACGTTCGCGCCGCCGTTGTGGCGGGTGTCGATGCGGGTGTGACCCGGACCCGGATAGCCGGGGAGCGGGTTGGACACGGCGCAGCTCGTGCCCCACTTGCTGCCGGGTGGGAGGAGCGGCGGATCGATGGTGTAGCCGTGGTTGCCGATCCGGTTGCACTCGTTCACCTGGTCGCTCCAGGGCTGCGGGCTCTGGGTCCACCCGGCGGTGCCCAGGGAGTCGGCGATCGCAATCGTGTCCGCGGGGTACTCGATCTGCGCCTCGTAAGCCCCGGAGCCGGTGCCCCCGCGATCCAGCGAGCGGGCCAGGTACTGGTGGTTGTAGCCGTAGCCCATGTTGCGGACGTGGTACCGCGAGATGCTGCTGGAGCCGCACAGGAAGATGCCGCCGTTCTTGATGTACGGCTGCAGCAGGCTGTGCCACCGATCCGGGCCCGACGAGTAGAGCGGATACGCCTCGTAGTCCTGGACGTACATCGCGATGGCGGTCGACATCTGCCGCAGGTTGCTCAGGCACGCCGCGGAGCGGGCCTTCTCCCGGGCCTGGGCGAAGACGGGGAAGAGAATCGCGGCGAGGATGGCGATGATCGCGATCACCACGAGCAGCTCGATCAGGGTGAACGCGCGCCGGCGCAGGGTGAACATGACTGGGTTACTCCTCGGGCCCGTGCTCGGAGCGAGATGCCTTACGCCGGCCTGGCTCCGCGTCTCCCGGGCTGCGAGCCGGGAGCTTCCGAATTCCGTAAGTGGGTGGCTGCCTGAACGCAGAGCGCTCTCACGCCATTCGGAAGCTTTATACCACGGCTAATAGGAGCCGTCACCTGCCTGAGCGCATTTTTTTAGCCTCGGCTAAAGACTATGGGAAGCCGGTGGTTAGGGGCGGACGCGAGGACGGGGGGAAGCGTCGATCTGCACCAGCTCTTCGGCAGCCGGTGAGGCCGGCTCGCCGGTGCGGGCGGGGGTCCCGCACGCCTGCGAGCAGCCGCCGCAGCCGGACTTCTTCCGGCGCTGCAGCCAGACCAGGTAGACCGCCGCCGCGGCGACAATCAGGAAAACGAGGATCTGGTCCCACGGCATGGTCCCGCTCCTGTGCTGCCGGGCGTCACCCGAGCCCGAAGAGGCGCCCGAGCTGGAAGACCAGGGTGGCGCCGACCCAGGCGAGCACGAACATGTAGGCCCACTGGAAGAGCGGCCACTTCCAGCTCTCCGTCTCCCGGCGCACCACCGCCATGGTCGCGACGCACTGCATGGCGAGCACGTAGAAGACGAGCAGCGCCGCGGCGGAGAGGGCGGTGAAGCGCGGTGCGTTGGTGACCGGGTCGCGCTCGGCGCGCATCTGATCGCGCACCGTCACCGACTGCTTCTCTTCGTCTTCCTCTTCCACGTTGTAGACGATCGCCATGGTGCTGACGAACAGCTCTCGCGCCGCGAACGAGCCGAGGATGCCGATGCCGACCTTCCAGTCCATCCCGAACGGCTGGATCACCGGCTCCAGCACGTGGCCGACGCGGCCGGCGATGCTGTGCTTCAGCCGCTCCGAAGGCGACTGCTCCCGGCTGCCGGGGAAATTCATCGCCGCCCAGAGCAGGATGCTGATGGCGAGGATTACGGTGCCGGCGCGCTTGAGGAACTGCGAGGCGCGCTCCCAGGTCTGCAGCACCACGGTCCGCGCGGAGGGCAGCCGGTAGGGCGGCAGCTCGATCAGGAAGAGCGGCGCCTCGCCTTTGAAGAGCGTCTTCTTGAAGAGCGCCGCCATCCCCAGTGCCGCGACGACGCCCAGGATGTAGAGCGAGACCATCACCAGCGCCGGCAGCGAAACGAATCTCCAGAGCAGGACGTTGGGGATGAAGCCGGCGATGAGCAGCGTGTAGACCGGCAGCCGGGCGCTGCAGCTCATCAGCGGCGCCACCAGGATGGTGACCAGCCGGTCCCGCTTGTTCTCGATCGTCCGCGTCGCCAGGATGCCCGGAATGGCGCACGCGAAGGAGCTGAGCAGCGGAATGAAGCTCTTGCCGTGCAGCCCCACCTTGCTCATGACGCGGTCCATCACGAACGCGGCCCGCGCCATGTAGCCGCTGTCTTCCAGCAAGCCGAGGAAGAAGAAGAGGAAGAGGATCTGCGGCAGGAAGACGAGCACGCCGCCCACGCCTCCGATAATGCCGTCGACCACCAGGCTCTGGAGGTCGCCCTCGGGGATCGAGCTCCGCGCCGCGTTGGCCACGGCATTCTGCGCGCTCTCGATCCAGCCCATCGGGAGCTCGGACCAGGTGAAGATCACCTGGAACATGAACGCCATCAGGGCGAAGAAGACGACGAAGCCCCAGAAGCGGTGGGTCACGACGCGGTCGACCCGGTCGCTCCAGGTGACCGGGATCTCGCCCTGCGAGGTGGCGCGGGCGCAGACTTCCTGGATCCACTCGTAGCGCGCTTCCACCGGGGCGGACTGCGCGTCGACGCCCGCCGTCTCCAGGCGCGCCTTCGCGCCGTCGAGCAGGAGGCGAACGCGCGGGTTCTCCACCGCCGTCTCCGCCGCACCGACCGGGTCTCCCGGCTCTGAGAGGAGCGAGAGCGCCAGGAAAAAGGCACCTTCGGGCGAGCAGAGCTTCTCATCCACCAGCACGTGAGCCAGCTCCACCACCTCCGCCTTCATCGCGTCCGGCAGGCGCCAGCGGCGCACCGGCAGCGGCGGCGGGGCGGCGTGGAGACGGGCGGTCAGCTTCTCCAGCCCCCGCTTCTTCGCGGCAACGGTCGCGATTACCGGCACGCCGAGCTCGCGCTCCAGCGTGGCGACGTCGATCTGCAGCCCGACCTGCTCCGCCACGTCGACCATGTTGAGGCAGAGCACCACCGGCAGGCCGAGGTCCATCACCTGGGTGGCGAGGTAGAGGCTGTGCTCCAGCTTGCTGGCGTCGACCACCACCACCACCAGCTCCGGGGAGGGCGGGTAGCGGCCGAGCAGCACGTCGCGCGCGATCTCTTCGTCCGGGGAGCGCGCCACCAGGCTGTAGGTGCCGGGCAGGTCGAGGATCGTGATCTCGGAGCCGGTGACGCGGCCTTCCCGGCGCTCTACGGTGACGCCGGCGTAGTTGCCCACGCGGTGGCGCAGGCCGGTGAGGGCATTGAAGAGGGTGGTCTTACCGCAGTTCGGGTTTCCGGCCAGCGCCACGTAGCGCAGCCCCGCCCCGGACTGCAGGCGGGCCGACTTCTTCGGCGGAACGGTGACACTCATTCACTCTCCCTCGCGCTCCACGATCACTGCCTCCGCTTCCTGGCGGCGTAGAGAGAGGTGATAGCCGCGGACACGGATCTCGATGGGGTCGCCCAAGGGGGCGGCGCGGACGAACTGCACGGTAGTGCCGCGGATCAGGCCCATCTCCTGCAGCCGCTGGCGCACCGACGGCTGGCCTTCCACGCGGAGGAGCTTCGCCGACTGACCCGGGCGGAGCTGGCTCAGGGAGCTCTCGGGCATGCTCTACTTCCCGCAGCCTTAGACCGGCTCGACCAGGATCTGGCGCGCGATCTGGCTGCTCAGGCCGACCCGGGAGTGCTGGATCAGGCAGACGCAAGAGGGGGACGCCTGCAGGCACCGGATGACCGAATCTTCGCAGAAGCCCATCTCGCGCAGGCGGAGGCACAGCTCCGGCTGGCCCTCCAGCTTGCGGATGCGGACGGCAGACCCGGGTCGGACGGCGCTCAGGGCAATCATCGTCGGCTCACCAGTGGAGGATGGGAGCAGCGGCACCACCTGGCGCTCCCGGTTCAGCGGAACCTTAAAGCGAGTATATCATCGGCCCCCCTGAGCGTCAATGACGCCTAACTAGGCGGTTTAGTCCAACCAAAACGCAAAGGCGGAACGTTAAGGGCAGAAGGCAAAAGGCAGAATGGGCGATCGGCTCCCACCTCGGAACCGCGAGCAACTCAAGGCCGACGGCTCTGTACACAGCCGGTTCCCCCTTTAGCCTTTAGCCTTTATACTTTTGCCTTTAAGATGAGACCCTCGAGCCGCAGCACCAGCCCGCCTCCGCCGCCCCTGCTGGATCTTTTCGCCCTGTTGAACCCGCCGGTCGTGGTCTCCGCGGTGGCGGAGTGCCTGGCGGGCGCCACCGCCGCGAGCCTGGTGCCGGGGCCCAAGCCGTACGTGCTGGCGCTGGCGTCCGGGCTGCTCTTCGCCGCGGGGGGGCTCTTCGGGAGCTACTTCGACCGCGAGGCGGACGCGCAGCGCGCGCCGGACCGCCCCCTCCCCTCCGGACGGATCCCGGCGCAGACGGCGTGGACGCTGGGCTGGGCGCTGCTGGTGGCCGGCATGCTGATCTCCATGGTGCCGGGGCTGCGCTCCGGCGCGCTGGGGATGGGCCTGGCGGTGCTGGTGGTGCTCTACTCCGCCACCGCCAAGCAGATCTGGGGCCTCAATTTCCTGGTGCTCGGCGCGGCGCGCCTGGTCAACCTGGCGCTCGGCTTCTCCGCCGGCACGGAGATGTTCGAGCGGCTGCTGGTCGTGGCGCTCCCGTTCGGGCTCTACATGATCGGCTGGGCGGTCCTGCGCGGCAGCCGCCAGCCCGGCGCGCCGCCCTCCACCGGCTTCGCCGGGCTGCTGCACGTCGCGGCGGCGCTGGCGCTGCTCGTCTACCTCTCCGGGACCCACTTCGAGTACCGGAACGACGCCCTGATCTTCTTCCTGCTCTTCGTCCCGCTCACCCTGCCGCGGTTCGTCGGCGCCGTCTTCGAGCCCCGCCGGCCCGCCGTGGCGGAAGCGGTGCAGTACGGGTTCCTGGGACTCACGCTGCTGGAGGCGGGGCTCGCCGCCGGCTACGCAGGCGTGCTGGGCGGCCTCATCATCTGCGCGTTCCTGATCCCGCTCTACCTGCTGCTGCGCAAGTGGCCGATCCCGCTGCTGATCGAGCCGCGGTAGCCGCCGGTCACTCCCTCGCCCCGGCACGCCGCAGGAAGAGCACGATCTTCGCGGCCGGCACGCCGGCTTCCGCGTAGAAAGCCACGTCTTGCCGGACCTCGCTTTCTTCCGCGGAAGTGAGCTTCCGGCCAGTGGTCGGGCCGACCGCTGCGTAGAGTGAGGTGAGGGCGATCGATAGAGGCGTTTCGCCGTGCCGGTCCCGCTGATGCGGATTGGCGCCGCATCTCAGCAGATAGCCGACCAGCGACGCCGCATTTTTGCCTGCCGCGTGGTGAAGCGCCGTTGCTCCCGCGCTGTCACGCGCGTGGACGCTGGCTCCGGCCGCGACGAGCGCCCGAGCACTTTCCACATTATGGGTGAGCATCAAGGGTGTCTTTCCGGCGTGCAGTGAGAGCTCTGACACAGACGGGTCACGCGGCTGCATCGCCCGTCTCAGGAGCGAATTGCCGTCCGGCAGGCGCGCGTTCGGATCGGCTCCCGCGGCGAGTAGCCCTGCGATTCGGGTGGCGCTCTCATCCTTCTCGATCGCCCGGACGAGCGATTTCGTCGCCCGCGCTCGCTGCGCCGCGGCGTAGCGCGAGACTCCGAGACCGACTCCCAGCACCGCTGCAGCGAGGGCGATCAGCAGGCCGAGGGTTCGCCGGCGCAGGAGTTGCATGCGTGAAGTGCTAACCGGACCGTAAGGGCCGATCCAGGAACAGCCGAACGGCACGACTCCGTTCCCGGCAGCGACGGGGTTGACCTGCAGGAGGGTGGCGCATGAACGTGGGCGTGGTGACGGAAACCTACCCGGGCGAGCGGCGCGTGGCGCTGGTGCCGGGCCTGGTGCCCTCGCTCCGCAAGGCGGGTCTGAACGTGCTGGTGGAGAGCGGCGCGGGGGAGCCGGCCGGCTTTCTGGACCACGACTACGCCGAGCAGGGCGCGGAGGTAGTGGCGGGGCGGGAGAACGTGCTCTCCGAGGCGGAGATCGTGCTGCAGGTGCGCACGCTCGGCGCCAATCCGGAATTCGGGCGGCTCGACCTCCCGCTCTTCCGCCCCGGCGCGGTGGTGATCGGGCATGCGGAGCCGCTCTCCGCCTTCGAGGAGGCGCGGGCGCTGGCGGAGCGGGACCTCGCCCTCTTCGCGCTGGAGCTGATCCCGCGCATCACCCGCGCGCAGAGCATGGACGTGCTCTCCTCCCAGGCCAACCTGGCCGGCTACAAGGCGGTGCTCCTCGCCGCGGCGGAGCTGCCCCGGATCTTCCCGATGATGATGACGGCGGCCGGCACCATCGCCGCGGCGAAGGTGCTGGTGGTCGGCGCCGGCGTCGCCGGGCTGCAGGCGATCGCGACGGCGAAGCGGCTCGGCGCGGTGGTGACCGGGTTCGACGTCCGCCCCGTGGTGAAGGAGCAGGTGGAGAGCCTGGGCGCCCGCTTCCTGGAGATCGATCTCGGCGAGGGCGCGGAGGGCCAGGGCGGCTACGCGCGGGAGCTGACGCCGGAGCAGAAGCTGAAGCAGCAGGCCGGCATGGCGCAGGCGGTGAGGGAGAGCGACGTGGTGATCACCACCGCTGCCGTGCCGGGCCACCCCGCGCCGCGCCTGATCTCCGCGGATACCGCGCGCGGGATGGCGCCGGGCTCCGTCATCGTCGACCTCGCCGCGGAGCGGGGCGGCAACTGCGAGCTGACGCAAGCGGGCGAGACGATCGTCGACAGCGGCGTGAAGATCCTGGGACCCACGAACCTCCCCTCCACCGTGCCGTATCACGCCAGCCAGATGTACGCGAAGAACGCCGTCACCTTCCTGCTCCACCTGATGAAAGACGGAGAGCCGCGGGTCGGCTCGGACGACGAGATCATCGCCGGCACGCTGGTGACGCGGAACGGGGAGATCGTCCATCCGCGCGTACTGGAATTGCTAGGGTCTAGGGTCTAGGGTTCAGTCTGTGCGGACGGAGGCTGCCAAGCGCGGCTCGTTCCCCGGCAGTTGACTGCCGGCGGAGCTCCGAAGTTGCGATGAGGAAAGGAGGACCGGCGTGGGAGAGCTGATTGCTGGGTTGACCGTGTTCGTGCTTGCCATCGTGATCGGCTTCGAGATCATCACCAAGGTGCCGCCGACGCTCCACACGCCGCTGATGTCCGGCTCCAACGCGATTTCCGGCATCACCCTGGTCGGGGCGGTGTGGCTGGTGCGCGGCACTCCGCTCGTCGACTGGATCGGCTTCGCCGCCGTGGTGCTGGCGACGATCAACGTGGTCGGCGGCTTTCGCGTCACCCACCGCATGCTGGAGATGTTCCGCACGAAGCGGTAACGCTGAACGGAGGGACCGCTCGTGCTGCCGAAACCGCTCCTCGACTTCGTCTACCTCGTCGCCGCCGTGCTTTTCATCATGGGGCTGAAGGGCCTGGCCCACCCCCGCACCGCCCCCCGCGGAAACCTGCTCTCCGCCGTCGCGATGCTGCTGGCGGTGGTGGTGACGCTGATCGACTCCGCGCTCGACTTCCGCATCATCGCCGCCGGGCTGGCGGTCGGTGCCGCCATTGGGTGGATCGCCGCCGTCCGGGTGCAGATGACCTCCATGCCGGAGATGGTCGCTATCTTCAATGGCGTGGGCGGGCTGGCTTCGCTCCTCGTGGCGGGCGGCGCGCTGCTGCTCGGGCCGGCGGCGAGCGGCCAGGAGGCCGAGACCGCTCCCGCGTTCTTCATCGCGGTGGTCGCCTCCGGGCTGGTCGGCGCCGTCACCTTTTCCGGGAGCATGGTCGCCTGGGGCAAGCTGCAGGGCGTGAAGTACCTGCCGGACGGCGCGATCATGCCGGGTCAGCAGGCGCTGAACGGAGTCCTGCTGGCGGCAAGCGTGGCGCTGGGCGCGTTCATCGTGGTCGCCCCCGGTGCCGCGGTGCCGGTCTACGGACTGATCTGCCTGCTGGCCCTGATCCTCGGAGTCACCCTCACCCAGCCGATCGGCGGCGCCGACATGCCGGTGGTGATCGCGCTGCTCAACTCCTACTCCGGCATCGCCGCAGCGATGACCGGCTTCGTCATCCAGAACAACGTCCTGATCATCTCCGGCTCGCTCGTCGGCGCCTCCGGCATCATCCTCTGCCAGATCATGTGCCGCGCGATGAACCGCTCGCTCCCCAATGTGATGTTCGGCCGGATGGGCGCCGGGGGAACGATTGCGAGCGCGGACGAGGTCTACGGCGGCAAGGTGAAGGCGACCTCCGTCGACGAGCTGGCGCTGCTGCTCGACGGCGTGCAGCGGGTCGTGATCATCCCCGGCTACGGGATGGCGGTCTCCCAGGCGCAGCACGCCGTCCGAGACCTCACCCACCTGCTCGAAGGCCGCGGCGTAGCGGTGGAGTTCGGCATCCACCCGGTCGCCGGCCGCATGCCGGGGCACATGAACGTGCTGCTGGCGGAGGTGAACATCCCGTACGAGAAGCTGAAGGACATGGACGAGATCAACGCCTCCATCGAGCAGGCGGACGTTGCCATCGTCCTCGGCGCCAACGACGTGGTGAACCCGGACGCCCGCACCAACCCGAACAGCCCGATCGCCGGCATGCCGATCATCGACGTCGACAAGGCGCGGACGGTCGTGGTCGTCAAGCGCAGCCTCTCCCCCGGCTTCGCCGGCATCCCGAACCCGCTCTTTGCGGCGGAGAACTCCCTGATGCTCTTCGCGGACGGCAAGAAGGCAGTCGTCGACCTGATCTCCGCCCTGAAGGAAGGGTAGAGGCCGTTGAGTGGGAGCCGGCGGGCGGACGTGCTGGGGACGCAGCGGTTCGGGATGCCGGCGGTGCCTCTCGACCGCAGCGGTAGGAGCACGGCTGCGGATGCGATCCGAGACCCGCGGGAGCTGCCTCAGCTCCTCAGCGGGTTTCCAGTTCGGCGGGCGCGTTTTGCCGATATGGGGTAGAGTTACACCTCGGGCACCCCGCTCGAAGTAGAAAGGTGGAGCCCTTGGAACCCTCGTTGCCGCAGATCGCCGTGCTCGCCATCGCCGCCGTGATTGTGATCGGCATCGTTTACCGCTCCGTGCGGCAGATGGAAGGCGACTAGCGAGACTGCACCTCCCGTTTCGTCCTACGCCTCCACCTTTCCGGACTGGAAACGCCACCTGGCGGATCCGGAGTCGGTGCCCTCACCGTTGTAACCGAGCTCGTCCGCGGAGCTACTGGCTGGAGCCACCCCCAATCTCGTAGAGCCGGCGGAGCCAACCTATGAACTCCCGCGCCTGCGGGCGGTCACCGTCAAGAACCCGTGCGGTGATTGAAGTCCCGAACGGCTGGCCTGGCTCCTCCTGCCAGGCCAGCCAGGTGTGCAGCTCAGCTTTCCGCAGTCGAGGCTCCGAAAAGCGGCGTTCCTGCGGGGGATAGCCGCGACCGCATGACGTGCGCGGGTGAAGAGCGCATCTCTCTCCGGAACCAGGCGCTCCAGGAAGTCTTCCAACGTCCCGGCAGCCTGGTTGTCCGGCATCAACCATATGCCGACGGTTGGGGCGAAGAGCGGATCGGGCGACGCGATGACGGTGCCGGCGGGATCGGGATGAAGGGGAGGGTCATAGCCGACCCGAATGAGCAGGTTCCGAACCGAGGTCCAGCGGGCTTTCACGTCGGTATCGGCATCAAGCACCAGCCCCACCCGCTGCCGGTCGCTCTCCTGCAGACGTTCCGGAACCGCCTGCAGCAATCGCTGAACGCCCTTGGGCGGCACTACTTCGAAGCACTCGGGTAGCGCGTGGCGCTTGCAGAGGGCATAGACTACGTGCTGGTCATCCACGCCCTCGACGAGCAGGAGGTTCGGGTTCGGCCGCGGCATCAGCGAACCTCGATCTCCTCTCGAGCGACGACCTCCAACTCGTCTTCGGCGAACGTCGTGACGCGGAAGCGGTCCTGCTTTCGCTCCAGGCGCACCAGCACGCCCTCCTCTGGGTGGGACCTAGCGGCCTCCTGAAATGCGAGCACGCAGTCATAGCTGTGGGTCGTGGCGAAGACCTGCACGTTCAGTCGCGCGGCAACCTCGAAAAGCAGCTTCCACATGTCGGGCTGCACGGAGTAGTGGATGCCGTTCTCAACCTCATCGACTAACAGGAAGCCATCGCGGGAGTTCACCAACGCGAGTGCTATCCCGAAGATGCGATTCAGGCCGTCGCCGAGACTGCGCAGAGATACCGGCTCCGCCGATTCGGCGAGCTTCGCTCGAACCAGTGGACGCCGCCCCGATTCGGAAGTAGTGACAGAGACACGTTCGACATCAGGCGAGATTAGCCGAAGTGCCTCGACCACGGTCTCTTCTAACGCGGTCAGATCCACGGCATTCCAAAGTTGCAGTAAGTCGTCCGCAGCCAGCCCGGTGGCCGAGACAAAGGTGCACACCGGCATGTCGGCGAGAATGCCAGCAAAGAACTCCGCCGATTGTCCCATCCGTCGTGGCCGGTAGTTGGGATCCAACACGTATGTGAGAGGCCGCCTGTCGGCCCACTGAATCCGCAGCAGGGGCCGAATGTCAGGTACGTCCACGCTATCTAGTCCGTCCAACGGTAGCTGTTCTGGAGTCGACGTTTGATCGATTGACCCAAATGGATCGAGTGTTACCGAGAGGGAGGGTGCTCCGGTCGCTGGTTCGATGCTGAACCGCAGGTCGTCAGTGCCTTTGCTGGTAAATACTCGCTCCACTGCACTGGCTGCGCCAGCTAGATCTCGCGTCGACAGGAAGCTGCGACGCTGCAACTCGTCGCGACCTTCCAGGATCTCCAGCAAAACGTGGGGGGAGCCGCGGTAGGCGTACAGCCGGATGGCCTCCAGGAGCGTGCTCTTCCCGGTGTTGTTCTTGCCGGTAATGAGGTTCACTCGGCCCAGTCGAGGCAGCGTGAGGTCGTCGAACAGTCGATAACCTCGCACCCGCAGGCTTTCCAATAGCAGGCCGGACCTCGAAGCCCCGTTTCCTTGACCGTTCACAGCGGCACCTCGCCATTCCGGGAACGACTGCCAGCGCCAGGCCGGCGTGCAGCCAGTTCCAGCGTAGCAGTTCTGCGCACCGAAATGCGAACTCCTCTCAGGCGGAGTGGGAGGATCCGGCCGAGACCGGCCAGTTGGGCGGGTAGTGGTCCAGCAGGCCGGGCTCCCGCATCACCCGCTCCACCTCATCCAGCTCGAGGGGGGCGGCGCGGGTGAGGACCTCGACACCTGTTGCCGTCACCGCGACGGTGTCCTCTACCCGCACGTAGAGCTCCTCTTCCGGGACCCACATCTGCGGGTCGAGGGCGAAGACGAGGCCGGGCTCCATCGGGCGGCCGAAGTAGCTGCCGACGTCGTGGACCGCCATCCCGACCGGGTGAGACAGGTGCCCAGGGAACTCCAGCATTCGCTCCGCGGCCCGGCGGTACTCCGGCTTCGAGAAGCCGGTCGGGGCGATCACCGGCGCCATCTCGGCGGCCGCCTCCTGCAGGACCTGCTCCGGCGTGACCCCGGGGCGGAGCAGGCGGAGCAGCGATTGGTGGTAGCGGACCACGAACCCGTACAGCTCCCGCTGGACCGGGCTGTAGCGGCCGCTCACCGGCCACATGCGGCCGATGTCGCTGGTGTAGTAGCCGTAGTCGGGGGCGTAGTCGATCAGGACCAGCTCGCCCTCCCGCAGCTCGTCCCCGTTGCGGTAGTAGTGCGCGTTCCAGATGTTGGCGCCGCTCGCCACGATGGGACGGTAGCCGCCGCCGCGTGCGCCGTGGAGCAGGTAGAGGTAGTCGGCCGCGGCGGCGAGGTGAAATTCCCGCAGGCCGGCCCGGGTGCCGCGCATCGCTTCGACCACCGCCCAGGCGGTCAGCTCCCCCGCCCGGCGCATCAGCGCCAGCTCCCGCTCGCTCTTGAGCAAGCGGTGGCGGTCGAGGATTGGGGAGAGGTCGCGCAGCTCCGCGTCCGGGCACTGCTGCCGCAGGAGCTGCCGGAACCGGCCGTCGGCGTCCGGCTTCGCCTCCCAGGGATCGGCTTCCGCCAGGTGGTCGCGGAAGCGCAGCGTGTCCCGGCACGCCTGCCGGGTCTCGGCGGGGCTGTGCGGCACGTAGAGGGCGCGGCAGCCGGCCAGGTCTTCGCCCAGGGCGGAGAGGGGCCGGACCCGCTCGATGCCGGTGAGCGCGGCGGCTTCTTCGGCGTAGCCGGCGTTCAGGACCGCGCCCTCGCTCCGCTCGTGGCGCGCGTCGTGCGGCGGCAGGTAGAGCGTCGCCTCTCCGGAGCCGCCCCGCAGCAGCAGGTAGGCATGCGGGACCTCGACCCCGGAGAGGTAGTAGAGCTCGTTGGTCTGGCGGAAGAGGTCGAAAGCCCCGGTGGCCGGCGCGCCGCGGAGCACCGCCACGGCGCCGTCGCCGATCTCGGCCGCCACGCGCCGGCGACGGGCCGAGAGCTCCTCCGGCGGGAAGTCGGCCTGGTAGTGGGGCGTACCGCGCTCGGAGGAGGGGGACATCGGGGCTCTACCTCGTGGGGGTCAGCAGTCCTTCGCGGCCCAGCTCTTCCCGTCCGCGCTCCTGGATCACCGGCCGCAGCTCCTCGCGGGCCTGGAGGAGCAGCTCCTCGGTGGTCGGCCAGTCGATGCAGGCATCGGTGACGGAGACGCCGTAGCGGAGTCCCGAGAGGTCTTTCGGAATATCCTGCCGGCCGGCGAACAGGTGGCTCTCCAGCATCAGGCCGAGGATCGAGCGGTTCCCCTCGCGGACCTGCTGCACGCAGTCCCGGAAGACGAGCGGCTGGCGGGAGGGGTCTTTGGAGGAGTTGCCGTGGCTGCAGTCGACCACGATGTTCGGGGGCAGGCCGGCGGACTGGAGCCGCGCCTCGCACTCGGCGATGCTGGCGGCGTCGTAGTTCGGCTTGCGCCCGCCGCGGAGCACCACGTGCCCGTAGGCATTGCCGCGGGTGTGGAAGACGGAGCACTGGCCGTCCGGGTTGATCCCCAGGAAGCGGTGCGGGGTAGACGACGACCGGATCGCGTTGATCGCCACCTCGATGTTGCCGTCGGTGCCATTCTTAAAGGCGACCGGCGTGGAGAGGCCGCTCGCCATCTCCCGGTGCGTCTGCGACTCGGTGGTTCGGGCGCCGATGGCGGTCCAGGAGATCAGATCGCCGATGTACTGCGGGTTGATCGGATCGAGCGCCTCGGTCGCCACCGGCAGGCCGATCTGGGTGATCCGGAGCAGCAGGTCCCGCGCGCGGAAGAAGCCTTCCTCGATCTGGAACGAGTCGTCCAGGTTCGGATCGTTGATAAACCCCTTCCACCCGCTCACGGTGCGCGGCTTCTCGAAGTAGACTCGCATCACCAGAAACAGGGTGTCGCTCACCTGCTCCGCCAGGCGCTGCAGGCGCTCCGCGTACTCCAGGGCGGAGTGGGGATCGTGGATGGAGCAGGGGCCGACCACCACAAAGAGCCGGGGATCGCGCCGGTCCAGGATCGCCTGCAGGGTCTGGCGGTGGCCGGCCACGCGCTCCTGCAGCTCCGGCGTGAGCGGCATCCGCCGCATCACCTCGCGCGGGGTGGGGAGGGCGGTGTCCGCCGCAATGTTGAGGTTATAAACGTCCGAGCCCATTTTGCAAGTTTGAGGATGGGAGTTGAGAGATGAAAGACCCCCAATCCTACCTGACCTCCTGCGAGCGGGCAAGTTGAAAGAAATGGCAGAAGGCACCGCGGCGGGGTGATCGCTCGCGGGCGGGGCGCTCCCGCGGTCTCTTCACGCTCAACCTCCGGGCCCCGGAAGTCCACCCGCGGGCCACAATGCAGAGAGAGAGCGGGGGCCGGACAACCCGCTCCGGGTCCCCCACTCCCCCACTCCCGCACTCTCCCACTCTCCCACTCAGTCAACCTACGGCCGGCTCAGCATCCTCCGCAGCTTCTCCACCACCGGCGGCGCGCCCTGGTCGATGTTGGAGAGCACCGCCACGGTGTAGCCGCTCCGGAGGTAGAGGTTCAGCTCGCTGCTGATGCCGGGGAAGCCGCCGCTGTGGCCCACCTCCCCGGGGTTGCGGCCGAGCTGGAAGCCGTAGCCGTACTGCTGAGGCTGGTCGCCGCTCTGCTTCCGGAACATCCGCTCCGTCGTCTCCGCGCTCAGCAGCTTGTGGCTCCGCAGCGCCTCGCCGAACTGGAGCAGGTCGTCGACCGTCGAGAAGCCGCCGCCCGCCGGGCCGCCCTTGATCACGTGCAGGTAGAGGTTGTTCCGCCACTCCTGCGTGGGACCGGTGGGGCCCATCTTCGTGTAGCCGTAGGCCAGGTTCGGCGTGTCGGAGTCCATCTCGTAGGCGTCGGTGTTGGTCATCCCGGCCGGGCGGTAGATGTTCTCCCGCACGTAGTCGAAGTAGCTCTGCCCGGTCACCTTCTCGAGGATCGCGCCGAGCAGCATGAAGCCGGAGTTGCTGTAGGCCCAGCCCTTCCCCGGCTCGAACTGGAGCTTCTCGAAGGCGTAGAGCGGCTCGTAGTCCGCCACGCTGCGGAACCGGTCGCGCGAGCTCTCCATGAACTCCTGGTTGAAGTAGCTCCCCATCCCGGAGGTGTGGCTCAGGAGCTGGTGGATCGTCACCTTCTCCCGCACGTCCTTGTTCGGGAACTGCGGCAGGTGCGTGCCGACCGTATCCTCGAACCTCAGCTTCCCCCGCTCCACGAGCTGCCCGATGGCGACCGCCGTGAACATCTTGTTCATGGAGCCGAGGTTGAACTTGGTGTCCGGCCGGTTCGGCACCTGATAGGCGCGGTTCGCCAGCCCGAACGCCTCCCGGTAGAGCGGCTTGCCGTTCTTCGCCACCAGCACGGCGCCGGAGAAGCGGCCGGCGTCGGCCAGGCGCTTCACGAAGGCGCCGACTTCCCGCTCCAGCTCCGCGTCGCTCCAGTCCCGCGGCGCCTCGCCCGGCTCCGCGTCGACCGGCTGCAGCATGATCGTCCGGATGGCGTGAGGCGGCTGCGGCTCCACGTCGATCCGCACGCGCCGCGTCTCCTCCGTGAGCCGGCTGCGCAGGTCGCCGGTGACCGAGTGCTCGCCGTCCGCCTGGATCCGGAGCAGGTCGACATCCCCGACCTGCCCCCGGAACGCCAGCATCACCTCGACCCGCCGCTGCAGCCGGTCCTCCGGGAGCCCCGGGCTCGCCTGCTCCAGCGCCTCGCGGATTACCTCCGGCTTGCCGGAGGCGTGCGCCTTCAGGAGCTCCGCGAACCGCTTTCCGGCCGGCGTCTCCGGGATCTTCGGCGGCTCCGGCGCCGCCGAGGCGACCACCGCGGCCAGGCAGGCCGCGGCGAGCGCCGTCAGGAAAACCACCTTCATCTCAGAACCTCCCCGCCTTCGCCTGCTCCACTTCCCACCGGACGTTCTGCCGGACTTCCTCGTCGGTGGTGCGCTCGAGCACCTCCTTCACCGCCAGCTCGTGCGCCTTCTCCAGTGCCTGGTCGGCCGGGACCTCCACGTGCGGAGTCACGCCGGTGCCTTCCCAGTTCGTCTTCGTGATCGGGTTGATCGCCCGGCCGCTGGGCACGAAGACGCCGAAGTGCTCGTTCACCCGCACCATGCCGCCGGGGTGCGCGCCGCCGCCGGTCGTCTCCCCCACCACCGTCACCCGCTTCAGGTTCTTGAGGTTGTAGGTAAACTCTTCCGCGCCGGAGAAGGTGCGGTTGCTCGTGAGCACGTAGACCGGCTTGTCCAGATACCGCTTTCCGGCGAGATCCTTCACCGTCCAGTACTCCTCCGTGCGGTCGCCCTTGCGCCAGTAGAGGCTGTTCAGGTGGATCGGCTTCTCATCGAAGAAGTAGCTGCAGAGGTGCGCCACCATCGCCGGGTCGCCGCCGCCGTTGCGGCGGAGGTCGATGATCAGCGCGTCGGTGTTCGCCAGGAAGTTCATGGCCGACGCGGCCGGCTCGGCGGCGACCTCCGGCGACATGAAGATCCGGAAGTCGAGGTAGCCGACGTTGCCCGCCATCCGCTCCACCTTGCGGAAGGCGCCGTTCATCTTCTGGCCCCCGAACCGCATCCGCTCCCGGTCTGCGGCGGTCGGCTCCCGCCGCACCGGCTGCGGTATCGGCGAGGGGCTGTAGCGGACCCGGAGGTGCTTATCCCGAGAGACGGCCTGCAGGTCGGCGGTCAGCCGCTCCGCCAGCGCCTCTCCGCTCGTGAGCGAATCGTATTCCTTGCGGCCGGCCTTCTCCCGGACCGCCGCCGCCATCTTCTCCGCCACTTCCGGGAAGACGTAGTCCTCGTGCAGCGCCTTCAGCACGCCCTCGATCACCTCGCTCCGCGTCGCGGCCATGATCGCGGCAGGCCGTGCCTCGTCCGGCTCCTGGGCTCCCACGCTGATCCCCGCGAACGCCATCACGGCGCCTGCCGCGCCCGCGACCGCCAGCAACCGCACTCGATCTCGGCTCCACATCGTCATCGCTCCTCTCGCCCGCGTGATGACCAATGACTGATTTCGTTTTCTGGTCACCTTAGATACGAGTCGCCCCCGCTAATCCGTGAGGGCGTTCTACTCGTTAGAGCGTGGAGAGAGACGCCGGGATAGCGTCTCCGGCAGCTTTTTCTCAGCATGGCGGAGCGGCATTCCCGGGCGGGCGCCGGTGTGCTCGCCGCGGCGGACCACCGCCACCCCGTTCACCCAGACGTAGGGGATGCCGTCCGGGTAGGCGTGCGGCGCCTGGTAGGTGGCGCGGTCCTGGACCCGGGCGGGGTCGAAGACTACCAGGTCCGCCCGGGCACCCGGCCGCAGCAGGCCGCGGTCGCGCAGCCGGAACGTGCCGGCGGGAAGGGAGGTCATCTTCCGCACGGCGTCTTCCAGCCGCAGCACCTTCTGCTCCCGGACGTACCGCGCCAGCACGCGGGCGTTGTTGCCGTAGCCGCGCGGGTGCGGCACGCCCTCCCCGAAGCGGCGGACCCCACTGTCGGCCGCGACCATCGTGTTCGGGTGCCGCAGGAAGGTGGTGAGGTCCGCCTCGCTCATGCCGTGGAACACGCCGGAGGCGCCGCCGTTCGCCTGGATCTCCAGGATCAGCTCGATCTGGTCCGCCAGGCTGTCGGAGCCGCGCTTGAGCCGCGCCGCCTCCACCAGGTTCTTCCCGTTCAGCGACGGATCGGCCCGGTAGCTGGCGATGACGGCGTAGTCGTAGCTCTCCTGGCCCCGCGCCCGCAGGCTCTCCCGCATCTGCGCGGCAATCTTCGCCTTCTGCGCCGGATCGGCGATCCGGGCGAGGAACTGCTCCCGGCTGCCCTCGCGCGCCTCGGAGGGGATCATCTGGCTGATCCCGGTGCTGGAGGCGGTGTAGACATACTGGTCCTGGGTGACGTCGAGCCCGTCCGCGCGGGCGCGCTCAATCGCCCCCAGCACCTCTTCGGCGCGGCCCCAGGCCGCCTTCCCGCCGAGCTTGAGGTGCGACACCTGCGCGCGGATCCGCGCCTCCCGCGCCACCTGGAACAGCTCGTCCAGCGCGGTCCGGATGCCGTTCCCCTCATTGCGAATGTGGCTGGCGTAGATGCCGTCGTGGACCGAGGCGACCTTCGCCAGCGCGATGATCTCCTCGGTCTTCGAGAAGGTGCCCGGGAGGTAGATCAGCCCGGTGGAGAGCCCGACCGCCCCGTCCGCCATCGCGCCCCAGACCAGCCCCTGCATGTGCGCCAGCTCGTCCGCCGTCGGCGGGCGGTCGAACGAGCCGCCCATCGCTTCCTCGCGCACGGTATTGTGCCCGACCAGCGTGGCGACATTGATCGAAGCCGGCTTCTGCTCCAGCGACCGGAAGAAGGCGGCGACATCCAGCTTCGAGCCGCCGCAGTTGCCGGTCACCACGCTGGTGACGCCCATGCGGACGAAGCTCTCCGCCAGCGGCAGCGACTCCACGTTCTCCGCGTGGGTGTGGACGTCGATGAACCCGGGCGCCACCACCTGCCCGTCGACGTCGACCTCTTCCCGCCCCCGCCCCGGCACGGCGCCCACTTCAGCGATGTGCCCGTCCTTGACCGCCACGTCGCCAAAGAACGCCGGGTTCCCCGTCCCGTCCACCACCCGCCCGCCGCGGACCACCAGGTCGTACCCCGGCGCGTCTGCGGTGCCGCTCCAGGCTGCCAGAAGCAGCAGCGTTCCCGAGAGGATTGGCAGTAATCGGCGCATCCGGGGAAGGGTGTAGCGTTTAGCGGGTAGCGTGTAGGTCTGTGGGACGGGTCGCGGCGGACGCCAGGAGCAGCTCTCTCCCGCCCACGGATGGTTCGGTCTTTAGCCTTTAACCTTTAGCCTTTAGCCTTTTGACTTTAAGGCAGACTCCGGCGGGGCAGCGGCCCGCCCGCAGCCGGATCGACCGCAGACGCCCAGGGTAGAGCCATGCGCTTGCCCGGAGAGCTACTCGTTTGCGGCGGGCCTTCGGAGAAAGAGAATGAGAAGGAGAAAGAGTAGGAGTCTGAGCGCGATTGACTGCCCATCCCCTCATCCCCAATTCATCCCCAGATCTCCTTTGTTACACCTCTTCAGGTTCGGCCTACAGGGCACACGCCCGCCGGGCAGCGTCCCTCCCGCACGTGGGCCCGGATCTCGTCCGGCCAGTGCTTGAGGGCGGAGACGATCGGCGCGGGGGCGATCTGGCCCAGGCCGCAGATCGAGGCGTCGGCCATCGCGGGGGCCAGCTCTTCCAGCAGCGCGAGGTCGGCCTCACTCCCGCGGCCGGCGCGCCAGCCTTCCAGCATGGCGACCAGCTTCTCCGTCCCCACGCGGCACGGCACGCACTTGCCGCAGCTCTCGTTCTTGAAGAAGCGGACGAAATTGAGCGCCAGGTCGAGGATGCAGCGTCCAGTCCCGATCGCGACCAGCGCCCCGGAGCCGAGCATGCTCCCGACCTGGGCCAGCGCCTTGAACTCGAGCGGCGTATCGGCTAGCGAGGGCGGCAGGAACCCGGAGGAGGCGCCGCCGGGAGAGATCGCGTACAGCTCCTGGCCGGGCAGCATCCCGCCGCCGTACTCCTCGATCAGCTCCCGCAGCGTGGCGCCGAGCGCGACCTCGTAGACGCCGGGCCGCTGGACGTCGCCGCTGATCCCCAGGAACTTGGGGCCGACCCCACCGTTCTTGCCCTGCGACCGGTACCAGTCGGCGCCGCGGATCAGGATCGCGCCGGCGAGAACGAGCGTCTCCACGTTGTTGATCAGCGTCGGCCGGCCCCAGAGACCGTGGGTGCCGGGGAACGGCGGCTTGTTCCGGGGCTCCGCGCGCTTGCCCTCCAGCGCCTCCAGCAGCGCCGTCTCCTCCCCGCAGATGTAGCCGCCCGGGCTGTCGAAGATCCGGACCCGCGGCGCGCCTTCCAGCAGCCCGGCGGCCTGCGCCCGCTCCAGCTCCGCGGCGAACGCCTCCCGCGGGCCGGGGTATTCGTGGCGGAGGTAGAGGATCGCCTCCTCCGCGCCGGACGTGGCGGCCCCCAGCAGCATGCCTTCGAGCACCAGGTGCGGCGCGTGCTCCAGGATGTGCCGGTCCTTAAAGGTGCCCGGCTCGCTCTCGTCCGCGTTGCAGACGAGGTACTTCACCCCGCCGGGCGCGTTCCGCACCAGCTCCCACTTCACGCCGGTGGGGAAGCCCGCGCCGCCCATCCCGCGGAGCCCGCTCTCCTTCAGCGCGGCGATCACCGTCTCCGCGGAGCGGTCGCCCCGGTGGAGCTCCCGCCACGCCCGGTAGTCGGAGGGGCCGTCATACGGATCGACATTCACCCGCTGAGGCTCCCGCGGGACTGAAGGCGGCATCTCCACCAGCCCCCGGGGCTCGTACGACGCGGCGTGGGGGACGGGGCGGTCGTCGATGAAGACGCTCGGGGCGCGGTCGCACTGCCCCAGGCAGGAGCAGGGGTGGACCTGCAGCTCTTCCGGCGGCAGCCCAAGGCCCAGCAGCCGCGCGTAGAGCTCCTGGGAGCCGCGGAGGTGGCAGGCCAGGTCCATGCAGACGTGGACCTCCCGGCGCGGCGGCGGCGCCAGGCGGAAGTGCGGGTAGAAGCTGGCGACCGCCTGGATCTGGTAGAGCGGGGTATTGGTGCGGTCGGAGTAGGCGCGCAGCTCGTCCAGCGGCAGGTAGCCGTGGCGGTCCTGGAGGAGCTTCAGGTCGTCGATGAGCATGTCAGGGAGAGAGCCCGGGCGGAAGCCAACCCTCGTCCGCCGCCTGGTGACCACTGCGGACCGAGTCTGCCGCAGAGTCCGGATGGACGGCCGAAGCTAAATACGTAGTGCGCTCCGTACGGGGACGGATTGCCGGCGTCGATCCGCTCGAGAGCGTCGAGTGCCGCACGCCGCACCGATGGAAGGTCGCACGCTGCCAGTTCCCGCAGGACGGGAGCGAACTCCTTCCGCGGCAACGCCTTCACGATCCACAACTCGAACTGCTCCCCGCTTGCGCTGCGGATGTCCTCCGGATCGGCCAGTCCGCGCAGCCTCCGCGGATCGGAGAGAAGAAAGCGCACCACCGGCTCCCCGATCTCGATCAGGCGAGCCGTGGCTGCCCGCGCTTCCTCGCGGAGCGCCTGTCCCCGGCGCGGCCCTCGAGGCTCCGCTGCCAGGCGCCGGTAGTACGCCTCGATCTGGCTCCAGAGAAAGGCGATCTCATCCCCGGTGCTGGGGAATTTCATGCCTCGGAAGCAGTAGTAGTGCTGAAGCGCGATCCCCTCGTAGGCGGGGCGCCCGGTCGCTTGGAAGCGAGGCCCGCCTTCCCAGTACCGCTGCAGCGCCTGCGGAGCACTCCCGCCGTTCAGTACCAGGAACGCGTGTTGACTGCATACCCCCTCCCGGGCCAGCAGCCGGTCGAAACTCTCCAGCCGGGCTGCCTCGGGCTGGCCGCGCAGCTCCGCGTCCGAGCAGAGTAGACGGGCGAGCGCCTGGACCGTGGTGAAGCGCCCGCTCAACTGGCGAAGCACCTGCAGCTCGTCCGGCGTCAGAGCGCGGCTCCGGGACGCCTCGCCCAGCACGAGCACAGCCATTCCCGCCGCGGCATGGTACTCCAGCGGCTGACGGTTCTCGACAAACCGCTCGAGAAACTGGCGGGCGGCGGCCTGCGTCTCCGGGGTGTGCCGGTTCGCGTTCAGCAGTGCGGCCACCCGGTTGGCGCGGAGCGTCTGCTCGGCCCCGCGCCCCGAGAGCGACATCCCCGGGGGAATGATCCGGCTCAGGCGCTCACTGGACGAGATAGCTCCGGGCGCCGGAGAGAGCGCGGCGGCGGGGAGCCCGAGGCCGAGCGTCGCGGCGGCCAGAGCGATCAGAACCTGACGTGCCATCGATCCTCCCTCCGAGTGCGCCCGCGCCGCTTACCGGCCGAGTCCGACCTGCTGACGCTCCGGCTCGGCGGTGCGGGAGCGCGTCTCCAGGTGCGAGACCCGGCGGTCGATCCGGTCGAGGCTGCTGTCCAGAGTCAGCACGACGTCGTTATTCTGCTGCCGCAACGCCCCGATCTCCGCCCGCAGCTCCCGCAGCTCCTGGAGGACCGCGTCGTCGTTCTGCCCCCGGCTCCTCGCGACGATGGCGCTCTTGATCGAGTGGATGACAAAGCAGAGCGTACCGGTGCCGCAGAGGATCGCTACGGTCGCCACCACCATCACTTCTTCGGGCATCGCTGGTTTCTCCGTGCTTCCCGGGCGCTAGCGGCCCAATCCGATCTGCCGGCGCTCCGGCTCTTGCGGCTGCGGCCGGGTCTCCAGGTAGGAAAGGCGCCGGTCCATGCGATCGAGGCTGCTGTCGAGCGTCAGGACCACCTCGTTGTTCTGCTGCCGCAGCGCCTGCATCTCCATGCGAAGCGCGCGGATCTCCCCGAGCAGCTCGTCGTCGACCCGTCCCTTCGCCCGGCCCAGGATCGCGCTCTTGATGCTGTGCACCAGGTAGATGAAGGTGCCGGTCCCAAGCAGCATTGCCAGGGTGACAAGAAGGAGATCAGCTTCGCGCATTCTACCTCTCCGGCAGCCTGGAGACGCTGCCTGTTCCGGAGCTTACCGGCCGCTGCCGATCTGCTGCCGCTCTTCCGCCGGGCCGGCGAGGCGCGTCTCCAGGTGGGAAACGCGGCGATCCATGCGATCGAGGCTGTTGTCGACCGTCAGCAGCAGGTCGTTGTTCTGCTGCTTGAGCTGCTGCACTTCCTGGCGCAGCGCGGCGACCTCCGCGGAGAGCCCCGGGCTCACGCCGGACTTTCCCCGCGTCTCTATCCACTGCTTCGCCAGGCGGTAGACCGCCAGGGTCCCCACCACCGAGACGATCACGACACCCGGATCCATCTTCAGCCTCTCAATCTCGCTGGGCCGACCGCAATGTGATCCCGTTCGCCTGCCCGATCCTCCGAACCTCCGCCCCGGACGCGTACCGTCCACGCTCTCAGAGACACGACGGCCCCCGAAGGATAGTGCTTCCTCCGGGGGCCGTGTCAGGATGTTCGCAGGTTTCAGGTTTCCAGGTTTACAGGTTCTCGGTTCCCGGTGCCACGGCCGAACCTGCAACTTGCAACCTGATAACCTGTAACGAGCTACAGCAACCGGGACGGGATCACGTCCCGCGCGACGAGGTCCTCGAACGTCTCGCGGCGCACCAGGAGGTCGGCCCGGCCGTCGTTCACCAGCACCACCGGCGGGCGGCGGAAGCGGTTGTAGTTGCTCGCCATCACGAAGTTGTAGGCGCCGGTCGACTGCACCGCCAGCAGGTCCCCCGCGCGCGGAGAGGCAAGGGCCACGTCCTTGAACAGGATGTCGGTCTCACAGTGCTTGCCGGCGACGGTGACCACCTGGTCGTGCGGCTGGCCCGCCTTGTTCGCCACCAGCACCTCGTACTTCGCCTCGTAGAGGGCCGGCCGCGGGTTGTCCGACAGGCCGCCGTCGACGGAGACGTAGGTGCGCACGCCCGGGACGAGCTTGCTGGAGCCGATGGTGTAGAGGGTGGTCCCCGCCTCGCCGACCAGGGAGCGGCCCGGCTCCTGCAGCAGCACCGGCGCCTTCAGGCCGTGGCGGTCCAGCTCCTCGCGCAGCGTCTGGGTGACCGCGTCCGCGAACTCTTCCAGGGTCGGCGGCCGGTGGTCGCGCAGGTACCGGATGCCGAGGCCGCCGCCGATGTTCAGCTCTTCCAGCTCGATGCCGAGGTCGCGCTTCACCTGCGCGAGGAGGTCGACCATCACCGCCACCGAGTCGACGTGGCAGTCGGTATCGAGGAGCTGCGAGCCGACGTGGCAGTGAATGCCGCGGAGGCGCAGCCCCGGGATCTCCTGCGCGCGGCTGAGCGCGGCGAGCGCCGCCCCGCTGGCGACGTCGAACCCGAACTTGGTATCGACCTGCCCCGTGCTGATCCGGCGGTGCGTCTGAGGATCGATGCCCGGCGCCACCCGGAGCAGCACCGACTGCGGCTCCGAGAGCCCGCGGGTCAGCTCCGTGAGCTGGTCCAGCTCCAGGAAGTTGTCGACCACGATGTGGCCCACGCGGGCGTCGAGCGCCATCTGAAGCTCTTCCACCGACTTGTTGTTGCCGTGGACCGAGATCCGCTCCGCGGGGAAGCCGGCCTCCAGCGCCGTGTAGAGCTCGCCGCCGGAGGCGACGTCGAGGCAGAACCCTTCCTGCTCGATGACCTTGCAGATGCCTTTGCAGAGGAACGCTTTGCCCGCGAACGAGACCTTTACGTCGTGCCAGCGCGCCCGGAATGCCGCCAGGTAGTCCCGGCAGTTCCGGCGGAGCGTGGCTTCGTCCATCACGTACAGCGGCGTCCCGAACTCCCGCGCGAGGTCGACGGTATCCACGCCGCCGATCTCGAGGTGCCCCTGGGCATTCACGCGCTGGGTGCCTAGCAACAGCATCGACTTCTCTGCTCCGAAGGTCGGCCCCGGCCGGAGCGGCCGACCGGGGCTTGCAAACGGCCTATGGTATCACGCCGCGTCCGTATCCGGCAATCGCCGGTCGGTTGAGGGGCTGCACGGGAGCGGCGGTCGCCCGCCGGTGCGGCAGAAGCTGCGGGAGTGACCCGCGGCTTTCGCCGGACTGAGTGGGAGAATGGGCGCAAGGGGGTGGGAGACCTCCGGCGGCGCAGCGGTGATCTCCTGGCGTAGAGCACAGCTATCCCGGAGCGCCTTCGAGCACGAGTTGTCCTCCGGGTCACCCGCGGCCATGAAAGGTGCGGCGGCGGCTCCTGCTCACGGGGCCTCACCCTCGGTTCCCTCTCCTGTGAGGAGAGGGAAGCTATCGGTGTGATGCCGCGACTCCCCCTTCCACTTCAGGGAAGGGGGTTGGGGGGTTAGGCCGCGCCGGAGTGCTCACCCACCGTGCCAAATCTCGACGGCTGTTTTCAGAGCAGCAGGACCTCCCGTTCACGGAGGGTTCGGACTTTTTGCCTTTCGCCTTTTGCCTTCGGCCCTACCGGTAGACCTTCTCCGTCAGCGGCGCGCGCGCCTGGGTTTCCAGGTCGAGGCCATGGCGGACGCCGCGGTCGAGGAGGCTGTGGCCGACGGCGGCGATCATCGCGGCGTTGTCGGTGCAGAGCGACGGGGGCGGGAACGAGACCTCGAAGCCGTGCAGCTCCGCCTCCGCGCGGAGACGGGCCTGGAGCGTGGAGTTGGCCGCCACGCCGCCGCCGACCAGCAGCCGCGGCGCCCCGCTGCGCTGCACGGCCAGCACGGCGCGTTCCGCCAGGGCGTCGACGATCGCGCGCTGATAGCCGGCCGCCACCTCCGCCAGGGGCGTCTTCCCCGCGTCTTCCTGCACGAAGCGGAGCAGCGCCGTCTTGACCCCGCTGAAGCTGAAGTCGAGCGGCGGCTCCGTGCGCGCCTTGGGGAACGGCACCTTCTCCGGGTCGCCCTCGCGGGCCAGGCGGTCGAGCGCCGCGCCGCCGCCGCTGCCGAGGCCGAGCAGCCGCGCGCCTTTGTCGAACGCCTCCCCCGCCGCGTCGTCCCGGCGGCGGCCCATCACGAAGTAGTCGTGCAGATCGCGCACATAGTAGAGCTCCGTGTGGCCGCCGGAGGCGATCAGGGCGACCGCCGGCACCTGCGGGCCGCCCTCCGCCAGGAAGCTGCTGAAGACGTGGCCTTCGATGTGGTGGACCCCCACGAGCGGGAGGTCGCTGCCGAGCGCCAGGCCCTTGGCGGCGGTGACGCCGACCAGCAGCGAGCCGATCAGGCCGGGGCGGTTGGTGACGGCGAGCCCTTCCACGTCATCCAGCCTCATCCCCGCCTGGTCGAGCGCTTCCTGGATCACGTGGGTCACCAGCTCCACGTGCCGGCGGGAGGCGATCTCCGGTACCACGCCCCCGAACGGCGCGTGCAGCTCCGCCTGCGAGGCGATGACGTTGCTCCGGACAGTCCAGCCGCCCTCCACCACCGCCGCGGCGGTCTCGTCGCAGGACGACTCGATTCCAAGTACTCGCATCGGCGCTAACCTTCCGCCGCCAGCGCGCGCGTGCGCTCTTCCAGCATCGTCCGGAAGCCGAAGCGGCTGGTGTCTTCGATCCACATCACGATCGCGTCCTCGTCGTTGTCGGTGTAGTAGCCCCGCCGCCGGCTCACCGGCGCGAAGCCCCACTTCCGGTAGAGCTGCTCCGCGGCGCGGTTGCTGGCCCGCACCTCCAGCGTGATGCGCCGGCAGCCGGCCTGCACCGCCGCCAGCAGGAAATCGGCCAGGAGCCGCTCTCCCACGCCGCGCCGCCGCAGCTCCGGGGCCACCCCGAAGGTGGTGACGTGCGCCTCGTCCGGGATGATCTGGCTGCCCAGGTAGCCGGCGACCCGGCCCTCCAGCTCCGCCACGCGGTAGTAGCCAACCGGACTGGCGCACTCTCCCGCGAAGGTTTCCCGCGACCACGGCTCCGGGAAGCAGCGCCGGTCGATCGCACACACCGCCTCCAGGTCTTCCGGAGACATGGCGCGGATCACGAGCCCTGGCACGCCGCCTCCCGTCGCGCTTCCGCGGCGGACGGCCGCAGGTAGCGCGGGCCGAGCGCGTGAAGGTCGGACACCGCCCCCTCCGCGATCCGCATGTGACCCAGGAGCGCCACGGTGGCGGCGCGGGGCGGGACGTCGTAGGGCAGCACGGAGAGACGATCGCCCAAGGCCTCGCAGAGCAGCGCCCGGTGCGGGCCCGGTTGTCCCGCCAGGATCACGTGGAGCGGCGCCCGCGCCAGCCGCTGCGCCAGATCCTGCACCGGCAGCAGCATCTCCTCCGCGCGCGGCTCCGGCCTCCCGCCGCGCCACTGGAAGAGGGCGGCGTAGAGGTCCTTGTCGGAGGCGCTCATCACCGCACAGATCAGCGCGTCCGGGTGCGCGGGACGCTCCGCCGCCAGCGCCTCCAGGGCCCCGATCCCGACCACCGGAAGCTGCCGCGCCAGCGCGAGCGACTTGGCGAAGGTGACCCCCAGGCGCAGCCCGGTGAACGAGCCGGGGCCGACGGTCACCGCGATGCCGCCCAGGTCCCCCACCTCGATCCCCGCCAGCGCCAGCACCGCCTCCACCCGCCCGGCCAGCGTGCGCGAAAGCTCGTTGCGGTGCCGGAACGCCAGCTCCGCCGCCACACCCTGCTCATCCGCCACCGCCAGACCGGCCAGCTCCCCGGAGGTCTCGATCCCCAGAACCCACATCTGTCTTACCTGATCACGTGCTTCTGTCGGAATTGAATGGGCGAATGGGAGAGTGGGCGAGCTTGAGAAGCCGCTCACGAAAGCGGGTTCCCAACTCCCCCACTCTCCCTTGCTCCCACTCCCCCGCTCAGTTCTAAAGAGCGCTCGAGCTGCTCGACCACTCGCTGCATCCGCTCGCCGCGAGGCCTCAGCCGCAGCTCCCGCGCGTCCCCCTGGCCGTGGGCCAGCTCGATCTCCAGCCGGCTCTCCGGCAGCGCCTCGGCGATCCGCTCCGGCCATTCCACCAGGATCACGCCGCCCCCGGCGAGGAGGTCGGCCCAGCTCAGGTCGATCAGCTCGTCCGCGCTGCCGAGCCGGTAGGTGTCGAGGTGCCACACCGGCACCCGCCCCCGGTACTCGTGCACCAGCGAAAAGGTCGGGCTGCTCACCACGTCCCGCACGTCCAGCCCGCGCGCAATGCCCTGCGCCAGCGCCGTCTTCCCGGCCCCCAGATCCCCGGAGAGGGTCACCACGTCGCCCCGGCTTAGCAGCCGCCCGAGGTGCTCGCCCAGTGCCTGGGTCTCCTCCGGGCTCGCCGTCCACACCCGCATCCCGGCCCTCCACCCGGCGCGCGATCCTACCGCGCGCACCGGCACAGGCAAGTATACCCCTAGCCTTCGACACCGAGCCGAACCGACACTTCCGCGCGTGCCGCGCGGGCGGGCTGGGTACAACGCAGGGGACCTCGGGGCGACGACAGGGAGCGGAAGCGGGATGCAGAGCGCACGATTTCGGCTGCCGGTGAGGCGCCGGACGGGGCAGGGCGAGTTGCGCAGCGGGCTGGCGGAGGCGCTGCGCGACAGCCGCACGCCCTGGATCGCCGGCATCATGGGCACCTTCATCCTGCTGAGCGCGCTGCTCATCTGGTGGCGCTGGCCGCTGCCGGAGCTGCGCACGCTGCTGACGCCGTTCAACCTGGTGCTCTTCGCGCTCGCCAGCTACCGCGCCGGCAGGATCATCGCCTTCGACGACGTCGCGCGCCCGCTGCGCTCGCCCTTTGTGGAAGTCTGGGAAGACGAGGAAGGCGAGCTCCAGGAAGAGCCGGTCCGGGAGGGGCTGCGCGGCGCCATCGGCGGCCTGCTCACCTGCCCGGACTGTGCCGGCTTCTGGTTCGCGGTGCTGCTGATCTACAGCGCCGTGCTCTGGCCGGAGCCGGCGCGCCTGGTGGCGTTCGTCTTCGCGGCTAACGGCCTGGGACACGTGCTCACCGGCACGATCATGCTCCTCCGCGCCCAGTCCGGCCACACCGATTGACACGCCCCACCGCTGCCCCGGTGTTGGACGACCCGCTCCAGCCGGGAATGACCTGGCTGTGAGGCCGCCGGAAAGGAGGCGTTCGATGCCGCAGCAAGCCTGGAGCCAGAAGCGAGAGCGCGAGTACGAGGAGCTCAAAGAGGAGTTCAAGGAAGAAGGCCGCTACCCGGGACGGGAAGAAGAGGTGGCGGCGCGGATCGTGAACAAGCAGCGCGCGGAGCTCGGGGAGACGAAAGAAGCGAAGCAGCAGGACCGCGAAGGGAAGTCGCCCGACCGCCACCTGCCGATCGACGACTACGACCGCCTGACGGTCGAGCAGGTCACCCGGAAGCTGGACGACCTCTCGGAGAAGGAGATCGACCGGATCCGCCGGTACGAGCAGCAGCACCAGAACCGCAAGACGCTGCTGGAGCAGCTCGACCGCGAAGACTGAGACAGCGCAAGGGATGAACGCGGGGGGGGCGCTAAAGGCTAAAGTCAAAAGGCTAAAGGCTAAAGCCGAACCATCCGGACTCGGAAGGTTCGTACTCGTTTTCCGAACGCGGCCGAAGCGCCCCCGGAAGGGCGGCGGGACGGTGAAGCTTTCACCTGCCGGCCCTGCGGCAGCGCAAGCGCCCTTCAGGGTGCTTCCCGAAACAAAGGCAGCCGGGTCCTTCAGGGCCCGGCGTGCGGGCCGGCAATCACCCCGCGTGGATCCAGCTGGCGCAGACGTGCCGGAGCACTGGGGGTCGCCAGCGAGCAAGAGCAAGAGTAAGAGCAGGAGCAGGACCTCCCGCTGACGGAGGGTTCGGATTCATCCCTCATACCTCCGCGTTCATCCCTGACTTTCATCCGCCACGATCATCGTGCCGACGCCGTGGTCGGTGAAGAGCTCCGTGAGGAGGCTGTGGGGCGCGCGACCGTCCAGGATGTGCGCGCGCGGCACGCCGCCGTCGAGCGCCATCAGGCACGCCTCTACCTTGGGGATCATGCCGCGGTCGACCACCCCGCTCGCCACCAGCTCCCGCGCGCGAGAAGCGGTGATCTCCGAGAGGAGCGACTCCGGCCGGCTTACGTCTTCCAGGATCCCGCGCACGTCGGTCAGCAGCACCAGCTTGGCGGCATTCAACTCGGCGGCGAGGCGGCCCGCCACGTGGTCGGCGTTGATGTTGTAGGTCTCGCCCGCGCGGCCGACCGCCACGCTGCAGATCACCGGGATGTACCCGCCGGCCACCAGGGTCTGGAGCACGTGGGGATTCACTTCCACCACGTCGCCCACGAAGCCGAGGTCGGCACCGTCCGGTGTCCGCATCTTCTCCGCGACGAAGAGGTTGCCGTCTTTCCCGGAGAGGCCCACGGCGCGGCCGCCCTGCTGGTGGAGGAGCGAGACGATCCCCTTGTTCGTCTTCCCCGCGAGCACCATCTCCACGATCTCGATCGTCTCGGCGTCGGTGACGCGGAGGCCGCGGACGAAGACCGGCTCCTTGCCCGCCCGCTTCATCGCCTGCGAGACTTCCGGCCCGCCGCCGTGCACCAGGATCGGCCGGACGCCGACGTAGTGCATCAGCACGATGTCCTGCATCACCTGGTGGCGCAGCGCCTCGTCGGTCATCGCCGCGCCGCCGTACTTGACGACGACCGTCTTCCCGCTCCACTGCTGGATGTAAGGAAGCGCTTCCGCCAGGGTCTCCGCACGAAGGGTGTCGCTCATGGGCTAGGGTCTAGGGTCTGGGGGTCAGGGTCTAGGGGCCGATTGCGGTAACGAAGCATACTGACGGGCGGGGTGACTAAACCCTAAACCCTAGACCCTATACCCTTCCTCAAGTGGTGTATTCCGCGTTGATGCGGATGTAGTCGTAGGTCAGGTCGCAGGTCCAGACGCGGCCTTCGGCAGGTCCGAGGCCGAGGTCGAGCTCCACCGGCAGCTCGGCGACTTTCATCGCGGCACTGGTGGCGGGCTCGTCGAACGGGACGGGGGCGCCGTCGCGGACGAGCGGCACTCCGGCTACGTCGAGGCGCAGGCGGGCCGGGTCGAGCGGCACCCCGGCATACCCGGCGGCACAGAGGATGCGGCCCCAGTTCGGATCGTTGCCGAAGAGCGCCGTCTTGACCAGCGGCGAGTTGCCGATGCTGAGGGCTACCTGCCTCGCCTCCGCGGGGGTGCGGGCGCCGGTCACCCGGATCTCGACCAGCTTCGTCGCACCCTCACCGTCTCGCGCCAGCTCCTTCGCCAGGTGCTCGCAGACGGCGAGGAGGCCGTTCCGGAACGCTTCGCAGGCGGGACCGGAGGCGGGCACGCGCACGCCGGAGGCGCCGTTCGCCAGGATCGCCAGGGTGTCGTTCGTGCTGGTGTCGCCGTCCACCGTCACGCAGTTGAAGGTCCGCTCCACCGCGTCGCGCAGCAGCGCGTCGAGCACGGCCGGCTCCGCTTCGGCATCTGTAGTGAGAAACGCCAGCATCGTCGCCATGTTCGGAGCGATCATGCCGCTCCCTTTGCAGATACCGCCGATCCGCACCGGCCGGCCGTCGAGCACCACTTCGACCGCCGTCTCCTTCGGTCGGGTGTCGGTGGTCATGATCGCCCGGGCGGCCTCGGAGCCGCCGTCCGGGCGCAGGCGGGCCGCGGCGTCACGCAGGCCGCGCTCCAGGCGCTCGATCGGCAGCGGGCGGCCGATGACGCCGGTGGAGGCGACCAGCACCTCCGCGGGAGCGGCGCCGATCAGCTCCGCGGTGAGCTCCGCCATGCGGCGGGCGTCGCGCAGGCCCTGCTCGCCGGTGCAGGCGTTCGCGTTGCCGGCGTTCACGGCGATCGCGCGCAGCCGGCCGCCGGCCACGTGCTCGCGGCTCACCAGCACCGGCGCCGCGCACACCTGGTTGGTGGTGAAGACGGCGGCCGCCGCAGCCGGGCGATCCGAGACGATCAGGACGACGTCCGGGTTGCCGGAGGGCTTGATTCCCGCGGCCACCCCGGCGGCGCGGAAGCCCTGGGGAGCGCAGATGGAGCCGGGAACAGGCGCTATTTCAGGCATAGGACGGCACCAAACCGAAAAGCCCCGGGCACGCAGTTAGCGCCGGGGCAACAAGCCGCAGTATAGCTGGCGACACTCTACCGGTCAAGCAAAGCATTACCGCCGTTTTGCATCTGAGACGCCCGGGTATAGACCGAGCGGACGAAAGGGGACCGTGGCTCCTCGAGCGGTTGCTTTACCGCTGAGCCCGCGTCGGAATGCCGGCGGCCGGTTAGGAGTCCGGGGGCGCCGGTCGCCGATCCAGGAGAACAGGCATGGCACAGAACGACAAATCCGGCAAGTCAAAGTCCGGTGGAATGACCGTCCGCGAGGCGGGGCGGAAGGGGGGCGAGGTCACCGCGCGGCGGCATGGCCCTCGGTTCTATGAAGAGATCGGCCGAAAGGGCGGCCAGAAGGTCAAGGAGCTTATCGAACAGGGAAAGCGCGCCCAGTCCCAGAACGAGTAGCTCTCCTACCGACACTTCTTGGCAGTCGGTTCTTGAAGATCGGGTGCTGGAAGTGGGCCGCTCCGCGCGGTCGACCTCCAGCACCCGATCTTTCGCCGTCTGCGGACCGGCTACGGCCCCGTAGCGGGGTGCAGCAGCCCGGCGGTCTCCGGCAGGCCGCACACGAGGTTCATGTTCTGAATGGCCGAGCCGGCGGCGCCCTTTACCAGGTTGTCGATCGCGCTCAGGCAGGTCGCGCGCCGGGTGCGGGCGTCGTACCGCACCGCCACGTGGCAGGCGTTGGAGCCGGCCACGTAGCGCAGCTCCGGCAGCGTCTCCGCGAGCACGTGGACGAACGGCGCGTCCCGGTAGAATTCCCGGTAGAGCCCCGTCACGTCGCCCGGCTCCTCCCGCAGCGTCACGTAGCAGGTCGCGAGAATACCGCGCATGAGCGGCAGCAGGTGGGCGCTAAAGCTCATCGTCACCGCCTCGCCGAGCAGCGCCGCCAGCTCCTGCTCCATCTCCGCGATATGCCGGTGGCCGCCCACGTTGTAGGCGCGGAAGTTGTCGCTGATCGCCGCGAAGGAGTACGCCGGGTCGAGCGACGACCGCCCGCCCGCGCCGGATACGCCGCTCTTGGCATCCACGACGAGCGAGTCCGGCTCGGCGAGACCCCTGGCGAAGAGCGGCGCCACCGCCAGCAGGCTCGCGGAGGGGAAGCAGCCGGGGTTCGCCACCAGCGCCGCGTCCTTCACCTCCGGGTGGAGCTCCGGCAGGCCGTAGACGGCCGACGCGAGCAGCTCCGGCGAGGTGTGCTCTCGCTTGTACCACCGCTCGTACGTCTCCCGGTCGCGGACGCGGAAGTCGCCGGAGATGTCGACCACCTTGCGCCCGGCCTCCAGGAGCGGCGCCACCATCGCCATCGCTTCGCCGTCCGGCCGGGCGAAGAAGAAGGCGTCGGCCGCTGCCAGCGCGCCGGCGGTGTCGAACGCGCTGAAGCGGAGATCGGTCGTGCCGAGCAGGCCGGGGTAGGCGGCGGCGACCGGAGTATCCGCCTGGCTCTCCGAGGTGGCGTAAGTGACCTCGAGCTCCGGGTGCTGCTGCAGCAGGCGGAGCAGCTCTCCCCCCGTAAAGCCGCGCGCCCCGATGATTCCCACTCGTATCACGCCAGGTCCTTTCGTATTGCGTATCTGCGTATTGCGTAGCTCGTATTGCGTAGCGGGCTGCTCTCTCCACTTCACAGCACGTCGTGCCGGGCGGAGGCCCCTGCTGGCCACTACCAAAGCGTACGGCCCCGGTGAATTACCGGAGCCGCTCTGTCTCAATAGTATTCGGTTAGCGAAGGTGGCGACAAGCTCGGATCGACTTGCGGCGCAGCGCCTGGTGAAAAGCTCGTCCGGTTAACGGTCACCTCTGCGGGGAGAGACGGCTTGCATGCGTCCCGCCCGGCAGGACGGCAGCGCAAACCCCGGAAAGCCCGCCGCTACGCAATACGCGATACGGAATACGCTAGATCCGGCGCGCCGCTTCCAGGCTGCGGTAGTAGAGCGGCGTGGAGAGGTGGTCGATGGTGACCTTCTTCCGGGACGAGGAGGCGTGGATGAAGTATCCCTCGCCGATGTAGATCCCGGTGTGGTCGAACTGCCGCTTGACGGAGAAGTAGAGGCGATCGCCCGGCAGGAGCTGGTCGAACGGCACGTCGTAGCCGACGTTCGCCTGCTGGCTGGCGGTCCGCGGCAGGCCGATCCCGGCGGCGGCGAAGCAGTTCTTCACCAGGCCGCTGCAGTCGAGACCGCGCGAGTCGTTCCCGCCCCAGACGTAGCGGACTCCCTCGTAGCCCCGCGCCTCCGAGATGACGGTCTCCGCCAGCGCGCGGTTCCAGCCGGCGGTCTCCGGCCCCACGTGCTGCAGGGTCGGCGCCGCGGCTTGCTGCTTCTCCGCCCCCGTCGGGACCACGCTCCGCACCTGGAACGGCAGCAGCTCCACGTGCGTTTGCGGCACGTAGGCCTGGCTGCCGTCGCCCATGATGACCGCGTACCAGCCTTCCCACTGGCTCACGATCGCCACGCTCTGGCCGGTGTCGACCTGCCCCACGCGCTCCGAGCCGGCATCCGGCATCCGGTGGACCGTCACCGGGCCGCGCATCCGGCCAAGGCGCGCGTTCACCTCCACCGGCGCGGCCTTGGCTGGGCGCGGCTGTGGCTGCGGCGCGGGGGCGGGGGCGTCCGGGTTCGGGAGCACCGGCGGCCCGCCGCGCCGGCGGACGCCGACGACCTGCGGCATGGAGCGAGACGAGAGCACGCCTCGCGAGGCGGTGGGGGTCCGCAGCGCCTCCGGAACGACGTGCTTCCTGGCGGCCGGCTTCGTCGTCTTCTTCGCGGCCGCGGCGGGAGCCGGGCTCGGCTCCGGCGGCTTAGCGGGCGCCAGCTTGACGCGGAGGTCCGCCCCGGCCGCGACGGAAAGCGCGGCGGTAGCGAGGCATGCGAGACTGACGAGACGCGTCGACACGGGGCCTACTCCGGGGATGAAAAGCGAAGGCTCCCGCCCCCGTTCGGGAGGAAGGAGCCCGACTCCTGCCCGGCGGCAAAGTGAGCGGACCCTCGCCGGACGGGGAAGCTCTGCGCGGGTGCCGGTCTAAAGGACGCCTGGGAAGCGGCCGGCGTTCCATCGGCCCGGCGAGCGGCACGCCGGGCAGCCGACGCGCGAACGCTCCGCACCCCGGCACATGAGCTGCACCAGAGTACGGAGCGAGAAACGCCGTCTTCGGGACGAAGCCGATCTTAGCGCTTGCTGAACTGGAAGCCGCGCCGGGCGCGCTTGCGTCCGTACTTCTTCCGCTCCTTCACGCGCGGATCGCGGGTGAGGAAGCCGCCGCGTCGCAGCGGCGGGCGAAGCTCCGGATTGGCGATGATCAGCGCCTTGGAGATGCCGTGCCGCAGGGCACCGGCCTGGCCGGAGATCCCGCCGCCGAGCACCTTGGCCTTCACGTCGAACTGGCCTTCGGTCTCGGTGAGCCAGAACGGCTGCTGCACGATCTGCTCCAGGGTGCGGCGCTGCACGTAGGCCGGCAGCTCGCGACCGTTAACGGTGATGGTGCCCGTGCCACCCGGGATCAGCCACACCTTGGCGGTGGCGTTCTTCCGGTGACCGGTGGCGTAATACCTGAGGGTCTCTTCCACCTATCTACTCCTCCCGATCCTAGAACTCGTGCGTCTGAGGCTGCTGCGCCTCGTGCGGATGGCTCGGCCCGGCATAGACCTTGAGCTTACGGTACATCTGGGCGCCCAGCTTGTTGTGCGGGAGCATCCCCTTCACCGTGCGCTCCACCAGCCGCTCCGGCTTGTTCTCGCGCATCGCGCCCTTCGTGACCGACTTGAGGCCGCCCGGATACTGCGAGTGCCAGTAGATCCGCTCTTCCGACTTGCTGCCGGTGAGCAGCACCTGGTCGGCGTTCACGATGATCACGTGATCGCCCGTGTCCACGTGCGGCGTGAAGGTCGGCTTGTGCTTGCCGCGCAGGATGCGCGCGGCCTCTACCGCCAGGCGGCCAAGCGGCTTCCCGGCGGCGTCGATCACCAGCCAGTTGCGCTGGACCGTCTCCGGCTTCGCCACGAACGTTTTCATTGACCTCGATCTCCCTGTCCGGCGCCCGTCAGGGCACGCCGGTCCATTCTTCAGCGAAGCCCACCGGCTCCGCGGACACCTGCGGCGGGTACCCGTCCGGGTAGTCCACCCGCCTCAAAAACAGCCCGTGCGGCGGCGCCGCCATCCCGGCGGCAGCGCGGTCTCTCCGCTCCAGCGCCTGCAGGAGCGACTCCGGCTCCGCCCGTCCGCGGCCGACTTCCAGCAGCATACCGGTGATCAGGCGCACCATGCTACGAAGAAACGCGTCCGCCGTCAACTCCACCCGGAGCAGCTCCCCCTGCCTCTGCACTCGCGCGGAGTGGAGGGTGCGCACCGTGGTGTGCGTCTCCATCCCGCCGCAGAAGGTGGCGAAGTCGTGCCGGCCCGTCAGCGGCCGCAGCGCGGAGGCCATCCGCTCCGCCGCGTGCTCCCGCAGCCGGGGCTCGTAAAGCACGAACGGCGCCGCAAACGGCGTCGGCTGCCTGGTTGTCACGTAGTACCGATAGGTCCGCGTCGCGGCGCTGTAGCGCGCGTGGAACCGCGGATCGGTCTCTTCCACCTGCCGGAGCACCAGCTCTCCGTTCAGCAGAGAGTTCGCTACCGGCTCCAGCCGCTCGGCGGGGATCCGTCCACTCGTCTCGAAGTGGACCACCTGCCCCACGGCGTGGACCCCGGTATCGGTCCTCCCCGCCGCGACCACCCGCACCGGGTGCCCGCATGGACCGGAGAGCGCCGTCTCCAGCGTCTCCTGCACGCTGCGCCGGTCCGGCTGACGCTGGAACCCGCAGAAGCGGCTCCCGTCGTATTCCAGGACCAGACGCAGCCTGCGCAAGCGCTACTGCTCCGTAGCCAGCTCCAGCTTCACCAGCGGCGCGGCATCGCCGCGGCGGAAGCCGATCTTGAACATCCGCGTGTATCCGCCCGGGGTGTCCACAAACCGCGGTGCCACCTCCACGAAGAGCCGGCGCACGTAGTCGTCGGTGCTCTCGTAGGTGCGCTCCGGCTTGCGGGCCTTGATCCGCTCCGTCACCTGCGTCTTGCGGTTCGGGTGCAGCTTGTTGTAGCCCTGCGGCTTCTTCACCTCCCGCACGGGGGTGTGGGTCGCCAGGTACTTCTCACTCAGCCGGCGGTTGTGGAGGTTGTCCTCCTTCGCCAGAGTGATCAGCCGCTCCGCGATCCGCCGCACTTCCTTGGCGCGGGTCTCGGTGGTGACGATCGAGTTATGGGCGAAGAGCTGGCGGACCAGGCCCTTCAACAGTGCCATTCGCTGGTCGCTCGGCAGTCCGAGCTTCCGTCCCTGCACGCGGTGACGCATGTTAAATCTCGTCCTCGTCCAACTGTCCGGCGCCCACCGTGCTGCTGCCGCCCGCCAGCGTATAGCCGAACTGGGCCAGCTTCTCCTGAACTTCCACCAGCGACTTGCGGCCGAAGTTCCGGATGTTCATCAGCTCGTCCTCGGAGGTCTGCACGAGGTCGGCGACGGTCTGAATATTCGCCTTCTTGAGGCAGTTGTAGGTGCGCACGGAGAAGTCGAGCTCCTCGATGCGCACGTCCGGCGCGGTCTGCCCCGCGGGCTGACGCGCCGCCACCGGAGCTTCGTCCAGCGGGCGCGCTTCGCGCTCGGTGCTATCCACGTCGAAGAAGAGCCGCACGTAGCGGTCCAGCACCTGCGCGGCTTCCGCCAGGGCGTCTCCCGGGGCGATCGTGCCGTTGGTCTCGATCTCCAGGATCAGCCGCTCGTAGTCGGAGCGGCTGCCGACGCGGGTCGGCTCCAGCGCGAAGTTGACCTTGCGCACCGGGGAGAAGGCGGAGCCCATCGGGATCACCCCGATCTGCCCCTTATGCCGCTCCTGCTGCTCCGGAAGCACGTAGCCGCGCCCCAGCTCGACCGTCATCTCCATGGAGAGCGACGCGTTCTCGTCCGACATCGTGGCGATGCGGACCTCCGGGTTGACAATCTCCACGCCGGACGGGCACTCGATGTCGGCGCCGGTCACGTCGCCTTCACCGCGCTTGTCGATGCGGATCGTCCGCACCTCTTCGTCCGCCCGCCCGTTGGTCTCCACCTGGATCGCCAGCTCCTTCAAGTTGAGCAGGAGGTCGGTGGTGTCTTCCCGCAGGCCGGGGATGGTAGCAAATTCGTGGAGCACCCCATCGATGCGAACGGATGTGATCGCCGCCCCGGTGAGGGACGACAGCAGCACGCGGCGCAGCGGATTGGCCAGGGTAACCCCGAACCCGCGCTCCAGCGGCTCGATCACGAACTTCCCGTACGTATCGTTGTGCTCCAGTGTCTCGATCCTAGGACCCTGGTGTTCCATACTGCCGTGCTCCTCGCTTTCGCATCGGCCAGAGACGCAGCAGAGGGCCCCAACATAACGTGACGCTGGGACCCGCGCTTGGCAAACCGTATAAGGGGCGGCCCACTCTCCGGAGGGCGGGCCGCCCGGTGCAGGTGAAAGCTCGAGTTATCGCGGCTTACCGGGAGTAGAACTCCACGATGAGCGCCTCGTTGACCTGCGTGTCGATCTGTTCGCGGGTGGGCACGGCCGTCACCTGACCCGTCATGGTCCCGGTGTCCAGCGTCAGCCACTGCGGCACGCGCCGGCCGCCCGTGGCCGCCAGCGCCTCCACGATGGCGCCCGCCTGGCGGCTCCCCTCCGCCACCGCCACCGTGTCGCCCGGCCGGAGCTGGTAGCTCGGGATGTTGACCTTCTTCCCGTTCACCAGAAAATGGCCGTGGTTCACGATCTGGCGCGCCTGCCGGCGCGAGAGGCCCAGCCCCAGCCGGTAGACCACGTTGTCCAACCGCAGCTCCAGAAGCTGGAGCACGATCTCGCCCGTGACGCCCTTCCGGCGCACCGCTTCTTTGTAGTAGCTCCGGAACTGGCGCTCCAGCACGCGGTAGATCCGCTTCATCTTCTGCTTCTCGCGAAGCTGAACGCCGTAATCCGCGAGCTTGCGGTTCCGCTGGCCATGCTGGCCCGGAGCGTACTTCCGCCGCTCGATGGCGCACTTGCTGGTGTAGCAGCGCTCGCCCTTCAAGAACAGCTTCACGCCGTCGCGCCGGCAAAGCCGGCAGACAGGCCCGCTGTAAACTGCCATACTCTCACAACCTCCTCGGGGATACGCCCCGAGCTCGTGACGGGCTCCAGCCGCGATGGGTGGTCGACCCGCTTACGCAGGCCCATTGCACCCCGGTAGTGCAAGCCCGATCGCTCGGGCTACCGCGACGGAGACCGCCTCACTACCTGTAAAGCTCACCCGCCGGCCGCCGCGCTCCAGGCTCGGAGCGGCGCCGCGGTGAAATCGATCTTAGACCCGGCGGCGCTTGGGAGCGCGGCAGCCGTTGTGCGGGATCGGGGTGACGTCCTTGATCAGCGTCACTTCCAGCCCCGCGGTCGCCAGGGCGCGGACCGCGGTCTCACGACCGCTGCCAGGGCCCTTCACGAAGACGTCGACCCGCTTCAGCCCGTGCTCGTTCACGGCGCGGCGGGCGGCGTTCTCCGAAGCCATCTGCGCCGCGAAGGGAGTGCCCTTCTTGGTGCCCTTGAAGCCTACGGATCCGGCAGAAGCCCAGGAGAGCACCTCGCCCTTCTGGTCCGAGATCGTGACGATCGTGTTGTTGAAGGTGGACTGCACGTGCACGAGGCCCTGCAGTACCTGCCGCTTCTCTTTAACTCGCTGCCGAGTACCGGCCTGCTTCTTAGCCATTCTTACTTACCCTTCTTCCGGCGCGCCGCCACTGCCCGTCGCGGACCCTTCCGCATGCGGGCGTTGGTCTTGGTCCGCTGGCCGCGCACGGGCAGGCTCCGCCGGTGGCGGATGCCGCGGTAACAGCCGATCTCCGAAAGACGCCGGATGTTCATCGCGATCTGGCGGCGGAGGTCTCCTTCAACGCGGAACTCGCGCTCCAGAACCTCGCGCAGGCGGCCGACGTCGCCTTCAGTCAGCTCGCGGACCCGGGTGTCGGGATCGACACCGGTCTTCGCGAGGATCTGCTGGCTCGTCGTCAGCCCGACGCCGTAGATATAAGTGAGCGCAATCTCCACCCGCTTATCGCGAGGGAGATCCACCCCGGCAATACGTGCCAATGTCGCTTCTCCTCAACTCTGGCTGGCGCTGCGCTCCAGGGGCCGACGGGGACCGGCCGCGCGCGCCGACGCGCACTATCCCTGGCGCTGCTTGTGCTTGGGGTTCTTCTTGCAGATCACCCGCACAATGCCTTCGCGACGAATGATCTTGCAGTCGTCGCACATCTTCTTCACAGACGGTCGAACCTTCATCTTCCACCTTCCTTCCGGCCGCCGCAAGCGCTCACGCGCACCGCGCAATCCGCACCGGGAAGTTGGCAACCCGACTAGAATAGCAAAACGAGGGAGGCAAAGCAACCGCGGATTTGCCGCGTCGCCGCCTCTGCGGCAGCCCACTCATGAGTGACAGGTCTGCAGGGTACCGGCTTGCAGATTGCGGCCCGCGCGGCGCGGAGACGCGAACCTGGAATCCGGCAAACTGCCGCCTGCATCAGCAACTAAGCGGAGGGCCCCCAGTCGTGCGGACCGAGGGTGAGCACGTCGTATCCGGAGCGGGTCACCGCCACGGTGTGCTCGAAATGAGCGCTCTGCTTCCGGTCGGCCGTGACCACGGTCCAGTTGTCCGAGAGCGTCTCGATCTCGTCGACGCCGGCGTTCACCATCGGCTCGATGGCGAGCGTCATGCCTTCCAAGAGCGGCGGATTGGGAGCGCCGTGCGCTACGTAATTCGGGATCTGCGGCTCCTCGTGGAGCTTCTTTCCGACTCCGTGCCCCACCATCTGCTTGACCACCGAGAAGCCGTTCTTCTCCACGTGGTCCTGGATCGCCTTGGACACGTCCTGCAGCCGACCCCGATAGCGGATCGCGCGGATCCCTTCCCAGAGCGACTCCCGCGTCACGCGCATGAGCCGCTCCGCTTCTTCGGAGACTTTGCCGACCGGAATGGTGATGGCACTGTCGCCGTGAAAGCCGTTCAGCCGCACGCCGACGTCCACCTTGAGGAGCTGGCCCTCCCGCAGCACGCGCGCTTTGCTCGGGATTCCGTGCACCACTTCCTCGTCGATGGAAGCGCAGATGCTGGCGGGAAACACGTAGCCGCCGACGCGGTAGTTGAGGAACGAGGGCGTGCCGCCGGCCTCGCGGATCATGTCGAAGGCGATCTGGTCCAGCTCTTTGGTCGAGACACCCGGCTTTACCGCATCGCGCAGCGCGGCGAGCACGGCGGAGACCACGCGGCCCGCGGCCCGCATCTTCTCCAGCTCATTCGCGTTCTTGTAGACGATTCTCCCCATTCCCATTCCGTCCGCATCTACTGGTCTACCCAGCTACTTCCAAAGCCAGTCCGCCGGGCCGCTAGGCGGCGGCGCCCTGCCGCAGCGCGCGCAGGATGCTATCGGTGACCTCCGCCACGGGCCGCGTGCCGTCCAGCTCGATCAGCAGTCCCTCGTCCCGGTAGTACTCCCGCAGCGGCTCGGTGCGCTCATGGTAAACGCGCAGCCGCTCCCGGACCACTTCGGGCCGGTCGTCATCGCGAAGCACCAGCGGGGATCCGCACTCGTCGCAGATATCCGGCTGCTTCGGCGCCCGGTGGCACAGGTGGTACGACTCGTGGCAGTGGGCGCAGACCCGCCGCAGCGAGATCCGGCGGACGATCTCCTCGTCCGGCACCCGCAGGTCGACCACCGCGTCGAGGCCCTCGCCGCGGGAGCGGATCCATTCCTTGAACCGCTCCGCCTGGTTCACCGTGCGCGGAAATCCGTCCAGGAGATAGCCGTGGGCGGCGTCCGGCTGCTGCAGCCGCTCGCTCACCATCTCCAGCACCACCTCGTCCGGCACCAGCCGACCCTGGTCGGTCAGCTTCTTCGCTTCCACCCCCAGAATCGTGCCCTGCTCCGCTGCGTCGCGGAGCATCTCGCCCGTGGAGATCTTCGGAATTCCCAGCCGCTGCGTCAGGAACTGCGCCTGCGTTCCCTTGCCCGCTCCGGGCGGTCCCAGCAGCACTAACCTCATGCAGGTCCTCGCTCGATCTTCGGCGGCCGCGTCTCGGCGCGGCGTCGAGGTAGCCTGGGGAAGGGTCGCTTCCCGTCAAACAATAAGGAAGGGGCGGCGACGCTCCGCGCGCCGCGCCCCTCCGTGAGTCGCTGGCCGCTCGCCAGCCGAAACGGCTGACTTATCCCAGTCCGGCGGGTCCTACCCCGGCGCTCCGGCGCCGGCCCGACGTGCTGCCGCCGCCGCGGCGGATGAACCCTTCATAATTGCGCATCACCAGGTGCGCTTCCAGGTTCTGCATCGCGTCCAGGGCCACACCCACGGCGATCAGCAATGAGGTGCCGCCAACCAGGCTGAACGTGTACACGCCGGTGATCGCCGGGATGTAATACTGCACCAATCCGATCACCGCCAGGAAGCAGGCGCCCGCAAACGTGATCCGCGTCAGCACCCGGTCGAGGTACTCCTGGGTCGGCCGCCCCGGGCGAATGCCGGGGATGAACGAGCCGTACTTCTTCAGGTTATCGGTCAGCTCCGGAATGTTGATCTGGATCGCCGCATAGAAGTAGGTGAACGCCAGGATCAGCAGCCCGTAGACGATCGACGCCAGGTGGTTCTGCCCGGGGGTAGTCCAGTACTGCACTCCCTGCGCAAACCGCGTCATCGGCGAGTTCGGGTTGTTCGCGTCGACGAACCAGCCGGCGATCATCGAAGGAAACATCATCAGCGAAATCGCGAAGATGATCGGCATCACGCCCGCGGTGTTCACCTTGAACGGGAGGAAGCTGCTCTGGGCCTGCACCATCCGGTTGCCGACCTGCCGCTTTGCGTGCTGGATCGGGATCCGCCGGGTGCCGCCGGTAACGTAGATGATGCCGACGACCGTGGCGAGGAACAGCCCCAGGAGCGCCGCAAGCTGCAGCAGTCCGAGCGCGCCGCTGCCGCTGAGCTGGCGATAGGTGTTCGCCACGTCCCACGGCAGCCGCGCCATGATGCTGATGAAGATCAGCAGGCTGACGCCCTGGCCGATCCCCTTCTCGGTGATCGACTCTCCGAGCCACATCAGGAAGCAGGTGCCGGCGGTCAGCGAGATCACTACCTGCGCCATCGCCAGCGGTCCGCCGGTGAAGATCGGGTTGCCCACGCCGCCCATGTTGCTGAGCATCGCGATCAGACCGATCGCCTGGACGATTGCCAGGCCGACGGTGGCGTAGCGGGTGATTTTGGTGATCTGCTTCCGGCCGGACTCGCCTTCCTTCTGCATCGCTTCCAACTGCGGCACCGCCACCACCAGCAGCTGCATGATGATGGAGGCGTTGATGTACGGCGTGATGCCCAGCGCGAAGATCGTAAAGCGTCGAAGCGCGCTGCCGGAGAAGATGTCGAGGAAGCCGAGGAGGGCCTGCCCCCGGATCACCGCCTCCAGGCGGTCCAGATCCACTCCCGGAACCGGGATGTGGAGCCCGACCACAAACACGGCGATTGCCCCGAAGACGTACAGGATCCGTGCCCGCACGTCCGGGATCGCCCACGCCGCCATCAGGTTGGTGAGCATTAGCCGATGACCTCTGCCGTGCCGCCGCTCGCGGCAATCTTGTCGAGGGCGGACTTGCTGAACTTGTGCGCGCGCACCGTGAGGGCGCGGCCCAGCTCGCCGTCTCCCAGGACCTTCAACCCGTCCTTCAACTCCCGGATCACGCGCCGCTCCAGCAGGAGCTCCGGAGTGATCTCGGTGCCGGCCTCGAAGACCGCCAGATCATCCAGGTTGATGATGGCGAACTCCTTGGCAAACTGGTTGTTGAACCCGCGCTTGCGCGGCAGGCGCCGGTGGAGGGGGGTCTGGCCGCCCTCGAAGCCGGCGCGCACGCCGTTGCGCGCGTACTGACCCTTGTGACCGCGGGTCGCGGTCTTGCCCATGCCGCTGCCGATGCCCCGGCCTACCCGCTTGCGGGAGTGCTTGGCGCCGACATTCGGACGCAGATCACTCGGTTTCATCTCGTTTCAGCTTCTTCGGCTACTTCTTCAATATGGACGAGATGCGCCACCTTGCGAATCATCCCCAGGATCTGGAGGTTCGCCGGCTGGATGACGCTGCTGTTGACCCGGCCGAGGCCGAGCCCCTCCACCGTCCGGCGCTGGCGCTCCGGGCTCCCGATGGGGCTGCGCACGAGGGTGATCTTAACCTTCGGCATGGCTCGCCTCCAGGGCCTCTGCCAGGCCCTTCGCCTTCGCCTGCCGGCGCACCGGGAGCCGGGAGACGTCGACGCCGCGCGCCTCCGCCACCTCTTCCGGCGTCCGCAGGGCCCGCAGGGCCTTGATCGTCGCCCAGGCGCAGTTGATCGCGTTGGAGGAGCCGAGCGACTTCGCCAGGACGTCCCGGATACCGGCGGCTTCCAGCACCGCGCGCACGGAGCCGCCCGCTACCACCCCGGTTCCGGGGGAGGCCGGCTTGAGCATCACCACCGACGCGCCGTAGGAGATGGTGACCGGGTGCGGGATGGTGGTGCCGTCCATCGGGACTTCGATGATCACCTTCTTCGCCGATTCCACGCCCTTGCGGATGGCGTCCGGAATACCACGGGCCTTGCCCATGCCGGCGCCGACGTGGCCGCGGCCGTCACCCACCACCACCAGGGCGTTCCAGCTCATGGTCCGGCCGCCCTTGTGGGTCTTCTGGCACTTGTTGGTCTTCACCACCCTCTCTTCCAGCTCGAGGGTGTTGGGATCGATATGTCGCATCTTAAAACTCCAGGCCCGCTTCGCGCGCCGCCTGGGCGAGCGCCGCCACCCGACCGTGGTAGGCCACGCCGCCGCGGTCGAAGACCACCTTCGCCACCCCGGCTTCCTTGGCGCGGCTCGCTACCAGCTCGCCCACGCGCTTGGCCGCCTCGACGTTGCCGCCGTACTTCAGCTCGGACCGCAGCGAGGGGTCGAGGGTGGAGGCCGCGGCGACCGTATGGCCGCGGGTATCGTCGATTACCTGAGCGTAGATGTGATGTTCGCTCCGATAGACCGCGAGTCGCGGCCGATCGGTCGTCCCGCTCAGCTTGCGGCGCAGTCTCTGGTGGCGCCGCTCACGAAGTGCACGCTTCCGTAGCATCTTGCTTGATCCTACTTCTTGCCGCCCTTGGCGGTCTTACCAGCCTTGCGGCGCACGGCCTCACCTCGGTAGCGGATGCCCTTGCCCTTGTAGGGCTCCGGCTTCTTCAACCCGCGTACCTCGGCGGCCTGCTGGCCGACCAGCTCCTTGTCGATGCCCTTGATGCGCAGGAAGAACTGGCGGTTGTTCGTCTCCTGGCCCACCTCGAAGGTGATGCCGGGCTTGGGGTGAACCTCCACCAGGTGCGAATAACCCACCTGCATCCGGACGGCCTGGCCCACCATCTCCGCGCGGAAACCGACGCCGACGATGTCGAGCACCTTCTCGTAGCCATCCGACACACCCTTGACCATGTTGGCCACCAGGGAGCGCGTGAGCCCGTGCAGCGCCCGCATCTGCTGCTCGTCGTTGGGCCGCTCCACCAGGAGCTGGTTCCCGTCCACGCGCACGTCGATGCCGGCCGGCAGCGGGCGCTCCAGAGTCCCCTTCGGGCCCTTCACTACCACGTGTCCGTTATTACGCGAGACCTCCACGCCGGAGGGCAGCGTAATCGGCTGCTTACCAATCCGAGACATAATCTTGCTCCAAGGCCCGGGCTCCACGGTGAAAGCTCCAGGTCTCCGGCGGGTTAGCGCCCGGAGAGCCTGGAACCTGACCCGCAGAGCGGTGGGAACCTGATTACCACGCGTAGCAGAGCACTTCGCCGCCCACGCGGAGCCGCCGGCACTCGCGGTCCGGCAGCAAGCCGCGGCTGGTGCTCAGGATTGCCACGCCCATGCCGTTCTGCACCCGGGGTACGTCCGAAGCCGAAGCGTAGACCCGCAGACCGGGCTTGCTGACGCGCTTCAGGTTGTTCAGCACGGGCTGCCGGCGGGTGCCGTACTTCAGAAAGACCCGCAGGATGCCCTGCTTCTCGTCCTGGATGAACTGATACCCCCGGATGAACTTCTCTTCTTCCAGGATCCGGACGATCTCCAGCTTCAGCCGGGAGCCCGGAATCTCCACCTGCTCGTGACCGGCCCGCGACGCATTGCGAATACGGGTGAGGAGGTCCGCCACAGGATCGGTGATCGCACTCATGAGTTGAGACCCCTTACCAGCTACTCTTCGTCACGCCGGGCACGAGCCCGCGCAGCGCCATCTCGCGCAGACAAATCCGACAAAGGCCGAACTTGCGGAAGTAACCCCGCGAGCGGCCGCAGACATTGCACCGGTTGTACTGGCGCACCTTGAACTTCGCGGGCCGCCTGGCCTTCACGATGAGGGCTTGCTTAGCCATGCTCTTCGCGTTCCTTCTTAGCCTTCTCGACTACCTGTTGGGCGACGTGCGCGGGCACTTCTTCGTAATGGCTGAACTCCGTGGTGAACCGTCCTCGACCCCGCGCAATGGAGCGGAGGTCGATCGCGTAGCCCAGAAGCTCTGCCTGCGGCGCCGTGGCCCGGATGCTCTGCCGGCCGTTTCCGGCCGGCTCCATCCCGAGGATGCGCCCGCGCTTGGTGTTCATGTCACTGATCACGTCGCCCATAAACTGTTCGGGGACGACGATCTCCACGTTCAGCAGCGGCTCCAACAGCACCGGGTGAGCCTTCTCCATGCCCGCCCGGAACGCCAGGTGAGCCGCCTGTCTGAACGCCATCTCGCTCGAGTCCACGTCATGGTAGGAGCCATCATCACAGGTGGCCCGGACGTCCACAACTTTGAACCCGCCAAGAATACCATGTTCCATCGCTTCTTGCAGCCCCTTATCCACGGCCGGAATATACTGCCGGGGAATGGCGCCGCCTACGATGGCATCTATAAACTCATAGCCGCTTCCGCGCGGGAGCGGCTCAAACTTGACCCAGCAGTCTCCGAACTGGCCGCGGCCGCCGGTCTGCTTCTTGTGTCGACCCTGCACCCGCGCGGTGCTCTGGATCGTCTCCCGGTACGGGATCCGGACCTCCTCGTCCCGCACGTTGGCCCCGAACCGCTTGAGCCGCTCGATCACCACGTTCAGGTGCGTGTCGCCCTGTCCGGAGATCACCGTCTGCCCGGTCTCGGGATCGCGCTCGAAGTGGAACGTCGGATCCTCGTCCGCCAGCCTCGCCAGCGCGGGGCCCATTTTGTCTTCGTCGGCCTTGCTGAGGGCCACGATCGCCCGGCTGTAGGCCGGCTGCGGAAAGTCGATTCCGGGCAGGCTCTCGTGCCGCCCCTTTTCCGCCAGGGTGTCGCCGGTGCCGGTATGCGCCAGCTTGGCCACCGCGCCGATGTCCCCCGCCGGGATCTCCTGTACCACTTCCTGCTGCTTTCCGCGCAGCACCAGCAGCTGCCCCAGCCGCTCGTCGTGATGGCGGCTCGCGTTGTGCAGGTCGGCCCCGCCGTGCAGCGTGCCGGAGTAGACCCGGTAATAGCTCAGCTTCCCGACGTACGGATCGCTGATCGTCTTGAAGACCAGCGCCTCCACCGGGCCTGCCTCCACGCCCGCCTCTTCCGGAGCCGGCGCCATCTCCACGATCGCGTCGAGCAGCGGCTGCACGCCGATGTTCGCCGTCGCGCTCCCGAAGAGCACCGGGATCGTCCCGCCGGCCCTTACCGCCGCCACCAGTCCGCGCGACAGCTCCTCATCCGAAAGCGGCTCGCCGCCCAGGTACTTCTCCAGCAGCTCGTCGTCGGCTTCCGCCGCGCACTCCATCAGGCACTCGCGCCACTCATCCACCAGCGGCTGGCAGCTTGCGGGGATCTCCCCCTGCTTCACGTCCTGCCCGCTCCCGACGAACGCCACCTGGCGAAGGATGTCGACGACGCCGCTGAAGCTGCGCTCCTGGCCGATCGGCACCTGGATCGGCACGCAGCGGCCGCCGAAGGTGCTGCGGATCGACTCCATCACCCGCCCGAAGTCCGCGTTCTCGCGGTCCATCTTATTGACGAAGATGAACTTGGGAAGCTTGCGGTCCGTCGCCAGATCCCACGCGATCTCCGTCCCCACTTCTACCCCGGAGGGCGCCGACACCAGCAGCACGGCCGCGTCGGCCACCCGCATTCCGCTGCTCACTTCGCCCACGAAGTCGAGGTAGCCGGGAGCATCGAGCAAGTTGATCTTATGCTCCCGCCACTCCACCGGCGCCAGGGCGAGGTTGATGCTGATGTTCCGGCGCACTTCTTCCGGGTCGAAGTCGGTCTTCGCGTTGCCGTCTTCCACCCGGCCGAGGCGGTCGATCGCCCCGGTATCGAAGAGCAAGGCTTCCACCAGGGAGGTCTTACCGGTCCCCTGGTGTCCCGCCAGAACGATGTTCCTCAACTGCTCGCCACTATAGCGCTTCAACTTGGGCCTCCCTGAACAGCGTCTTCGATGTCAGGACCGGTAGCGAAGTGCGGTTATGGGGTCCCCGAAGAGGGGAGGCGACTTACTCCTGGCGCCGCCCACCCTCTCCACGGAACGGAAGTCCGAGCGCCTTCAGCAGGGCCCGCGCTTCCTGATCGGTTTTGGCGCTGGTGCCAATCACGATGTCCATCCCGCGGATCCGGTCAATCTGATCATACTGGATTTCCGGGAAGACCAACTGCTCCTTCAGGCCGGTGGCGAAGTTGCCGTGGCCGTCGAAGGCGTTCTGGTTGATCCCGCCGAAGTCGCGGATCCGCGGCATCACCACGTTGAACAGCTTGTCCAGGAAGTACCACATCCGGTCGCCGCGCAGCGTCACCTTGGCGCCGATCCGCATGCCCTCGCGGATCTTGAACGCCGCGATCGACTTCTTGGCGCGCGTCACCACCGGCTTCTGGCCGCTGATCAGCGAGAGGTCCCGCACGGCGCCGTCCAGGGTCTTCGGGTCCGCCACGGCGGTGCCGACGCCCATGTTGATGACCACCTTCTCCAGGCGGGGCACCTGCATGACGTTGCTATAGTTGAACTCTTTCATCAGCGCCGGGACGATCTCGTTCCGGTACCGATCCTTCAGTCGAGGCATTTTCCTCACTCCGTCCGATCCGGGCCGCCGCGTCCGGGATCCCCGGGCCGCCGGCGGCCGGCCTTACTTGCTCGCCCGCTCCAGAGCGGAGCCGCAGTGCTTGCAAGCCCGCACGGACTTGCCTTCCTGCTCCTTGTGCGCCACGCGGGTGGGCTTGCTGCAGCTGGGGCAGACCACCATGAGGTTGCTCACGTGGATCGGCGCCGGCTTCTCGATGCGCCCGCCCTGCGTCTGCCCGCCCTGGCGGTTCGGCGTCGGCTTCTGGTGCTTGGTGATCAGGTTGACACCTTCCACCACCGCGCGCTCCCGCTGCGGGTCCACGCTCAGCACCCGGCCGCGCTCGCCCAGGCTGCGCCCGGCCAGCACCACCACCTCGTCGTTCTTGCGCACGTGGGGCTTCAGCTCGCCGGCGTCGTGCCGCTTTCGAGTCTGACCCATCAGAGCACCTCCGGCGCCAGCGAAATGATCTTCATGAACTGCTTGTCCCGCAGCTCGCGCGCCACCGGTCCGAAGATGCGGGTGCCGCGCGGATCGCCGGAAGGCTGCACCACCACGGCCGCGTTATCGTCGAACCGCAGCACCGAGCCGTCCGGGCGGCGGATCGGGTTGTGCGTGCGCACCACCACGGCGCGCACAACGTCGCCCTTCTTCACCTGGGCTCCGGGCGTCGCCAGCTTCACGGCCGCGACGATCACGTCTCCCACGGCGGCCGTCTGGCTGTTGCCCTTCAGCACGCGGATGCAGAGCAGCTCCCGCGCGCCGGAATTGTCCGCGACGCGAAGCCGCGTATAAGGCCGTACCATTGCCTACCTCGTCCAAGAAATGAGCCCACCCTCGGGTTCCGGGCCGGGCACTGAGGCGGGCGGCGTGCGAACTGGCGCGCGCCGCCCCCGAAATGCATCCGGCCGGAGTGAAGACGGCCCTGCGACTACCGTGCTTTTTCGATCAGCCGGGACACCCGCCAGGTCTTGTCCCGGCTCAGCGGGCGGCACTCCGTGATCTCGACCATGTCGCCCACGTGATACTGGTTCGTCTCGTCATGCGCCTTGTACCGCTTGGTGCGGCGCACGATCCGGCCGTAGAGCGGGTGCCGCACGCGCGACTCCACCGCCACCACCACCGTCTTGTCCATCTTGTCGCTGACCACGCGTCCCTGGCGCACCTTGCGCCGCCCGCGGGCCTGCTGGTTCTGGGTGTCCTGTGCTTCCACTTCTCTCTCCCGCTGTGGCTCGCCCGCAGGCGCCTAGAGCTGCTGCTCCGCGAGCTCGCGCTGCCGGATGTACGTGAGAATCCGGGCGATCTTCTTGCGGCCCTTGCGCAGCGGCTCCGGGTTGTCCAGGGCGCGCGTGGCGTACCGCACGCGATTCTGGAACAGCTCCTCGCGCGCCTGCTTCAGCTCCTGCTGGAGCTCCACCACGCTGAGTCCGCCCAGTCGCTCTCGCTCTTCTGCTCGGCTCATTCCGTTGCCTCGGCTTCCGTCTCCGGCTCGGCCTCGGTCTCGACTTGTCCCTTCACGAGGAACTTGACCTCCACCGGGAGCTTGTGGGCGGCGCGTCGCATCGCTTCGCGCGCCAGCGGCTCCGCCACGCCGGACATCTCGAACAGGATGCGGCCCGGCTTCACCACGGCGACCCAGCCCTCGGGCGCGCCCTTACCGGAGCCCATGCGGGTCTCGGCGGGCTTCTTGGTGTAGGACTTGTCCGGGAACACCCGGATCCAGATCTTTCCACCGCGCCGGATGTGGCGGGTCATGGCGATACGCGCCGCTTCGATCTGCTGGCTGGTCAGCCAGCACCGGCCCATCGCCTTGAGCGCGTACTCACCGAAATGGATTTCGGTGCCGCCCTTGGCCCGGCCGGCCATCGATCCTCGATGCACCCTGCGGTGCTTGACTCTCTTCGGGGCCAGCATCTCGTTCTACCCTCGTCCGCGCTCGCCGCCGCCGCTCCGGCCGCCGCCACCGCCACCGCGTCCGCCGCGGGACCCGCCGCGACCGCCGCCGCCAGGGCCGCGATCACCGCCGGGGCCGCCGCGCCGCTGCGCGCGCTCCCGGTCCCGATCTTCCGCCCGGCGCGGGGCGCGGGGCATGAACGGCTCCGGAGAGACGCGCTCCTTCATCTCCCGGCGCTGGTCTGGCAGGATCTCACCGCGGTAGATCCACACCTTGCAGCCGATGTTTCCGTACTGCGTGCCGGCTTCGGCGAAGCCGTAGTCCACGTCCGCGCGGAGGGTGTGGAGCGGGATCTTGCCCGTCTTGTCCCCGTCCTTCCGCGCCATTTCCGAGCCGCCGAGGCGGCCGGAGACGAGGACCTTGATCCCCTTGGCGCCGGAGCGCACGCTGCGCTGGATCGCCTGCCGCACCGCCCGCTTGGCGGAGACGCGCTTCTCGATCTGCTGCGCGATCGACTCCGCCACGAGCTGGGCGTCCAGGTCCGGCTGCCGGATCTCCTGGACCACCAGGTTCACCTGCTTGCCGAACTTGTGCTCCAGCCGCGCCTTCATGTCGTCGACGCCGCGGCCGCCGCGGCCGATGATCACGCCGGGCTTGCCGGTGTGCACCGTCACGCGCAGCTTGTCCGCCTGGCGGTCGATCGTCACGCGGGAGATCGCCGCGTTCGGCTGCTCCTTGCGGATGAACTGGCGGAGCTGGTAGTCCTCATAAAGGCGCGCGGCGTAGTCCTTGTCCGCGTACCAGTTGCTCTCCCAGTCTCGGATGATGCCGAGCCGGAAGCCGATCGGATGTACTTTCTGTCCCATAGTCTACTCTCCGCCGTCTCAGGCTCGGGTCACCTGGGCGCGTCCGCGCTGGCGGCCGCCCCGAGAGCGCTGGGCCCGCGGCTCGGCGGCGGTGACCGCCACCGAGAGGTGGGCGGACCGCTTCAGGATCCGGTAGGCCCGGCCCATCGCCCGCGGCTGGATGCGCTTCATCGTCGGCCCGCCGTCTGCGTGCAGCACCGTCACCTTCAGCTCGTGCGGCTCGGCGCCCCAGCCCTCGAAGGCGTTGGCCGCCGCGGACTTGATCAGCTTTTCCACGTAGCGGGCCGCGCGGTTCGGCACGAACTTCAGAATCGCCAGCGCCTCGTCCACGTGCTTGCCGCGGATCTCGTTCATCACGCGGCGCGCCTTGAGCGGCGGCACCCGCACGAACTTGTGCGCGGCGCTGGCCTCCGGAGTCACCTCAACGGTGACCGACCGGTTGAGCACCCGCTCCAGCTCCGGCACCAGATCCGCCGTGCGCCGGCTCTCGAATGTGTCCGGCTTCACCGTGTGGACGTTCACCACGGCCATGGGGCCGGACTTCTGCACCATCACGCGTCCGAACGGCGCTTTGTTGGTCCCGCTGCGAATGATCTTCCGCACGCCGGGACCCGCCAAATACTCACCCATCTTGCTCGCTCCGAATTCTTGGCTTCGAGGCACGCTGCCGAGCTGCTCCGCGCGTTAGCGCAGGCCGCTGGAACGCTCCTTGGAACCGGCGTGGCCCTTGAACGTCCGCGTCAGCGCGAACTCGCCCAGCTTGTGCCCCACCATGTTCTCGGTAATGAAGATCGGCACATGCGTGCGGCCGTTGTGGACCGCGATGGTGTGTCCGATGAAGCTCGGGAAGATCGTCGAACGGCGGGACCAGGTCTTGATGATCCGCTTTTCGCCCCGGTCATTCATCTGGTCGATCTTCTCGAGCAGCTTGGGGTCGGCGTACGGCCCCTTCTTCAACGATCTTCCCATAGCCCAACCTCTCGAGCCGGCTTAGCGCCGACCGCGCTTCTTAACAATGAACTTGCTGGTCGCCTTGTTGCGGCGGGTCTTGTAGCCCAGCGTCGGCTTGCCCCAGGGGGTCATCGGGCCGGAGCGGCCCACCGGCGCCTTGCCCTCGCCACCACCGTGCGGATGGTCGCGCGGGTTCATCGTGACGCCGCGGACGTGCGGCCGCTTCCCCTTGGCGCGCTTGCGCCCCGCCTTGCCGAGGGAGACGTTCTCGTGGTCCGAGTTGCCGACCACGCCGATGGTGGCGCGGCACTCGAGCAGCACCATGCGGGTCTCCCCGCTGGGAAGCCGCACCAGCGCGTACTTGCCTTCCTTCGCCATCAGCTGGGCGCCGGTACCGGCGCTGCGCACCATCTGAGCGCCGCGGCCGGGCTGCAGCTCCACCGCGTGGATCTGCGTACCGACGGGAATGTTCCGCAGCTTGAGCGCGTTCCCGACCTTGATGTCCGCGGTCTCGCCGGAGAGGATCTCCGTGCCGACCGTCAGCTTCTCCGGCGCCAGGATGTAGCGCTTCTCGCCGTCCTTGTAGACGATGAGCGCGATGTTCGCGGAGCGGTTCGGATCGTACTCCAGCGCCACGACGCGGCCGGGGATGCCGTCCTTGTCCCGCTTGAAGTCGATCACGCGGTACTGCCGCTTGTTGCCGCCGCCCCGGAACCGGGCCGTCGTCCGGCCGCTGTGGTTCCGCCCGCCGCTGCTCTTCAGCGGCCGCGTCAGCGACTTTTCCGGCTCCTTCTTGGAGATCTCCGTCCGGATCGTGACGCTGCCGAAGCGGCGACCGGCCGAAGTCGGTTTGTATTGTCGAATTGCCATAGTTCCCCTCCGGGGAGGCGGCCGGCGCGCCGGGCTCTCGAAAGCGCCCTGGCGACCGCGCCACTCTACTTCAAGCCGCTCTGGCTTAGCCGATCTGGAACGCCTCGCCCAGGAGTCCGCCGAGCTTTTCGTCGTTGCCGTTCTCGTCTTTGCCGAGGGTCACGACGGCCTTCTTCCAGTCCGGCGTGCGACCGGTGCCGCGCTTCGTGCGGCGCACCTTGCCCTTCACCACCAGCGTGTTCACCTTGGCGACCTTGCACTGGCCGAGGGTCTCGATCGCGTTTCGGATCTCGATCTTGGTGGCGTCAATCGCCACCTCGAAGGTGAACTGGTTCAGCCGCTGGATGGCGACGCTCTTCTCGGTGAGCAGCGGGCGGATGATGATTTGTGTTGCGTCTCTCATGCCGTGTATAGCTCCTCCAGCCGGGCCACTGCGTCCCGGGTGAAGATCAGCGTGTCCGCCTTCACCACCTCGTAGGTGGAGAGGCCGGGCAGCACCACGACGCGGACGTTGGGCAGGTTGCGAGCGGAGAGCGCCACGTTCTGGTCTCGCTCCGCCAGCACCACCACCGCCTTCCGCCCCGGCTCCAGCCGGGTCAGCCACTGCGCGAACTGCTTGGTGCTGATCTCGGCGACTTCCAGTCCCTCGAGCACCCGCACGTCGCCGTCCGCCGCCTTGGCGGAGAGGGCGCTGCGGAAGGCAGCGCGCCGCATCTTCTGCGGCATGTCCTTCTCCGGCGCGTGCGGCACCGGGCCGTGCACGATGCCGCCGTGGCGGTAGTGCGGAGCGCGGATGCTTCCCTGCCGGGCGCGGCCGGTGCCCTTCTGGCGGTACGGCTTGCGGCCGCCGCCCCGGACCTCCGAGCGCCCCTTGGTGCTGCGCGTCCCCTGCACCCGGTTCCACAGCTCGCGGGTAACCGCCTGGTGAACCAGGTCTACGCGCACGGCCTGACCGAAGATGCCCTCTGCCAGGCTAAAGTCGCCGACCTTGTCGCCGGCGGCGTTGAAAAGCGGTGCGGATGGCATCTTACTTGGCCTCCCGGATGGTCAGCAGCGTGCCGTTGGGGCCGGGAACCGCGCCGCGGATCAGCAGCACGTTCCGGTCCGTATCGACACGCACCACGCGCAGCCGCTTCACAGTGACTCGCTCGTGGCCCATGTGGCCCGGACGCCCGACGTTCTTGAAGATACGCGCCGCGTCCGTGGCACCCGCCGACTGGGGCTTGCGGTGGATCATGGAGCCGTGCGTCATGTCGGCGCCGTGCCAGTGGTAGCGCTTCACCACGCCGGCGAAGCCCTTCCCCTTGGAGGTGCCCGTCACGTCGACCAGGTCGCCCTGGTTGAACACGTCCACGCGGATCTCGTCGCCGATGTTCATATCGGCCACGCCCGCCATCCGGATCTCCCGCAGGTGCCGCAGCGGCGGCAAGTTGTTCTTGGTGAGATGACCGCCTTCGGGGCGGTTCAGATGGCCGCGGCCGTGCCCCTTGGCGCCCTTCTGGCGCACCGGCTTCGCCGTGCCGTATCCCACCTGGATGGCTTCGTAGCCATCCGACTCCACGGTCTTCTTCTGAGTCACGACGCAGGGGCCGGCCTCTACGACGGTTACGGGGACAGCGCGTCCCTGTTCGTCGAAGATCTGCGTCATTCCCACCTTGCGACCCAGGATTGACTTGACCATTATCTAATCCGTCCTCAGTCCCGAAAGCCTTCGGGGCTGCGTCACGCGAGCAGCACTTGCCCAGGCCTACAGCTTGATTTCAATGTCCACGCCGCTGGGCAGGTCCAGCCGCATCAGCGCGTCGATCGTCTTGGGCCCGGGATCGAGAATATCGATGAGCCGCTTGTGCGTGCGCATTTCGAAGTGCTCCATCGACTCCTTGTCGATGGTCGGCCCACGGTTCACGCAGAAGATGTTCTTCTCCGTGGGAAGCGGCACCGGACCGGCGATACGCGCACCCGTCCGGCGGGCCGTTTCAACGATCTTTCCAGCCGACTGGTCGATGATCTGGTGATCGAACGCCTTGAGCCGGATGCGAACCTTCTGTCGTCGCATGGATTTCCTCTCGCAGAAAGGGAGGGTGGCTCCAACGGGGGAACCACCCTCCCTCTACAGCGGGCTACTACTCCGTAATCTTGGAGACGATACCGGCGCCGACGGTGTGGCCGCCCTCGCGGATCGCGAACTTGAGCCCTTCTTCCATAGCGATCGGAGCGATCAGCTCGCCGGTGATGGTGACGTTGTCACCCGGCATCACCATCTCCACGCCCTCCGGCAGGTTCATCACGCCGGTAACGTCGGTGGTGCGGAAGTAGAACTGCGGGCGATAGCCGCTGAAGAACGGGGTGTGTCGGCCGCCTTCTTCCTTTGACAGGACGTAGATCTCCGCCTGGAACTTGGTGTGCGGCTTGATGCTGCCCGGCTTGGCGATGACCTGGCCGCGCTCGACGTCCTTCTTGTCGATACCGCGGAGGAGAAGACCGGCGTTGTCGCCCGCCTGCACCTCGGTCAGCGTCTTGCGGAACATTTCCATCGAGGTCACCACCGTCGGCTTGGTGGGGCGGAGACCGATGATCTCGACCGGCTGGCCGGGGGTCATCTGCCCGCGCTCCACGCGGCCCGTCACCACGGTGCCGCGGCCGGAGATGGTGAAGACGTCCTCGACGGACATCAGGAACGGCTGGTCCACCGCGCGCTCGGGGGTGGGGATGTAGGAGTCGACCGCCGCCATCAGCTCCTGGATCGACTTCACCGCGTCCGGGTCGCCTTCCATCGCCTTCACGGCGGAGCCGCGGACCACCGGGATGTCGTCACCCGGGAAGTCGTACTTGCTGAGCAGGTCGCGGACTTCCAGCTCGACGAGGTCCAGGAGCTCCGGATCGTCGACCAGGTCGCACTTGTTCAGGAAGACGACGATGTAGGGCACGCCGACCTGGCGGGCCAGGAGGATGTGCTCGCGGGTCTGCGGCATCGGGCCGTCCGCCGCGGAGACCACCAGGATCGCGCCGTCCATCTGGGCGGCGCCGGTGATCATGTTCTTGATGTAGTCCGCGTGGCCGGGGCAGTCCACGTGCGCGTAGTGCCGGGTCTCGGTCTCGTACTCGCCGTGGTAGATGTTGATGGTAACGCCGCGCTCGCGCTCTTCGGGAGCGCTGTCGATGGTGTCGTAGCTGAGAGCCTTCGCGAGGCCTGCGTCCGACAGAACCTTGGTGATGGCCGCCGTCAGGGTCGTCTTGCCGTGGTCCACGTGACCGATGGTGCCGATGTTAACGTGCGGCTTCGTGCGCTGGAATGCTTGCTTAGCCATGGTAGCTCCCGTTCGTCTCGATCCGATCGTCGCCCGAAGGGCGTACGGCAGGCCAGTCCGGAACGCACGCGTCCTGCCTGCCCGCTGCCGCAAAAACTCTCGCCGTCACGCTGCGGTACGCAGGCAACCGACCCCACCCGAGGGCGGTGCTGACACAGGCGGCGTTTCCCTAGCCTTGCGTCACCCGAAGGCGACGGCGCGCGGTGGGAGGCACGGAACGAGGGCTCTTCGGCACCGCGCGCGTGGCGCGGCTCCGAGCGGAGCGGTTCCGCATCTGGCAGACGGGCATCTGACCGCATTTCTCCGGAGAGAGCGGCCGCTTCCCGTCTTTTCCCACTGGCGGTCCACCGTCGTCGCCCGGCAGACACAGTGAACGTCGGACAAGCCAACGTCTAGGCTAATGGAGTTCAACCACCTGCGACGTGCAGCGTTTAATTACGCCTGTCGCCGGCCATCTCGGGGGCTTCGAAAGCGCCCGTAACCGGCAACCTGCGTATGGTATCAGTGCGCACCCCCCGTGTCAAGCACGCGTAAGGGGATTTTTCCTGCCGCGGTTCCGAAGGGGTTGCTTGTCAGGTTTGCGGTGGATGCTGACTGCCGCGTGGAATGGCAAGTGGTGCTCTGGTGAGCGGAGGCGAATCGTCTTCTTTCGCCGCCACCCGCCAGCCCTCCCCCGTTCGAGCGACAAGCTGTCTGTGAAGTGGAAGGGGGAGCAGGCAAGCACAACACCTATAGCTCCCCTCTCCTCGCAGGAGAGGGGCCGGGGGTGAGGCCGGGTGAGAAGTGCTAACCTGTCGCCGTATTCTCCTCCGAAACGGTTCTCCGGTCCGCGGGAATGCCGTACGTGCGAAAGGGACGGGAGCCGAAACTCCCGTCCCTTCCTCGTGTTCTGCCCGTTGAGCGCAGAGCTCGTTAGGCGTTGACCTTGCCGGTCGCCTTGGCGATGATCTCATCCGCCACGTTGCGCGGCACTTCCTCGTAGTGGCTCGGCTCCATGCTGTAGCTGGCTCGGCCCTGCGAGACGCTGCGCACCGTGGTGGCGTAGCCGAACATCTCCGCCAGCGGCACCTGCGCCTTGATCACCTGCGTGCCGCCCGCTGCCGGCTCCATGCCTTCGATGCGGCCGCGCCGGCTATTCAGGTCGCCGATGATATCGCCCAGGAAGTCCTCCGGCGTGACGATCTCGACCGCCATCACCGGCTCCTTCAGCACCGGGCCGCCCTTACGGGCCGCCTCTTTGAAGCCCATCGAGCCGGCGATCTTGAACGCCATTTCGCTCGAGTCGACTTCGTGGTAGCTGCCGTCGACCAGCGTCACGGAGACGTCGATCACCGGATAGCCCGCGAGCACGCCGCCGGCCATCGCTTCCCGCACGCCGGCTTCCACCGCGTTGACGTACTCGCGCGGGACGGAGCCGCCGACCGTCTTGTTGTGGAACTGGAACCCGGTTCCGGGATCCAGCGGCGCCACGTCGAAGACGACGTGCCCGAACTGGCCCTTACCACCCGTCTGCCGCACGAAGCGTCCTTCCGCGTGCGCCGCCCGGGAGATCGTTTCCCGGTAGGCCACCTGCGGCCGGCCGACGTTCGCCTCGACCTTGAACTCGCGGAAGAGGCGGTCCTGGATGATCTCCAGGTGGAGCTCGCCCATGCCGGAGATGATCGTCTGCGCCGTCTCCTGATCGGTGTGGACGCGGAACGTCGGGTCCTCGGCGGAGAGCCGTCCCAGCGCCTGCGCCAGCTTGTCCTGGTCCGCCTTCGTCTTCGGCTCGATCGCGATCGAGATGACCGGCTCGGGGAAGGTGATGGCCTCCAGCAGGATCTGGTTGCTGTCGTCGCAGAGCGTGTCACCCGTGGTGGTCTGCTCGCTCATGCCCACCGCCGCGGCGATGTCTCCGGCGAGCACCTCATCCACGTCTTCGCGGTGGTTGGCGTGCATCCGCAGGATCCGGCCGATGCGCTCCTTCTTGCCCTTGCTGGCGTTGAAGACGTACGAGCCCTTCGTCAGGCGCCCGCTGTAGACCCGGAAGTAGGTCAGGCGGCCGACGTACGGGTCGGACATGATCTTGAACGCAAGCGCGCTGAACGGCTCGTCGTCGCTCGGCTGGCGCTCCATGGCAGAGCCGTCGCGCGGCGAGGTGCCCTGCACGGAGCCGACGTCGAGGGGGCTCGGGAGGAACTCCACCACCGAGTCGAGCATCGGCTGAACCCCCTTGTTTTTGAAAGAGGAGCCGCAGACCACCGGAACCATGGTGCCGTTGATCGTGCCCGCGCGGATGGCGCGGCGCAGCTCTTCCTCGCCCACCGGCTCGCCTTCCAGGTACTTCTCCATCAGGCCTTCGTCCGCGTCCGCCGCCGCCTCGATCAGCTGCTCGCGGTACTGGACCGCCTGCTCCTTCAGGTCCGCGGGGATTTCGGTTTCCTGGCTGGTGGTGCCGAGGTCGTCGGTATAGATGATCGCCTGCATCTTGATCAGGTCGATCACGCCCTTGAAGTCGGACTCCGCGCCGATCGGGATCTGCAGCGGGACGGCGTTGGCGCCGAGCCGCTCCTTCATCTTGCCGACCACGGTATAGAAGTCGGCACCGATGCGGTCCATCTTGTTGATGTAGGCGATGCGCGGCACGCGGTACTTGTTCGCCTGGCGCCACACCGTCTCGGACTGCGGCTGCACGCCGCCGACGGCGCAGAACACCGCCACCACGCCGTCCAGCACGCGCAGCGAGCGCTCCACCTCGACGGTGAAGTCGACGTGGCCGGGCGTGTCGATGATGTTGATGCGGTGCTCTTTCCAGAAACAGGTGGTCGCGGCGGAGGTAATGGTAATGCCGCGCTCCTGCTCCTGAACCATCCAGTCCATGGTGGCCGCGCCGTCATGCACTTCACCGATGTTGCGCACGCGGCCGGTATAGAACAGGATGCGCTCGGTGGTGGTCGTTTTGCCGGCGTCGATGTGCGCGGCGATACCGATATTACGGGTCTTCTCTAATGGATACTCACGTGCCATTACTCGATAACCTTCCCGGGGCTCATTACTCCCCGAAACGCACAGGGGCGCCGGCCGCGACGCCGCGGCAGACCCACCTGGAGACCAAAGTCTAAGCCGGAGCCCCGACCCGCCCCTGGGACGGATCGTCGCTCCCGGTCCCCCGTGTGCCCGCACCGCGATGTGCCGCAGCCCGCGCCCCTGCGCCGTTTCGGAGGTCCGTTATGACCAGCGGTAGTGGCCGAAAGCCTTGTTGGCTTCCGCCATCCGGTGGCTGTCTTCGCGCTTCTTCACGGAGGCGCCGGTATTATTCGCGGCGTCCAGGATCTCCGCCGCGAGCCGCTCCGTCATGGTCCGGCCGCCGCGGCGGCGCGCCGCGCTCACCATCCACCGGATTCCGAGGGAGACGCGCCGGTCGGCCCGCACTTCCACCGGCACCTGGTAGGTGGCGCCGCCCACGCGGCGAGGACGCACCTCCACCACGGGCATCACGTTGCGCATCGCGCGCTCGAACACTTCCAGCGCCGGCGCCTGCGCGCGCTCCTCCACCGCCTGCATGGCGGTGTAGAAGATGCGCTCGGCCGTGCTGCGCTTGCCGCCGAGCAGCATGCGGTTGATAAAGCGGGTCACCAGCTCGTTGCGGTAGACCGGATCGGGAATTGGGCGGCGCTTGGGCGCCGGGCCTTTCCTCGGCATACGGGTGATCTCCCAGGTATCTATGAGGGCCGGGCCGGCGCTCCGGAGGGGCTGCCCGCATGAGCAGCCTGTCTTCCGGCTCCGCGCAGCCCGCGCAAAACTACTTCGGCTTCTTCGTTCCGTACTTGCTGCGGCTCTGCTTGCGGTCCCGGGTTCCGGCCGCGTCCAGAGCGCCGCGCACCACGTGGTACCGGACGCCCGGCAGGTCCTTGACTCGCCCGCCGCGGATCAGCACCACCGAGTGCTCCTGCAGGTTGTGACCGATGCCCGGAATGTAGGCGGTCACCTCCATGCCATTGGTCAGGCGCACGCGGCAGATCTTGCGCAGCGCCGAGTTCGGCTTCTTGGGAGACACGGTGCGGACCACGAGGCATACGCCGCGCTTCTGCGGCGCACCCTTCAGGGCAGGGGCCTTCGTCTTCTTCTTGACGGCCTGCCGCCCCTTGCGGACGAGCTGGTTGATGGTAGGCATCCTGGTACTTGCTTCTCTACTCCCACCCGCAGGCGGGCGGCGCATTCTGGATCAATCCGGTGGTCGTTCCGGCCGCAGGCGGGAGCATCGTCTCTCGCCGACTGACGCAGAGTCCCCGCCCGCCCTCCCGCTCGGCGAGAGCTCCGGGCGACGGCTCGACCGCGCTGCGACCCGAGAAAACCGTATGACCGCTTACAAGCAGGCACACGGCGCCTTCAGGCCGTGTGAGTATACATCAGCCCCCAGGGGGTGTCAACAGCCCCCGACGGCATGAAATGGAGGGCGCGCGGCACGAGAAGAGCCGTCCGCGCCGGGTGGTGCGAACGGCTCTTTTAATCTCTCGGACCGGCTTCAGGAAGAGGCCGCGGTGTCCGGTTTCAGCCGGTGGATCTCCCGCTCCAGCTCGTGGAGGCGCTCGAAGCAGCCTTCGATCAGCTCGGGAATCTGCTCCAGCTCACCCGCGGCGTCGCGCGTCCGCCGCGCCGCGATGATCGCGATTACCGCGGCGGCGCTCAAACCGGCCGCCGCCAGCACCAGGATCGTGGAGTTCTTCATCCGCCGTGGCTCCGAGTCGAGCGCTAGCCAATCGTGATGCGGTTGCCGCCATCTCCGCCACTGCCGCTGAGGCTGTCGAAGATGCGCTTCACGAACGTGAGCAGCTCCATCGGGTTGAACGGCTTGGTCAGGTAGCAGTCCACCCCGCTCTGCCAGCCGCGGAAGACGTCCGCATCCTGCGCCTTGGCGGTGAGCATGATGACGGGGATCTCCGCCGTGGCCGGATCGGCCTTGAGGTTCTTCAGCACCTCGAAGCCGTCCATGTACGGCATCATCACGTCGAGCACCACCAGGTCCGGGTTCTCGGACTTCACCTTTTCCAGCGCTTCGCGGCCGTCGTACGCCGTGACGACCTGATATCCCGCGCGCTGCAGGTTGACTTCTACCAGCCGGACGATGTGGCGTTCGTCGTCCACCGCCAGAATTTTCTTCGGCATTTCAGCTTGTCTCCATCCGTACGGTCAGCTTACCACGCGCCCCAGACCCCGTCAATGAAGCGGGCGCTTGGTCTACCGGCGCCGGGAACCGCTCGGAACTAGGGGAACCGTTCACTACGAGGCAGGAATTCTCCTACTCTGCCCACCGGACAGGATTTGCTGCGCTCCTACCGGCCCGTGTCCCACGCGCGGGGAGCTTCTCGGGGGCTCCCGGCGGCCGTGCAGAGCAGAGGACCGTTCTATTCTAACCGCACCACGCGTGAAAGGTGAACGAAACCGCTGCTCGCACCGGGGCGATGCTTGGTTACTCTCCTGGCAGTCGGATCAGGGTGGCGCCAGCAATCCGCCCGGTTGAATCACCCGCACCTCGATTCCGGCGGTGTGCGGATCGGACTTGAGCTCCCGCAGCAGGTCGAAGGTGGCTCCAAAGGCCGTCAACACGTCGACGAGCACCAGGTCGGGAGCCTCCGTCCGAGCCAGGGCCTGCGCGGCAGCGGAAGTCCGAGCGACGAGCACCTGATGTCCCAGCCGCCGCAGGTTCACCTCCACCAGCCGGGCGACGTGAGACTCGGGGATGACGACCAGGATCTTCTTCGGCATCGTCGGCCCCCGGGAATCGGAGCGCGGGCGCAACGGGAAAGGCAAGACCGCGGTGAGTAGTTGCTCACCGCGGTCTTGCCTTTCCCCCGCATCGTAGTGGGTTAGACGGTGCCCCTAACGGCGAATGTTCCCCAGGCCCATGATGTTCATCGATGGGGGCGGGGTCATCGTGACCTCCATCGGCTGATGCCCGATCGGGTTGGCGTGGCCGGCCCCGCCCTCGCGCAGGTACTTGAGGAACGCTTCCTTGTCCGGCGCCTTGTGCAGCGCCTCGTCCTGGGTGACCCGCCCGGCGAGGACCAGCTCGCTCAGCGACTGCTCGATCGTCTGCATGCCTTCCTTGACGCCGGTCTGGATGACGGAGGGAAGCTGGAACGTCTTCCCCTCGCGGATCAGGTTCCGGACCGCCGGCGTGGCGATCAGGATCTCCAGCGCGGCCGCGCGGCCCTTGCCGTTGGCGGTCTTCAGCAGCGTCTGCGCCACCACGCCGCGGATCGATTCGGAGAGCTGCGCGCGGATCTGCGCTTGCTGGTGCGCGGGGAAGACGTCGATGATGCGGTCGATCGTCTGCGCGGCGCTGCTGGTGTGCAGGGTCCCGAAGACCAGGTGGCCGGTCTCCGCCGCGGAGACGGCGAGCGAGATCGTCTCCAGGTCTCGCATTTCCCCCACCAGGATCACGTCCGGGTCCTCGCGGAGCGCCGCCCGCAGCGCGCTGGCGAACGAGTTGGTGTGCGGCCCCACCTCGCGCTGGTTGACCACGCACTTCTTGTGCGGGTGCACGAATTCGATCGGGTCCTCGACCGTGAGGATATGGCCCCGGCGAGTGTTGTTGATCTGGTCGATCAGGGCGGCCAGCGTGGTCGACTTACCGGAGCCGGTCGGCCCGGTTACCAGCACCAGGCCGCGCTCGTACTCCGCCAGCCGGCTGACCACCGGCGGGATGCCGAGCTCCTCCACCGACTTGATCTGCGACGGAATGGTGCGCAGCACGGCGCCGATCCCTTCCCGGCCCATGAAGGTGTTCACGCGGAAGCGGCCCCGCGCGCCGAAGTCGAGCGAGAAGTCGAGGTCGTTGAACTCCTCGAACCGCGCCCGCTGCCGGTCGTTCATGATCGAGTAGACCAGGTCCCGCGTGTCGTCCTTACCGAGAGCCGGCATCGCCTCCACCGGCTCCACCTCCCCGCGCACGCGCACGCACGGGGGCAGCCCGACGGTCAGGTGCAGGTCGGAGGCCCCGGCCTCGAGCGTGTAGATGAGCAGATCGGCGATATCCATTTGCAAGTCCTTGAGATGGAAGAGGAAAGAGGAGAGACCTGCGGGCACGTAGCCAGCGTTTCGTCTCCCCATCACTGCGATGTCGGTCCGGACGCCGGGCCCTGAAGGACCCGGCTGTCTCTCTCGAAAGCACGCTGAAGCGCGCTGAGGGGCGGCATGCTCACTCCGTCCCTCTGTCTCTCCGTCGCTCTGTCTCTCCGTCCCCGGCAGCTAGCTGGCGCTGACGAAGCCGCGCATGCGGAGCTTCAGGTCGTTCGGGCTGTCGGCATAGCGCAGGGCGATCTCCTCGTCGAAGGCGCCGGCCTGGTACGTGTTGTAGATCGACTGGTCGAACGTCTGCATCCCGTCCTTACCGCCCGCCTCCATCACCGGCTTCAGCGACTGGTACTCGCCGCGCTTGATCAGCTCGCGCACGCGGGGGGTGGCGGTCAGGATCTCGCAGACCATGCTGTAGCGGCCCTGCAGGTTCCGGATGAGGCGCTGGGAGACGATGCCGCGCAGGTTCCCGGAGAGGAGGGCGAACATCTCCTGCGAGCGCTCTGGCGGGAACATCTGCAGCACGCGCTCGATGCTCTGCATCGCGTTGGTGCTGTGCAGGGTGCCGAAGACCAGGTGACCGGTCTCGCAGAGGTGGAGCGCGGCTTCGCAGCCCTCCGCGTCCCGGATCTCTCCCATCAAGATCACGTTGGGCGCCTGGCGGAGCGCCGCCTTAAGGCCGTCTTCGAAGCTGTCGACGTCGACGCCTACTTCTCGCTGGCTTACCACGCAGCCGAGATCCGGGTGGATGAACTCGATCGGGTCTTCCAGCGTGACGATGTGACCGCGGCTGTTGCGGTTCCGCCAGTCGATCATCGCCGCCAGGGTGGTCGATTTCCCGGAACCGGTGGCGCCGGTCACCAGGATCAGGCCGTTCTGGTGCATGGAGATCTCTTTCAGGATCTCCGGCAGGTTCAGCTCGTCCGCGGTCGGGACGGTGGGGTTGATGCGGCGGAAGACCATCGCCGCGGTGCCGCGCTGCCGGTAGGCGTTGCAGCGAAAGCGGCTGCCGTCCGGCAGCACGTAGCTCAGGTCCGCCTGGTTGCGCTCCTGGAAGATCTTCTGGTCGCGCGGGCGCAGCACGTGCGGCAGCAGCGCCTCCATCTCCTCCGCGGAGACGGCCGGATGCCCTTCCAGCGGCACGGTCTGTCCCGATACCTTATACGTGGGCGGGCACGGCGGCTTGAGGAACAGATCCGCCGCGTTCAGCTCTGCCATCCGGCTCAACAGCCCGTTGATATCCAGCATTCCCCCTCCAGCACTCCCTCCACCGCAGGAGCTCCGCCTCGGTCCGGCTCCAGCGAAAGCATTATCGGCAGTGTCGCCGCAGGCTGGAGGCCTGCGGCGACAAGGGTCCAGGGTTCAGGGGATAGGGTGTCGAGCTGGCGAGGGCAGGCCGCGCCTTCCGGTAACGGTGCTCCTGCTCTTGCTCTTGCTCTTGCTCGTTGGCGACCGGGGGCTTTGAGGCACGGCCTCGCCTACTCATTCCCGGCGGTCGGCGCGGACGCGTGGAGTTGCGCGGCGCCGCTACTACGGGAGCATGTTCTGGTAGGCGACGAATCCGTGCCGCACGTGCTCGGGCGCGGTCTCGATGGCCCTTCGCCAGGTATTGGAGCGAAGGTCCACCCCCCGGGCGCGAAGGAGGGAGGCGGCCTGCACGGCCGTCGCCTCGTCGTACAGGGAGAGGGCGGAGAGGACCCGGTCCGGCTCGGCGGCGGACTCCTGCACCAGCAGCCGCGCCCGCTCGTACGGGCTGGTGTACCGGCCGTTCCGGTCGCCGTCCACGCGCACCACGCCGCTGGAGCCGAGGACACGCGGCTCCCAGTCCGGGCGGTCGGGCTGGTACGGCCGCGGCGTGGGCCAGTAGGGAGCGGTGACGCCGGGCCCGGTCGCCACCGCCACCAGCCAGACATCGTGCTTCGGGCGCGGCAGCTCCAGCGTGAGGTGGGCCTTCACCACGGCATCGTTCCGGTGGACGATCGGACGCGAGGCGATCACTTTACCGTTGGCATACAGCTCCAGCCGGTCGGCGTTGATCCAGCGGGGGCCCTGCACGCGCACCCGCACGCGCATCCGGGTGTCTTCCACCCGGGAAAGGCCGCCGCTCGCCGCTCCGTCGACCCATATTTCCGTGAGCAGCCCCAGGCTCGCCAGCACCCGTCCGGCCAGCACGCTGTCGCACGCCTCCTGCACGTCGATCTGGGAGGCGTCCTCCGCCGTGCTGGCCACGTACGTGCGGCCCTGGCCCAGGATGAAGCGGCTCACTTCGTGGCTGTCGCTGGAGCCGAGCCCGGCGACGCTCACGCCGCGGTTGAGCAGCGCGAACCAGTCCCGGTACGGCTTCATGACGTCGCTCTGCAGCGCGGCGGAGGTCACCACCTCGACGCCGTCGAAGCTCCACGGCCGCTCGTCGAGGCTCTCGCCGCTCCCGGCGTGGAAGCGGGAAGGGTCGGTGGGGACGAATCCGGAGTGGTTGTTCCGCGGGTGGTTCAGCACCACCACCCGGACGCCGGGCGTGGCGCGGATGGCGGGAAGCAGGATCGACCAGTCGGTCACCTTCGCGTCCGGCACCGGACTGCCGGGGCGGACCGGAAACGCGTTGAAGTGGCCCTGGGGCGTGGTCACCTCGTTCCCGATCACCGGCGTAAAGTGCGGCCGGGTGCGGGTCGCCTCCGCGGCCGGGGCGTAGTCGACGTGGTGGTTGTGCTCGGTCGAGATCGCCAGCTCGATCCCCTCGCCCGCGATCGTCGCCATCCGCTCTTCTACGGTGGCGTCGCCGTGCCCGCTGTGCGTGAGCGTGTGGATGTGCGGGTCGCAGGCGACGTAGCCGCGGGTGTCGACCTCCCGCGTCAGCGTCAGGCTCAGATCCAGGCTGCCGCCGGTGGCGTCGAGCGGCCGCTGGACCAGCCCGTACTCCAGCCCCCGGTTGGCGTAGAGGGTGTAGCGCCCCGGCGGCACGCGGAAGCGGGCCTCGCCGGTGCCGGTGTAGATCACCCCGCGGCGGGAGGCGATCCACGGCTGCTTTTCCGGCTCCAACTCCGCCAGGCTTCCGTCGGCTCCGGTGACGGTGAGGCGGGCGGGCAGCGGCTTGCCCGAGGGATCCGCCACGCGGACACGGACGGAGGTCGCCGTCTCTTCCGAAGCCGGCAGCCAGGAGGCGGCGAAGAGGGCGGTCACGCCGGAGACGATCGCGAGGGCTCGGAGAGGAATCGACATGGCAGTAGAGGCGGGAGGGAGGGGCTCTGACTCGCCATTCACCGCCGCGCGCCGCGCGCCCTCCGCTCCCCCGATTCGCGGCATAATTGCCCTGCCCCCTACCTCACCTTTCGAGATCGAGAACGCCGATGAAGCTCCGTCACCTCGTCGCCCTCGCCGCCCTCCTGGCGGTGCCCTCCGCCGCGGAGGCCTCCCTCACTCGCCTGGAGATCACGGGGCGGGAGCCCTACGCGGGCGGAAAAGAGCTCCCGCGCGTGGGCGCCTACCAGCGGCTCACCGGGCGCGCCCACTTCGAGCTCGATCCGGAGCACGCGGCGAACAAGAGCGTCGTCGACCTGGAGCTGGCATCGCGGAACGCGGCGGGGAAGGTGGAGCTCAGCGCCGATGTCGAGATCCTGACGCCGGCCGACCCGGACCGGGCGAACGGCACGCTGCTCTACGACGTGAACAACCGCGGCGGAGTCACGGCGGGTGGCGCGTTCAACGGGGGCGCGCCCGACTTCCTGATGCGGTACGGCTACATCGTCGTCTCCAGCGGCTGGATCGGCGAGCTGCTGCCGGGCGGCGGGCGCCTGCGCCTCGACGCGCCGGTGGCGACCGCCAACGGACGGCCGCTCCGCGGGTGGGTCCGCGCGGAGCTGGTGCCGGACCGGCCGGCGGAGCGGCTGAGCATCGCCCACTGGGCGGGACACGGCAGCTACCCGTTCTTTCCCCCTACACTCCGCGCCGCCCGCCTCACCTGGCGGCAGCGAGAGTCCGACCCGCGGGTCGCGATCCCGATCGACCAGTGGCACCTGGAGCAGAAGCCGGTGGAGGCCGACGGCGTGAAGGGCAAGCTCCCCCTGGTGGAGTTGGTCCTCTCCGGCGGCTTCCGGCCCGGCTACATCTACGAGCTGATCTACCAGGCGGAGGGGCCGCTGGTGCAGGGGACCGGCTTCGCGGGGATGCGGGACCTGATCTCGTTCCTGAAGCACGAGCGCGGCACGAAGAATCCGCTGCGGCGGTCCGACGGCACCCCCGCCGCGAAGCGCGCGATCGGATTCGGCATCTCGCAGAGCGGGCGCGCCCTCCGGCAGTTCACCTACGACGGCTTCAACGCGGACGAGCAGGGCCGGATCGTCTTCGACGGGCTCATGCCGCACGTCGCGGGCGCCGGGCTGGGCTTCTTCAATCACCGCTTCGCCTCGCCCACGCGCCACAGCGGTCAGCACGACCATCACCTCTACCCGGTCGATCTCTTCCCGTTCGCCTACGGCGACGAAAAGGACCCGTTCAGCGGCCGGACCGACAGCATCCTGCGCAAGGCGCGGGCGGCGAAGGTGGTGCCGAAGGTGTTCCACGTGCAGACCTCCGCAGAGTACTGGCACCGCAGCGGGTCGCTGGTCCACACCGACCCGGCCGGGAAGCGCGACAGCGTGATCCCTCCGGAAGTCCGCATCTACTCCCTCGGCGGCGCGCAGCACGGTCCGGGCAGCGGCCTGCCCTCCGCGGAGCCGCATCCGCTCGGCCAGCTGCCGGCGAACCACACCGACTACCGCCCGGTCCTCCGCGCGCTGCTGCTCGCGCTCGACGGCTGGATCCGCGAGGGCAAGACCCCACCCCCCAGCGCCTACCCCCGCATCGCGGACGGCACGCTGGTGCCGTGGCAGGGGGACCGCTCCGGCTGGCGGCCGCTGCCCGGAGTCCGCTACCCGGAGGTGATCCAGGAGCCGGCGTGGCTCGACTTCGGGCCGGAGTGGGCGGCAAAGCGGATCATCACGGAGCACCCGCCGCAGGTGAAGGGGAGCTACACCGTGCTGGTGCCGGCGGTCGGCGACGACAACAACGAGCGCGGCATGCTGCTGCTCCCGAACGTCGCCGTCCCCACCGCCACCTACACCGGCTGGAACCTGCGGAACCCCGCCGCCGGCGCCGACGGGGAGCTACTTAGCCTTACCGGCGCCGCGATCCCGTTCCTCAAGACGAGAGAAGACCGCCTCCGCGCCGGCGACCCGCGCCCGTCCCTGCGGGAGCGCTACCCTACCTTCGCGGACTACCTGGAGCAGTACACCGCCGCCGCCCGCACCCTGATCCAGGACCGCTACGTCCTGGAAGAAGACTTCGACCGCCTGCTCGAACTGGCTCGCTCACGGGAAGCTCTCTTCTGAAGCATCTGTACTACTCGCCGCGAGAATCTTGCCGGGATGCGCGGATTCTGCTGGCGATCATCGCGCGCCCGGGCCTCGCGGAGCCGGAGGGCGCCAGTTGTGTGGAGCTTTAGCTTCGCTTCGAGATGCAGCATCGATCCCGCGACCCGACCCCGCGCCCTTGTGCCGGGAGGCAGCCCTCCCGCGACGAAGGCCCTCCGCGGCCTTTTTACACTCCGCTGCGCTCCGTTAGCAGGCCGCTGCGGGAGCTTCCGTCGAAAAGCTCTTCCCGCGCCAGGAAGCGTAACCCGCACCGACAGGGGAGCTCACGGGCTGCCTCCCGCCCCTTCGAGCTACCACCCCTGCCGCCCAGGGGTGGCCACAACTGGCACCCGGCGGGCGCCTGCGGTCTGGCCACGGTCGGCAGCCGACGGATTGCCTCAAGCCGGTGTAGCACGACCGGCTTCGCGCCCCCGGGGCGTGGGGATCTGCGAAGCCCGGAAGCGCTGCCGGAGGCAGGGCTGGAGGGGTTCCCTTGTGATCCCGAAAGCCTTCGGGATCGCTTGAGCCGCCTGGAGCGGTCCGTGAGTCGCCGCATCGCAACTACCGCAGGCCGCGAACGCGGAGCACAGCCAACCGATGGACACGCCCGGAGCAGTCCGCTAGCCCGGAGGGCGTGAAAGGACTGCGGGAGGGCCACCCACGCGGGAGGGCCGCTCCGGGTGGGGAGGGCGCGGGGTGGATCCTCGGCGCGCTGTCGCTCTCGTCCAACCAAGCAATCTCCCGCCGCCTTGAGTTTGGTTGCGGCATCAGCCGCGCTGTGTAAGAAGGGAGATGAGGGGATGATTCTGATCAGGCCGGATCTACAGCGCTGTGATTGACCACGAGGCCGTCAGGGGCGCGTGGTCGCAGGGGCCTCTCGTCAGGCGAGAGCAAGAAGTTTTCATCCCCTTATCTCCAATTCATCCCCTCATCTCCTTTTCTTACACGACTCCAACCTTCAGGTTGTTTCCAGGATGCGCCGGAGGAGGTCGGGGTCGACCGGTTTTGTCAGGTGGTGGTGGAAGCCTGCCTCGCGGGTGCGGCGGCGGTCCTCCGGCTGTCCGTAGCCGGTCAGCGCGATCAGCAGGCTGGTCTGCAGCTCGGGCTCCTGCCGCAGCCGCTCCGCCACCTCGTAGCCGCTCATGCCCGGCATGCTGATATCCAGCAGCACCACCTCCGGGTGGTACTCGCCGGCCAGGCGGATCGCTGCCGCGCCGGAGTGGGCGGTGCGCACCCCGTAGCCCCAGAGCGTCGCCAGGTCGGCCAGCGTCTCCGCGGCATCCTCGTTGTCGTCCACGATCAGGATCCGGCGCCCGGGGGCCCCGGCTTCCGCGGGGTGGGGAGCCGTATTGTGCGAGTCCGGCTCGGCGCTGCGCGTCAGGAGCGGCAGGCGGATCCGGAACTCACTGCCGTGGCCGGGGCCGTCACTGCGGGCGGCGACCGTCCCGCCGTGCAGCTCTATCAGGCGCTTCACCATCGTCAGCCCGATCCCCAGCCCACTTTCCGTGCGGGCGAGGGAGCGGTCTGCCTGGCTGAACAAGTCGAAGAGACGTGGGAGAAACTCTGGCGAGATCCCCACGCCATTGTCGCGGACCGTCAGCTCCGCCTCGCCGTCCCGCGGCGTCACCGTCACCTCGATCCGGCCGCCGGCAGGGGTGTACTTGGCGGCGTTGTGGAGCAGGTTGCCGATCACCTGGTGGAGGCGGGTCGGGTCCGCGCTCACGAAGAGCGGGTCTTCCGGAAGCGAGACGTTCAACTCGTGCCGCCGCGCCTGGATGGAGGGCTGCGCGATCTCCAGCGCGTGCTCGACCGCCGCCGATAGGCTGGCCGGCTGCTTGCGCAGCTCGATCTTGCCCTGGGTGATGCGAGAGACGTCGAGCAGGTCGTCCAGGAGCCGTGACATGTGCCGCGCCTGGCGGTCGATCACCGCACCCTGCCGCTGCACCAGCGGATCCGGGCCGCCCCGGGCCCGCAGCACCTGCACCGCGTTCAGGATCGGCGCCAGCGGGTTTCGCAGCTCGTGCGCCAGCATCGCCAGGAACTCGTCCTTCTGACGGTCCGCGTGGGCCAGCTCCGCGGCCCGCTGCTGCAGCTCCGCCTGAAGCTGCTGCAGCGTGGTGATGTCGGTAGAGATTCCGCCCAGCGCGGAGGGCCGCCCTTCCGGATCCCGCAGCACGAACTTTTGGGTGATGTAGTGACGCCCGTCCTCACTCGTCTCCTCGAACCGGAGCGCCTCCCCCGCCTCCAGCACCCGGGCATCGTGCTCCCGCACCCGCTCGGCGATCTCTCCCGGGAACAGCTCCTCATCCGTTCGCCCGAGGACACTCTCCAGCGGCTGGTCTGCCAGGAGCGTGTGGCCGTGGTGGTTCATCAGGAGGTAACGACCCTGAAGGTCTTTCAGGAAAATGACCGACGGAGAGTTCTGCACGATGGCGCGGAGGCGCTCCTCGCTCCGGCGCAGCGCCTCCTCCGCTTCCTGCCGCTGCTGGAGCTCCCGCTGGGCTTCCTGGTAGAGCCGGGCGTTGTCGATCGCCACCGCCGCCTGCGCGGCGATCCCGACGACCACCTGCTCCGCCCGCGCCGTAAACACCCCCGGCTTCTCGTGACCGAAGAACAGGCCGCCGAGGACCTCGCCGGAGCGCGAGACGACCGGCACCGCCAGGTAGCTGCGCACCGGCAGATGACCCTCCGGCATTCCGTGGTACGGCGGGTTCTGCCCGTAGCGAGGATCCTGGGTCACGTCATCCAGCCGGACCACCCCCTCGCCGCTGAAGGTCGGCGAGAAGATCTTCGTATTGCGCGGCATCGGGAAGCGCGAGAACGCTTCCCGCGGGACGCCTGAGATGGTGTAGAGCGTATACGACTCGCCGCTCTCATTCACCACGTTGTAGAAGAACGCTCCGAACTGCGCCCCGGTGAGCTGCGTCCCCGCGTCGGTGGCGAGCTGCACCAGCTTCTGGAGGTCCAGCTCCGCCGAGAGCGACTGCCCCACCCGGTTGATCGTCTCGACGGTTTGCGTCTCTTCCTGAAGCGCGACATTTGCCTCCCGAAGCTGGTCTCCCTGGTGCGCCAGCTCCCGGTTGGCGGCGATCAGCTCTTCATTGGTGGTGATCAGCTCCTCGTTGAGCGCCTCCAGCTCTTCCTGGTGCTCCTGGAGCTGCGACTGCAGCCGGCGCTGCTCCGTGATGTCGCGCGCGATCTTGGAGGCGCCGACGATCGTTCCGGTGGCGTCGCGCACGGGAGAGATGGTGACCGAGACGTCGATGCGGGTACCGTCTTTGCGCACCCGCACCGTCTCGAAGTGATCTACCCGCTGGCCCTGGCCGATGCGCCGCAGGATCTCCGGCTCCTCGTCGTACCGCTCCGGCGGGATCAGCTTGAGAATCGGCTGGCCGATCATCTCCTCCGGAGTGTAACCGTAGATGCGCTCCGCTCCGTGATTCCAGGAGGTGATGATGCCGTCCAGATCTTTGCTGATGATGCCGTCATCGGAGGACTCGATGATCGCTGCCAGCAATTCGGGCGCCGGGAGTGGATTGGGGGGCAAGTTCTTAGACATTCCCTGATGCGGAACGGCTCGATTCACGGATGACAGGATGCGAACATTCTAAAACAGCGGGTCTGCTGCGACGAGCAATCAGGCAGCCCCTTTTAATGTTTCGAGCGCGCGGCACGCGGCCCGGAGACGATCCAGTAAGAAACGGTGACGGGAGCGCTCACCTCGGCGGGAATTACTCACCGCCATTCGGCTTCACCTCGTTTGCCAGCGCCAGGTAGTCGAGGCGCGTGGAGATCGAGGCCGCGATGGTAGTGAGCACCTCGCCTACTTCCAGGGGCAGCGGCTCCGAGGCGAAAACCGTCAGCACCCCGTGCAGGCGGTCCGGACCGAGGATCGGGACGAAGGCGCCGGCAGTCAGCCGCTCCCGGCGAAGCCACTCCTGATCGAGCTGAAGCTCGCCGCTGAGCTCGTTGGTGATGAAGGGACGCCGCGCGCGGGCGACCCAGCCGAGCTTGGAGGCGCTCAGGACGACCTCGACCTGCGGCTCCAGACCATACACCGGTGCATCCGGGAATCCCGCCGCCGCCGACAGATGGAGCCAGCCGGGCCGGGGGGAGCAGAGCCAGATCCCTGCGGCCACCGCCGCGAACTGGCCGACCAGGGTATCTACCACGGTCTGGCAGATCGCCTCCGGAGCATCCAGGCTCGCGATCTGCGCGGCACACCGGGTGGCGGAGCGCAGGTAGCGGGTGAGGCTCTGCAGCCGCTCCTGTTGGACCCGGAGCTCCTGGGTACGGGCGTAGAGGTCCTGATTCGCGCGCTCCAGCTTTTCCCGCTCCAGCCGCAGCTCATCCGCCAGCCCGAGCGCCGCGGTGCGCTCCCGCTCCGCGGCTTCCCGCGCGCTGCGCTCGGCTTCCTCGTACTCCTTGCGCTCGGTGACGTCGCGGGTGGTCCCCGCCACCATCTCCACGTCGCCGTGCTGGTCCAAAACCGGAACCAGGATGTAGTCGTAGATGCGCCGCCCCTGCGTGCCGTGGAACGGTACCTCGCCGCGGACCGGCTGCCGCGTCGCGATCACTTCCTCGATCTCCCAGTCGTGCATCTCGGCGTGCCACGGCTCGTAGCCGAGCTCCAGGCAGTTCTTTCCAATCGCCTCGTCCCACGTACGGCCCCACATGTCGAGCAGCGCCTGGTTGGCGTACTGGAACCGGTGGTCCCGGCCGAAGACATACACCAGGTCCGGCGTGGAGGAGACGATGGCGTTGAGTAGCCGCTCGTGGCGGGCGGCCGCTTCCGTGGCCCGCGCGAGGCGGCTGCCCGCCCGGTGCCACTCGATGGCGACCGCGGTGGTGCGGGCCAGCACCTCGGCCACGGCTCGCTCATCTTGGCCCGGCTCGTGGGGCTCCTGGTGGTAGATCGCAAAGGTGCCGAGCACCTCTTGCTTCTCGGAGAGGATCGGCGTAGACCAGCACGCCCGCAGGCCGAAGCCGAGCGCCAGCTCCCGGAAGCTCGCCCAGAGCGGATCGGTGGCGATGTCGGAGACAACTACCGTCTTCCCGGTGAAGGCCGCGGTACCGCAGGAGCCGACCTCGGGACCGGTCGCGATGCCGTCGATCGCCCCGTTGTAGGCAGCCGGAAGACTCGGGCCCGCCCCGTGCCGGAGGTGCTTGCCGTCGGCGTCGAGCAGCAGCACCGAGGTGTGAAGCCCCTCGCCCTGCGCTTCCATCACCCGGCAGATCTCCGCCAGGAGGTCCGGCAGCGGAACCCCTTTGACTAACCCTTCCAGCACGCGCTTCTGTCCCCGCAGGAGCGCCTCGGAGCGCTTCCGCGGAGTGACGTCGCGGAAGTAGACGGAGATCCCTGCTTCCGCGGGAAACACACGGACCTCGTACCACCGCCGGTGGGGCTCGTAATAGGTCTCGAACGAGGCGGTGGTCCGGGCGTGCATCGCCTGCTGGTACAAGTCGTGGACTTCGGTCTGCTTGAGAGGCGAGTACTCCTCCCAGATGCACTTCCCGAGCAAGTATCCGCGCGAGCGGGCCAGCAGTGTTTCAGCCTGGCGGTTTACGTACGTGAACCGCCAGTCGCGGTCAACCGCGAAGAAGGCATCGGTAATGCTCTCCAGGATCTGCGCCGCCTGGTCCCGGACCCCGCCCAGCGCCGGCCACTCTTCCTGCTCTCGCCCGCTCTCCTGGACTGTGGTGCCCAAGGCCGTGGCTCCTCGTTCCTACAAAACAGCGCCCATCCAGCTCGCCCGAGACGACTCCCGCCGCGGGTCGGTGCCGCGGGAGACGGTCCAATGGACCAGTGTAGTCGCGGCACCGACGGCTGGACCCGGAACGCATCAAGTCTTTCTAATATTAATAGGTGAAGTCCAGTCACGCCCGGGACGACTCGCTTCCTGCGCATCGGGGACGGCGCGAGGGCACGAGCCCCTGCCCGGGAGCGGGGATTCAGATCGCGCTGGCGGGATCAGCGGCGCTGATCGACGGCGGAGAAGACGCGGTTTACCACGCCGTTCCGGAGCGCGACCGTCTTCTCCGCCGACGGGGGCGAGGCGGTGGAGATAAAGAGGAGCGCGCTGCGCCGGTCCGGGTCCGCCACCCCGATCACCGTATCGATGCCGGCGTGTCCGAAGACGCTGGGGGAGCCCTGGTCCCGGAGGCCGAACCAGCCGTGCCCACCCGCGGCGGGTCCGGTCCCCCGCAGCAGGAGCCCGAGCCCCCACGGCTCGTGGTCGGGAGCCTTCCCCGCCTCCCGCGCCGCGGCGATCTCCCGCGCATACTGCACCCGGCGCATCTCCCGCGCCAGCGGCTCGGAGAGCAGCCGCGTGCCGTGCCAGCGACCTGCGTCCAGGTGAAGCTGGAGCACCTTCAGGGCGTCCGCAGCGGTGCCGAAGCAGCCGCCCGCCGGTTGTCCCGCGTGCGGAAACGCCTCCGCCGGCGTCTTCGGGAGCTCCGCGGGCTGGGGCGTGAGCGCGACCGGCTCGTTCTCCGGGATCTCGAAGGTGAGCGAATTCGCCCCCAGCGGCCGGAAGAGACGCTCCCGGCAGAGCGCTTCCCAGCGCTTCCCTCCCGTCCTGCGCCGCACCGCTTCTGCCGCCACCAGCAGCCCCGTCAGGCCATGGTAGGCGGTCCGCGACCCCGGCTCCCACTCGGTCTTCGCCGCGCAAAGCGCCGCGACCGCCGCTTCCCAGCCCGCTTCGGTCGAGACTGAGCCGATCGTGACGTTGGGAATGCCGGCCGCATGGGTCAACAGGTGGCGGAGCGTGATCCGCTCCTTCCCGCCGCCGGTGAACTGCGGGAGGTAGGCGCTCACCGGGGTATCCAGGGCGACCAGGCCGTCCTGCACCGCCAGCATCACCACCGTGGCGGAGATCAGCTTGGAGTAGGAATAGAGCGGGTGGCGGACCTTGCCGTCCAGCGGCTCGTCGCGGCGGCGGAGGCCGCAGTAGGTCCCCTCGTACCGCTCGAGCGCCGGCCGGCCGTCCTGACGCACCACCAGCGCGGCCCCCGGAAGCGTTCCCGCCGCGCGTTCCGCCTGCAGGAAGGCGAGCGTCTCCCGCCACCGGTCCGGCCGCTCTTCCGCCCTCCCGGGGAGTGACGCGCCGGCCGTCGCCGCCAGAAGGAACCGGCGTGAGATCCGCATCGATGCCCCTCCCCACTGCGCGCTCGGAAGAGCCGGGAAGGATACACCCTTCCCGGCCCGCTTCACCTCTACTTGACGCCGGCCTTCTCCAGGGCGGCGCGGAGGCCCGGCTCTTTGAAGCCGATGCTCCGCCAGAGCACCTTGCCGCTGGGGTCGAGCAGGTAGAACGTGGGCAGCGTGCGCGCCTTAAAGACGCTGGTGACCGCGCTGTTCGTCTCTTTGCCGTCGATCGCCACCTGGATGTGCAGGTTCGACGACTTGATGAACTTCTCGATGTCGCGGGCGCGGTCGCGGGGGTTGACGGTGATGGTGGACAGGCCCTTCTGGGAGAGCTCCTCGTGGACCTTTTGCGCCTTGAGGATCGCCTCGCCGCCCGCCTCCGCGTCGATGCCCCAGAAGCCGACGAGGGTCGCCTTGCCGAACTTGAGGAGGTCGGCCAGGGTCACCTCTCCCCCGCCGACCAGCGGCAGGGTGAAGTCCGGCGCCACCTGCCCCAGCGGGAGCAGGTTCTTCTCCGCCTCGCTCTGCTTGTCGTCCTGCTTCTCATCCTGCTGGGCCGCCGCGGGCACCGCCTGCGCCCACGCACCCAGCCCCGGCGCCGCGCCGAGCAGCAGCGCCGACGCCACCGCGAGCTTCCAGTATCTGACCGGCATGGGAGGCCTCCTTACTTCCAATCGTTCTCACCAGAATTTTGCCCTCCGGCAGGGTCATCCCTTCTCCGGAAGCCGGATCGCCGTTACGGACGCACCGTCACCACCGCGCGCCGGTAGCTGTAGAGGCGGGGAGCGCCGTCGTCCTGGAGCTGCAGGATCACGTGGATCGTCTCCGGACGCTCGACCTTCGGCGCGGTGAAGGCGGTCCGCTCCCCTTCCGTCTGCGTGAGCGGGACCTCTCCCCGGTAGCTGCCCGCCTCCGGGTAGACGAGCCAGGCGGCGCGGAGCTGGTTTCCATCCGGATCGCGGGAGCCGCGGGAGGAGAGCCGCACCGTCTCTCCGGAGCGGGCGCGCAGCTCCAGCACCCGCTTGGTCCGGTCGCCGTTCAGCACCGCGACCGGGTTGTGGTTGGCCTCCGCGTACTCCTCCGCGACGCACCAGTCCATCCGCGCGGCGAAGTCGTGCTGGTACTGCTCGCGCCAGCGCCAGATCGTCGCCTGGTCGGAGAGGTAGCTCTTGCCGTCGTCGGCCGTCACCCGGTCGCGGCTTGCGCCGTTGGTGTTGGTCCAGTGCGGCCGGGTCTCGCCCGGGAACGTGTCGAAGACGTAGCGGCCGCCCCACCCGCCATAGGAGGGGCTCACGTGCCAGCCGAGGCCGTTGTTCACCAGGCCGAGGAACGAGGGGGTGTCGCCCTCCATGATGACGGTCGGCTTCGGGTAGAGCGCTCCCAGGGGGCCGTGGCCGCGGATCACGTGCTGCTCCAGCCACGGGGGCTGCACCAGCGCGATCTTGTGGCCGGGGCCGTTCTTGTAGTGGAGGTCGCCGCTGATGCCGGTCCAGGTGGCGCGGGCGTAGTGCTGATGCCCGGTGTCGCTTGGGCTGGCGATGTAGAAGAGCTCCGGGAACTCCCGGCGCAGCCAGGGGCCGGCGTCGTCCTGGTCCGAGATCGCGTAGACCCGGAGCTTGCCGACGAGCCGCTTCAACTCGTCCGCGGAGCGCGACTTCCGCGCGTCCCACAGCGCCTGCGCCAGCGTGTTCGCGCCGCCCCAGACGCTGATCCAGAGCGGGCGGCGGTCGGCTCGGTCCGCCGCCTCCAGGATCCGGCGGGAGCCCGGGGTCGACTTCCCGTCGCCCACCGCCGCCATCCCGAAACCGCCCTGGCCGGTCGCGGTGACGGCGCGGAGCCGGTCCGCCTCCGGAAAGCCGGGCGCGTGCTTGAGGAGACGGCTCCGGACCTGTGCGTAGGCGTCGATCTGCCGGCGGATCAGGTCCTCCCGCGTGCGCTCCCGCAGCCAGGTGGAGGTGGTGGCGACCAGTCCCTCCACGTCGTACTCGTTCGAATAGACGAGGAAGCGGACCAGCGACTCCTCGTCGTCGGGCTCGTTGGAGATATCGGTGAGCACCAGCACCCGCTGCCGCTCCGCCGGAGGCGCGGGCCGGCCGGCCTCGGCCTGTGGCGCGAGGGCTCCGAGGAGCAGGGCCGTGCCGACGGTAAGCAGGGGTAGGAGGGATTGAGCCATGGGAGATAGGGTACGCGAGGGCGAAGCGCCGGGGCTCAACCCGAGATGAACAGCCGCAGCGCCATTCCGAGCAGTGCCGCCGCGAGGATGATAACCGGCTCCTGCGCCTTCTTCCACCGCACCAGGACCACGGCGGTAGCCACCGCGATCCCGACCGTAGGTAGATCGACCAGGGAGCGTCTCGCCAGCACGATGACCGCGCCGGCGATCGCGCCGGTAGCGGCCGCGGTGACGCCGTTGACGAAAGCCAGTACGCTGGGATGCTTGCCCCACCGCTTGAAGTGCGGAGCGGGGATGATGGTGAAGAGATAGCACGGCAGGAAGGTGGCCAGGGCGGCCACCGAGGCTCCGGCGAGGCCGGCGAATGCCGAGCCGCCGGCCCGGCCCGCCGCCACCAGGTATCCGATAAAGCCGGTGGTAATCACCACCGGCCCCGGGGTGATCATCGCCACCGCCACCGCGTCCAGGAACTGACGGTTGTCGAGCCACTTCAGCTCGTGCACACAGCCGCCGTAGAGGAACGGGACAATCGCCAGCCCGCTGCCGAAGACGAACGCCCCGGCCTTGCCGAAGAAGAGCGCCATCTGCACCATCAGGCCGGCATCGACCGCCGGCGCGGAGGGCAGCAGTGCCGCCAGCGGCGCTCCCAAGCAGAGGGATGGAGGCACTTTGCGGCGCGGCGGCGCCTTGACCAGCCATGCCAGCAGTCCCGCGCCGAGGAAGAGGAGCACGTTCTCCGTCTCCGTGACGACGGTGGTGACCAGGGCCGTGAGATAGATCGCCCAGAGAAGGTAGTCCGACTTAAGCGTGCGGCCCGTTAGCTTATAGGCGCTGATCCCGATGATCCCGATGACCGCCGCCCCGACGCCGTAGAAGACCGCCTGCATCCACGGGATGCCGCCGAAGGCGACGTAGGCGGCGCTGATCGCCAGCACCATCGCGAACGACGGCAGCACGAACGCGATGCCGGCCAGCGTGGCGCCGAGGCTGCCGTAATGGACGAAGCCGAGGTAGACTCCGAGCTGCGCCGCCAGGGGGCCCGGGGCGAGCTGCGCCAGCGCCAGGCCCTCGTCGTACTCCTCTTCGGTGATCCATCCGCGCGCGGCCACGAGGTCGCGGTGCATGTATCCGACGAGTGCCACGGGGCCGCCGAAGCCGGCGGCTCCCAGGTAGAGGAAATAGAGCACGAGCTCCCGGAGCGAATAGCCGGGGCGCGTCTGCGGACGCTGGGGGACGGGTGGGCTCTCGACTGCTTCAGCGGCCATCGGACTTTCTTTACTCTGGAAGAAACGGCCTCGGCTCGGAAGCCAGGCACGGGGCCGCCGCGATCCCGCCGGCCGGCGCGCAGGAGTTGTTGGAGCCCGCCCGTTTCCCTTCCTCCACCCGCGGGGACGACGATGGGAGAGAAACCACGCAGTGGATCGACCGAGTATCGAGCAAAGGCGCAACTTAGCGCGTTCGCATCACTCAGAGAGACACATTAAGGAAATCGCTCCGGAACGCATCCAGGAAACGAACAGACATGCTGCGCTTGAGCGCTCGGGACCATGGGGTGAACTGTGCGGGAATGCCGCGCCGCAGCTTCCTGCAGGCCGGCTTCCTCGGCTTCGCCGGGCTCACGCTGGCGGACCTGCTGCGACTGCGGAGCGCGCAGGCCGCGCCGAAGAAGCAGACCGCCTGCATCCTCGTCTGGCTCGACGGCGGCCCGCCGCAGCACGAGACCTACGACCCGAAGCCGGACGCGCCGGAGGAGTACCGCGGCGCTTACAAGCCGATCGAGACGAGCGTCTCCGGCTTGCGCCTCTGCGAGCTGATGCCGGAGCAGGCGAAGATGGCCCACCGGATGGCGTTCGTCCGCTCCGTCTATCACAACAATGGCGACCACTTCGCCGGCGCGCACATGATGCTCACCGGCCGCTGGGGCGCCACCGGGGCAGACACCACTCCCCGCGCGCCCGGCATCGCCAGCGCCGTCGCCCGCGCCCGGGGCGCCAACCGCCCGGGGATGCCGCCGTACGTGGGGCTCAGCAACCTGCACTCCGTCGGCCTGGCGCCGGGCTACCACGGCGCCAACTGGCTGGGCGCCCAGTACAACCCGTTCCTGGCGGATGACACCACCGGCGGCAAGCGGATCGGCACGCCGAACCTGTTCCGGCAGTCGGCCGACCGCGACCGCCTGACCCGGCGTCAGAGCCTGCTGGAGAAGGTCGACTCCCTCCGCCGCACGTTCGAGCACGTGCCGAGCGTGAATGCGACCGACCACTTCACGCAGCTCGCGCTCCACACGCTGCTCAGCCCGGAGGTCCGCGACGCGTTCGACCTCGACTCCGAGCCGGAGAAGGTGGCGGAGCGGTACGGCGACCACCGCTGGTCCCGCTACTGCCTGCTCGCGCGGCGGCTGGTGGAGCGCGGCGTGGCGTTCGTAACCGTCAACATGGACGGCTGGGACATGCACGACAACATCGCCGAGGTGGTGAAGGGCCCCGCCCAGGCGATGGACCGCGCCGTCGGCAGCCTGGTGCGGGACCTGGACGAGCGCGGCATGCTGGACCACGTGCTGGTGGTGGTGATGGGCGAGTTCGGCCGCACCCCGCGGTTGAACACGATGGGCGTCCCCGGCCAGACCGGAAAGCCGGGCCGCGACCACTGGGGCGACGTGATGTCGGTCGCGATGGCGGGCGGCGGCCTGCGGATGGGGCAGGCGGTCGGCTCCTCCGACAGCAAGGGCGAGTACCCGCAGTCGCAGCCGTACCACGCCACGGACGTGCTCGCCACCATGCTGCGGGTGCTGGAGGTGAACCCGCACACCGAGTTCCCGGACCTCCAGGGCCGTCCGATGCCGATCATTCCGGAAGGCCGGGTGATCTCCGAACTGGTGTAGCTGGCTTACCATCCTCGCTCAAGGCCTGCTGGTGCTCTCCGCGCCGGCGGGCCTTTTTTCGTTTCGCCGCCGCCCCTGCGGGAACACTGCTCCCTATGGGCCGACCCCGAGTGAGGCTCCCCCGGCGCTCGGAAATGGCCCGGAAGCACCCGGGGCAGGCGTGTGGAGCGGCGGCCGCGACGCAGAGGAGAGAGATCATGGCGCTGGAAGATATCGGCGAACGCCTGGAAGGCAAAGGCTGGATCGGGGTGGCGATCGGCACCGTGGTGCTCGCACCGGTGGTCTTCCCGGCCCTGGCGCGGGGCCTCCGCCCGGCGGCGAAGGGAGCGATCAAGGGCTACCTGGCGCTCCAGGAGCGCGCCCGGGTCTGGGCCGCCGAGACCGGAGAGCAGTTCCAGGACCTGGTGGCCGAGGCGAAGTCGGAGTACGCCCATCCGGAAGGGGAGATGATGACCGTCGCCCCGGCGGGGGAGAACATCGCCGGCGCCGAAGGGGAAGCCGCTCGCGCCGAAGGGGAAGCCGAGGGCGCGAAAGCAGCGGCGGCTCGTCCCGCGGAGGAGCCGGCCGCCGGCACCCCGGAGGGGGAGGCAGCCGAGGGCGCGGAGGGGGAGAAGCACGGCTCGAAGGCGCGCCATCAGCGGGCTGCGTGACCCGCTCGCAGCCGGGCCCCACCGGCAAGTACTCCGTCAAGCTGAGATTGATGGGCGAGTATGGCAAGGGAGAGTGGGAGACGTTAGTTGCAGGTTAGCAAGTTGGCAGGTTGCAGGTAGGGAACACGGGAGGCGGGGTTCGGAACCTGCAACCTGTTAACCTGCAACCTGAGAACAGCTGCTTGGGAGCGGCTCGCCCACTCTCCCTTGCTCCCACTCGCACACGTCAGCAGTAGCTGGACACACCACTAGCCGTGGGGAACGTGGAAGAAGGGATTCGCGGCGATGCCGGACGTCCTGCGCCTCGAAGTGGTACACGCGGTGCCGGGACGCCTGCGGGCTCGCTGCCCCGGCCTCCGCGCTGACGAGCGGCGGCCGGCGGAGCTGGAGCGGCTCGCCGCCGGCCTGCCGGGCCTGGAGCGGATCGAGGTCCGGCCGTCGACGGAGTCGGTCGTCTTCCATTACGCGCTGGAGGAGACGACTCCGGAGGCGTTCCGGAACGCCCTGGCGCAGCGGTGCCTGCTGGTGGACCGGACGGACGAGCCCACCGCGATGGCTCCCCCCGACGCGGGGGCTCCGGTGCCGGTCGGGGGCTTGATGATCCGCGGGGTCAAGCGGCAGTGGCGCCAGGCGGACCGGGCCGTTTACCGGGCGACCGGAGGCGCGCTGGACCTCCGGACCACGGTGCCCTGGGTACTGCTCTTCCTCGCGATCCGCCAGATCGCCACTTCCCAGTACCTGCCGGCGCTCCCCTGGTACACCGCGCTCTACTACTCGCTGCAGGCGATCACGCGCTATCCGGACGGGGACCAGGAGGCGCTCCCGGAGTCCGCCGGGCCGGCCGAGGGCGCGGACTGAGCCGCTCCGGCCGTGCCAGCGCTGCCAGCGAGACCGGCGCCGCGGCGGCCAGGACCACGGCGTAATCCGACAGCGCGAGCGGCGCCACGCCGAGCAGGCGGCGCAGCGGCCCGAGTTGGTGGACCGCGACCTGCAGCGCCACCGTCCCGGCGGTGGTCCCCAGGAGCGTCAGGTGCCGTCCGGCCCGCGCCCTCTCCGGCGTACCGCCGCAGGCGAGCGCGTAGAGCGCCTGCGCGACGACGAGCGTGGTGAGCGCTACCGCCGCGGCGGTGGCGCCCGGGCCGTGGCGGCGCAGCGCCCAGAGGTAGGCTCCGAAGGTGGAGAGCAGCATCAGGCCGCCGTCGACTCCCAGGCGGACCCACTCCCGCCGCCCCAGGAGCGGGGTGCCCGGCTTTCGCGGCGGACGCCGCATCGCCTCGCCGTCGGACGGCTCCAGCACCAGCGCGAGCGCGGGAAAGACGTCGGTGACCAGGTTCAACCAGAGGAGCTGCAGCGGGCGGAACGGGAACGGCAGCCCGGCGATCAGCGCGGCGGCCGCCACCCCCAGCTCGGAGAGGTTGGAGCCGAGCAGGAAGCGCAGGACCCGCTGAAGGTTCAGGTAGAGCGTGCGGCCCTGCTCCACCGCCGCGACGAGCGCCTCGAAGTCGTTGCGGGTCAGCACCACGTCCGCTAACTCCCGGGCCACGTCGGTGCTGCCCTCCCCCATCGCCACGCCGATGTCGGCCGCCTTCAGCGCCGGCCCGTCGTTCACCCCGTCCCCGGTCATCGCGACGACGTGGCCGGCCCCCTGCAGTGCCTGCACGATGCGCAGCTTGTGCTCCGGAGAGACGCGCGCGAAAACGGAGACGCCCTCGACCGCGGCGGCAATCCGCTCCGGCGGCATGCCTTCCAGGTCGGAAGCTTCCAGGACGCACCCGTCGTCTTCCTCGGCGAGACCCAGGCGGCGGGCGACCGCCAGCGCCGTGCCGGGCTGGTCTCCGGTGAGAATGACCGTGCGCACCCCGGCTTCCCGGCACCTCCGGATCGCCGCGGCCACCCCAGGGCGGGTCGGGTCCTCCAGCCCCACCAGTCCCAGCCAGGTGAGCCCGCTCAGGTGGCCGTTCTCCAGCGACTCGTCCGGCTTGCGGCCTTCGGCGAAGGCGAGCACGCGGTATCCCTCCGCCGCCATCCGCTCGTTCTCGGCCCGGTAGCGCCGGCGGTCCGCCTCCGTCAGGGGGACCGCTTCCCCGCGCTCGTCCAGCCGCCGGGTGCAGAGCTCCAGCACCGCCTCCGGCGCGCCCTTGGCGGCGATCTCCAGGCCGCCGTCCGGGTGTCGATGGACGCTCGCCATCCGGAGGTGGTGCTCGGCCCGGCGGTGGAGCCGCAGGAGCGGATGGCGCCGGCGCAGCTCCTCATACTCCTGACCTCCGGCGCGGGCCGCCAGGAGCAGCGCGCCTTCCGTGGGGCTGCCGCTGATCTGCACGCCGCCTCCGGTCCGCCGCAGCTTCGCCTCGTTGCAGAGCGCGCCGACCCGGAGCATGGCGCGCAGGGCGGGGTAGCGCCCCTCCGGAATCGGCTCCTGCCCCAGGTAGAAGGCGCCGCTGCCGGGCTCGCCCCCGTTCACGTACTCGAACGACCGGCCTTCCCACCAGTAGCGAGAGGCGGTCATCCGGTTCAGGGTGAGCGTCCCGGTCTTGTCGACGCAGAGGATCGTGACGCTGCCGAGCGCCTCCACCGCCGAGAGACGCCGGATGATCACGTTGTGGCCCAGCATTCGCTGCATCCCAACCGCGAGCCCGGTGGTGGCGACGGCGGGAAGGCCTTCCGGCACCGCCGAGACCGCCAGCGAGGCGGTCGTCTGGAGCATCTCCAGCCACGGCTGCCGGCGGAGCAGCCCCACGCCGAAGAGGCCGGCGCAGGCGGAGCCGGCGCCGACGCCGAGGCTCTTTCCTAGCCGGTCCAGCTCCTCCTGGAGCCCCGTCCGGGGCGTCTCCGCCTGGCCGACCAGCTCCTGGATGCGCCCCAGCTCCGTATCGGAGCCGGTGGCGAGCACCACCGCGCGGGCACGCCCATCCATGACCGCGGTCCCGTGGAAGAGCAGGCTCCGCTGCCGGTGGAGCGACATCGACCGGCTGCCGGGCTCGGGGGTCTTGGCGACCGCCTCGGCCTCGCCGGTCAGCATCGCCTCGTTCACCAGCAGGCTCCCCTGCAGCATGCGGGCCTCTGCCGGCACGATGTCCCCGGCCCGGAGGCGCACCACGTCGCCGGGCACCACCGCCGCGGCCGGCACCGTCCCGCGCTGCCCGGCCCGGATCACGTGCGCCTGCGGGTAGCCCAGGCGGCGGAGCGCCTCGATGCAGCGCTCCGCGTACCGCTCCGTCAGGTAGCCGATGGCGCCGTTCAGCCCGAGCACCGTGCCGATGGCGACCGCGTCCACCCGCGCCCCGGTGAGCGTGGAGAAGCCCATCGCCAGCATGAGCAGGCCGGTCGGCACGGTGACGAGCTGCTCCTTGAGGATCTGCGCGGCGCTGCGGCGGTTGTCGAGGCGGACCGGCCGTCCGGATCGCCGGGCCAGGCGCTTCCGCGCTTCCGCCTCGGAGAGACCGTCCGCGCTCTCCACCCCGAGCCGCCGGAGCACCTCCGGGGCCGGAGTTGCGGCGGCCCATCCGACCAGCGCCCGGGCGTCTGCCGCCCGGCGGGGAAGCCGCGCCGGGCCGCGCTCCGGCTCCGCCTGGAGGAAGGCCGCGATTCGCTCCCGCACTACCGGCACGGAGCAGGAGTCCGGCTCGAACTGGACCAGCACGCTGCCGGTGAGTGGACTCGCTTCGGCGGAGCGCATCCCCTCTACCGCGAGCAGGGCGGCGTGCAGCCGCTCCGCGCACCGCGGCTTTCCCCGCAGCGCCGGCACCTGCAGCCGCACGCGGCCCGGAATGGCGCAGTGCGCGACCTCGACCGGCTGCTCCTCCCGGGTCTCATCCTCCGGCCCCACGCTCCACTCCCGGGCGAGCCGCTCCAGGTCGCCGCGGACCAGCCCCGGCCGGGTCTGGAGCACGATGCTGCCGGACGAACGCGCTTCGACGCCGCTCACCCCCTCGTGCCCGGCGAGGCGGTCCAGCAGGGCGGGCGGCGGAGGGCCGTCCCCCCGCCAGCGCAGGCGCGCGCGTCCGGGCACGGCGTGCGCGACCTCCAGCAGCGGTGACGCCGGCATCGCCTACAGCGGGATCGGCTCCAGCTCCGCGGGCGCGTCGGCTTCCCGGCGTTCGAGCTGCCGACGCTGCCAGAGCTGGTAGAGGTTGACGATGCCCAGCACGAGGAGGAGCAGGGTGCTGGCTTTAATCCGGCGCGCGACGACCATGTCTCGCACCCACGAGACCATCAGGCCGACGAGCACCAGGACCTCCAGTCCCTCGATTACCACGGCGACTCGCTCATCGGGATGGGCAGAGCGCTTTCTCGTGGCCGGCGGGATCAGGGGACGCGGCTCGGGATGATGCAGGGCTACCTGGTGCTGCTCGGCAATCCGGGACAACTGGTCCAGGTCGAGGCCGTTCTGGTGCCGTACCAGCAGGCTGCGGCTCGAGGCCCGGTATTCCGTGCCGTCGACCCCCGCGACCTCCTGCAAGCCGGTCAGCAAGTCGGGCGGCGGCTCCCCGGGGCCTTTCCAGCGCAGGCGCAGACGGCCGGGGATGACGTGAGCAACTTCTAGAGCGGGTGTGGGGTCCATCGACGGAGGGAGCTCCGGTGCATGCAGAGCGACTGAGACCAGGGTTCCCGGCGGCCGGCCCGGCGAACCCTAAAGTCTCGCCGGGAGCGGCCGCCCCTTTTGGAAGGCGAGCGAACTGCCGGGTTCTCCGGCGGCGGCGCGGGAAATACTAGCGGTAGGGACCGTCCTGGCCTCCCGCAGAAAGGGGCAGAGCCGATGCCGGTAGATTGGGACCACCTTCCGCTGGAGCACCAGGACCTCCTGGGCGTCCGCACCGACACCCCGTACACGGAGGCGGAGCGACTCTACAGCGCCAGCGTCCAGGCGGCGTTGGAGGAGCTGCTGCAGGGCCGGCGCCATCGCATCGTGCTGCTCCGCCGCCACCACGCCGCGTCGGGCCGGGCGGAGCAGGTGGAGGTGCTTCCCGCGCCGGCAGGAGTCGACCGGCGCGGGCTGCGTCGCCCCATGGTGGAGCGGATCCTCGTCTCGACCATCGCGTTCGTCCGCGACATCTCGCCGGGCGGGCCCGTTTTCCAGCGTGAGGCGGGAGACCACCTGCTGGAGACGCAGCATTTCTCCACCAAGTACCCGCACATCATCATCGAGCGGCTGGACGCCTTCCACCGCAGGCACCGCACGCCGGAGTTCACGGAGTGGCGCCTCTGCCGCACCCAGAACCAGCGGGCGGAGACCCAGATCAACCGCTGGCTCGACGCCGCGAACCTGGCGCTCTCCTTCGTAGACACCCTTCGCTCCACCTTCCGAAGGCGCTGCTAATCCTGGGAAGACGGAGAGACCTTCGGAGACGGAGAGACCTTCGGAGACAGAGGGACAGAGGGACGGAGAGACGGAGCGCGGCGAGGATGGCGCCCCGGAGGGGCGCGAGACGATAGCCGGGGGCGAAGCGGAGCGCCGCCCCCGGACTCGACGTTGGGGTGCGGTGGCGCCCCGGAGGGGCGCGAGAGGATAGCCGGGGGTCAGCGCAGCGCAGCCCCCGGATTCGGAGCCGCTGCCACGTCCCGCCCTGGAGGGGCGGGAGACTCCGGAGGCCATACCCGGGCAGGGCCGGCTTGGCGAGGCCGCGCCGGAAGCCCCGGGGGTCGCCAGCGAGCAGGAGCAAGAGTAGGAGCAGGACCTCCCGCTAACGAATGGTTCGGCTTTAGCCTTTAGCCTTCAGCCTTTTGCCTTTAGCAGCCCTCATCCCTCATCGTTCATCCCTCCAACCCTATGTTCCCCGCGCTCGCGGCCCGGTGTCCGGGCGGCGCTCCACGCTCGACTCGGGCTCGGTCAGCAGCGCGGCGCCGATCTCGATCAGCCCGATGACGCCGAGGGCGAGCCGAACGCCGGCAGGCTCCGGCGTGAGGAACAGCGCCAGCACCACGAGGACGACTCCCGCGAGGAAGTCGAGCCCCAGGTGCGCCCGCATCGGCAGCATCTTGATCGCGCCGAGCTCGTAGCGGGTCAACAGGCTGTAGACCACGGTGCCGATCGCCAGCAGCGTGAGGATGACAGTAGCCCGCCCTCCCCAGTGGAAGAGAAATGGCAGGGCGAAGAACAGCACCGCCATCGAATAGTCCATGATCCCGTGAACCCAGGTGGGGATGAGCTTCATCTCGTCGGTCCCTCCGGCAGCGGCGCCGCGGCCGGCTGCAGGGAGTGCCTCCGCAAGGTCTATCCCGCGCGCGGGAGGTGCTGAAACGCCGGGCGGCCCGCGGGAGCGCCGCCGGCTCGCGGCACGTGCGGCGCCGTGCGTTCGCCGGAGAAGATCGTGTTTGTCACGGCGCGGGGCGCGGGCAGGCACTCTCCGGGAGCGACTCCGGAGCGCTCCCGGAGGAGGACGTGTGAACAGCTTCGGCGCCCGCTCCACGGTCACCGCCGCCGGCCGCACCTTCGAGATCTTCCGCCTCGCCGCGCTGGAAGAGGCGGGCCTCTCGATCGGGCGCCTTCCTTACTCGCTCCGCATCCTGCTGGAGAACCTGCTTCGCCAGGAAGACGGGGTCTCCGTGACGGCGGCGGACGTCGAGGCGCTGGCCCGGTGGGACCCGGCGGTGCCGGACGGGCGGGAGATCGCGTTCATGCCGGCGCGGGTGTTGATGCAGGACTTCACCGGCGTGCCGGCCGTGGTCGACCTGGCCGCGATGCGGGACGCGATGGCGGAGCTGGGCGGCGATCCGGGGCTCATCAACCCGCTGCTGCCGGTGGAGCTGGTGATCGACCACTCGATGCAGGTCGACGTCTACGGCTCGCCGGACGCGCTCCGGATCAACCGGGAGCTCGACTACGGGCGCAATACGGAGCGGTACACGCTGCTCCGGTGGGCGCAGCAGTCGTTCGGCAACTTCAAAGTGGTCCCCCCCTACACCGGGATCTGCCACCAGGTGAACCTGGAGTACCTGGCGCGAGTCGTCTTTACCTCGGACGAGAACCCCGCCTCACCAGCCGGCGACTACCCGCTCGCGTACCCGGACACGCTGGTCGGCACCGACTCCCACACGCCGATGGTGAACGGCCTGGGCGTGCTCGGCTGGGGCGTCGGCGGCCTGGAGGCGGAGGCCGCGATGCTGGGGCAGCAGATCTCCATGCTCACGCCCCAGGTGATCGGCTTCCGGCTGGAGGGCTCGCTCCGGGAAGGAGCAACGGCGACCGACCTGGTGCTCACCGTCACCGAGATGCTCCGGAAGAAGGGGGTGGTCGGCAAGTTCGTCGAGTTCTACGGCCCTGGGGTTGGGAGCGTCGCGCTGGCGGACCGCGCCACCATCGGCAACATGTCGCCGGAGTACGGCGCCACCTGCGCGATCTTCCCGGTAGACGAGGAGACGCTGCGCTACCTGCGCTTCACCGGCCGGCCCGAGGAGCGGGTCGCCCTGGTGGAGACCTACATGAAGGAGCAGGGCCTGTTCCACTCTGCCGGCGCTCCGGAGCCGGTCTTCACCGATACCCTGGCGCTCGACCTCGCCTCCGTAGAGCCGAGTATCGCCGGTCCCCGCCGTCCGCAGGACCGGGTCCCGCTCTCCGGGGCCAGCCAGGCGTTCCGCGGAGCGCTGGAGAGCCTGCGGCCGTCGCCGTTCCCCGTGTTGACCCAGAAGAACGCGGCGGTGGGCGTCCCCGGCACGCCGGCGGCAGAAGGCGTGTGGGGCGAGGAATCGCGGGCGGAGGCCGAATCGGCCAACGACTACGGCGCGGGGCAGCTCGACCACGGCGCGGTGGTGATCGCCTCCATTACGAGCTGCACGAACACCTCCAACCCGAGCGTGATGCTGGGCGCGGGGCTGCTGGCGCGCAAGGCGGCGGAGCGGGGGCTTCGGCCGAAGCCGTGGGTGAAGACCTCGCTCGCCCCCGGCTCCATGGTGGTGACCGACTACCTGGAGCGCGGGGGCCTGACTCCGTACCTGGAGGAGCTCGGCTTTCACCTGGTCGGCTACGGCTGCGCCACCTGCATCGGCAACTCCGGCCCGCTCCCCGCCCCGGTTTCCGAGGCGATCGCGGCGCGGCACCTGGTGGTCTGCTCCGTCCTCTCCGGCAACCGCAACTTCGAGGGCCGCATCCACTCGGAGGTGCGCGCCAACTACCTGATGTCGCCGCCGCTGGTGATTGCCTACGCGCTGGCGGGGCGGATGGACTGGGACCCGGCAAACGAGCCGCTCGGCACCGGTGCCGACGGGCAGCCGGTCTTCCTGCGGGATATCTGGCCCGGCCGGGAGGAGATCCGGGCGACGATGGAGCGGGCAATCGAGTCGGAGATGTTCCGGCGGAGCTACGCGGAGGTCTACGCCGGCGACGAAGTCTGGCGCTCCCTGCCGGCTCCGGGCGGCGAGCGGTTCCAGTGGGACCCGGCCTCCACCTATATCAAGCGCCCGCCCTTCCTGGAGAGCCTACCGCGCCGGGCGCCGGACCGCGTGCCCGACGTGTCCGGCGCCCGCGTCATCGCGCTGCTCGGAGACAGCGTCACCACCGACCATATCTCCCCGGCCGGCAGCATCCGCCGCGACTCGCCGGCCGGCCGGTACCTGCTGGAGCATGGGGTCGAGACGAAAGACTTCAACTCGTACGGCGCCCGGCGCGGCAACCACGAGGTGATGGTCCGCGGTACGTTCGCCAACGTCCGCATTCGGAACCGGCTGGCGCCGGAGATGGAGGGCGGCTTCACCACCCACTTCCCCACCGGAGAGGTGCTGACGATCTACGAGGCCGCGGAGCGCTACCGGGAGGCCGGTACGCCGCTCCTGGTGCTGGCGGGCCGGGAGTACGGGTCCGGCTCCAGCCGCGACTGGGCCGCCAAGGGCCCGGCGCTCCAGGGGATCCGCGCGGTGCTGGCGGAAAGCTACGAGCGGATCCACCGCTCCAACCTGATCGGCATGGGCATCCTGCCGCTGCAGTTCCGCGCGGGGGACTCGGTCGAGACGCTCGGGCTGACCGGCCGGGAGACCTTCGAGCTCGCCGGCCTCTCGGACGCCACTCACCCCGAGGCCGCTGCCCCGCGCGAGGTGCGGGTTCGCGCCCGAGGTGAGGACGGCTCCACGCGGGAGTTTACGGTCGCGGCGCGGATCGACACGCCGCAGGAAGCGCTTTACTACCGGCACGGCGGCATCCTGCAGTACGTGCTGCGGCAGCTTGCCGAGGGCCGCGGGGGCGTTCACGAGGTGCCGGGTGCGATCGATGCGACGCCGCAGAGCACTCCGGGAAGCCACCCGACCGACGCACTGGTGGATCAGAACTCGATCGAGTCGTTCCCGGCCAGCGACTCGCCGGCTTACTGAGCGGCGGAGCGGCGCTGCTCCGGCCGCGTGAGAAGCTGTCGAAGCTCCTCCGCGTCGACCGGCTTGACCAGGTGGGCGTGGAAGCCCGCCTCCAGCGCCCGCCTCCGGTCCTCTTCCCGGCCATAGCCGGTCAGGGCGACCAGCAGCGCCCGCACCGCCAGCTCTTCCTGCAGGAGCCGGGCGACCTCGTATCCGTCGAGGTCCGGCAGGCCGATGTCGAGCAGCACGATGGCGGGCTCGAACGCCAGGGCCAGCTCCAGCGCCGCCCGTCCGTGGGAGGCGACCTCTACCTCGTGTCCCCAGAGGCGAAGGAGATCCGAGAGCGTCTCCGCCGCGTCGTGGTTGTCTTCCACCACCAGCACGCGCCGGCCGCCAACCGTGGGCGGGCTCTGCTGCTCCACCTCACTTTCAACGGGAGTGGACGGGGCCGCGGACGGGAGGCGCACCTCGAGCTCCGCGCCGCGGCCGGGGCCCTCGCTGCGCGCCGAGACGGTGCCGTCGTGAAGCTCGACCAGCCGCTTCACCAGCGTGAGCCCGATGCCCAGGCCGCCCTCCGTGCGCGCGAGTGAGCGCTCTCCCTGCACGAAGAGGTCGAAGATGCATGGGAGGAGCTCCGGCGGGATGCCGCGGCCGGTATCCCGCACCCGGATCACCGCTTCCTTCCCCTCGAGCTGCGCCGCGAGTGACAGGCTGCCGCACCGATCGGTGTACTTGCTGGCGTTCTGGAGCAGGTTCACGAACACCTGGACCAGGCGCGTGGGGTCCGCGTTCAGCTCGATCGGCTCCGGCGGCAGCGACACCGTCAGCTCCTGATCGCGGCTCTCGACCTGGCCCTGCACGGCGGAGACCGCCTGCTCTACCACGTCCTGCAGGTGCATTCGCTCACGGCGCAGCTCGATCTTCCCCTCGTTGATCCGGGAGACCTCGAGCAGGTCGTCGACGAGCCGGGCCAGGTGCTGCGCGTTGCGTTCGATGGTCTCGCGCTGGCGCGCGAGCACCGCGTCCTCCAGGGCGCGCAGGCGGATGATCTCCGAGGCCGTGACGATCGGCGCCAGCGGGTTGCGCAGCTCGTGCGCCAGCATTGCCAGGAACTCGTCCTTGCGTCGAGTCTCCTGCCGCAGCTCCGCTACGCGATGGCGCAGCTCCTCTTCCAGGCGGTGGCGCTCCGTCGTGTCATAGTTCACCCCCACCATCCGGAGCGGCTTGCGCTCTGCGTCGTAGAGCACCCGCGCCGAGCCCTCGATCCACCGGATCTCCCCGTTCGGGCAGACAATCCGATAGGCGATGTCGATCTCCTGCCGCCCCTCCTCCAGAGCCTGGGAGATCGTCGCGCTGACCCACTCCAGATCTTCCGGCACCAGCGCCCGCTTCCAGTCCTCGGACGTACCGGTGTAACCCTCGCTGTCGGGATCGAGGCCGAAAAGCCGCAGCTCCTGTTCGGAGCGGATCACGCGGCCGGTGGGGACATGCCAGTCAAACGTGCCGATGCCGGCGGCGCGGGTGGCGACGAGCAGGCGCTCCTCGCTGTCCCGAAGCGCCTGCTCCGCCCGCCGCTGCGCGGTGATGTCCCGCTGCGTACCCCAGGCGCGCACAATCGTCCCGTCTTCCACGATCCCGATGAGGTTGTTGCTCAGGATGACCGGGTCGCCGTAACGGTCGAGCTCGTGCGACTCCGCTTCGGAAAGGTGATAACCGCTCTCGACAAAGGCACGGAGGTAATCGGAGTTCTGCGGATCGCCGGGATCCATCAGGTCGGTGAGCCGTGCGCCCACTAGCTCCTCTGCGGCGGTGAAACCGTACATCCGCGCCATCGCGTCGTTGCACTCGGCCAGGTAGGCGCGCTCGAAGATCGCCTCCACCTGCGCCTCCGGAGGAAGAGAGGTCGCGATCGGCTGGTCCAGCTCAAAGCGCCAGATCCCCTCGCTGCTTTGCGCCACGAAGGTGCGATACCGCTCATCGCTGGCGCGCAGCGCCGCTTCCGCCTCCCGGCGGTCGGTGACGTCCTCCACCAGGCCGGTCATCCCTTCCACCTGACCGGAGGACGAATAGGTGGCGCGGCCGGTGGCCCGGACCCACCGCTCGGCGGCGTCGGGATGCAGGATGCGGTACTCGATCTCGTAGTCGCCCCGCTCCGCCACCACCCGCTCCACCTCGCGGCGCGCCCGCTCGCGGTCCTCCGGGTGGAGCAGCGCCTGCATGGCGGTCCAGGTGAGCTGCGGGCCGGGCGGGATGCCGAAGATCTCGGCCGCGCGGGGAGAGAAGTCGACCAGGTCGGTCGCCGCGTCCCAGCTCCAGTCCCCCAGGTGGGAATGGCTGACAGCGAGGCGGAGGTGCGTGGCGGTGCGCCGGAGCGCGTCCTCCGCGGCGCGGGCGCCGGCGAGCGCCTGCTGGCTCTGGCGGAAGAGCCTGGCGTTCTCGATCGCGGAGGCGGCGCGCGCGGCGAGCGCTTCCGCGACACGGAGATCGCCTTCGTCGTACGCGTGGCCGGACTCGGCGGAGATGAAGGTGAGCACGCCGAGGGTGCGGTCCCGCAGCCGGAGCGGCGCCATGATGCAGGCGCGGAAGCCGACGCCGCGCAGCAGCTCCAGGTGCTCCGGGTCCCGGGCGCGCTGAACGAGCAGCTCGTCCGGCACCTCCGGAAAGAGCTCCGGCTCTCCCGTGCGCAGCACTTGCCCGATGCCGCGCGGCTGGCTTGTATCGACGGGATACCGCGCGGTGAGCTGCTCCGCCATCCGGACCTTTTCGGGATCGGCGTGGGCCACCGCCGCCAGCCGGATCTCTACGCCTTCCTCTTGCAGGTGGATGGTGCACCAGTCGGCCAGGTGCGGCACCGCCAGGCGCGCCACGTGCCGGAGCGTCTCGTCCAGGTCGAGCGAGGCCGCCAGCACCGCGCTCGCTTCCGCCAGGAACTGCAGGCGCCGCTCTGCGCGGCTCGCCGCCTCGGTGGCTCGCCGCTGCGTCTGGAACGTCTCCGCGTTGGTGAGCGCCGCCGCCGACAGGTTGGAGAGCAGCCGGGCGAGCCGAATCTCGGGCTCGCTCAGCTCCCGCGGCTGCCGGAAGTAGAAGACGATGGTGCCCGCCTTCACTCCGCAGATCCGCAGCGGCAGGTAGAGCATCGAGCGGACCCCTTCCGCCTCGTACGCGGCGCGGCGGACCGCCAGGCGCGGCTCGCCGAGCACGTCCGGCGTAAAGACGGGGTGGTCCGGCAGCAGCTTCCAGTCCCCCTCCGGCGCGCGGCGGACATACTCCGGGGAGAGGTTCCGGTCCGCAATCGCTCGCCACTCCCGATCTTCCGGAAAGTAGCGCCAGATGGCGTAGGCGTCGGCCTGGAAGAGGCGCTCCGAGGTGTCCAGGATCGCCGGCACCAGCTGCGCGGGCTCTCGGTTGGAAAGCAGGCTCTCCGCGGCGCCCGTCAACAGCTCGAGAGGATCCGGGAATGGTTGACTCATGAGGGGCTGCCGGGATGACACTCGGGCCCTGGGGAACGGCGACACTCTTCCGTGGAGCGTTCACCTGCACCGTTCTTGGAGCCTATCCGAACCGACCTGCCTGGCTGCAGCCGGGAGCCGACCATGCGTCGTCTCTCGCTCGGCTTCGCTAACAACCGAGCCGGTTCGTATAGGCTCTTACCCCCTTTCTAGCTGGAATTGTTCCAGATACCAACGTTTCCGGAGGCAGCCCGCGGGCGGGTGTTATCGAGTCTTCTTCAGGAGGAGGTCCGCCATCAGGCCAAGGCCGACGAGGCCGAGAACGGCCCCGAGCCCGAAGCCCTCCCTCCACTCGCCCCCGCCGAGCCACCCGTGCAGTTGGTAGCCGCGCATCAAGGCCAGCCCGACGATGGCGAAAAGGCTGCCCACCAGCAGCCGGGCGATCTGGAATGTCTCGGGATCGCGCATCGCAGGCCGGAGGGCAGGTTAACGGGAGCGAAGGATCGCGCGGGCCCAGAGGCAGCCGATCACCACACCGAGCCCGGCGCCGCCCCACACCGCGCAGTCGAGCAGCACTCCATTCCAGGCTGGGTCGCCCGGCGGGCTCACCAAAAGGAGGGTCAGAACGGCGGCTCCCGTTCCAAAGGCGCCGAGACCGGTGCAGACCAGCACCAGCAGCAGCGCGAGCAACCCGCCAAAAAGCGGCTTGAGGCTCACCTCTCTGAACGGGCACCCGCTGTCTCGCATCAAATTCTCCCCGGCGCGTCGGCTGTGCGGGACGCGGCAGTAGAATCAACCAGAGGCGCCCCCGAAGGAGACGCCTCTCGTGAGCGACCCGTCCCTACTTCAACTCAGGCGGCGGCATCTTGCGGATGTGCGGCACTCAAGTAACTCACGATCTCGCGCTGGCGCTCCTGAAGCTCCAGCAGGAACGGTTCGGCCATTCGGGTGTAATCCCCCGGTGCGTGGGTTCGGCGCGCGGCCGCCAGGAACAGCTCCAGCTTCCGCACGTTTTCATGGGCTACGCGAAGGTCATCGTCATTTCGGATCAAAGGGTCACCTCGACTATCCCTCGCGGGCACTGGTTACGGTCCGTCTGATACACGTCCAGCATTAGGCCCAGAGCATCGTGTCCGATGTCTTCGCGCACCCAGAAGACGTCACATCCGTAGGTCAGTTTAGCTTCTCCGTAGTCGAACGGCGCACGCTGGTCCGGCGGCAACGTGTCGGTTTGGAAGCCGGTCACCATGACCAACAAGACATCGATGTCTCCGGGGAACGGCTCGTCGGAAACGAAACTACCCCACACAAGTACTCGACGGAGCTTACCGGTCTTCAGAGTGTCATTTAGCAGGTCGCTGAAACGGGAAGCGAGGTGCCGCCGACGAGCGTTGGAAACTCCGAAACGGGTTAGTAGCTCGTCGGCGGTGGCCCGCCAGATGCCGGGGGGTAAGTTTCCGCTTGGCCCCGTGTCAGGGAGACCGCTCACTGGGTTACGGTCCGGGAGGGGCGGTGGCGAGCGGCTTCTCGCCGAGCCACGCCCAGGTGTGGACGTGCGGCTCGCCGCGGAAGTACCAGCTCATCGCCGGACCTTCCAGGCGCCAGACGTCCCAGACGCCGTCGTTGCCGATGTCGCCCTGCTTGTAGAACGCCATGTGGAGGCTCTCCACGCCGCCGTTCGCCTGCAGGTAGCGGCGGGCCTCCGACTGGTCCTTCGGGCTCATCGGGGCGAGGAGGTCGGCGAGCACCTTCTCCACCAGCTCGCGCTGGTCGCGGGTCATCTGGGCCACCGGCAGGCCGGCGCGCTGCTCCGCCGCGCGGGAGACGAGCACCTGCGGGCTCTCGCCCGGGATGTCGCCGGTCTGCAGCGCCTTCTCCCGCTGCTTGCCGTCGAGCGCCTTGAAGACCTCGTTGGCGCGCAGGGCCTGGTACCAGTAGACGTTGCCCGGATGATCCGCTTTCTCATCGAAGCCCTGGGCGGCGTGGCCGTAGAAGATCGGCCCGCCGAAGGCGACGCCCGGCTCGCTGTCGCCGTCGACGCGCAGCGTCAGGTGGCGACCGGTGAGCACCCACTCGAACTTGCCGGAGCCGGGGGTGCCGAACATGGCGATGCTGTACGCCTTGAGGCCTTCCGGGCCGGAGTCGTCGGTCATCTGCTTCAGCCGCTGGCTCACCCATTCTTCCGAGTGGGCGCTCTTGAAGATCGCGGTGATCAGCTCCTGCTGGTCCGGCGTGTAGAACTTGCCGATCGTCTGGGGCACGATCATCCAGTTGTTGGCGATCATCTGGCGGCGGGGATGGTCCCAGCCGAAGCAGACCGCCGACTTCTGCGCGTTGTTCAGCGTGCCGTAGAGCTGCGACACCAGCGTGTCCTGGCTGCCCGCGGCCGGTGCGGCGCCCACCCGCGCGGTGGCGAACACGGGCGCGGCGGCCGCGGCGACCGCGGCGACGCCGGCCGTCTTCAGGAACTGGCGCCGCGAGAGCTCGCAGTCCGGGCACGCGGCGGGCTTCTTCATCTCAGACATGGCGACTCCTCCGGGGCCCGAAGGCAGAGAGGGTAGACGAGAGTGGTTTGCCCATTCAGACGACGCGCCGCCGCGTGGGTTTCGGGTTCCGGTTTTTCGACACAGAGGGACACAGACGAACCAACAGACACGCACAGAGCGGCTTCGCCGCGAACAGAGATCTCCGGAACTCTAGACTCAGACCGGGCGAACCGTCATGGTGGAGTAGTCGCCCCCGGCACCACTCTGGTGTTCAATCTGTGTTCCTCTGTCGGTTCTTCTGTGTCCCTCTGTGTCGAAGAATCCCGTTAGCGGCGGGTGTAGCGAGCGGGGTTCGCCTGGAAGGTGTCCCGGCTCTTCGTGCTCGCGAAGAGGAAGAGGCCGTCGCCGTGCTCCACCTTCGGCGTCTTCGCGGTGACGGTGAACGGCTTGCCGGTGACCGGATCCTTCACCTTCTTCAGGTACTTGGCCGGCTCTTTCTTGATCGCTCCGATGCAGCCGGGGCAGCAGACGTAGACCGGCTCGTTATTGACGGTGGCGAATCCGGCGTCCGCCTTGTCCGGGATCGGGGCCTTCATCACCGGGCAGCTCAGTGCGGCTTTCGGGGCCGGCTTGCTCTTCTCCGCTGCGGCCGGGACGACCAGCGCCGCTGCCAGGGCTGCCGCGGCGAGCAGCAGGGGGTTCTTCTTCCACAACATTTCGCTTACTCCTTGAAGGCTCCCGCCGGAGAGCCCGGCGGGAGGAAATGGATGAGTGGGCGCTACGGCGCCTGCTTGACGTAGGTCTCCGGCGGCTTGATCGCCGCGGGGTCCTTCTTGGCGAGCGTGAGGAACTCTTCCAGGCACGGCGGGCAGCAGAAGAGGTACTCCTTCCCGCCAATCACCCAGCTATAGCCGGGGTTCGCCTTGGTGAGGGTGATCGGGCAGATGCGGTCTCCCACCGCCGGCTTCAGATCGTGGTTCACCCGCACGCCGCGGAACTTCTGGGACGGCAGCTGGCTGCCGTTCGCCTTAATGTCCGCTTCGGTATAGGCGCCGCCCGGGGTCAGGTAGAGCTGCCGGTCCTTCGAAGCCGCGGGCGCCGCGGGGGGCTGGCTGGTCAGCACACCCGCCGGGTAGAGCGCTTTGATGGTGCCGAGGGCGCGGAGCACCGCCTGCTGCTGGCGCGCCGTCTCCGGCTGCTTCCCCGCGTCCGCGTATCGGTCGAGCTGCTCCGCGAGACGGTCCATCACCCGGACCTGCGCTTCCAGCTTCTTCATGCCGGCGGCCGGGAGCGACTTGCTCTTGTCCGGCAGGGTGCGGACCAGGTCCCGGATCTCGAACGCGACGGGGTGCACCTCGTCCAGGCGCTTCTCCTGGATCAGTTGTGCCAGGTCCTTCACCTGGACCTGGATGTCTCCCCAGGTGGAGGCCGCGTCGGTGAAGGCCATCTTGGCGGCCGCGGTCGGCACGGCGGGCTTTGCCGGCTTCTTGGGCGCCGGCTTTGCGCCCGGTGCCGCGGCGGAGCCGGTGGCCAGGAACAGGCTGATCCCGGCGAGGGCGATTATCTGTTTCATCGTGAGCTCCTCTCGAGTGTCAGAAGCCGTAAGAGTAGCCGGCCACCACGCGGAAGCGGTCCCGCGAGGCGCCGGTCAGGTCGGATTGGACGCCCAGGTCCATCACGGAGCGCACCCCGACCTGTTTGCGGATGCCGAGGCCGATGCCGACCAGCGCGCCGCTGCCGCGCTCATCGCCGGCACGGACGGAGAGCTCCGCCAGCCCGGTGGTGTCGAACTTCGTCGGGTAGCCGAGCGGGCGGGTGTAGCCGAGCACGAGTCCCGGGGTGAACTGCCGCTCCCCGCGCGGGGCGTCCGGGTGGGCGTTCAAATCGACGTTCACGTGCAGCCGCCCGTACTGGCCGGCCTGCTTGCTCATGATCCCGCGCAGGCGGCCCGCCACTCCCCGGGAGTCGCGGCCGGTCGGGAAGAAGACGTCGCCCCGGAGGGAGAACGCCGGGGTGTTCCCGTGTTCCCGGTTGAAGTTGTGGAACAGGCCCAGCGACACGTCGCCGAAGTCGAAGGCGGGGCTCTCGCTGCCGGCCCGGCCCCCGACGGAGGGCTCGAAGCCGACGCTCAGGTGGCTGTTCATGCGGAAGCCGTAGAGATACTCGGCCTCCAGTCCCAGCCCGAGCGGGCGCCGCCGGGGCCAGCCGAGGCCGAGCCCGAATTCCAGCGCCTGCTCCCGGAAAGCGAGCGCGTCGGCGTCGTCGAACGACAGCGGCCGGTGCGCGTCGATGTTGTTGTGGTCCACGGCGTGGGCGGGGCCGGCCAGAAGCAGTAAGGCCAGCGGCGCCAGGATGCGGAACGTTTTCACCTGGATCTCCTTGAGTTGCATCGGCCTAGTTGTCCGGCGCGCCGGGGGACTGGTAGGGATTCTCCACCGGTCCCTTCGGCTTGACGTAGGTATCCGGCTTCCGGCCTTGCAGCTTCGCCCACTCGTCGAAGCTCAGCGCCTTCGCCCCGGCGAGCCTGGGGTTCGCCCGCACGTAGGCTTCGAAGGCGGCCCGGGAGCTGAACGCGCGCGACCACTCGTCGCATCCCGCGTGGCTGCCTTCGCTCTCCAGGAAGACGACTCCCGGAGTGGAGGTCTTCAGGTACCCCTGCTCGTCGGAGAGGACCACCACCACCCGGTACGGGTCTTCGGTCGGGATCCGCAGCAGCGCGCGGCCCTTGGTCTCCGCGGACATGTCGCGCGCGCAGAGGGCACAGCGGACCCGCATCGACCACCCGTCTGCCGTCACGGTGGCGTTCCGCCACGCGTCGTCCCCCTCCCAGAGCGGCATGGAGCAGTGGTGGCAGTCTGCCATGCTCATCCAGCCCATCGCCGGCATCCACATCAGCTCCGGGGTCATGCCGGTCATCATCCCCATGCCGGGCATGCCGTCGAAGTGCCGGTGGTCGTGGAGCCGGTCAGAGGGCTCCGGCTGCCCCTTCGGCGTCGGCTGCTCGCCCCGGTGCGCTTCGGCGGAGACCATCCAGATCGCCAGCTTCACCTGCTCCTCCTTCTGCTTCTCCGTCATCCACTCCGTGGCGAGGATGTCGTTGAGCATGTCGTGGAGCATGTGCAGGTTGTCGAAAGCGTTCGCGATGTGCGGGAACCGCGTCGCGAAGTTGGGGCTCAGCTCCCCGAACATCGGCATGAACGGCCGGTCGGTGCGGTACAGCTCCGTCCGGTGATACTGCTCGCCGATCAGCGCGTAGGCCGCCCGCTGGTCTTCCGGGGAAGCGCGGTAGAGCATGTCGTACATCACGCTCTGCAGCCAGTGATAGCCCCAGAAGAGGCCGTTCACCTTCGGATAGGTGTTCCGGAACTTCCGGCTGTACGGCAGGCTGTACAGGAAGTCCATGTTCATCGGCAGCGGCGTAATGGCGTACGGCACCGACTCGAAGTAGTACTTCCAGAGCCGCTCGATCTCCCGGTCCTTCTCCGCCTCCGACAGCTTCTTGCTGGCGAGCACGTCGACCGTCTGGTTGTGCAGGATGTGGGTCCAGTCGAAGACCTGCTCGATCACGCCGTAGCGCCGGCCGAACGTGGGCGAGAGGGCCGCTTCGTCCGGCATGAACTTCGGCGGCTTCTTGAGCACGCGGTCGATCCGCGCGAACGTCTTGCTCTCCAGGCCCGCCGCCTTGCCGGTGACGAGGTCCTCGTAGGCAAGGGCGTGACCCACGGAGACGGCGTTGAGGTCCCGCGCCAGCGCCGGGATGTTGTAGACGTCGAAGTTGTACTTGCCCCGCTTGTAAAAGATGTGGTTCTTCTTCGTGTTGTCGAGCCAGCGCGGCAGGTTCTCCGGCAGCCGCGGCAGCTCTCGCGACGCGCCGGCGGCAGGCGCCGGGTGGTGGTCGCCGTGAGCGTCCGGCCCCTGGGCATAGCTCGCCGTCGCCGCGAGGCCCAGGGCGAGCGTCAGGGTGCCGATGGTGGACAGCGTTCGTAACATCGTCTCTCCCTCGGGAGCGACGGCTGCCCTTCACTCCGGAAGGGCAGCCGCAGCGCGTCCGCCTACTTCGCAGGGCTCGCCAGCTCCAGCAGCTCCGCCAGCGTCAGCGGCTTGGCGTCTTTCAGCAGCGCCTGGTTCGCCTGCACCCACTTGGGGAACGCCTCCTTCGTCGTCAGCGCCCGGTAGCCGAGCTCGCACTGCCGGTGGTTCACCTTGTGGCCGACGAACACCGCGGTCTCGGGTGAAGCGGTCCACTTGCCTTCCTTGCGGGTCAGCGTGACCGGCTTGCCCTTCAGCTCCGAGGGGGCGAGAACGGTGATGTCTCCCGGGTAGCTCTTGGCGTCCTGCAGGGCACAGTAGACGCAGCGGTACTCGATGCGCTTGCGTCCGCTCTTCAGCGCGACCTCGTTATCGAGCTTGTCCGTGTCCTGGACCACGTCGAGCTTGCAGACGGGGCACTTCGCCTCGTGGGCGAGGGCCGGGGAGAGCGCGGCGCCTCCCAGCGCGGCCGTGGCCGCGAGAGCTCCCGCCAGCACCATGCGGCGGGTCATGCGAGAAAACCGGTTCATCAGAGATCTCCTTCGCCGGCAGTCACCGAGGACTGCCAGGGGGACCGATAGCTGCCCCGCGATGGCGGGACGCGAGCGTGGGTCACAGCGCCTGTTACAGGTTGGCAGGTTTGCAAGTTGCAGGTTGGGACGGCTGCGCTGGGTGCCCGCATCGGGCGAAGCGGAACCTGTAAACCTGCTAACCTGCAACCTGCCAACGACGCGCCAGAGGCGCGCGGACAGGCTGGCTAGCGCTCGCTTGCCGGTGGCGCGCGAGAAGGAGAGGAGGCGCGACAGGCGTCGCGGGGGATCCCGGAGTCATCCGGGAAGAGGGCGGCGCGCTCCGCGGGGGCGGTCAGCGCGAAGACGACGGGGGGAGTGACTGCGGCGACGACGGAGACCGTCGAAAGGGTCTTGGGCTCCGCCGGCGCCGGGGCTAGGGGTGCCTGCAGCTCGCAGCCGCACGACCCGCTCCCCAGCGAGGGTGACTCCGCGTCGGTCGATTGGGAAGGGCCGCAGCAGCACGGCTTCTCCCCCATCTCATGGCACCCCGCCTCCTTCGGCTGCGCTGCAGCCGCGGCGGGTGCGCCGGTCGCCGGCATCCCGGCACACGCGGCGAACGCCGGCATCCCGGCCATGGAGAAGACCATGACCAGCAGCAGCATCACCGCGGTGCGGAGCCGGTTCTGTCGGAGTGCGTTCACGATAGTGTCGTCCGGGAGCACCCTGGGGCGCATACCCTGGGGGAGTATATCCGGTGTCTCCGGACATGGCAACTCCACCTGACTCTACGAGAGAAAGCGTTTGTCCGTCACCGCCCCTGCATTGAGCGGGAAACGCGGGGCCACTCCCCCGCGGGAGGGGGCCTGGAGCCGGGCGGGAGATTCCAGAGCGGCTGGAAGAAGCGCTCCAGGGCGCTGCGGAGGTCGGCCAGGTCGAGCCCGAACGCGGAGTCGCTCCCGCCCAGATAGCGCAGCGCGGAGGCCGACTTCACCCGCGCGCCGTGGCCGTTGCCGCGCTGGTAATGGCAGAGCGCGACGGCGGCCTGGATCAGCCCCTTCAGCACCGTCTTCTCCGGCTCCCGCGCGTGCATCCAGCACCCTTCCAGCACCTCGTGCGCCTCGAAGTACTCTTCGCGGTTGAACAGCTCCGCCCACCGCTCCACCGCCGCCTCCAACTCCCCGGGGGGCAGCGGCTCTCGCTCCGTGCGTCGACTACTCACGCGGAACAGTTCTCCGCTTGAAGGCTCGACGCCTCGCGGTGAAGGGAACCAGACGGGGATTCCGAACTGAACGCGAAGACGCGAAGTCTCGCGAAGGACGCGAAGGGAACCTGAAGGGAATAGCCGGGGCTCCTCCGGTTACGGTGTCCGGAGCCCGCGGAGGTATAGCCCCCGTATGGGGGCCGGGCTTCGCCCTATGTAGCGACGAGTTCACTCGCGCGCGGGCTGGCGACAACCAGACCTTCCCTTCGCGTCCTTCGCGTAACCTTCGCGCCTTCGCGTTCAGTTCGGAGCAGCCATTCGGGGGTGAGTATGGAGCGGCTGGTGGGATTCGTCAGCGACGAGCGGTACGTGGCGGTGCCGGACGTGCTGCTGGAGTGGCAGCGGGACGCGGAGCTGCCGGTGGTGGTCCGTTCGACGGCGCGGGGTGGGGTCTACGCCGACCTCCCTCCCGGCGAGTACCGGGTGACCCTCGCGAAGCCAGGCTTCGGCTCCAAGCGCGTGCCGGTGCGGCTTGGCGACGGTCCGCCCCACCAGTTCCGGCTGCTCCGCGACGGGCTGCTCGGCTACGTGTGGCCGAAGTGGGCGCGCGCCGGCGAGCGGGGGGAGTTCCGGGTGCACGCCGTGGAGCCGTACCGGCTCAGCCTCTGGCGCTACGGCCTGCGCAAGGAAGAGGTGCGGCTGCTGGGGTGGTTCGACGAGCACGGGCCGGGCGCGACGATGCAGATCACCCCGGACGGCGACTACACCCGCGACGGGGTCGGCTGGAACCGGGTCGGCTACTCCAGTCCCCACCACACGCAGTTGGCGACCGCCCCGGAGCGGTCGGGTCTCTACTACTTCCACGCGGAGACGGAGAACGGCGACTTCTTCAGCTTTCCGTGGGTGGTGGCGCCGGCCGCCCCGTCCGCCCCGGTGGCGGTCCTCGCCTCCACCAACACCTGGAACGCCTACAACTCGTTCGGCGGCCGCAGCAACTACGTCAACGCGACCGGCCTGCCGCCGGAGCCGACCGTCAACGCGCGGCAGGACCTGGTGCGCTACGGCGGCGGCTCTTTCAACGAGTGGCAGTTTCCGGACGAAGCGTACGCGCCGCTCTCGTTCGACCGCCCCGAGCCGTGCAACCACGTCCCGCGCGACTGCGAGGTGACCGACCCGATCCGCGGCCGCTCCGGCTGTCACCTCGCCCCCGCCGAGTGGCGGTTGCTCGGCTGGCTGGAGCTGGAAGGCTTCGGCTACGACTACTATTCGGAGAGCCAGCTCCACGACGGCACGCTCGACCTCGACGCCTACCGCGTGCTGATCCTCTCGGTCCATCCGGAGTACTGGTCGCGCCGGATGTACACCCGCGTGAAGGAGTGGGTCTTCGAGCGGGGCGGACGGCTGCTCTACCTCGGCGGGAACGGCCTCAACTGCGAGGTGGAGCTGGAGGGCGACACCATGCGCTGCCGCAGCCAACTCGTGAGCGGGGGCGGCGCGCTCTCGATGGCCGACCCGGACGACCCGAGCCGCGTGTGGGAGAGCCGGCTCCACCGGACTCTGGAATCGGAGGCCTCCCTGCTCGGCGTGGTCTGCACCGACGCCGGCATCATGACCGCCGCGCCGTACCGCGTCACCGACGCCTCGCACTGGAGCTACGACGGCACCGGGCTGCAGAACGGGGACCTCTTCGGGGAGCGGTCGCTCCACGAGCGCTGTCACGGCGGCGCCTCCGGCCACGAGACCGACAAGCGCAGCCCCCACTCGCCCCCCGGCACCCGCCTGCTGGCCCGCGGCCTCAACCCGGAGGAGGGCGGGGCAGAGATCGTCTACCACGAGCCGGGCGAGGGCGCCGTCTTCTCGGTCGGCTCCATCACCTACGTCGCCAGCCTGCTGGTCGACCCCGCCGTCAGCCGCCTCACCCGGAACGTGCTGAACCGGTTCATTGGATAAAGAGGGACTCGCACGCAGCCACCGGGCGGTTGAAACCGCGACAAGCACGGCACGAGGTTTTACCCCCTGGACGGGCGACCCCATCCGGGGACTCAGCAGGGCCTGGTTCCGGCGTCCGGAGGACGCTTGGCCGAAGGCCGACCAGCGAGGTACTTCAGTGCCTCGCGGCCGCACGGATACCAGCCAAGCCACCACGCTGGTTAGCGAACCTTCAGGGTGCTTTCAGAATGAGACAGCCGGGTCCTTCAGGGCCCGGCGTCCGAATGCAGACTGTGCTTGCGGGCGAGGATCAGTACGGCCCGCGGATCCGGGGGAGACCTCTTCCTCGTAGAGCTTCCGCAGCGCCGCGTGGATCTCCGGCGAGAGCGACGGAAAGTCCGCGGCGGCGGAGTTGGCGCGCGCCCTGCTCCGATCTCGCCCGCACCAGCCGGTGAAACGCTGGTAGCGGCGCAGGGCGGGCCTTACGCAGACGAGCCGCAGGCACGCGGGTTCGTCGATGCGATTTGCCAGCTCACAAAGCGCGGCATCCTGACGGGCTATCCCGACGGCATCTTCCGGGCCGGTCGGTCGCTGCCTCGCTACGAGGCGGCTCTCTCGATCTACCGACTCTTACAGGAAGCCGAGAGGATGATCGACGAACACCTGCGGACGCGGCCCTGAGACCCTGGCTAACCCCTGCTGAATGAGCTCTCGCCGACGCGCCGGATCACCTTTCCGCCTGGCGATCCGGTTCCGTGATGACTTGCAGAGTCGGCACCCCTGCGTAGTCCGGAGCATTGTGGGTCACCAGTGGCAGGTCCAGGTAGATGGCAGTCGCCGCCACCCACGCGTCCTGACGCTCGATTGCCCACCCGCGTTTGCGAGCGATGACCCGGATCTCTGCCCCGATCTCGCAGAGCGGATAGTTCGGGTACTCGATCTTACCGCGCCGGATGAAGCGCTCCAGCTCCAGCCGCCGCGCGGCGCCCCAGTTTCGGTGCTCGGCGCCGAACAGCATCTCGCCTACCACCGCAAAGGGAAAGATCAGCGTGCGTCCCTGAAGATGAGGAGCGTAACGCGGGGTCCGCACCGGGTAACGGTTGAAGAGAAAGGAAGCTACGTCGGTATCCACCACCACAGAGGTGGACGCGGCAGGGCTCTCCGGACGAGGGCTCATCGGGTCCGGCCGGCGAGCTGCTCGTCCTCCGCAGTCAGACCACGGCGGCGCTCCTCAGCGCGCTCCCGCAAGAGCTCCTCCATCTCTTCCAACTCGTCAGGCCTGGCCGGTCCGACTTCTCGAAGCCACGCATCGAGGTCGAACGGCTCGCCTCCCGCGAGGATCTTCGCGCGTTCCTCGGGAGTGGCGCGCAGACGCGCGATCTTTCTCTCGAATTGCTCCCGCTCTTGCTCGGTCAATTCAATCGGTTCCGCCATCTGCGCGCCCTCCCCAGGTCTTAACTGAGTATAGGAGTATTCGATCGCCTCAGTACGGTCCCCGGATCCGAGGGGACACCTCTTCCTCGTAGAGCTTCTTCAGCGCCGCGTGGATCTCCGGCGAGAGCGGCGGGAAGTCCGCGGCGGCAGAGTTGGCGCGCGCCTGCTCCGGGCTCCTGGCGCCGGGGATGACCACGCTCACCGCGCCCCAATCGAGGCACCAGCGCAGCGCCATCTGGGCCATCGTCATCCCTTCCGGCACCAGCGGCTTGATCCGGTTCGCCAGGTGCACGCCCTCTCCGAACGGCAGTCCGGCGAACGTCTCGCCGACGTTGAACGCCTGCCCGTCCCGGTTGAAGTTCCGGTGGTCTTCCTCCGGGAAGCGGGTCTCCGCCGTGAACTTGCCGCTCAAGAGCCCGCTGGCGAGCGGGAGGCGGACGATCAGCGCCACGCCCTGCTCTCTGGCGCGGTCGAAGAGCGTGCGGATCGGCTTCTGCCGGAAGATGTTGAAGATGATCTGCAGCGAGGTAAGGCCCTCCTGCTCCAGGCAGAGGAGCGCCTCGTCCATCGACTCCACGCTCGCGCCCCAGCGCCGGATCTTGCCTTCCGACTGCAGGGTGCGGAGGTGGCCGAACACGTCGCCGCGGCGCAGCTCTTCCGTGGGGATGCAGTGGAGCTGGGTCAGGTCGAGCGCCTCCACGTCGAGGCGGCGCAGCGAGGCCTCGGTGTGCGCGCGCATCGCCTCCAGCGTGAAGTTCGCCGGCCAGCCGGGGTCGGAGCCGCGGCCGAGCTTGGTGGCGACGAAGACCTCCGCGCGGGTCTCCTTCAGGAAGCGGCCGATCAGCCGCTCGCTGCGGCCGTCGCCGTAGACGTCCGCGGTGTCGAAGAAGTCGACGCCGCTCTCCACGGCGGTGCGGAGGATCTCCAGCGCCTGCTCCTCCGGCACCTCGCCCCAGCTCCCGCCGATCTGCCAACAGCCGAGGCCCACCTCGCCGAGCTGTACGCCTGTCTTCCCGAACGACCGCTTCTCCACGCTGCCTCCTCCTGGTCGAGCTCAAGTCGAGACAGTCTTACCACACCCGCTCCTTCAGTCGTCGAAAGGCGGAGGCGGGTAGCCGATCCCGAACGGCTCCTCCGGGCGATTCCACTCCCCCAGGAGGGCGCGCCGGAGCGGCGTGGTGCGTGCGAGGAACTCCGAATCGTTGCCGCGGCGGTCGGACGGGACCAGCCAGGGCGGGGCGTAGACCATGTGCTGGATGTAGCGGGGGAAGTCCATCGCGTTGCGGGTGCCGCAGTGCCAGACGCCCTGGTGGAACAGCAGCGCGGTGCCGGGCCGGCCGCAGATCACCTGGGCGATGGGGAGCTCCTCCGGCTGCGTGCCCGGCGGCAGCGGCTCGGAGGCATTGTGGCTGCCGGGAACGAGCACCATGTTCCCCATGTCGGGCCGCGACTGGTCGGTCAGGAAGAAGCCGATCCGGAGCTGCAGCAGCGGCACGGGGGTGCCGAGGCGGCGGAACTCGTAGACGCTGGAGCCGTCCTGATGGAACCGCTGGCCGGGAAAGTGCGCGGGCGAGCGGGTGCACCAGCTGCTCTGCAGGATGAAGTGGTCGCCCAGCAGCGCGCGGACCTTCGGGAGCACGGAGGGATGGTCGATCAGGGGCTCGACCGCCGGCTCCCGCTCGTAGAGCGCGCCGAGCTGGCTCCACTCCTCCGGCGGGTGGGCGGCGTGCGCGCGCTCCGCCGCTCCCAGGCACGCCGTCACCTCCTCGGAGGTGAGCGCGCCGGGGATGACGAGGAATCCGGTCACGTCGAAGAGAAAGCGCTCGAGCGGGGAGAGCGGGCCGGGGGCGGCGATCGGGAGCACGGGCTAGACCTCCGGACATGGGGCAGCTACCTGGCCCAATTCTACTGCCCGACGGCAATCCCTTTCCGGGCGACTCGCATAGCAGCGAAGGTTCAGCAAAGGAAGCAGCGGATGAAACGGACGCGTCGATCGGTGGTGCTCGGGATCGGCTCCGCCGCGTGCGGCGTGCTGGTCGGCGGTGGATGCCGGAGCGTGGAGCCGGCGCGGGCGGCCGCGGCGGCCCCGGTCGAGCTGGTGCGCCCCCCGGACGGCGGCATCCAGCCGCAGGTGGCGGTCGACGCATCCGGCCAGGTCCACCTGCTCTACTACCAGGGGCAGGACGCCAGCGGCGACCTGTTCTACACCCGCCGTCCCGCCGCGGGCGGTGAGTGGGCAGCGCCACTGCGAGTGAACAGCGTCCCCGGCAGCGCGGTCGCGGCCGGCACCATCCGCGGCGGCCAGCTTGCGCTGGGGAAGGGTGGGCGCCCGCACGTGGTCTGGTTCGGCTCCAGCCGCGCGGAGGCGAACCCGCTCGGCGGCGCGCCGGTGCTCTACTCCCGGCTGAGCGAGGCCGGGACCACGTTCGAGCCGCAGCGGCCCCTGATGCACGCCAGCTCGCTGCTCGACGGCGGCCCGGGTATCGCGGCCGACCGACGGGGCGGCGTCTATGTCGCCTGGCACGGCGCGGAGGGCGCCGTCGCGCCGGGTAAACCGGGTCCGGGAGAGGAGAAGCGGCGGGTCTGGATGGCCCAATCGGCGGACGACGGCCGCACTTTCGCCGCGGAGCGCGCGGTGGAGACGGAGCCGACCGGCGCCTGCCCCTGCTGCCTGACGAAGGTGTTTGCCGACAGCAGCGGCGGCGTCTACGTGCTCTACCGCACCGCGGACGGCAAGGTGAACCGAGACACGTACCTGCTGTCGTCCGGAGACGCCGGCAAGAGCTTCCGGGGGGCCCAGGGAGACCGGTGGAAGATCGACACCTGACCGATGAGCAGCTGGGCCCTGGTCGAGGGCCCGAACGGCGTGCTGGCGGCGTGGGAGACGGCGGGGCAGGTCTACTTCGGCCGGGTGGATCCCCGCACCGGCCGGATCGGTCCGGCGGTCGCGGCGCCGGGAGAGGCCGGGAGCCGGAAGCACCCCGCGCTGGCGGTCAACCCGGACGGGGAGGTGCTGCTCGCCTGGACGGAAGGGACCGCGTGGCGCCGCGGCGGACACCTCGCCTGGCAGCGGTTCGACCGCTCCGGAAAGCCGATCGGCGAGCTCGGAAGGCTTCCCGACGGGGTGCCGGTCTGGGGCGTTCCCGCGGCCTATGCGCGTCCGGACGGCGCCTTCGTGCTGGCGCACTGATTCCCGGGTGGTTGGCCGGTCGCCCGCGTGGGGTAGACTGGCCCCGAGAGAAGCTGTCAGGAGTAGAGCCATGCCCGGAGAGCCGCTGGAGATTACGGTCGTCTCGGACTACCTCTGACCCTGGTGCTGGCCCGCGGCCGTGCGCCTGCGGAAGCTGCAGCAGGAGCTGGGGGTGCCGGTCCGCCTGGTCCACCGCGCCTTCGTGCTGCGCGGCGAGCCGGGAGAGCACCGGTTCACGGAATACCACCTCCGCCACCGCCGGGCGGCGCGGGAGCTGACCGGGCTGCCGTTCGACCTGCCGGAGGTGGGGAGCCGCTACCCGTCCTCGTCGCTGCCGGCGCTGCAGGCGGCGGCGTGGGTGAAGCGCCACGCGCCGGACCGCTTCGACGCGTTCGACCTCTCCCTCTTCGAGGCCTTCTTCCAGGAGACGCGCGACGTCAGCGACGCGGCCGTGCTGGCGGAGCTCGCCGCCCGTGCCGGCATCGACGCGTCGGCGCTGACCGCTGCGCTGGAGGCGGGCGACGGGCTCGAGGAAGTCTGGTCCGAGTACCGCGAGGCGCTGGAGCAGGGGGTGCAGGGCATCCCGACCGTCTTCATCCGCGACGAGGTGATCACCGGCGCGGTGCCGTACGAGCAGTATCTCCGCGCCGCCGAGCGGCAGGTAGGCGGCGCGAAAGGCGACCGGCCGGCGGCCTTCCGTCCCAGCCGCCGGCCGCGCGCATCGCGCCGGGCTAGGGCGCGGGATGCCGCTCCCGCGGGGTGCCTCGCTGGCGCATCCACCAGACGGCCGCACCGCCCACCAGGAACGGGATCAGGAGAAGGGCGAGCCACGCGAAGTTGGTGTCCCACTCGCCGCGCTTACCAGGCTCCAGATACTCCGGATCGTGCCGGCCGTAGACATCGTCCTGCGCCTGCTGCGGCGAGGTGCTCGCCCCCTCCCGCGAGAGCGTTTCTGCCCCTCTGGGAAGCGGCTCCCTCACGCTCTGCGAGCCAATCGCGTCGCCGCCGGTCTCCGGCACCAGCACCCCGCCCACCATGTCACCTCCCGGAATGCCGCCGGGATCGGCGCGCTCTGCCGCGGCCCCGGCCGGATCCGCCGGTGCCTGGACGGGCTGCGCGGGGTCCCGCGCGTCTACCTGCCCGGCGGCGCTTCCCGTGCTCTCCGGAGCAGGGACGGGACCCTGAATCCCCTGCTGGGTCGAAGCCGCCGCCTCCGCGTCCGGTCCCCAGCCCAGCGCCGGGACGGCCAGAGTCGCCGCCAGCACCCCGGCGGCTGCCAGTGCCCTCCGCATCTTCTCGATCATCTCGCCCTCTCCCGCAGTTGCCGTTCGGTCCCTCTCAACGGTGCGTACCCGGCCGCCTGGGGGACGCAAACTCACGGAGAAGCTGCAGGTGGGAGAGGCGCGGGGGGGAGCCGGCACCCGGCCGGCTCCCCAGAGGGTGTGCTAGGCGGCGCGTGCCATCGTGCGCTGGGAGCCCGCCATGCGGCGGCAGTGCTCCGCACAGTTGCGGCACTCCTCGGCGCACCGCTGCATGAAGTCCTCGTCGAAGCGCTCGCAGTCTTCGGCGCAGCGCTCGCAAACGACGGCGCAGGTGCGGCAGGTCTCCTGGTGCAGGTCCGAGCCGCGCAGCATGAAGTTGGCGCTCGTCTCGCAGATCTCGGCGCAGTCGAGCATCAGCCGGATATGGTCCGCTTCCGCGTGCTTGCCGCCCATCTGCAGGCAGTGGGTCACCGTCTCGACGCAGGTCTGGTGGCAGGAGGTGCAGGCGTCGATACACTCGCGCATCTCGGGGCTTACGTGGGGCATCCTCTTCCTCACTCGTGGGTCCCCGCCCGCCGATCGGGCGGGGGAGGCGGGGCCTCCAGAGACTCCTGCCCTCCGGCTCCCGGTCGGCAAACGAAAGATCAGGCGCGGGCGCGCTTCTCCACCACGCAGAAGAGGTTTCCTTCCGGGTCGGCCAGCACGGTGAAGTCCTCGTCCGGCTCCGCCCGCCGCGGGTGGAGGGTGGCTCCCAGCGCGAGCAGCCGCTCCACCTCCGTCGCGGCGTCCGGCGTGTAGAGGTCGGGGTGCAGCCGCCCCCGCTCGGCGCGGGGCTCGCTCGCCCGGTTAAGCGAGACGTTGACGTTCGGTCCGCGCGGGTCGCAGAGCACGACCCACCCGTCCTCCGGCTCCTCCCGCGGCACGTAGCGGAGCGCCTCCCGCCAGAAGCGGCGCATCGTCGGGAAGTCGCGGCAGTAGATGACGATGGAGCCGATGCGCATGGCTTTCCTCCGGATCCACATCTGCGTCGGGCGATCCAGGCTGAGCGGGACGGAATCTGGAGTGCGGGAGCTCGCTCCCGCTTTCGCCGCAGCCTCCGAGGCCGGTCCGCCGCCTGCTGCGAGAGCTTGCTTTCGCTCGCAGAAAGCTACCGTGGCGAAAGGCTCCTCAAAGCGGAAGCAAGCTTCCGCACTCCAAATGACTCCCACGCTGGAGGGTACCGTCTGCGCGCCGTGCGCTTAGACACCGTCCGACGCCACCCTACCTCCGCGGGTGGAAGCCGCGGAGGCGGAGGCTGTTGGTGACCACGGAGACGCTGGAGAGCGCCATCGCCGCGCTGGCGAACATCGGGGAGAGCATCCACCCGAAGAGCGGGTAGAAGACCCCCGCCGCGACCGGGATCCCGAGCGTGTTGTAGATGAAGGCGAAGAAGAGATTCTGCTTGATCGTCCGCATCGTAGCGCGGGAGAGCTCGACCGCGGTCACCACGCCGTTCAGGTCGCCCCGGATCAGCGTGACGTCGGACGCCTCCATCGCGATGTCGGTGCCGGTGCCGATCGCGATGCCGACGTCCGCCTGCGCCAGCGCGGGGGCGTCGTTGATGCCGTCGCCGACCATCGCCACCACCTTGCCTTCGGACTGAAGCTGCTTCACCTGCTCCGCCTTGTGCTCCGGCAGGACCTCGGCGAGGACGCGGTCGATCCCGACCTGCCGCGCCACCGCTTCCGCGGTGCGGCGGTTGTCGCCGGTGATCATCGCCACTTCCAGCCCCATCCGCCGCAGCGCCGCCACCGCGGCGGGTGAGCTCTCCTTCACCGTGTCCGCCACCGCGAGGATGCCGGCCGCGGCGCCGTCGACTGCCGCCAGCATCGGGGTCTTGCCCTCCCCGGCGAGCCGAGTCATCGCGTCGTCGAGCGCCGAGATGTCGATTCCCCGCTCCTCCATCAACCGCCGGTTGCCGACCAGCAGGGAACGACCGTCGACGGTCGCCTCCAGGCCCCGGCCGGTGAGCGACTGGAACGCGCTCGGCTCGGGCAGCGGGAGCCCCCGCGCCTCGGCGGCCCGGACGATCGCCTCGCCGAGCGGGTGCTCCGAGGAGCGCTCCGCCGCCGCCGCCAGGCGCAGCAGCTCGGTCTCGGCCGCTTCTCCCCCCGCCGCGGCGAGCACGTCGGTCAGCTCCGGCCGTCCGTGGGTGATCGTGCCGGTCTTGTCCAGGATGATGGCGCTCAGCCGGTGCGCCGTCTCCAGGCTCTCGCCGCCCTTGATCAGCACGCCGTTCTCCGCGCCCTTGCCGGTGCCGACCATGATGGCGGTGGGGGTCGCGAGGCCGAGGGCGCAGGGGCAGGCGATGATCAGGACGGAGACGAAGGCGACCAGCGACTGCTGCAGCCGCGTCTCCACCGGCGCGAAGTTGAACCAGGCCACGAAGGTGGCGATGGCGATGATGAGTACCACCGGCACGAAGATGCCGCTGATCACGTCCGCCAGCCGCTGGATCGGCGCCTTGCTGCCCTGCGCGTCCTGCACCAGCTTGATGATCTGCTGCAGCGCCGAGTCTTTGCCCACTCGGGTCGCCTCGTAGCGGAAGGCGCCGGTGCGGTTCACGGTCGCGCCGAACACCTCGTCGCCGGGGCGCTTCTCCACCGGCAGGCTCTCGCCGGTCAGCATCGACTCGTCGACCGCGCTCTCGCCGGACCGGATGACGCCGTCGACCGGGATCTTCTCGCCCGGGCGCACCAGCACCAGGTCGCCAGGCGCCACCTCTTCGACCGGGACCTCCAGCTCCTGCTCGCCGCGGATCACCCGCGCCGTGCGGGCCTGCAGCCCCATCAGGCGCCGGATCGCGTCGCCGGTCCGCGCCTTGGCACGCGCCTCCAGCAGGCGCCCGACCAGGATCAGCGCGATGATCACCGCGGCCGCTTCGAAGTAGACCGGCGCCGCGGCGTGCGCCGCGTGGCCGGCCGCGACCGTGACGCTCTGCGGGAAGAGCGTGGCGACGACGCTGTAGAGATACGCCGCCCCGGTTCCCAGGGCGATCAGCGTGTTCATGTCGGCGGAGCGGTGCCGCAGCGCGCCCCAGGCGCCGGTGAAGAACGGCCGGCCGGAGTAGAAGACGACCGGCGTGGTGAAGAGGAGCTGGAACCAGTGGTTGCCCGGGAAGTCGAGATGGAGCATCGCGACCACGGTCACCGGCACGCCGAACACCAGCGCCACCAGCAGCCGCCGCCAGATCTCCCGGTACTCCTGCTCCCGCGCCTGCTGCTCCCAGTCCGCCTCGCCTTCCGGCGCTCCCACCGCGCCCGCGGGCGGCGTGTCTTCCACCCGGTAGCCGGCCGACTCGAGGGCGCGGCGGACCACGTCGAGGTCCGCGGCCTCCGGCAGGTACTCCACGATCACCTGCTGCGTGGCGGCGTTGTAGGTGGCTGCCAGCACCCCGGCGACGGGGAGGACCGCTTTCTCCAGCTTGTCCGGCGTGCAGGTCATGCACTCGCTGTCGTTCACGCGGAAGCGGGCCTCCGCCGTGCCGGCGGTGCCGTAGCCGGCGTTCCGGATCCGCTCCACCAGGGTCCGCGTGTCGGTGGCGGCGGGGTCGTACTCCACCGTGGCACGGTGCGCGGCGAAGTTGACGTTCGCCTCGCGCACGCCTTCGGTGCGGCGCAGGACCTTCTCGATGCGCGCGGCGCACGCGGCGCAGGTCATGCCGGTCACCGGCACGCCCACGCGCTCCGTGCCCCCGCTCTCCCGGGGTCGCTCCGTCGTCTGCATCGCTACTCTCCCTCCCCCGCCGGCTCGACGATCAGCTTGCCGCGCAGCATGTTCATGCCGCACGTGAACGTAAACTCTCCCGCCCGCTCCGGGGTGAGCTCCACCACCGTCGACTGGTAGGGCGGTAGGGGCCGGGCGATGCCGAAGTCGCCCAGCACCACCGTGTCGGAGCAGCCGGCGGTCTCATCCCGGTAGAACTCCAGCCGCACCGGCCGTCCCTGCCGCACCACCACCACGTCCGGGTCGTAGCCGCCCTTCACCAGGATCTTCACTTCCTGCGCGCCGGTGGCGCCCACCGCGGCGACGGTCCGCTCCCGCTCCCCGAGGAAGAAGAACCAGACCACCCACGCGATCGCGAGCAGCCCCCCCAGGGTGACGAAGATTTCCGCCGTATCCATGGCCGCCTCCTAGCTCCGCACGTCGTAGCCCGCGCCGCGGATCGCCGCCGCCAGGCCTTCCGGCTGCACGCGGGCCGGATCGAAGCAAATCCGTGCCTGCCGTCCGGCGAAGTCGACCCGCGCTTCGCGCACCCCCTCCTGCTCGCGGAGGCTCCGTTCCAGCCCCGCGGCGCACCCGCCGCAGGCCATGCCGTCTACCCCGAACGTGATCTCCTGCGCTTCCTTCATGTGCTTACCCTCTCGCATCGGACTGAATACCCCTGGGGGGTATACCTCGCGTATTATACCCCCTGGGGGTATGAGCGACAAGCGGGGTTAGTCATGGGGCTATTTCAGAAAACGGCTGAGGGAGACGCGCACCTCTTCCAGCAAGTCGTGCTTCTTGCAGTCGTCCGCGCCGATCACGCAGCTCTCCAGGTGGCCGGTGAGCAGTTCCACGCCGAGGCGGTCGAGCGCGGAGCGGATGGCGGAGATCTGGTTCAGCACGTCGACGCAGTAGCGGTCCTCGTCGATCATCTTCTTGACGCCCGCCACCTGTCCCGCGATGCGGTTGATGCGGTTCGTGGCGTCCTTCTTCACTTCCGGCAGCATTCCACTCTCCTGGTCCGATCGGTCCTGTCTCCCCATCTTACGATACCCGGGGCGGGTATGTGAGTCGTTTCGACGCGGTGCAGCGAGGGCAGAGGCGGTGTAAGCGGCATGGACTCCGGATGGAGGGAACCCAGATGGCGCGCTTCATCGAGCCGGCGCTCTCACGAGAGCTCGCGGAGGGAGTCCGGCAGCAGCTCTTGCCGATTCGCGATCAGTATCCCGGGGCGAGCGTGCGGCTGCTGGGACCGGACCACGGCACCGCCCCGTGGCGCGTGGAGGTGGAAGTCGACGGCGCGGACGTGCTGTCGGTGAAGCAGGCCTGCCTCGACCTGCTGGGAGAGTGATGACCGCACTGCGAAGCTCCGTTTCAGAGCTGCCGCTGACGGGCAGAGTCGAGGGGTCACGGCCGCCGTGCCGACGGTCCCTTCGGAGGAGTAGTCGATGTTCCACCACGTCAAGGAGTTGCAGTTCAACGCGCGTGTCTCCGCACCGGACCCCCGCTTCGCCCGCCTGCTGCTGGAGCAGTTCGGCGGCGGAAATGGGGAGCTCAAGGCGGCGATGCAGTACTTCGTGCAGGCGTTCGCGGCGCGGCAGCCGTACCCGGAGAAGTACGACCTGCTGATGGACATCGCGGCGGAGGAGCTGAGTCACCTGGAGATCGTCGGCGCCACGATCACGATGCTGCTGGACGGCGTGAACGGCGAGCTGAAGAACGCCGCGGAGGCGAATCCGGTGGTCCAGCTCATGCAGGGCAAGGAGCGGAAGGAGCAGATGCTCCACGAGGCGCTCACCAACCCGCAGTTCCTGGTGCTCTCCGGCGGCGGCCCCACCCTGACCGACAGCCAGGGCGTGCCGTGGACCGCCGCGTACGTGAATGCGAACGGCGACCTGACGGTCGACCTCCGCTCCAACATCGCGGCGGAGTCGCGCGCGAAGATCGTCTACGAGTACCTGCTCCAGTTCACGGACGACCCGCACGTGCAGGAGTCGCTGCGGTTCCTGATGACGCGCGAGATCGCGCACTTCCAGATGTTCCACGCGGCACTCGACACGATCCAGCCGAACTTCCCGCCGGGAGTGCTGCAGGGTGACCCGCGCTTCACGCACGTCTACTTCAACATGTCGAACGGCACCGACGCGCGCGGCCCGTGGAACCAGGGACAGGGCCCGTGGAGCCAGGGCGAGCAGTGGGAGTACGTGGACGATCCGCTCACCCACTGCCTGGAGACCCGCGGCCTGCTCGATCAGCCGATCGTCGGCACCTCGAAAAGCCAGGACGAGGTCCACCAGCTCAACCGGCAGATGAGCTCCACGCGCAGCCAGGAGATCTCCAAGTCGGTTCCGAAGGGGGAGAACCAGTGGTCGGCCTACCCGCAGACCGACCTGGAGAGCCCGATGGACGCGGAGGAGACCGGCGACGAGGAAGCGGCGAGCATCCGGTAAGCCGCGCGGCGCCGCGTTGGGTAATTGGACCGCGGCCGGGCTCCGGTGAGGGGCCC
>JBKBRF010000003.1:138854-178220 GCA_046292385.1 Armatimonadota bacterium | reverse complement strand
GTGGGGGGTTGGTCTGGGGGTGGGTTTGGGGGGGGCCCCCCCCCCCCGCTGCGTGACCGGAACCGTCCCGAGGAGTGCATGAACGAAGCGACCGCCCTGGAGCGCCAGCCCGCGACCGAAGCCCGGATCGCCGTGGAGTACTACACCGACCCGCTCTGCTCCTGGAGCTGGTCCCTGGAGCCGCAGTGGCGGCGCCTCCGGTACGAGCTGGGTCCGCGGCTCACCTGGCGCTACCGCATGGCCGGCATGATCCCGGACTGGAACAGCTACGACGACCCGCTCAACTCGGTCTCCAGCCCGGCGCAGATGGCGCCGCAGTGGTACCACGTCCGCACCGCCACCGGAGTGCCGCTGGACGAGCGGATCTGGCACGAGGACCCGCCTTCCTCCTCCTATCCCGCCTGCCTGGCGGTGAAGGCGGCGGCGCTGCAGGGCCCCGAGGCGGAAGAGGCGTACCTGCGGCGGCTGCGCGCGGCGGCGCTGCTGCAGCGGCGGAACGTCTCCCTCCCGGAGGTGCTGACGGCGGTGGCGGAGGAGCTGGCGCAGGCGACGGGGCGCTTCGACGCGGAGCGGTTCCGGCGAGAGCTGCCGGGGCCGGCGGCGCGGGACGCCTTTCGGGAAGACCTGCGTGAGGTGCGGTACCGCGGAATCGGTCGGTTTCCGTCCCTGGTGGTGCGCGGACTCCGCTCCGGGCGCGCCGTGCTGATGGTCGGCTACCGCCCCTACTCCGTGCTCCGGGCCGCGCTGGAAGAGCTGGAGCCGGCGCTCCCGCCGCTCCGGAGCGCGACCGACCCGGTGGAGTACGTCCGGTACTGGGGGCGCGCCACGGCGCAGGAAGTCGCGGAAGCGCTGGGGAGCCCGCCGGAGACCGCGGTGGGAGCACTGAGCGTGGAGGTGGACGCCGGACGGCTGCGGCGCGCCGGGCCGTTCCTCTACGAGGCGGGATAACGCCACCGACGCAGGAATGCCGCCGCCCGCCGCTAACGGTACGGCGGCGCCGCTCCGGCGCCCCCTTCCCTGCCTGTGAGCCGACATGCCTGCCTACCCGCGTATCCGCCGCGTTACCACCTACGAAGTGGTCGTCCCGGCCCACCCCGGCGCCGTGAACAGCGAGGAGTACGGCAACTTCCTCGAGTACCCGTGGGACCTCTGGCCGATCTGCCTGGTGGAGGCAGAGATCGACGACGGGATCGTCGCGCTGGGAGAAGTCGGCCGCGGCCACACGCTGCAGGAGCTCCACCCGTGGCTGGAGCAGCTTCCCGGGCTAGAGCTGCGCGGCCTGAATCTCGGCACCCTGCCGGAGGGCTGGCGCGGGACCTCGCTCTGGGGCGGCGCCATCCAGGAGGCGCACCGTCCCCCGCTCTGGTCGTCGCCTACGCCGCTGATCCACGCGGTGGAGATGCTGCTCTTCGACTGGTGCGGAAAGCGGCTCGGCTGCCGGGTGGCCGACCTGCTCGGCGGCGCCTACCGGGAGCGGGTGCCGGTCGACTACTGGTGCGGCCGCAAGACGCCGGCCGACCTCCGGACCACCATCGAGCGGGCGCGGGAGCGCGGCTTCCATGGTCTCAAGATGAAGTCGCGCCTGGGCGACCCGGTGGTGGAGCAGGTCGCCGCCATCCGAGAGGTCGGCGGCGAGACGTTCTCCGTGACGATCGACCCGATGTACCAGTGGCACGGCCCGAGCGAGTCGCTCGCCACGCTGCGGGCGCTGGAGCGGTTCGGCGCCGGCGTGCGGGTAGAAGACCCGTTCCCGGAAGACCGGCCGGAGTTCTGGCGGCGCGCCCGGCAGACCTGCTCCGTGCCGCTGGTCTGGCACGCCCGCGGGCTGCCGTCGCTGCGCCGCGCGCTCCAGGAGGGCTGCGCAGACGCGTTCAACTGCAGCGGCGTCGCCACCGAGTTCCTCACCTACGCCCACGCGGTAGAGGTGGCCGGCTACTCCTGCTGGCGCGGCTCGTCCCTGGAGCTGGGGGTGGGCCAGGCCGCCGGCCTGCACGCCGCCGCCGCGGCGCGCGCCTGCACGATGCCGTCCGACTTCCAGAGCGCCCTCATCCGGGAGCACACCCTCGTCACCTGGGACTGGCCCTACCGGGACGGCACCCTGCCGCTGCCGGACGCGCCCGGCCTCGGCGTGGAGCTGGACCACGACGCGGTGCACCACTACCTGCGGGCGCAGTGCGAGTACACCGCGTGAGGGGGTGTTGACCCGCGGCCGGGCTGGGGAGAACCTCGCTGCCCTTTCTGAAGCCCGGCGGTATAAAACTAAGGACCCCTCCCGGGGGGACAAGTGGCCGCGCATTCGAGAGTCGCGCTCCCTGCGCCGGGGAGCGCGGCTCTCGCTTGTGCCCGCTTGCTCCGACCTCCCGGGCTCGGCGGGCAGAATCAGACGATGCTCGATACGGAAGTCCGGCAGACGCGCCTGGAGAACGGGATCCGGGTCGTATCCGAATATGTGCCCCACGCCAACGGCGTGGCGGTGGGCCTGCGCGTCGACGCCGGCGCGCGCGACGAGTCCGAAGACCGGGCCGGGATCTCTCACGTCCTGGAGCACATGCTCTTCAAGGGCACCGAGCGGCGCACCGCCCGGGAGATCGCGGAGGAGATGGACGCCGTCGGCGGGCACATCGACGCGTACACCACCAAGGAGTACACCGGCTTCGGCGTGCGGGTCCTGCCGGAGCACGTGCCGCTGGCGCTCGACGTCCTCGCCGACATGCTCCGCCGCTCGCTCCTGGACGAGGACGAGCTGACCCTGGAGAAGGGCGTCATCCTGGAGGAGTACCGGAGCATCGAAGACTCCCCGGAGGATTACGTCCACGACCTCTTCGCCCGCACGCTCTGGCCCAGTCACCCGCTCGGTCGCCCGGTCATCGGCTCGCCGGAGGTGATCAAGTCGCTCACCCGGGACGACCTGCGCGGCTACCTGGCCCGCTACTACGTACCCCAGCGCATCATCTGCGCGGCGGCCGGGCGCATCGATCACGACGAGCTGGTGGCGGAGCTGGAGACGCAGTTCGGCGACCTCTCCGGCGAGGCGCCCGCGCGGGAGCTCTCCGCGCCGGCGTCGAGCCACGAGGAGACGCGGCTGAGCCGCCCCACGGAGCAGGCCCACTTCTGCATGGGCACCCCGGGAGTGAGCGAGACCGATCTCGACCGCTGGGCGGTCCGGGTGCTGAGCCTCATCGTGGGCGGGAGCATGAGCTCGCGGCTCTTCCAGGAGATCCGGGAGAAGCGCGGGCTCTGCTACAGCATCGGCTGCGAGACCGTCAGCTACCGGGAAGGCGGCATGTTCGTCGTCTACGCCGATACCAAGCCGGAGCAGCTGGAGCAGGTGCGTGACCTCTCCCGGGACGAGCTGCTGAAGGTGGTGGAGCACGGGATCACCAGCGAGGAGCTGGTGCGGGCGAAGAACCAGGTCCGCGCCGCGACGCTGATGTCGCTGGACGACGTCGGCAGCCGCATGGGCCGGCTGGGTCGCAGCGTGATGTATCACGACACGGTGATCCCGCTCTCGGAGATCGCGGCGCGGGTTGACGCGGTGACGCGGGACGACTGCGCCCGCGCGGCGGAGCGCCTCTGGAAGCGCGGGGAGTTCGCCTTCGCCGCCATCGGCCCGTTCCGGAAGCGGCGGCGCAAAGTTGCGAGTGCATGATGGGAAGAATGGCGTTATGAGCGTGCGAGTAGCAGTGGCCGGCGCAGCCGGCCGGATGGGACGCAGCGTCGTGAAGGCGGTGCGGGAAGACCGTGACACCGAGCTGGTGGCGGCAATCGACGTCGCCCGCGTGGGGGAAGACTGCGGACCCGCCGCCGGCATCGGCGAGACGGGAATCGCGATCCGGGGCGACCTCGACGCGGCGCTGGCGTCGTCCGGCGCGGAGGTGCTGGTCGACTTCACCCGCGCGGAAAGCGCCTACCGGAACGCGTGCGCGGCGCTGGAGCGGGGGGTCTCCCCCGTGATCGGCACCACCGGCATGACGCGGGAGCAGGTGGCGGAGCTGGATCGGCGGGCGCGGGAGCGCGGGGCCGGCGCCTTCCTGGCGCCCAACTTCGCCATCGGCGCGGTGTTGATGATGCTCTTCGCGCAGAAAGCGGCGAAGTACATGCCGGAGGTGGAGATCATCGAGTTCCACGGGGAGCAGAAGCTCGACGCGCCGAGCGGCACCGCGATGCGCACGATCGACATGATCCTGGAGAGCCGCGGCGGGTTGACGGCGGTGCGCCCGGAGAAGGAAGTCTTTAAGGTGGAAGGCGCGCGCGGCGGGGACGTGCAGGGGCTGCGCGTCCACAGCGTCCGCCTGCCCGGCTACGTGGCGCACCAGGAGTGCATCTTCGGCGGGCTGGGCCAGACGCTCACGATTCGCCACGACAGCACCGACCGCGTCAGCTTCATGCCCGGCGTGCTGCTGGCGTGCAAGCGGGTCCGCGGCCTGGAAGGCCTGGTGGAGGGCCTGGAGCACCTGCTGGAGCTTTAGTTCTGGACTTCCGCGGCGATCGCGGGGTCTCATTGGAGTGTTCGAGATGGAGCGAGAGGGTACCCCGCGGTCGCGGAGCGGCAACGTTCAGTGCGACCGCGCTGTGAAGGATTGACCACGCCACCGGGCGGGCGCGCGCGCCCGTTCCGATCTGCACGTACGACCCGATTGGAAGTGACAGGAGTTGTGATGTCCGAAGGTTATGTAGTGGCAGTGGTCGGCGCCGGGGCAGTCGGCGTCGAGATGATCCGGGTGCTCCACGAGCGCGGCTTTCCGCTGAAGGAGCTGCGCATCCTCGCGCGCTCGGACCGGGAGATGGAGATCGACGGCCGCACCTACCCGGTGCGCGCCACCACGCCGGAGGCGTTCGACGGCGTCGACATCGCCCTCTTCGCCGGCACCGAAGGCGATAAGGGCGCGGCGGTGACGTTCGGCGAGGAGGCGGTGAAGCGCGGCGCCGTGGTGATCGACAACGGCAGCGACTTCCGCATGGACCCGAACGTGCCGCTGGTGGTGCCGGAGGTGAACGGGGAAGACGTGGAGTGGCACCGCGGGATCATCGCCAACCCGAACTGCTCCACGATCCAGATGGTCCACGCGCTGAAGCCGATCCACGACCTCTCGCCGGTCCGCCGCATCGTGGTGAGCACCTACCAGTCGGTCTCCGGCGGCGGCGCCCCCGCCATGCGGGAGCTGGAGGCGCAGCTCAAGGCGGTGGCCCAGGGCGAGCCGCTGCCCCCGTGCCAGAACATCCCGACGCAGCTCGCCGGCAACGTGCTCGCCGGCTGCTGGCGGTTCCGGGACAACGGCTACCAGGACGAGGAGTGGAAGATGGTGGTGGAGACGCACAAGATGCTCCACGACGACACCATCCGGATCACCCCCACGGCGGTCCGCGTGCCGGTCACGATCGGTCACGCGGAGAGCCTCTACGTGGAGACGGAGCGCAAGGTGACGGCGGACGAGGCCCGCGAAGCGCTGGCCGCGTTCCCCAACCTCCGCGTGGTGGACGAGCCCGCGCCGTCCGAGAAGGACCCGCACGCCCGCAGCTACCCGACGCCGCTCGACGCCGCCGGCGCGGCGGAGACGCTGGTCGGCCGCATCCGCGAGGATCCGTTCGTGGAGAACGGGCTCTTGATGTGGGTGGTCGCAGACAACCTCCGCAAGGGGGCCGCGCAGAACGCCGTCCAGATCGCGGAAGAGCTGGTCCGCCGCAACTGCCTGCGCCGCCGCGCCGGCTAGCCGTCCGGAGACAAGGAGAACGACCATGGAATTCGGAAGGCTGCTCACCGCGATGGTGACGCCGATGCACCCGGACGGCTCCGTCAACCACGAGGCGTCGGCCCAGCTCGCCCGCTACCTGGTGGAGCACGGCACCGACACGCTGGTGGTGACCGGCACCACCGGCGAATCGCCCACGCTCACCGTGGAGGAGAAGCTCGATCTCTACCGCACCGTGCGGGAAGCGGTGGGAGACAGCGCCCGCGTGGTGGCCGGCACCGGCAGCTACTCCACCCGGGAGTCGCTGGAGCTGACGCAGGAAGCGGAGAAGCTGGGGGTCGACGGCGCCATGCTGGTGGTGCCGTACTACAACAACCCTCCGCAGGAGGGGCTCTACCGCCACTTCCGCGCCATCGCGGAGGGGACCCGGCTGCCGATCATCCTCTACAACGTGCCGTCCCGCGCCCCCCGCAACATGGAAGCGGCGACCACCCTCCGCCTGGCGGAGATCCCGAACATCGTGGCGGTGAAGGAGGCGAGCGGCAAGCTGGAGCAGATCGCGGAGATCCTGGGCAAAGCGCCGGAAGGCTTCCGGGTCTACAGCGGCGACGACTCCTCCACCCTGCCGCTGATGAGCATGGGCGCCTACGGCATCATCAGCGTGGCGGGCCACCTGGCGGGCAAGCAGATCCGGCAGATGGTCGACGCCTTCGCCGCCGGCAACGTGGCGGAGGCGGCCCGCTGGCACCAGCGGCTGCTCCCGCTCTTCCAGGCCTGCTTCTGCACCACCAACCCGATCCCGGTCAAGGCCGGCGTGAGCCTGCTCGGCATCCCGGCCGGCCCGGTGCGACTGCCGCTGGTCGACGCGGACGAGCAAGTGATCGCGACGGTGCGCCGGGAGATGGAGGCGCTCGGGATCCTGTAGCGGAGTCACCGCGGAGATCGCACAGAAAGCGAGGAGAGGCGACCCCCGTCAGTGCTGGGGGTCGCCTCTCTTGCGTTCTGCCTCACCCGCAGTGCCCTACGGCTGCGGGGCGGCGCCTGCCTCTTCCGACTTCGCCACTACCGGCGTGCCGTCTTCCTGCGGCGGGGCGGCGGCTTCGGTCACCGCGGCCTTCGCAGGCGCTTCCGCCGGCGCGGGGGCCGGGGCCTCTTCGCGCTTCTCGGCGGGCGCGACCGGCTCGCTCTTCGCCTTCACCGGAGCCGGCTTCTCGGCCGGCTTCTCCGCCGGCTTTTCGGCGGGGGCCGGGACCGTCGCGGTGAGCGGCTTGCCGTTCTCGTCCAGCGGCGTCACCCAGAGCGGCGCCTTACCGGCGGCGATCTGCTGGAACTCCTTCGGGACCCGGCCCTTCGCGAACCGCCAGATGAAGCTCCGGGTGATGGCGGCTTCCAGCATCACCCGGTCCGAGGAGCCGGAGAGCTCGAAGTTGCTCTTGATCTCCCGGATGCCGATCAGCTTCGCCAGCCAGCCCATTCCGGTCGGCTTCATCAGCTTGGAAGTGTAGGCCTTGGAGAACCACGCCTTCCCGGTGCCCTGGACCGGTCCGTCCACGGTCCAGACGCCGCTGCCGTCCAGGTTCCCCTTCGGCCCGCGGACCTTCACGTTCTCGAAGGTCAGCTTACCCGGCTCGAAGCGGAGCACGCCGGTCGCCGTCTCCACCGGGTGGGTGGCGAACTCTTCCGGCGCGGACGGCAGCTTCACCTCGCCGCCCTCCACGTCGAGCTTCAGCCGTCCGGTCACCTCCGCTCCCGCAAAGCGCGCGTTGAGCTTGCCGGAGGCGGTGCCGCCGTTCAGCAGCCCCACCAGCGCCGGCCAGTAGCCCGCCACGCGGCCCGCGTCCGCGGTCGTCACTTCGGCCTTCACCTGGCCCTTACCGTCCGCGCTCGTCAGGGTCCCGACCGCCTTCCCGAGGTCGGTCACCAGCGTCACCTCTTCCAGCGTCGCGGTACCGTCTTCCCAGCGGTAGCGGCCGTCGGCGCTCTGCACCGCTACCGGCCCGCCGACCAGGTCGAGCGTCTCCGGCACGGTGTAGGTCGCCTGCTTCAGCGTGAAGCGCCCGTGGATCGCGCGGATCGGCATCTCGGCGCGGAAGTCGCCGGTGACGTCCGCGGTCGCGGTCAGCTCGCCGCCCGCCAGGGTGCCGGGGAGCATCCAGCGCACCAGCGCCGGGTCCACCCGCGGCGCCGTCAGCGCCAGCCGGAACCCGTCCCGGGTGAGGGTGCCGGATCCCGTCGCGCGGCCGGCCGGTCCTTCCGCCACGATGTCGCTCAGCCGGAGCCGGCCGTCCTCCACCTTCACCTGCGCGGCGAGGCTGTCGACGCGGTGCGCCACGCCCGGACCGAACGGCATCTCCGCGCCGGTGAACCGCACGGAGGCGGTGCCGCCGGCCAGCGGCTGCTTCGCGGTGCCGCTGACCTTCGCCTCGATGCGGAAGCCGCGGAGCGCGAAGCCTTCCGGCAGCGCGTAGCCGATCCGCTTGAAGTCGTCGCCTTCCAGCACCACCGCGAGCTGATGGCCGGCGCGGCCCCACTCGCCGCTGCCGGTGAGGGTGCCCGCCGTGCTCCGGCCCGCGAGGTTCCGCAGGAAGAGCCGGTCGTTCTCCCACTTGAAGTCGGACTCGAGGCTCGGAAGCTGCTGCTCCGGCAGTCCCGCCAGCGCCAGGCGCGCTCCGGCCAGCTCCACGCGTCCTTCCGCCTGGCGCACCAGCTCGCGGCCGGCGCCCTGCACCCGCGCGGAGATCCGGTAGTCGCCGGCGGAGACGCCCTCCGGCAGCTTCACGCCGAACGCGGCCAGCGAGCCGGTGTGGACGGAGAGCGTCACGTCGTGCGCTTCCGGGCTCCAGCGGCCGGAGGTGAGCAGCTCCGCGCCGGCGGCGGTCAGGCGGGCGTCCTTCCAGGTGAAGGCGTCGCCTTCCCGGCCGAACGCCAGGACCGCCCGCTCCACCGGCAGCTCCGGCCGGCCCGCCACCTTCGCGGCGGCGCCGGTCAGCGTCACCTCACCGGCGCGCACCCACGCCATCGGGTCGCTGATAAGGCCCACTCCGCTCGCGGTCACCCGCAGCTCGCCTCCCCGGACGGCAGTCTCGCCGCTCGCGTAGGCCAGCTTCGCGCCGTCGAGGTCGAGACGTCCCTGCAGCTCCAGCGTCTTCGCGTCGGCCGGATTGCCCCGCAGCCGGCCCGCCACCGCCACGGAGCCGCCGGCGACCGGCAGGCCTTTCTGCGGCGCCCAGGCGGCGGAGCGGAGCTGCACGTCAGCGTCGATCGCCGCCGGAGAGATCAGCCCCTCCGCGGTGAGCGCCAGCGACGGCGAGTCGAGCTCGGCGCGGGAGAGCGCCCACTGCCCGTCCTGGCGGCCGAAGGCGAGCTCCAGCTTGCGGGCCTCGAGCTGCTTCAGCGCGAGCGGCTCGATCGCCTGCTGCACCGTCGCGCCGGTGAGCGTCAGCGTGCCGTCGGTGATCACTGCGCCCGCCAGCTCCTCCACCGGGGTGTCAACGTGGAGCGCCGCGGTCGCCGCGCCGCCCGCCACCTTCAGATCGTCGGTGAAGCGCGCCACCACCGTGCCCGCGTCGTCCGAGCGGGCGTTCAGATCGAGCGCCAGGCGATACTTGCCGTCGACCGGATAGATCCGGCCCTGCGACTCGCCCGAAAGGATCGGGGTCTCGACGGTGAGGCTCGGCAGCTCCAGGACGCGGTCGGCCCAGCGGAACCGGGCGGCGAGCTCCTTCACCGGCACCGGGGTCGCGCCCTCGCGGCCCGGCAGGTAGCTCGCGTCGGTGAGCTGGAACGAGCCGTTCACCGGCGCCTTCGACATCTGGGAGTAGGGGCCGGCCACTCGCACGGTCGCGGTGAAGTGACCGCCGGAGAGCTCCGGCAGAGCCGAGGCCGGCATTGCCGGCAGGCCGCGCCAGTCATCCGTGGTGATGGCGATCTCGGCCGCGACGGTCGGATCCTGGCCCTGGAGCTGCAGGTGCGCGTGGCCCTTCGCGGAGAAGGTCTGCGTCTCCAGCTCCAGGTCGTTGAAGTGGACCGTGCTGTTCGCGTAGTCGTAGCGGCCGCGCGCGGTCTGCACCGGGATGAAGAAGACGGCGCCGCTCGGCAGCGGAGAGCGCGCCGTGAGGCGGAACTTCCGCAGGTTGAAGCTGCCGGCGCTGCGCGCCGTCTCCGGCTTGCTGGTGAGGCCGGACGCGGTGAACTCCAGGTCGCCGCCCGCCTCCGGAGAGGCGACCGGGATCCACTTCCACATCGTCGACTGCGGCACCGCGGCGCGGAGCGACTTCAGGTCCGCGATCCCCGCCTTCCCTTTCACGGTGAAGCGGCCGGGAGCGCCCGGGCGGTCGTCGGTGATCGTCGCGTCGGCGGAGACGTGGAGACCGTCGGTGCGGCCCTGCACGTTGGTCAGCTCGATCTTGCCCGGCACCCGCTTCACGTCCGCGGTGACGCGGTTCACGACCACCGCCTCCTGCTCCGCGAGCGGCTGCACCTGGAGGCGGTCGATCGCCAGGCTGCCTTCGAGCGCGGCGCGCTCCAGCGCCCCCACCGTTCCGTGGGTCCGGAACTCCACCACCGCCTTGCCGGCGTCCCAGCGACCGCCCAGCACCTGCTGGAACGCCAGGAGGTCCGCGACGCGGCGCACGCTGGCGCCGTCCTGCGCGGTGAGCGAGCCGTTCAGGCGGAACTGTCCGGCGGTAAACGGCTGCCCCTTGGCGGTGAGCACTTCGCCGCCGCCGGTGAGACTGATCCCGCCGCCGGAGATCTTGATCTGCGAGAGAGCGGTCTTCGCGGGGGTCCAGTCGACCTGCGCCGCCGCCGTCTGCCACGGCAGCTCCGCGCCGTTGTGGCCGACGGAGCCGTTGTCGAGCTGCACGGTGCCGCGCACCCGGCGGACCGCCTGATCGGTGGCGTCCACCGTCACGGTCCCGGTTACGGTGCCCTTCACGGCCCAGTCGGCCGGAATCTGCAGGTCGTCGGCCAGCTGGGTCAGCGGGAGGCGCTCGACCCGGAGCTCCAGCACGGAGGCGTTGTCGGCCGCGCGGACGGTGCCGCTGCCGGAGACCCGGCCGCCCTGGAACCGCGCGTCCGCGCCGGCGATCCGGACGCCCGCGGCATCGCCGCTGCCCCGGAACTTCAGGTCGGTCAGCGTCTCCTGCCCCGCGGCGAGCTTCTTCAGGCGGCCCTCGTAGCGGAACGAGGCCGGCTGCACGCGGAGGTCGCCGCTGATCCCTTCGGCGGCCCACTGCGGGGTACTCCCCCGGGAAGACAGCATGTGAAAGGAAGCGTTGCGGAGACCGATGCGTTCCACGCCGGCCCGGGAGAGTCCCAGCACCTGGCCGGTCCACGGTCCGGTCGGCTCCTTCGCGGCACCCGGCGCCAGCCGCACCTTCGCGTCGTGAAGGTCGATGCCGTTGATCCGCACCTCGCGGGTGCGGAGCATGTGCCACCAGTCGGCGGAAACCGAGAGGCGCTTTGCGGCGAGCGGGTCCTGGCTCTCGCCGGCGATCCGCGGCACGCGCAGGTCATCCACCCACGCGCCCAGCGGCGTGACGTGCAGCTCCCCGAACGTGACCGGCCGGCCCAGCGCCGCCTCGAGCTTCGACTTCAACAGCTCCGGCACCACGCCTTCCATCGCCGACCGCACCCGCAGCCCGCCCACCACCGCCACGGATACAGCGGTGCCGGACAGCACCAGCTTGGGCCAGTGACGGCGGATTACGGGCAGGCCAGCAGACTTGAGAAACAGCATCCAGACTCCAGCGGCGCAATCACGGAAAACCGGCGGGGAGCTCGCTCAGGGGAGCAAATCGGTGGTCGGATCGCCAGGTTTAAGACCCACGCGATCCGAATCGGTTCCCTTTTGCGGCCGAAAGTTCGAAAAAATACAACAGCAGCACGTCCCCCGCTACACCTGAAGTCGGACTCTCGCCGCCGGGCATCCAGCCCGAGTCGCGAGAAAATGCGTGTTTCACTACTGTTGCTTCCCGGGCCGGCCCCCGTTCGGATGCGGGACGAGCAACAGGCCGAATCCGAGCGGGCAGTCAACTGCCCGCGTTTGGCGCTCCGGGAGTCAACTCCCGGAGATCACGAACCCGGCGCCTCAACCACGATCGCCGGGAGTTGACTCCCGGCGGAGCCAACCCGCGCGGTTCACCGCGCACCGCTACCCGTTGAACCGGTAGCCGACGTTGCGGAGCGTCTCGACCAGCTCCTCGTGCTCCGGCCCGAGCTTGGCGCGGATGCGGCGGATGTGGACGTCGACCGTGCGGATGCCGCCGTAGTAGTCGTAGCCCCACACCTGGTTGAGCAGCGCTTCCCGCGTGAAGACCCGACCGCGGTGGCTCACCAGGAAGCGGAGCAGCTCGTATTCCTTAAAGGTAAGGTTCAGGGAGCGCCCGTCGAGCGAGACGCTGTAGTTGCCCTGGTCGATCACCAGCCCCCCGGCCACGATCAGGTCGGTCCCGGAGACCTTGTGGCTCTTCCAGAGGTGCAGGCGCACCCGCGCGAGGAGCTCGTGCGCGCTCGACGGGAGGATGATGAAGTCATCGATCCCGCAGGCCGGGTCGAGCCGGGCCGCCACTTCCTGCGTGACCAGCCAGATCAGGCACGACTCGTGCTCCGGACACTCCAGCTCCAGCAGCTCCCGCAGCTCCTTCGGCGAGGTGCGCACGGAGGTCCCGTCCAGGATGAACACCTCCGCCGGCCGTGGGTTGAACGACTCGTGGAGCTGGCGCCGGTCGGAGCTGGTACAGGTGACCGGGTAGCCGGCCCGGATCAGCTCCTGCTGCCAGGGGGCGGCGTTCTTGGCGTTATCCGTGATGATGAGGATGCGCTGCATGCGGTCAGGCTCTTCGGCTTCTGTGCGCCGCGCGGACAGCGGATAACTGCGATCTCTCCCCAGGGAGCGGCATCTCCCCGAGAGTCCACCCTGTGCCCTCACCGGGCGGAACGGCCCTCACGCGACGCTGGCCCTCCCGCAGTCCTTTCACGCCCTTCGGGCTAGCGGACTGCTCCGGGCGTGCGCGGCGAAAGCCTGTGCTCCGCGTTCGCAGGCTGCGGTTGCTCCGGGACTGCGATTCACGGGCCGCCCCGTCCGGCTCAAGCAACCACCCCTCGCCAGGGGTGGTCACAAGGGAAGCCCTCCGGCTCTGCCTTCGGCAGCGCCTCCAGGCTCCTCGGCTCAGGCGGCTGACGGGTACCGCTAACCGGGACTGAGGAGACGGATCCGGCTCGGAATCAGCCAGAAACCAGGGCGCCCGCAGGGTGCCACTTGTGAACCCCCCTGGGCGCAGGGGGGTTCGCTCGAAGGGCCGGGAGGCAGCCCGTGAACTGGGCTGGGGGTGCGATCCCGGCAGTGGCGCGGGAAGAGCGAAGCGAGATGAGCTCCCGGAGCGGCCTGCTAGCGGAGGCGCAGCCGGAGCGTGAAAAGGCCGCGGAGGGCACCCGTCGCGGGAGGGCTGCCTCCCGGCACAAGGGCGCGGGGTGGGACCCTCGGGACGGACGCTGCTGTGCGGCGAGTAAGTGAAACCACCCGCACAAGGGCGCGGGGTGGGACCCTCGGGACGAACGCGACCGACCGAAGCGCGGCACGAGCCCGCCCGGATGCCGGCGCCCTCCCCTCTATGGATGTTAGCGTTCGAGGCACTCATCGCGCGAAGCTAAAGGATCGGGAGATACTCCTGCAGCTCGAAATCCGTCACGTACGCCCGGAACCGGTTCCACTCGCGCCGCTTGTTCAGGATCAGGTTGGTAAAGACGTGATCGCCGAGCGTCCGCCGCAGGAAGTCGCTCCCCTCGGCGCGCTCGATGGCGGCGTGGAGGTCCTCCGGCAGGCTGGCGATGCCCAGCCCGGCGCGCTCCTCCGGGGTCATCTCGGCGACGTCCTCCTCCATCGGCGGCGGCAGCTCGTACTCGTTCTCGATCCCTTCCATCCCGGCCGAGAGGATGCAGGCGAAGGCGAGGTACGGGTTGCACGCCGCGTCGGGCGAGCGCAGCTCGATGCGGACCGAATCCTCGCGGCCCCGCTGATAGGCCGGCACCCGGATCAGGTCGGAGCGGTTCTGGAAGGCCCAGGAGACGTAGGTCGGCGCCTCGTAGCCCGGCACCAGCCGCTTGTAGGAGTTGACCCACTGGTTCAGCACCAGCGTGATCTCCGGCACGTGGCGCAGCAGGCCGGCGGTGTACTGGCGGGCGAGCTGCGACAGGTTCTGCGGATCTTCCGGGTCGAAGAAGAGATTCCGGCTGCCCTGGAACAGCGAGGTGTTGGTGTGCATGCTGCTGCCGTTCTGGTTGCCCAGCGGCTTCGGCATGAAACTGGCGAAGACCCCGTGCTTCTGCGCGATCTCCTTCACCACCAGGCGGAACGTCATCGTGTTGTCCGCCATCGTCAGCGCGTCGGCGTACCGGAGGTCGATCTCGTGCTGGCTGTGCGCCCCCTCGTGGTGGCTGAAGTCGACGTCGATCCCCATCTCCTCCAGCGTCAGGATGGTGTCGCGGCGGATGTCGGTGGCGATGTCCTGGGGGGTGAGGTCGAAGTAACCGCCCTCGTCCAGCGTCTCCGGGGCGCCGCGGGAGCTGCGGAAGTAGAAGAACTCCAGTTCCGGGCCCACGTAGAAGGTGTAGCCGTGGCGCGCGGCCCGCTCCAGGGTCCGGCGGAGCACCCAGCGGGGATCGCCCTCGTACGGCGCGCCGTCCGGCTTCACGATGTCGCAGAACATCGCCGCCACCGTCCCCTGCTCGCCCCGGCGCCACGGGAGGAGCTGGAAGGTCGACGGATCGGGGCGGGCGCGCATGTCGCTTTCCTGCCGCCGCGCGAAGCCCTGGATGGAGGAGCCGTCGAAGCTGACGCCGTTCTCCAGGGAGTCTTCGAGCTGCGCCAGCGTCACGGCCACGCTTTTCGGAAAGCCCAGGATATCGGTGAACCAGAGGCGGATGAACCGGACGTTGTTCTCTCGCGCGCTCTTCAGCACGAATTCGATGTCGCTGCCCTGTGCCTGCATGTCTCTCTCGCTAGAAGACGGATCCGGCGGCCTCCGCGCCGGACTGCCGGTCGCGCTGTCCAGGCAGTTTTACTCCGCCGCACCCCGATTCCTTATGCTTGCGAAGCGCCCAGAAGTAAAAGCTGGGGTTTCAGGTTTCAGGTTTCAAGTTCCGAACCCCGCTCGCCGTGAGCCAGAGCCTGCAACCCGCCAAACCTGCAACCTGGAACCTGCAACCTGGAACCTACAACCTGGAACCTACAACCTGGAGTCTCCGGCCCTGAGCGCGAGGGCCGGGCGGGTGCCAGCTCGCGGACCGTCCGAGGAGGCTTCAGGACGCCTGTTGACAGCTAAGTTATAATCGTCGGCGGACTGAAGAGTTTGGTCCACGTTCGTTTTGGGGAGCGACCCGAGCGCGGCGATGCAGTTCGCAGTGAGCCCGCTCTATCCCGGTACGGGTGGTCCTCCCGCTCCTCGCCAGCGTTACCCGGCGACGGCGAGCGACACAACCGGCGGAAGTTTTCGAGCTCCTCCATCCTGATCGGCCCGCGCCGTCGTGCGCGCGGCTGGTTGGAGGGGAGATCTCCGAGCGCTTCCAGGTTTCGGTCCGAGGGCCGAAGCCCTTTCTCGCAAAAGGAGCATTCCAAATGCGAAAAGGCTCAAGACTCGGAAGACTGGGTCTGGTCTACCGCTGCTTTGCGGCGATGATGTCCCCGCTGTTTCTGATGGCGTGGGGCGGGATGCTTCCGAAGCCGGCGGACGCCGCTCGGAAGAAGAATATGAAGCGGGTCGCCCGCGCGAAGCCGGCGCAGAGCCGCTCCGAGCTGCGGGCGAGGTACGCGCCGACCGGCAAGGTGATCAACACCCGGGCCACGTGGTACGGCCCCGGATTCCACGGGCGGCGCACCGCTTCCGGCGAGCGGTTCAATCAGAACGCGATGACGCTCGCGAGCCGCCATCTCCCGTTCGGAACCCGGGTGCGGGTGACGCACCTCAAGACGGGGAGGTCGGCGGTGGGCCGCGTGAACGACCGCGGGCCGTTCGGCAAGCGGAGCGTGACGGCGGACCTGAGCCGGGGCCTGGCGCGCCGCATCGGCCTCACCGGCACCGATCCGATCCGGCTGGAAATCCTGGGCCCGGTGCAGAAGCCGGCGATCGCGAAGGAGCCGTCGGTGCTTCCCGGCGCCGGCTAACTCCATCCCCGAACCAGAATTCCGTCGGTTCGGGATCGATGGGCGATTTTTGGAGAGTGGGCGACGTCTGTTACAGGTTAGCAAGTTGGCAGGTTGCAGGTTGAGCTCCCCGGTGGGGGGTTCGGAACCTGACACTTGCCAACCTGGAACCTGCCAACGGCAGCCAGCGAGCGGCTCTCCCACTCTCCCATTCAGTTCCGGAAGGCCCGCCTTCATCCCGATCAGCGCGCCTGGAGCGAGCTCTCGAAGACGTGCCGGAAACACCCGGTCGCCAGCGAGCTGGAGCAAGAGTAAGAGCAGGAGCAGGACCTCCCGCTCACGCAGGGTTCGGATCTTTAGCCTTTAGCCTTCTGCCTTTAGCCTTTAGAACCCACTCCCCCGCATCAGTCCCGCCGCGCGACCCGGTCGACCAGCGCCACGCTGAAGATGATCGCTCCCTTGGCGATCTCCTGCCAGAACGGGGAGACGTTGTGGAGGTTGAGCGCGTTGTTCATCAGCCCGATGATGAAGACGGCGCCGATGAAGGTGCCGAGCATGCCGCCCTGTCCGCCGGAGAGGCGGGTGCCGCCGACCACCACCGCGGCAATCGCGTTCAGCTCGTAGCCCATACCGGCGATGGGCGAGCCGCTCTGCTGCGCCGCCGTCTCCACCAGCCCCGCCAGCCCCGCCAGGGCGCCCATCAGGGTGTAGACCAGCAGCTTGGTGCGCGCGACCGGCACGCCGGAGAGGTGGGAGGCGCCCTCGCTGCCGCCGACCGCGTAGATGCGGCGGCCGGGGCGGGTCTTCCGCAGCAGCAGCGCCAGCGCCCCGAGCACCGCGCAGGCGAGCAGGAATGAGACCGGCACCACCCCGTTTACGAAGCCGAGGCCGAGCGGCCGAAGCTCCAGCCAGTGGCGGTTGATCGCCTCCCAGCCGGTCACGTCCGGCCCCACGATCCCGATCGCGATGCCGTTGGTGAGGTGCTTCGCCAGCCCGCGCGCCACGCTCATCATGGCGAGCGTGGCGATGAACGGCGGGATGCCGATCCACCCGATGGCGGAGCCGTTGAAGGCGCCGAGAAGCGCCCCGACCAGCAGCGACGCCGCGATCGCCGCGGGGACGGTGGCGCCGCCCAGCTCCGGGGCGAGGCGGGTGAGCACCAGCGCGGCGGTGATGCCGCAGAGCGCGTGGACCGAGCCGACCGAGAGATCGATGCCGCCGGTGAGGATGACGAGCGTCATCCCCGCGGCGAGGATCAGGTTGACCGGCACCTGCGTGCCGACGTTGCGCAGGTTCTGCGCCGTGAAGAAGTGCGGCGCGGTGAACGCCAGCGCGAACACGATCAGGCACATTCCCGCGGGCACCGCCCACCGGAGCCACTGGAGACGAGCGCCCGGATCCTTCATCGGAGACTCCGCCGCATATTGGGGCCGTTGGTGAAAGTAAGCGGAGCGGCCTGCTCGAGGGATGACCAGGCGGTAGAGGAAGCAGGAGCACGTTCCCTGAACAACCTGAAAGATCCAGAGCTCTGCTTTCCGATTCGCAAGGAGGCGATGGTGGGAATTGTCCTGATTATTCTCGGAGGTATCCTGGTACTGGCGGGGGCGGCGGCATGGCTGATCATTCTGGTGCAGGCGTTTCAGAACGAGATCTGGAAGGGGATTGTCGGCCTCATCTGCGGCTTCTACCTGCTCTACTTCGCCATCGCAGAGATGGTCCACCCAAACAAGTGGCTGCTCATTGCGGTATGGCTGCTCGCTCCCATCGTGGGGCAGTTTCTATTGGGAGCGGGTGGCTTGAGTCTTGTCCCGGCCGCCCCTCAGACCCCGGCCGGGATGTAGCTCCTGGCAACTCGGTAGAAACGCGGAGCCCCTCGACCACGTCGGTCGAGGGGCTCCGCTTTGTTTCCGCCTGCCGGGGGTTTATCCCTGCCGGACGAGCTGTCGCAGCACGTACGGCAGGATGCCGCCGTGACGGTAGTACTCCACCTCGATCGGGGTGTCGATCCGCAGCGTGAGCGGGACCTCGCGGGTGCCGCCGTCCGCCGCGTGGATCACCAGCGTTACTTCCTGCCGCGGCTCCAGGCTCTCCAGGCCGCGCAGGTCGAACGTCTCGTCGCCCCGCAGGCCCAGCTCGCCGGCGCTCTCGCCCTCCTTGAACTGCAGCGGGAGCACGCCCATGCCGACCAGGTTGCTCCGGTGGATCCGCTCGAAGCTCCGGGCAATCACCGCCCGCACCCCCATCAGGCGGGTCCCCTTGGCGGCCCAGTCCCGAGAGCTGCCGGTGCCGTACTCCTGCCCGGCGAAGATCACCAGCGGCACCTGCTCTTCCTGGTAGCGCATCGCGGCGTCGTAGATGCTCATCTGCTCGCCGCTCGGCTGGTGGACCGTCACACCGCCCTCCACGCCCGGCACCATCAGGTTCTTGATCCGCACGTTGGCGAAGGTGCCGCGGACCATCACCCGGTCGTTGCCGCGGCGGGAGCCGTAGCTGTTGAAGTCCTGCACCTCCACGCCCTGCTCCTGCAGGTAGCGGCCCGCGGGGGAGTTGGCCTTGATGGCGCCGGCGGGGCTGATGTGGTCGGTCGTCACCGAGTCGCCGAAGATCGCCAGCGGGCGGGCGCCGGAGATGCCGCCCGGCGCCTCCGGGGTGAGCCCGAAGCCGTCGAAGTAGGGCGGCTCCTGGATGTAGGTGTTCGCCGCATTCCACTCGTAGAGGCGGCCGGTGGAGCTGGGGATCTCGTCCCAGAGCGGGTTCTCCGCCGCGAAGCTGGCGTAGAGCCGGCGGTAGGTGTCCGGATCGAGCGCCGCGTGCAGCATCTCGCCGATCTCCGCGCTGGTGGGCCAGATGTCCCGGAGGTAGACCGGCTTGCCGTGCTTGCCGACCCCGAGCGCCTCCGTGCTGAGATCGATGTCGACCCGCCCCGCCAGCGCGAACGCCACCACCAGCGGCGGGCTCATCAGGAAGTTCGCCTTCACGCTCTGGTGCACCCGCGCCTCGAAGTTGCGGTTGCCGCTCAGGACGCTGGCCACCACCAGGTCGTGGCTCTGGACCGTCTCCTCCAGGTGCGGCTCCAGCGGACCGGAGTTGCCGATGCAGGTGGTGCAGCCGTAGCCGACGACGTGGAATCCGAGGTCGTCGAGGTAAGGCTGGAGGCCCGTGCGCTGCAGGTACTCCGTCACCACCCGGGAGCCGGGCGCCAGGGAGGTCTTGACCGCGGGGCGGACAGCGAGGCCATGCTCCACCGCCTTCTTCGCAAGCAGGCCGGCGCCGAGCATCACGCTCGGGTTGGAGGTATTGGTGCAGGAGGTGATGGCGGCGATCACCACGTCGCCGTGGCCCAGCCCCGTCACCGTCTCCGGGAAGTCGGCAGCCTCGCCCTCCACCCGGTCCGGGGTGGGGCGGTTCTGCATCATTTCCGTCTCGGTATCGGTGCTGGTGTTATCGACGCTGACATGCTGGTCCACCGCGATTGGAGCCGTCTCCGGGTCCTGCTCCCCGCCGCCGCTGATCGTGCCGGTCGTCTCGTCGGTGCCGGTGCGGATCAGGAACCGCTGACCCCGCTGCTCGGCCGGCTTGCCATAGCCCCCCTCCGGGACCGGCTTGCCGAGCAGCTCGCAGAACTTGTCTCGGAGGTCGTTCAGGTCGATCCGGTCCTGCGGCCGGCGCGGGCCGGAGACGCTGGGGGTGATCCGCGAGAGATCGATCTCCAGCACGGCGGAGTAGTCGATCTCTCCCGCCTTCGGAATCCCGAACAGTCCCTGCGCCTGGTAGTAGCTGCGGAAGGTCTCCACCTGCTCCAGCGGCCGGCCGGTGGCGGCGAGGTACTGGCAGGAGTGCTCGTCGATCGGGAAGAAGCCCATCGTCGCGCCGTACTCCGGCGCCATGTTGGCGATGGTGGCGCGGTCGGTCACGCTCAGGGAAGCGGCACCCTCGCCGTGGAACTCCACGAACTTGCCGACCACCTTGAACTTACGGAGCACCTCCGTGATGTGGAGGACCAGGTCGGTCGCGGTGGTGCCGGCCGGCAGCTCGCCGCGGAGCGTCACGCCGACCACGTCCGGGGTGAGGAAGTAGACCGGCTGGCCCAGCATCCCCGCCTCCGCCTCGATGCCGCCGACGCCCCAGCCGACGATCCCCAGGCCGTTGATCATGGTGGTGTGGGAGTCGGTCCCCACCAGGGAGTCCGGATAGTAGACGCCCTCCTTCGCCAGCACGCCGCGCGCCAGGTACTCCAGGTTCACCTGGTGCACGATGCCGACGCCCGGAGGCACCACGCGGAAGCCGTTGAACGCCTGCATGCCCCACTTCAGGAACTCGTAGCGCTGCCGGTTCCGCTTGAACTCCATCTCCATGTTGAGCTGGAGCGCGTTGAACACTTCGGAGAAGTCGACCTGCACGGAGTGGTCGATCACCAGGTCGACCGGCACGAGCGGCTCGATCACCGCGGGATCGCTGCCGAGGCGGGACACGGCGGAGCGCATGGCGGCGAGGTCGACCAGCAGCGGCACGCCGGTGAAGTCCTGGAGCAGCACCCGCGCCACCATGAACGGGATCTCGCTGGTGCGCTCTGCGGTGGCGCCCCAGGTCGCCAGCCGGCGGATATCGTCTTCGGTAATGCGCTGCCCGTCGTAATTCCGGAGCAGCGACTCCAGCACGATCCGGATGCTCACCGGCAGCCGGGAGATCGGACCCAGCCCCGCCTCCTCCAGCGCGGGGAGGGAGTAATAACGTCCGGTCTTTCCGTCGCCGGTGGGGAACTCCTGGAGGGAGTCGAACAGTTGATGCAGTTCCGCCATGCTCTTGAAATCCTATCGAGGGCCCGGCCGGTCTCCCAGGGACCGTAACAGACCTCATGAAGGGTATCTCAGTGCCGCCCCTTGCCTTCGGCTGCCAGGTAGGTGCTCGAGCTGGCGCGCGGTTCCGGCGGGCCCTGCCTGCGGGGCGGAGGCAACTTCACCCCGCGGGAAGGGCCGAGCGAGCTCGGCACTCCGGCAGTACCGTGTCGCTCCAGCCTCTGATCGAGAGAGGCCCACGTCCCGGACAGCAGACAGCAACCGCCGCAGCGATACGCCTCTCGTCCCCTTGCGGAGTGACGAGCTTGCTCGGCCTCCCTTTCGTGCCGCTCCCTGCTTTCGGACAAGGAATGAGTACTTCCCGGGTGCTCCACGTAGGGAACCACCGGACAGGAACCCCGCGCCCGGCGCCGAACTTGAGCCGCAGGGACACCCCCTCTTACGTAGGACGCTCCGATGCCGCTCTTTCCTCCGCGAACCCCTCGTCTCCGGACGCTGCTCCTGGCCCTCCTCGGCCTGCTGTCGGCGCTCGGCGCCGTCTCGGCGGTGGGGGCGGGCCAGCGACCGGCGCGGCCCAATGTAATCTTCATTCTAGCCGACGATCTCGGATATGGAGACCTGGGCTGCTACGGCCAGCGGAGCTTCCGCACCCCGCACCTGGACCGGATGGCGGAGGGGATGCGCTTCACGCAGTTCTACGCCGGCTCCACCGTCTGCGCGCCCTCCCGCTGCGTGCTGATGACCGGCCTCCACACCGGGCACGCCTACATCCGGGGAAATGCGAAGACGAACCTGCGGCCGGAGGACGTGACGGTGGCGGAAGTGGTCCGCCGGGCCGGCTACACGACCGGGCTGGTCGGCAAGTGGGGCCTGGGACACGAGGGGAGCAGCGGCGTCCCCACGCGGCAGGGCTTCGACAGCTTCTTCGGCTATCTGGACCAGACCCACGCGCACAACTACTACCCGACCTTCCTCCACCGGAACGAGGAGCGGGTCCCGCTGCGGAACGTCGTGCCAAACGAGGGGAAGGTGGGCCAGGGCGTGGCGACCGTCCGCCTCGACTACAGCCACGACCTGATGACCGAGGAGGCGCTGCGGTTCCTCGACCGCAGCCGGGAGCGGCCGTTCTTCCTCTACCTCGCGTACACGATCCCGCACGCGAACAACGAAGCGGGCGCGAACGGGATGGAGGTCCCGGACCTCGGCGAGTACGCGAACGAAGACTGGCCCCCGGCCCAGAAGGCGCACGCGGCGATGATCGCGCGGATGGACCGCGATATCGGGCGTCTCTTCGAGCGGCTCAAGGCGCTGGGTCTGGACGAGCGGACCATGGTCGTCTTCACCTCGGACAACGGCCCGCACCGGGAAGGCGGCTTCGATCCGGAGCCCTCCGACTCGAACGGGCCGCTCCGCGGGATCAAGCGGGCGCTCTACGAAGGCGGGATCCGCGTGCCGATGCTCGTCCGCTGGCCCGGCCAGGTGCGGGCGGGCAGCGCGTCGGACCACGTCGGCTACTTCGCGGACGTGCTCCCCACCCTCGCGGAGCTGGCCGGCACGCCGCTGACCACCGCCACCGACGGCATCAGCTTCGCGCCCACCCTGCGGGGACGCTCCGCGGAGCAGCGCCGCCACGAGGCGCTCTACTGGGAGTTCTACGAGCAGGGCTCCGCCCGCGCCCTGCGGATGGGCGACTGGAAGGCGGTCGCCAAGCCGTTTCACGGGGAGATCGAGCTGTATAACCTGAAAGAAGACCCGGGCGAAACGCGCAGCGTCGCCGCGGAGCACCCGGAGCAGGTGGAGGCGATGCGCCGCCGCATGGACCGCGAGCACGTCCCCAATCCGCTGTGGAAGCTGCCGTAGAGGGTCTAGGGGGCAGGGTCTAGGGTCTAGGGCTGGCGAGGGGCCGGCTGCCCCATTCGGACACGACCGCCCTTGCGCCTCGTTTTGTCTCGCTCCCCGCTTACCGAAGGTGGACCCGGCCCCGGTTCAAACACGCACAACCCACCGAACGCCTGCACCCTAACCCCTAGACCCTAAACCCTTCCTATGCCGATTCGCGCTCTCCTCTTCGACCTCGACGACACGCTCCTGGAGACCCACCACGGGCACATGACCGCCATGCGGGTCTGCTGCGAGCAGGCCGCGGCGGCGCACCCGCACTGGACGCCGGAGCAGTTCCGCCGCTCCTTCACCCGCGCCTACCACGCGCTGGAGTCGGAACTGGAAGCAGGTCGCTTCGCCTACGAGTCGCAGCTCCACTACCGCAGCGTCACCTGGGCGCAGACGCTGAAGGAGTGCGGGCTGACGATCGAGCTGGCGAAGGAGCTCGGCGAGCTCTACCTGGCGGAGCGGCGCAAGCATTACCGGCTCTACGAGGAAGCGGTCGAGATCCTGGAGCGACTCGGCCGCGAGTACACCCTGGTGCTGGTGACCAACGGTCCCAGCGACTTCCAGCGGGAGAAGATCGCGGCCCTGGAGCTGGAGCGGTGGGTGCCGCACCTCGTCGTCTCCGGAGAGGTCGGGAGCTGGAAGCCGGACGCGGGGATCTTCCGGCACGCGCTGGGGCTGGCGGGTGCCCGGCCGGGCGAGGCGGTGATGGTGGGAGACAACCTGGAGCGCGACATCGCCGGGGCGCAGGCCGCCGGCATCCACGCCGTCTGGATGCGCCGCTATCCGCATCTCCTCCCGATCCCGGGGATCACGCCGGACCACGAGGTAGAAGACCTGCACGGGCTCGTGGAGCACCTGGAGCGGCTCCGCGGCAGCGCGTAGCGAGAGGCCGCCGCCGGGCCCAGGGCGCAGCCGTGGTTTACTCCAACAGCAGCAGCCCCAGGGCAGAGGGGTCGCAGCCGTCCGGCCAGAGGGTGGACGCGTCGCAGAGGGCGCCGACCAGCGAGGCGCCGGAGATGCGGGCGTGGCGGAGGTCCGTGCCGCGGAGGTCCGCGCGCTCCAGGTTGGCCCCCATCAGGTTCGTCCGGCGGAGATCGGCGCCGCGGAGGTCCGCGCCCCGCAGGTCCGCGCCTTCCAGGCTGGCAAAGCTCAGGTCGGCCTCGGAAAGGTCCGCCCCCTGCAGGTTGGCCCGCATCAGCAGCGCCCCGGCCAGGGAAGCGCCGGAGGCGGTAATCCGCAGGAGCTGTCCGTCCCGCAAATCCGAGCCGTCGAGCTGCGCGTCCGCCAGCGCCATGCCGGTCAGGTCGACCGCGCGCAGGTTTGCCAGGGCCAGGTTCGCCCCGGCGAGCGAGGGCACGTCCATCAGCCGTCTCCCGTGGATGTTGACGAGGTGCATCGGTTGAATCACCGCCGATGCAATCGTCGGCTGATGGTGAGCAGTCCTACAGGCGAGTGTTCTTCCCGGCCGTCAGTGGCAGTGCTGCGCCACCAGCTGCAGCAGCGTCTCTCTGTCGACACTCTTGGGACAGTACGCCCGGAAGTAGCCTCCGAGCGCGCGGGGATCGTAGGCTCCGAGCATCGTCAAGACGACGACCGGAATTCCCTGGAGCCGGGGGTCGCCAAGCTGTTCCCACCGGAAGGCGTTGCCGTCCATCTCCGGCATCAGGATGTCGAGCAGGATCAGCCGCGGGAGCACCTCGGCCTTGCGCAGATGCTCGAGCGCTTCCGTCCCGCTCGCGGCGGTAACCACCTCATAGCCACCCTGCTGGAGCCACCGGGAGACGGTATAGCGGTAAGCCGGATCATCGTCGATCAACAGCACCGGACCACGCGTGCGGGAGGGATCCATAGGTTCGGTGGGGAGTCGCGGGAATGCCCGGGAAATTCGCAGAGTCATTCTACCCGCGCGGCGGCTGTTCCCAACCAGCGAAATCCGGGGGTCTGGGCGGCGTGCGCCGGGTCCGCCGCCGCATCTCGGCGATCCGATCCCCTCGCCAGCAGGTCCCCTCGCCGCGGCGTGTCTCCCCGCTACTGCCGGACCGCGCTGGGATAAGCTATTGTTAGACGGCCCGAAGGGCCTCCTTTTCGACCAGGTAAATCTCGTACCGGGAGCAAGGCTGAATGTCCACCAAATCCAGCGCCACCGTCCTCGAGCGGCCCTCTTCGCCCACCTCCGTGCCCGCCGAAGCGGCGCGTCCCACGGAACGGCCGCAGCCGCAAGGGAAGCCGGCGCACGGCGCGGACTACGACGTGGCGATCGTCGGCTCCGGCCCCGGCGGGTACGTGGCGGCGATCCGCGCGGCGCAGCTCGGGCTCAAGGTCGCCATCGTGGAGAAGAACCACCTCGGCGGCACCTGCCTCAACGTCGGCTGCATCCCGACCAAGGCGATGCTCTCCAGCGTGGAGGCGCTCGCCACCGCGCGGAACGGCAAGGAGTACGGGTTCACGGTAGAGGGCGTGAAGCCGGACTATGACGCGATGGTGAAGCGCCGCGACAAGGTAGTCGCGGGGTTCCGCCAGGGTGTCGGCGGCCTGATGCAGAAGAACAAGGTCACCGTCATCAACGGAAAGGGCCGCTTCCTCAGCCCCAGCGAGGTGGAGGTGACCGGCGACCAGGGCACGCAGAAGGTGACCGCCGCGAACCTGATCGTGGCGACCGGCTCGATCCCGAGCGCGCCGCCGATCCCGGGCAGCGACCTGGAAGGCGTGGTGAACAGCGACCAGCTCCTGGCGCTCCCCACCATCCCCAAGAGCCTGGCGGTGATCGGGGCGGGGGCCGTCGGCCTGGAGTGGGGCGACATCTTCCACGAGCTCGGCGCCAAGGTGACGGTGCTCGAGATGGCGGACCGCGTGATCCCGGTGGCGGACGCGGAGGTCTCCCAGGAGCTCGGCAAGTCGTTCCAGAAGAAGGGGATCGACCTGCTCCTCGGCGTCCGCGTGAAGGGGATCGAGAAGACGAAGAAGGGCCTCTCCGTCCGCTACGCTAAGGAAGGCGCGGAGGAGAAGACGGTAGAGGCGGAAGTGGTGCTGGTCGCCACGGGCCGCTGGCCGAACACGGAGGGGATCGGCCTGGAGAAGCTCGGGATCGAGCTGCAGCGCCGGTTCGTGCCGGTGGACGAGCAGCAGCGCACCCGCGCCCGCGGCGGGGTGTTCGCCATCGGCGACATCACCCCGTTCCCGCAGCTCGCCCACGTGGCGAGCCGGCAGGGCGAGGTCGCCGCGGAGGTGATCGCCGGCCACAAGGCGCGCTTTGAGAGCCGGTACATCCCGAGCTGCGTCTACACCTCGCCGGAGGTGGCGTGGGTCGGCCTGACCGAAGCGGAGGCCCGGGAACGCCACGGCGAGGTGAAGGTGGGGCGGTTCCCGTTCCGCATCCTCGGCCGCGCCATCGCCGCCGGCTACCGGGAAGGTTTCATCAAGGTGGTCGCGGAGCCGAAGTACGGCGAGATCTTGGGCGTCCACATGGTCGGCGCCCACGTGACCGACCTGATCGCGGAGCCGACCCTCGCAATGACGCTGGAGGCGACGGTCGACGAGATCTTCCACACGGTCCACGCGCATCCCACGCTGCCGGAAGGCTTCCTCGAGGCGAGCCTCGACGCCTGGCAGCGCGCCATCCACAAGTAAGCGTCCACGCGAGGCGTGAAGCAACGGGGAGCGGGAGACGGCAGCCGCCGGTTCTCCCGCTCCCCTTCTTTCATGGGACGGTCGTTCATAGGGCGGGGTCTGCGGGCGGGCACCCCGGCCCCCACATCCGCGCGGTAACCCGTAGCCGTGGCCATGGCGGGGGTAAGGCTACCGCTCGACGGGACTGCCGGAATGGCGCCGTCGCCTACCAGTGGCGAAACCGGAAGGCTGCTCCGGAGGCCCCGCCGGAGTTGGTCTGCGCCAGCTCGAAGCGGGGACACTCCCGCGCCGCCTGGGCGGTGCAGCGGGAGTCGGCGATGAACCCGGGACCCAGCAGCGCGGCGGTGCTGCCGGTGAAGCCGGAGAGATAGCCGACGTGGCTGGCATCGGTAGTCAGCGCGCGGCGGAGCTCACACCGCAGGCGGCGCGCGACATCTCGCCGCGTCGGCGGTGGAATCTACTCCTGGAGCGAGAGGACCAGGATGTCGCTGCCGTTGATCGAAGCCAGCGCGATACACCGGCCGGCAGTGACCGCGCAGAACCTATATTGGATGGGGTTCTTCCATCTGGCTACACAGCGCCCGTTCTCCAGATTCCAGACGCAAAGGGTCTGGCCGGACTCAGTTGCCGCCCGAAGTCCGCCGGACATGATCCCGATCAGCGCGCCCCCGTATTGGTTATCCGGATGCCGGAGCGTCAGTACGTCTCGGGGACGTTCTAGGTCCCACACTCGCACGGCTTCTCCGTCAGTGGTTATGAGCCGCTTGCCGTCCGGAGTAAAGCGCACTTGCAGCACCGGCTGTGAGTAGACGTCGAAGCATCGGAGACACTCGCCACTTTCGAGGTCCCAAACGCGTGCAGTTCCGTCTTCGCCGGCGGAGGCGGCGAGAGCTCCGTCAGGCGAGACGCAGATCTCGCTTACGCCCAATTTGTGTCCGTGCAGCACACGGCGGCAGTTGCCGGTGGCGAAATCCCACACCCGAAGCGCTGGGTCGACAGGACCTAGATCGACGAATCCCCCGGGGCTTATATGGGGCTCACTCGAGCTGCAGCCCGAGATGAACGTCTCTCCATCAGGAGTTATGGACATGCTGCTGATGAGGCGGGTGTGCCCCTCCAGCGCCTCGTGAACCACTCTGCCGGCTGCCAGATCCCAGCAAGCAAGTGTGAAGCCATTCTTGCCATAGGTGACCGCCCGCGTGAGTGAAGGTGTGGCGTCGAAGCCCGGGAGGGCCTGAAGACCCACCCCAGGACCTCGCAAGGTGAACAGTTGCGCCCCGTTCTCCGCCTTTCGCGTCTGCATGCACCGGAATGCGCAGGTGAGAAGCGAGGCGCCGTCGGCTGAAACCCGCAAGCGGGAAATCGGGTCCTCGGACTGGAAGCTCCATCGCTGCTGTGGACCGTCCGGGTGGAGATCCCACGCCGTGAGCGCGCCGTCCTCGGTGGCGGCGAGCAGCATCGACGCATCCGGGGTGAGCGCCAGGATGTGTTCCCAGCTCTTGCGGTGGGGAATGATGGCCCGGACACGGAGCGCGCCGAGGCCGTTCTCGCAGTCGGAGAGAAACTGGATCCGCTCGCGCAGCTCCTCCTTCGACAAGAGATAGCGCTTGGACACCCCGGCGGTGTCTGCCACCACGTCGAAAGCGATCTGCGTTCGCTCTGCGAGGAGCCTTGCAATCACCTCCCCGACTCCCTGACGGGCATCGGGGGCGCGTCCGCGCTCGTGATCGCCATCCGGGGGCATGGCCTCTCCTGTGGTGAGGCGATGCTGCCGCGTTGCAGCATCGCCTCACAAAGGGTGCAGGGGCCGGCCGCGCTTACATCAGGATCGGCGACCGCTGGGGGTGGCGGTGATCCTCTTCACCCGGGGCGGCGGCGGGTGACTTTCGGCCGGAGGGCGGGCCGGACTCCAGGATGGCGCCGCAGTCGATCGGACTGCAGTTGGCGGGCCAGCGGGTGGAAGTATCGTACCGGGCACCGCGCAGGTTCGCGTCGCGCAGCACCGCCCCGGAGAGGTCGGCGCCGCGGAGATCCGCGCCGCGGAGATCCGCCCGCTCCAGGACCGCTTGCGGCATGGACGCCCCGCGCAGGTCCGCCTCGCAAAGGAGCGCGTCGGTAAAGAAGGTCCGGCCGAGCCGCGCCCCGCGGAGGTCGGCCCGGGAAAGGTCCGCCTGGGAGAGGTCAGACGTGTTCAGGTTCGCGCCGCGCAGGTTCACACCGCGCAGGTCGGCCTCGGCCAGGATCCTGTTCCCCAGCTCGGCCTTCTCCAGATTGTCACCTTTGACGCGGAACACCACGTCACGCCGACCGAGGCGCCACCATGGCCCCGGAAACCTGCTGTAGATCGTCACCACCGGGCTGCATCCTCCAGGGCGGGTACGCACAAACTTCCCTGTGCCACTGTAGAGAAAGGGGTCACTACGCTGCCGAAGCAGCAGCGGTCTTGACTACGAGCGTGAGTGAGAGAGATCCGGTGTGGTGGGAGGGGTCAACCAGGGCCAAATCTCGGTATGGGATGCTTCCGAAGCCGGTCCTTGCGCCTTCCTATCACCGTAGGACGCTCCAGGATTCCGGCCGCGTTGCACCCTCTTGCTGAAGAGACGTACAAGGGTCCGAGTTAGATACTACCCACGGCTAAAGATAGCCTAAACCGGTATTTGTTTCCAGGGCGGCTCGTGAGTTTTCGGAGAAGCTACATTCCCTCAACATCAACTCACGCATTGAGGGACATCACAAGCTCGTCGGCCCGAACCCCTCCGCCAGGGTTTACTGCGGCGGCTCGCCAATCCGGTATCTCCGGGGAGTCATCCCCCTCGCGAAGGCGGCAGCGTTCAGGATCCGGCGCGGACGGAGACCGACAGATCCGCCGCTTACCGGATGCGCGCCTTAGAGGCCGAAGTTCTTCAGCAGGCGGAGGAGGTTGTCCGGGTCGAGCGTGGCCGCACGGGCGGTGTCCATGGTGATGGCGCCCATCCGCAGCAGGTGCACCAGGGCGCGGTCCATGGTCTGCATCCCGTGCTGCGCGCCGGTCTCGATGCAGGAGGCGAGCTGCTCCGTCCGGCCCTCGCGAATCAGGTTGCGGACCGCGCTGTTGGCGAGCATGATCTCGACCGCCGGGATGCGTCCGCCGCCGACGCGCGGCAGGAGCTGCTGGGCCACCACCGCCTCCAGAGAGTTGGCGAGCTGCACCTTGATCTGGTCCTGCTGGTGCGGCGGGAAGACGTCGACCAGGCGGTCGATCGTCTGGGGCGCGTTGCGGGTGTGGAGCGTGGCGAAGACCAGGTGGCCGGTTTCCGCCAGCGTCACGGCCGCGCTGATCGTCTCCAGGTCTCGCATCTCCCCCACCAGGATCACGTCGGGGTCTTCGCGGAGCACGGCGCGCAGCGCGTTCTCAAAGCTGTTCGTGTCCTGCCCCAGCTCCCGCTGGTTCACCATCGCCCGCCGGTGCCCGTGAATGTACTCGATCGGATCCTCGATCGTCATCACGTGGCAGTCGCGCTCCTGGTTCAGGACGTCGATCATGGAGGCGAGGGTGGTCGACTTCCCCATACCGGTGGCGCCGGTCACCAGCACCAGGCCGCTGGGGCGGCGGGTGAGCTCGCGCAGCATGTTCGGCAGGCGCAGCTCTTCCAGCGTGGGGATCTTGGTCGGAATGGCGCGCATCGCCGCACCGATGGAGCCGCGCTGGCGGTAGACGTTGAACCGGTACCGGCCCACGCCCACGATCTCGTAGGAGAAGTCGAGCTCCCGGACCTTTTCGAACCACTGGATCTGCTGGTTGTTGAGCACGTCGTAGACCAGGCGCTGAATATCCTGCGCGGTCAGCGGCTCGTAGCCGAGGCGGACCAGCTTGCCGTCGAGGCGGACGGTCGGCGGCAGCTTCTCGGAGAGGTGGAGGTCCGAAGCGCCGCGCTGCATCGCCTCGATCAGCAGGTCGTCGATATGCAGCTCGGCCACCGGCAGCGCGCCGGTGGTCAGCGTGGGGGCGGGGGGCGCTGCGGGCGGCAGGTCCTGCCAGTTAGCCACTGTAAATGACACGGAGCGTCTCCTCCAGGGTGGTCATGCCGAGGAGCACCTTCTCGGTCGCGTCGGCTTTAAGCGTGATCATGCCGTTGGAGATGGCGGCCTGCCGGATCTGGTGGCTGCTCGCGCGCTCCAGTGCCAGCTCCCGGATCTCGTCGCTCAGCACCATCAGCTCGTAAATGCCCATCCGGCCCTTGTAGCCGGTCTGCTTGCAATAATCGCAGCCGCGCCCGCGATAGAACTTCACACCCTGGCTGTTCTCGGTGCTGATGCCGAGGCGCCGGACGGCGTCCATGGGCGGCTGGTAGGCGACCTTGCACCGCGGGCAGATGACGCGGACGAGGCGCTGGGCGAGCACGCCGACGACCGCGGACGAGATGAGGAACGGCTCGATTCCCATGTCGAGGAGGCGCGCGATGGCGCCGGGCGCGTCGTTGGTGTGCAGCGTGGAGAGCACCAGGTGCCCGGTCAGCGCCGCTTCGACGGCGATGGTACCGGTCTCCTCATCCCGGATCTCCCCCACCATGATGATGTTGGGGTCCTGCCGGAGCATACAGCGGAGCCCGGAGGCGAAGGTAAGGCCCGCCCTCGGGTTGACGCCGACCTGGGTGAGGCCGGCGAGCTCATACTCCACCGGGTCCTCGATGGTAAGGATGTTCTTCTCCGTGCTGTTCAGCTTGGAGAGCACGGAGTAGAGGGTGGTCGACTTTCCGGAGCCGGTCGGCCCGGTGACCAGGATGATGCCGTAGGTCCGCTGGATCAGGCCCTCGAACTGCTCCAGCGTCTTCGGCATGATGCCGAGACGGTGGAGTCCGATGCCGATGGCGCTCTTGTCGAGCACCCGGAGCACCACCTTCTCGCCGAACTGCGACGGCAGGGTGGAGACGCGGAAGTCCCACTGCTTGCCCTCGATCATCAGGCTGATGCGGCCGTCCTGGGGAGCGCGCTTCTCCGCGATATCCATCGACGCCATGATCTTGAGGCGGGAGACGAGCGGCGCCTGCACCTTGCGCGGCAGCACCATCGACTCGGTCAGGATGCCGTCGATCCGGTTCCGCACCCGCATGCCGTCTTTGGTCGGCTCCACGTGGATGTCGCTCGCGCCGTCCCGCACCGCCTGTCCCAGGATCAGGTTGGCGAGGCGGACCACCGGGGCTTCGTCGACCAGCTCGCGGAGCTGCTCCACGTTCGGCTCTTCCACCGACGCAGTCTCAGCGCTGCTCGCTTCGATGCCGAGGACGTCGATGTCCTTGAGCGCGCTCTTGACCGCATCCTGAGCGCTGACGTCGTTCTGGAAGTGGCGGGAGACCGCGTGGAGGATATCTTCCTCCTCTGCCAGCGCCGGCTCTACGTCGGCCCCCAGGATCAGCCGGAGGGCGTCGATGGCGTAGATGTCGTTCGGCTCCTTCATCGCCACGACCACTTTGCCGTTGGGTCGCGCGATCGGGATCGCCTTGTAGCGGCGGCAGATCTCCTGGCTGACCGAGGTGACAAGCTCCAGGTCGATCGGGTAGGTGTCGAGCTCCACGAACTCGACGCCCCACTGCTCGGCGAGGCAGCGGAGGCGGTCCTTCTCGGTCAGGTAACCCATCCCCACCAGCGTGTGGCCCAGGGCCTGCAGGGTGGGAAGTCCGCTCTGCGCGTCCAGCGCGGTCTGGAGCTGCTCCGCGGTGATGTATCCCCGGTTGACGAGGATTTCGCCTAGCTTCGCCATGGTTGCTTAACTACTTCCCCCTCGGAAGACGTGAGGGCGCGTCCGAAGAGTGCCGCCCCCGCCGGCGAGGCGGAGACGGTGCGGCAGTCCCCAGGGTCAGCGCGAGCCTGGGGACCGCGCGGGTCAGGCGATCTCGGAGCTCCGCGCGGGGGCGGACTTCTCCGAAGACGGCGCTGCCAGGTAGACCACGAACCGGTCCTTACCGTGGACGAGCACCACCCGGTCCAGGTGGATCTCTTTGATCCGGTAATCGGCGACCAGCTGCCCCACCTGTACCATCTGCTGCTGACCCTGGAGCTCCAGCAAGGCCATGTCGTCGCCCTCGTCCACGTCGATGACGCCGAGCATCGCGACCTGGGGCCGCACGGGCGCGGGCGGGACTACCGGCACCGGTCTGGCCGGGGCAGCCGGCGGCTGGAAAGTGGCTCCGGCGCCGGGAAACGGCAGCGGCGTGAGGCGGAAGTCGCGCTGCGGCGCGGAGCTCCGCTCGGGGCGGGAGGGCCGTACGGAGACGGTCGGCGCCTTGGAAACCTTCTTCGGCGGCGTAAGCTGGCGGGCCGGCTTAAACGGATCCGGGTTGTACTGACCCGGGAGTTGCAGTCCGGGTACGGCTTGCGGCGCCTCCGCCATACTTACCGCCTCGGACGTCGCCCCGGTCTCTCCCGCCGGCGCCTGGGCGAGTTGGGCCTGGCTCGCGCCGGAGCTCTTCGCCTCCGCCTTCCTCTTCGGCTCCTCGGGGACGGAGCCCAAGACCGAATAGGCGCCGTAGCCGACCACCCCCACGCAGAGCACGCCGAGCACGACTACCTGCGGCACCTGCTTGCTGTCCAGTTTCTGGAACTTCATCAGCGGCTCCCTCCGAGCTCGGCCTGCTGCAGCGCGCTGACGCTGGAAGCGGTCACCGAAGCGCGCGCGGGCTGGGTTTCTTTCATCACAAACGCGATCAGCTTGACCCGCGCGGAGAGGGCTCCGGCGGCGGTGTTGAGCTGTGCCTGCTGCGGCTGGAGCTGCACTTCCTCCACCGCCACGATCTTGGGAAAGCGGGTGAGGCGGGAGATGAAGGTCTGGGCGGACTGGAACGTCCCCTCCAGGTTCACCTCGATGCTGAGCCGCGTGTACGGCTCCGGCTTCTCGGCCGCCGGCTTCTTTCCGTCCTTCTGCGCCTTTTCATCCGCTTCCGGATCGCGGCGCTGCTGGAGCTTGGTCGGCGCCTGCCGCACCACCTCCGGCCGGATACCCAGCACCCGATTCTTCGTCTCTCCGGCGAGCTCTTCCAACTGCTTCAGGAAGGTCGGCACGTAGACCGCCTCCGAGACGCCGCTCTCCAGGAAGCGAAGCTGGGTGAGGTCTTCCTCCAGCATCGCCTTCGCCAGCTCTTCGCGCTCGGCGATCTTCTTGCCGTCCTCCAGCTCCTTCTGCCGCGCCTCCAGCTTCTGCATGGTCTCGTCCAGCGCGGTGCTCTGGAACCAGAAGACGCCTCCGAAGAGAAGGACCGCCGCGCCGACGGCGGCGCCCAGCAGGATCAGCAACTGCTTACTTGGTTTTAGCTTCATCCTTGGCCCCCGTCTTCGACTTCTCCGGCTGGAACAACTGGGCGGCGAGCTCGAACTCTACCGCATCCGCAATCTGAGCGCGGCTCGTCTCGGAGTAGCGCAGGTCCACCTTGGCGTAATGCTCCGGCTGCTGCGTGAGACGGTACATCGTCTCGCCCACGCGGGTCTGGCTCGCGGTCATGCCGTTGATCCGCAGCGTCTGCGGTCCGTCACCGGACTTCTCCACCGCCAGGTTCGTCAGCCACGTCTCCTCCGGCACCGCCCGCTTCAGCCCCTCCAGGATGCCGTACCAGCGGTTGGTCGCCTGCTGGGCCTCGGTGAGGGTGGTGAGCTTCGGCTGCAGCGCGAGCCGCTCCTTCTCCGCCGCCTCGATCTCGTCCAGGATCGGGCGGAGCTTCTCCAGCTCCTTCTCCGCGGCGGTCACGCGGCCGCCGGCGATGAAGATCTGGCCGGTCATGAACGCGGCCGAGCCGAGGCCGAGCGAGCTGACGACAATCAGGCCGATCAGCAGACCCTTGGCCACCTTGGCTACCCGCACTCGCTCGGCGCGCCGGGCGGAGATCAGGTTGATATTCGCCATCACACGTACTCCTTCAGGGCGAGACCCATCGCCACCGCCAGCTCGGCGCCGCGCCCCTGCCAGGAGGCAGCCTCCGGCGCGGCAGCGGCGCCGTGCGCGAGCGGGTCGAGCAGCACCACGTTCATCGAGAGCCGCTCCTTGAGATAGTCGGTAAGACCCTGCAGCTGGGTGCCGCCGCCGGCCAGGATCAGCTGGTCCACGGAGACGTTCATTCCCGCCTCGGCCGCCTGGGACTGGAAGAAGATCACGGAGCGCTTCAGCTCGCGGATCAGCTCGTCCACGAACGGGAGCGTCACCTGCCGAGCCGGATCGGGCGCCGCGGAGACGCCGAAGCCCATGGCGTCGGTACTCGCGCGGCCGGGAGCGATGTCGATGTGCCGCTTCTGCTGCTCCGCCTCTTCCACCGGCACGTTGAGCATGGAGGCGAGGCTGGAGGTGAGCGCGTTGCCGCCGATCGGGATGCTGCGGGTCACCGCCACCTGGTCGCCGACGATGATGTTCAGGTCGGTGTAGGTGGCGCCCATGTTCATCAGGACCGCCGCCTGGCCGCTCGGCGGCATCAGTCCGGCCGCTTCCATCGACCGGAGCAGCGCGAACGCCTCCACGTCGACCGCCACCGGCTCCATCCCGGCGCCTTCCATCACGGCGACCCGGCCGTTCACCATCGTGTTCGGCGCCACTACCAGGAGCAGCTCGAGCTGCGCCGGGCTGCCGGTCTTTCCCAGCACCTCGAACTCCACCGCGCTCTGGTCGATCGAGACGCCGCTGGTGCCCTGGTCCACGTGCTTCGCCGCCTCGAAGCGGATCGACTTCTTCAGGGTGTTCAGGTTCATGTCCGGCACCCGGATGGAGCGCACCAGCACGTGAGAGCCGGAGACGGCCGCCACCGTGTCGGACGCGGGCAGGTGGAACTGGCGCAGCAGGTCGCGCACCGCCTCCGTCACCGAGGGCGCGTCCAGGATCACGCCGTCCTGCACGCTCTCCGGCGGGGTGGGCACGATGCCGGCGCCGGCCAGCGACCAGTTGCTCCGGCTGCGGCTGAGGTGTACCGCCTTAATCTGGCTGCTGCCGATATCGAGTCCGACCACACTGCTGGCCGCCATAGTCAATGCCTCCGCAAATGCTTCAGGAAACGGGGTGCCGCCGGGAAGAGCCTGCCGGCAGGGGGAGCGGATCACCGCGCAAGCATTATCGGCAGAAGCGAGCCCGCCCTTAGGGCACCCTGCCACACTCCCCACGGGAGCCGCCGCGTCGCCGCCGGCGCCTGCCCACCTCCTCACTTGCCGCGCAGCCGAGCTACAACCGCAGGGGGCAACTTACAGGGGGATGCCGTCCAGCGGATAAAGTCCGCGGCCGACAATAGCTCCTGCCCGCGTCGCGCGGGCGGGGCGTTGAAGACCGCTTTTGGGAGGTCCGCCTGCTTGCACCGGCGGGGTGCGGTGCCTATAGGACAGGTGAGGGAATCAGTGATGAGGGATCCGATGCCGCGGCGAGTGCAGGTAGAAGCGCAGGTGATGGAGGTCGACCTGGGGGACGAGCGCGTCCTGCTGGACCTCCGGGCCGGCACCTACTTCGGCCTGAACGAGGTCGGCGGCCGGATCTGGTCGCTCCTCTCGCAAGACGGCTGCCTCGAGGGCGCCTTCCGCGGTCTCCAGGGCACCTACGACGTCTCCGACGAGGTGCTCCGCGCCGATTTCGAGACGTTCGTGCGCCTTCTGCTCTCGCGAGGGCTGGTCCATGCTCTCGATGCCTGAGTCGCTCCGATACCGGGTCCGCCGGCTCTGCGCCACCCTGGAGACCGGCATGGTGCTGCTCGCCGCATGCGCGGTGGTGCGCCTGCGCGCGGAGCGGGCGGTCGCGATCGCGCTTCGCCCGGCTCCGGACGCCGCCACCGCCGTGCCGCAGGCGCTGGTCCGCAGCCAGTGGGTCAGCGTGCGCCGCTGTCACGCGCGGGTCCACCGCGGTGCGGAGGCGCTCCCCGGAGAGGTGACCTGCCTGCCCCGCGCGCTCGCACTCTTCTGGCTGCTCCGGCGGCGCGGGATTCCGGCAGCGCTGCGGGTCGGCGTCTGTAAAGAGGAAGGCGCCCTCCTCGCCCACGCGTGGGTGGAGCTCCACGGCATCGCCGTGGGAGAGGCCGGGGGCGTGCCCGGGCGCTACCGGGCGTTCCCCGCCGTACCGGCGCCCCGGGCGGAGCCGGCGCCGTGAACGACATCTTCGGCATCGTAGACTGGCGGCGGCCGGTCGACCGCGAGCGTCTCGACTGCCTGCTCGGCCCAGACGGCGCCGGCGATCCCCCGCAGCGCTACTTCAGCCCCTGCGGCACCGCCGCCCTGGCGGCGCGCCGGATTCCCGGCCCCACCCGCGGCAGCGGCATGGCGCAGAGCCCGGACGGACGGCTGGTGGTGGTGGCCGACTCTCGCCTGGACGAGCGCGCGGAACTGTATGCGGAGCTCCGGAACGGCGAGATCCCGCTGGAGCGAGACGCCGCCGACTCCGAGCTGATCCTCGCCGCCTACGCCCGCTGGGGCGAGCGCTGCCCGGAGCGGCTCTACGGCGACTTCGCCTTCGCCGTGTGGGACACCCGCGAGCGGCGGCTCTTCGTAGCGCGAGACGCCATGGGCATCCGCCTGCTCTGCTACTCCCCGCGGGAGCAGGGCTTCGCCTTCGCCACCTCCGCCGACGCCCTCCTCCGCCTTCCCGAGACCTCCCGAGACCTGGACGCCTGCGCGCTGAGTGATTACCTGACCCAGAATTCGAAGTTCGATGCTCGAACATTCTACATCGGCGTTCAAAACGTGGTGCCGGGCCACTCGCTATCACTGGCGCAGCAGACGCGGTCGGCGCGGCGCTATTGGGACCCGGGTCTCAGCACACACCCAGCACCGGAGAGGAATCAATCGGAACTCGTCGAAGAGTTTGCTACTGTACTGCGTGACTCGGTTGAGCAACGTCTAAGCGATCTGGATGGCGTGGCGGGTGTATTCACCAGTGGCGGGCTCGATTCGACCTCGATAGCAGCGCTCGCGCAGCGACTGTATCTCGCTAGGCGGGTGCGAGTCAGGCCCATTGCACTAAACAAGACACTTGGCGAACGCTCGGGCGTCGACGAACGGGTGCTCGCCACATCCCTCGCGGCCAGCGTGGGGATGGAGTACGTCCCACTGGCGACAGATCGTTTTCCGGTGATCGCCGGCCCGGGTCGAGCATCGACCGAAGCTGACAGGGCCCCCGTAGCAAACGATCTCCTCGTTCGCGAAGCGCTACTCCAACTCCAGTCGCGGGGTGGACAAGCTGCCTTTACAGGGCACGGAGGAGACACGCTGTTCCTACCCGGGCCACTTTCGTTGTCAGACTGGAGCGCCTCTCTGAAAGACCCAGGCGTGCGAAAGTGGCTGACGAGTAGTCGCGGTAGAAACTGGGCCGGAGTTCGGCTTCGGGGCTTAGTACGTCCCTGGATACCTGACTCTTGGATGCGATCGTGGCGCTGGTGGAGCCGCAGCGGCACCTACCGTCCGGTGCCGCGCTGGCTCCACCCAGAGTTGGTCCGGCTGACCCGGCCGGATCTGCGCCGTCGGGGTATCCGCTATGCCCGGAGATACTCGCATCCCGCGAGACAACACCAGTATCAGAATCTTATCGCCCGGCATGGACAACGAGATGCGCTCTCCCGCTATTCAAAACTGGCGCGCGAAGCCAGATTAGACATGCGGTTCCCACTGATGGATCGGCGTCTCGCGGAATTCGCGCTCCGGTTGCCGTTTGGCCTACTGGTTCAGCCCGGCACTTCGAAATGGATCCTGCGTGAGACGATGAAGGGGATACTACCCGAGGAGATCCGCATCCGCCGGAAGTATAATTCTGACATGTGCGTCCTCGCGCGGATCGCCGTCTCCGAAGGAATAGGTCAGTACCGAGCGCTACTTGACAAGGGTATTCTTCAGGAACTGGCACTGATAGAGGCCAGGGTGATGCGGGCGAGCATCGAGCATCTCGCACGGCTGAATGTCTATCAAATGGTCCAGTTTCTATATGCGGTTCAACTGGAGATCTGGCTCCGTGATCGTGAGGGTTCCTACGGGGCGCTTCGATCTCATGAGTTGGACACTTGGCAAAGGGAGCAAGCAAATGAAGACTTACGCGAAGCCCACGGTCGATGAGCACGGATTCGGCTCGGTACCTCGTACCTACGTGGCGCCTGAGCTGCGAGAGTATGGTGACATCAGACAACTCACTTTGGCCGGCGGCGACGGACTGCCGGATGATGATTTCGATCAGGGCACAACCCCGATCGGCGGCTAGCCGCGGCGATGTGTGGATCTGACGGGATAGAGTGGCGAGCCTTGACCGCCTACGGGGTGCCACTGCGCACGAACCTTGCGCTCAAGGCTTCGCTCCTGCAGGCGTCGGATGACCCTAGGCTAGTCATCCGACACGAGATGGAGGCGAGGGAAGCCGCAGGTCCCTTGCCGGACCCAATTCACACTGCCCTACCTCAATCGCGGAACCAGCAACCAGACTTCTCACTTTTCCGACTTGGAGACCGGTATCTCCTACGTTGCCCTGGCGCCGCTGATTTCTTGATCGAGGATCGCGAGATCCGCTGCATCTCTGGGGATCAAGTGGACCCCGATCTGCTTGAGATCCGCCTGCTCGGCATCGTTTTTGCGCTCTGGCTCGAACTGAGAGGCGTCACTGCTCTGCACTCCACTGCCTCGGTCTTTGGGGGGCGAGCCGCCGGGTTTCTCGGCGTCAACCACGCGGGCAAGAGCACTCTGGCTGCCGCGCTTTCGGGTATGGGAATCCCGCTTCTCACCGACGACCTGCTCGCGGTGGACTCCGGCGGCGACGTTCTCGCAAGGCCGGCTTATCCGCAGATCCGGCTGCGGCGACGGGATGCAGCAATCCTAACGGGAGAGGGCGAACGGTGGCGTAGCTTGCATCCCAGGCTGGGGAAATGCGTCATTCCAGTGGGGGCGGAGTTCGGTACGTTCTGGGATCAACCCGCTCCACTCGCCCGTCTTTACCTGCCACAGCGCTATCCGGCGCTCGAAGAAGTTACGGGGCTGGACGCCGTCCGGATTGAGCCGTTGCCCCGCGATGAGGCCGCGATGGCTCTGGTGCGGCACGCCTTTATCCCGAAGACGATTCACGCCCTGGAACTGCACCCGCACCGGCTCGCACGGGTCGCCCGAATCGTGCGAGAGGTACCAGTCCGGCGCTTATACTATCCATCCGGGCACCATCACCTGCCGCGAGTACATGACGCGATCCTGCGGGATCTGGCGTTAGCCTGACACTGGCGAACGGCGGCAGTAACTACGAGCGAAGGGGCCCGCCGGCATCGCCGGCGGG
>JBKBRF010000003.1:0-138844 GCA_046292385.1 Armatimonadota bacterium | reverse complement strand
CCCGCCACCGCCCCCCCCCCCCCCCCCCCCCCCCCCCCCCCCCTTCGCTGTTCCAGGCTGGGTCGTTTAATGCCCGGCGCTGTGGTCCATCCCGCCGTGCATCTCCTCGAAGAGGGCGATACCGCTGCCGACGATCCGGATCGAAGCGGTGGCGGTCACGGAGGGCTGGCCTTCCGGCGCGAAGACCCCCACGAACTCCACCCGCCGACTCTTGTGCCGCTCGGTGCGGTGCGTGCGCACGCAGTACCGGCTCTTCTGCTCCGGGCTCTGGACCACACGGTCGTCCTCGTTCCGCGGGTAGAAGAGGCTCTCCGGGCGCTGGCTCACGCTGTACCACTTGCGGTCCAGCGCAGACTGCACCTCCAGGTAGAAGCGCACGCAGCACCCCACGCGCACGCGTCCCTTCTCCGGCGCCAGCCGGGCCTTGAGCACCCGCTGGTGGCCGGACGGCAGCGCCGGCAGCCGCTCCCCGCTCAGCTCGATACGGAGGCGCGCTACGGCGGTCCGCGGCTCGCCTTCCGGCGGGGTGAAGGTCCCTTCCACTACCGCTTCGGTGTGGTCCCACTGGTCCGGGGCTTCCGGGGGCAGGCAGAAGATGCCCGGGCCGCGGGTGTGCGACATCAGCAGCTCGTGCGGGGCGCGGACGCGGAACTGGCTCTGCTGGTGCCGGGTCACGCGGTACCACTCGCCGTCCTTCGCGGAGCGGACCTCCAGCGTCAGTGCCGTGCAGCAGCCCGGATCCAGCTTGCCCTTCTCCGGCCGCAGCCGGATGTCGGTGATCGCGCGGTGGTCGTCCGGCAGGGTCGCCTGCTGGGCGTCTCGCAGCTTGATCGTGACTTCCGCGCGGGCCGCCATCGGAGCACTGCCCGACCGCGCGAAGGTGCCGACGATGATCGCCTTCTGTCCATGCGCTTCCGGTGCCACGTCCATCGGCACGCAGAAGACGCTGCGGCGACCATTGGCCTGCTGCACCCACTGCTCGCCTTCCGCCACGTGGAAAGTGCTCTCGGGGCGCAGCGTCACGCTATACCACTTGTTGTCCTTGCCGGAGCGCACGTGCAGGAAGAAGCAGCGGCACTCGCCCCGGTCCAGAGTGGAGCGGGACGGCACCAGCCGCACGTCGGTCAGGTCGGTGTGGTCCGCGGGAAGCGCCGGAAGCTCATCCACACAGGCGCACGGATCGCAGACTGTAAAGCCGGCGGGAGCGCCGGCGGCCCCGAGCAGCGCGGGAACCGCCGCGGCGGCAGCGCTGGGAACGGCAGCCGTAATCAGCGCCGTCTCCACACCGCGGTCGCCGCGCTCTCCGAAGCCCTGCGTCACGTAGAGCGGGATCTGGCCGCCGCCGATCGGGACGATCACCTGCGCCATGGCGCCGGGCACCAGGTCTACCCCCAACAGGGTACAGCCGACCACCCCGGCAGCCATCGTCACCGCCACCCGGCGGCCGGTGGTGAGCACGCGGGGCGAGAAAGGCAGCCACCCCTGCGCCTCCGGCTGCTTCGCGCGGGCCATCGCTTGTCCCCAGCCGCTTGCCGCCAGGCCGAGCCCCATCACCGTCCAGAAGTAGGCGGCGATCTCCGGGTAGGCCCAGCCGGGATTGCCCACCACCGTCACCGCCCCGGCGGCCACCGAGGCGATGCAGCCGATCAGGATGTGCTTGCGGAATCGGGCTTGCATCCGCGGCAGGGCTCGGACGGCGTGGATCAGGAAGGCGGCGATCACGCCGAGGAAGAGCAGTAACCCGATCACACCCTGCTCCGCGGCGATTCGCACGTAGGCGTTGTGGGGATCTTCGGTCAGGCTCGGGCCGGTGCGCTGGATGCTCTCAGCACTGCGCGAAGCCGGGTTCAGCCTCTGCTGCGCGTAGGGGAAGCTGCCCGGTCCCCAACCGAGGAGCGGCCGGTCACCTGTAAGGCGCAGGCCGACCCGCCACATCTCCACGCGCCAGCCGAGGCTCGAGTCCCCCTGCAGCTTCTGGAGCGTGGCCGCCCGCATCGCTACGCCGGCGTTCGAGCGGGTGACCCCCAGGAACATTCCCACCAGGAGCACCAGGAGGAGCCCAGTCACCAGCAGCTCGCGCCGCACCTTCGCCAGGGAAGAGAGGCTCCACGAGTACGCCACGGAGAGCCCGACGAAGATGATGCCGCCGACCAGCACCCCGAGCCAGGCGCTGCGGTTCTGGCTCACCACCAGGCAGATCAGCGCCACGGCGGTAGCGCACTGTGCGATGATGCGCCAGACCCGGTCCTCCGTGCCGGAGGCCGCACCCAGCGCCACCGGCAGTACCAGGCAGAGGAAGAGGGCGAAGAGCTGCCGGTCGTGGAAGGCTCCGGAGAGCATGTCCAGCCGTTTCCCGCTCATTCCCAGCGCGGCCAGCGCCAGCAGAATGATCCCGGCGAAGAGACATCCGAGCAGCAGCCGCACCTGCCGGCGGGAGCGGAACTCGGCAGCGATGACGGCGCAGATCAGGGTTCCTACCGCCAGGTCGAGCGTGGCCAACCGGCTCGGCGCGGGGGTGGCGCTGAAGTGGGAGCCGAGCGCCGTCCAGCCGACGTAGGCGAGGAGCAGCAGCATCGGCCAGCGCAGCAGCCGGTCCCCCAGCCCGCGCCACTCTCCGGTGCGGACGAGCGGCACCAGCCAGGTCAGCAGCAGCGCCAGTCCCAGCAAGTGAAAGATAGTATTCGGCACGCTTCGCTCTACCGGGGAGACTCCCAGCAGCAGCGGAGCGATACTGACGGTCCCTACGACCGCCGCGTGGATCGGGCGGATCTCGCCTCGAGCCACCGTTTCCGCAGTTCGGCTCATTGACTCACTCCCAGTCCGGTAGATTAGCGGTCTCCGATTTCGCCCCGGCCGAAGAGGCCTGAAGGCTCTTGATCTCCCCCTCCTCACCGTCTGCGACCGCCGTTCCACCCTGGCTGGCAGCCGGCTGGTTCGCCTCGTCAAGACGCTTCTGAGTGGGGGAAATGTAGTAGTAGCGGCTCTGTGAATAGCGGTAGGAGTACGAGCCGCGACCCGGCTCCACCTTATTAAGCGACACCCCCAGGACGCGGATCTGCGTCTGGTCCACCAGCATCCGCGCGTGCTGGAGATCGGACTTGCGGGTGCGTCCGGCCTCTACCACCAGCACCACCCCGTCCATTTCCCCGGCGATCACGCGCATGTCGGTCACCACGTTCACGGGCGGGGTATCGATCAGCACGATGTCGAACTGCTCGCGCAGCGTCTGCACGAGCTTCCGCATCGGCTCACTGCCGAGAAGCTCCGGGGGGTTCGGCGGCAGGGCGCCGCTGGTAATGACCTGCAGGTTTGGCAGCGGCGTCTCTCGGAATGCTTCCGTGAGCGTCAGGTCGCCGGCGAGCACCTCCGCCAGGCCGCCGTCCAGCCGCAGACCGAAGAGCCGGTGCTGGCTGGGCCGGCGAAGGTCGGCGTCTACCACCACCACGCGCTTCCCCTGGGCGGCCAGGCTGATCGCCAGGTTGGCGGTGGTGACCGACTTCCCTTCCCCCACCTGAGAGCTGGTAACGCCCATCACCCGCACCGGCTTCGCCACCGACGCGTAGTGAATGCTGGTGCGCAGGTCTCGGAAGCTCTCCATCAGCACCGAAGTCTCCGAGTGGGTGAGGAGCAGGCGGTCTTTGGAATCGGAGACCATCGGCACTTCCGCCAGCACCGGCAGCGCAACCACCCGTTCCAGGACCTCGCGGTCGTTGACACGGTCGTCCAGGAACTCGTGCAGGAACGCAAACCCGGCGCCGATCACGAGGGCGAACAGGGCCAGCATCAGCAGCTTGGACTCGCGGCTGGTGCCGGAAGGGCTCCCCGGAACCGAAGCCTTTTCCAGCAGAGTGGTATTGGCCTGCATCCCCCGGTCTCGCACGTCGAGGTCCTTGAGGCGGGTGTTGTACTGGACGAACAGCTTCTCCGCCAGATCCCGGTCGCGCCGGATCTGCGCCAGCTCCACTTCCCAGCGCGGGTAGTGCGACAGATCCTGCAGCCGCTGTCCGGAGACTTCCTGGAGCTGCAGCGTCTCACTCTCCAGCGCGTCCCGCTCCAGCTCGACCTCGCGGAGCTGGGCGAGCACCGTGTCCCGCCGCGGGTTCAGCTTTTCGACCTCTTCCCGGAGCACCTTGGGAAGAGCCTGAACGGCACTCTGCAGGTCGGTGATCTGCTGGTCCATCCGGCGGATGTGCGCGCTCTCCGGGCGGTACTCGGTGAGCGCCTGCACGCGCCGGCCCTGCAGGTCTGCCAACTGGGCCAGAAGCGCCGGCCGCTCCGGATTCGGAATCTGCTGAACTTCCACCAGGACCATCGGCTCCCGGTTTAACCGTGCCCGAAGGCTCTGAATGCGGGAGGTCAGCGAGATCAACCTCGCCTGATTGTCCCGCAGGCGGGACTGGAGCTGGGACGCGTCGGCATACTGAAGCGCCTGGTTCTCCTCGTTGTTGGGCATTCTGGTGCGCTTGTGGAAGTTGAGCAGCCGCTTCTCCGCGCTCACCAGCTCTGCCTGAGATCGCTGGACGATCTCGCTCACGAACTCGCGGGTGGCGCGCAGCGCCTCCCGGTTGGAGCTCTCCGTCATCGAGATGTATTCATTCGCCGCCGCGTTCGCCCAGCGAGCGGCCGCTTCCGGATTCGTGCTGCTGGCGCTGATCCGGATGATCTCGCTCTCCCGATCCGAGGAGAAGCTCAGGCTCACCGGCACGGACTCCCCTACCCGCTTTCGGACCTCCTCCCGGAACTTGGAGCTCTCCAGGATCTCGAGCTGGGTCGAGATGCTCCGGGCCTGCCGGGAGGTGAGCAGCGGCGAGAGCGAGCTGTTCGAGTCCACCTGCGTCAGGATGATGCTGCGCCCGGGAGTGGTCACCAGCAGCTTGGCCGCTGCCTGGTAAACCGGTGGCTCCATGGTGAGCCCGAGCATCCCCGCGAAGAGCACCAGCAGCGATACCTGGATCAGCGTCCACTTCCGGCGAGCCAGGATTCCCAGGATCTCCCGAAGATCGATTCCCTGCTCAGGCTGGGGGGCAAGCTCATCGGCATATAGATAAGGGGTCGGATTAGACATAGGACGGGGTCATCCGGTCGGAGTAGCCAGAGTGAGGGGAGAGATCGAGGGGCCGAGTGAAATCCACCTCTAAATAGACAGTCGGTAGCCCCCTTGCAACCCACAAAGAGCGTGTCTAGTGTAGTCCTGAAGAAGCAACCGCTTGTGGACCGATGGAGTAGTTTCATCCTCATCCCTGCGGTTGAGGGCTGGCGAGACCAGCCGGCGCGGTGAGCAGCGCTTCCGCCCCGTCCGGTCTCCAGGCAAAAAGATTGGGCAAGCGGCGCTTCCCTCGGCGCCCGAAGGACAGGCCCATTCGCATTACGGTCACTGCGGCTAACGTTCGAGGAGGTTCTATGCGCGCTACCACGGCCGGCAACGGCAGCAACCGGCGGGGCCCGGTTGGTCTCAAGGCGCTTGGCTCGGTGCTCTGCTTCGGCGCGGCGATCGCCGCCGCCGCCCTGTCCGGCGCTCGGCCGTCTCACGGCGAGCATCACCTGGACTACGTCGGCTTTCCCAGCTTGAAGGTCGATGACGGAAAGTTCCTCTCCCTGGCCGGTAAGAACCGATCAACGCTAAACCAGGCGATTGAGCTCCGGATCTCTATCCCGGCAGGCGCCGACACGTTTGAGGTCGGCATCTTCGATGGCGAGTCGAGCGGCCGCTGGGATGCGATGGCGGTTTCCGGCTTTCAGCCGGTACCGCTTCAGTACACGCTCTGCGCCGACCCAGAGGGAGACGGAAGCGGTCAGGCCGTGGTGGCTACGTGGAACGGCTCCACTATGGTCGACAACGGTTGGTGGACCGCGACGGTCCCGACCAACCCCGCGGCACAGGCGCCCAGCGGCAACTATTTCTATAAGCTGGTGGTGACGCTGCCGAGCTTCCCGGGCGATGTCTCGATGCAGACCCGGGCCGACTGGACCTGGTCGAACTTTAAGGTTCGGACGGATGGGAATATAGCCGTGCGGCCGAGCTCCTTCTCGTTCTGCGGCCCAGTATTCCTCCAAGAGGACCGCGAGGCGATTTACCCCAACTGGAACGCCCACCCGACGGATGCCGCTATCAAGCTGGCGAATTCTACCTACAGCGGCGAGTGGGATGTGTTCCTGGATGTTCCCGCAAACTCGAGTGCGCTGGAGATCTGGGACGGTGACTTCGATTACGGCAGCGCCCCCGGCTTCCCCGCAGCGGTGGATACCGACGATCCCAACACTCAGGGAGCGCCGTTCGTGCCTGCGTGGGCGGCCGGCACTCCGGCGGTAGCGGAAGGTGCCGCTGGGGCGGTTCCGAACGACGATAACAGCTCCGTCGTGTTCCGGCGTAGTCCGGCGATCGAGTACTCCGTCATCACCCCGGCTGGCGTGAGCTACCGGAACGCGAATCCCTCCGGCAACCTCGAATGGGAGCGGTTCCGCCTCGACACCGCCGCAACTTTCGATCCTACGGTCGCCGATTACAAAGTCTCCAGCCTGCCTGCCGGGATTTACCGGGTGGCGGCCAGCGGGGTCGACCTGAACAACCTGAACGCCTGGCGTACCTTCCACTACGCCCTCGGCGTGGACGAGGACGGCGTGCCGAAGCCGCCGATCCGCACGCAGAAGCTCTCCGGAACCGTCTGGTTCGACGCCGACACGGATAAGAGCATCGACGGCGGCGAGAGCGGCATCGGCGCAGTGACCGTGGTGCTGAAGGACCTGCAGGGACAGGTGGTGTCCAGCACGCAGACCTCCGCGGCCGGCACCTACGAGTTCCAGGTGGAGCCGGGCGACTACGTGGTGTGCGTGGCACCGAGCAACCACAACGCGGGCGCTCCGCTCGAGGAGTTGCTGATCACCACGGACAACTTCGAGCTGAACGTGACGGTGGCGGACGATAACGTCTACGGCGTGAACTTCGGCTACGTCGACTCCGCCAACGGCACGATCGGCGACGCCGTGTGGCTCGACAGCGACAAGGACGGGAACTTCGAGCCGCAGGCCGGCGAGCTCGGCGCCCACGGCGCCACGGTGGTGCTGACGGTCGACAAGAACGGCGACGGCACGGCGGACTATACCGCGACGACGACCACCGTGAACGGTCTCTACCTGTTCGAGAAGGTTCCGGGCGGCACGTACACCGTCTCGGTCTCCGGCGTCCCGGCGAGCTGGGCTCCGTATGCCGACAAGGACGGCGTGGCGACCCCGAACACCGCCACCAGCACCATCGCCAACGGCGGCGTGGTCGACCTGACCGCGGACTTCAGCTACGGCCCGGCGGTGCTCCTCGGCACCGGCACCCAGGGCTACTGGAAGACCCATCCGGAGGCTTGGCCGGTGGAGAGCATCACGATCGGTGGGGTGACCTACACGAAGGCCCAGGCGATCGCGATTATGCAGGTGGACAGCAAAGACAACAGCTACTCGGTGGCGCAGCAGCTCATCGCCGCCAAGCTGAACGTCGGCGTGGGCAACAACTCCTCCGAGGTGGAAGGCTACATCGTGGCGGCCGACAACTGGCTGAAGAGCTACGCGATCGGCAGCAACCCGAAGGGCAGCGCGTGGTCCCAGGTGCAGACCGCGCACGACAAGCTGGACGCCTACAATAATGGGCTCCTCGGCGCCCCGCACCGCGACAGCCTCGGCGGCGGCGGCACCGGCGGCGGTGGTAAGGGCAAGGGCAAGAAGTAAGCTTCACAGACCCGAACCCTCGAGCGAAGCTCGCTCCGGCGTGGCCCCGGTTCTCCGGCGGCCACGCCGGTTTTCTTTCTGACCGGCAGCCCCACGCGGACTGCGCACCCGCATCTCGCCTCTACTCCGGCACGCCGCATGACGATGTATAGAACGGAAGCGGTGCGACCTGGGAGGGCGGGGGTGAGCGACGACGCGGCGTCGAGCGGGACCATCACGGGAGAGTGCGTCGCGGACCTCCTCCGCGGCGCCTGGCGGGCGGCCCCACCCCCGCTCGAGCTGCCCGGCGGCCGGCAGGCGGAGCTCGCGCCGGAGCTGGTGCCCCGGCGGATCGGCCCGCTGATCTGGCACCGGGTGAGCCGCGGCGGGGGCGCCCGGGAGACCGACCGCCCTTCGCCGCTGCAGGAGGCGTACCGCCGCAACGCGCTCGCGGCGGCGCTGCAGTCCCGGGAGATCGCAGAGAGCGCCGAGCGGCTCCGGGCGGCCGGGATTCCCGCGCTGCTGATCAAGGGACTCGCCGCCGGCCGCTTCTACGGCGCCCCGGCCCTGCGCAGCGTGGGCGACATCGACTTCTGCGTTCCGGCGGCGCAGTTCGAAGCGGCCCGGGAGCTCCTCCAGTCGGGGCCCTCGCGCCGTTCCACGATCGATCTCCATCCCGGTCGGATCTCCCTGGTGGACCGCACGCTGGAGCAGCTCCTGGAGCGGGCGGAGACGATCGAGCTGGGCGGGGCGAAAGTGCTGGTGCCGTGCGCGGAGGACCACCTCCGACTGCTGGCGCTGCACGCCGTCCGGCATGCAGTCTGGCGACCCGGATGGCTCTGTGACGTCGCCGCCGCCGCGGAATCGGCAGGCGATCGCTTCGACTGGCCCCGCTGCCTCGCCGGAGAGCCGCTGCACACCCACTATCTCGCTACTGCGCTCGCCCTGGCGGAGTGTCTGCTCGGAGCCCGTCTCCCCGCCGCGGCCGCAGCGGCGGTGGAGCCTCCGCCCGGGTGGGTGATCCGATCGGTCTTGCGCCGGTGGGGTCTCGGCCGCGCCTGGGGAGAGCGCCCGCCGCTGCGACCGCGCCTGGGCCGCCTGCTCCTCGCGCCGCGGGAGCTCTGGAGGGAGCTCGCACTCCGCTGGCCGGACCCGGTGCTCGCCACCGTGGAGCAGGGCCTGCGCTTTGAAGGCGGCAGCCCGCGGCGGCAGGCCGTGGCGCTCCTCCAGCGTCTGCGAATGCAGGCAGCGCCCGCTCCGCCACCCGCCAGCACCGGCTCGGACGCCGGGACACGGCCCGGGGCGTCGGCGGTGATCCCCCACTGCCCCGACCGGTATCTCCCGGACCGGAGCCACCCGGAGGGGCGTTAGCCGGAAGCTCCCTGGGAGACGTGGGCGGTTAAGCGGGAAGTCACAGGCAGGCAGGTGGAAGGAAGGCCCTCGCCTGGAGACGGGCCTCCCTTCCACCTACCAACCCTGCCAACGGCTGGCCGGCCTATGCGGGGACGAGCTGTCCCTGGTCCGCCAGCGCGTCCCGCATCCGGCGAAGAGCCCTCCGCTCCAGCCGGGAGATGTGCATCTGGGATAGCTCCAGCTCCTCGGCGACCTGCTGCTGCGAGCAGCCGCCGTAGAAGCGCCGCTCGATGATGTACCGGTCGCGGGGCTCCAACTGCTCCAGCGCCTCCTGCAGCGGCGCGAACTCGATGACCGCCTCCATGTCGTGGTCCTCGTGCCCCACGCGGTCGGCGACCGCCATCCCCTCGTCGCCATCCTCGCCGTAGCGCTCGTGCAGGCCGCGCATCAGGTAGTTGCGGCCCACCTCCATCGCCTCCGCCAGGAACTCTTCCGTGATTCCGAAGCCTTCCGCCATCTCCGCCATCGTCGGCTCCCGGCCGAGGGTGACGATCAGGTCGTCGTGCATCCGGTTGAGGTTCGCCGCCACCTCCTGTAGCGAGCGCGGCACGCGCATGCCCCAGGTCCGGTCCCGGAAGTAGCGCTTGATCTCGCCTACCACGCAGTGCGTGGCGTAGGTGCTGAACTTCGTCTGCCGCTCCGGATCGAAGCGGTCCAGCGCGCGGATGAGGGCGATCCAGCCGGCCTGGGCCAGGTCTTCGGCGGAAGCGCCGGGGCGCGCGAATTTGCTGGCGATAGCCCGGACCAGACCGTCGTGACGCTCGATCACCTGGTCGCGCAGATGGGGGTCTCCCGTCCGCCGCAGCTCCGCGATCAGCTCTTCCGTGCTCCGTCGGTCTGAGTCCGTGCCGCGCCCGAGGCGACTGGCCGTTGCGAGTGCCATCAATCCTGCTCTCCCTCCACTACTGCGATCCGGTCGGGCGGGCACCGGTCCCGTAAGGTGCGCGATTCCCCGCCGTCGCTTTGGCTGTTCGAAGCCTCGTCCCACGCTCGGCCCATCACTCCGCCGCTTGCGAGGCCGGTGAAACCCTAATTTAGGGCTTCCATGAGGCCCTTACCCAGATTGACACCAGTCCGCACCCAGCGCCCGTTCGCCCGTGGGGCAGGGTCCTGACGGCCGTAAGCGCAGTGCCGAATAGTGTTCAAGCTGCAGGCTCGCAGGTTGCGAGCCGTCTCCGTCGAGGAGACGACCTGCAGCCTGTAAGCCTGAGAACCTGGAGCCAGAGCGCCGCTCCGGCAGGAGCCGGCGCCCGGCTGGTGAGGTTGACTTGTTCTTGCGAGGGAGGCTTCGGCCGGGGGAGAGGCGCAACTCTGATGAGGACCCGGTTTCTCAATAGGGTTGAGAAGCGCGCAGGCGCGCCTTCCGCCGATGTCCGGCGCTCCTCCTGTCCCGGAGCGCCGCCCCCGCCCGCCCTCGCGGGCCGCGATTATCCAGAGTAACGATGCACTTCCGTACCTCTCTCAAGCCGAGCGCTCCCGTACTGGTGTGGACGGGGATCGCCGCCACGTGCGCCACGGTGGCGCTGGCAGCCGCGCCCCGCAAGGCGGCGCCGAAGCCGAAGCCGCCGATCCGCACCACTGCGCAGCCGTCTGCCCGGCCCGCCGCGAACCCGAACCGGGTGCTCGTCTCCCGCGCGTGGGAGAAGACCTATAACTTGAAGGCCGGCGAGGCGAGAGAGATCTCCGTTCACCTGGAGCAGCCCTCCGCGCTGCCGCCGAACGGACGCCTCGCCGCGGAGTGGACCCTGGTCACGCCGGCCAACCCGGCGGACGTGGTCGCTACGCCGGAGAACGGGCCGCGGAAGGTCGACGCGGAGGGGATCTACACCCGGCCGACCGCGGACTGGCGCAAGGTGCTCCACGCGCTCGACGGCGACCTCTACATGGTCTACCGGGCCCCCGTCACCGGCACCTACCGGCTGCGGCTGGTGCCGGTGGTCGACGAGGCGCCGGTCGGTGCGGGCCCGCGCTGGCGGGAGAAGGGAACGGCGCCGGACCTCTTCCCGGCGCCGAGCCGCACCCCCTGGCCCCAGGGCACCAGCGCGCCGGTTTCGGTGGAGCTGCGCCCGATCGACCTCGGCACCGACGCGCAGCACCAGAAGCACTCCGGACTGCTGGAGGCGGAGCCGAACGATACCCCGGAGCAGGCGCAGTACCTCGCGCTGGTGCCGAATGACGACGTGCGCACCTACGAGATCACCGGCACCTCCGACGACGTGGAGTACTTCGACAACGGAAAGGTCGGCCGCTCCGGCGACGACTGGTTCCGCGTCGAAGTGAAGGGGAGCGAGCCCCGCCTGGTGACCGCGCAGCTCAGCATCCCGGGCCAGTTCCTCGCCGCCCGGCTCCGCTGCTACGAGCTGGGCGATGGCGCGAGCCCCGCCGTGCCGCTGGGCGCGCTGCTGCCGGTAAAGGAGTTCTTCGGGAAGGTCAACCCGCAGCGGCTGCCGTGGCAGGAGAACAAGCAGATCGAGTGGCCGGAAGGACGCGATCCGAACGAGCGCCCTCACCAGCAGGAGGAGGAGTTCCGGAGCAGCATCACCCGCATCCTCCAGCCGGGCAAGAGCTACTACTTCCGCGTGGAAGCGAACGCGCCGAGCTACGCCCTGCAGCTCCGCGTGCTGCGCCCCGCCCCATACCGCGATCCCCGCATGGCGGTCCGCCAGGGGATGTACCTGCAGATCGGGCAGGTCGACGCCTGGCTCAGCAGCCGTCCCCGCGGCGCCAGTGTCGACCGCCGCATTCGCGATACCGGCAACCTGCTCGGCACCCAATGCATGAGCTGCCACACCCACAGCGGCATCTGGGGCCCGGCCGTGCCGATCCAGAACGGCTACCCGGTGGAGCAGCCGCAGAACTTCTGGCACCTGCAGCAGTTGATGTACGAGTGCCTGCGCCCGACCAACGAGCTGAAGGACGCCGCGGTCAACACCAGCCTGGCGCCGCTCGATATCGGCGATGGTCCGGCCGGCACCCGCGCCGCCGGCTTTAACATCGTCAACACCGAAAAGATCCAGGCACCGAAGAAGCTGCACTCCAAGCAGCAGCTCCGGACCGCCAATTACATGCTCCAGACGAACGACCCGGGCGGGATCAACGCGGCCGGGCCGGGCTCCAACTACGGGCAGAACATCGTCTGGCTCTTCTCCGGCGAGATCCTGAACGAGAGCTGGAAGAGGACCGGCGATCCGAAGTTCTTCCGCGGCGTCGAAGACAAGGCCCGGAAGCTCCTGGCCTACCAGCCGCGGTTTACCGACGACGTCGGCGTGCGGCTCGACTTCTTCGGCCGCGCGTTCCCGATCGACCGCTATCCCGCCGAGGCCGCGAAGGCGGCTGCGGCGGAGCAGGCGGCCGGAGCGAAGGTGAACGGCACCCCGGCGGAGGTGACCGCCTTCGTCCAGAAGGTGAAGGAGCAGATCGCCAGGGACGTTGCGCGGCTCCGGGCGATCCAGAATGACGACGGCTCCTGGGGCTACAGCCCCGGCACCACCAACGACGGCGGCGCCACCTGGAAACGGGCGGAGAACGACTGGGATCCGTCTCCCACCTCCATGGCGCTGATCGGCCTCGTCTCTTCCGGTCTCGGCAAGGACGACCCGACGGTGAAGAAGGCGGTCGACGCGCTCCTGCGGATGCAGGACCCGAACGGACGCTGGAACCGGGCCGCCATCACCGGCTTCGTCACCTCCGCCTACGCGCTGCGCGCGCTCGGACCGCTCTATCCGGTGCAGCCGCGCGTGCCGCAGCGGAGTGACTTCACTCCCAAGCCGGAGGAGACGCTGCTGGCGACCATGCGCCGCGTGCAGGCCCTGGCGATGACCGGCGACCGCAAGCTCGCCGACCTGATGGTCCAGGCGGCGAAGCACCCGAACACCCTGGTCCGCTACTGGGGCATGATCGGCCTCGGCGCGGCCCCCACCGACGCGGGAGTACCGGTGCTGGTGGCGGCGCTCAACGAGCCGGCCAAGCCGGTGCGCGACGCCGCCATCTGGGCGCTCAAGCAGAACCTGCTGGATGACCGCGGCTGGGAGGCGGCTTTCACCGCCTACGAGAAGGGCGGCGACTACACCCGCGAGGGCGTGCTCCAGGCGCTCGGCATGCGCGCGGACGCGGTGCTGCCGGAGAGCAAGGTGAGCTGGAACCGGCTGAGCCGCCTGCTCGACCGCGCGATGAACGAGGACAAGCATCCGGCGGTCCGCGCCTACGCCTCCAAGGCGGCCTGGCAGTGGTGGATCTGGAACCCGCCGATCCGCGCCGCCGTGAACCAGTCGTGGCTCCGCATGCTGGAGCGGCCGGAGCCGAACGCGCTGGTGGAGAACAACAACCGCTACGCCAGCCACGCGCTCTTCATCGCGAACGGTCATAAGGCGAACGCCTCCAGCGAGCACCAGTATAAAGAGCTGGCGACGCTCTTCGAGGCGATCCGCGGGCGGCTGGAAAAGGCCGACGCCGCGACCAAGTCCCGCGTGGCGCGGCGGCTGGTGGCGGTGGCCGGCACCTTCTACCAGACCGCGGGTGGCGACGGCGGCCCCGGACAGCTCGGCTACAGCACGCCGGGCGCCGGCGCGGCGATCGGGCAGGCGGTGGTGGTCTACCTCCGCGAGGTGCTCCCCGCCGAGCAGAAGTCGGCGATCCTGGCCGGGCTGGAAGGCGCCGCCAACGTGCCGCACGGCCCGCTGCAGGAGTTCCTGGTCGACTACACCCTGAAGGCGCCGGAAGAGCTGCGGCAGGCGGCTGCCGCGGCGCTCTCCGACCCGCGCTCCGCCATGCTCCAGGCCGCGACCGAACGGGTGGAGCCGCTCATCGAGCAGGTGAAGCGCGGCGCGGCGGAGCCGGCCCGGCGGGCCTCGCTCTCCGATCCGGTGCTCGAGCTGTTCGGCACCGTCAACTGGGTGATCCCGGACGACCGCGAGCAGCAGCGCCACTTCTTCAACCTGATGATCCCCAAGTTCGACCGCTACGTGAGCGCGGAAGAGCTGAAGGCGATGGCCGACGCCGGCAAGCGCGGCGAGTTGGAGCGGGAGATGCAGGCGCAGTGGTACCTGGCCGACCGGCTGGGAGGCGTGCTGGCGAGCAACCCGGACCTGCACAAGGAGATTGTCTTCGAGCAGTACGTGCCGAAGGAGTTCCGCAACGACCTGGAGCGGCACTTCTGGGTCCGCAGCGTGCCCTGGATCCTGGAGCACAAGCTGGACCTGCCGCAGATGCCGGCCAACCCGGATCCGAACGCGCCGCAGCAGGTGCACCCGGGCCTGATCGTGAAGGACCAGGCGCTGCAGCTCTACCTCGACGCCCTGAAGCCGGACGCGCCGAAGGAGACGCGCGCCGCCGCGGTGCGGATCTCCAACCAGACGGCGGTCCGGAAGAACCCGGAGGTCCTGCTGGCCCTGAGCAAGCTGCTGGAGGTCGAGAAGGACGAGCGGCTCACGAAGATCGCCGGCAACGTGCTCAAGCAGGGCTCCGAGCAGTTCGTGCCGGACGTGGTGAAGGCGCTGCAGGCGGAGAAGCGGCCCGGCAAGTGGCTCACGGAAGACGGCAAGGTCTCTCCCGGGTTCCTGAAGGACCTCACCTTCTTCCGCGACTACGTGATGCCGGAGCTGGCCCGCGTGAAGCGCTCCGATCAGGTCGCGTGTCTCGGCTGCCACGGCATCCAGGCGCGAGTCCCCTCGTTCTACCTCAAGCCGGTGGACGAGTTCGGCTACATCTCCGTACCGGACCTCCTCTACAACTACCGGGAGATGCAGGCGCGGGTGAACCTGATGGACCTGGAGAAGAGCAAGATCCTCCGCAAGCCGCTCAACGTGCAGGACGGCACGGAGGACGGCCACCAGGGCGGACGCCGCTACCTGCCGCAGGATGAGGGCTACCTGCTCCTGAAGCAGTGGGTGGATAACCAGCCGGCGGTGCTGAAGGAAGTGATGGCGGCCTCCGCGGCCCCCTCGCTCCGGAGCCGGCGGGTCGCCAGCCGTCCGCTCCGCAACCCGGCGCTGAAGCCGCGAGAACCGCTCGCGCTCTCGGAGGCGCCGGCGGAGGAAACAGACGAATAGGCTGAACGTGGCGACACGAGACAGCGGGCCGCCGGAAGAGCTTCCGGCGGCCCGTCGTCGTTTTCTGGCTCTCTGCCTGGCCGCGCTCGTGTCGGCCCACCGCGCCCCTATTACCCGCTCCCGGCCTGCTTCAATCCCCCACCGCTTCCAGCCACTCCGCCAACAGCCCCGCGCTGACCTCCGCACCGTCCAGGCGGGGACGCGCTTCCGGGGGCGGCTCTTGCAGGAGCGCGCGGAGGTCGGCGGCCCAGTCGCCGGAGTGGAGCCGCTCCGGCGGCAGGCGGCGCTGCCGGAGGTACGGCCGCGCTTCCGCCAGGGCGACCGCGTCCTCGCGGAATCCCTCCCGGGGCGGCCAGAGCAGCGCCGTCTCCGCGGCAATACAGTCTGCCAGGATGCCCCAGCCCGGCTTGGCCAGCACGATGTCGCTCACCGCCAGGAGGTCGCTGAAGCTACTGCCGACGGCGGGAGGCAGCGGAAGCACGTTCGGGAGCGGCGCCCCCTCCGCCCCCGGCGCCAGGAAGAGCAGCTCCGGCGCGCCCTGCGCCGCCCGGCGCAGCACCTCCGGCGGAAGCCCGCCGCGCTGCCCCAGGAGCACGCGGGAACGGTCGTCGCCCGCCGCGACCCCGATCCGCGCCAGCACCGCCCGCGGGTCGGCCGCCGACCTCCGCCCGAGGAGCGGCACCGGGACGACCCGCCGCACGGCCGGGGAGACGCCGCCGAACGGCAGCCGCAGCAGCGCCTCGAACTCTCCGTAGCCGCGCCGCACCTGCGCCAGCGCCTCCGTGCCGCCCGGCAGCCCGGCGAAGAGCGGCTCGAAGATCCAGTCCCACGTGAAGTTGCTGATCCCCACGCACGGCACCCCCGCCCGCGCGGCGATCTCACCCGCCAGGAACGGGATGTCGGCTACTACCAGCCGGCAGCCCGACTCCCGCAGCGCCGCCGCCTCCGCCGCGACCACGGTCCCCCGCTCCGCCAGCGCCCGGCGGACCGCGGAGAGAGTCGCCGCCGGGTCAATTGCCAGCGGACTCCGCTCCACCGCGCCCGGATCGAGAGCCACCTCCGCCCGCTCCACGCGAGGTCCGAGCAGCTCCTGGAAAAGCGCCGCGGGCGCCGTGGTGCGGAGGGAGATCCGGATCTCCGGAAAGCGCCGGAGGAGCGCCTGGACGACCAGGGTGGAGCGCCGGGCGTGACCGTAGCCGTGACTGCTGATGTAGTAGGCGAGGTGGAAGTGGGTCATCGGGTGCGATGTGCTTCTCTTCGACAGCTATCGCTGGCCTACAGCATCTCTGTCGAGAACCAATCCGGGCAAGGGTATACCAGACGACGCCTCGGTCTGGTCCCTGGAGTGCGAATGCTTGCCCCCAGTACGGAGGCTTGCTTTCGCGCCCCGCGCCAGCAGGGCCTCGGGATGAGCAGCCGTGTGCCGCAGGATTCTGCCTCTTGCCGAGGACCAGCGTTGGTGTCGGAGGTCCGACCCCGTGCCCTTGTGCCGGGGGGCAGCCCTCCCGCGACGAAGGCCCTCCGCGGCCTTTTCACACTCCGCTTCGCTCCGCTAGCAGGCCGCTCCAGGCGTGCCTTCCGGTTTGCCGTACCCGCGCCACTGCGCTCTACTGGGCCAGAGGCAGGGTTCACGGGCTGCCCCCCGGCCCTTCGAGCAACCACCCCTTTCCCAAGGGGTGGTCACAGGTGGCATCCTCCGGCGCAGCCTAACGGCTGCACCTGCGGACGCCGCGGGTTTCTGGTGCGGATCCGAAGCACTGGCCATGCCATTTCATCGCGATTCGCGGCGGGATTTGGCGCACGGCTGGCGAACAACCCTCTCGAGGGCACCCTTCCTTGACCCGGGTGCTTGCAACGAACGCATGGACAACTCTCTTTACCGGCTGGAGCTGGAGGTGCGCGATTACGAGTGCGACCTCCAGGGCATCGTCAACAACGCCGTCTACCAGAACTACCTGGAGCATACCCGCCACCTCTTCCTGAAGTCGCGCGGGATCGATTTCGCGCAGCTCTCCCGGGACGGCGTGAACCTGGTGGTGGCACGGATCGAGCTCGACTACCTCTACCCGCTCCGCAGCGGGGACCGCTTCGAGGTGCGGGTCAGCGTCGACCGCGTCTCCCGCCTCCGCTTCGGCTTCACGCAGGAGATCTTCCGGCTGCCGGACGGCAAGCCGATCCTGCGGGGGCGCGTGATCGGGACCGGAATCAACGACCGCGGCCGGCCCAGCCTCCCGGCGGAAGTGGAGCGGCTGCTGGCGGAGAGCGCGGGAGACTGACCCCGCAACGACGGAGGGATTTCGCCGTTTCAGTAACGGAGACCGGACGGCCCGTCACCGACCATGGCACCCACTCCCCCGAGCTGGAACGAAGTCCACCTCTACACGGCACGCCTCGACTCGGAAGATCCGGCCGAGCGGCGGGCCGCGGCGGAGGCGCTCGCCGCGTGTGGGGAGCGCGGGATCGACCCGCTCTGCCGTGCGCTGAGCGACGAGGACGAGGGGGTCCGCACCGCCGTCGCTCACGCGCTGGCGCAGCTGGGCCTCCCCGCAATCCGACGGCTGACCTGGCGCTTGAAGACCGGGGTGAGCAGCGTGAGCTGCAGCGCGGCATGGGCGCTCGGCTTCTGCGGTCCCGCCGCTGTGGAAGCTCTGGAGTGGGCGAGGAGCTCTCTCGACCCCACCCTCCGTCGGACGGTAGCGGAGGCGCTGCAGCGGCTGGCGCTGCCGGAGTGCGTTCCGGTGCTCATCCGGATGCTGCGGGACCACGACTGGCGAGTGCGCGTGGCGGTGGTGCGCGCTCTCGGAGAGATCGGCGATGAGCGCGCCGTTCAGCCGCTCTGCAGCGCCCTGCGCGAGTCGCTCGTCGGTGGGTCGGTCGTCCTGCAGGCGGTGACCGGCGGCCTCATGCTGATCCTGGCCGCGGCGGTGCTCTCCGGTCTTATCTACAGCACCATCGTGGCCCGGATCGGCGGGCTCCTTCCCGCGATATGGATTGGCTGGGCGTTCCACGCCTACTTCAACCGGCGGCGAGCGCAGGGAGAGCTCTCTCGCGCCGTGGCGGAAGCGCTGGTGCGGATCGGAGAGCGCCGACCCAGTCCGGAGCTGCGGGGCGTGCTGCGAGACCTGCGGCTTATCGCCGCGGACCGTCTCCAGCAGGAGCCCGCTACCCGTGAGGCTTTGCAAGAAGCGGCCCGCCGGATCCAGGAGTTGACCGACCCGTTCACCAGCCTCCCCCTCCCGGCGGAGCCTAACTCCAGCGCCGACACGCTTCCCCGCCCGGGCGCCGTGCCGGCGCCAGCGAAGCAATCGCTGCCCCGGGTCCGGTAGGAGCGACACGGTTCCGGTAGAGTAGAGTTATGTCCGTAAACGGCGCCACACTTTGCGAAAGAGCGCTCCCGGCCGAGCTCCGCCGGCTGGAGGCGCGGTTGCGGTCGGACGATCCGGACCAGTGTCTTGCCGCCGTCGCGGACCTGGCGGAGGCCGGTGCCGTGGAGCCGCTCTGCCGCGCTCTGAACCACCCCGACGAGCAAGTGCGCCTCGCCGCCGCGCGGGCGCTCGGCACCCTTGGCGGCCCCGCAATCGAAGCGCTGACGGAGCTACTCGACTGCGGGAGCTTCCTCCAGCCGCGGAAGGCGGCTTGGGCACTGGGCTTCTGCGGCTCGGAGGCGCTGAAGCCGCTGGTGCAAGCGCTGCGGTCCTCCGACAGCGAAGTGCGAAATGCTGCGTTCCGAACACTCCGCCGGCTGAAGCGGCCGGAGACCACCCGGCTGTTGTGTGAGATGCTGCGCGACGGGGACTACTACGCCCGGTCGACCGCCGCCTGGACCCTCGGAGAGATCGGCGATGAGCGCGCGATCGGACCGCTCTGCAAGGCGCTGCGGAGCTGCTTCGTCGGTCGCTCGGCCGAGCGACAGCTTCGACTGGGCCTCCTCGTCGCGATCGGTTGGGGAGCGCTGTTCTGCGTCGCCATGGGAGCCGCTTTCGAGAGTGAGCTCGCCGGAGCGGGAGGGTTCCTCTTCGGCAGCATGGCCGGCTTCACCAGCCGGATCCACTCGTACTTTGCGTCGCGCCGGCAGACCGGCGACTACTCTCGCGCGGTGACGAAGGCGCTGGTGCAAATCGGCGAGCGGACGCCGACTCCCGAGCTGCGACGGGTGCTGCCGGACCTGCGGGTGGTGGCGAAGGACCGCCTCCAGCACGACCCCCGCACCCGTGAAGCCTCTCGCGCGGCGGTTGAGCGGATCGAAGCTCTCACCGAAAACCTGAAGGACCTCCCGCTCCCCGGCGGCACCTCCGTCGACGAAGCCTCGCTCCCACGGGTCGGTCAGGCGCCCCACTCGGACGCCGACCACCTCCCCCGAGTCCGATGAGCGAGCTTCACTCTATGACGCCGCATCCCGGCCCCGACGTGGCGGAACTCCAGACCCGGCTGCGGTCGGCGGCTGCGTCGGAGCGGCTGGCCGCGGCGGAGGCGCTCGGGAGCTGCGGCGGCCCAGCGGTGCAGGTGCTCTGCGCGGCGCTCAACGACCCCGACGAGGCGGTGCGGATCGCGGCGGCGCAGTCGCTCGGCAGAATCGGCTCTCCGGGGATATGGGCGCTCGCCGCGCGGTTGGAAAGTGAAAGCTCCGAGACCCGCGAGCGAGCGGTCTGGGCGCTGGCTTACTGCGGACCGGCGGCAGTGCCGATCCTGGTTGACGCCCTGGAAGCAAAATACGGGGATACCCGCGGTGCCGCCGCGAAGACGCTGGGAACTCTCGGTCAGCCGGAAGTGACGCCACACCTCTGCCGGCTCTTGGAGGAGAACGAACCGAGGATTCGGATCGCCGTAGCGCAAGCGCTGGGTGCGGTCGGCGACGAGAGGGCAGTTCGACCGCTCCTGGAAGTGTTACAGTCCGGCTTCGTGGGTGGCTTGAGTGGTCGCCGTCGGTGGTTGGCTCTTCCCCTGTGTCTGGTACTCTTCGGCACGGCTGCTGGGCTTCTTCCGGGACTATTCCAGAAGGATCGGGGATCGATCCTGAGTCTCGTAGCGCTGCTCTTGGTCCTGGTGGAGTATCTACGGAATCGGACGGAGCGAGGATCGGTGGCGCGAGCCGTCACCGGAGCCCTTTCGGCGATTGCGGAACGACGACCAAGTCCCGGAATGCGGGCGGTGCTCCCCGACCTGCGCCGGATGGCAGCCGATCCGATCCAGCAGGACGCAGAAACGCGGGAGGCTTCTCGCACGGCCGCCCGCCGGATCGGAGGGCTTACTGAAAGCCTGAAGGACCTCCCGCTCCCCGCCGCTGCCTCCGTCGACGACGCCTCGCTCCCACGGGTCGGTCACGCGCCCCACGCGGACGCCGACCACCTCCCCCGAGTCCGATGAGCGAGCTCCACCCCGCGACGCCGCATCCCGGCCCCGACCTGGCGGAGCTCAAGACCCGGCTGCGGTCGGCGGCTGCGTCGGACCGGCTGGCTGCGGCGGAGGCACTCGGGAGCCGCGGCGGCCCGGCGGTGCAGGCGCTCTGCGCGGCGCTCTACGACCCCGACGAGGCGGTGCGGATCGCGGCGGCGCAGTCGCTCGGCAGAATCGGCTCTCCGGCGATCCGCGCGCAGGCGGCGAGGATGGAGAGTGACGCGGCCGAGACCCGAGAGCGGGCGATGTGGGCGCTGGCTTACTGCGGACCGGCGGCAGTGCCGGTCCTGGCCGGCGCCCTGGAATCGAGCGTCTGGGACACCCGGCTGGCCGCGGTGCAGGTGCTCGGACGCTTGCATCTGCCGGAGGTGGTGCCGCATCTCCTCCGGACATTGACCGACCGTGAGCCGCGCGTGCGGATCGCCGCCGTGGAGGCGCTGGGAGCTATCGGCGACGAGACGGCGGTGCGCCCGCTCCACGACCTGCTCCGGTCCGAATTCGTGGGCGGACCCTTCACCCGGCGCTGGCGGTTGAGCCCCACGGTTTTTCTCGTGCTGGCACTGAGCGGATTCCTGCTCCTGCGCATGCTGACAGGAGACCTGGCGGTCGTGACTGCGGTATGGGCGGTGTGGGCGGTGGTGTTCGGATTCGGCATCGCGGTGGACTGCAGTCGTGAGCGCATTCAGCAGCGAGGCAGAGTGACGCAGGCCGTCACCGAGGCTCTGGTGAAAATCGCCGAAAGACGACCGAGCCCGGAGATGCGGCAGGTGCTCCCGGACCTGCGCCGGATGGTCTCGGACCCACTCGTGCAGAACAGAGAGACCCGGCAGGTATCCCGGGCGGCCATCCAACGGATCGAGGCCCTCACCGAGAGCCTGAAAACTCTCCCCCTCCCCGGCACTGCCTCGGGAGACGAGGCGTCTCTCCCGCGGGTCGGCGAGGCACCGTCGGCGGACCCGCAGACGCTGCCCAGGGTCCGGTGAAAGTTGCGTGAGGCTCCTTCGAGCGCAGCCATGATCTCGACCAGAGCAACCTTTCCCGAGACGGAGCCCGCCCCGCTGGCGAGCCTGGAAGCGCGGCTCCAGTCGCGGGAGGTGTCGGAGCGGGCCGCCGCGGCGGAAGCGCTGGGCCACTGCGGCGAGCAGGCGGTGGAGCTCCTCTGCGGCGCCCTCTTTGACTCCGACGAGGAGGTGCGCCTCGCCGCGGCGCTCTCTCTCGCCAGGATCGGCGCGCCGGCCCTGGCCGCGCTGGAGGTGCGTCTGGATGGGGCCACCGCGGTGGAGCGGGAGTGCGCCGCCTGGGCACTCAGTCACTACGGCCCGGCCGCGCTGCCGGCGCTGGAGCGGGCGATAACCTCCTGGTCCTGGCGAACGCGGGTAGCGGCGGCGAAGGCGCTCCCGAGCCTGGGGCTGCCGGAGGTGCCTCCGCTCCTCTGCGGCGCGCTGCGGGACCGGGACCACCGCGTCCGCCTCGCTGCCGTGGAAGCGCTGCGGAGCCTGGGGCTGCCGGAAACGGCTCCACCCCTCTGCGAGGCGTTGAAGGACCGCGACCCGCGCGTCCGCCTGGCCGCAGTCCAGGCGCTGGGGGACGTTGGGGACGCAGCGGCCGTCGGACCGCTCCAGGAGCTGCTCCGAGACGGGCTGGTAGGACGCTCTTCCAGGCGGCACCTCTGGGTTAGCCTTCTGTTCGGCCTGGGTTCTGGACCTGCGCTCTTCCTTCTCCTGCTGACAGCATTCAAGTGGGATCTGGACTACCTGGGCGGATTCCTCGTTATGATCGGAAACGCGGTCGCGGTTTCCGTAGTCAACCGCCGCCGTCGCGGAGAGGTAGTTAGCGCGGTAATGGAGGCGCTGGTGCGGATCGGGGAACGTCAGTCCTCCCTGGAGCTCCGCGCGGCCCTGCCGGACTTGCGTCTCATGGCGTCCCGGTGGTTTCAGCAGGATACGGCGATGTCCCTGGCGTCCCGCAAGGCCGTGCGTCGCATCGAAGAGCTTACCAAAGACCTGAAAGATCTCCCCCTGCCGGCGGACGCGTCCCCTGGTGAAGCCACTCTCCCGCGCGTGGGAGAGGCGCCCGCCGCGGACCCGCAGACGCTGCCCAGAATCCGGTAACCGGCCAACTGCTTCTTGCGAGAACTCCCGTGCTCTCTCCCCTGGCCACGCTCACCGAGCCTGCACCGCTTCCGGACCTGCCGGCGCTGGAGACGGCGCTCCGATCGCCGTGCGCCAGAGCGCGGCTGGCCGCCGTGGAGGCGCTCCGGCGTCTGCCGCGGCCGGAAGTGGTACCGCCCCTCTGCCGGGCACTGCGGGACCGCGAGCCGCGCGTCCGGTTCGCGGCGGCCGAGGCGCTGGCGGAGGTGGGAGACGAACGCGCGATTGGACCGCTGCAGGAAGCACTGCGCGCGAGCCTCGTGGGCCGCTCCGCCTGGCGGCACCTGGCCTTTGGCTGGCTGATGTGCCTCGCGACCATGCTCGTCATCATTAACGCCTCCGTGATAGCGCATAGGCTGTTGGATCTGAAGGAGTATTGGTTGGTCGGCATCCTGACCGGGCTGGGACAGGCTTTGATCGGCAGGGTTCTCGACTGGCGTGGACGGGGGCAGGGAAGGCGCGCGTTGATCGACGCGCTGGTGCGGATTGGGGAGCGGCATCCCACGCCGGAGCTTCGGCAGGTGATTCGGGATCTGCGGGTGATCGGGAGCGGCTGGGTGCAGCAAGACCCGAGCACCCGGCCTGTTTCCGAGAAGGCCGCACGGCGTATTCGGGAGCTTACCGACAACCTGAAAAGCCTCCCGCTGCCGGCCTCCGGGACGCAGCACGAGGCCACCCTCCCGCGCGTGGGAGAGGCTCCCACGCCGGAGGCGGACACGCTGCCGCGGGTGAGGTGAGGGGCGCGTGGAGCGCGAACTGTAACGGACCGGCGCCCTGCCGGCAGCGGCCTCGGAGCGGCGGATGACTCCCACGGATCAGCTTCAGAACCTGAGGATTCAGCTCCGGTCGCGCGCAAAGGCGGAGCGAAAGGCGGCTGCGCGAGCGCTGGGAGACTTCGGCCGCGCCGCGGTGCCGTGCCTGCTGGAGACGCTGCGCGACGACGAGGAAGAGGTCCGTGCCGCGTCGGCAAAGTCGCTCGCCCGGATCGGCCCCGTCGCACTCGAGAGCCTGGCGGTGCGGGTGCGGAGCCGTCACGCCAGCGAGCGGCGGGAGGCGGCCTGGGCGCTCGGGTTCTTCGGGCCGGAGGCGCTGGGGCCGCTGGAAGACGCGCTGGGCCAGGCGGACGACGGCGTGCGCGTAGCGGCGGTGAAATCGCTCCAGCGGCTGGCCCTGCCGCAGTCGGTCCCGCTCCTCTGCCGGGCGCTCCACGATCCAGCGGCTCGACACGCGGCCGTGGAAGCCCTGGGAGAATTCGGGGACCAGCGTGCGGTGGAGCCGCTCATGCAGGTGCTGCGCGGGCAGTTGCTGGGACGATCAGGACGCCGCCAGGTGGTGATCGGCTGGACGGTGCTCCTGGTCGCGGTGCTGGTCATGCCTCTAACCCTCCTCGGACAGGTTTGGCTGGGCTTCCAAGGCTCACTCGCCATGGTTGCGATGAGTATCATCAACATTGCGTTCCAGTACTTCACTTCTCAGCGCAGGCAGAGCCTCGCGCGACAGTCGATCGTGGACGCCCTGCTGCGGATCGGGGAGCGCTGCCCCGCTCCGGAGCTGCGCACGCTGCTGCCGGACCTGCAGTCGATCGAGCGCGACCGCCTTCAGAGCGACCCGAAGGCGCGGGAGGCCTCGCGGGCGGCGGCGGAGCGAATCGAGGCGCTCACGGAGGGGTCGAACCTGCCGCTGCCGGGCTGCGTCTCCGGCGTGGGCACCTCCCTCCCCCGGGTCGGCGAGGCGCCCACGCCGGACGCCCGCGCCCTGCCGCGGGTCTGAGGCCCGGCGCGGAGAACCAGCGGATGGCCAGTTCGAAGACCGAGTACCGGAAGCGCCGGGTGCGCCGGATGCAGGTAGCCACCCTCACCGGCCGCCTGCGGAGAGGCGACCCCACCGAGCGTCTGCGGGTGGTGCGGGAGCTGCGCCTCGGCGGCGAGGACGCGACCGACGCCCTCTGGGAAGCGCTAGCCGATGAAGACGCAGCCGTGCGGGCGGAGGCGACCGCCGCCTTCGCAGCGCTGGGCGCTTCCGGGCTGGAGGCGCTGCTGCGGGGAGTGCGGTGGGGCGACTCGGTCCGGGCGCATCGGGCGGCGCAGGGGCTGCGCCACTTCGGACCGGAGGGGATCGCCGCGGTGGCGGCGCTCCTGCAGCCGCCGCCGCGGAACGAGCAGCCTGGCTCGATCCTCTCGTGGCTCGGCGAGCTGCCGCGGCGGTGCCTGCTCTGGGACCCGGAAGAGCACTCCCGCATCAATGCCGCGCAGGTGCTGGGGGAGATCGGGGACGAGACGGCGATCCCGCCCCTGCGGGAGGCGCTGCGAGCGTGCCTGGTGGGCGGCGCGGCCTGGAAGCAGCTCGTCTTCGGACCGGCGTTCCTTACGGGCGTGCTGCTGCTGCTGGTGGGGCTCATCGCCACCACCGGCCCCGGGCGGCTGTTCGGCCCCGCCTTCGTCCTCCTGGTGCTCGCCGCCGCCTACCTCTACCTGCACCGCCGCCGGAGCCGCGGCCGCCTGATCCAGGCAATCACGTCGGCCCTCTGCCAGATCGGCGCGCGGAGGCCGGCAGTGGAGCTGCGGGAGGTGCTGCCGGAGCTGCGCGGCATTTCCGCCGACCTCCTCCAGCAGGACACCGAAACTCGGGAGACGACCCGCGACGCGGTGGAGCGCATCGAGTCGCTGACCGAAGAGCTCAAGCGGCTCCCGCTGCCGGGACAGCCCACCACCGACCCCGCCGCGCTCCCCCGCGTGGGAGAGGCGCCCTCCACCGAGGCGGCTTCGCTCCCTCGCGTCCGGTAGCGAGAGAGGCGCGACAGGATCAGGTCCGCTTGGCCGCCTGGTCACGGATGTGCAGCTTGATCCGGTGGCTGACCAGCGCGACGTCGCTGGGCAGAAGCACCTCCGGCTCGTTCGGGATGAACTTGAGCAGCGCCTTGTGGTTGAAGACCCACACCTCGGCATTCCGTTTGAGCGCCTGGTTCTGGACGAACCAACCGGGGAAGACGATAGCGCTGCGGATCGGGAAGTCGCGCCCCGTGCTCTCGCGCAGCAGGTTTCGGAGCCAGCGTCGCGCCGCGGCGGCCTGCACCAGGTAGTCACGGTCCGGCTCGCGGCCGTCCACCAGGATGCGCTCGCCGTCGAAGGTAATCGTCGCGTCCCGGTCCGCCGGCTTGCGCAGCGTCTTGGTGTCGATCACTACGATGCCGCGCCGGGAGACCACCACGTGATCCAGGTTGAAGCCATCGCCTTCGAGGTCGTGGTACACCTGGCAGCCGTGGGAGCGAAGCTCTTCCAACTCCTGGCCGACCAACCGCTCTCCCTGGACGCCCAGCCAGAGCGCTTTCGCCTCCGGAAGTACCTTTCTCCACCGGTACCAGAAGATCACGCTGACGATTGCTGCGAGCAGGGTGTACGACACCGGACTGGGAGGGATCTGCGCATACCACCGCCACCATTCGATCGCCGCCATGACGATGGCGAAGAGGGCGACCATCGCGAGCGGGAAGACCTTGTCTTCCAGAAGATCGCTCTGCTGGCGCTCGAGTGACTCGCCGGGCAGGTTGAGGGGTTTGTCTTTGAGGGGAGAGCGCTTGGCCGGCCGCTTCTTCAACACAGGGGGTGACTCCAGGTCCGGCGCCGCCAGGGCGGTGCGTCGCCGCTACTGAGTATCGGAATGCTTGCTCCGTTTCTGAATACAATCCCGATGCGGCTACTCACCGGGTTTCCAGGGTCGGCACAGGAAATCCCCCCGGCTGGACGCAACCTGGGTGCGGGCCTAAGTGAAACGTGAAGGCCGGGAGAGGTGACGATGGTTCGACTACGCTTGCTCCTGCTGGGCATAGCGGCCGCGGTGCTGGCGGGCGCGGCGGGGCCGCTCGACGCGGGCCAGGACGAGGGCGAGCGGCGCCTGCTCTACGTGGCGTCGCCGGGCATCCGCAACTACACGGAGTGGGGCGGCGTCGGCGTGCTGGTCTACGACATGGACCGCGGCCACCGGTGGGTGAAGCGGATCCCCACCTGGCCGGTGGCTCCGGGAGAGCCGGCGGAAAACGTGAAGGGGATCTGCGCCAGCGCCGCCACCGGCCGCCTCTACCTCTCCACCCCGAAGCGGATGGCGTGCCTCGACCTCCGCACGGAGAAGGTGCTCTGGAGCCGGGAGTACCCGGGCGGGTGCGACCGCATGTCGATCACGCCGGACGGTAAGACGATCTACTCCCCCTCGTTCGAGGGGCCGCACTGGAACGTCGTCGATGCCCTCACCGGCGACGTCCTCGCGCAGATCAACCCGGACTCCGGCGCGCACAACACGCTGGTGAGCCGGGACGGCTCCCGCGCCTTCCTGGCGGGGCTGCGCTCGCCGCTGCTGCGGGTGGTCGATACCGGCACGCAGAAGATCGTGAAGGAAGTCGGCCCGTTCGGCCACTCGATCCGGCCGTTCACGGTCGACGGCGCCGGGGAGCGCTGCTACGTGAACGTGAACGAGCTGCTCGGGTTCGAGGTCGGCGACCTCCGCACCGGGCGAGTGCTCCACCGGGTAGAGGTGAGCGGCTACCAGAAGGGGCCGATCAAGCGCCACGGCTGCCCCAGCCACGGGGTCGGCCTGACGCCGGACGAGCGGGAGGTGTGGCTCTGCGACGCCGCCAACAGCCGGATGCACGTGTTCGACAACACGCGGCAGCCGCCGCGGCAGGTCGCCAGCATCGGGGTGCGGGACCAGCCCGGCTGGATCACCTTCAGCCTGGACGGCCGCTACGCCTACCCCTCCACCGGCCAGGTGATCGATACCCGCACCCGCCGGATCGTCGCGGAGCTCTCCGACGAGGAAGGCCGCCCGGTGCAGAGCGAGAAGGTGGTAGAGATCGTCTGGAAAGGCGACCGGCCGGTCCGCAACGGCGACCAGTTCGGAGTCGGCCGCAAGGGGTAGCGAGAGGATAAGCACGGATGGCGATCGAGATCGGAAAGACGCTGCGCCGCCGCCGGGAGTGGGCGCGGCTCACGCAGCAGGAGCTGGTGGATCACACCGGCATCGACCGCAGCGCCAGCTACATCAGCGCGCTGGAGACGGGGCGCACCAGCCCCACGCTGGACGAGTTGGAGCGGCTCGCCCGCTACTTCCGGCTCAGCGTGCTCGACCTGCTGCAGGAGGCGATGGACGACGCCTCCCGCCGCGGCAGCGGCGGCGGGGAGTCGGCGCCGGAGGAGGACGAGCGGGTGCAGCGGCTCTTCGGCGGGCTGGAGCCGGCGGACCAGGAGCTGGCGCTCGAGTTCCTGGAGCTGCTGGCCAAACACCGCAAGCGCCGCTGAGATGGGAGCGAAGCGGGCGCGGCGAGCGGGGCTGTGGGTCGGCGGCAGCCTCTTCGGCCTGCTGCTGGCGGTGCTCGCCGGGTCCGCCGCCTACTGGCGTTACGTCACCGCGGTCCCGGAAGTCACGCTGCCCGTGGATGCGGCGCCGCCGCCGCGCGGGTTCCTCGACGGGATGGGAGCTGCTTTCGAAGTGCAGCGGAGCCTCGGCCCGACCCCGGCCACCTGGCCGGAGGGCACCACGGCCGAGCTGGAGAGGACACTCTCCCCGGTGCGCCCGGCCCTCCAGCGACTGCGCGCATCGTACGGCAGGGAGTGGCGCGTCCCGCTCTCTCGCCTGACGCAGTACCAGGAGGAGCACTCCGCGTTTCGTGAGGCGGCCCGGTGCTTCGCCGCGGAGGCGCTCCTCGCCGAGCGCCGAGGAGACGCCGACGCAGCGCTGGGCAATCTGCTGGACGCGATCGAGCTGGGCGTCCGCCTCCGCGAAGGCGAGGGCACCCTCGGAATGCTCGTCGGGGCCGCGGTCGCCGGGATCGGGCTGGCACGGGTGGAGGCGCTCCCCGCGCGCGTCTCCCTGGCGGCGCTGGAGACCGCGCTCGCGCGGCTCGACCGTCTGCAGGCCGGCTGGCCGTCCGTCGCACAGGCGATGGAGACGGAGGCGGCGATCGCTCCCGCGGATATGGCCCGGTACTTTCGGGAGCTGAACGGCAAGGCGCTCCCGCGGCAGTGGACGGCCCTCGATGATTTCGGTGACTTCGGCCGGCTGGAGAAGTTCCGGCTGCTCCTCTCGCCGCGCCGCGAGGCCCTTGCGCGGGTGGAAGGCTACTACCGCGTGGTCGCGAAGGAAGCCGGGAAGCCGATCCCGGCCCAGGTCACCGTTCCGCTGCCCGCCGACCCGTGGGCGGAGTACTTCTGCGTGGAGCACCGGGCGCCATTCGTCCAGCTAGATCACACGAGGGTCCGGCTGCTCTACGCAGCGCTGGCTGTGGAGCGCCGGCAGCGAGAGCAGGGCTACTACCCCGGCTCGTGGGAGGAGCTCCGCGGAAAGTGGCTCCGCGGGGTCCCGCAGGACGAGTGGGGCCGCCCGCTTGTCTACCGGCTGCAGCACGGCCGCCCTCTCGTTTACAGCCTCGGCCCGGACGGGATCGACGACGGCGGGCGGAGCGTGGAGGTCCCCTGGTCACCCGAGGCGAGCGCCCGCGGCGACATTGTCTTCGGCCAGCTGAGGCCTCGCCATCGGGCCGGATTCACGGCCCCTCCGCCGGCGGAACCGTGAGCTGCGGTTCGATGCCGTGCTTGCCGGCAGGTTAGCCGGGCTCCGGCTCCACGAGGCGGCGCGTGGCGTGGGTCCGCTCCCATGGGTACCAGCGCTCCTCCTCGTGGCGAGTGAGCTCCCGCAGGTAGCTGCGGTAGTGCCGCCGCGATTCCCGGTGGCGGCCGAGGCTCTCGAGCAGCAGCCCCGCGAGGAAGCGCGGGTGGGGGTCGGCTTTCGCCCGGAGACGCAGGTGCCGCAGGACGCCCGGGAGGTCGTCGACGCGCTCCCCGCTCCGGGCGGAGAGGAGCGCCCGGTAGCCGGAGTCCCGCCCCGGCAGCAGGTACTGCGCGCAGAGCTGCAGCCTCGCTCGGAGGCCGTCCCAGTCGCCGCGCCGCAGGCGGCAGCGGAGGATGCCCTCCGCCAGGTTGGAGGCCACCTCCTCCGGTGTCGGCAGCAGCAGCAGCCAGTTGCTTTCGCCGGAGTGGCGAAAGATTCCAAGGGCGAGGCGGAATGCGGCCTCGGTCTCCGGGTGCATCTCCAACGCGGAGTAGCAGAGCGCGAGCTGCTCGGCGTGGAAGACGCCGCTGAACGACTCGCGAAGCAAGATCCGCCATTCCCGAATGGCGCTGCGGACCTGCCCATCGAACATCAGCGCAAGCGGAAGCTCGCCCTGGAGCAGCCCGCGATACGCGCGCGAGCCCCCCGCCCGGGACAGGCCCTTTCGCAGCGCGTCGACGCGCTCCTCTCCGGAGAGCAGCTGACTGATCGTGAGGTAGACGCCGCAGTCCGCCGGCTCCAGCGCCAGGACTTTCCGGGCATCGGCAACGGCGAGTTGGTGTTCCGGGAAGTCCTCTGCTCGCCGGCGAAAGAGCAGGTTGACGGTCAGGCGATCGAGCCACCGTTCCCCCGCGATCCGCTTGTAGAGCAGAGCCCGGCGGAGGTACGCTTCGAGACACTGGGGGTCGAGCTCGATCGCACGACTGTAATCGCGAATGGCCGCCCGGACTGCTCGATGGTACTCGCGTTCGGAGATCGGGTGCCCGTCCAGGAAAGCGGTTCCATCCAGAACATTTCCGATGGAGCGAGGCAGCCGGCGCTGCGCTTCCTCGACGAGGCGCAGCGCCTCTTCCCGGGGGTTGTCGGCGGGCTCGGATCGGACTGGCGGCTGCTCTGGGAACATCTGCTCGTGGGGTGGATCAGCAGCCGGTTACCACGTTTTGGCTGTTGCGGCCGCGAGGGATCGACTTCCCTGTTCGACTATCCCTGCCAGGCCTGAGCCGGAAGCCCGTACCAGCGCTGCCGAGTGCCCGAAGGGGCACTTCGTGCCGTAGTTGCCGCGGTTTCAACCGCCCGTCAGGGAAGACCTCCACGCACCTCATCAGCCGGAGAGGGCGGCGCGGATGCGGCCGGTGAGCGGGTTGTCGCGGTCGCCGGCGCCGCGCAGGTTGAACATCGCGGAGGCGAGAAAGCGGTTCCGCCACTCCGGGCTGACGTGGTAGTAGTCTTCCAGCGCGGCGGAGCTGAACTTGTAGTCGTGCGAGTCGGTGCCCTTCAGGAAGATCAGGCGCCGGGCCGCGGCGAGCAGCTCTTCCGCCGAGCCGCCCGCCTCCAGGTAGCCGAGCGCCTTCCGGGCGGCGTCCATGCGGCTCCGGCTCACGTCCGCCAGCACCTCCTCCACCGCGGCGGGACCGCTGCTCTGCATCGCCAGCGGCTCCAGGCGGTCGAGGCGCACGTCGCCCGGGTCGCCCATCGCCTCGCGGAACAGCGGCATGAAGGCGGCGCCCTGGAGCAGCATCATCAGGCGGGTCTCGTCCGAGGCGGCGGCGCTGTAGGCGTAGTGGAGCGCGTTGGCGGTGGTGACGCAGTGGATGCCGACGATCCCCGGCTTCCGCATCAGCAGCTCGCCCGCGCCGGCCATTACGCCGTCCCACACGCTGGCGGGAGCGACGCCGGACTTGAGCAGCGCCGCCGCGCGGCCCGCCGCGTCGTCCGGGGAGCCGGAGTGGAGGGCGGAGAGCAGCTCCCGCGTGGCGGCGGGGTCGACCCGCGTGCCGTGCAGCGCGCCGGGGCCGAGCTCCTTCGCCCGCTCCAGGTTGCGGCGCCAGGGGCGGTCGGCCGGCTCGTCCGCCTCCGCGGGGTTGACGTTCCCCCGCATCAGCAGGGCGAACGCGAGCGAGCGCAGCACCGGCTCCGAGTGCTCCCGGCCGATCACCTGGAGCGTGCGGCAAGCGTTCGCCACGTAGATCGCCTTGTGCCCGATGTCGCGGAAGTCGCGCGCGCCGTAGCGCCAGAACATCTCCCACACTTCTCCGGCCGGCGCGGTGCGCGCGAGCTGGGCGACGGCGGCGTCCGCCCCCTCCTCGTCCCAGCGGTCCATCGCCTCCACGAAGCGGCGGCGCGCCTGGTCCGGCGACGGGAGCGCGGAGTCCGGAAGGGCGGACATCGTCCAGTCCCCCTCCTGCACGTCCCGGGCCTGGGAGCCTTTGAAGTAGTCGAGCGCCCAGAAGAGCGGCAGCCAGCGGTCGCGATCGGCCGAGGCGAGGCTCGCCTGGTGCGCGGAGTTGACCACCAGCACGGCGTGGAACTTGAAGCCGACCGGCCGCGGCTTGATATTCCGCACCCCCGCCAGCATCAGGGCGGCCAGCACCTCGCGGTAGGAGGTGCCCCGGCGGATCTCCTCCGCCATCCGCTCCAGCAGGCGGTCGCGCGGGCTCTCCTCCACTAGCCGCACCAGCGGCTCGATCTCCGGCCGGAGTCGCACGTGCCCCGGCTTCACCTGCGTCTCCTCGGCGGCGATCGGCCGCAGCGCGGAGAGGAACGAGAGCTCCCCCGCGGCGGCGAGCGCGCCTCCCGCGGCGGTGCGGGCGAGGAACTGGCGACGGGATCGGGAGTGCGGCATCGGGACCTCCTCACGCCGGGCGACGCGGGCTTCGGCGTACCGTCTCGTTCGACGCAGAGAGAGGAACCCCTCTTCGGCCGGGGTGGGCCCCCGCGGGCGGGAGGAGCGGGAGCAACACAACCCGGCGTTTGTCCCCCCGGATTAGAGGGTCCCATCCGGGGACTCAGTCGTGCCTCGCTCTGGCGTCGGGAGGTGCAGCCGCAGGCTGGACCGGAGGACGGCCCCTGTGAACTCCCCTGGGCCCAGGGGAGTTCGCTCGAAGGCGGCGGAGCCAGCCCGTGAGCAGAGCCGAAGGGTAGATCACGGCGGTGGCGCGGGAAGAGCGTACCGAAACGCACTCCCGGAGCGGCCTGCTAGCGCCGAAGGCGCGTGAAAAGGCCGCGGAGGGCACCCGCCGCGGGAGGGCTGGCTCCGCCGACAAGGGCGCGGGGTCGGGCGCCCGGGCTCGACGCTGCTCCCGAGGCGAAGAAGCAGCTAACCTCAACCGCCCGGTGGCGGGAGCAGCCTCTCCACCCGGAAGCGCACGCCAGATTTGCTGCCGGAGACCACCCGCCGGCCTACCCTCCACGCCAGGCGCTTCTCGATCCCCGGCGAGCCGGTGTAGCGGTGGTCCGGCCGGTAGGCGAGCCACTCGCCGGAGGGAAAGACCAGCAGCGTCGCCAGCCGCTTCCCGCCGGGCACCTCCCAGAGCGCGAGCTCGCCGTCTCCGCCCGCGGTGGCGAGGCGATTCTCCCCCACGAAGGCGAGGGCCGCCACTTCCCGCCGGTGCGCGCGAAGGGTAGTGAGCGGGGTCTCACTTTCGGCCTTCCAGACGCGCACCGTCCCCTCGCTGCCGCCAGCGGCAACGCGCGCTCCGGAGGTGGAGAAGGTGACGCTCTCCGGCACCTGCCGGAACCCGAGCAGCCGCGCCGTGGGGCGGTCGCGCTCCCGGCTCCAGAGGTCGACGGGGAAGTCCCAGTGGTCACCGACGATCGCGTGCATCGGCACCGCGGCGGTGGCTCCGTCCGGTGAAACGCCGAGGGCGCTGCCGGGGAAGCCTTCGAGCGGTTGGGTACGCCGGAGCTGGCCGGTGCGGAGGTCGACCCCTCGCAGCTCGCGGCGCTCGCGCTCCACGTTGATGACGGTCAGGATCAGCTCCTCCCGGGAGGCGGCGAGCGCCAGCGGCACCGTCTCCGGCCAGCGGAGCTCGCCCTGCTGCTCGCCGGTCTCCACGCTCCACCAGCGCAGGTACAGGAGGTTCCGGTCGCCCGGGTAGGCACGGTCGGCGAGGGCGACGCGGCGGCCGTCGGGCGTGAGGGCGGCGACCGACTCGCCGAGGTCTTCCCCGGTGAAGCGGAAGGTCCGACGCACCCGCCCCGTCGCGGTATCCCAGACCGTCAGGCAGTCGACCGACGCAGCGGCCGCGGTGGCGCCGTCCGCGGAGAGGACCACGCGCTGATACGCGCCGCCCGGCAGGGAAACGGCTCGCTCCAGCCGCGCCCGCTCGCCGTCCCAGCGCCAGGCGCGGCCGGTCTCGCCCACCGCCACGAGCGTGCTACCGGCACCGGCCGCCTGCAGCACGCTCACCGGCTCCGCCGGCGTGGGGAGGGCCGCCAGGGGCATTGTCTTCATCGTCCGCAAATCGGAGACGCGCCAGGTGCGGACTTCCGGCGGAGCGCCGAATCCAGAGCTCCACGCCGCCAGGGTTCGGCCATCGCGGGAGAGGGTGACCGCTCCGGGGAGGCTTCCGACGGTCCGCAGCCGCTTTCCGGAGGGGACGTCCCACACCTGCAGGCCGCGGGAGAAGCGGGTGCCGGCCAGCAGGGTGCGGTCGTCCGGCGCGAAGGCGAGGGAAATCAGAGCGTCCTGCCCGGTGGTGACGGCGCGGGCCCGCTTTCCGGTGGCGGTGCTCCAGAAGGCGATCTCGGCAGTCGGCAGCGTGTACCGGGCGGTGACGTGGGCGGTCGCGAGCAGCTTGCCGTCGCGCGAGAAGGCGACCGCCGTGTCGCGGTCCAGCTGCTTCGGGAGCTGGCGCAGCTTGCGTCCGATGGCGGGATCCCAGAGCGCCCAGCCCTCCATGGTAAGCGCGGCGAGGAGCTTTCCGTCCGGGGAGAAGGCGACGCCCGGATAGAGGCCGATGGAGAGAAAGTCGCCCGTGCCCTCCAGCGCCCGGAGGAAGCGGCCGGTGCCGGCGTGCCACAGCTTCACGCCGCGGTGGTCCGCGGTCGCCAGGTGCGGACCGGCGGGGGAGAAGCGGACGGAGAGGGTGCCCTGCGGGTCGGTCTTCAGCACGGCCCGCTCCGCGCCGGTTTCGCGGTCCCACAGCCGGACCGCTCCCTCCAGTCCACCCGCGGCGACCACGCGAGCATCCGGAGAGAGGTCGACCTCCGCCACCGGGCCGCCGGTGGGGAGGTTGCGCGTCAGCAGGCCGGTGCGCGCGTCCCAGACCTGCACGCGCCGGTCTCCGCTGCCGGTGATCAGCCAGCGGCCGTCGCCGCTGAGCACCGCGGTGGAGAGCGAGCGGTCGAGCGCCTGCACCAGCAGCTCCGGCTCCGGCGTCCGTCCGGTGACCCGGTCGGTGCGAGCGGAGGCCGCGAGCGGAAGCAGGAGCGCCGCGGCGGCGAGCGCCGGAAACAGACGGGGGGTCGGAGCGGGTGACATGGGAGGCCTCCGCGCTTTCGACTGATCCCGGGGCGTGGAGGTTACACCCTGCCGGAGGCCAGCGCAACGAGCAGGCAGGGGCCGCCGGAGATCACCTCCAGGCCGGCTTCCTCGGCGCGCCGTACCGCGGCCGCGCTCTCCGCCCCCGGCTGCATCCAGACGGAGCGCACCCCCGCCCGGATCGCCTGCTCCACCACCTGCTCCGTCACCGGCGGCGGGGTGACGATGGAGAGCGACTGCACCGGCTCCGGCAGCGAGGCGAGGTCCGGGAACGTGGGGTTTCCCAGCACTTCGGTCGCGCGGGGATTGACCGGGTAGACGGCGTACCCGTTCCGCAGCAGCGCCGCGTAGCAGCGGTGCCCGAACTTGGCGGGATCATCGCTCGCTCCCGCCACCGCGAACCGCTCGGCGGAGAGAAAGCTGCGAACGCGACCGGGAAGATCGCTGCGTGCGGCTTCCGACATCGTTCCACCTCCAGCACTCGACTCGGAGCGGCGGCTACTCACAGCTATACCCCAACCGCGCGAGACGGCTCCCACGCCATGCGATAGCGCGGCCCCTCTTCGCCCTCGACCCGGAAGCCGAGGCGCTCGTAGAAGGCACGCGCGGGGTTGACCTTCAGCACCTGCGTGGTGACGCGCCGCCGGGTCGCCCGGGCCTGGGCCTGAACCTCTCGCACCAGCGCCGCGCCGAGCCCGCGCCCCTGGTAGGCCGGCAGGAGGTGAAGGTTGGTCAGGTGCAGCTCCCGCTCCCGCTCCAGCACGCTGATCGCGCCGGCGGGATCCTGCGCCCCGGCGTAGACGAGGCGGTGGCGCGTCACGTCGAAGCGAGCGCAGAATGGGCCCCGCTCCTCCCCCGGCATTCCCAGCTCGTCCAGGCAGCGGCGGAGCGTCTCCCGGCGCAGGCGGTAGATGAAGGCGTAATCCCGCATCGCCGCCGGCTCCAGCCGGTAGCCCGCCTCTCCGGGTGAGGCCGGCTCCGGCTCCGCGGGGAGCACCTGGTGGTCGAGCAGACGATAGCCGGAGACCGGCTGCTCCTCTTCCGTGTCGCAGGTCATGTAACGCCGCCCCTCGCGCAGCGTCGTCTCCACCCGCACCAGGTGCTGCCGGCCCGAGCCGGTTTCGAGGAAGCGGGCCTCGGTCGTCTCGCCCCCCCGCCGGTGCGACCGCAGCCGGTAGGCGTGGATCGCCGTCTCGTGCTCCACTTCCCGCAGGAAATGCTCGGCGGCCTGCACCGGGGGCGGGTAGCAGGTGCGCCCGCGCCAGCGGGAGGGGTAGAGCTGCCCCTGCTCCGTCAGCTCCAGGATCACCTCGCCGTCGTCCGGCTCCACGAAGCCGTAGTAGAGGCCGGCGGGGAGGCAGACCAGGTTGCCGGCGAACCGGTCGCCGCCGACGTGCGACGATTGCCACACCCGCTCCGGCCGCTGCCACGCGAGGGCGCGGTAGAGCGGGAAGCCGAACTTGGCGCAGCAGCGGTCGTGCGTGCCGTGGGTGCAGATCAGGAAGAGCGGCTCTGCCTGGCGGCAGCGGTCGTACCGCTCCTCTCCCGCCAGCACGCCCCAGAGGTCGATCTCCTCCAAATCCTCATAGCGCTCCAGCTCCCAGTGGTAGAGGCGGGGCTCGGCTTCGTCGGAAACCGCCGCGTAAAAGGCGAGGGTCTCACGCAGCCCGCGCTCCGCGCCCTTGACGAACAGCACGCGGGAGCGCGGCACCGCATTCAGCACCGGCAGCAGCGCGCGGCCCAGGGGGCTCCCCGGATCGAGCGAGTCCCCCACCTCTACGGGCCAGGCGCCGCTGACTTCCACCACCAGCCAGAGGTCGACCCGCGAGGCGGTGGCGTAGAGCGGCTCCCCCACCCGGCGGGCGCCGGCGGCGCAGAGCTCCCGGCCTCGCGGTCGGCTAGGCATGGCGGAGAAAGCCTTCCCGCAGCAGCCGCCGGAGCAGGACCAGCCGCCCCGGCTCATCCAGCTCCGGCGGAAGCTCGGCGGCGGTGAACGGCTCGGCACGGGTGCAGAAGGCGAGGGAGGCGGCGGCGTAGGCCGGCAGCTCCACCTGCTTCCCATGGAACGCCAGCCGCACTCGCTCGCCCTCCCAGCAGAGGCGGAAGAGCACCTCCGGGCGGCGGCAGACCCGCGTCCGGAGGTCGAGCTCCGCCAGGCTCTCCGCGACGAAGAGCCGGTCGCCGCCCACCGGCCGGCGGGTGTGGATGAAGCGGTCGGTCACCGCCTCCACCGCTCGCCGGGCCGTCTCCGGGTTCCGCAGCGCCTCCGCCAGCACCACCAGCTCCGCGGCCATCTCCGCGCGCAGCTCCTCGCTCTGCGCGAAGCCGGGCGGCAGAGTACGGCGGAAGCGGACGTCGTCGCGGCAGGCCGCGGCCGCCCCCGCCAGCAGGTCGAGCCAGGTGAAGCCGGTGATGCCGAGCGTGACGTGGATCGACCGCTCCTGCGAGGTGAGCGCCTCGTGGATGAAGCCGCGCGGCAGGTAGAGGAGGTCGCCGGGGCCGAGGTCCAGCTCGTGCAGCAGCCGGCCCTCCGGAGAGCCTTCCTCCTTGTAGGGCTGGGAGCGGTCCGGGAGCGGCACCGGCGAGTCGTAGAGGCGCCAGTGCTTGGAGCCGTCGATCTGGAGGATGAAGACGTCGTGCGTGTCGTAGTGCGGCGCGAAGCCCTGCGACCCGGGCGGCGTGACGTAGATGTTGGTCTGCGCCGGGTGAGAGAGCACTGTCTCCAGGCTGCGGCAGAGAGCGGCGAGCGGCGTCCAGCTCCGGTGCAGCCCCTGCAGGATCACCGTGGCGCCCTGCCCGTACTGCTCCACGATCCGGTCCGGATCGGCCACGCGCCGGGTGACGCCGCCGGAGGCGTGCGCGGTCTTCGTGTACTCGGAGAGCGGCAGCGGCGCGCCGTCCCGCACCAGCCGGAACTCCGGATAGGTCAGGTCGGAGGTGGTGACCAGGCGGTCCACGTCGGCCGCGGAGAGCAGCTCCCGGTAGTAGCCGCGGTCCGCGCGCGGCAGCACCAGGGGGCGCTGCTCCCAGTACTCCGCCAGGAAGACGGCGGGGGTCACCGGCGCGAGGAGTCGCTCCAGCGTGAAGGCGTCCGGATAGCTCATGGCAGCGTGAAAGAAACAGCAAGCCGCGAGAGCCTCCCGGGGCTGTCGCGGCTTGTAGGGACGGTGGACGAGGGAAGGTTACTGGTCGCCCTTGCTGTCGGTGGTGTCCGCATCGCCGGAGCCGTCCGTGCCGTCCGCGTCGGTGCCGTCCGCATCGGTGCCGTCCGCGTCGGTGCCGTCCGCGTCGAACGCCGCATACGGCTGGGCGCCGGGGACGCGAGGGGTCTGGAGACGGGTCACGAGAATGTCTTCGTCGGTCAGGGTATGCGCCATCCGTGGTTCTCCTTCGGCCGCGCCGCACGCCGCGCGCCGGCCACTGGTAAGCTACCCCGCCCCGGCGGGATCGTCAAAGCAACTTCAACACGCCCGGGAGCAGGAGTTCCGGCTCCGGCGTGGACAACTGCAGAGTCGAGGCGCCGAGCCCGCCCGGCTCGCGCTGCGAAAGGAAGTCAGTGCCATGTCGACCCCGTTCACCCGCCGCGCCGTGCTGGTCGCTCTCGCCGGTCTCCCGCTCGCCTCCCAGGCCGCCGCCTGGGCGCAGGAGGAGAAGGAGAAGAAGGAAGAGCCCGCCTGGAAGCCGTTGTTCGACGGCAAGTCGCTCGCCGGCTGGAAGCGGACCGAGTTCGCCGGCGGCGGCGAGGTGCGGGTGGAGAAGTCGTTCCGCGGCGGCCCGGGGGCGATCGTGGTCGGCGCCGGGGAGACGCTGAGCGGCTTCAACTGGACAGGAGAGATGCCGAAGACGAGCTACGAGATCTCGCTCGAGGTGCTGAAGATCGAGGGCGAAGACTTCATGCTCGGCCTCACCTTCCCCGTGGCCGACTCGCACGCCACCCTGATCGTCGGCGGCTGGGGCGGTCCGGTGAGCGGAATCTCCAGCATCGACAACTCCGACGCGTCCCAGAACGCCACCACCCGCTACCTGGACCTGGTGAAGGACCGGTGGTACCGGGTCCGGATGCGGGTGACGCCGACCCGGCTGGAGACCTGGCTGGACGACGAGAAGATCGTGGACCAGGACATCCAGGGCCGGAAGATCAGCCTGCGGCCGGGCAGCATCAGCCTCTCGAAACCGCTCGGCATCGCCACCTTCCGCACCTCCGCCGCCTATCGCGACCTTAAGCTGCGAGAGCTGAAGCCCTAACCCGGCCGGCTTCCGCACCCGGGGCCGGCCCTCGCGCTCGCAGATTGAAAGAAGGAGCCAGACTGAACACTAGATAACGGGAACCCAGATGCGGTAGTCACTCGTCGACCCGGCAGTACCCCATGAGCACCCACCAGAGCGCCGCCGTTCGTCGCACTCCCCGGGTCCGGGCTTCGTACCTCACCGCCGTCGCTATCGTGCTGCTGCTGGCGCTCCTCGCTGCCGCGTACCGGTTCGTCGAGTGGAGCCCTCCCCCGCCTGCGGTGCGACGTGCCGCTACCGGATGGGAACCGGTCCATGGTCGCTTTGCGGGAAGCGAGTCGTGCCGTGAATGTCATCAGGAGATCTACGATCGCCAGGCGGAGAGCGCCCACGCGCTGACGCTGCGCTCCCTGAAAGCGACCGAGCCGCGCTCGCCGGTCGGCAATGGGCAAGGGGTGGTCGATCCCGACACCGGGGCCCGTTATGAGATGGTGCGCGACGGCAGCCGCTGCGCCATCTCGGTGCAGCGGGCGGGCGCAGAGGCCCGGCAGCCGCTCGATTTTGAGTTCGGCTCCGGCCGCCGCGCCTTCGCATACCTGGGAAAGACCGGCGACCACGAGTATCTGGACGCGCGCCTGAACTACTACCGCAAGATCGGGCGCTGGGACTTCACCTCCGGCCAGGAGAAGCCGCTGCCGACCCTCCTGGAGCAGCCCCTGGGCCGTCCGCTTGGCCCGGCCGACACCGCACTCTGCTTTTCCTGCCACACCACGGTGCTGCGCGCGACGGGAGTGGAGCAGGCGGGCACCCCCTCCAGCCAGGTGCGGCTCGACCTCGCCCGGAGCGAGTTGGGCATCCGCTGCGAGCGGTGCCACGGTCCGCGTCAGGAGCACGTAAGGCTTTTCCGGGCGGGCGCGGTGCCTGCGCGCCCGGAAAAGCGCTCCGCGGTGCAGATCAACGAGCTCTGCGGCGAATGCCACACTGCTCCGGACGTGGGCCCGGGCCACGAGGGGATGGCGCGGTTCCAGCCGCTCGGGCTCGCCAGGAGCGAGTGCTTCAAACAGAGCGCAGGCCGCCTCTCCTGCCTCTCCTGTCACGATCCGCACTCGAATGCCCGCGAGGACGAGGCCTACTACGTGAGCCGCTGCCTGAGCTGCCACACCCCCACCGCCCCCGCGTCCAAGCCCCGAGGCAGTACCGGCAAGCCGTGTCCCGTGAACCCGAAGGAGGCCTGCGTCTCCTGCCACATGCCGCGGGACTCCAGCAGCATGCTGCACATCACCTTCACCGATCACTGGATCCGGGTCCCCACCCGAGGCTCACACAACGACCTGGAGAGGGCTTATACGACCCGTACCCTCCGCTAGTTCCAGAAATTTAGAAAAAAATCTGCCGGGGCTGCCTTTCCCGAGAAGGTGAACGCTCCATCCTCTGGAACTGAGTTGACACAGAAAGGTCGCGAGGTACTGTGCTGCGGCCTTTCTAGGACAACAGGAGGATGCGGATGCGTCTTAGGAACCTGTCCAAGGCATTCACGCTGATCGAGCTGCTGGTAGTCATCGCGATTATCGCGATACTTGCAGCCATCCTCTTCCCCGTGTTCGCGCAGGCACGGGAATCGGCACGGAAGGCTTCGTGCCAGAGTAACCTGAAGCAGATCGGCAGCGGCTGGATGATGTACATCCAGGACTACGACGAGACCACGCCGATGAACGCGTGGACCACCGAAGGAAAGGGGAGCGGCTGGCGGGCCATTGCCTTCTATCGGATCCAGCCCTACGTCAAGAACCTGGGCGTGATGGTCTGTCCGTCCGACCCCACACCCTGGCTCAACTGGGACGACCACGACCTGCCCCAAGATGCGGACCCTGGCACGCCTACCAACCCGCGCCTCGGGGTCCGGTGGATGCGCGGGTCCTACGGCTACAACGCCAACGCCGGATACGTGCGAGGCATCAACATCGCTAGCATCGCGAACCCGGCCGACATGTTCGTGGCGTTCGACGCGAACTACTACTACGTGGAAGAAACGCACACGCAGTACTTCACGTGGAACAAGGACGGCGCCACGGTGCCCTGGCACTCCGGGTTCGAGAGCCGCCACATGAACCAGGTCAACATGCTCTATTCCGATGGTCACGTAAAGACCCTGCGCTGCGCCCAGGTCTTCCCGTGCCAGCGGCGACAGTGGAGCGGTGGGGACCTGGACAACCGCGGCTGCTGGGACGCGGGCTGGTCCGCCACCTACGTGGATGACCAGGGGGTGACGGTGAACAAGAACACCTGCCCGCTGAAGGGGCACTAGTAACCGCGTAGCGTGACACACCGGGAGGGTACTGCTTCGGCAGTACTCTCCACTGGAAGCAGCATGAACTACCGCGTTCTGCTCGCGCTCCTCACCGCGCTCGTCATCGGGGGAGGCGCTGCCGGTGGGTGGTGGCTGCTCCGAAGAGGCAGTGCGCCGCCGACACCGGCGTCCTATCTGGCCGGCACCACTAGCCTGGAAGCGGGAGACCTGCGCACGGCCGAGTCGGAGCTGCGCCGCTGCATCGCGGAGAACCCCGCGTATGCAGCGGCGTACGCGCAGCTTGGTAACCTCTACCTCCTGCAGCGCAGGCTTCCGCAGGCGGTGCAGGCGCTGGAGACGGCGATCGCGCAGGGATCTTCCCGCCCGGAAGACTACACCCGGCTGGCCCAGGCCTATCTCGACTCCCGGAGGACGGAGGAGGCCTACTGGGCAGTCGCCCAGGCACTGAAAACTGCTCCGGCCGACACCTATGCGCTGGCGGTGCGAGGCGAGCTGCTGCTGCGGGATGATAATCTCGCCGGATCGCTGGAGTGTTTCCGCGCGGCGCTGCGGCAGACGCCCGGGTTCTCGCTGGCGTACCTGAAGGCGGGCTATATCCTGCTCAAACTGCAGAAGCTCGAAGAAGCGGAGCAGCTCCTGAAGGAAGGGCTGGAGCACGACCCGCACAACCCGGGCCTGCACCTTCAGCTCGCCGAGAGTTACTTCGCCCGGCCCCAGCTCCCCGGCGCCGCGGATCTGGCGGAGAAGCACTATCAGCTCGCCATCCCCAACAATCCCGGTGCGGCGAGTGCCCACAAACGGCTGGCGGAGCTGGCGGTGCGCCGCGGGGACCACCGGCAGGCACGGCAGCACTTCATGCGAGCGCTGGAGCTGCAGCCCGGTCAGGAAGAGGCCCTCTACGGCCTCGCGCAGCTGGAGCGGCGCAGCGGCAACCCTCGCGAAGCGAGCACCTACCTTCGCCGGGCTCAGGCGGAGCGAGAAGCAGCGCGGCGGTTTGGGGCGCTCAAAGCCCGCGCCCAGGCCCGGCCGGACGACGTGGATCTGGCCTACAAGGTGGCGCGGGAGGCACTAGAAAAAGGCCGGCTTACCGATGCCGAGCGTCTGGTCGAGCGGGCGGCTCGCCGGCATCCGGACAACCGCGAGATCCGCCGCCTTCGAGCTTCTCTTTATCTGAAGCAGGGACGGGCCGACGAAGCCCGTGCGGAATTCGAGATTGCGAGTACGCTGCTTTAGCGCGGCACCCGTTCACGAGCCGAACGCTCCAAGTTTCGGTTCCGGCTGGCCGGAAAGCGTCAACGGGCACCGGGGAGCGCTCCCCGGTGCCCGCTGCTGAGTCTCTCTGGAGGGCCGCCTTACCGCGGTCCGGGCGGCGGAACTCCCCCTGGCTGCATCCCGCCGGGCGCCGTCCCGCCGGGCTGCATTCCCGGCGGCGCTCCGCCGCCCGGCTGCATGCGCTGCCGCATCTGGTCTTCGTACTGCTGCCGGTTCTCCGCGGGCATGACCTCTACGGCATCCTTGCCGGAGGCTCCATTCGCGGAGCCGGCGCATCCCGCAATGAGGCAGACGAGAACTCCGGCCCCGATCACCATCCACAGTCGCTGAGGAAGCACGCTCATCTGAAGACTCCTCTGTAACTCGTAGGATTACCGGTCTCTCCGGTCCGGCACGATCCGGCCGGAGCCCTGCCGCAGCATTACATGCTGGTTTGCGCTAGTACCGCCGAACTCCTCTGATTTTCCATCCGGCCAGGTGACAAGAATTCGATCTACACGATCGGACCTTCCAAGCCCGAAATTCACACGGGGATCGTTGCTCCCCAGATAACCTGCGGAAGCACGAACCTCCAGCTTTTGGCTCACGCCTCCGGCTGCTAACTCCACTACCGATCCGTATGCATCTCGCGCAGAAGTGGTACCTTCGCAGCGGATCGAGATCCAGTGATTGGGCCCCTGTTCTTCGCTGATCAGGTTTCGCAGGAGCGCGGGTGCCTGGTTGTTGTTGGTAAAGAGTACGTCGACATCTCCGTCGTTATCGTAGTCGCCCAGAATAGCCCCTCGCCCGACGCGCTGCTGTGCAGCATAGTCGCCGAGACGGGGAGAGACATCCTGAAATCCAGCCCCCGTATTCCGGAAGAGCTGGGCCGTCTGCGCGTAACTCACGCTCGGCTGAAACTGCTGCACGTCATCGATGACGTGACCGTTGGCAATCACCAGGTCCCGCCAGCCGTCTTGATCGAAATCGAGAAACCCCAGGCCGAAGCCGAGCCGACTCATGGTGGCCGAGCCGAGACCCCACTTCTGGGTGCGGTCGACAAACCAACCGTCGCTCTCCATCTGAAACAGGATATTTGGCTCACCCTGGAATCCGGTCTCGTACAGCTCCGGATGGCCGTCCCGATTCAGGTCGGCCATGTCAAGTCCCATTCCCGCAACCACTCGGCCTGTGCCGTCGTACGCTACACCGCTCTCGCCGGCCACATCGGTGAACGTCCCATCCCCGTTGTTCCGCCAGAGAAGCAACGGATTCTCATCGTTCGCGACGAAGATGTCGACCCATCCGTCCCGGTCATAATCGCTGGTCAGTACCGCAAGGCCGCGGTAGGAGCGCCGCGTGATGCCGGAGGGTCCGCTCACGTCGGTAAAGGTCAGGTCCCCATTGTTCCGGTACAGCCGGTCCCGGTCTCCTCCGTAGAGGTGGACGTCGCAGTACTGCAGCCCGCCGGCCGGATTGCGGCAGGCGATCTTCTCGATCGGGTCCGGAAGCTGCACGTAGTTGCAGACGTAGAGATCCTGGTCTCCGTCCCGGTCGTAGTCCAGGAATGTGGCACTGGAGCCGAATCTCGGATCGCCGAGTCCGGCTTTCTTCGAGATTTCTTCGAAGGTGCCGTCGCCGCGGTTGAGGAAGAGCCGGTCCGGACCGAGGGCGGTCACGTAGAGATCGGGGTATCCGTCGTTGTTGACATCGCCGACTGCGGCGCCCATCCCGTATCCCACGCGCCCCAGGCCGCTTCGCTCCGTCTGGTCCTCGAAGGTTCCATCTCTGCGGTTCCGGTAGAACCGGCTGACGGGTCGCCGGGGAGACGAGGCGCCGGGCAGGGTCTCAGAGTTCACCAGGTAGAGATCCAGCCAGCCGTCCTGATCCGCGTCCAGGAACGCTCCGCCGGAGCCCATGATCTCCGGGAAGAGCTTCTTTCCGAAGCCGCCGTTATCGTGCCGGAACGCAATCCCCGCCTGCGCCGTGACGTCCTGAAAGGCGGGAGCGCGGTCGTCCGCAGCGGGCTTGGCCTGAGCCGTCGACGCCGGTCGGCAGCCAGGCTGGGTGAACAGCAGTCCGGAAAGCACGAGGAGTGCCGGCACGAGCGGCCGATAGATCATGGCTTCACCCCCGATTCGCCTTGAGTAGCTCCGGCCAGGGCTTCCTGGTACGTCTGCTTGAGGGCCGGATCGTCGGGCGTCTGGCGGAGCGCCTTGCGCAGCAGGTGGACGGCGCTGTCGTAGTAGCGCTGCTGCATGTACATGCGGGCGAGCCGCATCTGTACGTTCGGATTCGGGTTGCGCGCCGCCTGGAACTCGAGCCCGCGGAAGTCGACGGTCTGGTCGATCTGCGCCTGTGCGGCCGCGATCAGCCGCCGGCCTTCCTCGGCATCCCCACGGCGCACGAGTGCCTGTCCGAGCAGCAGTGTGACCTGCGGGACCTCCGGATAGCGCTCGCGCGCGCGTCGCAGGGTCGCCGCCGCGAGATCGAGCTGATCCTGCTCGAGGTAGTGGCGCCCGAGGAGCTGCAGCGCCTCGGCGTGGAACGGATCGGTCGTGAGCGCCCGCGCCAGCAGGGCCTGGATTTCGCGATCGGAGGCGGGGGTGGGGTCGGCCCCGGCCAGAGTACGCGCCAGGAGCACGTTGGCGGTCGGGTCTTCCGGTTTGAGCTGCAGCGCCCGCCGCAGCGCTTGCTCCGCCTCGGGGAACCGGTCGTTGTTCAGGTGCACGCTCCCGAGCACCGACCAGTTCTCCACCACCTCCGGCTCCAGCTCCACCGCTCGCTGCGCCGCTTCCGTAGCCCGCTCGTAGCTAAAGATTGCCAGGTATCCGCTCGCCAGCGCCCGGTAGGCCTCCGGACTCTCGGGGGTGAGCTTTACCGCCTCTCGCAGGTGGCGCAGTCCGCTGTTCGCGTCCCGCAGGGAAAGATAGGCGGCCCCCAGCTCCAGACGGAGCTCGGCATGCTCGGGGAGGCGCCGCACGGCCCACTCGAAGTGCTCGACGGCACGGCCCGGGCGCTGAAGCCGCAGCCAGACCTGCCCCTGTCCCACGCGGGCGGGGAGCAAGCCCGGGGCGACCCGCGAAGCGCGCTGGAACTGCGCGAGCGCCTCCGGCAGGCGGTTCAGCTCCGCGTACTCCTGACCGAGCGCGAGCGCCACGCCGGCATTCTTCGGCGCCACCATCGCGCGGTACTCCAGCAGCGCCAGCTCGTCGTTCGGCGAGGCGGGTGCTGTCACGGCCACCGACGCCAGCGCTGGAGGGACAACCGTACGTGGAGCCTGGCTGCGCAGCACGATTGCCCCACCAATCAGGGCGGCTCCGATCAGCACTACCAGTCCCAGGCGTCGTGCAGCACGCTTCCCTTCGCGTACGGTGGTGTCACGTGCAATCACAACCTTCTCCTAAACGGGTGGAGCGATAGGCCTTCGCGGCGTGAATCATCCCAGCCGGAAAAGGGCTTCAGAAAGACTTTAGAAGGAGATCGTTTCCCACTGAAGTAACGCTTGAATAACCGGAGTCCTGGAAAGTTCCAGATCACTGGCACTCTGTTTTCAGGAGCAATCTCAACTCGATAAGGCCGCGTCCGCGGCAGTCGAATCCGTGGATTGTTATTCTTAACCAAGCGACCGTTCGGCGTGTGGAAATCCAGCTCACTCAAGCAGTCGTTCCACCGGCGTGAACGCGGTTTCCTGCCGAGTGGGTCTGAAAACTCGAGTTGCGAAAAGGAGTGATCCGATGCAGAACCCTCCGAATGAGACTGAAGTCGCTGTCGCTCCGACACGGGCCCGTGGTGTATCCCCCGCGGCCGTGCTGCTGGCGGTAGTGCTCGCCGTGGGAGTAGGCGCGTTTGCCTACTGGAACGAAGAGATTACAGGTTACGTCGCCTTGCATGGCTGGGATCAGGAGAGCCCTAAACAGGTCGTGCGGGAATTCATCCGAAGCGCCCATGCCAAAGAGAATGCCTCTCTCGAAACGACCCTCGCGCGAAACCAGTTCACCCTGGAAAAGACGTCTAACGGTCACGTGGAGACGATCCGCTATCAAACGCTCAACGGCCAGCGTTCGGCCGCTCCGGAAGACCTGGTCCCCCCGGGAGATCCAAAGCAGATCGACCTGGAGATGCGCCGCCGCGGCGACCAGGTCTTCTACAGTGCGGTGGTGCAGTTTGCCAATGACAAGTGGGGGGTGTTCCGCGTGGAGCGGCGGGACGGCGGCCCGCGCATCACGGCCCTCCCCGAGGTTCTGGACGACGAGCGCCCGCAAGACCTCTCGCTCTATTAGCGGCCCACGTGCTGCTGCCGAGAGACCCTCTGCCGAAGCCGGGGCGAGCGCATCAGCCGCTTGCCCCGGGTCCACCCGCCGGGTCCGCGTCCCTGCCCGCACTTCAAGCGGCACCCCCGGTCACACCGGCGCGCCGGGAGCCTGGCCTTTGACCCTCCATTTGGAGCCGAGCGCCTTCGCCAGCGGGTTCAGGATCATCTGTGCGCCCGCCTCGAGCTCGGGTGAGGGGGTGACATGCCGGACCCGCAGCTCTTTGTCGAGCACGTAGACCCGCGGGCACGCCTCGCCGTCGTATTGGGTCGCCACCGAACCGTTCCGCTTCTCCAGCAGGAACGTGCCATCGAATCCGGCGTTCTCCGACCAGCGCGGCAGCGCGGCCGGATCGATGGAGGTCACGACCAAGTTGTGCGGCTTCTCACCCGGAATCTCTTCCAGCACCGTGCTCAGGATCTGCGCGAGCATATTGCAGCGGGCGCAGCCGCAGTAGAATGCCATCAACACCGGCTTGCCCCGGAATTCCGAAAGATGATGCGCCTTACCCTGCAGGTCCGGCAGCTCAAAATCGGGGGCAAGCGAGCCGATCGGAAGTCCCTTGCCCACTGGCCTGGTGATCTCCGGGACGCCGGCCTGACCCGACCGTGCCGCGGCGCCCGTCGCCTCGACCAGACCCGCCGGGCTCGCGGGGGCGCGCGGCATCGTCCGCAGCAGGATGTCGCCGCCCAAGACGCTCCCGATCACTACCAGAATTCCCAGGAGCCACATTTCCGGTCGTACTCTCCGCAGCATCACTGGCGTACCTCCTCGGCCTCGCCCTCCGTCCAGGTAACGATCCGATCGCCCTGCAGACGGGTGCGTGCCTCCGTGCGGCCATTCGGCCAGCGGACCACCACCCGGTCCGCCGTTTCGTGCAAACCGAGACCGAACGTCAGGCGGAAGTCACCCTGAGAGCAGTAGCTGCCCCCGCTCGCCACCTCCCGCACCTGCTCTCGCCCTCCCGCGGTGACCGTGACCCGTGCTCCAATCGCATCGCGGTTGGAGCGGGTTCCGCGCAGCTTCAGGGTGAGGTAGTGGTGCGGAAGCTCGCCGGTGTTCCGAAAGAGATCCGGCTCGCCGCGCCAGTTGCTGACGAGCGCGTCGATCCGGCCGTCGTTGTCGATGTCCCCCACTGCCAGCCCTCGGTGCACGCGTGGGGTCAGGACTTCCGGACCGGGATCTGCCACCGGCTCGAACCCGGCTCCTTGCCGGTTCCGGAGCACCACGTTGGGCTGGGCCAGGCTAACGCCGGTGTAGAACCGCTCCACGTCTTCCGTCACGTGCCCGTTGACGATGAAGAGATCCGGCCAGCCGTCGAGATCCAGATCCTCTAGCGCCACTCCGAAGCCGGTGCCGGAGCGGGTCGGCTCGATCAGTCCGGCCGTGGCGGAAGTCTCCTGGAAGAAGCCGGCGCCGTCGTTGTGGTACAGGGCCGTGTACTCCCCGGTAAAGTTGGTGACGAAGAGGTCGAAGCGGCCGTCTCCGTCGCAGTCGCCGGCCGCGACCCCCATCCCGGCCTGGGACCGCCCGGAGCTGCTGACGGCGGCGCCGGCCTCGAAGGCGGTCTCCCGGAACTTCCCGCCGCCGAGGTTCCGGAAGAGGAAGTTCTCCGACATGTCGTTGGCAACGTAGAGATCGAGCGCGCCGTCCGCGTCCAGGTCGACCCAGCGGCAGCCGAGGCTGCGGCCGGGGCTGACGGCCATCCCGGCCGCTTTCGTCACGTCGTGAAAACGGCCGTCTCCCTCGTTGCGGTAGAGAATGCCGGAGGCGCCTTCGTAGGCAGTCGGCATACAGTAAATCGGCTGCGGCTGGCCGTCGAGACGGCCGGAACAGCGAGGGCTGGTCAGAGGGTCGTACTCCACGTACCGCGCCACGTACAGATCGAGGTCGCCGTCCGCGTCGTAGTCTCCGAACGCCGCACCGCTGCTGAACCCGCCCGCCGTGACGCCGGCCGGCCGCGTCACGTCCGTAAAGGTCCCGTCCCCGTTGTTCCGGTAGAGCACGTTCGCCGCGCCGAACTGGGTGACGTAGAGATCGGTGTGTCCGTCGTTGTCGTAATCACCGGCGCAGCAGCCGATGCCGTATCCGGTCCCCTCCACTCCTGCCCTGGCGGTCACCTCGGAAAAGGTGCCGTCCTGGTTGTTCCGGTAGAGGCGGTTCTTCGGGCGGCCGCCTTTGAATCCGGGGAGAACCCCGCCGTTCACCAGATACGCATCCAGCCAGCCGTCACCATCGTAATCGAACAGCGCGCAGCCCGGTCCCATCACCTCCACGAAGTACTTCTGCCCCGTGCCGCCGTCTTCGTGCCGGAACTGTAGACCCGCGGCGGCGGTGATCCGTTCGAACCGGATCGACGCGGGTGGCACGGGCTCGACGAGACGGACCGGCTGGAGGGCCGAGGGTGGGGTGGCCGGCGTGCAGCCTGCAGACGCGGCCGTCAGCGCCGCTAGGGCGACTGACGCGTGGGAGCAGAGCGCTCGGAGCGAGCGCGTGACCCGCAGGACGAGGAGAGAGAGTCCCGCGGAAGTGCCGGAGGCAGAGATCGCATCGTGGCGACGCATGGGACAGTTACTTCGATACCCAGCGGCTGCGAGTTATGTGTACGTCTAAACAAGAGAGCCCATTAGAATAGTACGATTTACATTCGAGGCGCGGTGCGTCCTCCCTTCCTCGGAGCGACGGTGTTGTGCAGAAAACCGTGGAACTACCCGCGCGAGATGGTGAAAGCCGGGAATTCTGAGGACGCACGCCGCTAGGCGGAATGTTGCTCCCATCCGTTCGCAGGCCGCCGGCTTCCCGCGGCCTCGGCGGGAATCCTGACGCGTTTGGGCCGGCCGGGTAGCGGGCACAATTCGCCGTATGCTGCTTTCGCAGCGGCGAGAAGAAACAAAGCAAGGTGGCGCGGGCAGCGACCCGCGCCCGCGGTGTCTGAAGGAAGCGCGGTGGGCGCTGGCTTGCCTCTACCACCCTTCAGAAACGGTAGGTGACGGGATGACGGGGGAAGAAGGACGGGCGGACCTGCGAGTGCCAGGACACCTGGAGCCGCTGCTGGAAGAGGTCCTGAGGGGGCAGACCCGGACCGAGGCCGCAGGGCACGCGCTGGGGCTGAGCGAGTATGAGCTGGGGATCTTGCTGCGGGCGCTGATCCGCCAGCGGGCGCGGGAAGGTGGGGAGTTTACCGACTGACCACCCCCCAGAGGAAACGGGAGACGCGTGAGGCGCACGGGGCATCGCTCCGTGCGTTTTCTGCGTCCGGCCGGCCGGAGGCGGTCTTCAAGGCGCCCACCCTAGCCCTTCAGCGGGGAAAGCGGACTTCTGCGATGAGCCCGTCGCGACTCTGGAGAGCCAGGGTCCCGCCCAGGTTGCTCTCCGTCAACCCCTGGACCATCTGGAGCCCCACGTCGGCGTGGCGCTCCAGGTCGAAGCCGGGCGGCAGGCCCGGGCCGTAGTCGCGGACCATCAGGCAGATCTCCTCGCGCGTGACGGTGAGCCGGACGACGAGCTCTCGCCGCCCGCCGGAGAGCGCGTACTTGAAGGCGTTGCTCAGGAGCTCGTTCAGGATCAGCGCCAGCGCCGTCGCCTGGCGGGAGGGGAGCTCCAGCGGCGGAATCTCGATGAGCACCTCCACCGGCCCGCCGGGCAGATTGGTCGGCACGAGCGACCGGATCAGCTTCTCCGCGAGCTGCGGGACGTTCACCATCTCCACGTTCTCCCGGGAGAGGAGGTCGTGGACCACTGCAATCGCCTGCACGCGCTCCATGCTCTCTCGCAGCGGGTCGGCGACTTCCCGCGTGCGGGCGGAGAAGAGCTCCAGGGAGAGCAGGTCGGTAATCGCCTGCAGGTTGTTCTTGATCCGGTGGTGCGCTTCCCGGATCGCCAGCTCCAACTGCTCCGCGTGCTTGCGCTCGGAAAGGTCGTCGATGGTGATCACGCCCGCCACGATCTCCCCCCTGGCATCCCGGATCGGGGCGGCGTTGATGCTCAGGTGCCGCCAGGAGCCGTCGGCGAGTGGGATCCGCATCTCCTCGCCGGCGACGATCTCACCGGTCCGGAGCGCGCGGGCGATCGGCACTTCCTCCGGGCGATAGGGGGTGCCGTCCGCCCGGTGGGGGTGCCACTCCTCGTACTCTTCCACGGAGCGGGAATACCGGAACTCGGCCCCGAAGAGGCGGAGGGCGAATTCGTTGGCCCGCAGGATGCCGCCCACCGGATCGGTGATGATCACTCCCGCGGGAAGCTGCTCCAGCACCGCCTCGAGCTGTGCCATCAGCCGCAGCCGCTCCTGTTCCGCCTGGCGGACGGTGGAGAGATTCCAGAGGGTCGTTACCCGCGCCGGCTCGCCGTGGAAGACGCAGCGCCGGCTGTGCACCTCCACCGGGATACGGCTGCCATCCTTGCGCACGGCGATCGTCTCGTAGGCTCCCTCGAAGTCGGTCCGCACCCGCTCCGCCACCTCCTGCCGGCACTCGGGCGCTACGAAGCCAAGGTCCCGGAGCCCCAGCGCCTCCTCGTAGCTGAAGCCGAGCATCCGCAGGAAGCTCTCGTTCACGTCGAGGACCTGGTGGTCGTTGTGGACGATCACGCCTTCCCGGCAGAGCGAGTTCAGCTGCTTCAGCCGCTCCACGTGCTCCTGCAGGTCCGCGGCCATCTGGCGAGGCCCGGCGATGTCCCGGAAGAAGACCATCAGCCCTTCCGCGTGCGGCCGGACGGTCAGCGCAATCCAGCCCTTCCGCGTGGGGGACGGGCACTCCCGGGAGACCGGCTCGCCACCCTGCAGCGCTTCCTGGTAGGCCTGATACACCTCGGAATCCCGGAGCGACGGAAACACGTCATGAATGCTCTTCCCCAGGAGGTCGGCGGGGGAGCACTGCCACAGCTCCGCGGCCTGGCCGTTGACGTAGGTGAATCGCCCCTCGGAGTCCAGCGCGTAGAAAGCCTCGCTGATGCTCTCCAGTAGCTCCTCGGGCTGAAATCTCATCTGGTCCCTGGCCTGTGCCTTTCGCCGGCAGGCACGGGCGCCGGGACCCGTACTACCATCGTGCAGAGCTCGGCTGGAGAGAGGCCACTAGTAGGCTTCCATGCTAAGCATACCCGGTCTAAGCTTGCAAGCGGTGCGGAAAGTCTGCGGACGAAAGCGGGGGCACCGGACCCGTGGTACGCGCGCATCCGGCGGGCAAGCACGCTTCCTCCTAGCCGCCGCTCTTTCGGCTTCCGGAAGTCGTACCTGCCCGCCGGCAGTGTGCCGCGGCAGCCCCGGGCGGGGTACCGAGATCGCCGCCCCCGTACGGTTGCTCCGCATGGAGTACGGTCTCGCATGGGAGGGAGGGGTCCTCCGGGCTGCGAGAGCTCCGGACCACTCACCGGGTCGCGGCACAGGCCCAGACTTACCGGACACGGACCCCTTGACACCCTATTTTCTTCATAACGCGTCTCCAAAAGAATTCCAGAACTCAGCGTCTTACGCCGTTCCCGCGAAGCCGGACGGCGGTCTCCGCGCGCGACGGATCGGAGCTCCGGAGCAGGAGGGTCCGCTGCTGGCGACCGCGGGTCTGCGGCCGGAAGACGAGCGTGATCCGGTGGCGCCCGTTCGGGGGGATCGTCGCGGTGCCGCCGTCCAGCACGGAGAACGGTCCCTCCTCCAGCTCCGTCGAGATCGAAAGGCTCTCGCTGCGGCTGACGTTGCGCACCAGCAGCCGAACCGTCTTGCTCCGCCCCACCCGCACGCGACCGAAGTTGACCCGTGTGGCCACCCGCAGGCTCCCGCCGGCCGGCGGCAGGGTGGCGATCGAGACGATGTTGGAGTAGCCGGAGGTGCCGGAGGCGTTCACCGCCTGCACCCGGTAGCGGTAGGTGGTCCCCTCCTGGAGCCCGGTGTCTTCGAACGTCACCGCTCCCGGCGCGGTCTCCCCGACCACGCGGAAGGTGGCACCGCCGTCCTCCGACCGCTCCACCCGGTAGGCCACGTTGCCGGGGTTGTTGTCGACCCAGATCAGCGCGATCCGGTCCGGACCCTGCGCGGCGCCGGTCAGGTTGGTCGCGGCCGCAGGCAGCGTCAGCGCCTCGCATACCTCCGAGAAGGCGGAGGTGCCGCCCGCGTTCTCCGCCGCCACCCGGTAGAAGTACCGGGTGTTCGGCTCCAGCCCGCTGTCGGTGAAGCTGGTGGTGTTGGCGGCGACCTGCCCCACCTGCTGGAACGCTCCGGTGCCGGTCCGGCGCTGGATCACGAAGCGCTCCTCGTTGTTGCTGCGGTCCTGCCAGGTGAGGCGGACCTGCGAGGTGGAAGGCACCTCGCAATCCAGCCCGGCCGGCGCGGCGGGCGGCGGGGGCAGCGGGGCAGTGGAAGCCTGCGCCACGTTGGAGTAGGCCGACTCTCCGCCCTCATTGACCGCCCGCACCCGGTAGAAGTAGAGGGTGCCCGGCTGGAGCATCGTGTCGGCGAAGGTCGTGGTGTTCGCCGGCACCGTGGCCACTCGCGCGAACGCTCCGCCGGCCGTGCGCCGCTCGATCTCGAACTGCTCTTCGTTGGTGCTGCGGTCCAGCCACTGCAGGTTGATCTGGAAGAAGCCCTGGGGCGCGGCGGCAAGCCCCTCCGGCGCCGCCGGCGGCGGCGGAGGCGACAGGGTCTCCACGCGGACCTCATCCGTGTAGGCCGAGGGCCCACCCGCGTTCACCGCGCGCACCCGGTAGAAGTAGACCGTCTCCGGCTCCAGCCCCTGGTCCTCGTAGCGCGTGGTGTTCGGGGGCAGCACGGCGACCCGCTGGAACGTGCCGTTCTCCAGCCGGCGCTCCACCTCGAAGCTCTCCTCGTTGGTGCTGCGGTCCCGCCAGGTCAGCTCGACCCTCCGGCTGCTGAGCGCCCTCGCGGCGAGCCGGTCCGGGGCGGGCGGAGGCGCGGACGACGTGGTGGCGGAGGCCTCGTTGGAGAAGGCCGAGCTTCCGGCCGCGTTCACCGCGCGCACCCGGTACGTGTACCGCGTGCCAGGCGACAGCCCGGTGTCGAGGTAGGAAGTGACGTTCGCGTCGACCGTCGCCACCTGGGTGAAGCTCCCGTTCCCGGTCTTCCGCTCGATCCGGAAGCCGCTCTCGTTGGCGCTGGTGTCCCGCCAGGTGAGCGAAATCGAGGTGCTGGACACCGCCTCCGCCTGGAGCTGATCCGGCGCGGAGGGCGGTCCGGACGCGGTCTCGACGGACGCCTCGTTCGAGTAGGCGGAGGTGGCGCGCAGTCCCACCGCCCGCACCCGGTAGGTGTAGCGGACACCCGGCGTCAGCCCGGTGTCCCGGAAGCGCTCCACGTTGGCGGCCGTGGTGGCAATCCGGGTGAAGCCGGTCGTCTCCGTGCGCCGCTCGATCTCGAAGCCGCTCTCCCCGGCGCTCTGGTCGACCCAGTTGAGCTCGACCTCCGTAGCCGAAACCGCCGTCGCCGTCAGGTCTCTCGGCGCGGAGAGACCCGGCAGGATCGCCAACTTGACCAGGAACCCGTCGCGAACCCCCCGCAGAGCGGACTGCAGCGGCTCGACGCGCGGGAAGTCGAAGGAAAAGGTCTCGCCGGCGAGGTAGGCGCTGCCGTTCTCGTCGACCGCCACGTCGAACGCAGCGTCGTCGGCGCTGCCGCCGAAGTAGGTGGAATAGAGGAGTGAGGCGGTTCCCGTGGCGCCGGGAGCGAAGCTCGCGGCGAAGGCATCGTAGAGACCGCCGTTCTCCACGTCGACCGGCTCTCTCAGCGGGAAGTCGACCGACGCGGTGAACCCGGCCACGTAGAGCCGGCCCGCGGGGTCGAGGTCGATGCCCGTCCCCACGTCGTCGCCCACGCCGCCGAGGTAGGTGCCGTAAGTCAGGCTGGCCCCATTGCGGGCGAGGCAGGCCACGAACGCATCCCGCGTGGGGAAGTTGCCGGTCCGGTCGAAGCCGCCCGAGGTGGTGGGGAAATCGAGCGAGCGGGTCTCCCCCGTCAGGCATGCCACCCCGGCCGGGGTCACCGCCACGTCATACGCCTCGTCGTTCGCCGACCCGCCGACGAAGGTGCTGTACACCAGCGAGCCGCCGCCGCGGGACAGCTTCGCCGCGAACGCATCCCGGATCCCACCGCGGGTGCGGTCGAACGCGCCGGAGGTGGTGGGGAAGTTCAACGAGTCGGTGCCGCCGGCCAGGTAGATCGCGCCGTCGGCGTCGAGCGCAACCCCCCGGGCGACGTCGAACCCGTCGCCGCCCAGGAAGGTGCCGAGATCCACCGTCCGCCCATCGGCGCTCAACCGGACCAGGAACGCGTCCGACAGGCCGTTCTGAGAGCGGTCGAAGGAGCGCCCACCGATCGGGAAGTTGAGCGATTCGGTGGAGCCGACCACGTGAGCCAACCCGTTTGCATCGACGGCGATCCCGAGCCCGACGTCGCTGCGGGAGCCGCCCAGGTAGGTGGAGTACTCCACGTCCGTTCCCGTCGGGTCGAGCTTCAGCACGAAGACGTCCTCCAGCCCGTTGTAGCTGCGGTCGGCCACCCGCGGCGTCACCGGAAAGTCGTTCGACGTGGTGGTGCCGACCACGTAGGCGGCCCCCGCGGCATCGACCTCGATCTTCTGTCCGCTGTCGTCCGACGTGCCGCCGAAGTAGGTGGAGTAGACCAAGCTGGTGCCGGTCGGATTGATCTTCGTCACGAAGGCGTCAAAGAGGCCGAACACGCCGCTCTTCTCCGCCTGGATCGGGTTCCGCGTCGGGAAGTCGAGCGACGCGGTCTGCCCGGTCAAGTAGCTCGCGCCGGTCCGGTCCACCGCCACGCCGTTGACCGTATCCTGACCGGTGCCGCCGAACGGGGTGGCGAAGATGACGACCGGGTCGATCACGAGGGGACGGGAGCGGTCGTACTCCCCCACGCGGAACGAGACCCGTGTCTCTCCCGGCCGAGAGGAAGTAAGGGTGTAGTCGCAGCGGATCGGCCTCGGGGCGCCTGCGATCTCCTGGTAGGCGACGGGCCGGGTGTGGCGCAGGGTGCCCGCGGCGGTCCGCAGGAGCAGGTCGCCCCGCTCGAGAGAGGCTGACCGCGCTCCCTCGATCCTCCACTGGATCCGCCGGGGATCGGCGCCCGGAGCGACCACGAAGTCGTACTCTACCTGCCGCGCCGCGGCGTAGTAGTGGAGGTCGATCCCCGGATAGACCTCCTCGTACTGCACCCCCGCGAAGGTCTCCGCGGTAATCGGCGCCGCCTCTCCCCGGCGGACGTATCGCACTGTCCCGGGAAGAGGCTCCACTCCCGTCAGACGGGGGCTCCGGGCCCCACCCGCCAGGGAGAAGCGGAGCGTCGCCGTCTCCACCTTGCTGAACGGCCGCGGAGCCGCGCTGGGGGCCTCTCGCCGCGGCGGCCCGGCGCGAAGCTGCAGCACCGCCTCGCGCGGGGTCAGGTAAAGCGTGTGGCCGCTCCCCCGCGCGACGAAGCGTGCCTCCGGATCGGTCTGGCCGCGGTTCCGCTCAAACGCTACCGGCGGCGTCTCGAGCGACGGCCGCGGCGCCGGGGCGCCGGCAGCACCGGAAGTCTGCGCCGCGGAGCCCGCGGCGGCCAGCGGGGCGGCGATCAGCAGGCCGCCGCAGAGCAGACGCGAGGCGCCGCGGCGCACCGCCTCCGCAGCCAAAGATGAGATCCACATGGGCTCCGCTCCTGGTGAACAAAGCCGGCGGCTGGGGGACGGACCTCTGCCCCTCCGCAGAAGGCCGCTTGGCAGTCCCGGCGCCTGGTGAGACGCGCACTTCCGACGCAGCGCCGTCCGGGGTGGGCGGCGGGGCAGCGCGGAGTACCATCAGCCTTCCCGCCCCTGCCACGGCTCACACGCGGCGGCACAGGGGATGTTTCCGCGCCCGACGAGCGAGCATCGGCCCGGTCGCCAGGTGCGTCTCAGCAGGCGGCTCCTCTGCGGGGGTCAGGGTGCGGAGTTGATGAATTGGCCCAGGAGCGCGTGGAGCTGGTCGTCGGTGAACGGCTTCTCCAAGACCGCGCTCACCCCGGCCTCCCGGGCGATGCGCGCCTGCGCCGTGGAGTTAACGATGGCGAGCACCACGGCAGCGGGCCAGGCCTCTCGCAGGCTGCGGAGCTGGGCCGGCGCCTGGTCGCCGAGGGCGGAAAGGTCGATCAGCAGCACGTCCGGCGCCAGAGTCGGCGCCAGGCGGAGGAGCTGCGCAGGATCCGGCGAGACGCTCACCGGCCGGTAGCCGAAACCGGTGAGACACCGCTGCAGCCGCAGCCGGGTCAGCCCCGAGCAGCAGAACATCACTACCGGACGCAGATCGGAGTGAGACTCCGGGGAGACGGTCTCCTCCCAACGGTCCGGGGCCGTGATCTCGGGAGCGGGCTCCCGTTCCGCCTCCGAGCTGCGCCGGCGCTGAGCGGTCTCGCGGCACAGCTCCCGAGCCTGCTTCCGGAGGGCACCGGCGCGGACGCCGACGTGCAGCGCCGCGTGCCGCAGGCGGTTTGCCCGGCCGGCGAACTCGAGCGTCGATGCGTGGTCCATGCGCCCGTCTGCCTCCGATAACGTGTGCTCTTCCGTCCATACGAAGCCATGGCTATCCCGCGTCATGGCGTCCTCATGCAGGCGCCAAAGGTTGCAGTGGTTTATCACAGTGGACGAACTCCTTATTGATTCCGCACGCCCATGGTTTGCACTTTCGCTTTTCCGTTCTTCTCTCGCGGCGCAGTGCCCTGCCGACCGGTCGGTTGATTTGTTCGCTTCGCAGACTCCATCCGTGGGATGAGAGCGCGTGGACTCCCGATGGCCCTACTCTGTCCTTTAGACAACCGTGCAAGAATCGTGCCTCATCAGGCACCAGGAGAATTAAATATTCATGTAGACGCGGGGCTGGAACCGACCCAAGACGAGTGCACGCCCGGGGAGGGAAGACGATACGCTGATGCGGGCGGCGGCAGGCCGCGCGGATGACCGCATGAGGAGCAGGGAATGGAGTTTCGCAGGCTGGGCCAATCCGGACTGAAGGTGCCGGCGCTCTGTCTCGGCACGGGGACCTTCGGCGGCGGAAACGAGTTCTTCCAGGCGTGGGGCTCGACCGGAGTGGAAGAGGCGACGCGGCTCGTTGACCTCTGCCTGGAAGCAGGCGTGACGATGTTCGACTCGGCCGACGTCTATTCGAACGGCCTGGCGGAAGAGGTGCTGGGAAAGGCGATCCGCGGCCGCCGCGACCAGGTGCTGATCTCTACCAAGGGGACCTTCCGCAGCGGGGAGGGCCCGAACGACGTCGGCTCGTCTCGCTACCACCTCCTCCAGGCGGTGGAAGGCAGCCTGCGCCGCCTGGGGACCGACTACCTCGATCTCTACCAGCTCCACGGCTTCGACGCGCAGACGCCGGTGGAGGAGACGCTCTCAACCCTGGATGAGCTGGTGCGGAGCGGCAAGGTCCGTTACATCGGCTGCTCCAACTTCTCCGGCTGGCACCTGATGAAGTCGCTCGCCGTCTCGGACCGCTACGGGCTCGCGCGCTACGTGGCGCACCAGGCCTATTACTCCCTGGTCGGCCGCGACTACGAGTGGGAGTTGATGCCGCTGGGGCTGGACCAGGGAGTCGGCGCCGTGGTCTGGAGCCCGCTCGGCTGGGGACGCCTCACCGGCAGGATCCGCCGGGGCCAGCCGGTGCCGGAGACGGGACGCCTGCAGAACGAGCGGCAACGGAATGCCGCCCCGCCGGTGCCGGAGGAGCGACTCTTCACCATCGTCGACGCGATCAACGAGATCGCCGCGGAAACCGGGAAGACCGTTCCGCAGATCGCCATCAACTGGCTGCTGCAGCGGCCGACCGTCTCCACCGTCATCATCGGCGCCCGCAACGAAGAGCAGCTTCGCCAGAACCTGGCGGCGGTCGGCTGGAGCCTCACGCCGGAGCAGGTCGCCCGCCTCGACGCCGCGAGCGACACCCGGCCGGCGTATCCCTACTGGCACCAGCGCAACTTCGTGGAGCGCAACCCGGCGCCGGTTTAAGTAAAGGCAAAAGGCCTTTAAAGGCTAAAGGCAAAAGGCTAAAGGCAAAAGGCTAAAGGCAAAAGGCTAAAGGCAAAAGGCTAAAGGCTAAAGTCCGAACCTTCCGTGTGCGGGAGGTCCTGCTCCTGCTCGCTGGCGACCTGCGGTACCCCGACATGTCCTGGCGAGCAGGGGCGGTTTGGAGAGTCCGGGTCTCCGTGCCCGGCTCTCTCCATCCCTCTGTCTCTCCGTCTCCCTCTCTCCGTCTCCCTCTCCCCGTCCCTCTGTCACTCCGTCTCTCTGTCACTCCGTCTCTCTGTCACTCCGTCTCTCTGTCTCCGGAGAGCTCTGCACGACGGTGCGGCTCGTCCCAATCGATGAGCGGTCCTTTCGGCACGATGCGGGTGGGGTTGATCTGCTCGTGCGTCATGTAGTAGTGGCGCTTGATGTGGTCGAAATCGACCGTCTCCCTAAACTCCGGCCGCTGGTAGAGATCGCGCGTGTAGCCCCAGAGGTGGGGATAGTCGACCAGCCGGCGCAGGTTGCACTTGAAGTGCCCGTAGTAGACGCTGTCGAAGCGGACCAGCGTGGTGAAGAGCCGGATGTCGGCCTCGGTGAGCCGGCCGTCGACCAGGTACCGCTGCGCGGAGAGCCGCTCCTCCAGCCAGTCGAGCCGCGCGAACAGCGCCTCCACCGCCCGCTCATAGGCCCGCTGGGTGGTGGCGAAGCCGGCCTGGTAGACGCCGTTGTTCACGTCCCGGTAGATCGGCGCGTTCACGGCGTCGATCTCCTCCCGCAGCGCCTCCGGGTAGAGCTCCGGCGCGCCCGGCCGGTGGAACGCGGTGAACTGCGTCTCCATGTCGATCGTGATGTCCGGGAAGTTGTTGGTGACGAGCCGCCCCGTCTCCCGGTCCCAGAGGCACGGCACCGTGTAGCGGCCCCGGTAGTCCGGATCGGTCCGGTGGTAGGCCTCCGAGAGAAACTGGAAGCCGTTCACCGGGTCGGGACCGTGCCCCGGTCCTTCCGTGAACGCCCAGCCGTGCCCGTTTCGGATCGGGTCGACCACCGACATCGTGATCACCTCTTCCAGTCCCAGCAAGCGGCGGACGATGATCGCCCGGTGGGCCCACGGGCAGGCGAGCGAGACGTAGAGGTGGTAGCGTCCCGGCTCCGCGGGGAAGCCGGAGGAGCCGTCGGCGGTGATGCGATCGCGGAACTGGTACTCCTGGCGCACGAACGAGCCGTCCTGCGCGGTCTCCGCCGGAAACTGTGCCTTCACAAGCGGATCTCCCTTCTGTTCCATGCATACCCTGCCGGCGCGGTTTGCAGGTTGCCCGGGATCAGGTTCCAGGTTCCAGGTTCCAGGTTTGGAACCCCACCTGTCGTGTAGGCAACCTGACAACCTGCAACTTGCCAACCTGTCAACCCGACCCCTGACCCCTGGCCTCTGATCCCTGGCAACGACGGTTTGAGCGCTTCTGGGGACGGGTATTCCTCCGCCGTTCCCGGCATCCGTGCCCCTGCCCGTCCGGATTCGGCGGCGCTGCGGGCCGGCGACGCGGCCGGGCGAGCGAGGAGTTCCATGCCGGAAGAACAGGCTCAGGTAGTCCAGGACGAAGAGCATGAGATGGAGCTGATGCGCCAGCCGGCGCTTCAGCAGCCGCAGCACTTTCCGCCGCAGGAGCAGTCGCTGCCGGGGAGCGAGGCGGAGATGGAGCCGCGCCCGATCTTCGACGATCCGGAGTACCGCGCGGCGGGCAAGCTGGAGGGGAAAGTCGCGCTGATCACCGGCGGCGACAGCGGCATCGGCCGGGCGGTGGCGGTCTGCTACGCGAAGGAAGGAGCAGACGTCGCCATCGTCTACCGCTGCGAGGACCGGGACGCACAGGAGACGGTCCGCTGCGTGGAGCGCTACGGGCGCCGGTGCCTTGCGATGGCGGGGGACATCGGCGACGAGCGCTTCTGCCGGGAAGCGGTGGAGCGGTGTGTCCGCGAGCTGGGAAAGCTCGACATCCTGGTGAACAACGCCGCGGAGCAGCACGTGGTGGAGAGCCTGGAAGAGCTGACGGCGGAGCAGCTCGAGCGGACCTTCCGCACCAACCTCTTCGGCTTCTTCTACATGTCGAAGGCGGCGGTGCCGCACCTGCAGCCCGGCTCCGCCATCATCAACACCTCCTCGATCCAGGCCTACCAGCCGTCGCCGGGCCTGAAGGACTACGCCGCCACGAAAGCGGCCATCGCCAACTTCACCCGCTCGCTGAGTGAAGAGCTGATCGAGAAAGGAATCCGCGTCAACGCCGTGGCGCCCGGTCCGATCTGGACGCCGCTGATCCCCGGCTCGTTCTCCAAAGACCACGTGGAGAGTTTCGGCGCCAACACCCCGATGAAGCGCGCCGGCCAGCCGGCGGAGCTGGCACCCGCCTACGTCTTCCTGGCGGCGCGGGACAGCTCCTACATCTCCGGCGAGGTGATCATGGTGACCGGCGGAAAGGTAGGCGGATTCTAGCCCGGGCTCCGCAGCTTGTAAGAAAGATTCAGCCTCCCGTTGGCTGCGACGAGTCAACGGAGGCTGAAGCTTTCCACTACCCGGCAGGTGCAAGTGCGGCGGCGGCTCCTGCTCACGCGGCCTCACCCTCGGTCCCTCTCCTGAGTAGGGACCGAGGGTGTGATGCCGCTACTCCTCGGCGGCTATTCTCAGAGCGGTAGGAGTGCCCGAGCCGGGAGGCTCCGCCCTCATCGTTCCGCCTTCATCGCTTTGACTGCGCCTGGAGCGAGCTCACGGGGACGTGCCGGACCCCCAGGGTCGCCAGCGAGCCAGAGCAGGAGCAGGATCTGCCGTGCACCGAGGGTTCGGCTTCATCCCTCATCCCTCATCCTTCATCCCACAGAAGCCCCCTATCTCCTTTTCTTACACCGGTCGCCTCAGTCGCGAGCGCAGCGGGCGGACTGCGCTCACGCCGGCCTCGATCGTACCACGGAGGGTCTCGCGGAGGCCGGGGCGGGCGATGCGGAGGGTGAGCTGCTCGCGGCGGGCGTCCGACCAGACCGTCTTGTACTCGCTGACGCCGCGGAGGAAGTCGTATTCTTCCAGACCTTCCGCCGCGGCCGCTTCCATGCCGCAGGCGATGCCGATCGTCCCGGCGCTGAGCTGCCGGCCGCGTTCCGGGTCCAGGCCGGCCTGGTAGGCGTAGACGCGGCCGTGGTAGAGGTAGTAGAAGTCCGCCGCCAGCGGCTCTCCGTTGAGAGAGAGGACCGCGAGCCGCACCCCGCCGCGCGGGAGCAGGTACTCGGTCACCTGGCGGTGAAACTCCCGGAACGGAGCGCTGTGGAAGCAGCCGGTCCCGCCCCGGGCCGCCCAGCCGCGCTCGTGCAGGCTGCGCAGGATCGGCCAGCGTTCGCGAAGCTCCTGGGGGCCCGTGGCCCAGTCGAAGCGGACCTCCCCCGCCTCTTCCAGCCGGCGCCGCCGGCGGCGGAGCGACTTCCGGTGGCCGGCGTGCATCCGCGCCTGCGCGGCTTCCCAGCCGTCTTCCAGGGAGACGTAAACGCCGGGGGTCCGGGCAAGCGCCTCCGCGCGGCAGCCGCGCTTCCCCAGCAGCGCCGGCAGCTCCCGCGCGCGCAGGCTTTCCGCAGGCAAAGCGGTCAGGTAGAGCTCATCCCAGGCGTCCGCCAGCTCTCCCGCCAGGGCCTGCGCGAAGGCGGCGGTAACCCACGGCTCCCACTCCGAGTCGGTGAGGAAGTCGACGTAGTTGGAAGCAACTTCGTCCGCCTCCGGCTCCCCGGTCCCCAGGAGCTCCAGGCGCCGCAGCGGCACCAGACCACGGTGCCGGACGGTGCGTAACAGGAGCGGGGCAATGCCGCGGAGCTCCCCCTGCGGGTCGCGCGCGGTCAGCACGCAGAGCTCTCGACCGCCGCCGAAGACCTGCCACCACGTTCCGAGCCAGACCGGCGTCTGGCAGAGGGAGCGGTCCGGGCAGCGCCGCAGTAGTTCCTGCCATTCCGGAAAGAGCGCGCGGAGCCCGTCCGCGCTTTCCACTCGCTCGATCTTCAACCGGGCTTCCGCCGGCCGTGGAGGTGACTGCTCGGAGATCGCCATAACTCGTGATCCTTCGCCTCCCGTGTCCGGCCCGTCTTACCCAAGCGCCCGGATAAGAAACCCTCGCTTGAAAGGAGAGGAGCAGCAGAGTAGCTGCTGCTGGTAACTCCGCGACCGAGCATGAGGGCGTATGCCGGCGCAGAGCCGGAAAAGGAGATGGGATCGGGTGAGAGACACTCGCTTCGGGACCGTGATCACTCCCCGGGTTCACCCCCGCGCCTGGGGGCCTCACAAGTGGAGCCCTCCGGCTATGCCTTGGCGGAGACTGCGGACCGGGATTATGTCGCAGGGTGAGGCGGGACCAGCTCGCGGGCCAGTGTATGGAGTGCGGCAGCTCACTGCCGCTTTGGGGAGCCGGCCGTTCCGGTAGTATGCTCTCGGGCGACAGCAAGCTGTCACAGGTATCGGCGGCTCGGTCTCGCAGCCGGCGGCGAAAGCGGGAGCAAGCTCCCGCACTCCAAGGCCTTCGGCCCGCGTGGACGTCGGACCCTCGTCATCAGGCGGTCGGGTGCACCAGATCGGGAGATGCTCCTCCCTCGCCGTCCTCGCGGTTTGGGGCTGCCCGAAATCTGCATCGCACCCGCTCCCTCGGTTGGAGCGCTCACAGGGAGGCTCGGAGACCAACGGAAAGTCGGCTCTTTGGGGCAGTACTCCAGACGCAGAAAGGCCGGCCCCGGAGGAGCCGGCCTTTGCTGTTTTCGGATTCGAGCCGGGTTAGGCCGCCGCGGCGACCTGCATCGTCTCGAGGGCCGCGTCCGCGGCGCGGAGGGAGGCGCGCACCGCCTCCGCCGCCTCGCGGGACTCGGCGCGCTCACAGCCCCGAGCGTGGGCGCGGGCCAGGCGGAGCGCCTCGCGCCACGAGGTGTAGCCGTGATTGAGCTGAAGAATAATGAAAGCCAGTCTCTGCCGCTGCGTCATCGGTACTTCCTGTAACTTGAAATCGTCAGAATGTCAGCCGATGCGGGACGGCTGAATGCCCGGCTTCTCAGAGCCAAAAGAGTATAGCACCCGTGTCAAGGGGGTAAAGTTTAACGCTCCCGCGCCACTCCCTTCCACTGAAGCCGGACTCCGTCCGTGCGGCCGCGCTGCGGCCCGGCGTGGTCGGCGGAGATCGCGCCGTCCGTGGGATGCAGCCGGAGGTAGCGGTGCGTGGCCAGGCTCAGCAGAGTCAGCTCCCCCTGCGGCGTCTCGATCCACTGGAACGTCTCGGAGAGACCCGGCGGTCCGGAGCGGAGGGTCACCTCGCCCGGCGCGCCACCGCCCCCTACGGAGATGACGCGATCGCCGGATCGCAGCGCCACCCGGCCCAGTCCCCGGTCGATCACCCGAAAGCGGGCGGCCGGCCCGGCAGCCGCCGGGTCCGCCGCGCGGAGGGTGACGAGCGCTCCGCCCTGCACCGCCAGCACCGGACCCGCCCCCACGGCGCCCAGCGTGATCGTCTTGCCCCGGGGGATCGGTCGGGTTAGACCCCGCGGGCGCGGCTCGTGGACCGTCAGCCGGTCGAAGTCGGCGTGGCCGCCCGGGGCGCCGCTCGTGTTGTAGTGGAACAGCGAGTAGCGGACGCCCTGGAACGTCTTGAGCTGGAAGACCATGGTGAACGGGTCGCCCACTTCCTGGAAGCGCTGGCCGTCCGTGCTGTAGCTGAACCGAGCCTTCTCCGTGAAGAAGTCGCAGTCCGCTCGCAGCCAGACCCGGCCGGACTTCAGCGGGACCCGCGTGGTCTTGCCGCTGCCCTTGTCGAACTGCTCCAGCGTGAGCTCCGCCGCGCCCCGGCTCACCCCGATCCAGGCGTACGGGGAGTTGAGCAGCCCCAGCCCGGCCACGTCGCCCGGCTTCATGCCGCTCGGGTCCAACTCCGCCGTGGCGACCGACTGCGGTCCGACCGCGCGCTGGGTGAGCGTGTTGCGCGCCCACCAGAATTCCGGCGCCGGGAGCGAGTGCAGCCGGAGGTACCCGGACCGCTCGGTGAGCGACCACTTTGCATCCTCGGGCGCGTGGTTCCACTGCCAGACCGGCTGGAGACGCCGGCCGGAGAAATCGTCACTGCGCTGGAACGGCGCTCGCGGCCCGGAGGAATGCCTGGTGTTCGGCTTGACCCAGGTGCGCGGGCTGCGGCCGAGGTTTCCCGGAAGCCCGAAGTAGGGCCAGCCGTCCTTCCAGGTGACCGGCGAGAGCCCGGTAAGCCGCCCGAGGGAGTTGAAGTCCATCATCGAGAAGCCCCACCACTCGCCGCCGGGGGTGCTGACGATGCCGCCCTGGTGCAGCGCGCCCTTCGCAATCCCGTAGTCTTCTCCTCCGCTGATCGCCGGCACTACCTCGTACGGACCCTCCGGGCGGTCCGCGCGGGCGCAGGGCATCCGCATCGTGCCGAGATACCAGGCGCTGGTGATGTAGTACTTGCCGTCGATCTTGTAGAAGTGCGAGCCCTCACCCATCCCAGCGTCCCGCGGAATGATGATCCGCTCGGTGCCGGGAATGACGTCGGTCAGCTCGTCGTTCAAGCGGGCGAGCCGGATCTCCCGGTAGCCCCAGATGACGTAGACCTTGCCGTCGTCGTCGAAGAGCACCGACAGGTCGTGGAACCCCCGCTTCATCGGGGTCCGCTTCCAGGGCCCCCGCGGGTCCCTGGCTGAGAAGATCTGGGTCGGCTGCCCGCGGATGTTGTCGAAGATGTAGAACGTGCCCCGGTGGTGGCGGAGCGCCGGCGCCCAGACGCCCTGCCCGTAGATCTCCTTTCCGTTCTCCAGCCGGTACTCCGGACCGAAGTCGAGGCGGTCGGCCGCGTAGCTGAGCAGCCGCCAGTTCACCAGGTCCCGGGAGTGCAGCAGCGGCAGGCCCGGCATGGCGTGCATCGTCGTGCCGGTCATGTAGTAGTCGCTGCCGACGCGGATCAGGTCCGGATCGGAGAACTCGTCGTAGAAGAGCGGGTTGGTGAAGGTCCCGTCGCCGTTGTCGGCGGTCCAGGTACGCGAGGACGGGCGCGGCGCCGTGCCCGTTGCCGCCAGCGCGGAAACGAGCAGCAGCGCCGCGCCCAGGGCGGTCAGGAGTGACCGGTTCATCACGGCATTCACCCGCGCTTACCGCGCTTCGAGCCGCAGCACCGTGACCGAGTGCGGCGGGAAGGTGTGGGTGAAGGTCGGCGCGACCCCGTTTACCGTCCGGGTGACCGGGACCACTTTGGTCGGCTGGTCGATCGAGTTGTTCTCATCCGGCGCGGCGGCGAGCACCGTCGCCGTCGCCGTCGGCTTGACGGAGCGGACTCCCTGGAGCTCGATCGAAAGGGTCTGCGGCCGCGGCTCCGGGTTGACGTGCTTGACGAAGATCGCCCCGCCCTTGCCTTCCTTCGTGACCGAAGTGAGCAGCGGCGCGCCGGTGAGGGTGGTCCGCAGGATCGAGTCGCCGTAGTTGCGGCTGAACATCCGCAGCGCGTAGTAGCTGGGTGAGCCGTAGGAGCGGAGCGCGTCGTAACCGATCAGGTTCGGACGCCACTGCCGCGCGCCGGGGTTCACGTTGACCAGCAGCGGCGCGTAGGCCTGCATCGTCACCAGGTCGGAGTTCCGCTCCATCGCGGTCATGAACGCCGCATCGCCGAGGGCCGCCTTCATGCTCGGCGTGGGTGGGAGCCCCTGCGAGCGCGGGTCCCACGGCACGATCTCCTCGTGCGCGCCCCACTCGCCGACGAAGATCTCCGGCCCTTTCCGGTCGTACCGCTCGTAGTGGTTGGGAGACATCCGGAGGAACTGGGCGGTGTTCCGGTAGTAGTGCTCGTCCAGCACGTCCGGACGCCGGCTGTGGACGCGCTTCTCGGCCGGCTGCTCGTTGCCGACGGTGGAGACGACCTTCAGGTGGGGGTACCGCTCCTTGATCGCGTCGTAGAACTGCGCGAAGCGGGCGTCGTAGCTGCCCGACTTGTCGAACCAGTCCTCGTTGCCGATCTCCACGTAGCGGAGCGGGAACGGCTCCGGATGGCCGTCCTTCGCCCGCCGCGCGCCCCACGTGGAGGTGACCGGACCGGCGACGTACTCGATCTCGTCGAGCGCGTCCTGCACGAACGGGGCCAGGTCTCGGCCCGGCTTCACGTACTCGCCCCCGAGGGAGTAACCGGCGTAGACGCCGAGCACCGGCTCCGCGCCCATGTCTTTCGCCCAGAGCAGGAACTCGAGCAGGCCCAGCCCGTCCGACGAGCGATAGCCCCACGGCCCCTGGTGCCCGGGGCGCTCGGTCAGGGGCCCGAGGGTCTTCTTCCAGTCGAAGCGGGTGGCGACCGTCTGCCCCTCCAGGTAATTCCCGCCCGGGAAGCGGAGGAAGGCCGGCTTCAGGTCGACGAGCATCTGCATCAGGTCCCGGCGCAGCCCGTTGGGACGGTTCTTCCACGTCGGCGGGAAGAGAGAGACGAGGCTGAGCCACACCGTCCCCGGCCGCTCCACCTTCAGCGCCAGGCGCGCCTGGGAGGTCGGCTTCACCGCTCCGGTCTTCAGGGTGACGCGGTACTCCTTCCAGTCGCCGGCAAGGCGGGGCACCGTCGCCTTCGCGTGGACGGTGCCGCCGTCCGCACTCTCGATCGCGACGGTGACGGGGCCGGAAAAGCCGGGCGCCGCTTTGCCGTAGAACGAGGCGCGGTAGCGCGTGTCCGGCTGGACGGGGATGCCCCAGAAGCCGCCGTTCGCCACTCCCGCGGGCGCGGCGGGCGAGGCGGAGGTCACCTGAAGCCGGAGGCTGATCGGCAGCGTCGCGTTGAGCGGCTGCTCCGGATCGAGCGCGATCGCGGCGGCGGAGCCGCTTCCCTGCACGGGCGACCAGTGAACCGGCCGCCTCGCATCGTCCATGAAGGCGCGGTTCCGCACCAGCTCCGCGTAGAGCCCGCCGTCGTAGGCGTGGTTCAGCTCCTCCGTCATGAGCCCGTAGTGGATCGGGCTCGCCTTCGCGACGGGCCGCGCCGCGTCGATGGTGAGCGTGGGAGACTGCGCGACCACCGACGGGGTCGCGAGTGCCAGCACGGTGAAGAGAAGCGGGATCGGAGCCAATCGTTTCATGTTGAGCACTCCGTGGGGCCAGGAAGAAGAAAAGAGGGTGCGGCGGACCCGCCGCTCACGAGGCCGGCTTGACGAGGAGGTCAGGACCGAGTCGATACCGCTTTCCGCGCTTCGTCTCGAACCGCGCGGTCTGCTCTCCCAACCGTACTTCGCAGCGCTCCCCCGCTCGCGACAGGATCAGCGCCTGCTCCAGCTCTCCGCCGCGCCACGCCAGGTCGACCACGAACCCGCCGCGGGCGCAGAGCCCCTGGATGGAGCCGCTGGGCCAGGCAGAGGGGAGGGCGGGGAGGAGATGGAGCTCCCCCGCATGGCTCTGCAGCAGCATTTCGGCGACCCCAGAGGTGGCGCCGAAGTTGCCGTCGATCTGGAACGGCGGGTGGAGGTCGAACAGGTTCGGCGCCGTGCGCTCCGGCGTGAGGAGGTCGGCATGCAGCTTGTGGGCCCGCTCGCCGTCCTCCAGCCGGGCCCAGAGGTTGATCTTCCACGCCAGGCTCCAGCCGGTCCCCACGTCGCCCCGCATCTCCAGCGACTTGCGCGCCGCGGCGAAGAGCTCCGGCGTAGCCCGCCGCGTGATCTGGCTGCTCGGATGGAGGCCGTAAAGATGCGAGACGTGCCGGTGCTCCCGCTCCGGCGCGGCGGCGTCCCAATCCTCCAGCCACTCCTGGAGCTGTCCCTGCTTCCCGATCTGCATCGGCGCGAGCCGCTCGCGGGCGGCCGTCACCCGCTCGCGCAGCTCCCGATCGACTCCCAGCACCTCCGACGCCCGGGCGACCGCCCCGAACAGGTCGCGGAGGATCTGCATATCCATCGTCGGACCGGCGCAAATACTGACTCCCGGGTGGTGCGCGTTCTCCGGAGAGTTGGAGGGGCAGGTGACCAGCCACCCGCGCTTCGGCTCCTCCACCAGCGAGTCGAGGAAGAACTCCGCGGCGCCCTTCATCGCGGGGTAGTTGCGCGCCAGCTCCGCCCGGTCCCGCGTGAACTCGTAGTGGTCCCAGCCGCCCAGCGCCAGCCAGGCCCCGCCCGTTTGCCACATGCCCCAGAACGGGCCGTCGATCGGCGCGCAGCCGCGCCAGCCGTCCGTATTGTGGTGGCATACCCAGCCGCGGGCGCCGTAGTGCTCCCGGGCGGTGCGCTGGCCGGAGACCGAGAGCTCGCGGACCATCTCGAAGAGCGGCGCGTAGCACTCCGCCAGGTTGCCCGGCGCGGCGGGCCAGTAGTTCATCTCGGTGTTGATGTTGATGGTGTATTTGCTGTCCCAGGGCGGGGTCAGGCTGTCGTTCCAGAGCCCCTGCAGGGTGGCCGGCTGCCCGCCCGGCCGGGAGCACGAGATGAGCAGGTAGCGCCCGAACTGAAAGTGGAGCGCGGCGAGACGCGGGTCCTTACCGTTCCGGTAGGCGGCCACGCGCTCGTCGGTCGGCTTGCCGGCGGCTTCCGCGTCGGCGTCCGGGCTCCCCGAAGAGAACTGCAGGGAGACGCGGCGGTAGAGCTTCCGGTAGTCGTCAACGTGGGCGCGTCGCAGGCGGGAATACGGCTTGCGCGAGGCCGCCTTCAGAGCCTCCTCCGCCCGGGCCGCGGCGTCCGCGCTCACGTCCTCATAGCTGCGATAGCTCGTGGCGATCGAGATGAGCACGGTCACGGCATTTGCGCCGGAAACGCGGAGGGTCTCCGGATCGGACGCGTCGACCGTCCCGCCCTCGGGGAGAAACTGCGCGACGGCGTGGAAGCGCACCGCGCCCGCAATCCCCTGCGAGCCGCCGCCGATTCCGCTCAGGATCAGGCGGCTCCCGTCGCAGCGCTTCTGGACCGACCGCTGCGGGGTTTCATAGCGCGCGTTGAACGAGATGCTGCCGGGCTTGTCCGCCGTCAGCCGCATCACGAGCACCTGGTCCGGCGCGCTGGCGAAGACCTCCCGCCGGTAGCGGACGCCGCCCGCCTCGAAGTCGCACGACGTGACCGCCGAGTCGAGGTCCAGCTGCCGCCGGTAGCCCCGCGCTTCAGCCTCGCCCGGCAGCCCCGCTAGGTCCAGGACCAGGGATCCCACGGTTTGGTACGGCATCTGCCGCAGCGGCACGCTCATGAACCGCTCCGCGACCAGCTCCTGGGCCTTCCGCCACTCGCCCGCGAAGACCAGCCGCCGGATCTCCGGGAGCGCCTCCGCGGCGTCCGGGTGCGTGTAGTCGTGCGGCCCGCCCGCCCAGAGGGTCCCCTCGTTCAGCTGCAGCCGCTCCTGCTGCACCCCGCCGAACACCATCGCGGCGATCCGGCCGTTCCCCACCGGCAGCGCTTCCAGCCACCGCCGCGCCGGACGCCGGTACCACAGCGTCTCGTCCGGCTCGCGTCGGACCTGGGCTTCCGCGGCGGGCCAGTCGGCAAGCGTCGCGGCGCCGGCCGCGATCAGGGTCGCTCTCCTCGAGATCCGCATCTAGTACTCCGTCAGACCGGGATTGATAGGTGGCTTTGGCAAGGGGGAGTGGGCGAGAGGGCGAGCTTGAGAAGCTGCTTACGGGAGCGGCTCTCCCACTCCCCCACTCTCCCTTGCTCCCACTCCAACAGATCAGAAGTACCTGGACACACCACTAGACTCTCCCCGCCGGAGACGTTCTGCGCGCGTCCGGATACGCAGGGACATGCCGGCCCGACTGCGTTGAAGCGCTCTGTGACGCGGCGCCTGCAAGGTGTTATCCTGATGCTATCACGAAATAGCAACCAGCGTCTCGCCAGCTAGTCCGATGGCACCAGCCACGAAGGGCGCCGAATCGCACACCGGCCCTCCGACGATCGCGACGATCGCCGCCCACACCGGGCTGTCGCGCTCGACCGTCACGCACGTCCTGAACGGGCGGGCAGCGGAACAGCGCATCCGGCCGGAAACCCGGCAGCGGGTACTGCAAGCCGCCCAGGAGCTTGGCTACCGCGCCAACGCCTCCGCGCGGGCGATCCGGGCGGGCCGCTTCGGAAGCGTGGCGCTGGTCCAGTCGCAGCTCGGACGCTACCTCCCTGCGGAGCTGCTCAATGGGCTGACCACGGCGATGGCGGCGCAGGACCTCCAGCTCGTGCTGACGCAGGTTGCCAACGTGGACGACAGCGGCGAGTCGTACCTGGCGCACACGATGCGCGCGCTCTCGGTGGACGGCGTGTTCATCAACCGGCACGGAGATCGGCCGCCGCCGTTTCTCGCGCACATCCGCCGGCTCCGCATTCCGGCGATCTTTCTCAACTCGAAGCAGGACGTCGACTGCATCTACCCGGACGACCTGCGGGGAGGCGAGCTGGCCGCCGAAGCTTTGCTCCGCCTGGGCCACGAGCGCATCGCCTACGTCGAGACCGAAGAGCGGAGCATCCCCCACTACAGCGAGCGGGACCGTCGCGCCGGCTACGAGCGGGCAATGCGGTCGGCGGGCAGAGCTCCCTGGGTGCATCGCCTCCCCATCGACTGGCGCTCCCCGGGCGGGACGCACGCGGATCAGCGCGTGGAGGCCGCCGTGCGGCTGCTGAACACCCGCGATCGCCCCACGGCCGTGGTGGCGTACGAGCTCACCGAATCGATGGCCGTGGTGCGGGCCTCGCTGCTCCTCGGGCTCCGGATTCCGGAGGAGCTCTCGCTCATCCACTTCCACAGCCACGTCGACGAGCGCTGCTTCCTCCCGATTCATACGGTCAGCAACATGATGCAGCAGGTGGGCGAGGGAGCCGTGTCGATGCTTCTGGAGAAGATCGAGAACCCCAACCAGACGCTGCCCTCCAGAGCGGTCCCGGAGGTGCTCCTGGAGGGCGCCACCTGCATGCCGCCCGGCCAACCCCGGTAATACGTTCGCTCACGACCCTTCCGTGCGAAAGGAGAATCGACCATGCGCCTCTTCGCTCTCCTGGTGGGACTGCTCGCGCTGGCAGGTTCCGTCCCCGCGCAGTCGCAGGCGCCGCCGGCCACCGACAGCGTGCCCGCTTCCACCAACGTGCCGGGTGCCCAGTACCCTCGCATCACGCCGGACCTGCGGGTGATCTTCCGCATCAAGGCGCCGGACGCGCAGAAGGTAGAGTTTGCGTTCTACTCTCCCCAGCGGTTCCCCGCCACGAAAGACGAGGCGGGCTTCTGGACGGCCACGACTGACCCCGTGGTGCCCGGGTTCCACTACTACCGCGTCTTCATCGACGGCGCGGAGGTCAACGACCCGGCGAGCCACACCTTCTACGGCACCGGCAAGGACGCCAGCGGGATTGAGATCCCGGAGAAGGGAGTCGACTACTACCACCCGAAGGACGTGCCCCACGGGGAGGTCCGGGAACGCTGGTACCACTCGAAGACGACCGGGGCGTGGCGCCGCATCTACGTCTACACGCCGCCCGGCTACGATACCGAGCGGGACGCGCGCTACCCCGTCCTCTACCTTCAGCACGGCTCCGGCGAGGACGAGCGCGGCTGGTCGAGCCAGGGCCGCATGGCGTTCATCATGGACAACCTGATCGCCGAGCGGAAAGCCGTGCCGATGCTGGTGGTGATGGAGCGGGGTTACGCCACGCGAGCGGGCGAGATGCCGTCGCCCAACCCGGGCCGGATGGGCAACGCCTTCGAGGAGGTGGTCACCCGCGACCTGATTCCGTTCGTCGACGCCACCTATCGCACCCGGCCGGACCGGGAGCACCGGGCGCTGGCGGGCCTCTCCATGGGGGGCTTCCAGGCGTACTCCATCGGCTTGAGCCACCTCGACCTGTTCTCGGCGATCGGTGGGTTCAGCGGGGCCGGAGGCGGGTTCGGCGGGGCGCCGTTCGATCCGAAGACCGCCTACAACGGAGTGATGGCGGATCCGGCGGCGTTCAACCGCCGCGTGCCCGTCCTGTTCCTCTCGATCGGCACCGCCGAGAGCCAGCGGTTCCAGGACAGCGTCCGCGGCTTCAACGACGCGCTCACCCGAGCCGGGATCAAGACCGTCTTCTACGAATCGCCCGGAACCGATCATGAGTGGCTGACCTGGAGGCGGAGCCTGCACCAGTTCGCGCCGCTGCTGTTCCGGGCGCAGGCGGCCGGAGCCGGCAGCCAGCCGCCGCCGGGGCGACCCCGACCCGCGCCGATCGTGCTGAACGCGGACGACGTGCAGGCTTATCCCGAGCCGCCGGAAGGAATCGACGCCGACCGCCCGGGGATCCCGCACGGCAAGCTGGAGACGATCGAGTACGACTCGAAGACGGTGGGGACCCGGCGCAAGATGCAGGTCTACACGCCGCCCGGCTACTCCCCGGAGAAGAAGTACCCGGTGCTCTACCTGCTGCACGGCATCGGCGGCGACGAAACCGAGTGGCACCGCTTCGCGAAGCCGAACCTGCTGCTTGACAACCTGCTGGCGGAAGGCAAGGCGGTGCCGATGATCGTCGTGATGCCGAACGGCCGCGCCCAGAAGAACGACCGCGCCGAAGGGAACGTCTTCGCCTCCGCGCCGGCCTTCGCCGTCTTCGAGCAGGACCTGCTGCAGGACGTGATCCCGGCGATCGAGTCGCGCTACTCCGTCCAGCCGGGCCGGGAGCACCGGGCGCTCGCGGGGCTCTCCATGGGCGGCGGACAGTCGCTCAACTTCGGCCTCAAGCACCTCGACCGGTTCGCGTGGGTTGGGGGCTTCTCCTCGGCGCCCAACACCAAGCCGCCGGCCGAGCTGGTGCCGGACCCCGCGGCGGCCCGCGAGAAGCTGAAGCTCCTGTGGCTCTCCTGCGGCAACAAGGACAACCTCTTCCGCATCAGCCAGGGCATGCACGGCTACCTGAAGGAGAAAGAGGTGCCGCACGTCTGGAATGTGGACGCCCATGGGCACGACCCCACCCACTGGCGGAACAACCTCTACCACTTCCTCCAGCGCCTGTTCCGGTAGTGAGAGCTTTGTGGCCGCACACGCATCCGTGCGGCCACAAAGTGCCTGGCGAGAGCAACTTCACCGCGAGAGAAGGGCCGTGCAAGCACGTCACTCCGCAATCACCGAGGTGCGCCGTCCGCGTCTCGAGGTGCTCGACACCGGAACGGTGGAGCAGACCGTGTGGAGGTCGCACGTGTCGGAGCTACCGGAGTGACGCGCTCGCGCGGCCTCGTCTCCGGGCCGCACTCTCCTCCGTCAGGCCTGCTCCGATCAACGTGCGCGCGCCAACCCTCGGCGCTGATCAGAGCCGAGCGACCGCAGCCCACGACGACTGGCGTTGACCGCCGCGTATCCGGCACTTGATTACGTCGTCGAGGGCGTAGCCTTCGCCGGAGGGGTCGATCCGGTAGCTCGCCCGGAGCGAGTTGTTGGGCCAGATCAGCGGCATCTCCTTTTCGGGAATCGCCGCGCGGCAGCCCAGGCGAAGGGTATAGGCCGGAACGACCGCGCCGTTCCGGAGCAGGAGCTCCGGCTGGTACCAGTCCGGGTCGATCGGCAGCACGCGCTCGGGCATCGGCCCCTCGTTCCGCACCACCACGGTCAGGTTGAGGTAGCCCGAGCGGGTGATGGCGGGATGCAGGTAGAGCTTCAGCCCGCCGGAGCGCTCGGCGTTCCGGTAGTCTCCGCCTCCGACCGTGAAGTCAGGCCCGAGCTCGGGATCTCCGGGCGTCGGGGCGGGATCGCACCCGCCGGCTGCCAGCACCGCGAGGCAGACCGCCAGACCCGCTGCGACTTTCCATCCGGCCCACCGCATCGTCGAGGCGTCTCCCTGCGGGCGTGCTCACCGGACGACATCGAGCGTCCCGCCTTACAGTTCGACCCCGAAAACGATCCCAGAGTTGCGACCCCGGCCGGACGAGTCTCAGCGGAGCTGGAAGCGCGTGTAGACGCCGGCGACCAGGTGCACCAGCAGCGCCGCGCCGGCGGCGGCGGGGACCGTAAAGATCCCGATCGCCAGCCAGACCGGCGCGCCGAAGACGAGCGGGAAGGCGGCCCAGGGCACCAGGAACAGCACGCAGGCGCCGGTGAGGGTGATGCCGATCAGGCCGGAGAGCGCCTGCTGCAGGCGGTCGCCCGGGTCCGGGTACCAGAGGGCGCAGAGGAGCTGTACCAGGCTGAGCCAGAGGAGCAGCATCGGCAGGCAGAGGAAGAGGAACGGCGCCGCCTGCGCCGCGTCGCTGGCGCGGACCAGCAGGATCCCGAGCCCCGCGCCCCAGCCGAAGAGGCTGCTGATCAGCGTCCGCGGCACCACCTCCGCCAGCACCACCTGCCGGGCGTGGAACGGGAGCGGCCGCACCAGCTCGTAGCGCGCCAGACCCTGGCGGAAGCCGATCACCCCGCCCGCGGCGGTCACCAGCGTGAGGTAGGCGGAGCCGGCGCCGACCACCAGCCCCGCGTACTGCGGCGTCAGCCGGTGAGCGATTAGCGCCAGGACGATCCCGCCCGCCAGCGGCAGGATGAAGTTGACCCACGGGCGCTTCGCCGCCGCCGCCAGGTGCGCCCAGAGCAGCGCCCCGGCTCCGCGGCCGAAACGGGGGAAGGCGTAGGGGCGGCGGCTGGAGCCGCCCCGCGGTCCGCGCCGGGTGCCGAGCGCGAAGAAGCTCGACCAGTTCCCTTCCCGCGCCGCCTGCAGCATGCGGGCGGCGGTCTGGCTTCCCTCCAGCGAGGCCTCGTAAAACGGCTCGCTCCGGCTGAAGACGAGCCCGAGCGACACGAGGTAGAAGAGCGCCAGCCAGGCGGCCGACCCGGCCGCGAGCTGCCCCTGCAGCGGCGCGAGCAGCACGTCCGTCGCCAGCCGGCACGGGAAGAAGAGCACCAGCCAGACCGGGCTCCGCCCGAGCGCCGCCAGACCGCCCCACCCGTGCTCCCGGTAGTGCAGGATCAGCAGCGCGGCCATGACGACCAGCCCCACGAAGACCCACCGGCGGATCGTGTTCCGACGGCCGAAGCCGAGCACCAGCTTCATCAAGAGCGCGACGTTGATGTAGCCCGCGAAGCAGAGGAAGAGCGCCGCGATGGAGAGGAAGATCGCCGCGAACCCGGCTCCGTACGACCCGAGGCCGCTGGTGGTGAGCCAGATCAGCACGAAGAGACTGAACGCCGCCTGGAAGAACGCGGCGCCGGTCTTCGCCGCCAGCCGGTAGGCGAGCACCAGCTTCGGCGGGATCGGGGCGGGGAAGAGATAGTCGATGTCTGCCAGGGAGAACGCCAGAAAGCCGCCGCTCAGGCCGTCTTCCAGCACCCCGATCGCCGCGAAGACGAGGATGAAGAAGAGGCCGGCGGAGATCGCGTCCATGTTCTGCGCCACCCACGCCTCCGCCGCGGCGTTGCGCGGGGGACGGACCAGCGTGACGAGGAACATCCCGCCGATCTGCGAGAGGATGCCGAAGGTGATCAGCAGCAGCGGGATCAGGCGGCGCGGATCGGTGAGCGCCGCGCGCAGCGCGTTCTTCAACTGCCAGAGCGCCAGCAGCGCGAGCGGGCGCATCAGGGCTGCTCCGCCTCGCCGCTCTCTTCGGTGAGGTGGAGGAAGACGTCTTCCAGCGTCGCCCCGGCCCCCAGAGAGGCGCGCGCGTGCAGCTCCGCCAGGGTGCCCTCCGCCAGCACCTGCCCCCGGTGCATGATCACCACGCGGTCGCAGAGCCGCTCCGCCGTGTCGAGCTGGTGCGTGGAGACGAGGACCGCGTCGCCAGCGGCCCGCCGCTCCAGCAGCAGGTTCTTCAGCTCCCGCGCGCCCTTCGGGTCGATGCCGATCAGCGGCTCGTCGAAGAGGTAGACCTTCGGGCGGTGAATGAAGGCGCACGCGCAGGCGAGCTTCTGGCGCATCCCCTTGGAGAGGGAGGCGGCGAGGTCGAACCGCTTCTCCCAGAGATCGAGGCGCCGCAGCAGCGGCTCGGCGTCTTCCAGGCACTCCTCTGCGTCGAACGCCGCGGCGACGAAGCGAAGGTGCTCCAGCACCGTCAGCATCTCGTACGGGTGCGGCAGCTCCGGGATGAACGCCAGCTCCCGCTTCGCCGCCTCCGGCTCCGCCGCCAGGTCGTGCCCGGCGATCGTGATCCGGCCGTGGTCCGGCCGCAGGATCGTGGCGACGCACCGCAGGGTGGTCGTCTTCCCCGCCCCGTTCGGGCCGAGCAGCCCCAGGATCTCGCCGCCTTCCACCCGGAAGCTGACGTCCCGCACCGCCGGCACGCCCCCGCCGTACGACTTGAACAGGTTCTCGATCGTCAGCATGCGTGGGCGGCCCGACAGGTGCGATGGGAAGAGGTGTCGCTTGGAGGCTGTCCGGAGAGATCTGGTTAGGGCGAAGCCGAGCGAGAGGCGAGCAGGCTAGGAGGGAGGGGCGGGGCGACCTCGAAGCATGGTCGCCCCGCCCCTCCGGACGACGCATGGTCGTCTCGCAGCCGGATGCAGCCAATCAGATCTCTCTGGGCAGTCTCTCATTCTACCCTGAGCCAGCCGGCGACCTGTCGCGCGAGAGCCTCGCTTCCGAGCCCGGTCTTCGCGGTGAAGCGGTCCGCCGCTCCGAGCTTTCCCCACAGCTCCCGCGGCCAGGCGAAGAGACTCTCCAGCTCTGCCGGCATCACGGGGGCGCCGTAGAGCCGCATCGGGTTCGCCAGCAGCACCGGCCGCGGCGCGGCGAGCGCCGCCAGGTGGGGGATGTCGCCGACCTGCAGCAGGTCCGGCTGGAAGGCGACCATCCGCACTGCATGGGGCGGCCGGTCGGTGACGTACGTAGCCGGCGCCTCGATCGCTGCCACCCCGGCGATCTCCGGGTCGAGCGCCGCCGCCAGGAGCGCCGCCAGCCCCGCTTCTCCCCAGCCGACCAGCGCCAGCCGCCCCTGCGGGCTCTCTCCCCGCAGCCGCCGCGCGAGCTGGAGCGTATCGTGGACCCACTGCCCGAGCAGCGGGCGGCCGATCCAGAGCGACCACTCCACCAGGTTGTGGTCCGGGATCGCCTCTCCCAGCGCCTGGCCGGGGAGCGTCAACTCGCCGCAGCCGCGCAGCTCCGGCACCGCCAGCGCCGCGCCGCCGCCCGCCACCGCTTTCGCCAGCTCGCTCACCACCGCCCTGGCGCGCCCGCCCGGGTGCAGCAGCAGCACCGTCCCCGCCCGCCCCGCCCGGCGCTCCACGGGGATCGGGAGACCCGGCTCCGCGAGCAGGGCGCGGCCATCGCGGCTCCACTCGGACTCCTTCGGCCCCGGCAGCGCCAGGATCTCCCGCAGGCGCGTCAAGCGGCGGTCGCGCTCGCGGGGCCAGTCGGCGGCGCGCTTCGGCTGCGGCACCGCGGCGGCGAGCGCCTCCGCGCGCTGGCGGACGAAGCGGACCGTCGTCATCACCCGCTCCGGACGGGCGGAGGGCGGGAAGCAGCGGAGCGTCTCCGGATCTTCCGGCTGCACCGGCGGCTCCGGCACCGGGGAGCCGTCTCCCTCGTCCGCCAGCCACCGCTTCATCCAGCCGTACATCGCTTCCCGCATCGGCTGGTTGTAGTCGTGACCGGAGTCGACTACCACGTGCCGCACCCGGTCGGACGCCTCGTGCGCCGCAAACGCGGGCCGCGCGCGGTCCAGCGCCGTACGGGCCGCCTCCGGGCCGAAGTGGTAGACGTCTTTGCTGGCGGTGATCACCATCAGCGCGCGGGGGGCCACCATCCCCAGCAGGTCGCCCTCTTCCGCGAAGGTGAGGCCGCCGCGGAGCACTTCGTCCACGCAGCAGGCGGCACGCAGGTAGCTCTCAAAGGTGCCGACGCTGCAGACCGGCACGGCGCAGCGGACTCGCGGGTCGAACGCGCTCAGGTAGGTCGTCTGGTTCCCGCCGCCGCTGGCGCCGGTGCAGCCAATCCGGCGCCGGTCGACCTCCGGACGCGACTCCAGGTAGTCGAGCGCGCGAACGTTGTCGTAGAGCTGCAGCCCGTGGAGCGGCGTGCTGACCGGCCAGAGGCTGGCGCCGAGGAGGCCGCCGTGGTACTCGTTCACGCCGGGCTCGGTGCCGCGCTCCCCGGCGCCCCAGGCGTCGAGCGTGAGCACGAAAAAGCCGAGTTTCGCCAGCCCAATGCACCGGGCCTGCGGCGTGGGGTCGCGCCGCGCGCCCTGCCAGTGGCCGTGGACGCAGAGCACGGCGGGGAAGGGGCCGCGCCCCGCCGGCACGTAGGCGTGCGCGGTCGCGCAGCAGCCGGGACGCGTCTGGAAGATCAGCTTCTCGATGCGATAGCCGTTCCGCTCCAGCGTGCCGAGGAGCTCCGGCCGCAGCGGCGCCTTCTCCCGCGGCCACTCCCCCTCCGCGCGGCGCATCTGCTCCCGCACCCGAGAGGCGAGGCGGAGCGCCTCCGCGCGGGTGGCGGGCGGATTCTGCCCCGCGCGCAGCCGCCGCGCCGTCGCGTCGATCCAGCTCCGCAGCCCCACCGCGTAGCCCTGCTCCGAACCGGGTCTCTCCTGCATGGCGACCGCTTCCTCCGGTCGCCACTTCTCCCGGCCCGGGAGAGAGTCCTACGTCCCGCGGGGACGCGATCAGCCCTGCTGCTTGCGGTACTCCGTCGTGAGCATCCCCGCGTAGCCCCAGTTCTCCGGGTCCACCTCGTCGATCACGACGTGGGTATGCTCCGGTCGCTTCCCGAGCACCCGCTGCAGCGTCTGCGTGATCTCCGCCACGATCTGCGCCTTCTGCTCCGCCGTCACCCCGTCCCGGGTGATCTTCACGTTCACGTACGGCATCTCATCCCTCCCCCTCGATCTTCGCCCAACACTTCCCGGCTTATATCTCCCGACGGCACTCCGGGGGCACGCAGCCGGACGGCGGAGCGTGGCGACGTTCGGTAGAATGGTTCTCGTGGCAGAACCAGAGAATCCCGAGGGGCCGGAGGTGACGCCGGACGAGTTCGGCGAGCTCCTGCGGCGAGAGCTGGGCAGCAGCGCGCCGCCGCGGCGCCCGGCCCCGGCCCGCCGGGAGGTGCCGCCGGACGTGCAGCGGGACCTCGACGATCTGCTGTCTCGACTGGAGAAGGGGCTGAAACGGCCCGGAACGGACCCGGAGCAACCGGATGAGCGCTGACAATAACGACCGGTACGTCATCAAGCTGGATAGCGGCGAGTTCTACCAGGGCAAAGACGAGAACGGCGAGCTGAAGTGGACCCGCGTGCCGAGCTGGGCCCACCAGCTCGACGACCCGGCCGAGCTGGGCCAGATCCTAGAGTACCTGGAGAAGTCCGAGCACGACTACTCGCTCATGGCGGTCCGCTAGCCGGCGGGGAGCCGGGTTCGGGGTGACCGGGTGAAAGTCCCGGTGCGATAGCCTATCGTGAGGGAGCCTGCTCGGTTGGGGCGAACGTCGCTCCGGCCCTCGACCTCCGCTCCCCCGAAGGACCTGTCATGGCATCCCGCCGCTCGCTCCTCCACACCGGCCTCGCCCTCGCGCTCGCGCCCCTCGCCGGCCTGGCCGGCTGCACCGGCAGCTCCAGCCCAGGTGAAGGCGGCGGGGACGGCCTGAAGAAGGTCAGCCTGCTCCTCAACTGGTTCCCGGAGGCGGAGCACGGCGGCTTCTTCGCCGCGCTGGTGCACGGGTTCTACCGGGAGGCGGGCCTGGACGTGGAGATCCGCCCCGGCGGGCCGAACGTACCGATGATCCAGCAGACGGCGGCCAGGCGGGTCGACTTCTGCGTGGCGAACGCGGACAACGTCCTCTTCGGCCGCGCGGAGGACGCGCCGGTGGTGGCGGTGATGGCGGCGCTGCAGGTGAGCCCGCGGATCATTATGGTGCACGAGAAGTCGGGCATCCGCAGCTTCGAGCAGCTCAAGAACGTGAAGCTGGCGATGTCCGACACCGGCGCCTTCGCCCAGTATCTCCGGAAGCGCTACCCGTTCGAGGGGGTGCAAATCGTCCCCTACACGGGGAACGTGGCGCAGTTCCTGGTCGATCCGGACTACGCCCAGCAGGGCTACATCTTCAGCGAGCCGCACGTGGCGCGGAAGAAGGGCGGCGACCCCTACCCGCTCAGCGTGGCGGAGGTCGGCTTCAACCCGTACACCAGCCTCCTGGTGACCCACGAGGAGCGGATCCAGAGCGATCCGGAGACGGTGCGGAAGATGGTCGAGGCCTCCGTCCGCGGCTGGGAGAAGTACCTGGAAGCCCCCGAGGAGACGAACCGCCGCATCCACGAGCTGAACCCGGAGATGGAGCTCGACCTGCTGGAGCTCGGCGCCCGCGACATGGAGCCGCTCGTCCGCGACGAGACCGCGAAGCAGGAGGGGATCGGCCACATGTCGCGCGAGCGGTGGGAGACCCTCGCGCAGCAGCTCCAGGAGATCGGCCAGCTCAAAGCCGGCCAGGTCACCCCCGCCAGCGCCTTCACCACGGAGTTCCTCCCGAAATCCGGAGAGTGATTCGACGTAATCGAGCGCGCTCGATTACGAAACGAGCGCGCTCGTTTCCGCTCGATTTAAGAGCGCGCTCGGCGCGAGATCCTACCTGGGCTGATCCGGCAAGACTGCCTCTCGTCGTCCGGAGCGGGCGCCGCAATTTTTATCGCTTGCCGGGCGGATCGGGAGCGCCCAATCCTCCCAGGTTCCTTTTCCCACACAGGGGTCCTCCCCCAACACAACCCCAAGTGAGGCCAATGGGTTTCCTCTCCCTTCCACCCGGTCCCATCTCCGGCGCATTCCTGGGAGAAAGGCTCCGCCGCCGCGGCGGGGGGAGGTGGTCCGATGCTCCGACGGCTGCGTGGGTGGGCTCCCCGGCTCCTGTGGCTCTTCCCGACCGGGCTGCTGCTCTGGGCGGCGGCGGGCCTGGCCGACTACGCCTGGTTCCGCCACAACATCCCGGCGACGTTCTTCGACGCCAACTGGTCCGGCCGCTGGACCACCACCCGGTACGGCGGGCTCTCCGGACTCAAGCTGGTGATTCCGGTTGCCAACCGAAACAAATAGGGCCTCGCACGGGAACGGTGTTCCCACGCGAGGCCCTATCCCCAGCAGGTCTGGCAGGCTAGCGCGCCGCCGGCTCGGGGGTCGGCTTGCGATTTGCCTCAGCCGGTGGAGCCGGAGCGAAGGCGACGCCGTCGTCCACCGGGATCTCCGGCATCATCGGCGGCTGCTGCAGCGCGTTTACGTCGAGCTGGGGCTCGCCCGGGAGCGCCGCCTCCACGGAGGGGGCCAGCTCCGTCTCCATGCCGGAGGGCAGGACACTTGGCTCGCCGCGTTCCAGGAGCTCGTCCGGATTGCCGCGCACGATCGTGACGGTCGGCACCGGCGGCTGCGCCGGCCGCAGGGAGCGGGCGATCCGCAGCACCTCCGGCGTCTCCAGCTCCGCCGCGAAGAGCGTGAACCGGGTGCCGCCCTGCCGCCAGGAGAGATAGGTGTGCCGGTACGGCTTCGTCCGGTGCGTCATGGCGCCGATGACCGGCCGCTCCGCGTCGCCGAGCTCCACCCGCGCACCGTCCCGCACCGTGTCGATGGCGGGCGTCTCGCCGTCCTGCTGCACCAGCTTCACCGCTTCCATGGCGCCGTCTTTACCCGGGCGGAGCCAGTGCATGTCGACCCACCCGCCGCGCTTGGCGCGGGTGCGGACCATCCGGAAGCCGTCCGGCAGCCAGGTCGGCGCAGCGACCGGGAACTGGACGTTCCGGGCGCGGGCCCAGCCTTCGTACTCCGCCACCGCCAGCGGGTCGTTACCCAGCGAGGCGGGGGCGCTCCGGCGCAGCGGCAGCGCCAGCACGTGGGGATCGACGTCGCCGCGCACCACGCAAGCGCCTTCCGGAATGCGGAAGTCGAACGTCTCGGTCGGCAGCACCTCGTAGTTCACCTGCAGGTCGCGCGCTTCGGTGGAGATGTGGTTCTGCTCGTCTCGGTACCAGTCGACCCGCCGCGGCAGGAACGTTTCCTGGTCGATCCAGAGGTCGTATCGGTCCGCCTCCACCCCGCCAGCGGGCACCGCGTGGAACTGCAGCCGGTAGCAGGGGAAGCCGCCGACCTGCTCCGTACCGCGGAGCTCCACGTCGTCGTTCGCGCCGAGCTGCCGGATCAATTGGTCCAGGCTCACGTTGCCGCCGTTGTGCCAGGTGACGCCGAACGGGAACGGCAGCCCCTGCTCCGGCGACTCGAGCGGCCGCACGATCACCAGCGGGCCTTTCCCTTCCCAGCGGCCGCCGGGGAGGTAGTGGATCATCTCGCCCCGCCGCACGAAGGTGGTGAGCGGATAGTCCTGGTCCGTCTCCAGCCGGAACTCGCCCGGCTTGCGGTAGAACTGCCGCTGCTCGAAGACCCGCTCCTGACCCCGGTAGACGCCGCGGCTCACGAAGACGCAGCCGTAGTTGTGGATCTGCGTCCACGACTGCTGCGCGCGCCGCGCCACCTCTTCCGCCCGGATGCTGCCGGTCCACGCAAAGACGCAGAGCGCCGCGGTAACGGTGGCGGTCATCGCCACGGAGGCGGTCCGCCAGCGCGGCGCCCAGTTCCAGGGCAGCCACTCTTCCGGAACCCGGAGCCGCGGGCGCCGCAGCCCCGCCTCGACCCGCTCGCGGCGGTGCCGCGCCAGGCGCACCTGCAGATCCGCGGTGAAGTGCGCCGGCGTCTCCTCCACCGGCTGCTCCTGCAGCAGGGCAGAGACCGCCTGGATGCGGGCGTAGTCCTGCCGGCAGGAGTCGCAGCGGTGCAGGTGGGAGACCACCTTTCGCTGCTCTTCTACGGCCAGCTCGCCGTCCGCCAGCGCCCGGAGCCGCGGCTCCACGTAAGTGCATCGAGTCATAGCAGTAGTTCCGATCGCCCTTTCAGGACACTTCCACGTACGGACGGAGCGTCTCCGCCAGCCGCTGCGAGGCGTAATGCAGCCGGCTCCGCACCGTGCCGATGGGACAGCCCACTACCTGGGCGATCTCGTCGTAGCTGAGACCGTGCAGGTCTCGCAGCACCACCACGAGCCGCAGCTTGTAGGGGAGCCGCTCGATCGCGTCCCGTACCCGCTCTTGCAGCTCGGTCGACATCGCCGAGCGCTCCGGATCGTGGCCCCGCTCCTGGTCCGCGTGCTGCTCGTCCAGGTCGGTCGTGTCGAGCCGGCGCTTGCGGACGTAATGGGAGCAGACGTGCACCGCGATCCGGTAGATCCAGGTGCTGAAGGCCGAGTCGCCCCGGAAGCTCGGCAGCGCCTTGTAGGCGGCGATGAAGACTTCCTGGGCCAGGTCGTCCGCGTCGGCCGGACGCGCCAGCCGGCACACCAGGCTGTAGACCCGGCGTCGGTGCCGTTCGACCAGCTCGTCGAACGCGTCTTCATCGCCCCGCTGAAAGCGGGCTACCAGGCGGGCGTCTTCCATCGTCTCTCTACCACACCTCCGCAGGGTCCATCGCGGGCACCCGGTTGTTAAGTGCCCTACCGCTGGCAGGAGTTCGATGAATCTTCGCAAGAAGGGTTCGGCCCCGCCTCAGCAGGAGATACGTGGCGCGACAGGAGGCGGCTCCCCCCGAGTCGCCGAAGATTTAGGCGAGGTGCTTATGAATCGCTCGGCAGGCTTCACGGTTCTCGCGCTGGTCCTCACCCTCGGCGCCGGCGCCGCGTTCTACTATCGCTCGTCTTCACCGGGTCCCACCGGCCCGCCTTCGGTCGTCCCGCCCGTGCGGACGGCCGAGACCACGCCCTCCGGGACCGCTCCGGGCGGCACGAACGCGCCGGAGAAGGGCGACACCGCGGCGGAGGCAAGCGGAGACGCTACGCTGAAGAGCGCCGCGGCCGAGGCCGGGCCGGCGAAGCCGGACAGCTCGAAGACCAGCGCCGCGCCGGTGAAGAAGCCGGCGGAGCTCACGGCGCCGGTCATCACCACCACCTCCCCCGTGCCGGAGTACCGGGAGGCGGAGATCAAGCTAGCGCGCTTCATCAACGCCCTGCAGCTCGACCGGCGCGAGCGGGCCGTCTCACTGCTCTCCAGCCAGGTTCCGGACTCGGCGCGGCAGGCGCTCCTGGAGCGGCGGTGGCTCAACCCCGCCGCGGGGAAAGCGCAGTTCGAGCGCATCCTCTTCGTCAAAGATTTGCAGATCCGTCCGCGCGGGCAGATCGAAGGGGATACGCTGAAGCTGTACGTCATCCCGCGCCGCATTCCGTTCAACTACGGGATCAAGGACCCGAAGAAGCGGTCGAAAGACCTGATCGGTTACCTGGAGATCCCGATGCGCCGCGAAGCCGGCGAGTGGCGCGTAGAGCTGCTCCCAACCCGCACCTCTTGAGTCAGAGCGACGGAGAGTCCGAGGGACGGAGAGAGCTGGTTCTGGTCGGCGATGACGGGTCGCCGTCGGACGGGTCCGCGGCTCTTCTGCCCCGAAGGGGCGCCGGCGAGCAGGAGTAAGAGTTGTCGATGACCATTCAGGTCATCCGCGGCCAGGAAAAGTGTGTCGGCGGCTCCTTCTCACGGGGCCTCACCCTCGGTCCCTCTCCTGAGAGGAGAGGGAAGCTATGGGTGTGAGCTGCTACTCCCCTTCCCTCGCAGCGAAGGCTTGTCCCCCGAACGGGGGAGGGCCGGGGGGTTAGGCCGGGGGGTTAGGCCGCGCTGGAGTGCTTACCCGCCGGCTACATCTTGACGGCTATTCTCAGAGCAAGCAGGAGTCGCTATTCCATGGCCGGAGCAAAGATCGTCGTCGTCGGCTCGACGAACCTCGACATGGTGGTAAAGGCGCCGCGGATCCCCCGTCCGGGAGAGACGGTGCTCGGCGGAAAGTTCGCCATGATCTCCGGCGGTAAGGGCGCCAACCAGGCGGTCGCCGCGGCGCGGCTGGGGGCGGAGGTCACCTTTATCGCCCGGGCGGGCGCGGGACCCTTCGGCGACCAGGCGGTGGAGCGTTTCCGGGCGGAAGGGATCCGGACGGAGCACATCGTCCGCGATCCGGACGCGGAGCACGGGGTCGCGCTGATCCTGGTCGATCAGAACGGCGAGAACGCGATCGCCGTCGCGCCGGGGGCGAACGAGCGGCTCTCCGCCGCCGACGTGGAGCGGGCGGAGGCGGCGATCGCCGCCTGCGACACGCTGCTCCTGCAGCTCGAAGTGCCGTTGGAGGCGGTCTCCCGCGCGGTCGAGCTGGCGAAGAAGCACGGAAAGCGGGTGCTGCTGAACCCCGCGCCCTACTGCCAGGTGCCGGACTCGCTGCTGGCGGGCGTCGACCTCCTCACTCCGAACGAGACCGAAGCGGAGATGCTGCTCGGCGGCGGAGAGGCGGGGCTAGGCGGGATCGCCGTCACCGCGGAAGAGCTGCTGCGGCGCGGCGTCGGCTGCGTCATCGTGACCCTGGGCAAAGAAGGGGTCTTCGTGGTGACGCCGGACGGGCAGTATCACGTGCCGGGACGGCGCGTGGAGGCGGTCGACACCACCGCCGCGGGCGACGCGTTCTCCGGCGCGCTGGCGGTCGGCGTCTCGGAGGGGCTCGAGTTCCGGGAGGCGGTCCGCCGTGCCGTAGCGGCCTCCGCGCTTTCCGTCACCCGCCTGGGCGCCCAGGACTCCCTGCCAACCCGCGCAGAGCTGGAGGCGCTCCTCTCTTCTTGAACGTCATAATGTAGAGCCGTTCTCCGCAGCTCCGTGAGCCCTGCTCCGCTCCGGCTGTCGAGGGAGGCCGTTATCGAGGGGAGAGCGAGATGAGCATGCAGATCCGGGCGCGGTCGGCGGTTTGGGGACTGGCGCTGGCGCTGACCGCCGCGGCCGGTGCCGGGGGCTGGGCACAGTCGCCGGACAGCGCGGTGCTGCGCGTGGGAGAGAGGAAGGTCACCCGCGCCGATCTGGACCGCTACCTGCTCCAGTACTTCGGGAAGCCGGGAGTGGAGCAGTTGATCGACCACGCCGTCATCGAATCGGAGGCGGAGCGGCTGAAGGTGGAGGTGAGCCCGGAGGAAGCGGACGAGGCGCTGACCGCCGCGCGCACCCAGGCGAACGTCCAGTTCCAGGCCGCCCTGAAGGCGGAGGGGATCACGGAGGAGACCTGGAAGGAGCGCGCCCGCTTCTACCTGCTGGCGGAGAAGGTGCTCGACGCCAAGTGGCCGGTCAAAGAGCAGGACCTCGTCCGGCTTTCGGTCCGCTACGCGCGGCTGCAGAACGAGAACGTAGCGCGCAACGTCATCAAGCAGGCGCGGAACGGCGCCAACTTCCAGACGCTGGTGCTGCAGTGGTCCGAAGACAAGGAGCGCGCCGGCATGGTCCAGCCGGACCCGTTCCTCCGCGTGGAGAACCCCGCCTTCTTCAAGATGGCGGAGAAGCTGCGAGTGGGGCAGGTGACCCCGCAGCCGATCCAGTCCGGCGAGTTCTGGCTGGTGGTGAAGCTGGAAAAGCAGCTCGCCCCGAATACGCTCTCCACCAAGGAGCGGGAGCTGGCGCAGCGCAAGGTCAAGGCGTTCCGCACCGCGGCGCTGCTGCCCAGCACCCGGCGCCGCTTCAAGATCGAGTACCCCACCGTCGTCGCCAGCCTGGTGAGCGATCCCCGCTTGCCGAACAGCACGCCGGTGGCGGTGGTCACCCCCACCGCCAAGACGGGCGGAGAGGCGCGCACCTTCTCCCGGGGCCAGCTCCTGTCGTACCTGCTGACTCACTACGGTGCCCGGTCGCTCGACCGGCTGGCCGAGCGCAGCCTGGTGGAGCAAGAAGCCCAGCGTCTGCGGGTCGGCGTGAGTGAAGCCGAGCTGAATGCCCGGGTCGGGGAAGCGAAAGGCGCCAGCCGCATCCTCTTCGACGAGGCGCTGAAGGGCGAGGGGATCACCGAGGAAGCGTTCAAGGAGCGCCTCCGCTACCTTTACCTGGCGGAGCGGGTCCTCGCCGCGCGCGAGCCGTTGGCGCCGGAAGAGCTGGAGCGGCTGACGGTCCGCGCCGTGCGAGTGAAGACGCGCGCGGAGGCGGAGCAGCTCCTGCAGCGGCTCGGCATGGGCGCCCGCTTCGAGGATGCAGTCCGGCTCGTCTCGCTCGACCGGGGCGGCGACGGGCTGCTCCAGCCGCGCGCCTTCCTGAGCATCGACAACCCGACGGTCTTCAAGGCGGTTGGCGACACGCCGGAAGGAGCCATTCTCCCGGAACCGCTGCAGGTGGAAGGGTTCTGGTATGTGCTGCGGCTGGAGAAGCGCCATCCCGCCCCCACCCTGACCGGCCGGGAACGGGAGAACGCGCTGCGCCGGATCTACGCACCCCGGATCGGGAAGCTGTTGGAGGCGCTGCGTGCCGACTATTCCGTTGAGCAAGCGGTACCGCTGAAAACGCTGATCTCCGAAGCCGCCGGGTAAGCCTGCTTCCCCGACGCCGCTCCACCAGCGTTCTTCCATCGCAGAAGCGAGAGAGCCGGGCCCCGCGGCTCTCTCGCTTTGCGTCTCGCCCCACCGGATCGGCGAGAGGCCGCGACAAACCTCAACGAAACAACCGTTAGCACCCTTTTCAAGCCCCCGCTCCGGAACGGTATACTGGGACTCGTTATGCGCGTACGTCATCTATTCCTCAGCTTCACCTTCGCCGCTTCGCTCGGCGCGGCTGCCTTCGCGCAGCAAGCCTCGGCGGTCGACAAGCTGGTGCTCGCCGTCGTCAACGGCGAGGAGATCACCCGCGCCCGCCTGGTGGAGCGGCTCCTGGACCAGCGGGGCGACGAGGCCCTCGACAAGCTGATCAACCGCGAGCTGGTAGTCCAGGCCGCCGAGCGGCGCAAGATCACCGTCACGCCGGACGAGATCGAGGGGAAGCTCTCCGAGGTCCGGGAGCGGTTCCAGACCGAGGAGAACTACAAGGCGTTCCTCACCCGGAGCCGGCTCACCGAAGACCAGCTTCGCAGCGAGATCGAGAGCACCGTGCTGCTGCAGGAAGTGGCGCTTGCGGAGCAGCCGATCCTTCCGGACGAGCTGATCCGCTATGACGTCCGCGTCATCGTGGCGAACGATCAGCCCACTGCGGAGAAGTGGATCAAGGAGCTGCAAGACGGCGGCAACTTCATCAAGATCGCCAGCGAGCGCTCCGAGGAGAAGTCGCTGCGCGCCGCCGGCGGCCGCATGCGGGCGTTCCTGGCGATCGAGATGCTCGACATCTCCGCGGCGATCAAGGAGCAGCAGCTCAAGCCGGGCCAGTTCACCAAGAAGCCGGTCAACCTGGGCGAGAACCGCTGGGCGATCGTCAAGCTGGAGGAGCTGCTGCCGATCACCTCCGCGTCGGCCCTGGAGCAGGAGCGGATGCGCGCGGCGATGACCGCCTACCGGATCGACCGCTGGATCGCCGCCGCGCGGGAGAAGGCGGAGGTCCAGAAGAAGCCGCTGAGCGCGCCGGTCGTCGCGATCGTGAACGGCAAGCAGGTGCCCCGCACCCTCCTGGTCTCCCGGCTCCTGGCGTCGCACGGGGAGGAGACGCTGGAGCAGATGGTCAACCGCGCCATCCTGCTGCAGGCGGCGAAGAAGGTGAAAGCCGCCGTCACCGACGCAGAGTCGGCGGAGAAGCTCAAGGAGCTGAAGGCCCGCTTCAAGAACCCGGAGGCGTTCCAGGCGTTCCTGACCCGCGGCAACCTGACGGAGCGGCAGCTTCAGGAGCAGCTCGGCTTCAGCGAGCTCCTGGAGCGGGTCGCCATTGCGGAGCAGCCGATCACCGACGACGACCTGCAGCGCTACGACATCCGCATGATCCTCTGCCCGAACCATACCGTGGCCCAGGAGTGGATCCAGGAGCTGGAGAAAGGCGCCGACTTCGAGAAGATGGCGACGGAGCGCTCGCTCGATCCGCAGGGCCGGGCCTCGGGCGGACGCATGACGCCGTTCATCCGCGTGGAGATGCTCGACGTCTACCGCGGCATCCAGGAGCAGAAGCTAAAGCCCGGCGAGATCACCAGGTCGCCGGTGCTGCTGGCGGACAACTCCAACGTCATCATCAAGATGGAAGCGCTGCTGCCGGTCTCCAAAGCTACCAAGGAAGAGCGGGAGAAGCTGGAGCAGATCGTGACCCGCTACCGCGTCAGTCGCTGGCTGGACGACGCTCGCAAGCGCTCCAAGATCAACCTCCCCACTCCGGTCAGCGCCGTCATCAACGTCGCCGACGCGCGCTAGCGCCGCTGCCCCGCCGGCTCTCGTGCCCGGATGCCTCCCCACATCCGGCACGCGGCCCCATTTTTAACGGAGAAGCAGGCAGCCGAGGGCTCCCTCGCGAATATAGAGCCGCTGCCCCTCATTGGGGCCCAGATGTCAATCAAGCGGTTCCTTTCGGAAGGAGTCCTGTCGTGCGTCACCTGAGTCGTCGTTCGCTGCTGGTCTCCGGCCTCGCCCTCAGCGGGGTCGGCCTCCTCTCACGCTCTGCCGAGGCCGCTGCCGGGCCGGCCACCTTTTACGAAACGGTCGTGACCGTGCCCGACCTGGGCGATTTCAACGTCTGGATCGCCCTGGATGGAAAGAAGGCATACGGCCTGGTCACCTCCGCAGTTGGAGACGAGCCGCCGGTGCGGATGGAGGGGAAGGTCCGCGGAACCCTGGTAAGCCTCGTTCTACTGCTGGCACACGAAAAGCGGGAGCAGAGGATCGGAACGGCGGAGCTTCGGAGCAAGAACGGCGGCGCCACACTCTCCGGGAAGGTACGGTCCCCTGCGCTCGGGAGGTCGGCGCTCGATCTCTCCGTCAGCCGCGTGGCCGTAGACAACGCCGGCGTGCGCAACCTATCCGGACGCTACACTTTTGAGGATGGCCAGGCGGGCGCCCGCGTCAGCCTGGAGGCGAACCGCAGCTTCCAGTTGACCGGCAGCTACGCCGGGATTCCGATCGGTAAGGTGACCGGCGCGTGGAGCTACAGCCCCGACGGCGAGCTGTGGCTGCTGCCCCGCAAGGCTTCCGAGATCAACCCGTTCGCCAGCCTCAACATCCACGTCAGGGCGCCGGTCAAGCTGGTGGCAGAGAAGGACGGGCGCGATCTCCTGATCTTCAACCCCGCCGGCGACGAGCTGCTGGTCGTGCTGCAAGGCTGATCGGAGTGCCGCAGGGCGCGGCGCCCGGCTCGGACGCTCGGGCGGCGAATGACCCTTTCGCTAGAATGAAACAGGGATTGCCCGGCAGGAAGAGCCGCCGAGCCCGCGGAACGCGGACTCCGGGTGACGCTCCGCGGCGCGGCTGCCGTGGCAGATATCTTGCTCGTTCGCCGGGGCTCTCGCACCCGGCTGGTGAAAGGAATTCGATCGATGAACCGCAGAAAGCTCGCCGCTTCCGCGCTGGCCGGGATGGTGCTGGCGGGTGCCGGAACGCTTCTCGTCGCCGCGGAGCGGGCGGAAGGCGCCGCGCCCAAGAAGGTGTTGGTGGTGACCTACGCCGCCGGCTTTGCCCACAGCTCACGCCCGGTCGCCGCGGCCACCGTGAAGAAGCTCGGCGAACAGAGTGGCGCCTGGGAAGTGGTGGGCGTGGCCGACACCAAGGAGCAGGTGGCGGACGCGCTCAGCGCCGACAACCTGAAGAAGATCGACATGGTCGTCTTCGCCAGCACCACCGGCGACCTCGGCCTCTCCCCGGAGGCCAAGGCCGGGTTCTATAGCTGGATCCGCAACGGCGGCGGCTTCACCGGCATCCACAGCGCCAGCGACACCTACCACGGCGACGCGGACTACCTGAACCTGGTCCGCGGCGAGTTCCTGACCCACGGGCCCCAGGTGAAGGTGACGATCCACAACCAGGATCCGAAGCACCCGGCCACGAAGGCGGTGCCGCAGTCGTTCGAGATCTACGACGAGATCTACGAGTTCAAGAACTGGGAGCGCAGCCGCGTGCACATGCTGCTCACCATGCACAAGCACCCGCAGAAGGACGAGGCGGGCGACTTCCCGGTGGCCTGGACGAACCGCGTGGGCGAGGGTCGCATGTTCTACACCTCCCTCGGCCACCGCGAGGACGTCTACGAGAACGAGATCTTCCTGAAGCACCTCAACGGCGGGATGCGCTGGGCGCTCGGACTGGAGAAGGGCGACGACAAGCCGGGCAACCCGCTCAAGTAGTCCCGGTACTTCGGCGTCACCCCGGAAGCCTTTCCGCGGGTGACGCCGCCTCTCCGCGGGGAGCCGCCGCCCGACGCAGGCGCGCCTCGCCCTCCTCCACCGTGATCGGCGCGGCGCCGCTCGCGCACCCCGACCGGTGAGACCCCCTCCCCGCTGACGTGGAGGAGCCACGCCCATGCACGATCCTCAGCCTGAATTCCGGGCCGAGCTCCGGAAGAGGCGCCTGCTCTACGTCACCGCGTCCGCGGCGGCCCTGGCACTCCTCGGCCTCTACATCTTCGAGATGCAGCCCGGGGAGATGGTCCCGAGCTCGACACTCGGGCGAGCCGCCGGAGTGCTGGCCTTGCTGATCTCCTTCGTTCCGGCGCTGGTCTGGCGCTGCCCCCGCTGTCGGGGCCCTCTCGGCGGCAGTCCGAACCCGAAGCAATGCGGCCGCTGCGGCACTCCGTTTCGGAATCTCCGCGATTGACTCCCACCGACCGAAGGTGAGGCGGCGCTGACGGTCAGTGACCCCGACTGGCCACTGACTGCGATGGGGCTGCGAGTGCTGTCACTCCTCTTCCAACGCTCCGCCCGGATTCGGCTCACTCTCCGGCGGCGCGCCTTCTCGCGCTTTCTTGCGGGCATCGAACACCATCGCGACGTAGAAGAGCGCGACCGGGATGAAACCGTAGACCGAGAGGAGCGAGAGGAGCAGCATCACGAAGTACGCCGCGTCGTGCGCCGTCGGCTCCGGCCCGCGCAGACCCGCCATGATCGAAAACACGGCGCGCTCCAGGTTGAGCGTTGTGAGCGCCGTGATGATCAGCATGATCGGCAGCAGGAGCCCGGGAATCGCCTGCCCTCCGGTAAGCTGCCCCAGGCGGAACAGGTAGCGCAGGAAGAGCAGCACTCGCCAGAGTGCCACGACCCCCAGGAACCAGAAGTTCAGCAGCGCGGCGTTACTGAGTCCGTACCAGCGCTCCACCGGAATGGCATAGAGGAGGGCGGGCGGCGCGGTGAGGGAGACGTAGGTCAGGACGTTGAAGTACGACCAGTCCCGCGGCCGGAGCGGCCGGATGATGAGGAAGAGGAGCGCGGAGAGGACGAAGACGTAGGCGACCGATCCGAGGCCGGTGTGCAGGAGCAGGCTGGCGTTCGGATCGTCCCACCAGCGGCCGATTCCGACGATCCAGGTGCAGATCAGGCCGAACGCGAGGTGGCGGCGGTCGAGCGCGACCAGCTCTTCCCGGCTGGCGGTGAAGGTGAGGACCCGCAGGGCGGTCCGGAGCACCCCGGGGGCCTTTGGCCGCTCCTCGATCATCATCTCCCGGTCCTCTCCTGCCCCGCCTGGCGCACACACTGCTGGAAGCGCCGCCTGCGGATCGCGGCGTTCTCTTCACTGTAAAGTTCCCGCATCAGCCCGTGAAAACCTTGCTCCAGCTCCTGCGGACTCATCCGGGCCGGACGGTAGGTGACGTCGAAGAGCGTGCACTCGTCCCAGAACACCTCTTTCAGCAGCCGACCCTCGCGGCGGTAGCGCTCGTAGAGGGCGGTGCCGGGGAACGGCGTCAGGAGGGTGATCTGCACTTCCGCCAGGTCGCTCGCGAGCACCCAGTCCCGCGTACGGTCGAACACCTCCGGCCCATCGCCGTCGAGGCCGAGGATGAAGCAGCCGTTCACGGAGATGCCGGCGCTCTGGATCCGCCGGATCTTCTCGCCATAGCTCTCCCAGCGCCGCTCTTTCCAGTTGCGGCTGTCGAGCCGGTCGAGCGACTCGCGCTGTGCCGACTCCAGCCCGATCAGCACCTGGGCGCAGCCCGACCCGGCGAGCAGCTCCAGCAGCTCCGGATCGTCCGCCACGGAGAGGTCGGTCTCCGTGAACCAGCGGAGCCGGTACTCCCGGAAGAGCTTCACCAGCTCGCGCGACCACCGCTTGTCGACGAAGGTGTTGTCATCGGCGAGCTCGATAAACGGGCGTGGCCAGACCGCCAGGATCGCCTCCAACTCCCGGCGCACCTGCGGGATCGGCTTCCGCTTGTAGGCGCTGATGGTGCGGGAGGCCGCGCAGAAGCTGCAGTGGAGCGGGCAGCCGCGCGTGGTCTGCAGCGTGAGCCGGTTGTAGCGGCGGATGTCGAGCAGGTCGTAGCGCGGCACCCGGGCGCAGTCGAGAGAGAACGGCCGGCCGGGCGTCTCCAGCGAGCTGTAGAGCGGCCGGAGCCGGCCGGCTTCGAAGTCGCGCAGCAGCTCCTCCCAGACCGCCTCCCCTTCGCCGCGGACCACCGCGTCGGCGTGGGCCGCCGCTTCCGCCGGCAGCGCGGAGACGTGGAGGCCGCCCAGCACCACGGGAATGCCGGCCGCCCGCAGCCGGTCGGCGAGCGCGTACGTCTCCAGGATGCGCGCCGTGAGCGAGGTGACGGCGACCAGGTCGTAGCCGCCCGCCGCGATCGTCTCCGCTGCGCGGTCGTCCAGCTGGTCGATCTCCCGGTACTCCACCTGCCAGTGCGGCGGGGTGTGCGCGGCGAGGACGAGGAGCGAGAGACTGGGAAGCGAGGCGATGACGCGGCTCCGCTCCACGAAACCGGGGAGGGTCAGGCCGAGCGCCCGCAGCGCCTCGTTCTTCACCCGCACGCCGCTCATCGCCAGGAGCAGCAGCTTTCTCTCGCGCATGGTCGCCTCGCCGGGCCTCGGCCGGTAACGTAACTCCCCGGGACCGCTCTCGTTCTTAACTTTGCGGGACGGCGGCGTTTCCCATTCCCCGGGGCGGCGCCGGACTGCGGGGGAGGCGGGCCGATGGGCGACGATCTGCTCTACGGGAAGTCGAGCATCCTGGGCGCGATGTGCTGGATGTTCGGGCTCTCGCTGCTGCTCTCGCTCGTGCTCGGCTGGATCCCGGTCGTCGGGCCGTTCATCGGGCCGATCGTGGGAGGCTACATCGGCGGGCGCCGCGCGGGCACGGTGCGGCGCGCCCTCGCCGCGGCGGTGCTGCCCGCGGCGCTGCTCTCCCTCTTCATCCTCGCCCTCGGCGCCGCCGCGGCCGCCTGGAGCCAGGCCCCGGGTCTCGGTGTGGTCGCCGCCGTGCTGGCGGGCGCCGCCTGGCTGATCCTGCTCATCCACAACGCCGCCCTGTTCCTCGCCGCCCTGGTTGGCGGCCTCACCCGGCAGGGGGAGCCTTATTAGGTTGGCAGGTTGTCAGGTTAGCAGGTTGCAGGTTCCGGACCCCTGCTTACGCGGTGCGGAGCGAGCTCCGCGGGTTGGTTCCGCCGGCAGTCGACTGCCGGCGATCTAAGCGCGGCGGGGATGGCGCCCCGGAGGGGCGCGAGAGGATAGCCGGGGGTCAGCGCAGCGCAACCCCCGGATTCCAGCCCGCCAGCGTGAGTCCGCCCCGGAGGGGCGGGAGGACGACTCGGACCCCGGCGTCCGGACCGGCGATCACGACTTCATGGCCCATCTTTACGAGGACGTGTCGGTGTATCGCGGGTCGCCAGCGAGCAAGAGTAGGAGCAGGACCTCCCGTGCACGGAGGGTTCGGATTCATCGCTCATCGCTCATCGCTCATCCCTGAACGCCCGGCGAGACGCAGCTGCCAACAACTACCTCGCAGCCTAACGGGAGAGCGGGATTCGCGCCCGCCCCGCCTCCAGGCGGACCGTCTTCCGCTCCCCGCCGGCGAACGCGACCGTCACCTCGTTTCGGCCATAGGGATCGGTGATCTCCACCTGGCCGCCGCGGACTTCCGCGCGGCAGCCGTCGATGCCGAAGGCCTGTTTCCGCTTCGGGTCGAGGAGGACGTCGCCGTAACGGTCGTAGATTGCCGCGGCGCTCGCCAGCGCGGCGCCATTGCCCCAGGTGTAGATAGTGAACGGGCCGATCGGATTGCCGCCGGGGCCGCCGTGGGCGATGTTCTCCATCATGAAGCCGTAGCTCTCCGGGCCGAAGAACGGAAAGGTCTTGCGGTACGCCTCGTAGACCTGGCTGTTCTCCGGGCAGAAGAGCATGGCGAAGGAGGCGCGCAGGGCGGAGGCGCCGCGCTCGAAGTACTCGGCGCGGCCGGTCTCCCGGTGGTACTCCAGGTAGAGCGGCGCGAAGAGGCTCTGGCGGGCGTCGTTCCACTCGCCGTCCGCGTTCATCACGCCGAAGCCCCCGTGGCACGGCGCCGGCAGGGTGGGCGGGTCCCACACCTGCTGGTAGAGCGAGAGCTCGTCCAGGCAGCGCTGCCCCAGCGCCAGCCACTGCGGGTCGCGGAGCGCGCGGTGGCCGGCCAGGAACGCCTCGGCGCACCAGAACGGGGAGAAGGTATTGCTCTTGTAGACGCCGGTCCGCGGGATCTTCTGCCCCACGCGGTCGCTCCACCACCGGCTGCAGGAGAAGTAGGTCTCGAAGTCTTCCCAGCGCGCCTCCCGCACCGGGCCGGCGGCGAGGTAGCGCAGGCCGCGCAGCGCCGCCTCGCGGTAGTCGGCCCGCCCCGGGGTCCGCTGCAGCAGCTCCAGCAGCAGCGTCACCACCATCGCGCTCTCCGGCCCCTCGCGCAGCGTTGCCGCCTCGCGTCCGTCCGGCTCGATCCAGCCGGGGAAGGCGCCGCTCGGGCGCTGCAGCTTCACCGCGCGGTCCGCGAAGCGCTCCACGTAGCCGCGGGCTTCCCGCCGCTCCGCGCCCTCCACCAGGTCGCTCCACTCCAGCAGCAGCCGGGCGGTAAAGGCGGCGTCGAGCAGGTGGACCGCCTCCGCGCTCGCCTCGGCGGGGCGGCGGTCGGAGTTGGTCCAGCGCGCCTTCTCCCAGCCGGGGGTGTCCTTGTAGAGCGAGTAGCCGCCCCCGCCCGCGGTGAGCACCGCCGGGAAGAGGCCGTCCTTCTGCGGCGCGGCGAGCGCGACGGCGGTCATCTCGCGCGCCCGCGCCTCCAGCTCCTTCGAGCCGACCCGCCGCGCGTACCGCAGCAGCCCGTTCGCGGAGCGCTGGGTGGAGAACCAGGCCTGGTTCCAGATGGAGCGCTGCTCCCGCCACTTCCGCTGGTCGAGCGGCACCGACGGATGCTGCGCCACGTCGACGATGAACGCCGGCCCGCCTGCCTTCCGGCCGTTCAGGTCGAGCTGCTGCCACACCGTATCGCCCCAGCCGCGCGGCTCCCGCTCGAACGCCCACCGGGTGATATAGCGATTGTAGGTGGAGATGGGCGCCCGCTGGCTGCCGCCGCGCAGGTAGCCCGGCCGGCCCCACCGCTCCCACAGAAAGGCGGAGGCGAGCCGGTACGGGTTCGCCAGGTCCTCCGCCTTCGTGCTGGTGAGTACGTGCAGGCGCAGCCTCGGCTCCTGCCCGCGGTAGGCGAGGGTGGTCGGCTGGTAGCCGACATGGAAGCCGCCGACCCGGTACTGTCCTACCGCCGCGGTGATGGTGCGGGTGGGATGGTCGTAATCGAGCCAGGTCCGCAGCCCCGCTTCCTGCAGGCGGCGGAGGTCGTCGACGTCCGGGACCACGACCAGCGCCGCGCGCCGGTCCGCAAAGACGAGGGCCGGCGACCGCAGCGAGTGGTCGGCGATCACGAAGCCCGGCTCCGGCGTGACGTGGGGCACCCAGAGCTGCTCCGGCGCCTCGAAGCCGTGACGGAGCTGCGCGATGGCACCGAAGCCCGCGCCCTCGGCCGGAAGCCGCGCGCTCAGCGTCAGCACGCTGCCGGCGCGGCTCACCTGGAACGGCTCCCCTACCGAGGCGTACGCCTGGAGCCCGCCGGCCTCAAATTCGTCCTGGAAGAGCCGGCGTCCGGCCGGACCGCCCTCACGCGCCGTCAGCCGATCGAAGCGCGCGCGGCTGTTGTTGCACATCACGCCGAGGTGGCTGCCCCCGGGGCGATACCGCGTCTCCAGGTGCTCCGTCACCGGGATACCGTCGACGCTCACCGCCAGCCGGACGCCGTCCCCGGTATCCCGGCAGGTTACCTCCAGGCGGTAGGCGCGGCCCGGCTCTACCGGAAACGGCGTCACCTGGAGGTCCCGCCCCGGCCACGGCAGGTAGACGATCCGCAGCGTCTTGCTCTGCGCCCCGAGCAGCACGGCGAAGCACTCCGGCCCCTCCGCGCTGGCGCGGAGCACCAGGCCGGCCACGTCGCCCTCGACGATCCGGACGTCGCCCGCGTACACCACGTCGCGGGCGCGCTCCCCGGTCTGGCGGATGGCGAAGGTATCGACGCTCCCCCGGTGGTCCCACGCCAGCGCGCCGCCGTCGAGCTTCCAGAGCGAGGCGGAGTAGGACGGCTGCGCCAGCGTCTCGAGCAGCGTCGCCTCACCCAGCCGGAGGCGCGGGGCGGAGGGGCTGCCCTCCCAACCGATCCGCGGCTTCCCCGCCCAGGCGGCGCTCGCGCACCCCGCGATGAGCAGCACGGCCAGCACACTCCACACTCGCATCAGTCTCTCCTCCCGCGCCGCGGTCACTCTTTCCCGTAGGAGCAGACCCGGCAGTGCACCCCCCGCCCCACCACCTCTACCAGGCAGGTGTGGCAGACCGGTGCGCCGCAGGTGCCGCAGATATCGACCCCCGCGTACGACGGATGATAGCGGCAGGGGACCCGCACCGTATCGGTGCGGAATGCCGCCTGGTCTCCGATCGGAGGCGTGCTGCCGCGCCGCAGCGCCGCGGGGACCGTGGGGAGCGGCGGGATGACCTCCGACACCTCCAGCAGGAAGTCCGGGATCGCGCCCAGGTACGGCGGCCGGGCCGGGGCAGTCTTCGGCGCGGGCCGCGCGTTGAAGATTGCCGGCAGCCGCTGCGCCCGCACGTCCTCCGCCATCTCGCTCGCCCGCGCGTACCGCTGGGTGGGATCCTTCGCCATCGCCCGCAGGAGCGCCAGCTCGAAGTAGCGCGGCAGCCCCACCGGCGGCGGCGGATACTCCTCGGTCACCTTCCGGACGATCTCCGGAATGCTCTCTCCCTGGAACGCCCGGCGGCCGGTCGCCGCCTCGTACAGCACCACGGAGAGGGAGAAGATGTCGCTGCGGCCGTCGACCGGCCTCCCGGCCGCCTGCTCCGGCGACATGTAGGCGGGCGACCCCTGGAAACCGGTGGTGGCGGCGGTGTCCTCCTCGGTCAGGATGCGGGCGATCCCGAAGTCCATCAGCTTGCTGGTGCCATCCGGCAGGAGCATGATGTTCTCCGGCTTGATATCCCGGTGGACCACTTCCCGCGCGTGCAGGTGGTCGAGCGCGTCCGCCAGCTCTCCGAGCAGCCGGGTCAGCTCCGGCAGGGAGAGCGCGCCCTGGAACTGCAGCCGCTCCCGCAGCGTGGTGCCCCGCACCCGCTCCATCGAGAAGTAGTGGCGGCCGTTCAGCTCGCCCTGGTCGTAGAACCGGACGATATACGGGTGCCGCAGCCGCGCCAGCGCCCGGGCCTCCCGGCAGAACCGCTCCACCTGCCGCTCCCGAGACGCGGGGCTGCGGCCACGCTGGTCCCCGATCACCTTGAGGGCGACCTCGGTCTCCCGCTCGGGGTCGAACGCCTCGTACACCACGCCCATCGCGCCCCGCCCCAGCTCGCCGAGGATCCGGTATTTCCCGAACGTAACGCCGGTGGACATCTACTGGAAGTGTAAGAAAAGGAGATAGGGGGATGGGGGCTTCTGAGGGATGAGGGATGAAGGATGAGGGATGAAGGCCGAACTTGGGCTCTTACTGCTTTTGGAAAAGCCGTCGAGATCTAGCACGGCGGGTTAGCACTCCGGCGCCTCCTCACCCCCAGCCCGCCCCCGTTCGGAAGAGAAGCGTTTCCTGAAGTGGAAGGGGGAGCAGCGGCATCACACCCCCGGCCCCTCTCCTCTCAGGAGAGGGGCCGGGGCTGAGGCCCCGTGAGAAGCAGCCTTCCTCGTCGCTTTCCGAAACTGTCGTCCGCGTGGGCCTCCTCCGAAGCGCGCCTGCATCTATTCTTGCACTCGCTGCACCTGCGCACCTGCGCACCTGCCCTTCAGAACGCGGACTCCAGCAGCGCGGCGATCTCCTCGCGGGAGACGGCGCGGGGAAGGCGGTGGCGGGACGCTTCCACCAGCGCTTGCTCTGCCAGCGGGCCGAGGAGGGCGTGGGTTACGTTCTCCTCGCGCAGGCGGACGGGCAGCCTGAGGCTAGCGAAGTGCTCGGCCAGGGTGTCGGCCAGTGATCCCGCGCCGGCGCCGAGGGCCGCGGCGAGGACGGAGAGCCGCTCGGGCACGGCGGGGGCCAGGGAGCGCAGGACGTGCGGCAGCATCACCGCGTAGGCGGCGCCGGGGTGCGTGCCCGCCACGGCCGCGAGCGCGGCAGAGAAGGCGTAGGTCAGGCCGCGTTCCTTGCGGGAAGCGATGCCGCCCATGAGCGCCGCGAGCATCAGCTCCGAGCGGGCCTCCACGTTCAGCGGACTGCGCACCGCCTCCGGCAGCCACCGCCTGGCGCGCGCCGCGCCGTCGAGCGCGATCGCGTCGCAGAGCGGGTGGAACACGGGGGCGAGATACCCCTCCACGCAGTGGGTGAGCGCGTAGGCGCCGCCCTCCGCGGTGAGCGGGCCGGAGAGGTCGACCGTCAGCTCCGGATCGCACAGGGCCAGGGTCGGCTGGAGGTGCGGGCTGGAGAGCGTGTGCCGGCGGCCGCTCACGCTTACCACCGCCTCGCCGCTCACCTCGCTGCCGGTGCCGGCGGTGGTGGGGATCGCCACGAGGGGCGGCAGCTCCGGTCGGATCGGCGCGGGGAGCTCGCAGAAGCAATCGTAGCTCTCCAGCGGGCCGGGATGCGTGGTCCCGAGCCGGATCGCCTTCGCGGCGTCCAGCGCGCTGCCGCCGCCGACCGCTACCAGTACGTCGCACCCTTCCATGAAGCGGCGGACCCCGGTTTCGATCGTCGCCGCGTCGGCGGTCGACTGGACGTCGTGGAAGACCCGAAAGTCAACGTCCCCCGCGGAGAGGGCGTCGAGCACCGGCTGCGCCGCCCGGTGTCCCATCACCCCGCGGTCGGTCACCACCAGCGGCTGGCGCCCCAGCTCCCGCACCAGCTCCGGCAGCTCGCGCACCCGCCCGGGACCGAAGACCACGCGCGTGGGAAAGTCGAAATCACCGTGCATAGAGCCTCGCTCGAGGTTGGCAAGCTGCAGGTTGGCAGGTTAGCAAGTTAGAAGCCGCCGACGGTCGAGGGGTTCCCAACCTGCAACCTGGAACCTGACAACTTGCGAACAATCCGCCCCCAGTATAGCCGGTTTCAACCTCTCCGGAGCGCGGGGGATCCGGTCAGCGGCGGACGCACCGCCGGGTGCTCTCCGGCAGCTCGTGTCCGAGCTGGCGCGCCACGTCTTCCAGGCTGTTCCCCTTGCGCGCGGCCTGGCGTACCGCCTCCGCGGCAAAGGCGCGGCGCAGGTCGCCCGGCCGCAGCTCCGGGTAGCCGGCGCGGGCTCCGGCGCGGTGGACCACCCGCCAGACGGCGCTGCGATCGAGCCGTCCGCCTTTGCGGGAGAGGAAGAGCGCGGGGCACTCCCACTCCGGGCGCAGGTCGAGGTACTCCTCCAGCAGCTCCGCCCCGAGCGCCGCCAGCGCGGCCCGGCGCCGGGGGCCGGAGCCGGGCTTCCGCAGGCGCAGCCGGCAGCGCAGCCCGGCGGGAGTCTCGGTCCACTCCACGTCGTCCAGGTCCAGCCCGGTCAGCTCCCCGCAGCGCAGGCCGGAGAAGAGGAAGGTCGCCACCACCGCCCGGTCGCGGAACGCCAGCCGCGGCTCATCCCGCTCCTCCCCCGCGCAGCGCACCAGCCGCTCCCAGTCGCTCCTCGGCACCAGGATCCGGCGTCGCTCTCTCATCGGCACCTCCTGTGTCCAGGGCCGGGACGCGGACGCGCCCCGGCCCGTCGGATCTCACTCCGCGTCTTCCGCCTCCCGCAGCTCCCGGACGAGCCGCGCCACCACGCCCCACTCCTCTCGCCCGGGTGAGAGGTACTCCGAGAGCGACGGGGGCCGCGGGTAGACCTCCGGCGCCCGCAGCCAGCGCAGGCACTGCTGCTCGTAACAGCCCAGGTCATAGACCAGCAGCAGCAGCTCGTGCTCGTCCAGCGACGCCCGGGCCAGGAACGCCGGGTTCCGGCAGAGGTCCCGGAACCGGTGGATGAACCAGCGCCATGCCTGCTCCTCCGTGATCTCCCACGCGGGACCCGTGGGGAAGGAGCCGCCGTCGCGCTCGTCCGGTGACGCCGGGAGGGCGGGCGCCTCCTCCGGGGAAAGGTCCGAGCTACCGGGGGAGACGGCCCGGCTCCGGCTGGATTCCGCGTGCATCGACGGGCTCCGTGGGAAGGTCCGGGCGCGACTGGCCGCAGGAAGATTGCAGGAAGCCAGGCAGCAGCCGTCGCGCCGCCGCCAGCACCTGCGCGTACGGAAGACCCGCCGCGAGCGCGGCGGCCTGCACCGCCTCGTGCAGGTCCCAGAGCCCCGCCGGCAGCAGCTCCCGCTTGTCGAACGGGTGATGGCGCCCATCCGAGCGCGAGCGGAGGAAGCCGATCGGCTCCGTCCGCCGGTGATGGCCCAGGTAATCCCTGTAGATCCGCGCGCCGTACCGGCGCTCCATCCGCAGCTCTTCGTGCCCCTCGGGCAGCGGGGTCCGGCCGGACATCATCTCCACCTCCAGCTACTCGTGCTCCATTCCGCTTGCTTCATGTCCAACCTCCTCTCCCCGGAGCGCCGCCCCGGCTGGAGAACTAGCAAACTACTGTTCTATAGTAACACGTTGCTGCCGAGACAGCAACAACTTTTCTCTTCCGCGGGAGACGCGGCGCGGCAGCCGTCGGCTACACTGTTGTTGATGGCACCGCAACAAGAACGCGCCGATCGGGTCCGCGCCGAGCTGGAGGCCCGCGGCCTCACCCAGCACGCCGCCCACCTGCGCCTCGACCTCAGCCGGGAGGCGATGGCGCGGCTCTGGCACGGGCGTGACGTCGGCGTGGAGACGGTGGAGCGGTTTGCCCGGGGGCTGGGGCTCGACGTGAACGACTGGCGCGAGGCGTGGGGCTACCCCCGGATCGAGCCGGAGGACCCCGCCGGGGCGGCGGAGAGCCTGCTGCGGGCGGTAGAGCGCCGCCGGGAGGCGCTGAGCTACGAGCCGGACCTGGAGCAGGTCGACGTCCGCGGGTTCCAGGGCACGCAGGACCTGGGAGAAGAGGACCTGCGGGCGCTCAAAGAGGCGATGCGGGCGCTCATCGCCGCCAAGCGGCGTGAGCGCGGGCTCGGCTGACCCGCATTGACACCCGTCGCACTCCCCCGGCTGGCGAGGTGCCAGTATAATCAAACATATGTTCTAATCCGGGCGGTATACCGGGGAACGTGCCGGTCGGAGTGATGGGAGTATGAACACCCTGACGCATCATCGCGGCCCGCTGGAGCCGGCCTTTTACCTGGCGGAGCGGATCCGGGCGGAGTACGGTCTCTCTCCGCGCGCCACCTACGGAGAGCTGCTGGAGGTCTGTCACGCCCGCGGCACCACTGTGTTCGTCCACCCGCGCCTCCAGCGACCCGGCTACTATGCGCCCTGGCCCTGGCCGTTGATCCTGCTGCGGCTGGGCGTAGACGCCCGAGTGCTGGCGCACGAGCTGTATCACGCCCTCATCTACGACAACGAGCGCCACGGGGTAGTCTACGGCTATCCCGACTTCTTACGCGACGAAGACGAGCGCCAGGCAGAGCTGTTCGCCGACCTCCTTTGCGGAGCCGCCCCCTCCGACTCCTGACCGTCAGCGCGCCAGCCATTCGACGATCTCCGACCGGTTAACGGGGTTGGAGTGGGCGAGCCCCCGCTGAGACGGAGAGACAGAGGGACGGAGAGACAGGGCGCGGCGGGGCTGGCGCCCCGGAGGGGCGGGAGAGGATAGCCGGGGGTCAGCGCAGCGCAGCCCCCGGACCTCCGCCGTCCCAATCACCCGCCCTGGAGGGGCGGCGGAACCGTTCGGACCTCACCAGGACATGCCGGAGCCCCGGAGGTCGCCAGCGAGCAGGAGCAGGAGCAGGAGCAAGACTCCCCGTTCACGGAGGGTTCGGATTCATCCCTCTAGCTCCCCCTTGCTCCCACTCAGTTCTGACCGGGGAGCACCGCCTCCGCGAACTCTTGCGACCCGGGCAGGGCGAGACGGAAGCCGAGGGAGTTGTCGAGCTGCGCCCGGGCCTGGGAGATGTCGACGGCCAGCACGTGGCCGCCGGCCTTGCGGTCGGCTGTGAGGAAGTGGAAGTGGTAGCCGCCGTTGTTGAGCGGCGCCAGGTACTCCGGCGTGCGGAAGCCGACCATCACCCCTTCTACGCCGAGGAGCTCGAAGGTCCGCTGCTGCCGCACCGCTTCGGCGAGGCCGGCATACGGCTTCGACTGCGCCGGCACGCTGCGGGTGAGGATGCGGTTGAAGCGCCCTTCGATCCGGATCGCCGTGGAGACGTTCGGGGAGGCGATCAGGCCGTCGAGAAGCTGCCCCAGCGCGTCCAGGCTCTCCGTTCCCTGGATCCTCACGCTCCGCTCGGGCCGGAACCACTTCACCATGGCGAATGGGGTGGTGGTCGAGCCCGGCACGCGGCGGACGCTGCCGTCTACCCGCACCTGGTAGGCGCTGCCGTCTACCACCACCATCTCCCCGTCCAGCGCGTGGAACGTCCCCACGCCGAAGTTTCCGTGCTTCTGGAGCTTGGCGACCGTCATGTGGCCGTCCAGCACCGCGGCCGTGAGCGCCCCGATCGTGGAGGTCTGGAAGATCGCGTCGTCGCGCCGGCTCTCCCGCCGGGCCTCGGCCGTCACCCCGTTGGCGCTCGTGACCCCGGCCGCCGTCCCGACCACCCCCAGCGCGAGCAGCCCTGCCACAAAAATCCGCACCGCAAACCTCCCTGGCGCCGGGAGGCTCGTCTCCCATGCGAGCGAGCCCTTCCCTTCCGGCCCGCCGTCCATTATGGCGGTACGTCAGGATTACGGCACAGGCTCTACTCGACCCGCTGCACGCTGGTCGCCGCGCGGCGGTCGTCCGGGACGGCGAGGGGGAGGTAGAGCTCGAAATCGCCCTGGTGGCCCTTCATCATCCACTCGATATCGGCGCGGAGCATGGGGAGCTCCCGCTTGCCGGGGGCGAGGCGCATCAGACGGATGCGTACCTGGAAGGTTTCTAGCGGGAGCGCCTCCACTTCCCGCTCCTGCAGCGCGAGAAAGAAGGGGACGTGGCGCTGCTGAACCGGCGTCATCTGGGGGAACCGGAGGGTCATCGCCTCGTCTGCCGCTGGCCAGGCCTCGTCCGACAGGTCGTCGTAGAGGAGGAGCGGCCGCTCCGCACCCGCCGCCGGACCGGACCGCAGCAGGCTCAGCAGCTCCGGGACTCCGGCCAGGTTCTCGTGGGAAGAGCCCATCGCGCCGGGGAGCGCGACCAGCCGGGTCCCGAGGGCGGAGAAGCCCTGCTGCTGCCGGAACGTCAGCTCTGCCAGGCGGTGGAGATCGCCGAACCGTGGGCGACCGCCCTGCTCCTGAACCCGGCGCACCCACGGGACGAGCCACCGGTCCGGCACCTCGTAGAGCCGCCGCAGGTACCAATCTCGCTTGCGGAAGAAGAGGGTCTCGCCTTCCGTCCACCACAGCGAGCCGTCCGCCAGGCAGAGCTGGTCGAGCGCTTCCGCGGAACCACTCCCCTCCACCTGCTCGCCCGCCTGCACCTCCCGAAACCGCAGACGGTAATAGTCCGCCAGCACCGTACGGCCGGACTGCTCCGAAAGCGACCGCAGCCGTTCCCGCCAGTCCGGCTGTGCGCCGGGCGGCGCCGGGGGCAGCTCCGGCAGCTTCGCATCGGTCGCGAGCGGTCGTCCGGGGTAAGGATTGCCGCGGAGCGCCGGCATCTCGAGCTGCGTGCGGAGCTCGGCGAACTGGATACCGCCGGGATAGAGCCGCAGGGAGCCGCGGTCGTACATCCGGCGCCCTCCGCTGCTGCCGTACTGGAACGTGAAGTCGAGGCTGGGCGTCTCCGGCGGTCTCCGCACGGCGGCGCGGATGCTGCGAATCGACTCTACGCCGGCGTCCGCCTGCCGGTAGGCCTCCTGCTGGACCGATTTGACTGTAGCCTGGTACGCCGGCGGAAGCAGTCCGAAGAAGAGGTGATAGCGGCCGCGGTCGAAGAGCGCCGCGCGCTGCTCCGGCGGGAGGAGCGCATAGAGCTCGGTGGCGAGGCGCGCCTTCGGCTCCGAGAGGTGCCGGCGGATCGGGTCGGTTTCCGGGCGAAGCGCCAAGCGCCGCGGCGACTCCCGGAGGGCGCGTACCTGGGCCTCCATCTGCCCCTGCATCCGGCGGAGCGGCCCGAAGGCAAGCTCCTCTTCCCGCTTGCGGACGGCGGCCGGCTTCTCCAGCACGTAGGCCCGCGTGCCGCTCCGCAGCTCCCGACGCCGCCACCGGTGCCCGAAGAGCGTGGCGATATCCGCCAGCACCTCCCGCAGCGGTCGCGCCGGCCCGAAGGCGACCAGCCGGTCGTCGCCCGCTTCCGTCTCGGCGGAGAGACGCACGCCGGTCTCCGCGGAGATCCGCGCGAGGAGGTCCGCCACGGCGATCCCCTCTGCCTGGACCCGCAACGGCGTCTCCAGCCGCGCATCGCCCCCGAACGGACCGGCCGGGGCCGGCGCGGCAGCGACCGCCGCGATCAGGCAAAGAAAGAATCCGAGCAGCAGCGGTCTCACGGTGGTCTCCTCCTCTTTGGAGGCCGGAGAAAGTGCGGGGGTTACACCCCGCGCCGCTTTAGCACCGGCGCCTGGGCGCTCTACAGAGAGGTGCCGGGGGAGCCTGCCCCCGGAGAAGCTACCGGACAGGATTGGGAGTAGTTGATGAGGGTCAGGGTGTGGAAGAACGGGCCGAAGACGGCCCGGCTGTCGCCAGCGAGCTAACCGCTTCCGGACACCGCCGCCCCGCGGGGCGGGCGTCGGTGGACTCTGGAGGGTGCGGCTCGTACGGGCGCGACCGCTCGCCGCTGCCGCTGGGGCGGCGGGAGGGCCGCGCGCGTGACCTGCTTCCACACCGTTTCGACCGGGGCGCCTCCGCCGCGCGCGGGGCCCCCCAGGAGTACTCCCTTGAGCACGAAGTCTCGTGCCGGGACCCGCCGGGGCCAGGCCCCGGAATGGTTCCGCTGCGTCCGCTGCGGCCAGCCGGTCTCCGGCCAGGCCGTGGGCACTTCCCACCGCAACCACTGCCCGTGGTGCCTCTGGAGCCGGCACCTGGATGACGTGCCGGGCGACCGCGCCTCCGGCTGCCGCGGCTCCATGGAGCCGATCGCCGTGTGGGTGCGGCCCGGCGGCGAGTGGGCAATCATCCACCGCTGCCGGAGCTGCGGAGAGCTGCACTCCAACCGCGTGGCGGGCGACGACAACGAGCTGGCGCTGATGGCGCTGGCGGTGCGGGCGATGTCGCAGCCGCCGTTCCCGCTGGAGCGGCTGCTGCCGGAAGTGGAGCCCGACCACGAGGACTGGCCCGCCGCGCTGGCTTGCAGGTCGGGCGACTAGGCACACACCACGCCGGGGGATGGGCTCGCATCCATTCCCCGGCTTTGTCCCCCTCCCTCGCGGGTAAGTACGGTTGATGGAACCGGAAGGGAGCGGCGGCGTGGTCGAGATGGAGCGGAAGTGGGGGCGGCAGGCCCCGGAGGAGATCGACTGGATGCGGTGGGCGCTGGAGAGCGACCGCCCGGGGGAGCTGCTGCTGGAGCTGCAGCGCTCCGGAGAGATCCGCCGCTACCCGGAGCTCGCGGCGCTGGTCGACGTGCCGCAGGAGCCGCAGTGGCACCCGGAGGGGCCGGTGCACCTCCACACGGCGCACGTCTTGAATGCCGCCGCCGCGATTGCCGAACGGGAGGGGCTGGAGAGCGAGACGCGGGCGGTGCTGCTCTTCTCCGCGCTGACGCACGACCTGGGGAAGCCCTCCACCACCGTCCGCCGCACCCGGGACGGCCGCGCGCGCTGGACCTCCTACGGGCACGACCGGGTCGGCGTGCCGATTGCCGCGCGCTTGCTCCGGCGGCTGGGGATCTCGGAGCGGATCATCCAGCGGGTGCAGCCGCTCGTGGCGGAGCACATGGCCTACTACGCCTTCAAGGACCCGCAGGCGGGAGTCCGCACCGCGCGCAAGCTCGCCCAGCGCGTGGCGCCGGCGACGCTGCGGGAGCTGCTCTATCTCATCGAGGCGGATCACTCCGGCCGCCCGCCGCTGCCGCCGCAGCTTCCGCCCGCCGCCCAGCGCCTCCGGGATCTTGCCGAGCGCGCCGGCGTGCTGGACGGGCTGCCGCATGAGCCGCGGGACGCTCCCTTCGAGCTTCGTTAGCGAACTCGAGGGCTGCTACAGGGGCCCCGCTGACGCGGGGCGCGAAAGCAAGCCCCCGTACTGGGGGCAAGCATTCGCACTCCACACGCCGGACCGGGAGAGATTCCCTCTGGTCGAGTGGTCAACTCCGGCGGCGGAGAACTCGGACCCTATGTCGTGGAAGTCTGGGTTCAACAACCGGCTCGCCCTTGAAGGCCCACGCATCGAGGGTCAGGCCGCACATCATCCCGATCCGCTCTTCCGGGGTGGTGTTCTGCAGGTCCTCCCGGTCGGCAGTTCGTCGTGCAGGCGTGACTTTCGGACCTGCATCTGGCGTGCCGGCCGCTCCGGGTCACTTTGCATTGGCTTTGCTCCGCCCCGAGTGTGCTTCATCCTCGGACACAGTGTTCTCCGGCCAGGGGTATTCGTTCATTCCGACCTGGTCGAAGCAGTCATCCAGCTCCCGCACCACGTCCGAAGTCTCCGCGAGGTCGCCGAACTCCGAGAACGACGCCCTGAACGCGCAGAGCTCTACGGACCAGCCGTGCCGGTGCGCCACCTCCGCGAGCGGCACGTAGTCGCGGTCGCCGGAGGCGAGCACCAGCACCATCGGCCGCTCCGTGGAGCAGATGATCTCCGTGCCGCGGGCGACCAGCTCGGTGTCGACCGCCTTCTCGCCTCGGCCGGGCGCGCGGTCGTGGACCACTACGTCGAAGCCGGCATCCCGGGCGGCGTCTTCCCAGACGCAGTCCGACTCGGCCGGCGCGGAGCCGACCATCACCGCGGCATGGACCTCGCGCCCGTTGGCGAGACAGGTGCGGAGACCTTCGAAGTCGAGGCGCCACGACGGGTCCTTCGGCGGCCCGTTCCCATTCTTGCCGTTCACACCCTTCCGCTTGGCGGAGAGCTTCTGTCCGCCGATGAACAGGTTCGTGTTATCGACCAGGATCACGCATTCGTCCACGCCCCGGCTCCTTCCAGTTATCAGCAAACCCTGCCCCGGTAGAGACGGCGGCCGCGCGTGGGCGGCGAGCGCCGGAGCTCCCTACCGGGGCAGGGTCTTCGCTGGAAGGTTGTTCCCCGATCAGCCCGGGTTCGAACGTGGCTAACTCTCCCCGCTCGGTACGCCCGCGGCCCGGCGGAGGGCGGCGAGGTTGCGCGGATCGGAGTTGTCGACCTTCGGCGTTTCCAGGATCACCGGAACGGTGGCGAGGCGCTCGTCCGTGAGCAGGTAGTGGAAGGCCTCCGGGCCGATGCAGCCGTCGCCGATATGCTCGTGGCGGTCGACCCGGCTGCCGAGCTCCTTCTTGGAGTCGTTGGCGTGGATCAGGCGGACGCGGTCGAGCCCCACCGCGGCATCGAGCTGCCGCATCGTCTCCGCGTAGCCCTCTTCGGTCCGCAGCTCGTACCCCGCGGCGAAGATGTGGCAGGTGTCGACGCAGACCTGCAGCCGGTCGCCGCCGCCCGCTTGCTGCAGCACCTGACCCAGGTGCTCGAACCGGTGCCCCACGCAGCGGCCCTGCCCCGCCATCGTCTCCAGCAGCAGGATTGGGGAGAGATCGGCGGTCTGGTCCAGGATGTACTTCACGGTGTCGGCGAGGCGGGTGTTCCCCTCGTCCTCCGGGCAGTCGCCCGGCATGCCGCAGTGCATCACGATGAGCGGGACCTGCAGCCGGTGGCAGCGGACCACCTCGTCCACCAGCGCCTGGCGGCTCTTCTGGAGCAGCTCGGGGTCGGCGGAGCAGGGGTTGATCAGGTAGCTGTCGTGCGAGGCGACGCACGGCACGCCGGTCTCCTCCTGCGCGCGGAGGAACGCCTCCACCTGCTCGTCGGTCAGCTCCTTCGCCTTCCACTGCTGCGGCGTCTTCGTGAAGATCTGCACCAGGTCGCAGCCCACTTCTTTACCGGAAGTGAGGGCGTTCTGCAGGCCACCGGCAATCGGCATGTGCGCGCCGAAGCGACGGGCAGGATCGGGACGGGGAACGGTGACGGAAGACACGGGCGGCTCCAGGATCTGACTGAGTGGGAGAGTGGGAGAGTGGGAGTGGGTGAGGGCTACGGAGCGAAGCTGGGCGGGGTTTCCAGGTTGTCGGTCCGCGCCTGGAACGGCTGCACCTCGGACGGCATTCCGAAGAACGGGCGCACCACGTTGGTCGGGAAGCTGCGCGCCTTGCGGTTATACTCCGCCGCGGCGGCGTTGTAGCGGCGGCGGTACTCCGCGATCCGGTTCTCGGAGCCTTCGATCTGGGCCCCGACCTCCGAGTTGCTGCCGGCGAGCGCGCGCAGGCGCCCCAGGCTCTCGTTCAGCTCGTCCGACGCGGCGGCGAGATCGCCCTGCTGGATCTGCTCCCGCGCCTGGCTGATCTGCTGGGAGAGCTCGGCGTCCTGTGCCGCCCCCTGCCGGACCAGCGGCATGAGCTGCTGCGCGAGGTCGGCGCGGCGCTGCAGCATCGCCTCCACGTTGGCGCGGGCGCTCTGCACGCCGGCGTAGCTGGAGCTCAGCGAGTTGTAGCTGAAGATCATGAAGAGCGCGAGGAGCGCCGCGACCACCGCCGCGATCATCCCCATCTTCGCGCGGCGCTGGGCGCGCTCCCGCTGCCGGATCGCCTCCTGCTGCTTCTCCTGCTCGATCTGGCGCTCCGCCGCGCGGAGGTCCTCCTCCCGGATGCCCACCTCCGCCGCGCTCTCCGTCAGCAGCTCCCGGGAGAGGCGGCCTTCCTTCTCCGCGCGGATCTGCTGCGCGCGCCGCACGATCTCGCGGTATTCCTCCGGGCTGTAGCCGGACTGCCGCGCCTCTTCACTCAGCTCCGTCTCGTATCGCTGCTGCATTCCGCTGTCTTATCCACCCCCGCCGCTGGGAAGGGCAACTGCCGGCATCGTTACCAGTCTACTCCGCCTCCGCCACCACCGAAGTCACCGCCGTCGAAGCCGCCGAGATCGACGCCACTCCAGCCGCCTCCATCCGAATCGCCGCTCCAGCCGCCACTGTCTCCACCATGATGGCCGCCTCCCCAGCCGCCGCCGAAGATCGGGGGCAGGATGATGATGCCGGGGCCGCCGCCGCCCCAGTCGTCATCCCAGCCGCCGCCGCGCCGGGCGGAGCGGGGGCGCTCCACGTGGCGCCGCTTTTCCTCGTGATACCCGCAGTGGGGATTATGGCACTCCGAGATGTCAGTGACCCACGCGTCCCACGCGGTGCTGTTCTCATCCCACACGGAGCGCTGCGCCAGCGTGTGCCGGAAGCACTTGGGGCAGTCGCCGAGGGCGGTTCCGGCCTGCCGCTTCGAAGTCACCGCGCTGCGGTTGCACCGCTCGCAGCGCCAGATGTCGTAGTCGACGCTGCCGAGCCGCTGCTCCACGTTCTCCTCATCCCGAAGGAAGGCGTGCTCCTCCTGCTCCGGCAGCCAGCGCATCGGCCCGGCGCACTCCAGGCACTTACGCGGCGCGCGCCGGAAGTAGCCCGGGATCGCCGCCGCGAAGACGATTGCCAGTGGCACGAAGAAGAGCATCGCCCAGGAAGCTCCCAGGAAGAACCAGAGCAGGAAGAGCAGGCCCATGACCAGGGCATACCGGGTGGTCGCCTGCGCGCCGGTCTCCTGCACCCGGTCGAGCGGCACCGGCACGGCGGCATTCTCGAACAGCCGGAAGAGCGCGAAGCCAGCGGCCGGAACGGCGAGCATGATCAACCCGGTCCCGCCGGTGGGGACCTGCGTGGCCACGAGCAGCGCCCAGACAAGGGCGGCGAGTCCGAAGAGGATAGTCGCCACCCGCCAGCGGTCTTCTCCTACCCGACTGCCCCGCGGCCAGGCGCGGTAGGCGCCGACAGCGGTAAGGCCGCTCAGGAACACCGTTAGGAGCCAAGCGAACTGCGAGGGGCCCGCCGGAGCTGGGTCGCGCGTCGGCAGGGCTTCGGCCCCGCCAGCCTGCTCTAGGCGTTGTTGGACCCGATCGAGCATCGCACTCAGGCCCGCAGCGAAGTCACCCCTCTGAAAGGCCGGAACCAGGGTTTCTCTCGCGATCCGCGTGGATTCAGCGTCAGGAAGGACTGTTTCCAATCCGGTTCCGGTTACTGTCTCGGCCCTGCGCTGTTCAATGGAAACCAGCAAGAGGAAACCATTCTGGGTGGCACCCTGTCCAACCTGCCAGCGCTCGGCGAGCTCCCGCGCGAAATCGTGGACGTCGCTCGGGTTCTCGGCGCGATCGATCGTCACGACGACTCCCGACGCGAGATTCTGCCGCAGCATCTCAACGATCTGCTCGTGGATCTGCCGCTCCTCAGCGTTCGAGAGCACGCCGGCAAAGTCGTAGACCCGCGGTCCCTCGCGGAACTGCGCGGCGGCCTCGTCCAGCGTGATTGCGGACGCAGGGAGGCCGATGACTGCCGCAAGCAGTAAGACCATGGGGAGCAGCAGTCTTCGTCGAAGAAATTGCAGGTTCATTCGCAGCTTCTCACTTCACCGGGTGAAACGCGGGCCCGACCCTTCCGCCCTCATGTTAACGGACTCAGGCACGGTACGGAGGCGGGAGGCGTATTGCGTATCGCGTATTGCGTAGCGTGCGGCTGATCCCGCTGCACCGGAGACGTCGTGCCGGGCGAGAGGCTGCGTATTCCGTATCGCGTATTGCGTAGCGTGCGGCTGATCCCGCTGCACCGGAGACGTCGTGCCGGGCGGAGCGCTGCCAGAGTCCCTCGCCCGGCACGATCTACCGCCAAGCAGAGCCAGCCGCACGCTACGGAATACGCAATACGCACTACTCCCCCTCCCGTTAGCACTCCAGCCACACTGCTTTGACACAGCCCACCCAAGAGCAAAGCCGACCCGACGTCTCCGTCGTGATCCTTAGCTGGAACGCCAAGCGCTGGCTGCGGCGGTGCCTCGCCTCGCTGTTCCACCCGGACGATCCGGAGGTGCTGCGGGCGTGGGAGCGGGTCGGCCGGCCGGTGATCGACTTTCCCCCGGAGCGGGTCAGCCACGAGGTGATCGTGGTGGACCAGGAGTCGGTCGACGGCAGCGCCGGCCTGGTGGAGCGGGAGTTCCCGGAGGCGGTGCTGGTGCGCCAGAAGCCGAACCTCGGCTTTGCGGGCGGGAACAACGTCGGGTTCCGGCACGCGCGGGGGCGCTACGTGGTGCTGCTCAACTCCGACACCGCGGTGCGGCCCGGCTGGCTGACCGCGCTGGTGGAGTATGCCGACGCTCACCCGGAGGCGGGGCTGATCGGCCCCAAGCTCCTGAATCCGGACGGCACGCTCCAGTACTCCTGCCGGCGCTTCCCCACGCTCGGCGCCGGGATGTTCCGCCACACGCCGCTGGAATGGCTCTCTCCCCGGAACCGGTACACGGCCGACTACCTGATGCGGGACTGGGACCATAATGAGCCCCGGGACGTGGACTGGCTCTCCGGCGCCTGCCTGATGGCGCGGCGCGAGCTGATCGACCGGATCGGCGGGCTGGACGAGGGCTATTTCATGTACTTCGAGGACGTGGACTGGTCGATGCGCGCGCGCCAGGCCGGGTGGTCGGTCCGCTACGTGCCGGAGCCGGTGGTGATCCACGAGGTGGGCCGCAGCTCCGACCGCCGCCCGAAGCGGATGATCGTGCAGCACCACCTGAGCGCGTACCGGTTTTTCTGTCTGCATTCCCGCGTCGGGAAGAACCCGCTCGGGCGCGCCGCGCTGACGGCGGGGCTCGCCGTGCGGGCGGCGCTGACTCTCTCGCGAAACGAGGCTATCAAGTGGCACGGACGTCTGCAAGCCGCGCGGAAAGGGCGGCCCCGGGAGTAGAGGAGCCCGGGCTCTCCACGCTCGTCTGCGAGCTGCCGTTCCTGCTCGCTCTGTTCCTGGCCCCGCTCGCCGCCGGGCACCTGATCGCCGGCCCCACCCGCCCCACGGTGGCGCTCGTGCTCTCCGGCCTCGTCTGGATCTCGCTGCTGCTGCGGCTGGTGGTCCCCGGCCGCGTGCCGCTGGGCCGGCCCGCCGCCTGGCCACTGCTGCTGCTCTTCCCGGCGCTCTCCGCCGCCTCGTTCTTCGTCTCCGCGCAGAAGGGCGCCACCGTAGCGCAGACGCTCCTCTACACCACCTTCGCCGCCGGCGCGTGGCTGGCGGCGGATATCGTGCGGCGCGGCGGCGCGATGCGGCTGCTCGGGGCGATCCTGGCCGGGGCGCTGGTGGTGGCAGGGCTCGGCCTGCAGGAGTGGGGCTACCGGGTCCGCATTGGGGATACCGGCTGGCGCGCCTTCTCCACCTTCACCAACCAGAACTTCTTCGCCGGCTACCTGGTGATGGGGCTGCTGCTCACCCTCTCCCTCGCCTCCTGGCGGCCGGAGGAGTTCAAGCCGGGGATGTGGCTGCTGGCGCTGGGGCTGCTCACGCTGGCGCTCGGCGGCGCGCTGATGATCACCGGCTCCCGCGGCGGCATTCTCTCGCTCGGCGGCGGCATCCTGGTGCTCTTCCTCGCCGCCGGCACGCGCGGACAGCTCCGCGGCGCGGAAACGTGGAAGCGCCTCGGCGTGCTGCTGGCGCTGCTGGCGGTCTCCGCCTTCGCCTTCTCCGGGGTGCTGCGCGGGCGCCTCGCCGCGGCAGCCCCCGCCTCGCCGCTCCCGGCCGAGCTCTGCCCGCCCGGGGAAGCCCGCTCCGCCAATGCCGATTCGAACGAGTTCCGGAAGCTGACCTGGCAGGGAACCCTGGCGATGGCGCAGGCGCGCCCGCTCCTGGGCTGGGGCGCCGGCACCTACGAGACCGCCTTCCCACCGCACGCGGTGGCGATCCCGACCCGCCACGCGCACCAGAGCTACCTGCAGCTCTTCGCGGAGACCGGCGCCCCCAGCGTGCTGCTCTGGGCCGCCCTGCTGCTCTGGGCGATCTGGCGGCTCTGGCGGGCGCCCCGCGCGGCGGAGTGGGGCTGGACCGCCGGCGCGGCGGCCGCCCTGGCCGCCTCCGCCGCCCACAACCTGCTCGACTCGCTCTGGTTCGTCCCCGCGCTGGGCCTGCTGGCGTGGACGGTGGTCGGCATGGCCCTCGGCCTCCCCGCGGCCAAGCCGGTTGAGAGCTCGCAGCCCGCTCCCGGCGCGGCGGCCGGGCGGTCGCCGTGGCACTGGGCCGGCCTCGCGCTGGCGGGGGCGGGGCTGGTGGCATGCGGCATCCAGGCGCTCGGCTGGCGTCTTTACGAACAGGGGGACGCGGAGAAGGCGGTGAACCCAACCGCCGCGCTGGAGACGCTCCGCACGGCGGAGGCGCTGCTGCCGTGGAGCTACCAGGTCGCGGAAGCCCAGCGGCTGGCCCACCTCTACCAGGGAGAGTGGGCGAAGGCGATCGAGGCCTCGCGCCGCTCGATTTCCCTGGCGGAGAGCCGGCCGTTCGCCTACCTCGCCCAGGCGCGCATCTGGGAGAACCGGATGGACGGGGAGCAGAGCCCCACCGCGGCGGTCGCCATTATCGACGCCGGGCTCCGCCACACGCCGAACGACCTCGCGCTCCTCTTCGCGCGCGCCGAGATCTGGGACCGGCTGGGGGAGCCGGGAGACGCTCTCGCCTCCTACCGGCGCATCGTGGAGCTGGAAGACACGCCGGTCGGGCGCGTCCGCCCGCTGGCGGAGGTGGTCGACTACCGCTTCCCGCTGGCGCGGCTGCGGGTCGCCTCCACCGCGCCGCCGGAAGAGGCGCTGACCCACTACCGCCGGGCCGCGTGCGTACTGGCGCAGCGCCGCCGCCTGCACGACGCCAACCCGGCCCTCTACCAGAGCGGCGGGGCGGGCGAGTACGACCCGGAGCTGGAGCGGCGCCTGCGACAGGAAGAGACCCGCGCCTGGCGCCAGGTGGCGCAGCGGCTGCGACGGCAGGGGGATGAGCGCGTGGCGGCGCTGGCGGAGGAACAGGCGGGACAGGTAGAAGCGACCCGCGAGCGGCTGGAGGAGCTGCTGCAGCAGTACGAAGCGGCCCGCGGCCTGCCGGAGTAGCGCTCCTCCGGCCCGTTTAATCTCCGCTTAAGCTCGCGCCGCTAGAGTGAGTCAGGAACCTTCCGGCGGCGCCGGGCAGGAGCTCAGGAGCACAATGAACACAGTCGAGCCGAGAGTGCTGGTGGTGGAGGACGAGCGGGCGATCGCGGACGCCGTGGCGCTCAACCTGCGGGACGAGGGGTACGAGGTAACGCTGGCGGGCCGCGGCGACGAAGGGCTGCGCCTGGCGACCTCCGAGCCGTTCGACCTGGTGATCCTCGACCTGATGCTCCCCGGGCTCGACGGCCGCGACGTCTGCCGCAGCATCCGCCAGCGCTCCGCCGTCCCGGTGCTGATGCTCACCGCGCGCTCGCGGGAGGTCGACAAGGTGCTGGGGCTGGAGATCGGCGCGGACGACTACCTGACCAAGCCGTTCGGCATGCTGGAGCTGATGGCGCGCGTGAAGGCGCTGATCCGCCGCAGCAAAGTCGCCCGCGGCTCCGAGGCGCAGGACGCGGAGGAGGTCTACGCCTCCGGCGGCGTAGAAGTGAACGTCTCCCGCCACCGGGTGCTGGTGGACGGGAAGCAGGTTGACCTCCGCCCGAAAGAGTTCGAGCTGCTCCGCGCCCTCATCAGCAACCGCGGCCGCGTGATGCTGCGCGACCGGCTGCTGGAGCTGGTGTGGGGCGAAGACGAGTTCCTCGACCGCGGCACGCTCGACGTCCACATCCGCTGGCTCCGCCAGAAGGTGGAGCGCGACCCCGCCCGCCCCGAGCGGATCCTCACCGTCCGCGGCGTCGGCTACCGCTTCTCGGACGAGGCGGAGTAGCCCGACCCGGCGCTACTCCGAATAACTGGCCGCCGCGTGGGGTAAGACCGCGGCGGAGGGAAGAGGATGGAGGAGTCGACGATCATCGCGGAAGCGCTGGAGCTGGAAGCCGCGCGGGAAGACGCCGCGCTGCGCGCCACGCGGGTGCTCCCGGGCGAGCTGGAGAACGAGATCCAGCGGCTGCGGGAAGAGCTGGCGGAGCGCTGGCCCGCCCTGGAGCCGCTGCTGGGCCGCATCGACGACGGGGACCGCCTGCGCGGCTCCGACTGGGAGGAGACCGGACTGGGTAGGGATGCCTTCGAGGAGGTGCTCTGGTACGAGGCGCTGGCCCACCAGCTCGCCAACCCGGAGCTGCCCAGCATGGACGAAGTGGCGCTCTAGCGGCGAGGCGAGAGGTGTACGGCTCCGTCGTGCGCCTCTCATACGCCCCGTCCAGAGCCGCTTGATCTCGCGATCGACATCAGTTTCTAACCGCTCTCGTCAGTGGTTGGGGAGAAGCGCCGAAGCAGCTCCACGGGATTCAGGATGGTGAGCTTCGGAGCACTTCTCCGGAGGTCCTGACCCGCTTCGGAGTCGGCAGCCTGGAGGTCAAGGAGATCCCGGTCGCGGGAGACCAGAAAGTCCGCTCCGACGGCAACCGCAAGGTCCAGGTAGGGCTGATCCTTAGGGTCGCGCCGATAAGGAAAGATTTCGGGGACGGGGTCCGTGTATTCCGCCCACTCCACCACTGTTTCCAGGAACTCTGCTACATGCGGAGAGGCAAGCTGGGGGTACTTGCGGATCAGCTTGGGCCGTGTCAGGACGTCTCGCACTTCGGCAAGGATGGCGCTGCTGACCACGAGGCGTAGTCGACCTTTCTCCACCAGCTCGAAACAAGCGCTGGCCGGTCCGCTCCCTCGGAGCACCGCCTGGAGAAACAGCGAGCAGTCAAAGACTGCAAGGGGCGGTGGAGCCTCGACGAGCCCCACCTAAGCAGCCTCCGCCTCTCGTCGCTCCGCTCGTGACTCCTGAATCGCTTCCTCGATGTCCCCGTCTATCTCCTCGTCGGAGTAGCCCTGCCTCGCGGTCTCTTCATGCACGGGAGCCAGGATCTCCCGGAACCGCTGCGGCCCCGCAGATCCTGTGCGAGCAGCGAGCACATCCTTTCGAATCAACTCGCGGATGTACTCTGAGCGTCCGGTGGAGTGCTGCGCCTGAATCCGCTCATCAAGGAGTTGGAGCAACTCGTCGCTCACCCCGGTGACTTTGATCGTATGCGATGCCATAACACAACCTCCTGCTCTGAGCCTACACCGGGGTGGCGTTATAGGCAAGGCCGAGTCGAGGCCCAGTCTGGGCCTTGGGTTGACCGATACCCCGCGCGCCTGTCCCGCCCAACTGTTCGCGGAAATCCCTAACGAGCGAGTGGGATGGTCTGCCCCCGACGATTCTAGGGGGTGGCGTCAGTGGACGACCGGCGGGGCAGCTTTCCCCAACTCCACAGGAACTCCTCAAAGCTCTTCGCCAAGACCGCGTGCTGACCCCGATCGTGGTCGTAGAGCCGGACCCATCCGTTGCGCGCCACGCCGATCGGATTGCCAAAGCCATCGTTGGAGATGACGTACCAGTCTTCGGAGCCCGGCCACCCCTCTGCGCGGGCATGAAGCGTGCTCTCGACAACCGACCAGGGCTCCCCCATCACTTCCACCGGACGAAGGCCATAGATCTCCATCCCCCCAACCACTGCGCCTCCATAGCGGCGAAGAAACTCGGCATAGTCCGGGTGGAAGCTGACGCCGAGTTGGGCCTCCGCTTGTGCTATCTCGTCAATGGTCGGCTGTTCCGTGGCGCGTGCAATTGGCCACCGCTCCAGATGACGATCTAGAGCATCGATCGTGATCTTTTGCATCGCAGTCGTTCTTCGGGGTTGCGTCGTCGGCAGTTGTCCGGGATTACCGGACAACTGCGGTGTCATTGGACCCGACTTCGCAAAGCTGTCCCCAGTTCCTAGCAACAAGCGCGAAGCCGTTACCCCACGAGGCCGGGGATTGGCTCGCCGTGGTAGACGGCGTGGGGGCGGCCCTGGGCATCGCGCCACTCGGCGAGGCGGGGGATGCCGAGCGCCTGGTAGATCGTGGCAGCGAAGCTCTCGGGGGTCTGCGGGTCGGAGGCGGGGAGGCCGCCGTCCGGGGTGGTGGAGCCGATGACGGTGCCGCCGCGGACCCCGCCCCCGGCGAACCAGACGCTCTGCGCGGCACCCCAGTGGTCGCGTCCGGGCAGCTTGTAGTGCTGCGCCAGGTGGCTGATCTGCGGCGTGCGGCCGAACTCGCCGGCCATCACGATCAGCGTGCTCTCCAGCAGGCCGCTGTCGTGGAGGTCGTCCAGCAGGGCGGAGACGGCGCGGTCGGTGGGCGGCAGCAGCTTCTCCTTCAGGTGCGGGAAGGCGTTGCCGTGGGTGTCCCACGTCTCGTTGTTGCCGAGGTTCACCTGCACCAGGCCGACGCCCACCTCCACCAGCCGCCGCGCCATCAGGAGCGACCACCCGAACGAGTTGCGGCCGTACCTCTCCAGCGTCCGCGGGTCAGCGCGGGTGACGTCGACGGCGCTCCGCACCTCGCCGGCGGTCAGGAGGGAGACGGCGTCCTGCCGGTAGCGGTCGAAGCTTTCCACCTCCGCGAGGCGCTCCAGGTCGGCGCGCTGACGGTCGACCTGCCGCAGCAGCTCCACGCGCGCCTGCATGCGGCCGGTGCCGATCCCCGGCGGCAGGGAGAGGCTCGGCGCCTGGAACAGCTTCTCCTTCTCGGGGCGGGGCCGCTGCTGGTGGTCGAACTCGTACTCCGGGTAGGCGCCGTAAGCGCGGGCGTCGAACGGGGCCGCCTCGATGAACCAGGGGTCGCGCGGCGCGCCCATCATCCCGGCGAACTGCCCCGGGATCACCCGGCCGGTGCTGTGGACCAGCTTTTCCGGCAGCACCACGGCGGGCGGCAGGTTGTGCCGCTGCGGGAGCACCGCCCCGGCCACGGCGGCGAGGGAGGGCCAGTCGGTGTGCTTCGGGCGGCTCGGATCGAAGCCGGGCGGCAGCTCCGTGCGGCCGGTCAGCATCACGTGGTGCCCCTGCGAGTGCTCGTTGTAGGCGTGCGTGAGCGACCGCACCAGCGCCCACCGGGGACTCCGCTGCGCCAGCAGCGGCAGGTGCTCGCAGATCCGGATGCCGTCGGTGCGCGTGGGGATCGGGCGGAACTCGCCGCGGATCTCCGCGGGGGCGTCCGGCTTCATGTCGAAGCTCTCGAACTGGGAGAGCCCGCCGGAGAGGAAGATGAAGATCACCGAGCGGGCACGTGGTTGAGCCGGCGCGTCGGTCTCCTCCGCCGCCAGCGCCCGCAGCGCCGCCAGGTGGTTCAGCCCCAGCCCAAGCAGCCCCACCGCCCCCGCCTGCACGGAGGCGCGGCGGGTCATCCGGGGGTGCTGGAACGGGCTCTCTCCACAGCCAGGCATCGGGGCTCTCCCTCGTGCTGGTGAGACCCTGCCCGGGAAGGGAGGTTACAGGGAACCGTCATTCACCGCAGAGACGCGGAGAGAACCCGAACGGGAGTTGAACCGCCAAGACGCCAAGAACGCCAAGAGGGATGGGCCTGGCTCGCCTGTCGAGTACCGTTCAGCGGCCCCGGTCCGAACCTGATTCACCGCAGAGACGCAGAGAGCGCGGAGAGAACCGGAACCAGGAGTGAGCCTGGTCCATCTCACGAGTCCCATACAGCGGCCCCGGGGATTGTCGCTTCCGGTCCCTCTTGGCGGTTCTTGGCGTCTTGGCGGTAAATACGGTTCGGATTCTGGTTCCGGTTCTCTCCGCGTCCTCTGCGTCTCTGCGGTAAATCCCCCATCACGGAACGTCCTGGGCGCAGCGGAACGAGGTGTGGTTCCAGGCGTCTTCCACCGCTCCCTGGTTGCGGCCGGCGACGCGGTACTTGGTGCAGTAGTTCTCCGCGCAGAGGAACGAGCCGCCGCGGATCACGCGCTGCTCGCCGCTGGGCGGGCCGGTGGGGTTCTCTCGGGCGCTGGCGCGGTAGTAGGTGGGGCTGTACCAGTCGGCCACCCACTCCCAGGCGTTGCCGGTAAGATCGTAGAGGCCGTAGCCGTTGGCGGGGAACTTCATCACCGGGGCCAGCCCCTGGTAGCCGTCCTCGCCGGTGTTCTCCTTCGGGAACTCGCCCTGCCAGCTGTTGGTGAAGAACTTGCCGTCCGGGCGCAGCTCGTCCCCCCAGGCGTACTCCTTCCCCTGCAGCCCGCCGCGGGCCGCCAGCTCGAACTCCGCCTCCGTGAGCAGGCGCTTCCCGGCCCACTTCGCGTAGGCGGCGGCATCGTCCCACGCCACCTGCACCACCGGGTAGTCGTCCTTCCCCTCGAGGCTGCTCCCGGGCCCCTCCGGGTGGCGCCAGTCCGCGCCGTCGACCTTCCGCCACATGCCGGCCTTCTGGTCGAACACGGCGGACCACCCCATCCGCTCGGAGACGGTCCGGTAGCCGGTCGCCTTCACGAACGCGGCGAACTGCTGGTTCGTGACTTCGTGCCGGTCGATGAAGAACGGGCGGATGGTCACCTCGTGGACCGGCGCCTCGTCTTCCATGCCGTGGTCGGACCCCATCGCGAAGGTTCCGCCGGGCACGTAGACCATCCCCTCCGGCGCGGGAGGCGGCGGACCCGCGGCAGTCCGCCCCTGCTCGCAGCCGGCGAGCGCCAGGGAAAGGGAGACCAGGGCCAGGGAAGTCAGGATTCGAATGCGCATTACAAGCTCAAGACCCGCGCCGGGCGCCGCGGGATCCGCCGGATGCGCCTCGCGCCGGGGTATACGTTAGTATTCGTTAGCCAGCACCTTCCGCGCCTCCGATAGGTCCCATGAGCCAGCCGCCCCCTCTCCACGCCCCCTCCACCGTCGCCGAGATCCTCCGCCGGCGGCGCCTGCGGCCGAAGCACCGCTGGGGCCAGAACTTCCTGACCGACGCCAACCTGCTCGGCAAGGTGGTGAGCGCGGGGAGCCTGACTCCGGACGACGCCGTCCTGGAGATCGGCCCCGGGCTGGGCGCCCTCACCCGTGCCCTCGCCGGTGCGGCGGGCAAGGTGGTGGCGGTGGAGGTCGACCCGGAGCTCTACGCCACCCTGACCGAAGAGACGCTGACCGATCTCCCGAACGTAGAGGTGGTCCACGCCGACTTCCTGGAGGTCGATCTCGACCGCCTCGTCCCGGAGCGCCTGGGCCCGGGCCGGCATCCGGTGGTCGCCAACATCCCGTACAGCATCACCAGCCCCGTGGTGATCCGGCTGCTGGAGCACCGGCACCTCTTCGATCGCGTGGTGCTGATGGTGCAGCGAGAGGTCGCCGACCGCCTCGCCGCCGCACCCGGCACGCCGGACTACGGCTCGCTCACGCTCTTTACGCATCTCTTTGCGGAGGTCCACTTCGTGGCGCCGGTCTCCCGCCGCGCCTTCATCCCCGCGCCCAAGGTGGAGAGCGCCATCGTGCGCCTCGACGTGCGGGAGTCGCCGCGGTACCCGGACCTGACGCCGGAGCGCTACCTCGCCGTCACTCGCGCCGCCTTTCAGCAGCGCCGGAAGAGCCTGCACAACGCGCTCACCGGCCCGCTCCTCGGCTGGACGCGAGAGGAAGCCCGGGCCGCCCTGGAGGCCGCCGGGATCGATCCCGTCCGCCGCGGAGAAACGCTCTCCCCCGAGGAGTTCGCCGAGCTTGCGCGACGGGGGCCCGCTGCCAGACCGGCAGGAGTTTCCGAACGCAAAGGAGATAAGGGGGTGTCTCCAGGGATGAGGGATGAAGGCTGAGGGATGAATCCGAACCCTCCGGTAGCAGGAGCTCCTACTCTTTCTCTTTCTCTTTCTCTTTCTCTTTCTCTTTCTCTGAGGCTATGAGGCGGGAGCGGCAGGTGGACACTCCAGCACGGCCTAACCCCCCAACCCTCCCCCGTTCGGGGGACAAGCGCTCCCTGAAGTGGAAAGGTGAGGCCCCGTGAGAAGGAGCCGCCGCCGCACCTTTCATGGCCGCTGGTGACCGGGAAGCTCATCGACAACACTCACTCTTACTCACGTCCGGACGGCCATTCCGCTGTGGCTGACCCTCTTCGCCGGATCGTAGTATCTGTCGCTCGCGAGGCGCCGCTTCGGAACTCGCGGGAGGACCACGATGATCCCCGCTCCCCACGAACATCTACTCTCCGACGCGGCTCTGGCCCGGTCCGAGGTGGTGGCGAACTCCACGATGAACCGGGAGCGCGGGCTGCTGGGCCGGAACAGCTACGCCCTCGACCTCTCGTTCGACGTGCTCGCCTCCCTGCGCAAGCGTCTCCAGGAGCGGGGTCGGGTGGCGTGGCTCGATCTCTGCTGCGGGACCGGCCGCGCGTTGATCGAGGCGGGAGTGCATTTGAACGATGAGGCGCCGCCTGACGCGGTGGAGATCCGGGGCGTGGACCTGGTCGAGCACTTCGCACCGGTGCCGGCGGGGCTCGAGGCGGTGCGGATGGAGGCCGCGTCGCTGTCGGAGTGGCAGCCAGAGCGCGCCTACGACCTGATCACCTGCGTCCACGGGCTGCACTACGTCGGCGACAAGCTGGGCCTGATCTCGAGAGCGGTCTCCTGGCTGGAGCCGGACGGCCTCTTCCTGGCGCACCTCGACCTGGACAACCTGCGCTTGGAGGACGGCCGGCCGCACCCTCGCCGCTTCTCCTCCGCGCTGAAGGCCGCAGGGCTCCGCTACGATTCCCGGAAGAAGCTGCTCGCGGCGACTGGGGGGCGGCGCGTCGACTTTCCGCTGGCATTCTTAGGCGCCGACGACCGGGCGGGGCCGAACTACACGGGTCAGCCGGCGGTGAGCTCCTGGTACCGGGACGCAGGGGCCCCGGGCGAGCGCTCGTAACCTGTAGGGGGCTCCGCCCTACGGACCGCCCGCGGAGGAGAGAAGCGTTGAAGATCACCCGGCTCGAGACGATCATGGTGCAGCCGCGCTGGCTGTTCCTGAAGATGCACACCGACGTGGGGCTGGTCGGCTACGGCGAGCCGGTGGTGGAAGGGCGCGCGGCGACGGTGCGCCAGGCGGTCCACGAGCTGGAGGAGTACCTGATCGGCCAGGACCCCCGCCGCATCGAGCACCATTGGCAGGCGATTTACCGAAACGCCTTCTACCGCGGCGGGCCGGTGCTCACCAGCGCCCTCAGCGGCGTGGAGCAGGCGATGTGGGATCTGCTGGGGAAGTCGCTCGGAGTACCGGTCTACCAGCTCCTGGGCGGCGCCTGCCGGAACCGGATCCGAATGTACGCGCACTGCGGGCTCCCGCTGCCGGAAGAGGCGGCGCGCTCGGCGCGGGAGCTGGTGGAGGCGGGCTTTACCGCGCTAAAGACCGGCATCGGCCGCTGCCCGGCGCGGATGCTGGAGAGCCCGGCCTTCGTGGAGGCGTGCGTGGAACGCTTCGCGGCGATCCGGGAGGCGGTGGGGCCGGAGGTCGACGTCGCCATCGACTTCCACGGCCAGGTCAGCCCGGCTCTGGCGATCCGGCTCGCGAAGGCGCTGGAGCCGTACTCGCCGATGTTCATCGAGGAGCCGTGCCTGCCGGAGAACGTCGATACCCTGGTCACCGTGGCGCGCTCCACCTCCATCCCGATCGCCACCGGCGAGCGGCTCTTCACCAAGTGGGGCTTCCGGGAGGTGCTGGAGAAGCAGGCGGCGGCGGTGGTGCAGCCGGACCTCTGCCACGCCGGCGGCATCCTGGAAGGGAAGAAGATCGCCGCGATGGCGGAGTGCTACTACGCGGGCGTGGCGCCGCACAACCCGCTGGGACCGATCTCCCTCGCCGCCTGCCTGCAGCTTGACGCCTGCATCCCGAACTTCCTGGTACAGGAGCAGGTGAGCCTGGGCGAGGGCTACCTGAAGCAGCCGTTCGAGGTGGTCGACGGCTACATCCCGCTCCCGACCGGCCCCGGCCTCGGGATCGAGCTGGACGACGAGGCGGTCGCGGCGAAGGAAGGCCACAACTGGCACTCCCCGCGCTTCTACCACGACGACGGCAGCGTGGCGGACTGGTAGCTCTTAAAGGCTAAAGTCAAAAGGCTAAAGGATAAAGCCGAACCCTCCGTGTACGGGGGGGGCCTGCTCTTGCTCCTACTCTTGCTCCTGCTCGCTGGCGAGCCCCGGACTCCGGCGCGTTCTCGAGAGGACGGGTTTCCGCCGCCCCTCCAGGGCGCAAAAAGCCCCAGATCGCCGGCAGTTGACTGCCGGCGGAGCCAACCCGCGGAGTTCACTCCGCACCACTTCCGGATAGCCCTCCCGCCCCTCCGGGGCGCGGAGAGAGGTAGATCGCCGGGGGTTGACCCCCGGCGGAACCAACACGCGGAGTTGACTCCGCCCCGCCCTTGCTTCCAGAGCGCGGAAGGTTCCGTCGCCCCTTCAGGGCGGAACGTGGCGGCGGCTCCGGATCCGGGGGCTGCGCTGCGCTGACCCCCGGCTATCCTCTCGCGCCCCTCCCGGGGCGCTGCCGCTCCTCTGTCCCTCTGGCACTCCGTCTCCGAAGGCCGCGCGTTCTCTCAAGCTCGCTCCCAGTTCTAGTGGGGCGAGTTGCCGGCCGCGTTACCGGCGGCATCGTCCGGCTCCACGGTCAGGTTGTTGGTCACCGAGGTAACGCCTTCTACGCCCTTGGCGATCTCCTCGGCCTTCGCCTTCTGCTCCTCGGTATCCACTTCGCCGTTGAGACTGACGACGCCCGAGACGGTGTCCACATCGATCTCCAGGGCGCCGACTTCGGTGCTCGCAAGCAGGGCGGACTTGACCTGGCCGGTAATCGCCACATCCGCGGCGACCTGATCCGCATCTCGCTCGTCACCCGGCTCGCCGGGGGTATTGGCGTCGGCCGTGTTGCCCATGTCACCGGTGTTGCCCACGGTCCCGGGCGCGTTGCCGGTGTCGGTGGTGTCGCCGGTGCAGCCGGCGAGCGCCAGTCCCAGGGCCAGGCAAGGGATCACCGCGATCCCGGTCCAGCGTTTCGACATCTCTGCTCCTCCTGCCATTCCCTCAACGCGTACATCGCTGAGGTTAGTCACCCAGGAGTACCCGCTCGGCCCGGACAGCCAAACCGTATTCCGCGTGCTCGGATGGGGAGCGGGCAAGCGCCACGCGGGGAGTCTGTTCTAGGTTCCAGGTTACTCCCCGTGAGGCGGGGTTCGGAGCCACCTGTAAACCTGCAACCTGCCAACTTGGAACTCTTACGCCGGGTCGGGGAGCCCGTCCGGGAGCATCGGCAGGGAGCGGATCCTCTGCCCGCAGGCGGCGAAGATCGCGTTGCCGATGGCGGGGGCGATGCCGACGATCGGCGTCTCCCCGGCGCCCGCGGAGGGCAGGTCTTTCCGGTCGAGCAGCACGATCTCCATCGGCGGGAGGTCGCTGAACCGGGGGACGCGGTACTGGGCCAGCTTCGCGTTGCGGACCCGCCCCTCGCCGAAGTCGATCCGCTCGAAGAGCGCCCCACCCAGGCCCATCACCACGCAGCCTTCCACCTGGCTTTCCAGGTGCCGCGGGTTCACGATCGCGCCGCACTCGAAGGCGGTGACGGCGCGGGTCACCCGCACCGCGCGGCGGGGACGGTCGACCTCCACCTCCGCGCAGGTGGCGACGTAGCCGCCTTTCTCGAAGCCGACCGCCAGCCCCGCGCCGACGTTCTCCCCCTTCCGGCGGCGGTCCCAGCCGAACCGCTCCGCGGCCGCCTGCAGCACCGCGCGCATCCGCTCGTCCTTCAGGTTCTTCAGGCGGAATTCGAGCGGGTCGAGGCCGGCCAGCTTCGCCAGGTCGTCCAGATGGCACTCCCGCGCGAAGTGGTTCGCCGCCGCCGCGAGACCGCGGTAAGAGCCCTGCCGGAGCGGCGACTCGGCCCGGTGGCTCTGCTCGCGCCGCGCCGCCACCTCGTAGCGGCTCTGGAGGCCGGAGCCGCCGGAATTGTAGTTGTGGAAGTCCCAGGCGAGGAGGGTGCCGTCCCGGCTCACGCCGCCCTGCACCTCGATCACGCCGGCCGGGCGCTGGTAGGCCCAGGTGAACTCCTCCGGACGGCTCCAGACCACGCGGACCGGCTTCCCCGCCGCCCGCGCCAGCCGCGCCGCCTCGACCGCCGCCTCTCCGGTGTGCTTGCCCCCATAACCGGAGCCGGTGTCCGGCACGATCACGCGGATCCGCTCCTCCGGAATGCCAAGCGCGGACGCCAGCTCGCCGCGTACCCCGAACGGGCGCTGGGTGCCGGTCCAGACCGTCACGCGGTCCCCTTCCCACTCCGCCACGGCGGCGCGGGGCTCCAGCGGCACGTGCGCGATGTAGGCGATCGTATAGGTGGCGGCGAGGCGGTGGTCCGCCCCCTTCAGCGCCTCCTCCACCCGCGGGTCCGGCTGCGGCGGTCCGCCCTTCTTCAGCAGGTCCCACAGCTCCGCGGAAGAAGGCGCGCCTTCCGGCTGCTTCCACGCCGCCTTCAGCGCCGCCAGGGCGCGGGTGGCGGTCAGCTCATCCGGCGCGACGACCCCGACGAACGGCCCGTCCTGGACCACCTGCACGCCGGGCATCGCCGCGGCCGCGGCGGGGTCGAGCGAGAGCCGCTCCGCACCGTACGCGGGCGCGCGCAGCACCTTCCCCACCTGCATTCCGGGGCGGCGCTGGTCCGAGCTGTACCGGTGCAGCCCGGTCACGATGGCGCGGGCGTCGACCTTCGGCACGGAGGTACCGGCGACCTTCCACTCCGCGGCCGGGGTGAGAGGTCCTTCCTGCGAAACGGTGCGCACCAGCTTCTGCCCGCGGGTCAGCTCTCCGAAGCCGGCGGAGCGGCCGGTCGGCGCGTGCGTCACGCGTCCCTCCGCCACCGAGAGCGCCGCCGGCTCCGTCTTCCAGGTCTCCGCGGCGATCCGGACCAGCTCCTCTCGCGCCGCCGCGGCGGCCCGGCGGAGCTGCGGCGCCATCGCCGGCGTGGTGCGGCTGCCGAAGGTGCCCATGTCGTACGGCGTGAGGGCGGTGTCCGCCATCACCATCCGCACCGAGGCGAGCGGCACGCGCAGCTCCTCCGCCACCGCCTGGGAGAGCGAGGTGCGGATGTTCTGCCCCACTTCCGTCTTCCCGGTGAAAACCGAGACGGTACCGTCCTCCCCGATGTGCAGCCAGGCACTCAGCTCCTGCGGCGCCTGCGGCCGCCCGCCGCCGCGCCGCCCGCCCGACTCCTGCACCGCCTCCGCGCCGCCGACGCAGAGCAGGATCAGCAGGCCGCCGCCGAGCGTCTTCAGCAGGTCTCGCCGGGAGAGCAGCGCCCACCGCTCCGCCTCCGCCTCCAGCTCGTACCGCTCCTCTTCCCAGGGCAGCTCGATCGGGCGCTCGCGGCTCATCGCTTCTCCTCCTTCGGCATCGCTTCCGCCGCGGCGCGCACCGCCTTCGCGACTCGCGAGTAAATCCCGCAGCGGCAGATGTTGCCCTGCAGCCCCTTCCGGATCTCCGCCTCCGTAGCCTCCGGGTTCCGGCGCAGCAGCGCGTACGCGGACATGATCATCCCGGTGGTGCAGTAGCCGCACTGGAGCGCATCTTCCTGGATGAACGCCTCCTGCAGCGGGTGCAGCGCCTCGCCGCCGGCCAGCCCCTCGATGGTGGTGATCGACTTCCCCGCCGCGGCGGAGACCGGGGTCACGCACGACCGCGCCGCCTGGCCGTCGATCACCACCGTGCAGGCGCCGCACTGGGCCTCGCCGCAGCCGTACTTGGCCCCGGTCAGCTCCAGGTCGTCCCGCAGCACGCTCAGCAGGCTCCGCTCCGGGTCGACGTCGATCACCCGGCGCTCGCCATTCACCCGCAGCTCGGTTCTTTGCGGCATTTCGGCACTCTCTCTTCGCCCTCTGCTACCGGTCCAGACGGAGTCCCGCCCTCTCGAGTTCATCTTCGGGCGTATCCCCGGGCGTCCCTGCCCCGTTAGAAGGAGCGGAGTGGTCCCGGCTCCCGGCGCGCGACGGCGCCGCCCGGCGCTTGTGGCCCCCTTACCCCTGTGCTATAATCACGCGACGCAGGGAGAGGAATTAGATGAAGCGAACTTTTCAGCCCCACAACCGCCGCCGCAAGCGCGTCCATGGCTTCCGCAAGCGCATGGCGACCAGCGACGGCCGCAACGTGCTCGCGGCGCGCCGCGCCAAGGGCCGCAAGCGCCTGACGGTTTCCGGCTAGGCCGCCGAGCCAGCCAACTCCCGCGAGGTGTACGGGTGCTGCCGCGAGACCATCGCTTGCGCTCGACGCGGGAGTTTCAGCAGGTCTACCGGGGCGGGCGCTCCTGGGCGCACCCGCTGGCAGCTCTGCACGTGCATCCCCGCCCATCCGGTCTGCGGATGGGCATTGCCGTCAGTAAGAAGGTCGGCAAGGCGGTGGTCCGCAACCGGGTCCGCCGCCGCCTGCGGGAGATCGTGCGGGCCCTGCTCCCGGAATGGAAGCAGGGCTTCGACGCGGTCCTGGTGGCCCGCTCCGCGGCGGCGGAGGCCGAATTCGCGGAGCTGGAAGCCGCAGTCAGGGAGCTGGCCCGGCGCGCGAGACTGCCGCGGGAACCAGACGCCGCCCCCGACGCGCTCTATATCATGCCGGCCGGGGCGCCAGGGCACCGCCGGCCGCGATGAGGAGAGCGCGACGCGCCCGCGGAGAGGGAGGTGCCACGTGAGTATGCCGCCGGAAACCCGCCCGGGAAGCCTGGGCGCGCGCGCACTCATCGGGCTGATCCGTCTTTACCAGAGCACCCGCCGCTGGCGGCCGCCGGTATGCCGGTTCGTCCCCTCCTGCTCCCAATACGCGCTGGAGGCGATCCGCAAACACGGGGCGCTGAAAGGGTCCTGGATGGCCTTCACCCGCATTTGCCGCTGTCAGCCGCTCTGCAAGGGCGGCTACGATCCCGTGCGATAGGTTTTTACCCATGCCCGAGCGCGCAGCCCGCGCCGGTGCGGATCGAGCCCGTCCGCTGGCGTGGACGGGCATTATTCTGAGACGAGTCTAAACAGGAATGGCACAACCGCAGCCCTCTAACAGAAGCCGCTTCATAAACTTCATCATCATGTACGCGGTGCTGATGGCGGGCTTCTATTTCTTCATGCCGAAGGCGCCCGCGCCGCCGGACCCGAACGCGCCGTCGCTCTACATCCAGGCCCAGAACCTGGAGAAGGAGGGCCGCACCGCCGATCCGAACGTGGCGATCGCGGACCGGGTGAAGAAGCTGGAAGCCGCGGTCGGCAAGTACGAAGAGTACTGGAACCAGCAGAAGGACAAGAACCCGGTGCCGCCGGAGGCTTACCAGGCGCGGTTCCAGCAGGTCAATATTTACGATTACCTCGCCACGCAGCTCGAGGGGAAGCGCTCCGGCACGCACTGGCACGACCAGGCGATCCCGAAGCTCAAAGACATGGAGAAGTCCCTGCACAACAAGCAGGGCACCGTGACCCTGGAGATCAACGGCAAGACCGAGACCCGCACCGGCGATCTGAGCCAGATCGCCTCCGAGCGGCTCAACCTGATCCGCCTGGCGCGGGACGAAGTCAACAAAGACAAGTGGACCTACAGGATCCTCGACGGGCTGGTCCAGGTCTTCGGCGGCGTCCGCTATCCCGGCCTCAGCTACTTCCTGGCACTGCTGGTGGTGGTGGTCTTCCTCAAGGGGATCACCTGGCCGTTCCAGAAGAAGCAGTACCAGTACCAGCGCGACATGATGCGCGTGGCGCCGCTGATCAAAGAGGCCCAGGAAGAGATGAAGGCGCGCAACGCGCCGCCGGACGAGGTGCAGCGCCGGGTCTTCGAGATCTACAAGGAGAACAACGTCAACATCGCCGCCGGCTGTCTGCCGATGCTGGTGATGATGGTGGTGATCTTCCCGGTCTACTGGATGGTGGCGGACTACGAGTTCCAGTTCACCCACGGCACCTTCCTGTGGATCGGCTCCGCGGCCTCGAAGAACAGCCCGTGGCTGGGTGACAACCTGGCGCAGTTCGACCTGCCGCTCTTCATCATCTACATGCTGAGCATGGTCGCCTTCTCGCTCCTGCAGCCGAAGCCGGCCGACCCGCAGCAGGCGCAGCAGCAGAAGATGATGATGGTGATGATGCCGCTGATGTTCGGCGTCTTCATGTGGATCTACCAGTGGTCGTCCGCCTTCATGCTCTACTGGCTCATCCTGAACGTGGTGAGCGGCTACCAGAGCTGGAGCCTGATGCGCCGCTACGGGCTGCACGCGATTGCCGGGGGCGGCGGCGGGACCGCTGCTCTGGAGGCCGCGCCCCCGCCGCCGCTCAAGCCGATGAAGGGCGTGGAGAACGGCAAGAAGGACGGCCGCAACGGCCGCGGCAACCCGCGCGATCCTCGCAGCGCGATGCGCCCGCCCAAAGGCTCCGGAAAGCGGAAGTAGCGCCAGGGCCGGCGAGCTGCGAGCGACGGACGATGACTGAAAGGGCGAGTGGGAGAGCTTGAAAAGCCGCCCACGGGAGCGGGGCTCCCACTCCCCCACTCTCCCTTGCTCCCACTCCAGAGCGGTAGAAGTGTCAGCCCACCTGCGTAGACCTGGCGCGGTCCCTGCCGACATTGCCGGAACGGCATATACTTATCCGGTCGCGAGCGCCGGCTAGATCAGCAAGCTGGCCCGCCCCCGATCCCCGGCCCCTGGCCCCCGACCCGAGAGAAGAGAAGCATGGAGCCTGAAGAAACCGAAGGCGAATACACTGCGGCGGACTCGGCACGGGACTTCGTGCTCGACGTGATCGACGCCATGGGTCTGGTCGACGCCGACGTAGAGGTGGCGACGACGGAAGAGGGCTCCCTGCTCGTCTCGGTGGTCGGCGAGGGCGCGGACCGGGTCGTCGGCCGCTACGGCGACACGCTGAACGCGCTGCAGTATCTTGCCACGCTGGTGGTGACCCGGGATACCGGCGAGCACGTGCGCCTGACCCTGGACGCCGACGGCTACCGCGGCCGGCGCGAGGCGGCGTTGATCGAGCAGGCCCGCGAGCTGGCCGAAGAGGTGAAGCAGCACGGCCAGGAAGCGGAGCTCGACCCGCTCAACGCCTTCGAGCGCCGGATCATCCACAACGCCCTCGCCGACGATCCGGACGTCACCACCTACAGCGAAGGCGAAGGTGACGACCGCCGCGTCATCATCGCCCCCCGCGTTTCCGAAGGCTAAAGGCAGAAGGCTAAAGCCCGGACCCTCCGGTAGCGGGAGCTCCTACTCCTACTCGTTCTCGTTCTCTGAGGCTGAATGAGGCGGGAGCGGCAGGGTTGTCTCTTCGGCGCAGCCTATCTCCCCTATTCGGGGGACAAGCCTTCCCTGAAGTGGAAGCGGGAGCAGGTTGGCTCCGCACTGACAGCTCTCCTCTCCTCCCTGGAGAGGGGCCGGGGGTGAGGCCGCGCCGAAGCGCCACCCCCTCGGGTAACGCCGCTACTCCAGTCCCGCGCTGGCGTCATTTGAGCGCTCTGCAGCCAGGAGCAGCTTTTTCACCCTCGGATTGCGAGCCAGCTCTGCCGGGATCTTGCCGCGGCTGTTCCGCCGGTGAGGATCGGCGCCGTTCTGCAAGAGCAGCCGCACCATGCGCGGGTCGCTATTGACCGCGGAGAGACTCAGGGCCGAGTGCCGGAACTCCTCCTCGATCGGCATGCAGTAGCCCGAAGGCTGGCCCCACCAGCGCACCTCCCGGTTCGGGTCCGCGCCCGCGTGCAGCAGCTCCTGCGCCGCCGTCGTATCTCGATACGCGACGGCCAGGATCAGCGCGGTGGGCTTCCGAGCGGGCTGCAGGTTCGGATCGGCCCCCGCCCGGACACACCCCAGCGCCACCGGCAGGTTCTCCTGGGAGAGCGCGTGCCGCAGGCGGGCGCCGAGGAGCTGGCGGCGGTGGATCTCCCGCGCGATGCCGACCGTGCCGGCTATGACCGCTGCTCCGATGCACAGCTCCAGCGTGCGCCTTCCGAACATACCGGTCTCCTCTCGAGATGCACTTCAGCGCCGCGCGGCCAGGAGCAGCTTCCTGATCGACGGAGTAGACGTCCGGTTGGGCTAACGGCGGCGGATCGCCTCCTGCAGCAGCGCCGCGATCGCCGGATGACCGGCTTCCGTTGCGTCGGTAACCGCGGTCCGTCCGCGCTTGTCGTTTCGGGTAGGATCGGCGCCAGCCTGGAGCAGCATCCGTACGAGCTCCTCGCGACCCCACCTCGCCGCCAGCATCAGCGGCGTCCGGTCGTGTTCCGCCGCGTCCGGCGGCACGCCGGCCGTGAGGAAGCGGCGCACGATCTCCACGCTCCCGCTCCGGACCGCCTCCACCATCAACCGTGCCCCGGACCGCGCTCCAAGCTTCGCGCCGCGGCGGAGCAGCTCCTCTACCCGCTCCAGCCGGCCGCTGGACGCCGCAGCCGCGAGCGGCCAACCGCGCTCGCGACCGCGCCCGTTCGGATCGGCGCCCGCATCGATGAGCGCGGCGATCGTCGCTTCCGTGTCGGACTCACTGGCGAGCGCGGCAGGGAGCGCGGCATCCAGATGCGGATCGTTCCGGTGCTTCAGGATCAGCTTCACCAGCCGCAGGTCTCCCCGGGCTGACAGCACCTCGAGCGCACAGCTCGACCGCAGGTAGTAACGTCCGGATGCGGCTCGACAGCGAGCACCGCCCCGGATCAGAGCTTCGAGCGCCTCGGTCTGGCGGAGGCCCACCATCCAGGTGAGAGCATCCTGCCCCTGTTTGTTCACGGCGTCCGGCGGCACTCCGGCCTTCAGGAGCGCCTCCACGATGAACTGCCGGCCACGGTCGGCGCCCTCCGACACCCAGCGGGACTGGCCGAGCTGATCGGTCACTTCCCGCCCGCCCGCGGCGTACATCAGGGCGGTATTGCCTCTCCGGTCTCGGGCCCTCACGTCGGCTCCCCGGCGGAGGAGACGCCGCACGAGATCGAGATCCCCCAGCCGCGCCGCCAGCATCAGCGGCGTTTGGTTATCCCCGCCCACGCCGTGGACAGAAGCACCTTCGTCCAGCAGCATCCGCGCGCGGATCGGATCGTTCAGCAGAAGCGCGTCGACGAGGCTCACTCGCGCTCCGGCGGCGAGGAGCGTCCGGACGATCTCGTCTTCGGGGCCGGCCCAGGCGCGCCAGGTGAGCGCGGTCCGTCCCTTCCGATCGGCGAAGCTCGGATCGGCACCGGCTTTCAGAAGCACCTCCAGGGCCGGCGCGTGTTCCGCGTTCGCCGCCCACATCAGCGGCGTCATTCCGAACCGGTCCCGTGCCGTCAGCGACGCTCCGGCCGAGATCAGGCGCCGGGCGACCTCCGCGCACTGCTCTCTCCGGCCCCCGATGATGAGGTCGTACTGGTGCCAGTTCACGCAGTGGTGGAGGGCGGTGCTGCCCCGGCGGTCGCGCGCGTCAACCTTCGCCCCGAACGCAAGGAGCGCCTCCGCCGCACCCGGGTTGAAGGTGCGGGCCGCGTAGATCAGCGCGGTTTCGCCGTCGCGGTCCCGCCGGTTGGGATCGGCGCCCGCCGCGAGCAGCGGCAGGAGCTCCTCTGCGAGGGTCCACCGGCGGGTGGAGGCCGCCATCAGCAGCGTGGTCCCCTCCGGTCCCGCCAGGTTCGGCTCGAGCCCGCGCTCGAGGAGCTGGAGCAGGCTGTTCTCGCCCTCTCCCTCGAGGATGCGGTAGGCAAGCGGCGTGTTATCGCGCGGCTCGGTGTCCTGCGCCGCGGCGGGCAGGCTGCCGCAGAGGAGCGGGACGGCGGCGAGGAGCGGCAGGAGCAGGGCAGAGGATCGCACGGGGACCTCCCGTTGAGGCGGCGTCACGTTTTGGACGCGGGCGCCACGGGAGAAGTCGCACGCCCCCGCACTTTGGAGGCGTAGCTCCGGTCCCCTGTGGTTAGAAGTAGCTCGACAGACCACGGGAGGTGCCGGGATGGCGGGAGAGCTGAAGCTGCCGCGGGAGTGGCTGCTGCAGGCGCTGGAGCTGGAGACGAACCGGGAGGCGGGCTCGGAGCAGCTCGTGCGGCAGGCGGTCGATACGTTCCGGGCCGCGCTGGAGCAGGCCTGGACCCCGGACGCGGACGCCGAGCAGGTCCGGTCGCAGCTCTCCGCCTTCGCGGCGCGGCTGCGGCGGGCCCGGTCGGAGTCGACGGCGCTGGCGCAGGCGCTGGAGCGGGTGGAGGCGGCGCTGCGCCGGGGACGGGAAGCGGCGCTCGCCGAGACGGAGGCGGTGCTCCGCTCTTCTTTCGGAGAGCTGGCGCAGGCGGCGGAGAGCCTCTTCCGGCCGGGGACGCGGGTCCTGGTGCTCGGCCATGAGGAAACGGTGCTGAAGCTGCTCGTGAAGTTCGCCGACCGGCTGGAAGCGGTGACGGTGAGCGAGGGCCGTCCCCGCTCCCGGGGAGTGGCGATCGCCGCGGCGCTGGCGGACCAGGCGCTGCCGGTGCGGCTGATCACGGAGGCGCAGCTGGAGCTGTTCGCGCCGGAGTGCGACCTGGCGCTGCTCCAGGCGGAGCGGGTGCTGCCGGACGGAGCGGTGGTCGCCCCCGCGGGGACCGCCGTCGCCGCGCGGGTCTGCGCCGCCCACGGCCGCAAGGTCTACGTGGTGGCGGAGCGCTCCCGGTGGGTGGGCGAGCGCGACCCGGCGGCGCGCTTCACGACGGTGCCGGGGCCCCCGTCGGAAGTGCTGGCGGAAGCCCCACCGGGGGTGGAGGTGGCGAACGTGCAGTTCGACCGGACGCCGGCGGAGCTGATTACGGGGTACCTGACGGAGGAGGGGATTCGGACCGGGATCTGAGGGTGTTCTCTTGAGGGCAGCGTTGAACCTCGGAGGGCCGACCCCGAGCCCTTGTCGTCCGAGCCAGCCCTCCCGCGACGCGAGCCCTCCGGTGCCTTTTCACGCTCCGGCTTCGCCTACGCTAGCAGGCCCCTACGGGTGTGCGTCACGGAGGGCTCATCCCGCGTCGCGGCGCCGCATCGCTCCAATGGCTTGGTTCACGGGCTGGCTCGGCCGCCTTCGAGCTACGGCCCCTGACGCCCAGGGGCCGTCACAGGTGGCACCCTCCGGGTGCCTCAGGTTTCCGGCTGTGGAGAACCGGCGAGTTTGGTGCTCTACCCCGAGGCTGATGACCTTCAGGCTCCGGATGTGGGGTTTCCAACCGGCGAACCGGGCGCAACTCCGCCTGAGCCGGCGTCTCCCACCGGAGTGGGGGCGGAAGCCCGGGGGTGGCGGAGTCTTAAAGAACGCTGAACCGGCGCCGGAGGCGAAACGTTCTCCCTGCGGGACCGTTCCGGTACTCAGCAGAGCAGGCCGGGGAGGCGGTCGGACGATCCCGGTCGAGGCTCCGCGGAATTGGAGGCCGACGTGGACTGGCTGCTGCACAACCCGCTCGCGGAGCTGCGCGGACCCGCCTTTCTGCTCCTCTATGCCCTGGTGAGCGGCGGCACGCTGCTCTGGGCCTACTTCCGGCTGCAGGCCGCCGACCCGACCGAGGGCGCGAAGCCGCTGCAGGTGCCGGAGAACCCGGATCCGTACGAGGTGGCCTTCCTGCGCGGAGGGGTGAACGAGCTGATCCGCATCGTCGTCTTCTCGCTGCTCCAGCGGGGCTACCTGGAAGTCCCACTGGCGGAGGAGCAGGCGCAATCGAGCCGGCTTAGCGTGAAGACCCGCAGCCTGGGAGACCAGGCGCTCGGCCACGCCCGGAGTCACCCGGAGCCGCGCGACCTCTCCCCGCTGGAGCGGACCATCTTCGAGTTCTTCCGCACTCCACGGAAACCGGAGGAGGTGTTCCGAGGCGCGCTGCCGGAGCGGGTGGAGCCGCTGGCGGCACGGTACGAGCAGAGCTTGAAGGCACAGAAGCTGCTGCGGCCGGAAGAAGCGCAGCACACGGCGGTGCGGACCTGGCTTGCCGGCGCGGGGATCATCGGCGGGCTGGGACTCTACAAGCTAGTCGCCGCGCTGGCGAACGGTCACTTCAACGTCGGCTTCCTGATCCTGCTCGGGTTCCTCGCGTTCGTCGGGCTCACGGTGCTCTGCGCCCGGCAGCCGCGGCGGACCCACCTGGGCGACGCCTACCTCCAGCGGCTGCAGCTTGCCTACCAGCCGTTCCGGGAGCAGCGGGCCGCCCTGGCGGGCGAGATGGGGGCGACCCGGGCGCTGCCGGTGCTGGTCGGCGTCTTCGGCGTCGGCGTGCTGACGGACACCGCCTTCGACTACTACCCCGGGATGTTCCGCCGCGGCGACGCCTCCGGGGCGGCCGGCGGCTGCGGCTCCGGCTCGAGCTGCGGGTCCGGCTGCGGCTCCGGCTGTGGGAGCGGCGGCTGCGGAGGCGGGGGCTGCGGCGGCTGCGGCGGAGGGTGAGACAGACCATGTCAGCGGTCGCGCCGGCGGAAGAGCTATCCCACCTGCCGGTGCTCGGCGTGGGGCTCGGCTTCCGCGAGCCGTTCCGGGCGGAGCTGTTCCGGAACCGGGGGAAGGTCGACTTCCTGGAGATCACGGCGGAGCACTACCTCGACGTGCCGGCGTGGAAAGACGAAGAGCTGGCGCTGCTGACGGACCACTTCCCGCTGATCCCGCACGGCCTGGGGCTCTCGCTCGGCAGCGCGGAGGGGCTCGACCCGGCGCACCTGGAGCGGCTCGCCCGGCTGGTGAACCGGCTCCGGCCGCCCTGGTGGAGCGAGCACCTGGCGTTCACCCGCGCGGGCGGCGTGGAGATCGGCCACCTCGCGCCGCTCCCGTTTACCGAGGAAGCGGTCGAGGCGGTCTGCCGCAACGTGGAGCTGGCCCGGAGCCGGATCGACGCGCCGCTGATCCTGGAGAACATCACCTACGCCCTGGAACTCCCCGGCGCGGAGATGACGGAAGCTCAGTTCATCCGCGCGGTGCTGGAGCGGACCGGCTGCGGGCTGCTGCTCGACGTGACCAACCTCTACGTAAACGGTGTCAACCATCGCCGCGACCCCTATGCGCTGCTCCACGCGCTCCCGCTGGAGCGGGTAGTGCAGCTCCACTTCGTCGGAGTCAGCCGGCGCGGCGGGCTGCTGGTCGACGACCACGCCGCCCCCACCCCGCCCGAAGTCTGGGAGCTGCTGGAGGAGGTGCTGCGCCGCGCCCCCGTAAAGGGCGTGATCCTGGAGCGGGACGCCCGCCTGCCGGCGCTCTCGGAGCTGCTCCCGGAGCTGGAGCGGGCGCGGGAGCTGGGGAGGCGGCACGGACGATGGGACTAGCGGAGGTGCAGCGCACCCTCGCGCGCCTCTACACCGACGAGGCGCTGCGAGAGCGCTTCTTCGCCGCGCCGCAGGAGGTGGCGCGGGAGCTGGGCCTGGACCCGGACGATTCCGCCCGGCTGGCGGCGCTTGCGGAGCAGGAGGTGCGCGACTTCGCCGCCGCGCTGCTCCGCAAGCGGCTCGGGCACGTCACCGCGCTCCTCCCCGCCACCGCGGCGGCGCTCGGCGCGGAGCTGGAGCCGCGCTTCCGCCGCCACGCGCAGCGGCGGGTCCCCTCCGGTGCGCAGAAGCACCGCGAGGACGCGATTGCCTTTGCGGAGGGGCTCGCCGCGGAGCCGGCCCTCGCCTGGGTGCAGGACCTCGCCCGCTGCGAAGCCGCCCGCCTTCGCGGTGAGGACCCGCGCACCCGGCTGATCCTCCGGCTCTTTCGATACCCGGTAGCGACCCTCGCCCGCCAGCTCCAGGCCGGCACCCCGCCGGAGAAGCCCCCGCACCGCCTCACGCTCGGCGTCTGGCTGCGCCTGCGCCCCGGCGGCCCAATACGACACTTCCTCTGGCCGCCCGACCCGTAATCCGTGTCCGGCGGAAGCCCACGAAGGGGCTGGAGCCGGAGCCTATGAGCCCCCCTCGCGGCGGACACTATCGGCGAATCCGAGGGGCTGCGCTGGTGGCCCCGCTGACGCGGGGCGCGAAAGCAAGCATTCGCACTCCACAAGCCGATCCGGCAGGGCCTCCCTCTTCGCCGAAAGGGAGACGGCCTCGGTGCAGTCTGTGGAGTGCGGTGGCTTGTGTCACACGCTGTAAAGTTACGCCGCTGGTGGCGCAGGAAGGTTTTGCCGCATCGCTCGCTTGCGCGAAGGAGGC
>JBKBRF010000002.1:171652-331823 GCA_046292385.1 Armatimonadota bacterium | reverse complement strand
GTTGCCGCACGATTTCGAACTTGAACGCGGCTGAGAACCTGCGAGCCATAGCAACCTCCCTCCGACCCGTTGGTCGAAATGAGGGGTATTGCCTGTCCGCTCTCAGGGGGTAACTCCAGACAGAGGGACAGAGGGACAGAGGGACAGAGGGACAGAGGGACAGAGCGCGGCGGGCATAGCGCGGACGGCGCCCCGGAGGGGCGCGAGAGGGTAGCCGGGGGTCAGCGCAGCGCAGCCCCCGGACTCGGAGCCGCCGCCACGTTCCGCCCCGGAGGGGCGGGAGAAGTATTCGGGAAGCGGTGCGGAGTGAACTCCGCGGGTTGGCTCCGCCGGCAGTTGACTGCCGGCGATCTGTCTCTCCCCGCGCCCCGGAGGCTCCCCGGCGGCGGTGCGGAGCGAGCACCGCGGTTGGCTCCGCTGGCGGTCAACCGTCAGCGATCGGCGGCCTCTACCGCCTCGGAGCCGCCCTAACGTTACCCGCCCTGGAGGGGCGGCGGAAGCCCGGGCCTCTCGAGAGGACGCGCTGCCGCTCCGGAGCGCCTCTGAGTAAGTGTAGGAGAACGAGAAGGAGTAAGAGTAGCCGTACGCGGAGGGCGCACTTCGCCCCCCGCCAGCCCTACACGCTACACCCTAAACGCTACACCCTAAACGCTACCCGCTACCCCCTGGCCGGAAGCACCCCCTCCAGCGCCTCTCGCTGCATCTGGAAGAGCCGCTGGATGCCGCCCTGGGCGGCGTCGATCAGCAGGTTCATCTGGGCGCGGCTGAACGGCTCGCCCTCCGCGGTGCCCTGCACCTCCACCAGGCGGCCGTCGCCGGTCATCACCACGTTCATGTCAACCGCCGCGGCGGAGTCCTCGTCGTAGTTGAGGTCGAGGCAGATCTGCCCGCCGGCGATGCCGACGCTGGTGGCGGCGACCTGATCGACCAGCGGCCAGCGCTTGATCAGCCGCTGCTTCTGGAGCGAGGCGCACGCCTCCGCCAGCGCCACGAAGGCGCCGGTGATGGCGGCGGTGCGGGTGCCGCCGTCGGCCTGGATCACGTCGCAGTCGACGTAGATCGTCCGCTCCCCCAGGTCCGGCATGTTGACCACCGAGCGGAGCGAGCGCCCGATGAGCCGCTGGATCTCCACCGTTCGTCCGCTGGCCGGCTTGCCGACGTCGCGCGGGGTGCGCTGCCGGTTGGCGCGGGGGATCATGGAGTACTCCGCGGTGACCCACCCGGTGCCCTGTCCCTTGAGGAACGGGGGGACGCGCTCCTCCACGGAGGCGGTGCAGATGATGCGGGTCTCGCCCATCTCGATGAAGCACGAGCCTTCCGCGTAGCGGTTGTAGCTGCGGGTCATGCGTACCGGCCGCAGTTCGGAAGGCGACCGGCCGTCGGGCCTGGCGGGCATGAAATCTCCTCTGGAAGCAATCGGCAGCGGGGTTGGCGCGGCGCCTCGCCCCCGCCCACGCTAGAGATTATAGCCGACGCCTTCCACCCGCCCGGGAGTGGCGAGCCCTTCCGCCGCCGTGTCTTACGCTCTCGTCTGCTCGATCGCGCGCCGCCAGCCGTGCCGCAGCGACTGCCGCTGGTCCTCGCTCATCCGCGGCTCGAAGACGCGGTCGGCCCGCCAGAGGCTGGCCAGCTCCCTGGGTCTCCACAGGCCGCAGCCGACGCCGGCCAGGTAGGCGGCCCCGAGGGCGGTCGTCTCCGCGCACGCGGCCCGCTCCACCGGAATCCCCAGCAGGTCGGCCTGGAGCTGCATCAGGAAGTCGTTCGCGCTGGCGCCGCCGTCCACCCGCAGCGTCCGCAGCGGGGCTCCCGCATCCGCGGCCATCGCCTCCACGACGTCGCAGGTCTGCAGAGCGATCGCTTCCAGCGCGGCGCGGACGAGATGGGCGCGCGTGGTGCCGCGGGTGAGGCCGACCATCGTCCCGCGCGCGTGCGGGTCCCAGTACGGCGCGCCGAGGCCGGTGAAGGCGGGGACCAGGTAGACGCCGCCGGTGTCCGGCACGGAGCGGGCCACCGCCTCCGATTCCGCCGCGGTGCGGATCAGCCCCAGGCCGTCGCGCAGCCACTGCACCGCCGCGCCGGCCACGAAGACGGAGCCCTCCACCGCGTAGGCCCCCCCGCCGTCCGGGCCGCAGGCGGCTGTGGTGAGCAGCCCGTTGGCGGAGACCGGCGTCTCTCGTCCCGTATTCAGCAGCAGGAAGCAGCCGGTGCCGTAGGTGTTCTTCGCCAGCCCCGGCTCCCAGCCGGCCTGCCCGTAGAGCGCCGCCTGCTGGTCGCCCGCGATCCCCGCTGCCGGCGCCCCTCGCCAGCCGGGTCCGCTTCCCGCATCGGTGAAGCGGGCGGCGGAGGAGAGCACCTCCGGCAGCACGCTCTCCGGAATCCCGAACAGCTCCAGCAGCTCCGGGTCCCAGCGCTCCTCCCGCAGGTTCCAGAGCAGCGTGCGCGAGGCGTTGGTGCGGTCGGTCCGGTGGACCGCTCCGCCGGTCAGCTTCCAGAGCAGCCAGGTGTCGACCGTCCCGAACGCCAGCTCCCCCGCCTCCGCCTGGGCGCGGGCGCCGGGGACCTGCTCCAGCAGCCACTCCAGCTTGGTGGCGGAGAAGTACGGGTCCGGCAGCAGTCCCGTCCGCTCCTGCAGCCAGCCGGTCCGGCCCTCCGCACGGAGCTGCTCGCAGCGGGCCGCGGTGCGGCGGTCCTGCCACACGATGGCGGGATAGACCGGGCGGCCGTCCGACCGGCGCCAGAGGAGCGTCGTCTCCCGCTGGTTGGTGATGCCGAGCGCCGCCACCTCCGGCCGGCCGCGCTCCTCCAGCAGCGCCTCGACCGCCGCGAGCTGGCTCTCCCAGATCGCCTCCGGGTCGTGCTCCACCCAGCCCGGCTGCGGGTAGAGCTGCGGAAACTCCCGCGCCGCCACCCCGGCCGGCTGCCCCTGCGCGTCCACCAGCATGGCGCGCGAGGAGGTGGTGCCCTGGTCCAGTGCGAGAAGGTAAGGGGACATCTCTTAAAGGCAGAAGGATGAAGGCAGAAGGATGAAAAGGGACCGGCCGTGGGCGGGAGGTCCTGCTTCTAATCTTGCTCTTGCTCCGGCTCGGTGCCTTCCGGAATGGAGGAGCGGATGGCAGAATGTCACTCGACCGGCTCAACGGCCAGAATCGAGGCCCGGTTTCGAGAGACCCTCGACGCACCGTGGACGCACCTGACGCCGCTCCGGCTGGGCGAGCCTCCCACCGGGCTCGGCACTCCGGATTCCTTCGTTACGGTGGAAGAGGACGGCACACCGCGGCTCCGTGTCGATCTCTACGCGGGTGGTGAAACCTTTGCGTTCCAGGAAGCACGGGTCTGGCACCGTTGGGTCGTGATCGGCTCCGGGCACCGGGTCTATCTCGTGTCCCAGAGCGGCGAGCCAGCCGTAACGGTGGAGCTCGGCGGTTACTTCGCCGGACTCTACCCGGACGAGAGTTGCTTACTGGTCGCCTCCGCGGCGCGCCTGTTCCGGCTTTCGGAAGAGGGAGAGATCCTATGGGTCTCCGAGGAGCTGGGAATCGATGGGGTGGTGGTCGAGCGCGTCGAGGCAGGTCTCATCTCCGGACAGGGAGAGTGGGACCCGCCCGGCGGCTGGAGACCTTTCCGGGTCTGCCTGCAGACGGGGAGCGCCTCGGAGGCTAACGGCTGCGGGCCTTCTTGATCGAAGCACCGCGCTTCCGCGGTTCGGCCTGGCGCGACGGTTTCGCTGCGGCCGGCGGGTAGCCGCGCAGGATGCCGCGCTGGCGGAGCTGTTCTACGGCGTCGAAGGCCCAGTGGTCGCGCGGGACGTCCGGGAAGGGGGTGGAGCGGGCCGGCCCCGGGTCCGGACGCGCGGCCTCTCCGGCCCAGGCGGCTGCCGGCAGCGCGGCGCAGAGCGCCGCGGCGAGGAAGAATACGACTCGGCTCTTCATCGGATTCAGGCTCCAGAGGTCCGGGTTCAGGTCCTGGGGAATCAGGTCCTCACGCTTGCGATTCTTACAGCAACTGGTCATCCGCGCCGAGCCTCGGCTACGCTACGAGGAAGGATCGACCGAGTCCAAAGACCCTATACCCTAACCCCTATACCCTGCGATGTAAGCGAGCCAGGCTCCCTGCTATCACTCTCACCCTCCGCAAGAAGCAGCCGTTCCCGAACATGATGGATCTCCACGCCCATACCACCGCCTCCGACGGCACGCTCTCCCCGACCGAGCTGGTGCTGCTTGCCCGCGACGTGGGGCTTACCGCGCTCGCCGTGACGGACCACGACACCGTGGAGGGCGTGGCCGAGGCGATCGCCGCCGCGGAGAAGACCGGGCTGGAGCTGGTGCCGGGGATCGAGATCAGCGTCGATTACCCCCACGGCGAGCTGCACCTGCTCGGCTATTACGTCGACCCCCAGAACGAGGCGTTCCTCTCCCGCGTCACCTACCTGCAGGAGAACCGGGCCAATCGCAACCAGGTGATGGTCCGCCGGATGCAGGAGCTGGGGATCGACGTCACCTGGGACGACGTGCTCGCGGAGGCGGGGGAGGGACAGGTCGGCCGGCCGCACATGGCGCGGGCGCTGGTGCGGAAGGGCTACGCGACGAGCCTGCCGGACGCCTTCGAGCGGCTGGTGGGAGACGGCAAGCCGCTGCACGTCCCGAAGGTCCGCCTCGACCCCCGGGAAGCGATCGAGCTGGTGCACCAGGGCGGCGGCGCGGCGGTGGTCGCCCACCCGAAGTACCTCGGCTTCGATACGGAGGAGTCGCTGGCGGCGGAGATCGCGCGGCTGAAGGAGTGCGGGCTCGACGGCCTGGAGTGCTACTACAGCCAGCACTCCGAAGAGGAGACGGAGCGGTTCCTGCGCGTCGCCCGGGAGCTGAGTCTCGTCGTCACCGGCGGCAGCGACTTCCACGGCACCACGAAAGACAGCGTCCGCCTCGGCCGCGTCTACCGCAACCGTCCCCTGGACCCGGCCCTCCTCGGCCCCATCCGCGCCGCCGCGGGACGGTAGGGATCAGGCTGCCCGGACCAGTGGATCTACTTCGTCGTCGCGGACCTGGTTTCGCTCCAGGTAGCGGTGGATCTCCTCCTGATGGTCCGCGTAGTAGCTGAGCGCGTCGAATACCTGGCCCAGCGAGAGGTGCGGGAGGCGCACCGGGATCTCTTCGGGAGGAGTGCCGAGCCGCCACAGCTCCACTACCGCCCGCACGGGGGTACGGGTGTCCTGGATGATCGGCTCTCCACCGAGTATCTCGGCGTGGCGAGTAATGTAACGGTGACCGGTTGCGGTTGCCATGATGCTGCCTGCGTGCTGGTACACTCTACCGTACCACTCTACCCGGAGCCGGGCGCGGGCGGTCGGGGTCCGATATACCGTTAGCAGAGAAAGGCGTTCCCACCCTGCCCCGAGCCATCTCGGGGCCCCACCATCATGAGTGATTCCTCCTGGCAGCGGGCCGATGTCGCCCTGGCGTTCCTGGAAGAGCGGCGGCGCGCGGTCCCCTACGGCGCGGACCAGATCCGGATCATGCTGGACGTGGTCCGCTTCTTCCGGCCCGAGCCGGCCTGCTTCCTCGATCTCGGCTGCGGCGACGGCATCCTCTCCCGGGCACTGCTCGACCTGATGCCGGAGAGCCGGGCGGTGCTGATCGACCTCTCCGAGCCGATGCTCGCCCGCGCGCGGGAGGCGATGGCGCCTTACGGAGAGCGCGTCCGGATCGTGAAGGCGGATCTCTGCGAGCCGATCTACCCGTTCGCGCCGCCGGGCGGCGTCGACCTGGTTGTCTCCGCCTATGCGATCCATCACCTCCCGCATCCGCGCAAGGAGACGCTCTACCAGGAGATCTACACGCTGCTCTCCCCGGGAGGGCTCTTCGTGAACCTAGAGCATGTCGCCTCGCCGACCGAGGAGCTGGAGCGGCTCTTCGAGGAGCGCTACATCGACCACCTCACCGAGTCCCGCGGCCTGCCGCGAGAAGAGGTCGCGCGCAGCTTCCGCGAGCGGCCGGACCGCGCGGACAACATCCTGGAGCGGGTGGAGACGCAGGTGCAGTGGCTGCGGGAGATCGGCTTCGAGCACGCGGACTGCTACTTCAAGTGGCTGGAGCTGGCGGTCTTCGGAGGAGTGAAGCCCGCGTGACGCTCTGCGGCGCGGCGCGCCCCGTGGGAGGAGACTCGGGGCGTCTCGCCCAATCATAGCGGCGTCTTCCGCCGGCAGTGGCGCCGGCGGCATACCTTTCGAGACTTACCCTGGCCTCCGCGGATCTCACCTCACAAAAGGGCGCTGCGAAGTCGTTCGACGAGCCGTTCTGGCGCCGCCGCGAGTTCGTGCTCGGCGTCGCGCTGGTGCTGCTGGCGCTGGCGGTCGGGGCGCTGCGGCCGGACTTCCTGCGCTGGGAGAACCTGCGCGACATCCTGCTGAACGCCGCCATTCCCACGGTCGCGGCGGCCGGGATGACCGTGCTCATCATCAACGCGCAGATCGACATCTCGATCGGCGCGATCCTGGCGGTCTCCGCGGTGGTGGTGGCGCTCTCCGGCCAGAAGGGGCTGCCGCTGCCGCTGCTGGCGCTGGTCGGCGCCGGCTCCGGGGCGCTGCTCGGCGCGGTGAACGGCACGCTCACCGCCGGGCTCAAGATCCCCTCGATCGTGGCGACGCTGGCGACGGTCGGCGCTATCCGCGGGCTCATGATCTGGGTCACCGAGGGCGACATCATCCAGGTCCCCGCCGCGCTGAACGAGGCGGGCGCCGGCATGGTGCTCGGCCTGCCGGTGCTGGTGTGGGCCGCCGCGCTGGTCGCCGCCGGCACGCACCTGTACCTCTCCGCCACCCGCAAGGGCCGGCAGCACTACGCGGTCGGTAGTAATCCGCGCTCCGCGGAGCTCTCCGGCATCTCGGTCAACGGCACCACCTTCCGCAGCTTCGTCTACCTCGGCGCCCTCACCGGGATCGCCGGCTTCCTCTACGTGCTCCGCTTCTCCCCGATCTCCCACCCGATCGCCCCGGGCTTCGAGCTGGAGGTGATCACGGCGGTGGTGGTCGGCGGCACCGACATCTTCGGCGGCCGCGGCACCGTGCTGGGGACCGTCCTCGCGGTGCTGCTGCTGAAGCTGATCGAGGTCGGGCTCACCTTCGTCGGCAGCATCACCCAACTCCGGAGCGAGATCCAGCCCGCCATCCAGGGGCTCCTCATTCTGGCGGCGGTGTTGTACAACAGCCTGAGCCGGCACGAAGACTAACGGCCGGGGAGCCTCCGCCGCTTCACGGGATTGAGTGGGTGAGTGGGGGAGTGGGTGAGCTTGAGACGCTGCTCACGGGAGTGGGTTCTCCCATTCCCCCACTCTCCCTTGCGCCCACTCCATTTCCTTGAGAAGCAGCGGTTCTCGGTAAGAGGAAAGAGAGGAGCTGCGTTTTGGAGCGATACCGGATCACCACCACCGGAGAGGACGGCGTGGAGCAGACCTGGGTGCTGCTGCCGGACGAGCCGAGCGCCGCCATGCAGGCGGAGGAGCTCTCCACGCGGGAGAAGACGCTCCACGTGCGCGTCTACCGCGAGGTGGTGGAGCCGCCGGCGGTGGCGAGCCAGGAGCAGGTGCGGGATTTCCCCCCGCGCAAGCCCAGAGCGGGGAGTTGAAGCCGGAGCAGCGCTCCAGTACGCGTCAGCCCGCGCGCGAGTAAACCCGGCGCTACTCAGAGCGAAGCCCCGAAAGCTTTCGGGGCTGTCGAAGCCGGGACACGGAGGGCCACGCCTGTTCCCTTCCGGTCCCCTTCGCGTCCTTCGCCCTCTTCGCGCCTTCGCGCTCGTTCGGAGAGAGAACGCTACGCGATGAGGCCGCGGACCGGCTCGCCCTCCACGGTGGGGTGCGGGCGGTCTTCCAGGTCGTGGATCAGCGCCCGGTGATCCACCCCGAGCAGGTGGTAGACGGTGGCGAGGAGGTCTTCCGGGGAGACCGGATTCTCGGTCGGCTCCGAGGCGGTGGCGTCGGAGGCGCCGTAGACCTGCCCGCGCGGCACGCCGCCGCCCGCCATCACCAGGCTGTAGCACTTCGCCCAGTGGTCGCGGCCGCCGTCTTTGTTGAACTTCGGCGTGCGGCCGAACTCGCCCATCATCACGAGCAGCGTCTCATCCAAGAGGCCGCGGTCGTGGAGGTCTTCCACCAGCGCGGCGAAGGCGGCGTCGGTCGGGGGCGCCAGCTCGTCTTTGAGCCACGGCAGGTGCGGCGGGAAGCCGAGGGCGGAGTGGGAGTCGTAGCCCTGGCCGCCCTTGCCGAAGTCGTGCCGGATGAAGTTGACCTGCACCACCCGCGCGCCCGCCTCCACCAGCCGCCGCGCCACCAGGGCCGACTGCCCGAAGTGGTGCCGCCCGTACCGGTCGCGGACTGCTTCCGGCTCGCGGGAGACGTCGAACGCCTGCTGCGCCGCGGGAGAGCTGACCAGGTCGAGCGCCTTCTCCCGGTAGGTCTGGTACTCCCGCACCGCGGGCAGCTCGCCCCGCAGCGGCCCGCCGCGCTCCGCCGCCTCCAGCAGCGCCCGCAGCCGGAGCGCCCGCGTGGCGCGCGATCCTTCGGCGACGCCGACCGGCCCCGGGTCGTACCCGGGCTCGTTCGGGTCGCTGTCGATCAGGTATGGGTCGTACTCCGCGCCGAGGAAGCCGGCGTGCTGGCCCGGGCGAGCGGGGCCGACCGGCGAGATGAACTCCGGAATCATGCAGAAGCCGGGCACCTGGCCGCTGCCGAGGGCGCGGGAGATGATGGCGCCGGCGTGGGGACGGTCGTTCCGCTCCATCCCGGAGCGCTGCGCGATGGCGCGCGGGAGCGGCGCGCCGGTCATGACGTAGTAGCCCGCCTTGAGGTGGTCCTCCTCCCGGTGGCTCATAGAGCGCACGATCGTGTAGAGGTGCGCCAGCTTCGCCATCCGGGGCAGGTGCTCGCACACCTCGATGCCGGAGACGCTCGTCCGGATCGGCTGGAAGGTGCCGCGGAGGTCCGCCGGGGCGTCCGGCTTCATGTCCCACATGTCGAGCTGGGACGGGCCGCCGCTCAGGTAGAGGATCACCACCGACCGGGCACGCGCCTTCGGCAGGGCCGCCGCAGGCGCGGCCTCCGCGCGGAGCAGCCGCGTCAGCGAGAGCCCCAGGGCGGCGGCGCCGACCTGCAGGACACGACGTCGGTTCGGACCAGGACAGGGCTTCATGCGTGCGCTCGGACGGTCTACCGGCTGAAGGTGTTAGATACCCGCTCCCGTCCGCGGTTGCACGAACCTTCCGAACCGTGATTCACCGCAGAGACGCGGAGAACGCGGAGAGAACCCGAACCAGGGGGAGCCTGGCCCGCCTGACGAGTCCGTACAGCGGCCCCGGTCCGAACCGGATGCACCGCAGAGGACGCGGAGAACGCAGAGGGAACGCAGAGGGGAGCCAGAGAATAGCGGGATGGGCCTGCTCTGCCTCACGAGTCCCGTGCTGCGACCCCGGAGTTTCTCCTTCTGGTTCGCCTTTGCGTTCTTAGCGTCTTGGCGGTGCATCCGGTTCGGGTTCTCTCCGCGTCCTCTGCGTCTCTGCGGTGAATCAGGTTCGGAGCAGCCAGCGCCGGAGCCACTCTACCGCGGCCTGGCGGGCGACGGGTGGGAAGTCGTGGTCGCCGGCGTACCAGTGGTAGCGGACCCGCTCCGGGTGGCCGAGCGCCTGGTAGAGCTGACGCACCGCGCCGTAGGTTTCCTCTTCTCGCGGGCGTCGCTCTCCGACGGCCTGGCCGACGAGCAGCGGGCGCGGCGCGGCGAGCGCGCAGACTTCGTGGAACTCCAGGGGTAGGGGCCAGCGGCGCTCGAGCAGGTAGGGTCGCAGGTGGGGGAGCGACTGGCTGTTGCCGGCGCCTTTCGGGACGCCCCAGTGCATGCCGTGGTCCCAGAACGAGGAGACCGGACCGTTCGCCACCGCCGCTCGGATCCGCGGCTCCAGCGCGGTGGTGAAGAGGGTACTGTGGCCGCCGTAGGAGTGGCCGACCATCCCGATCCGCTCGCCGTCTACGAACGGCAGCGTCTGGAGGTAGTCGATGGCCCGGGAGGTGTCCCACGCGTCCTTGCCGTGGATCGACCACTCCGGGAACTGCTCGTAGAAGCGGGTGGTGTCGTACGGCCGCATCCCCGGCTCCACCCGCTCGCCGTCGCGCAGGTAATCCGCCGCGAAGGCGACGAAGCCCGCCTCCGCCATGTCGACCGCGAAGCCGCGGTTCTTCTCCGGCGGAGAGCCGGGTCGTCCCCCCGAGAGGCCGACCGTCGTCTCCTTTCCCGCGCCGCCGGTGGTGCCGTAGAAGCAGACGATGGCGGGGACGCGCCCCCTCTGCCGCTTCGGGACCAGCAGGTAGGCGGGCATGCGGTCGCCGGGCTGGACGGTGAGCACCACCTTGCGCCGGACGTAGCGGCCGCAGTCGACCTCCGAGACCACCTCGGGCGCGAGCGGCGGCTTCTCCGCCGGCGGGGCGCCGAAGACCTCCCGCATCGCCGCCAGGATCCGGCGCCGCTCCGCTGGCCAGCTCGCCTCGGTCGGCGGCTCCCGCCAGATATCGGGCGGGAAGTGCGCGTTCATCTCTCGCAGGGCCACCGGCACACCGGGCGGCGCCGGGCGGTAGCGCTCCCGCTTCGCCTCGTAGTCGGCGCGGATCTCCTCTGCCGCGAGCGCCCGGGGACAGACCCACGCCTCGCCGATCTCGCCGCCGAGCGGGACGGAGAGGCGCAGCGGCTCCGCGCTCTCCGGCTCTACCTCTCGGAACGGCCACGCCTGCCCCGCCGCGACCAGCTCCTCGTCGGAGTGGACCAGCGTCCCGTTGACGTAGAAGCGCTGGTACCCCGCCTCGTCTTTCACCAGGACGATCTGGTGCCAGTGGTTGATCCGCAGCTCGTTCAGGGTGACGTGCGGAAACGGCATGCGCCCGTTCCCGTTGATCGCGCCCATCAGGAAGCCGTGCTGATCGGTCCCCAGCAGGAAGTTGACGTAGCGGTCGCTCGGCCGGAAGAGCCGCTCCCCGCCCGGGGCGATCTCCGGCACGCCCCGGAAGAGGAAGAGCTGCTCCCCCGCCCGCCTCGGCAGCACCCACGCGCCGATCGTCGCCGACCGGATCCCGTGCAGCCGCCGCGAGAGGTGCCGCATCCCCTCCGGGTCGACTTCGGCGAGCTGCAGGTGCGTGGAGAACGCGAGCGGTTTCCCCGCCTCCCACCGCGCGCCGCGGAGCTGCAGCGGCCGGCCTTGACCCGTCAGGTCGTCCAGGGAGCGGGAGAAGTCGAAGTAGATCGCTGCGTCGTCGAGCATCGTTGGGCTCCGCCGGGGACTGTGTGGAACGACAGGAGCAGTCAGGGGGCGCGCCGGAGCACCGGAGGTCGCCAGCGAGCAGGAGCAGGAATGGCAGCTTGCGAACGGCTCAGACCGTCTTCGCCAGCCCTACACGCTGCACCCTGAACGCTACCCGCTCGGAAGTAATGCCTGCAGCAGCGGCGCTCGCCAGCGGTTTGCCGCGGGGTCGTAGGCGCCGAAGCCGGAGCAGAACTCCCAGTAGGCCCAGGAGAAGCCGCGCGCTTCCGCCTCGCGGGCGATGGCGGCAGTCCACTTCACGCGGGAGGGCAGCTCCGCCTTCGAGTAGGCGCCGAACTCGCCCAGGTAGACCGGCCGGCGGTGCCGCTCCGCCCACTGGGCGGCCTTCGTGAAGTCGTTCTTCACCGCCTCCAGCTGCGCGGGCGTGGCGGTCCAGGTGGTGCCTTTCCACCGGGCGCTGTTCTCCACCCACTCCGCCTCTTGATGGGTGAACTCGAACGGGCTGTAGTAGTGAAAGGTGCCGATCAGCATCCGGTCGGCTTCCGGAAGCTCCAGCTTCGGGAGCTCGCCAACGTTGTTCCAGTTGCCGGGGCCGACGATCACCACGCGTCGCGGGTTCGACTCCCGGATCGTCCGCAGCACTTGCGGAAAGATCCGCTGCCACGCCTCGTCGGTCAGCTTCCCGTTCGGCTCGTTCAGGATCTCGAAGGAGAGCCGCTCCGGCCGGCTGCGGTACCGCTCCGCGATCTGCTCCCACAGGCCCAGGAGGCGCGGCAGGTGCGCGTCCGGCTCGCGGTAGATCTCCTCGTAGTGGTGGACGTTCAGCACCACCGCGAGCCTGCGCGAGAGCGCCTGGTCGAGCGCCCAGTCGATCCGCCGGAAGAACTCCGGCTCGATCCGGTACGGCGGCTCGGCAGCGGCGTGGGCCGACCAGCGCACCGGGATGCGCACGGAGTCGAAGCCCGCCTTGCGGATCTCCTCGAAGTACTCCTCCCGGAGCGTCACGCCCCACTCGCCTTCCTTCGGCGCCTCCAGCGCGTTGCCCAGGTTGATGCCGCGGCCCAGCAGCCGGTTGTACGCGAAGGCGTCGATCCCCGCCGGCTGCGCCGCGGCGGGGCGCGCCACCGCCGGCGCAGCCGCCAGCGCGCCCAGAACCGTCCGTCGTGAGAGCTTCATCGCAGGTAGACCTCAGTTCGGAGTGCAGAGGACGGAGTGCGGAATTCCGAGCCCCTGGGACGACGGATCCGGTCGCTTACGTCGGGTTGCTCCAGTTCGGCTGGCCTCAGGAGAAAGAGAACGAGAAGGAGAATGAGAAGGAGCAGAGTTCGGAAGGTTCCCATCCCCCTCATCCCCGTTCCCCATCTCCATATCTCCTTTTCTTACACAACTACGGACCGGTCTTGATCCGCATCTCGTGCAGCACCTGCGCTCCTCCGTAGCCGCCGATGAAGGCGAGGCGGTCGATCTTGCGGGTCGGCTGCGGGTCGGCGGCCCAGAGGACTGGGTTGCCGTCGAGCAGGAGCCAGAGGTTGCCGCCGCGGCGGGAGAGCTGGAGGGTGTGGCGGCCGGGGGTGACCAGCGCCTCGCTGTCGCCTGCCTCTCGCCCGAAGAGCCGGAACCGGGTCACGGTGTTCCCGTAGCCGCCCAGGAAGGCGATGTAGTCGCTGCCGGCGCCGAGGCGGCGGGTGCCGGGCTGGAAGGCGCCGAGGATGGCGTCCTGCTTCGCCTCGAAGTCGATCCAGAGGTCGAACTCCGTGGCGTCGACCGGCACGTAGACCGCCGCTTCGTCGTTCCCGGCGTGGCGGAGTACCGCACCGTCCTGCCGCCATCCCTGACCCTGGAGGCGGAGGCGCGGGTCGCCGGGGCGCAGCACCAGCTCCGCCCGCTCGGCGGTCAGCTCGGCGGGGGCGCCGGGCGGCATCGGCGCGCGACCGTGCGGCTCGAGCATGCGCGCGTAGAAGGCGCGGTACGGCTCGTAGATCGAGTAGCCCTTGCCGTCTTCCGCGAAGACGTCGATTGAGGCGCCGATCTCCCGGCCGGCGCGGTCCCAGAACCAGATCCCTTCACCCCGGTTCGGCAGGCTGAGCTCTACCGTCGTGGTGCCGTCAGTACCCCGCGCCGCCTTCCACTTCAGGCCGGGGGCATTCTGGCGGCCGGGGACGGAGACCGGGCGCACCTGCACCTCCGGCCCGTTCAGCACCTCGAAGCCCAGCACGCCGTTCAGGGAGAAGAAGCCGTGCCCCTCGCCGTCGAGCGTCACGTAGACCCGCCGCCACGGTCCGCGCAGCGTGAAGAGGCCGTAGTAGGCGCTCTCGTCGTGGGCCTGCTTGAAGACCACGTCCATCCCGCCCTCGCGGGTCTCGCCGCCGACCGGAATGCCGGACCACTCCTCCGCGTTGCCGTCCACCGCCGCCCGCAGCGGCCAGATGAACGGCTCCCACGCGTAGAGCGGATAGGGGTCCACGTCATCGGTCAGGCCGTCCCGATCCGTGTCGGGGTTCCGTGGGTCGGGCCGGATCGCCTGGAACGGCGGCTTGTTCCAGCTCGCCTGCAGGCAGCTCGGCACCCAGGTGCTCAGCATCACCTTGCGGAGGTCGCCGAGGTTCCCGTCGGTGGCGGCCCGCTTCGGATCGCTCCCGAACCGCTTCTCGTCCAGCGGCAGGCGGGAGTCCGCGTCCGGGAAGCCGTCGCCGTCGGCGTCGGCCACCGTCAGCGTGTAGCCGAAGTACATGCGCAGCCACTGCGCGTCGGAGAGCTGGCGGTCCCAGTAGGCCATGCCGTCCCAGTGCTCGCCGTGGCGGGAGCTGGTGGTCCAGGCCATCTCCGCCGTCTCGCCGTTCGGCTGCACCACGCGCCGCCGCGGCTCGTAGTGGTTGAAGACGATCCGCTCGTCCTCCCGGTTGCTGAGGGAGAAGGCGCCGTGCGACTCCAGGTTGTGGTGCAGCTCGTGGCAGGCGAGCCAGGCGGTGTCGCCGCCGCCCAGGTACTGCGAGCGGCCGGGAATGCCGTCCGGGAACTGGTCGACCCCGAACGTGCCGCCGCCGCTGTTGTAGAACTCCCACTTCTTCGCGCCCGGGTTCCAGCGGCGGACGAACGCCTGCTCGATCTGGGCGGAGTAGGGGCGCTCCTCGAAGACCGGCCGCTTGCCGACGCGGAGCGGGTCCGCGGTGTCGACGATCGTGAAGTCGCCGCCGCCGGGGCCGCTAAAGTCCTCTCCCGCGTAGCTGCGGCTCACCGGCCAGCCGCGGTAGAAGGCGTCCGCGTTCGCCGACTCGTCGCCCCAGCGCTGCCAGCGGGGATCGACCTGGATCTGGTAGTCGACCCACAGCCGCATCCCGCTGTTCACCCAGAAGAAGCGGGAGGTGGTGGCATACTCCCGCCGGATCAGCTCCAGCTCTTCCTCGGTGAGCTTCGGCGGCTGCGCCGCGATCGGGCCGTTCGGCCCGTGGGCGGAGGCGACGTTGATCACGTTCGGCATCAGCAGCACCTTCACCGGCAGGTGGAGGATCGTCTTCCGCCCGCGCGGCGCCTGGGTGGAGACGGCAAACTCCCGCCGCCACGGCGGCGCCGCGCCCCACTTCGCCTCCTGCGGGGTCGGCCGCGCGGCGGGCTCGCTGATCCGGTAGAAGTAGCGCCGGCCCGGCTTGAGGCCGCTCACCGTGACGGTGTGCCAGGTCCGCTTCCCGGCGGGCCCCTCCACCACGCGCACGCCGGGGCCGGCCCAGAAGTCGACCTTCCGGTCTGCCGGCCGCCACGCGACCATCGGCAGCTCTCCCTCCCGCACCTGCACGCGCGTCTCGCACGGCTCGGCGGTGAAGTAGCGCAGCGTGAAGCTGTCCCGCGAGATCCGCGTCACCGGCCGCAGCGGGTCGAGGAGCGGCGCGGTATCGCCGGACGGCGCGTCGGTGCGCGTGGGGATCTGCTGCGCGGAAGCGGCCGCGCCGAGCGCGAGGAGGAGGCCCAGCACCGGCGCCAGGAGCGGCCGGCGGGCGAGCGGGCGGGTAAGATGGGGGGGAAGTGGGGGAGTGTGCATAGGTGAGAGACGGCTCCGTGCCGCAGTCACCTACGCCCCTGCCGCCCGGACAACCTTCCCGAACCGGCTAACGCTACAAGCACACAAAGATTCCGAAGAGGTTGGCGAGGGCCCTCCGGCTGGTCGCCTGCGCCAGCCGATTTGGTTAGCGGCTCCCGTGTCTACATCTCCCCGCTGTTCCACCCCCCGCCCTCCCCGAACGGAGCGGCCCTCGCCAGATACTGTCGGCGCAACCGGAAGGCCGCTCCGGATGCCCCGCTGACGCGGGGCGCGAAAGCAAGCCCCCGTACTGGGGGCAAGCATTCGCACTCCACAAGCCCGCTCGGTGAGGATTCCCTCTCGCCGAAAGGGAGACGGACTCGGTGCAGTCTGTGGAGTGCGGTGGCTCGCCACCGCTTCCCCGGCAGGGGAATCTCGCCGGAGGGCTCGGCCGCCGGTCATCCTCCTGCCCCGCTGATTCCGCCAACAGGATCTCGCCAGTGGGGTCCGCCGGGCGCTACTGATCCAGCCTGGCTACGGCACGGAGGGCGCGGAGATACTTCGGGTCTTCATCCTCGAAGATCTCCGGATCGAGCATCCAGGCGCGCATCAGCGCATCGAGCGCGCGGGTCCGGTCACCCAGCTCGAAGAGCGCCTGGCCTCGCCGGAGATGGATGAACGGGTTATCCAGCGCCTCGCCCAGGAGGGCCTGGTCCATGTGGTAGAGCGCGTCCGCATAGCGCTCCAGGAAGAAGGTCGCGTCACCCAGCGACGCCTGGAGCCAGACTGCCGCTTCCCACTCCAGCTTCGGCTCCGGCAGGAGCTGCCACGCCTGTGCGAACAGCCCGTACGCCTCCGAGAAACGCTCCTCGTCCATCTCCGCGTTGCCCCTCTCGGAGAGGCGCTCGATCTCGGCGTGGATCGCGTCTGGTAGCTCCCTTCCCTCCGTGGGCGCGGCAGGAGCGGGGGTAGGGTTCGGAGGCGCGGCGCCGGCGCGGGGCGTATAGCGGAACTCCTCCGGCAGGAGGTCGCTAAGGTCGGTCCCGCGGAGCCGTTGGTTCAAGAGAATCCCGTACGCCGGGGGTACCGACCGGAACACCTTTCTTCCGCCCAGCTCGTGGGCCTTCACCAGCTCGTCGACTCCCTCATCGTGGCGGCCGAGTTGAAAGAGCGCCTGGCCCAACCGGAGATGCACCATCGCGTTCTCCGACCCGCCGGGGCACCGCAGGGCCGTCTCCATCCAGGCGGCGCCTTCCTGGTAGCGCTCGCTCTCGCAGAGGAGGTCGCCCAGCGCCCCCGCGATCGAGATCGCCGCGTGCTGCGCGGTTTTCGGCTCCGACAGCAGGCTCCAGGCCTCGCCCAGCAGTGCGATCGCCTCCGCGCCGCTGCCGCGGGAATTCAACCGATCGGCTCGGCGGACCAGATCACCGATCCGGTCCTCGTCAGAAGGGATCAAGAAATCGGAATCCATGTGAGCTCCACCAGGCCAGAGAGAAGTAGGAGCGATCCCGTAAACTCCGCTACACTTCAATCATTGGCCGCTGCGAACCGAGCTCCCTGCGCTTCGCCGCCAACCGCCGACGAACTCCAGTCCGCACAAGCGGCACCAACTCAGCGACTGCCTACACCCTATCCCCTAAACCCTAGACCCCTCCCCGAAATGACTCGTCTCGACCGCCTCTTCCTCTCCATCGCCGCCCTCTCGCTGCTCGGCCTCGTCGGGTGGGCGGCGGTGCCGCGGAAGCGGGAGGTGGTGCTGGCGCGGTTCGTGACCAGCCTGCGGGGGCGGACGCCGAACCAGGGTCACAACGTGGCCTTGGCGGCGCGGTCGATTCACGGCCGCTGGCTCAAGACCGGGGAGGTCTTCTCGTTCAACCAGTCGGTCGGGTCGTGGTCCAGCGCCTCCGGGTTCAAGATCGCGCCGGTCAGCTACGACGGGGAGCTGGTGCCGAGCTGGGGCGGCGGGGTCTGCCAGGCCTCCAGCACGCTCTACAACGCCGGACTGCTGGCGGGTCTCACCCCCGTGGAGCGGCACCGGCACCGCTGGCTGCCGCGCTACATCGCGCCGGGGCGGGACGCGGCGGTGGCGTACCGGAACATCGACCTCAAGCTCCGGAACGACTACCCCTGGCCGGTGCGCCTGGAGGCGGAGGTGCGGGGGCAGCTCGTCGAGTTCCGGGTCGTCGGCGCCCGGAAGCCGGCCGCGCGCTGGGAGATCCGGCAGCGAGTCGAATCGGTCGCGGAGCCGGCACGGGTGCAGCAGCCGTGGCGGCCAGGCCTTCCAGCGCGGCGGGTGCGGAATCCCGGCAAGCGCGGCTGCCGCGTGGTGACCTACCGCGTGCGGGTGGACGAGGGCGGCGAGTCCCGCCGGGAGCTGCTCTCCGACGATTCCTATCCGGCAATGAACCGGCTGGAGCTGGTGCAGGCCACCGAGTAAGACTTCTTCCGTTACGCGAGGAGCGACTCGCCAGGATGCCAGGCCGCAGCCGAGGCGCCTGGAGGCACAGCCGGAGGCTGAGCCGGAAGGCGACACTTGTGAACCCCCCTGGGCGCAGGGGGGTTCGCTCGAAGGGCCGGGATTCAGCCCGTGAACCGAGCCGGTGGGGAGATCACTGTGGTGGCGCGGGATGGGCGCGCCGATGCGCACTCCCGGAGCGGCCCGTTAGCCCGAAGGGCGTGGGAGGGCCAGCGGAGGGCCTTCGTCGCGGGAGGGCTGAATCCCGGAACGAGGGCGCGGGGTCGGGTCCGCGGTTCTGACGCGGCATTCCGTCAAACATACGATGGGCTGTAGTCACGAGAGCGTGGCGCCCTACCGCCTCGAGAGCTGCCGCGCCTTGGCGCGGTGCTCCGCCGCCTTCTTCTCGTTCCCCAGCTTCTCGTACGCCTCCGCCAGCCGCAGGTGCGGCTCCGGCCGGTTCGGCTGCTTGGCGGCGGTGCTGCGGAGCGGCTCGATCGCCTCTTTCGCGCGGCCCTGTTCCACGAGGCTCCAGCCGAGGTTGTACTCCGCATACGGGTAGTTCGGCTTTGCCTCCAGAGCCTGGCGCAGCAGACGCTCCGCCTCCCGGTGGCGCCCTTGCTTCTGCAGCCGGTAGGCGCGTCCGTTCAGCGCGACGGCGCTGCCGCTCGGCTTCGGCGAAGGTTGCTCCGGCCGGCGCGTGACGGTCTCCCGCTTCGGGGCGGCCGCCTGCGCGGTCCGGCGCGGCGCCTCCTCGCGGGACTCGTCACGGGACTCGGTGCGGGCGGTGCGCCGGGGGCGGGTCTCCCGCTTCGGCTCTTCTCGACGGGCGACCGGCTTCGGCGCCGGCTTTACGGCCGGTCTCGCCACCCGCCGCGGCGCCTCGGGAGCGGCTTTCGCTGTCTCCTGCTCGCGCACCGGGGCGGCTGCGGGCTTCTTTTCCGGCTCCGGGGTGCGGATCCGGACCACCGGCAGCGGCGCGGGCTCCGGCGCGGGCGCTGCCGCCGGCCGGCGGGCGGTCGGCTCCGCCGCGACTCGGATCAGGCTCCGGCTGATCCCAATCGCCACCACCGCCGGAACGAGCACGAGCGCGAGAACCAGGAGCCACGCCGGGACGTAGAATCCCGTGTTCAGCCAGCGAGGGCCGCGGCTCGGCCTGTCTTCTCGATGCAAATCCTTTCTCTCCGCCATCCTCTCTCCCCCTGGTGGAGCATGGCAAGATCTGCGGGATTTCAAACGGTCCTGGCACGGGCGTGCTCGGCTGCTCTCCCTGCGCCGCGGCGCTTGTTGCTGGGGTACTGAGCAGCGGTCCGGGAAATTCTCAGGCCACCGGTGGACGCGGCGGGTATCCTAGTAAATAGGTACGAGGTCTACCAATTTAAAAAGAGGATGGGGGAATGAGAGGATCACGAGCTCGCTCGCGCCGGACCGTCTGGGCGGCGCTCGCGCTGGCAGTGCCGCTGGTCGGTGCCGCGCTGGCGCTCCCGGGGGACGACTTCGAAGAAGAGCCGATCCGCTATTCAGCCTCCACTCCCACCGACCCGATTGCCAAGCTGCAGGCGAAGATCGACCGCGGGGAGGTCTCCCTCCGGCGCGATCTCCGGCGCGGCTACCTCGACCCGGTGCTCAAGGCGCTCGGCATTCCCGTCTCGTCGCAGACCCTCGTCTTTGCCAAGACCAGCTTCCAGCGCGACCGCATCTCGCCGCTGCGGCCGCGCGCGCTCTACTTCAACGACCACACCTACATCGGGTACGTGCAGGGCGGCGACGTGCTGGAGATCTCCACCACCGACCCGCAGCTCGGCGCGGTCTTCTACGTGCTGGACCAGACCCCCGCCGCCAAGCCGAAGTTCGTGCGGCAGACGCACGAGTGTCTCTCCTGCCACAGCTCCTCCCTTACCCGCAGCGTGCCGGGGCACACGGTCCGCTCCGTCTATCCCGCGCGGGACGGCCAGCCGATCTTCAACGCCGGCACCTTCATCACGCGTGACGCGAGCCCGATGGAGGAGCGCTGGGGCGGCTGGTACGTCACCGGCACCCACGGCGAGATGCGGCACATGGGCAACCAGATGGTGGGGAACGCGGAGGCGGCGCAGAACATGGACCGCTCCCGCGGCGCCAACATCAAGGACCTCCGCCGCTTCTTCGACCCTTCGCCGTATCCGACGCCACACAGCGACCTCGTGGCGCTGATGATGCTGCAGCACCAGGCGGACCTGCACAACCTGATCACCCGCGCCGGCTACGAGACGCGGAAGGCGCTCCACTTCGAGCAGCTCCTGAATAAGGAGCTCGGCCGCAAGCAGGAAGGCCACTCGGAGAGCACGCTGAGCCGCATCAAGAGCGGCTGCGAGCCGCTGGTGAAGGGGCTGCTCTTTACGGAAGAAGCGCCGCTGAAGGGCCCGATCGTCGGCACCAGCGGCTTCACGGAAGAGTACTCCGCCAAGGGGCCGCGGGACGCGAAGGGCCGCTCGCTCCGACAGCTCGACCTCCGCACCCGGCTGCTGCGCTACCCCTGCAGCCCGCTCATCTACTCCGAGGCGTTCGATCAGCTTCCGCCGCAGGCGCGGGACTATGTCTATCGCCGCCTCTGGGAGGTGCTGGACGGCCGGGACCAGTCGGAGGAGTTCGCCCGCCTGACCGACGCCGACCGCCAGGCGATCCGGGAGATTTTGCTCGAGACGAAACCGGGCTTCGCGGCTGCGCGGCCCGCCACTGCGGAGGAAGACGCGTCATGATCTCCCGCCCCATGCTTGCCGTCTGCACCCTGGCGCTGCTCGCCGGAGGCAGCCTCGCCATTGCGGCTCCGAAGAAGCCGGCCCGGAAGCCCGCACCCAAGCCGGCCAGAAAGCCCGCTCCGAAGCCCGCCGCAAAGAAGCCCGTTCCGGCCCCGAAGATGACGGAGGAAGAGGCGCGCGTGGCGGCCGCCATGCTCGACGACGCCTACCAGCTCTTCCTGCAGGAGATCCACGACTGGTACCCCAACCGCACGGGGCAGCCGGTGGTCGCCGCGAAAGTCGTGCGCGACGTGCAGCAGGAGATGAACCGCAAAGGCTGGCCGACCACCCGCTTCCTGGCGGTGAACGCGATCGTGATGAACCCGGACCACCAGCCGCAGGATGCCTTCGAGAAGGAAGCGATTAAGGTCATCAAGATGGGGGCGGAGGATCTGGAGCGCCGGGAAGGCGACCGCCTCCGCATCGCGAAACCGGTCTCCCTCGGCGGCGGCTGCTTCGCCTGCCACTGGGCTCCGAACGGAGAGAAGAGCCTCGCGGCAATCAGCTTCGAGTTTCCCGTCAAGGCTCCGAACGAGTAAAAGGGGATGGGGGGATGGGGAACCGGAGATAGTGGGGATGGGCAGCCAACCGAACCCAGCCTCCTACTCTTTCTCCTTCTCCTTCTCTTTCTCTGGTTCGGAATCACGCGCCGCCTAACACCGGTAGCTTCCCTCGCCTCTCAGGAGAGGGACCGAGGGTGAGGCCCCGTAAGCGGAAACCGTCTACGCCCGAATCAGGCCTCACACTAGCGGTAACAGCTCGGGTCCGGTCCTCTGCACTCCGAACTCTAAAGTCGATGTTGAACGATCCCTTCCAGACCGCGCCGACCTTCGATGACCCGCTCGGGATGCTGCGCGCCTGCCACCGGCGAATCGAGGCGGCGCTGACGCGCCTGGGGCGGGTGGTGGAGCTGGAGCGGGAAGGCGAGCTTCCCGAGCCGGCGCGGACCGCCCTGCGGCAGGTGCTCGACTACTTCGCGATCGGTGTCCCGCGCCATTCCGCGGACGAGGACGAGTCGCTCTTCCCACGCCTCCGGAGTGAGCTGGCGGGCGAGGCAGTCGCGACCATCGCGGAAGAGCACGCCGCCCTGGAGACGCTGCACCACGAGCTCGACCGGATCGGCCGGCGGCTGGTGGAGACCGGCCGCTGCGCCAACGCCGCGGAGCGGGAGCGGCTGGGTGAGCTCGCGGACCGGCTGCAGGCGATCTACGGGGGCCATATCCGCCGGGAAGACGAGGAGCTGTTCCCGCTCGCCGAGCGGACCGTCGCCGCGGAGGTGCTCCAGGAGGTCGGCGCGGAGATGGCGGCGCGCCGGGGCATCGATTGGAGCGAGCAGCGGGAGATCGTCGCAAAGCTCCATTCCCGGCCCTGGACCGACCCCACCCGCTTTGCGCCCCGGGACGACGATCGGTGAAGCGCGCCCCGGAGCTGCACGGGCTCTCCCACGATCATAACCGGGGACTGGTGCTCGCCCGCGCCCTCCGCCGCGCTGCCCGCGGAGAGCGCCCGCTGCAGCGCGCCGTCTCCGACCTCCTCGCCGCGTGGGAGACGGAGCTGGAGCCGCACTTCCGCGCGGAAGAGGAGCTGCTCCTGCCGGAGCTGGCGCGGTTCGTGCCCGCGGACGATCCGCTGATCGTGCGGACGCTGGTGGAGCACGTGGCGCTGCGGCGGGCGGTGCGGGCCCTCGCCGCCGCCAAGGGCGAGGCGTGCCGCCTCCTCGCGGCGGAGATCGGGCAGGCGCTGGACGACCACATCCGCTTCGAAGAGCGGGTGCTGTTCCCCTACGTGGAGGCGACCCTCCCGCCCGCCGAGCTCGCCGCCCTGGGAGCGGAGCTGGGCCCCACCCGGGCCGCCGCCTGCCGGCTCCCCTCGGAACGCGAGCGTCCCTCCGGCGCGTAGCCTCTTCGGCACTACCTCTTCCCACGCCGGGAGAGGTAATCTAACAGCGCCTGCGGTTTCAGACTGTTGCAGGTTAGCAACTTGGCAGGTTTCAGGTTGGCCCCGCGGCCGGCGCGGTTCGGAACCTGGAACTTGCAACCTGCGAACCTGTTAACCGCCGCACACCGACTCATTAGAAGTAGCGGCTCACCAGTACTGCATGTCCTCTCCTCGACCGATTGTCGCCATCGACGGGCCGGCGGGCGCCGGTAAGAGCACCATTACCCGGCGGCTCGCGCGGCGGCTCGACTACGTCTTCATCGACACCGGCGCGATGTACCGCGCGGTCGCCCTCTTCGCGCAGCGCCGCGGCGTTCCGTTCGACGATCCGGAGGGGCTGACGCGACTCGCGGAGTCGCTGCGCTTCGAGTTCCGGCCGGACGGCGAGAGCGCGCGCCTCTTCGTGGAGGGCGAGGATGTCTCCGAGGCGATCCGCACGCCGGAGGTGAGCCGCGGCTCCTCGCAGGTGAGCGTCTGGCCGGGGGTCCGCGCGGCGCTGGTGGCGCATCAGCGGCGGATGGGCGAGGCGGGCGGTGTGGTGATGGAGGGGCGGGACATCGGGACCGTCGTCTTCCCGCACGCGCGGGTCAAGATCTACCTCACCGCCACGGAAGAGGAGCGGGCGCGGCGCCGCTGCCTGGAGCTGACGGCGAAGGGCGCCGCCGCGAACGAGGCCGAGGTGCTCTGCGAGGTGCGGGAGCGGGACCGCCGCGACATGGAGCGGGAGCACTCGCCGCTGCGGAAGGCGGACGACGCCGTGGAGGTGGTGACCGACGGCCTGACGATCGAGCAGGTCGTCGACTGCCTCGAGGAGCTGGTCCGGAAGCGGGAGCGGGAATGATCCACCGGATCACCTGGCTGCTGCTGCGGGGCCTCTTCATGCTGCTCTTCCGCTACCGCGTGGAAGGAGCGGAGCACGTCCCCGCCACCGGCCCGGTGATCCTCGCCTCCAACCACACCAGCATGCTCGATCCGCCGGTGGTGGCGGTCGGCGTCTGGCGCCGGACCGTGGTGATGGCCAAGGAAGAGCTGTTCCGCAACGCACTCTTCGCCTGGTACATCCGCAGGCTGGGAGCCTTCCCCGTGAAGCGCGGCGCGGGAGACCGGGGCGCGCTGAAGCATGCCTTCGGCGCGCTTGCCGCCGGGGAGTCGCTGCTGATCTTTCCGGAGGGGACCCGCAGCCCGGACGGTGAGCTGCAGCCGCCGGAGATGGGCATCGGCATGATCGCGTACCGCTCTGGCGCGCCGGTGGTGCCGGTCTACGTCGACAACACCCACCACGCCCTGCCGCGGTCCGGCGGGATCCGCATGGTGCCGGTCCGGGTGGCGTACGGCGCTCCCCTGCGGTTCCAGACTCCGGAGGGCAAGCGGCCGGACCGGGACGACTACCAGGCCGCGGCGCAGGAGGTGATGGCGCGCATCACGGAGCTGCGCGACCGGGTCCGCGCGGAGAAGGGCGCCTGACCGATGGACGAGCCGAAGGCGCGGGCGAACGGTGGCCGGGCGCGGCGCTGGCTCGGGCTGGGAGCGCTCCTGCTGCTGTCGCTCCTGCTGCGGGCGTGGGCGCTCACCTGGGGGCTGCCCGATGCCGGCCGCTACTATCCCTACCACCCGGATGAGGCGGTGCTGCTCGACGCGGTCGCCGGCACCAACCCGCTCTGGGGCGACTTCACGCCCGGCCTGGCCGATCCCGGCTTCTACAACTACGGCTCCCTCACCATCCTGGTGACGCGGCTCGCATACGACCTGCTCTCGCCGTTCCTCGGCTGGGGTACTGTCCCGCGGCTCGACCAGCCGTTCCCGATGTGGGTGGAAGACTTCTCCCGCCTGCTGCTGCTCGGCCGGTGGATCACCGTGCTCTTCGGCGTGGGGACCGTCGCGCTCGTGTGGGGGCTCGGGCGGGTGCTCTACGGGCCGCGCGCCGGCTGGCTGGCGGCGGGCTTCACCGCGGTGGCGCCGATCCTGGTGGTGCTGGGGCACTACCTGACGGTCGACGTGCCGACCACCTTCTTCACCACGCTCACGCTGCTCTGCGCCGCGCTGGCGCTGCGAGCGGAGCTGCCGCGGAAGAAGCTGCTCTGGATCGCGGCGGCCGGCGCGGTGGCGGGCCTGGCCGCCGGGACGAAGTACAACGGCGTGCTGGCCGGCCTGGCGGTTCTGCCGGCGCTCTGGAGCTTCCGCCGAGCAGAGGGCCGCTCGCTCCCGTGGATCGGAGCGTCTGTGGTTTGCGCCGCCGCGGCGGCGGCCGCCGCGTTCGTGGTCTCCACCCCCGGCGTGCTCCTGGATACGCAGACCTTCCTGGGCGACCTCACCTACGAGCTGGGTCGCAACCGGGAGGGGCAGGGCCTCGTCTTCCGCGCTACCCCGCCGGCCCCGCTCTACCACCTCGGAATCTCCCTGCCGGTCGGGCTGGAATGGCCGCTCTACCTGCTCGCGCTGGCCGGCACCGCCTGGGCGCTCTGGCGCCGGCGCGCGGAGGAGGCGCTGCTGCTCCTCTTCCTGGTCCCGTTCTTCCTCGCCCTGGCCCCGGCCGAGCGCAAATTCGTCCGGTACGTGGCGCCGCTGGTCCCGGTCCTGGCGCTGCTCGCCGCGGCGCTGGTCGACCGGGGGCTGCGGCGCGGGCCGGCCCCGGTTTGGGCCGCGTGGGCCGGGATCGCGGCGGCGGCCGCCCTCGCGTCCAGCATCGCTCACCTGGGAGTGATGGCGGCGCCGGATGCGCGCGATCGCGCGGCGGAGTGGCTGCGGGAGCACGCGGAGCGCGACGACCTGATCGCGCTCGCGGCCGACCCCTGGTACTACACGCCGCCGGTCCATCCGACCACCGGAAGCGTCAAGATCTCGCTCGGCTACGGCGGCCCGCCGGAGTGGGACCGTACCCAGGGCCGGCCGGACGTGGTGCAGCTCGAGAGCTTCCGGATGCTCGCGCCGGGCTCCGTCCCGCCGGAAGGGCCGCTCTCCCCGGAGAAGCTGCGGCAGTACCGGCCGGACTACGTGGTGATGGCCGACTTCGAGTACGAGGACCCGGAGCGGATCCGCCGCGCGGAGCCGGGCTTCCGGCACCCGATCCTGGCGCTGGAAGCGGCGCTCGCGGAAGAGGGATACGAGGTGGTCCAGGAGCTCCGGCCCCGGCCGCGGCTTCTCGGCTTCACCTGGTGGAAGCACGGCATTCCGCCGCACGACTGGCGCTACTTCATGCCGTTGATCCGGATCTACGGCCGGCGCTGAGGCTGCGTCGGCTCCGGGCCGACCGGGCGCAGGATCAGCTCTCCCTCGGCGGCGGGCACCGGGTCGCTCTTCGCGGGCTCTGCCTTCGCCTCCACGGGGGTGCTCTTCGGGGCCGGCTTCGCGGGCCGGGTGGCGGCGCTCTTCGGGGCGCCGGGCGCGTCGAACCTCACCGCGATGCCGGCGCGGACCAGCCGCGCCAGCTCTTCCGCGTCCCAGTTCGTCATCCGGATGCAGCCGTGGGAGTAGGTCTTGCTGATCCGGGACGGATCCGGAGTCCCGTGGATGCCGTAGTGGTCCTTCGTGAGCGCGATCCAGACGCTGCCGACGGGGTTGTTGGGACCCGGCGCGATCTGGAACGGCTTCTTGGTCTCCACTCCCTCGAAGGCAAGCTCGGGGCTGTAGTAGTAGACCGGGTTCTCCGCCACGGCGCGCACCCGGTACTCGCCGTCCGGCGCCGGGGAGACCGTGGCGCCGATGCTGACCGGGTAGAACGCCAGCAGGCTGCCGTCCGCCGCCAGCGCCTTCAGGGTCCGCGCTTCCTTGTCGACCACCAGCGCCGCCGCCCGGCCGCGCGGACGATGCCGCCGCACGTCGGCGACCACCAGCTTCTCGCCGGCCCGGTCGAACCGGGCGCCCGGGTTCAGCGCCTGCAGCAGGCGCGGCTCCATGTGGAACTTCTCGCCGAGCAGCTCCAGCGGGGAGGTGTAGCCGGAGCGCTCCAGCTTCGCGCGGTCCTCGAACCGTGCGGGGATCTCCGGCGTGAACGGTCCTTCCACGTCCGGCTTCGTCAGCGCATACTCCACCAGCGCCGGCTCCGGATCGGCCTCCGTCAGCGCTTTCCAGGTCTGGGGATCGAGGGAGCCGGTCGGCTTCAGGCCGCGCAGCTCCTGGAAGCAGCGGAGCGCCTTCGCCACGTTGCTGCCGGCGACCCCGTCGATGGTGCCGGGGGAGAGGTGAGCGCGGTCGAGCAGCACCTGCAGCCGCACGATGACCGGGTCCGGCCCCTTGCGAGCCGCCGCTTTCGGGTCCGGAGCCGCTTCGTTGACCCCCGCCAGGGTCAGGGGGCTCGCCGCCGGGGCGGCCGACGCGCCGAGCAGCAGCGGCAGGGAGAACAGGAGCGCGCGCCGGGTGAGCAGGGGTCGATACCACACGAACCGCTTCATACCGGACGTACTATCGCAGGATAGCGGGCAAGATGCCGCCCGGAGGGCAATCTCAACGCTCCCGCAAGGCCCCACGGCGTGCTGCTGTCGTCAAGACGCGGCAGCCAACGCCTTCCCACCCCCGTTACCCCAGCCGCGATCTGGTGCGGGCGGAGGTGGCCGGAGCGCGGGGTTTCCGTTCCAGGAAGACCCCGCACTCCGGCCTCTTCACTCCGGCCTCTACTTGGCGCAGCAGGCCGACGCCGTCTTGGCGCCTTTGGACGCGCAGCAGCCGGCGCTCTTGAAGAACGACTTGTTGCCCACTTCGCAGCAGCTCGTTCCCAGCTTCGCGGCGGTGTGGCCCGCGTGCGCGGCCTGGGAGCCTGCTTCCTTCTCGGCCGCGGGGGCGGCGCATGCCTTGGCGGCGGCGGCGCGGTGCGCCTGGCTGGCGGAGCAGGTGCTCGCCTTGAAGAACCCCTTGTTCCCCACCTCGCAGCAGCTCGTGCCGAGGTCGCAGCCGTGGGCGGTGCCGGCCTTGCAGCAGACCTGCTTGCCGACGCCTGCTTCACAGGTGCTGCCGTCGGCCTTCGGGGCGGCGAGGGCGCCGGCGGCGGAGAAGAGGCTCAGCGCGGCGAGGGCGAGGGCGGCAAACCGGGACATGGCGTGATCTCCTTCGTTGGATTGCAAGACGGCACGGGGGCCGGGCAGGCTCCCGCTATCCTCCTATACGCACGGCCGGGCGCGGGCGTCACCAGCGGCGGCGCGGACAATCGGCCGGACTGCTTCTGATAAGATGGACCGGCTCCCGCACTGCCGTATTGGCCGGCGGCTCGTGATTCAGGAAGATTCGAGATGACTTACCACGCCGAGCGCCAGGCGGCGATTGAGGCTGTCCGGCAGGCGGCCCTCTACTGCCGCGCCGTTCAGGAGACATTTCAGGTAGAGGACACCCTGACCAAGCGCGACCGCTCCCCGGTGACGGTCGCCGACTACGGCGCCCAGGCGCTGGTGCTGCGCCGGCTCCGCGCCGCGTTCCCGGACGACGGGATCGTGGCGGAGGAGGACTGCGCGGACCTGCAGTCGGAGGAGAACACCGCGCTGCGGGAGCGGCTGCTCGGTCTCGTGAGCCGGTTCCTGCCGGGCGTCTCCGAGGCGGAGGTGGTGGCGGCGATCGGCTCCGGCAGCAGCGAGGGCGGCGCGGAAGGGCGCTTCTGGGTGCTCGACCCGGTCGACGGCACCAAGGGGTTCCTCCGCAAAGAGCAGTACGCCATCGCCCTCGGCCTGCTCCAGGACGGGCAGGTGGTGCTGGGCGTGCTCGGCTGCCCGAACCTGCCGTTCCGCGGTGAGGACGGCACGGAGAGCAGCGGCTGTCTTTTCGTCGCGGTGCGGGGCGAAGGAGTGACGGTTTACGCCCTGGAAGGCGACGCGCAGCGCCGCGCCGAGGTGGCGGAGGTGGGGAGCGTCACCGCCGCCGTGCTGTGCGAATCGGTCGAGTCGGGTCACTCGTCGCACGGGGACGCGGAGCGGGTGCGCGAGCTGCTGGGAATCACGGCGCCCTCCCTACGCATGGACAGCCAGGCGAAGTACGGGGCGGTCGCCCGCGGCGACGCCTCGATCTACCTCCGGCTCTCCCCCAGCGCGGAGTACCGGGAGAAGATCTGGGACCACGCCGCCGGCGCCATCGTGGTCCAGGAAGCGGGCGGCACCGTTACCGACGCGGAGGGCAACCCGCTCGACTTCTCCCGCGGCCGCCGCCTGGAAAAGAACCGCGGCATCCTCGCCGCGCCCCCCAGCATCCACGCGCAGGTGCTGGCGGCGGTGCGCGAAGTCACCGGCCGGGGGTAGCTAGCAGGTTAGCAGGTTTGCAAGTTGGCAGGTTACAGGTTCCGAACCCGGGCCCCGGTGGCTGAACCTGTAACCTGTTAACCTGCGGTCCCGTACCAAAAAGGCCCGGGCCGACGAAGCCGTGCCGGAGCACGGGGGTCGCCAGCGAGCAAGAGCAAGAGCAAGAGCAGGAGCAGGACCCTCCGCGCACGGTAGGCCCGGCTTCATCCCTCATCCCTCATCCCTCATCCCTCAAGCTCCCCCACTCTCCCTTGCGCCCACTCAGTCCCGGAACCTACGCGGCGTAGGAGAGTTGCCCTTCCTGCCGCTCCGCGGCGGGGCTTCCCGCCAGCGCGCCGGCCACTTCCGCCACCCTCCGGCCCAGGCTGCGGGCCAGCTTGCGGTCGGCGTCGCTCAGCTCCTCGTGGCCCGGCCGGGGGACGAAGGTGGCGCCGTACGCAGCCCCCGTGGCGCGGATCTCCTCCTGCTTGACGTAGGGGCCGGTCACCACCATGCTGCACCCGAGCATCACGCGCAGGATCGTCTCCAGCGTGCTCTCGATGCCGCCGTGCTCGCCGCCGCAGGTGGCGAAGGCGCCTCCGGTCTTTCCCGCCAGCTCGCCGGACATCCAGACCTCGCCCATCGTGGTGTCCATGAACCGCTTCATCTGGTGAGAAACGGTGCCGCCGTAGACCGGGCTCCCGAGCAGGATCGCGTCGGCCCGGCGAAGGTCGTCGGCCGACACCGCATCGATCGCGCGGACCTCCACCTCCGCGTCCCCCACCTCTCGCGCTCCCTCGCCCACGGCCTGGGCCAGCTTCTCCGTGTGTCCGTCCTCGCTGTGGTAGGCGATCAGCACTCGCATCTGTCGGCGCTCCTTTCCCGTTGCCTCGCCCCATGCATTCCCTCGCCGCCGCCCCGGCAATCCGAAAAGGACTGCGCCTCCGGAGCGGAGTGCGTTCTTGACAAATGAGTGGGTCCGAAGTCGAGCTCCAGAGAGCGACCGGCGGACGGGCGGCGGATCGGCCTGCCCCGGCAGCAGGCGAGCTGCCACCTGCGTGAGCTGGGGCGGAAAGGCGGGGTGGGCCTTCGGTCAATCAGTCAGCCGCCTCCGCTCCGGCCAAGTTTCCGTGCGAGTCGGCGTTTTGCAGGCGCCTCCCGAGGGTAAATCGAAGCACACCCGGTCAAATGGCCGGTAGCTGACACCGAATACTTACGCCAACTCTCCCTTGGGAGCCTGGCCTATCGATAATCGCCCCGGGAGCGGGACGGGAAACGGGGGAACCGATGCTGGATCGCGAGGTGCTGGTAGACACAGGACGCAGAACGGACGAGCAGGTAGAGGAGCTTCCGCTCCGCGTCGTGCCGGACTGGGAAGAACAGGTGAAGCGCGGCTCCGAAGTGTGCCGGCTGATCGACCGCCACCTGGACTACGAGGCGCGCGGCCGGCTGCTGCTGGACCTCGACGACTTCCGGCCGCAGCATCTCTGCCCGGAGCAGCGGGTGCAGATGCTGAGCGACCTCTTCGCCGTTACCCGGTAGGCAGGCGGCTGAAGTCCGCGCATTCCGGAGGGGACCCGACCAGATCGGGTCCCTTTTGTCGTTTCTGGGACCCGCACCCCCGTGCACGCAGTGGCGTCTCGCCGCACTCTCCGCTATGATTCTCTTTCTCTTCCGAACCGCGGATGACGATTCTTCAGCTCATCACCCCCTCCAAGATCGCCGGCGCCGAGCGCTCGACGGCCAGCCTCTGCGAGCACCTCCAGCGGGCCGGTCACCGGGTAGTCGTGGGCTGCAAACGGGGCAGCCCGCTGCTCCAGGTGATGCGAGAGGCCGGGCTGGACGCTCGTCCGCTGGGGATCTCCGGGAAGCTGAACCCGGCGGCCGCGCTCCGGGTTGCCGGCCTGGCACGGGAGATCGGCGCGGGGGTGATCCACGGCCACCTGAGCAGCGCGGCGCTCCACTCGGCACTCGCGGGGCGGCTGGCCCGTCTTCCCTCCGTGGCGCACGTCCGGGCGCTGAACACCGCCTTCTGGTACCGGCCGGCCACCCGCGTCATCGCGATCTCGCATGCCGTCAAAGAGCACCTGGTCCGCCAGCGGATCGACGCCTCCCGGATCGACGTCGTCTACAGCGGCATCGACCCGGACCGGTACTACCTGCCGTGCACCCGGGACGAGGCGCGGGTGAAGCTCGGCCTCCCGGCGGACGCACTCCTCGTTGGGGTGGTCGCTCACCTCAGCGCGAAGAAGGGGCACGCCGTGCTGCTCGACGCCTTCGCGCAGGCTGCGGCCCGGCACCCCTCCGCGCGGCTCCTCTTCCTGGGGGAGGGGAACCAGGAAGAAGCGCTCCGAATCCAGGCAAAGCGGCTCCGCGTGATCGACCGCCTGATCTTCGCCGGCTTCCAGGCGGACGTCCTGCCTTATTACTCGGCGCTCGACCTGGTGGCGCTGCCCTCGATCGAGGGAGAGGGGCTTCCTCGCGCGCTGCTGGAGGCGGGTCTGCTCGGCCGCCCCGCGATCGGCACCCGCCTGAGCGGCGTCCCGGAGATCCTGCGGCACGGCGAGACCGGCCTGATCGTGCCGGTCCGCGACCCCGCCGCCATGGCCGCCGCGCTCGACACCCTGCTCGGTGATGCCGCCCTCCGCGAGCGGCTCGGCCGCGCCGCCCGGGAGCGCGTGGCCTCGGTCTTCACCGTGCCGGCCATGGTCCAGGGCACGCTGGACGCGTACGAGCGTGCGGGAGCGCTCCTGAAGGCTAAAGGCTAAAGGAAAAAGGCTAAAGACCGAACCTACCGTGCACGGCGGCCCTGCTCTTACTCTTGACTCCTGCTCGCTGGCTACCCTCGCTCTCCGGCGCGTCCTCGCCAACTCATTCCAGGCGGGGCGTTTCGGAGTTGCTGGAACCTGGCCCCTGATCCGGGAGCGGCGCGTGCGGCGTGAATTCCGTATGATGGGATAGATGACTGTCCCGAGGCTGAAGCCTGGCGTCCGCGCGGTGCTGCCGGCGCTGCTGCTCGCAGCGGCGCTTGCGCTCGCGCGGGGGGCTTACGGGCAGGGGATCACCGTGGAGGCGAAGCAGGCCTCGCTGGAGCAGGTGCTGGAGCAGCTCGAGCCGCAGACCGGCTACCGGTTCCGGATGGCGGTGGAGGACGAGACGGAGGCGCTGCGCCGCGACGTCTCCCTGAAGGACGCGCCGCTCTCCCGCGTGCTCCTGGAGCTGTCGAAGCTCTACGGGTGCGACTTCATCAACGACGAGACCCGCGGCTTCTTTGCCGTGCCCCCCGGAAAGCAGCCGGCGCGGGAAGTGGCGGTGGGCGATTACCGGTTGAAGGTCTTTCCCCCGCGACCGACCGTCGATTCCGGCACCCTGGAGCTGGCCGTGAGCCTCTCCGCCCCGGACGAGGAGCGGATGGAGGCGATCCACGGCCTCGCCGCGGACCTGAAGGTCTCGGACAGCTTCCGCCGCTCCCTGCTCGCCGACCCGGGCGAGGGGGGATGGACCACCTCCCGGCCGCGCGTGCGGCTCACCGAGTACACGCACCAGCTTCCGCTGCACCCGCGGGACGACCGCGCCGCGCGGATCCGCTCCATGAAGGGGAGCCTGGTGCTCTTCCGCACGGTCACGCCCCTGAAGTTTGAGTTCCCGATCGCGGACGACGGTGCCGTCGCCGAAGGGAGCCGGATGCTGGAGCAGCGGGACGTGCGGATGGCGGTGCAGCGCTTCGGGCCGCTGGAGCTGGTGCGGAGGGACGACGAGGGGAAAGACTACACCGCGACGGTGCGGCAGTCGTGGCCGCGCAGCGCCTACCTGGCGGGCCGGGGCATCAGCCGCCGCGTGATCCCCTACCTCGTCGACGCGAACGGCCGCGTCTACCGCGACCCGCTGCAGCGCGAGGTGAAGCTGAGCACCGACCAGGACGCGCGGGTGGAGCGGGAGCAGCTCTTCCGCTTCGAGGGTGTGGAGGCGAAGCCCGCGCGGCTGGTCTACGAGCTGTTCCTCAAGGAGCAGCCGGACCGCCGGATTCCGTTCCAGGTGACCGATATTCCGCTGCCCGGCCGCTCCGCGGTTCCCGTGCTTTCGCCGGACCACCCGTTCCACGCGGAGAAGGGAGGCAGCGTGGTGGCGAAGGTGACCGACCGCGGCGGCGCTCCGGTGGAAGGAGAGCTCTCCCTGGCGCTCTCCCGCAAAACCGGCGCTGGCTGGAGCCCCTGGCGCTGGGTCTCCGTGGTGACCGACGCCCGCGGCGAAGGCCGGCTGCTCCACGTGGACCCGGGAGTCTATCGCGTCCGACAGGTCTTCCGCCTCGACCCGCTCGGCACCCCGTCGGCCCAGGAGCCGAAGCCGGTAGAGGTGACCGTCACCGCCGGAGCGCGCGCAGCCCTCCCCGCCCTGAAGCTGCCGCAGGCGGTGTCCGACGAATAGGAGAGGGTCTAGGGTATAGGGGATAGGATGTAGGTACTGCGGGAGCGGGAGTTGCCGTGCGAGCGGCGCCTTTTTCACCCGGTATGCAGCGTAAGATCGCCGGCAGTTGACTGCCGGCGGAGCCAACCGCGGAGTTCACTCCGCACCCCATCCGCAGGCCCGGACCCCTAGACCCTGGACCCTATCCCCTAGACCCTAAAGGTTCTCAACTATGCTGCGTTCATCGATCTTCACCCGGCTGAGTTGGCTCGCCGGCGCCGTGCTGGCGCTTGGCGCGGGGGCGGCCCAGGCGCAGTCGCCGGCGGCTCCCGCCGCGCTGTCTCCGGAGGCGGAGGCGCCCGCGGTCTCGTTCAAAGACAGTCGCGGCGCCGCGGTGACGGTGCGGGTGCCCGCGGCGCTGCACCGGCCCGCGAACCGGTTCCGGCTCTACGGGTGGCGGCCGCTGACGCTCCACAGCCGGGAGCGGCGGCGCGACCTCTACCGCGACGCCTTCCTGGAGCTGGCGACCCGCTCCACGCTGCATCCCCGGGCGAACGCCTGGGACTCCCTGGTGAAGCAGCTCGAGTGGCTCGGCGGCGGGCCGGCGAAGCCGGGAGCGGCGGAGCCGGCGCCTCCGGCGGTGATCCCGGGACTGGGACTGCCGGCCGGCGTCTCCGGCGCGCTCGACGGAATCACGGCGCGCCTGAAAGGCATGCCCGGTCACTCCCACGTGGTGGCGGTGACCCGCGCACTGCAGGACGGCATCCCGGGTGTGGGCGGGGAGGACGCCGTGAAGCTGATCGCGGAGCCGGTCGCCGCCTCCCTCCAGCTCCGCGCGCTCGCCACCGATGAGGCGGAGCAGCGGCTGCTCCGCCTCGGCGCCGCGCTGAAGCTCGACGCGCCGGGCACCGACCCGGCGATGCGGGACGGCTATCATCTCGCCCGCGCGGAGTTCGAGGAGGTCCGCCGCGGCCTCTGGCCCACCATCAGCCAGGCGGTCCGGAAGAACCAGGGCCGGCTGGTGCTGAGCGCGATCAAGAACGTGGCGCTCTCGAAGCTCGGCTTCTGGGCGGTCTTCGGCTACCTCGGCTGGCAGGGCGCCGAAGGGGTGTTGAACACGGAGTACCGCGGCCAGTACGCGGTCTGCCTCGCCACCCTTGCCCACGCGCTCGACCAGGAGCGCCTGCGGAGCCCCGCCGCCCGCGCGGAGCTGGAGCCGCTGGCGCTCTACGCCGCCTACATGCGCGATTACCAGCTGACGGAGACGTTCCGCGACGGCCAGCTCATGGAGCTGAAGCCGGCCGGCGGCCGCACCGCCTCCGAATGGCGCCTCCGGCTCGGCACCCGCAGCGACGAGCTGAAGCGCTCCCTCACCGCCGCGCCGCCGCCGGTGGGCGCGGCGGCACCGGCAGGGACGGAGGGCGCGTCGGCGCGGTAAGATTCTCCGGCCGCGCCATGCAATCCGGGGTGCCGCGGCAGAGAGCGAGGGAGCCGTGGCGCAGAAGAAGCTGGTGGTGATCGACGGCAGCAGCCTGCTGTACCGGGCGTTCTTCGCCCTGCCCGCACTCACCACGGCGGACGGCACCCCCACCAACGCGGTCTACGGCTTCGCCTCGATGCTCCTCAAGCTGATTGAGGAGGAGAAGCCGGACATCCTGCTGCTCGCCTTCGAGGGCGGGCGCACCTTCCGCCATACCGATTTCGCCGATTACAAGGCGAACCGTCCCCGCACGCCGGACGACCTAGCGGTGCAGGGGCCGCTCGCCCGTGCCGTGGCGGGAGTGCTCCGGATTCCGATCGTCCAGCACACCGGCTACGAGGCGGACGACGTGATCGGCACCCTCACCTGCCGGGGGCGCGACGCGGGGTACGAGGTGCTGGTGGTGACCGGCGACCTCGACGCGCTGCAGCTCGTGAACGAGCACGTGAAGGTGCTGGTCAACCGCCGCGGCATCACCGACGCGCAGCTCTACGACGAGGCGGCGGTGCGGGAGCGGTTCGGCCTCGGCCCGGAGCTGCTGCCCGACTTCAAGGCGCTGAAGGGCGACACCTCGGACAACATCCCCGGCGTGCCGGGCATCGGGGACAAGACCGCCGCCACCCTGCTCCAGACCTACGGCAGCCTGGAACGGCTGCTGGAGCACGCGGAAGAGGTGAAGGCGGGGAAGGTGCGGGAGAACCTCTGCCGCATGCGGGAGCAGGCGGTCCTGTACAAGAAGCTTGCCACGGTGGTGACCGACCTCCCGCTGGAGACGCCGTGGGAGGAGTGGGCCTACCCCGGCCCGGACGCGCCGGAGGCGCGGGAGCTGTTCGAGCACCTGGAGTTCCGCACCCTCGCGCGCCGCCTGCCGGATAGCGCCGAGCCGGCGCCGGTCGCCGCCGCCCGGGAAGCCGACGTGAGCTGGCGCGTGCTGGAGGCGCCGGAGGAGATCGCGGAGTGGTGCCGGCGCGCGAGAGAGATCGGCGCCGTGGCGCTGCGCACGATCCGGGGCGGCGGCGACTCGCGAAAGGCGGTGCTGCGCGGCGTGGCGCTCAGCGCGGGCGGGGAGACGGTGCTCCTGGGCGGCGCCCCGGCGGGGGAGGGCAACCTCTTTGCGGAGGTGGAGCGCTGGAGCGTGCCGGAGCCGCTGCGGGAGCTGCTGCGAGACCCCTCCGTGGCGCTGCTGGCGCACGACCTGAAAGCGGAGCTGCACGCGCTCGCCGCCGGCAGCGGCGGGGAATACCCGCAGTCGCCGCCTGGCTTCGATACGCTGCTGGCGGCCTACGTGCTGAACCCCGGCCGCGCCGCGTACCGGCTGGACGACCTCTCCCGGGAGCACCTCGGCTGGGCGCCTGCCGGGGAGGAGCTGGCGCTCTCGGCGCACGAGGCGGCGGCCGTCTGGGCGCTTCGGGAGCCGCTGTGCGCGCGTTTGAAGGCGGACGACCTCGACACCGTTTACGACGAGCTGGAGCTGCCGCTGGTGCCGATCCTGGTCCGCATGGAGGCGCTCGGGGTGGCGGTCGACACGGAGGCGCTGCGCGGCCTCTCGGAGCGGCTGGCGCGCCGCATCCAGGAGGTGGAGGTGCAGGCGTTTGAGCTGGCGGGGCACCCGTTCAACCTCGGCTCCCCCAAGCAGCTCCAGGAGATCCTGTTCCAGGAGCAGGGCCTGCCCCCCGGCAAGAAGACGAAGACCGGCTACTCCACCGATTCCGACGTGCTGCAAGACCTGGCCGTCGCGCACCCGCTGCCCGCGCTGATCCTGGAATACCGGGAGCTCTCCAAGCTGAAGTCGACTTACGCCGACGCGCTGCGGAGTCTCGTCGACCCTCGCGACGGACGCGTCCACACGCACCTGAACCAGACTGTCGCCGCTACCGGCCGGCTCTCCAGCAGCGACCCGAACCTGCAGAACATCCCGGTGCGGACGGAGGTCGGCCGCGAGATCCGCTCCGCCTTCGTGCCGGCCCCCGGGATGAAGCTGCTCTCCGCCGACTACAGCCAGATCGAGCTGCGGATCATGGCGCACATCTCCCGCGACGAGGCGCTGGTCCGCGCGTTTCAGGAGAACCGCGACGTCCACTCCGCCACCGCTTCCCGGGTCTTCGGCGTCCCGCTGGAGCAGGTGACCGCGGACCAGCGCCGCAGCGCCAAGACGGTCAACTTCGCGGTGCTCTACGGCCAGAAGGAATACGGCCTCTCCCGCCAGCTCCGGATCGGCGTGGCAGAGGCGAAGGGACTGATCGAGGCCTACTTCGAGCGGTTCCCCGGCGTGCTCGGCTACACCGAAGATACGCTGCAGCAGGCCCGGAAGCTCGGGTACGTCACCACGCTGCCCCCCTACCGCCGCAAGCGCTACGCTCCCGGAATCCACGCCGGCAACCGGAACGAGCGCCTCTCCGCCGAGCGGGAAGCGGTCAACGCGCCGGTGCAGGGGACCGCCTCCGACATCATCAAAGCCGCGATGATCCGCGTCGACGCCGCGATGCGCGCCGCCGGCCTGCGGAGCCGGATGATCCTGCAGGTCCACGACGAGCTGCTCTTCGAGATCGTCCCCGAAGAGGAAGCGGAGATGACCCGCCTGGTCTGCCGCGAGATGGAGCAAGCCTACGAGCTGAGCGTGCCGCTGCGCGTGGAAGTGAAGGTCGGCTGCAACTGGCGAGACGTCGAAGGGACGACGGAAGGCTAAAGGCAGAAGGCTAAATCCGGACCCTCCGTCAACGGGAGGTCCTGCTCTTGCTCCTACTCCTGCTCCTGCTCGCTGGCGACCTTCGCTCTCCGGCACGTCCACTTGAGCTCAACCGCGCCGGGCGACTCCCGTTCCGATTGCCCGCCGGTTCCGCCGCCCCTCCGAGTAAGAGTTGTCGATGACCATCCAGGTCACCGGCGGCCTGGAGAAGTACGGCGGCGGCTCCTGCTCACGGAGCCTCATCCTCGATCCTTCTCAGGGAAGGCTTGTCCCCGAACGGGGGAGGGTTTGAGGGGTTAGGCCGCGCCGGAGGGTCCACCTGCCGCTCCCGCCTCATCGCTTCTGAGAAAGAGAAGGAGAACGAGAAGGAGTGCGAGCCGCCGCCCACGGAGGGCTCGGATTCATCCTTTAGCCTTCTGCCTTTAGCCTTTAGGATCCCTCATCATTCATCCTTAGAGTGAAGAGGGTAGCTTTTTCTCGCGCGCCGTATGCTATAATCTGCGCTGCCGCGTGCGCCGCCGATCCCAGGACCGGGAATCGGGGCCCTCCGGCAAAATCCACCAGAAGGAGACCAGTACTTTATGACCGACGAGCGAACCGAAGAGCAGGGGGCGGCAGCCGCGACCGTCACGGAAGCGGAGTCCTCCGCTTCACAGGTTCCTCCCGCCGAAGGAGCGGACGGACGCGGGCGCAAGAAGCCGCCGGTCGGCACCATTCTCGCTCAGGGCGGGGACGTGCCGACGGAGAACGAGCGCGCGCGCGCCATCGACTTCGGCGATGCCCTGCGCAACCTCCAGGAAGGCGAGGTGGTGCGCGGGACCGTGGTCTACATCGACCGCGAAGGGGTGCTCGTGGACGTGGGCACCAAGTCCGAAGGGCTGATTCCGCCGAACGAGCTCTCCCGCGAGTCGGCCCGCCGGCCGGAGTCGATCGTGCAGGTGGGCGGTGAGGTGGACGTGTACGTCCTGAGCAGCGGCGACGACGAGTCGGACCAGCTCATCCTCTCCAAGAAGCGCGCCGACTTCGAAAAGGCGTGGGACCGCGTGATCGAGGCCCAGAAGGCGGGCGAGAAGCTGAACGCGCGCGTCACCGAGCGCGTGAAGGGCGGCCTGGTGGTCGACCTCGGCATCCGCGGCTTCGTGCCTGCGTCTCACGTCGGCACCGGCCAGGCGCGGAACCTGGAGAAGTATGTCGGCACCGAGCTGCCGCTGAAGGTGATCGAAGTCGACCGCGACCGCCGCAAGGTGGTGCTCTCGCACCGGCTGGCGACGGAAGAGGAGCGGGAAGCGCAGCGCCAGGAGACCCTGGCCACCCTCGCCGAGGGGCAGGTGCGCCCGGGCGTGGTGCGCCGCATCACCGACTACGGCGCCTTTGTGGACATCGGCGGCGTGGACGGCCTGCTCCACATCAGCGAGATGAGCTGGACCCGCATCAAGCATCCGAGCGAGGTGCTGAAGGTGGGGGACGAGATCCAGGTGATGGTCCTCAAGACCAACCTGGAGCAGAACCGCATCTCCCTGGGTCTGCGCCAGATCCTGCCGGATCCCTGGACGGAAGCCCAGGAGAAGTTCCTGCCGGGCGACATCGTCAACGGCAGCGTCACCCGCATCGTTCCGTTCGGAGTCTTCGTGCAGCTCGAGGGCGGCATCGAAGGCATCGTGCCGAACAACGAGCTCTCTGTCCGCCGGGTCAACAAACCGGAGGACGTGGTGGAGGTCGGAGACGAGGTCGAGGTGAAGATAGTGGAGATCCGGCCGGAAGAGCGGCGCCTCACCCTTTCCATCCGCCAGGCGATGGAGGAGCGGGGCGACTACGGCGACGATCTCGACGTCGACACTCAGGAAGACGTCGAGGACGACGAGACCGAAGAGTAGCCCGCACACGGCTCGGAGGTCGCGCCCCGGCGCGGCTCGGCTTGAGAGGATGGACGTCCGGCAGACCGGTACGTCCATCCTTTTTATAGATCTAACGCTTGGTTGGGCTGCGTAGAAAGATGCTCCGCTTTCCTCCCCTGGTAGTCGCCGGGTTGACCGGAGGAATAGCGAGCGGCAAGAGCACCATCGCGGCGCTCTTCGCGGAGCTCGGCGCGGTGGTGCTCGACGCCGACCGGCTGGGGCACGAAGTGCTGGCGCCGGGAGAGCCCGGACTGGCGGAGGTGGTGCGGGAGTTCGGGGCCGGATTCCTGACTCCGGCGGGAGAGCTGGATCGCAAGGCCCTGGGCGCCCGGGTGTTCGGGGACCGGACCGCTCTGGCGGCGCTGAACCGGATCACCCACCCGCGGATCGCGGAGCGCCTGCGGGGGAAGCTGCGAGAGCTGCAGAAGCGGCCTCCCCGCAGCCGACTGGTAGTAGTGGAAGCCGCAGTCCTGCTGGAAGCCGGCTGGGCAGCGCAAGTTGACAGAATCCTGGTCGTATCCACGCAACATTCATCGCAGCTTGATCGTCTAACGCACGAGCGAGGCCTGTCCGCCGCCGAAGCAGAAGCCCGAATTAAGTCCCAGATCCCACTTTTTAAACGGCTGTCCCACGCCGACTATGTAATTCGCGGCGACGTTCCTCTTTTACAGACCCAGGCCGAGGTTCGGGAGGTCTGGAGCGCCCTGCGGGAGCTTGTCTCCCCAGCGTCCCGGCGACCGCCAACCGAAAAAAGTCCCATCTCCCACGGTGCTCAGGCAAAACCGAGGAGGAGACCCGCGTCCTAAGCGGTAACTTAACGAGGTTCTTAGACGCCGGTCCCGGTGCTGGCGCCCCCGCGCGTGCTTACGTGCCCGGGCGCCAGGCGCCGGCCGCATTACTCCGCACTATCTCGGTTCGTCCTAATTCCCCAAGGGCGAGGAGGTTCATTAATTGAAACGGGGTCCTTCTGTCCAACTGGGCCGCGCGCTTGCGCTCTTTATTGCTGCCCTCCTCTTTTCCGGCATCTTGATCTGTGCCTCCGCCGCCCAGACCGCGGGAAGGGGCGGGCGCGGTCCCGCCGCACCCGTCCGGGGGCGCGGCGATAAGCCGCTGAGCTCCTACGAGCTGTCGAACCTGCCGCTGCAGCGCTACTCCCAGAAGGAGTTCGATGCGCTGTTGGCGAGCAAGCAGGCAGAGCTAGAGGGCAAGATTCGGCCCGCCAACGTGCAGCCGCCGGAGACGCAGCCGCAGTTCATCGACCTCACCACCTTGCCCCGTCCCCCGCTCGTCGGCCCTTCCACCAAGTCGCAGGAAGTGCACCCGTTCTGGAGCTGGGACCAGCAGTACATCTTCTTCGCGTCGAACAACATCGACGCCGTGGCCGAGCATGGCAAGACCGCGCCTCCCGGGAACGCTCCGTACCACATCTACCGGATGACGAGCGACGGCGCCTTCATCCAGCGCATCACCGGCGTAAATGCCAACTACCCGGATGAAGCACCGAACAGCCAGCTCTTCCCGGCCCTGAGCTTCGGTCAGACGCTGATGGCCTACGTGAGCCGGGCCTCGCTCGCCGAGCCGTACCAGCTCTTCGTGCTCGACTTCCTCACCGGGCAGCGGCGCCAGTACACCGGCATCAACGTGCTGAATAACCCGCTGGCGGCCGAGATCGTCAACGTGGAGCGGCCGACCTTCGAGGCCGGCGATGGGCACATCTATTTCGCGGCCCGGGACCGGCGCGTAGCGAACGACGTCCGCAACGTCTACAAGGTCAATCTGATCAGCGGCGTGGTCACCAAGGTGACCAACGGCACTCCCGCCAACGGCGTGGAGTTCATCGACCCGTTTGTGGACCCGAACAGCACCGCCGCCAACCCGCGCATCATTGTCGCAGCCAACTCCGCCGGCGTGGCGGGTGGCCAGGTGAACCTCGCTGCGCCCACCGCAGTTACGGACCACAACCTCTTCTACATCCTCCCGCTTACCGGCGCCGCCTTCCAGGTGACCACCAGCACGGCGGACGACGTGGAGCCGGCGATCAACCTCGGCTCCGCCGGCTTCAGCGGCTGGGTAGCGTGGGCGTCCAAGAACCGGAACGGCGGCATCACCTACGACATCTACTTCAATAACGGTCAGCAGGAGAGCGCGTTCAACGTGCCGATCCGGCTCTTCACGCCGGACACCAACGCGGGCGCCGTGCCGCTGAACCAGACCGACGAACGGTTCCCTACCTGGTCCGCCGGTCTGCCGCCGCAGAACCCGATCGACCGCATCGCGTTCCAGAGCAATCGCTACAACAACGTTAACGATCTGCAGGCGCCGCTCGTTGCTCCCGCGGGGGACACCGACATCTGGGCCGCGGAGGTGACCGACATCACCCCGCCCACCCTTTTCCCGATCGGTGACGAGAAGGCGTCCTACATCGATGCCGGCGTCGAGACGGGGGAAACGCTCCATATCGCCAACGCGCCGCTGCCGAATCCGGGTCGGCGCCTCGGCACCGCGGGGGACACGTTCTACTTCTACGCCAAGGTGAAGGACCTCCAGTACGGGGTAGAGTCGGTCTGGATCCAGATCAAGGACCCGGACGGCCCCAGCACCGACGCCCGTGGGATCAACCACAAGCTGTACGGCGTTGGCAGCTTCCCGTCTCCGACCCGCACCCGGCTGAACAACACTTACCCGGCGACGTTCAACAACAATGCGCCCGTTCACTGGCTGCACCAGGCCTTCGAAACTGACTACGACGGCGTCGGAGTAAGCGACTACCAGTACTTCCGCCAGCCGGTGGTGGACGACTTCGTAGCCCTTTCCCGTGCACGCTACGCCAGCTACAATCCCGGCGTCGACGACGCCGTGCGCTGGTCCGGCGTATTCAACCAGCCCCCAGTCGACGCGAACGGCAATGCTCGCTGGCTGAAGTTGGAAGACGACGGACGCGCTCCGGACCAGGTTGCCGGCGACGGCATCTTCTCCGCCTCGTGGGTCACACCGAACGATCCGAGCGACTACTATGTCGACCTGATCGCCTACGACAAGGCCGAGAATCCGCAGAACCCGACCTTCAAGCACAACTGGATCATCTACGACAACATCTGGGGCTTCAGCACCCAACCGTTCGTTTCCACGAATCCGGTGCTCTATGTGGATGACTACGGTCCTGGCCAAAAGTGGCCGCGCGGGCTGAAGGGCGCCTTCCGCCCGTTCGCCGAGTTCCGGTATGGCACCGAGTCCGAAGTAATCGACCGCGACCTGACCTACTACACCCGCGAGGTAAGGCATACGCAGGTAGATGCGAACGGCAATCCGCTGCCGCCGTACGACCTGTTCGACATCGCGGATCCTGGCGCGACGGCGTTCGAGGTTACGAACCAGGTACACCCCTTCCTGGCGGGCGCCGCTACCCCCTATCGGCGCATCCAGTACGTGGGCGGGGTCGAAAACCGCGGCTATCTGTCGATTTACACCTACGACTTCTGGCGTGTGCTTGCCAAGGGCGCGGTGCCGGAAACCGTCTTCAACTCCTATCTGCCGACCTTCGACGAGCAGCCTCGTACCATCACGGGCAGCGTGACGGAGCAGCAGCCGGTGCCCCGCCGGGCCATCGTGTGGAATTCGCCCTACACCGGCGACATCTTCATGGGCTCCGGCAGCATTCTCGACCAGGCGACTCAGCAGGAGATCACCAAGTATCGCAATCGCGGTGGACGCCTCGTGATCGCGGGTGGGGATATTGTATGGGCGCTTACCGTCAACGGTCAGGTACAGCAGCAGTTCGTCCAGGACGTACTCGGCGTCAACTTCCTTGCGGACGAGACGTACGGCAACTTCCAGGCGTTCAACCTGGGCGGACCGCTGGCCCAGGCGATCATCATGGACGCTGCGGATCAGAACTTCCGTCCCGGCGTCGGGCCCCCGTGGTGGACGGGCATCTATCAACCCGCGATTCTGGGTACGCCCACGAGCTGGTACGCCACGGTTCCTAACCCGTTCTTCAACGGATTCAGCCACGATTCGCACACGGCCACCGACAGCACGCCGTTCCGGACCCAGGACGCCATTCAGGCGCGCGCCGGCTGGGAAGAGATCGCGCCCCAACGCATGGTCGCACGGGACGACGCAGGAAGCCGGTCCAAGACGGTGTTCATGTCGTTCAGCCTCGCCAGCTTCGGGCGCCGCTATTCGGCTCCGGACGAGGACGGTGCGCTCGTCAGCATGAACTACCGGCAGAAGGTCAGCCACGCCATGTTCTGCTGGATGTTCAGCGTGGACCTGGTGGGCCAGGTGCGAAACCTGAGCGGCGGAGCGCCGATTGCCGGAGCCTTCGTCAAGGCGATGCGAGGCAACACCATCGTCGGCAGTGCCTTCACCCGGGCGGACGGCACCTACGCCATCCGCGGTCTCCCGGTGGGCGGCTGGAACATTACGGTAGAGAATCCCGGTTTCCTCGCCTTCCAGAAGTCGACCGGTAATGGCGCGCACGGTCTCGACCAGGTATCGGAAGACGTCTTCCTCACCCCGGCGGCGCCCGGCTCCATCTCCGGTAAGGTGACGGACCAGTTCAACCGCCCGGTGCCGGACGTGAAGATCCTGGCCACGCTCCAGGCCTCGCCGCTCTACACTGGCCAGCGCGAATTCCGCGCCACCACGGTCGCCGACGGCACTTACAACATTCCCAGCGCTCCGGTGGGCACCTACGAGGTGACCATTGAGGATCCGCTGCCGGAACGGTTCGGCTTCATCAACGGCACCCGCCCGACGCGCACCGAAGTGGTGAACCCGGCCCAGGCTACGCCCAACGTCGACTTCCAGATCGAGGGCCAGTCCGGTCCGCTCACCGTCAAGGTGTTCGAAGCCAAGCCCGACGGAACGAAGGGGAACCCCGTGGAAGGCGCCGAGGTGACGATCCTCGACCCGAACGGGGCGGTCATCGCCGGCCTGACCGGCACGACCGGCGCCGACGGTGAAGTGCTCTTCTCCGCCGACGATCCGAACGCCGACGTGGCGCAGAACGTGCCCGCGGGCCCCAACCAGGTGACCGCGTTCAAGTTCGGCCGCCAGGAAGGCGTGGCCCAGGTGAACATCCCGCAGCAGAGCAGCGTGGAGATCCTCCTCGCTGCCGCGGAGCGGGTCGACATCTACGGCCGCGCGCTGCGCAAGATCGACAACGTCGAGCTGCAGACGCGCGATCTGGAAGTCCCGGTCACCCTGCAGCTCCTGCGGCGGTCCAGCCAGCTCGCGGTGGGGCTGAACACCAACGTGTTCGCCCCCGGCCTCGACGTGCCGGTGCGCCACAACTACAAGTTCGCCGACGCGCAGGAAGGTGAGTTCACCATCGCGCTCCGCAACCACCCGCGCTTCAAAGACGCGCAGGTCAACGTGGACGTGACGGGCGACCCGCCTATTACCGCCCCGGTCCTTCTCCTGGAAGGTAAGGACGGCAAGCTGAGTGGACGCGTGCTGGAGGATCCGGGCAACGGTCAGATCCGGCCGCTCGAAGGCGCTACCGTGGTGGTGACCTCAGAGCGCCTGCAGCCGGGCGTGGCGATCGTCACGGTCCTCACCGGCGCCGACGGCACCTACGCCACGCCGACGATCCCGAGCGACGTTTATACCGTGACCGTGCGCAAGTTCGGCCACACGGAGCGGACGATCAGCGGCGTCTTCGTCGCCGGCGACACCACCCTGGACGACATCGTCCTGATCCGGGCCGCGCGCGGGCAGGTCTTCGGCCTCACCCGCCGCACCATCGACGGCGCGCTGCGCAGCGGAGTGGTGGTGGAGTTCTGGACTCCGGCGAGCTCGCCGTTCGGCAGCATGAAGATCGCCGAGAGCGCGCCGTCCCTCGCGGCGAGCGTCGGCGCGCCGGACGGCGGCCAGATGAACTACACCGTCGGCGGCACGAACCAGCAGGACGAGCATCTGCCGGAGGGCACCTACGAAGTGCGGGTCAACGATCCGCGCTACCAGGCGGTGACGCAATCGTTCACCGTCACCGGAGGCCAGGCGACCCGCCTGGACTTCGACCTGGTGCCGCTGCCCGGCACGATCACCGGTATTGTGCGCGAGCTGAAGCCGGACAATACGCCCGGCGACTTCATCGCCAACGCGACGGTGACCGTCACCGCCAACCCCGGCGGCAACGTGGTGGCTACCGTCAGCACGGACCAGAACGGCCGCTACACCACCGCGCAGCTCGCGGGCGGGCTGTACGACATCCAGGCCACCGCCTTCGGCTACCAGCCGGGCGGGACCCAGGTGTTCGTCGAGAACAACGTCACCGCGCCGACGATCCTCCTGCAGCGCGTTCCGCCGTCCCGCATCAGCGGCACGATCCGGAGCAGCGTCGACGGGGCGTTCATCGGCGGCGTGACCGTCGAGGTGCTGCCGCAGAACGGCGGCCCCGCGGTGGCCACCGCCCAGTCGAACGACACCGGCAGCGGCAACCCGGTCGTGAACTACGAGGTCTTCACGGATCGGTTCGGGACCTTCGTCCTCCGCGTCAGCAAGCCTGGCTGGAAGCCGCTGACCCGCACGATCACCGTGAATCCGCAGCAGAGCCAGACGCAGAACTTCGTGCTCGATCCCCGACACGTCTTCGGCGCCGGACTCCACCTCGTCTCGCTGCCTGATGACTTCCGCGGCCAGGATGCGGCCTCGGTGATGGGCATCCCGAGCAACCAGTTCCGCTCGGCCTACTGGCTCCCCGACTCCCGGCGCTACGCGATCTACCCGGATCGCGACGCGGCCGAGTTCCGCCTCGGACGGGCGATGTTCGTCCGCTTCGCTCGCCCGACCGCCTTCACCAACAGCGGCGCGCAGGCGGATCCGGACGAAGACGTGAATATCTCCGTCCGGCCGGGTTGGAACATGATCGGCAGCGTGCGGGAGCGCCGCGTCGAGTGGCTTCGCGTGAAGGTGATGTCTCCGGACGGCACGATCCGGACGATGCAGCAGGCGTATGACGACGGCATCATCCAGAACGGCCTCTGGGGCTACTCGGACCGGTACTACCTGTCCGACTACATGGAGCCGTTTGCCGGCTACTTCATGCGGGCGTTCCAGGCGGTCACCCTGATCGTGCCGCCGGCCAACGGTATGGCCGACGCGGGCCTCACCGGCAACCGCACGGCGCGTCTCCCGCAGGTCGACTCTCCGCTGCCGGGCTCCCCGGCGGCGGCAGCCGTCCGATCCCGTTCCACTACCGCGACCGCCGTCCGCCGCACCTTCCCGGGTGCGGCGGCCACGGCCGCGGCTTCGCTCTCCGGCAGCCGCAACCCCGGCCGCCGCCGCCCCAGCAGCCGTACGCCAGGGCACCGTGCGCTCGCCGCACAACCGAAACAGAATGAAACTCGGCCCGCGCGTACGCGGCTCCTGTAAGGAGCTCCGCTTCCCCGCGGCCATCACGCGTGCTGATCGCGAAGGAGGATCCGTCCGTGAAGTACTTCCGCTGTAGCATCCGGCGAACCTGGTTCGCCCGGGTGCTGGCCGGGCTGATGGTGGCGCCGTATTTCGGCGTCGCCGCCACCCCCGTGCAGGCGCAGCAGACCACCCCCCTCATCTACGTGCTGGACTTCAACAACAGCACGACGGTGGGCGGGGCGCTGCTGGGCAAGACGGCCGCGGCGCAAGTGTCGCTGCAGCTCGCCGAATCCCCCAACTGGGAGGTGGTTCCGGAATCGCTTGTTCAGCGACAGATCCAGGATCTCGGACTGGAGCCTCCTTTCGATCGCCCCGACCGGGTGGCGATCGCTCGCGGCGTGGACGCCACCGCGGTGCTCTACGGCACCGTTACCGAAGCCCGCGTGGTGGACGGCACCACCCCGTACGCGGAAGCGACCGTCCGCGTGATCGTGGAAGACATCGCTACCGGCGTGCCGATCAGCGGCGCCATCGGCCGCGGACGCAGCACGGCCCGGATGGGCTTCTCCGGTAACGCCGACATCCTCCTGGAAGAAGCGATCGGCAAAGCCGCTTACCAGGCGCGCGAGTTCATGGACCGCTTCCGCCTGCCGTCCGGTACGGTGCTCAACACCACCGTTCGGAACGTGGAAGAGGGTGACCTCGAGGTGCTGATGAATATCGGCGCCCGCCAGGGCGTGCGCCCCGGAATGGAGATGATCGTCACCCGGCTGCGCCAGCCGGTCGCCCGGGTGCGCGTCACCCAGGTCGACGCCGACCTGAGCCGCGGGCGGATCATCCAGAACATTCAGGGCGTGCAGCCGGAAGATCGGGTGCGGGCGATCTTCAACTTCGCCGACTTCCCGATGACCCGCGCGCAGCTTCGCTCCAGCGCCGAGGCGCCGCTTCCCGCCGCCGCCCGTCCGGGCGCCGCGGAAGCGGACGGCCCCGCCCGCGTGGCGAAGGTGCAGCGGGACGCCGGCTTCGTAAACCTGCGGGCGCCGGCGGATGCCGACCTGGTGCTCTCCCAGAATGCTCCCCAGACTCCCCCGCCCGTGGTGGTGGACGTCGACGAGCCCGCCGTCGAACGGAGCAGCAGCCGGGGCCGCGGCATCCTGGGCAACAACGCCGTGAAGCTTGCGGCAGGAGGCCTTCTGCTTCTCGGTCTCCTGGCCCTCGGCGGACGCGGCGGTGAGAACGCTACCCGCCCGCACGATTCCACGGCCTTCAACTTCCAGCCCGACCTCGGCGTCCCCGGCGCCCGGATCCGGACCTGCTGGGAGCGCCCCAAGTCGCTCAGCAGCAGCCACGTGCTCGGCTACGTCATCTGGCGCCTGAGCTCCACGGGTGCCTTCGAGGTAGTCGGCGGCGTGGACGCAGATTCCACTCGCTGCTTCATCGATACCGAAGCCACGAGGGACGTCGTCGCCTATGACGGGCAGCCAGGAAGCGACGCGGGCAGCCGCACCACGTTCCCCGCGGTCCCGGGCATCGTCCCGGGCGTCTCCTATCGCTACCAAGTGGCGACCGCCTTCGTCTACCAGAACAACTGGGAAGACGACGACTCAGATCTGCCCACCGATCCTGTCGTGGGCGACGAGATCATGTCTCCGCTCTCCGAGTCGACTCCCTGGGTGACCGCTATCGTGCCGCCGAACGTAATCGCGATTGACGGCGAGCCGGTGGTAGCGAACCAGGAGGTCGATCCGCGCGCTGTCGACGTAACCTGGCAGCAGACGCCCGGGGCGGACACCTACGTGATCTGGGCGAGCCGCAACCCGAACTTCGGTCGCGGAAGCCGCCGCACGTTCGGTCCGTTCCGCGTGGTGCCCTCCGATCAGGGCGGTCCCATGTCCGTCAGCCGCACGATCAACATCAGCGGCCTGGCGAACCGGGCTCGGGAGCCGATCTTTATCACCGTCGGCGCCCGGAACTCCGGCGACCGGACCCAGCCGAAGCCGTTCGGCGCCATGTTCGGACCCGCCGTTCAGGTGCGACCGGAGAGTGGTCCTCCCGGACCGCCCAGCGCGCGCCCGCAGAATCAGAAGAAGAACGATCGCGGCGGCAAGGACCGCGACGGGAAGCTTCGTCTGGAGCGCGGAGGGATCCGGCCGAAGTAGTTGCTCCCTCTCCCCGCTGTCCCGCCGCCCCGCACCCCGGGGCGGCGGGTACCCCTTCTCCCCCTCGGCTCCCCACCGCCGCCGTTTAGACCAGGAGTTGGTGGATGTCTATCTCTTACACTAAATATCTATCTTCGCTAGCTCTCCTTGGCGCCGCCACCCTCGCCTGCACCTCCATCGGTGCCCAGGCGCAGAGCGGAGGGCGCGCCGCCGCGCCGGCCTCCCGGCAGGCGCAGCACCCTCCCGTGCCGGAGAGTGCCATTCCCCTCGCCGCAGCGGGGGAAGTCATCGTTCGGCTCGTTCCGAACGCATCCATCAGCTCCATCGCTCAGGCGCATGGACTCACCGTAAAGAAGACGCTTCGCCACGCGCCGAACACGCACGTGCTCTCCGGCGTGCGCACCTCGCTGGAGCACGCAGTCGCCGTGCTGCGGCAGACGCCCGGCGTTCAGATCGCGTCGCCCAACCACTATTTCCGTCCCGCCGCCCTACCGGTAGTGGAGCCGAACGACCCGGCCCTAAACGAGCAGTGGGCGCTGAGCCAGCTCGGAGCGCGCAACGTCTGGGGGATCACCGTCGGCGAGCGCTTCGTAGACGGCCCCCGCAAAGACGTGCTCGTGGGGCTGGTCGACTTCGGACCCGATCTGGATCACCCGGATCTCCAACCGGTATTCGACACCGCCAACGCCTACGACTTCGTGGCTGACGAGCCCTACGACGGGGACAGCGGCGTCTCCCTGCTGTATGGCCACGGCACTCAGGTGGCGAGCTGCATCGCCGCCGTCAACAACAACGGCACCGGTATTGCCAGCCTCCCCTGGGAGGCGGTCACGCTCCTGCCGTGCAACGTGGGCGACTTCGTAGTCGTGAACAACGTTCCGGTGCCGGTCTTCGTCGCCAGCGCCGTGGTAGACGCGATCTACTACAGCCGCGACCAGGGCGCCGACATCATCAACCTGAGCTTCACGCTCCCGACCCCGGACGCGCAGGTCGCCGCCGCGATCAACGAGGTGTACAACGACGGAGTCGTCGTAGTTACCGCGGCAGGAAACGATCGGATCCCCGGCAGCCCGAGCTTTGATGATCCGGCGGTGAGCTTCCCCGGCAGCCTGGACAGCCCCGTCATCGTGGTGGGTGCGGTCGGCCGAAACGGAGAGCGCGCCTACTACTCCAACGGTGGGCCGGAGCTCGACCTGATGGCGCCGGGAGGCAACGATCCCACGTTCCTCAATCCGAACAACCGGGTGCTCGTCGCCGACACCTCCTCCGGCAACATCTTCAACCCGGCAGGCCCCGGCTATGCCTACGCCGAAGGGACGAGCCTTTCCGCCGGCTATGTGAGTGGATTGCTGGCGACGCTGATTTCCCAGGGAGCGGTCGAGGCGCTCGACGAAGACCCGACGGCGGTGCCCAGCGACCGCGTCGACTTTCTCCGCAGCGTGCTGACCGGAACCGCCCGCAATCCGTTCGGGCGTTTCACCAAGCAGTACGGGTTCGGCGTGGTCAGCGCCGATGCCGCGCTGAAGCGCGTCACCCAGTGGGCCGACATCACTTCGCCCGAGCCGAACGAGATCACCGCCAGCTTCGGCGAGCCGTTCCGCGCGCGCATCGTGCGCCCGGCGCCCGGAGATCTGACCGAAGACGACTTCGTAATCATCCAGAACGGCGAAGAGATCTTCGACGCCGAAATCCTGGATGCGGGGGCGGGGACCATTCTCTACCGCCCGGAGGCGGAGACCGCCTACCAGATCGGCGTCAACTCCCTGGATCTCCAGATCGAGCACCCGGTCCTGGACGGCGCCATCCGCAGCTTCGAAGGGCCCGCGGAGGGACGTATCCCTGCCCGATCCTTCACCTTCCAGGTGCGGCCGCACATCGAGTATCCGGGCCTGAAGATGTTCAGCGTCCCGTACGAGCTGACGGAAGGCTCCGACAGCCTGGCGTTCCTGTTCGGCGGCAACCTGGTGCGGCTGGCCCGCTGGCTGCCGGTGCGCAACCGCTACGCGATCTGGGACATCGTCGGCTCTCCGCAGGATCCGGAAGCGTCGCTCACCACCGATAGCGCCGGCGTCGCCCGGCCGCCGATCGGCATTGGTTACTGGGCGCGCGTGGTGAACACCACCCAGACGCAGCTTCTCGGCGAGTCGGAACGGGCCGGCTTCTACGTGATCCCGGTGCGCCGCGGCTGGAATATGCTCGGTAACCCGTATCCGTTCCGGGTCTCCTGGAAAGCGGTCAGCGTGCGCCGCGGCAACGAGGTGCTCTCCGTCGCCGAGGCGGCCGAGCGCGGCTGGATGCGCCCGATGCTGTGGCGCTACCTCGAAGGGCGCTACCAGTTCCAGCGCTACGAGACCGCGGAGCTGATCGACTGGGAGAGCCAGTGGCTCCTGAGCTTCCAGGATCTCGAGCTGATCGTGCCGCGGGTCCCGTCCGCCAGTCGGACGAGCTCCACCGGTAAGGTCGAGACCATGGCCTCCAACCTCGGCCGCGGCTGGTCCGCCGACCTCCAGCTGGTCGCGGACGGCGCCGTCGCCGGCGAGGTTAAGGTGGGGGCGGCCGCCAGGGCTCGTAACGGCTTCGGACCCGAAGACGTGGAGACGCCCCCCCCCGCCCTGGCGCCCGCGAACATCCGGATCGCGAACCGCGACTGGGGAGCGCACAGCGGCCACTACGCCTGGGACCTGCGGGACCGCAGCAAAAAGACCCAGTCGTGGACGGTAGAGGTGGAAACTTCTGAGCCCGGTACCCCCGTCAAACTGACGTGGGATGCGTTCCCCGCCCACACGGAAGCCTATCTGAAGGTCCCCGGTAGCTCGAAGCTTCACAAGCTGACGCGCAAAGGGTCCGTCGAGCTCACGCCGGCACAAAGCGGCGTGCAGCGCCTCTCTGTGGTAGCGAAGGGCGCCTGATCCACACCATCACCCGCACACAACTCGCTGCGGAGGGTCTCCCCCCGGAGGCTCGCCCTCCAGCTCCCTCCGCAGCGGAGCTTCCGGTATTGGAGATGCTTGAATGAGTCCCAGGCGACGAAAGCTAGGCCGCGTCTTTGCCGCGGCGGCCCTGGCGCTGGTAGCGCTCGTGCCGCTGGCGCAGAGCGCCCGGGCCCAGGGAGGCGGCAACAACCCGGATTGGTGGGACGACTCCTTTCCCCCACTCGTCAATCCGTACGTTGTCCTCTTCATGTACCACTCCGGAGACGACATCTCGCGTTTCCAGCTCTGGACCAACCAGGGGAACCTCGAAGACGAGCGCGATGACCTCGCCTTCGCTGTAGACAACGACAATAACCTCGTCTGGCCGTGGGGCAGCATGGTTCTGAACGGGCTGCGGCCCAACCAGCGCATTGGTAACTCGGGTGAAGAGCGGATGTACGCGAATCACCTGACGCTGCACGTCCAGGACCCCGCCTCGGCAAACGGATTCACGGACTATCAGTTCCCTGAGGACGGCGACCAGGTCTACTTCCCGCCGGTGATCCCGCTGCCGCCGATCGAAGGCAACGCACCCGGTTTCTGGACGCCCTACACCTTCCCATCGGGCGGCCCCTCGGCCAGCGGCATCAACCTGGAAGTGAACCAGATCGTGCAGTTCGCCCGGGACATGGTGCGGGTGGAGGTAGCGGTTCGCAACCTCGGCTCCAGCCGCCGCGTCGGCGCCCGGCTGATCATCGCGCCCTACACGGACAACGCCGGCGGCCGCCGGAGCAACCCGAACCCCCTGCCGTCGACCAGCATCTCGGACAGCTCGGTCTTCATTCCGGATACGCGCCAGCGCATTCGGTTTGAGACGGAGCTCCGCGGTGCCCAGATCCCCAACGACTACCTGGTGCTCGACCTTCGCGATGACCCGATCTTCGTCGCCAAGGGCATTTTGCGGGGTAACGACGCCACCACCCCCAGCAAGGTGATCTTCGGGAACATGCTCGACATCTTCCCGTGGGCGATCGCGAATGCGCAGTACGACTGGCCCACGCGGCCGGCGCAGCGGCTCGACATCTCCGATATCGGTACTCTGATGTACTTCGAGCCGGAGTTGATCAGCACCAACCAGACCAAGAGCTTCGTCACCTACGCGGGAATCGGAGTGGTGGACCACGGCATGAGCCTGTTCTACCAGTCCAAGCCCGACGGCGAGCTCGAGGGCGAAGGTTACGTCGGCGGTCTCCAGACCGACTTCGGCCTGCCGGTGAACGGCGGCGACGTCCACCTGGTCTCCGACACCGTCTCCGCGGACGTCTACAACCTCGATGCGCGCCCGATCTACAATGCCGTCGCGTTTCTGAACCTGCCGACCGGCCTCGAGCTGGTTGATCCCGAGCAGTCTCCGGCCCAGGATATTGGCTTCGTGAACGGCCTGGAGAACGGTGACGGGACCGGCAACCGGCGCGCGCAGTGGGAGGTGCGGCCGAACGGCATCGTCTCCGGCTTGCTGGAGCTGAGTGTCGACTTCTCGAACGAGTTCGGCGACTCCGCCCGAGCGGTCCGTAAGATCAACGTGCCGCAGGGCCGGCGCTACCAGTTCGACACGCAGTATCGGATGCTCACGTTCCCGTTCACGTTCAACGGCGGACAGAACAGCGTGACGAGCGCGTTCAACCTGCCCCGGACCAGCTTCCAGGCATTTCGCTACAACCCGCTCATCAACCAGTATGAGACGGTGAACGAGATCGTGCCCGGACAGTCCTACTGGGTTCGGATGAACGGTCTCCCGACGCAGTTCGTCGATCTCCAGGGCGCAACCCCGCTGCAAGTGGGTACGACGCAGAATACCCTGACGACGATCCGGCGCGGCTGGAACCAAATCGGCAACCCCAGCCCGTACGCGGTGCGGGTGGCGGATCTGCAGATCCTCTCTCCGACCGGCTTCCGCAGCTATGCGGAGGCGGTGCGAAACGGAGACATCCGGCCGAGCCTGTACGAGTGGGACTTCGTCCGCCGTGAGTACAAGCAGCTGGGAGCGGATTCGATCCTGCAGCCCGGCCGCGGCGTCTGGATCTATGCCAACACGGAGCGGCGGATCCGCTGGCCTCAGCCAGAGGGTCCGGGCGTGAACTTCAATCAACAATAAATCCCGGGTGCCGGCGGCCGTTCGATCGCGGACAGCCGCCGGCATCCGAAAACTCCCCAGGAGACTCACAATGAGGATCGCGCATCGGTGGTTGCTGTCCGGCGCAATCGGAGCGGTGCTCTTCGCACCGACGGCCGGCCGCGCGCAGCAGCCGCCTTCAGAGGGACCGCTGTCCCCGCCTGCGGGCGGCACCCCCGCCGCCCCCGCGCCCGCTCCGGGCAGCCCCTTCGGCGGCCTCGGCGGTGGTCCCGCGGGGCCCGTCGGCACCTACCTTCCGCCGACGCCCATCGTTCCGGGGCAGCCCATCTCCGTGATGGTGTTCCCCTTCGGCTTCCCGAGCGATGCGGCTCCGGAGCCGGCGCCGGAAGGCGCTCTGCAGCACCGCGTGACCGTGCAGGGCGCCCCGCCGGAAGAATCGACCACGCTCACCACGGAGCAGCGGCAGCTCGCCGCCCGCGCCACGGCGGCGGTCAAGGCGGCGCTCCTGGCCACCCCGGCTTACGAGGTGCAGACCTATCATCCTCGCTCGGCGCTCGTCGTGCGCGGCCGCAACCAGGGGGTGCTGGAGCCGGCGCATCTGCAGGATCTCTACTCCGCCTCCGGTGAGATCGATCCGGAGAAGGCGCGCCTCATCGCGCACCGGCTGGGGATTCAGGCGGTCCTCATCGGCACGATCGAGCCGAACATCGATGCCGCGGCCAACCGCGCGGAGGTGACGATCGACGCACAGCTCGTCAATAGCACCACTGCCGACGTGATCCGCGCCGGTGTCGTCTCCGGCGCCGCTCAGGGCACCGAAGGGGTAGCCCAGACGCTGGTGATCGACCGCGCCGTCACCGACGCCGCCCATCGGCTCTACCCGGCGCTCGGCATTCAGCTCGTTACTCCGCCCCCGCCTGCCGCCACCGACGAGGATTCTCGGCGACGCGGCGGTCGGCGCACCCCGCGCGAGCGGCGCCAGGCTGCTCCGGAGCGTGCGGCGGCGGTAGAGAACGGGCGCGACGCCGATGTGAAGACCGCGGCCCCGGCCGGTGAAGCGGTCGCGCAGCCGCCGGCTGCCCCCGCTGCTCCCGGCGAGACCGTAGCCCCGGCGCCTGCCCCCGACCCCAACGCCGTGAAGGCGGTGGCGGACCAGGCCGGAGAGCCGGTGCCGTATGGCTATGCCAAGGCGGAAGTGCGGGAGCGACGGGATCGCTCCGGCATCAAAATCCCGTCCTGGCTCGGCCTCGCGGCCTTCCTGGTCGGCGTCAGCTTCCTCCTCTAGGCTGCGCCGTTCCGTCGAAAGAGGAGTCGAGGGCCCCGGCGGAGTGATCCGCCCGGGGCCCTCGCCGCTTAGCCCTTCAGACTGATGCCCGCCGATCCCGTCGCCGACGAAGTCTTCCGCCACCTGTTCGCCTCCATCGCGGAGGAGATGGGGGTCACGCTGGAGCGGACCGCCTTCTCGCCCAACATCAAGGAGCGCCGCGATCACTCCTGCGCCATCTTCGACGCCGCCGGTCGCCTCCTGGCGCAGGCGGAGCACATCCCGGTGCACCTCGGCGCCTTCCCCATCCTGATGGCTCACCTGGTGCCGCGATTCCGGTGGCGACCCGGCGACGCCGTGATCTGCAACGATCCGTTCGTCGGCGGCACGCATCTCCCGGATATCAGCCTCGTCTCCCCCGTCTTCACCGCCTCCCGCCGCCTGGTCGGCTTCGTGGCAAACCGCGCGCACCACGCCGACGTGGGAGGGGCCAGCCCCGGCTCCCTCTCCGCCACCACGGAGATCTACCAGGAAGGCGTGATCATCCCGCCCCTCCGGCTGCTGGAGCGCGGCCGTCTCAATGAAGAGCTGCTCGAGCTGATCTGCCGGAACGTTCGCACGCCTCGGGAGCGCCGCGGCGATTTCGACGCTCAGCTCGCCGCCAACGAGACCGGCCTTCGGCGCTTCGGAGAGCTGCTGGAGCGCTACGGCGCCGCCCAGCTGCGCGCCCGCGCGGCGGCGGCCCGCCGGCGCACCGCTCGCGCCGTGGAGCGCGTGATTGCCGGGTTACCCGCCGGGACCCTGCGGTTCGAAGACGTGCTGGACGACGACGGCCGGGGGAGCGGACCGCTTCCGGTCCGGGTATCCGTGGAGCGCTCCGGCCGGGGTGTGGTGGTCGACTTCACCGGGACCGCGGCGCAGCAGCCGGGGTCAGTCAACGCGCCGTTCGCCGTCACCTGCTCCGCCGTCTACTACTCCCTGATCTGCCTGCTCCCGCGCCACGTCGAGCTGAACCAGGGGGCGCTGGAGCCGATCCGGATCGTCGCCCCGGAAGGATCGCTCGTCAATCCCCGCCCTCCCGCCTCCGTCGCCGCCGGCAACGTGGAGACCAGCCAGCGGATCACCGACGTCGTCCTGGGCGCGCTGGCGCAGGCATTCCCGGACCGCCTGCCGGCGGCGAGCCAGGGCACCATGAACAACCTGACGCTCGGCGGGATCGATCCGCGACACGGGGAGCCGTGGGCCTATTACGAGACGCTCGGCGGCGGCGCGGGCGCCGGTCCGGGCCGCGACGCCGTCTCCGGGATCCACTGCCACATGAGCAACACCCGCAACACCCCGGCGGAAGCGCTGGAGTACCACTACCCGCTGCGCGTCCGGCGCTACGCCTTGCGTGAGGGCTCCGGTGGGGAGGGGCGGCACCGCGGTGGGGACGGGGTGGTGCGAGAGCTGGAGGCGACCGGATCCGCACGGGCCGTGCTCATTGGGGAGCGGCGCGACCGGGCTCCTTACGGCCTGCAGGGGGGAGGTCCGGGCAGCCGCGGGCGGAACCGGGTCTGCCGGGACGGCAAGTGGAGAGACCTGCCCGGCAAGGCGGAGGTTTCCCTCGCCCCTGGCGACCGCCTCTCGATCGAGACCCCCGGCGGCGGCGGGTGGGGAGAGCCGAGCAGCTGACGCTCCCCGGTCCCAGCGTGGGGCGTAACGCCCCGCCCTGACCCGCTGCCATCCTGGCGGCACCGGAAGCCGACTAGACGCGTTCCTTCCGGCGCGGCTGCTCCAGTGCCGGCTCCTTCTCCAGCTTCCGCTCGATCTTGTACTCCACGCCCTGTTCGACGCGGAGCTCGATCGTCTGCGGCAGATAGCCGGGAGCGCGGAGCTCCAGCTTCCAGGTGCCGACCGGCAGGTTGAACCGCGTCTTGCCCTTGCTGCTGTAGAGCAGGCCGTCCACGTAGACCGAGGCGTTGCTCGGCTTCACGTTCACGATCACGTTGCCGGAGCCGACCTCATCCTCCCGCGACTCCCGGTCCATGCCGGAGTAGTAGTACGGGCTGTAGAACGGGTCGTAGAACGGACTCCGGTAGTAGCCGAAGCCGAGCCCCAGGCCGCCGTAGCCGCCGAAGAGGCCGAGCGACCAGGGCGACCAGCGATAGAACCGGCGGCCCGGGTGATGGTGGTGGCGGTCGCGTCCACGACCCCCGCCCCGGTTCCCGCCTCCGTCTCCAGGCCGGTGGTGGGGACGCCCGGTGCGCGGCGGATTGGGCTGCCCCCGGCGCTGGAACGGGTTCCGAAGACCGCCGCCGGAGCGGCCGCCGCCTCCGCCGCCGCCACGGCCGCCCCCGCCGCCCTTCCCCGCCAGGGCGGGAGCCACGGAGCCCAGTACCAGGGCTCCGCACATCAGGAAGATGGCACTTCGGTTCCGCCGGGTCATCATCGTCCGCTCGCCTTCCGTAAGAGACGAACTTAGTTTACCCGCCGCGCCGGAATCCTGTCCAAACGCGGAGATTCCCACGTTCTCTGCCGGCGCGACTTAACCGAGCGACGCTTCGAGGTGCTTGGTGCGGGCCACGCGTCGGACGCGGGTCGCGTTGTCGATAACAATGAACTCGCCGCCGTGCTGCTTCAGGTAGCGGGCAGTCCGGGTGAGCATCGCCAGCGCCTCCGCGGAGATCCCCTGGAGCTCCGAGAGGTCGAGCTCTAGAGTGCGGCAGCCGCCCTCCAGCAGCGAGCGGCACACCTTTTCACAGTGCTCCGAGCCGCGGAGATCGATCCGGCCTTCGAGCCGCACCCGGGCCCGGTGAGACCGCTCGTCGACCGAAAGCTGCATCGCGAGCGGCGTCACGGGGGTGAGCCCGGGCCGGGGTCGCAGCGGCAGCTCTTCGAACCGGGGGAGGTTGATCGCCCAGGTCTCCTCTTCTTCGCCCTGTGCCGCGCCGGACCACCGCATCCGCAGCGGCGACTCGAGGAAGTGCCACAGGCCATCCTCCAGCTCGAAGTCGAGCCGGCACACGCTCACTCCGGCGGTCGCGTCCTGCGCGCCGCGGGTCGCCACGCTTCCCGGAGCGGCCAGCGCCTGGAGCGCGAACTCTCGATCCCGCAGGCTCGCTCGCTGCGGCCGGACGGTGCGGCTCACGCGGATCAGCGTCGCCGCTGCGTCGCCGGGGCTGATCCGGCGGTCGAAGACCTGCGGCAGCACCTCGACCGGGCTCACCACGGAGCCGTTCCGCGCGATCCGGTTCCGGATATCCTGCAGCCAGGGATCGGCCGCCGCTCTCTCCAGGGAGGTGCCGGAGTCCCAGTCGATGAGCGCCAGGATCGCCCCGGAGGGATCCATGGCGCGGAACGTCTGCCAGCCGCGAAAGCCGGGCTGCCGGCTTGCCCACCGCGTCGCCTCCCGCAGGGCGCGAAGGTGGGCGTGGGAGGTCGGTCCAGGAGAGCTGATACGGACGAGCGCGGTAGTCTGCATAAAAAGAGTCCGCGGGGTGGGAGCCCGCGGTCCAGGCGACCGGATGCGAGGGGGAGTCCGGCAGGAGCCGGCGCACGGCTGATCATTCGGGATTATCGGCACGGACTACCGAGCAACCCAACGCTTTCACAACCAATCGAGCGTTCGGGCTGCCGGAATGCTAAAATACAACAACCGATGGCTCCCCCCGCACCGCCAGAGCAGGCAAGCAAGCCTACCCCTGCCCGATTCGGAAAGAAGTGGCGGGACGCGCCGGTGGCGCTGTTGTTCCTGCTGCCGAGCCTCGTCATCGTCGGCGCCTTCGGCTTTCTGCCGCTCTTCCGCGCCGCGCAGCTCAGCCTGCAGGAGTGGAAGCTGGCGCCCGGGCCGTTCGTGGGGCTGGAGAACTACCGGCAGGCGCTCTTCCGCGAGCCGGAGCTCTGGAGCTCTCTCGGCGTCACCCTCTGGTTCGTGCTCGGCACGGTGCCGACTACCCTGGCGCTCGCCTACTTGCTGGCAGAGCTGCTCCAGCGCCGCCTGCGCGGGCTCGCCTTCTACCGGCTGCTCTTCTTCACGCCCTACGTCGTCTCGCCCGTCGCCGCCGCGGCGGTCTGGCTCTGGCTGCTGAACCCGCAGTTCGGGCTGGCGACCGCCGCCGCCGGCCTCTTCGGGGCGCGTCCGGAATGGCTGCGGGAGGAGCAGGGTGTCTTCCGGCTTGCGGCGGAGGCGCTGGGACTCGGCCTGCCGAAGTGGGCCGCCGGCCCCAGCCTGGCGCTCGTCTGCATCATGGCGGTCACCGTCTGGCACAACCTCGGCTTCGCGGTGGTGATCCTGCTCGCGGCCCTGGGGGCCCTGCCGGAGGGCGTGCTCGAGGCGGCCCGGCTCGACGGCGCACGCGGCTGGCGCTTGATGCGCTCGGTGCGCCTGCCGCTCATCACCCCCACACTCTTTATGCTGATGGTGATCCTTACCATCCGCGCGTTCCAGAACTTCACGCAGCTCTACGTCCTGTCGCCGGACCACCGGGGCGGACCGGACGGCACCACCCAGAACATCACCCTGTATATCTTCCTGAGTGCCTACCAGAACCAGGCGCGGCTCGGTCTAGGCTACGCCTCCGCGGTGGCGCTGCTGCTCTTCCTGATCATCCTGGCGCTCACCCTGCTCCAGTTCCGGGTGCTGGGCCGGCGGGTCCACTACCAGTGATGCGCGCGAGGAAGCTAATCGGCTCCGTCGCCGCGCACGCGGTGCTCGCCGGCCTGGCGCTGCTGGTGGCGTTTCCGTTCGTCTGGATGCTGCTGACGGCGCTCAAGTCTCCCGCGGAGGCGCTGGCGTACCCGCCCCAGCTCTTCCCGGAGAGCCCGCGGTGGGGGAACTTTCCGGAGGCGTGGCAGGCGGCGCCGTTCGCGCGCTACTTCGGGAACACGCTGCTGGTGGCGGGGTCGGTGCTCGCCTCGGTGGTCGCCACCTCACTTCCCGCCGCCTACGCGTTCGCGCTGCTGGAGTTTCCCGGCCGCCGGCTGCTCTTCGGTCTCTACCTGGCCACCCTGATGATCCCGTTCGAGGTGGTGCTGATTCCCAACTTTGTGACGGTGAGTCAGCTCGGATGGTACGATACCTACTGGGCGATGATCGTGCCGTGGGGCGCCAGTGTCTTCGCGGTGTTCCTGGTGACGCAGTCGCTGCGCTCGCTGCCGCGCGACTACCTGGAGGCGGCCCAGCTCGACGGCTGCGGGCACCTCCGGTTCCTCTGGAGCGTGGCGGCGCCGCTGGTGAGGCCCGCGCTGGCTACGGCCGGTCTCTTCGCCTTCCTGGGGAGCTGGAACGCGCTGCTCTGGCCGCTGCTGGTAACCCAGACGGAAGCGATCCGTCCCATTGAGGTAGGGCTGCAGGTGTTCCTGGCCGACCAGGCGATGCGCCCGCACCTGTTGATGGCGGCGTCGACCCTGGCGATGCTGCCGGTCCTGCTCCTGTTCTTGCTGGCGCAGCGCACCTTCATCGAGGGCGTCACCGCCGGGATCAAGGGTTGAGCCCGGGGAAGAGGAGTCTCGCATGAGCGTTCCGGTCCCGTCTGCTGTGCGCCTCACACGCCTCACGCGCCGTGCCGTGGTGGGGCTGCTCCTGCTCTGCGCCGGCGCCGGCTGCACCGGCGCCGGGGGCGCCGCCAACGGCTCTGCGGCCGGCAGGCTGCGGCTGGAGCTGTGGCACACGCGCCGCGACGAGCAGGAAGCGGCGCTCAGGCGCATCGCGGAGGAGTACTCCCGGGAGAACCCGGGCGTGGAGATCGTGCCGGTGTTCCAGTCCGGCTACAACGACCTCCTCCAGAAGGCGCGCGCGGCAGTCCAGGCGAAGCGTCTCCCCGCCATGACGATGGCCTACGAGGCGCACGTGACGGAGTACATGCGCAGCGGCGTGGTCCGCCCGCTCGACGACCTGATCGCCGATCCGGAGATCGGTTTCAGCGAAAGTGAACTGTCGGACATCCCCGAGCCGTATCTACAATCGAACCGGTATCCCGAGTTCGAGGGGAAGCTGCTCTCGTTCCCGTTCACCAAGAGCACGCTGGTGCTCTATTACAACCAGGAGCTGCTGGAGAAGGCCGGCTTTTCGCGTCCGCCGGTCACCTGGGAGGAGCTGGAGCGGCAGGCGGCGGCGATCTCGCGGCAGCTCGGCGCGCCCGCTTACGGCTTCACCGCGGATGCGTCGACGCTGGACGGCATGCTCTTCTCCCGCGGCGGGCACCCGCTCACGGAAGACGGGCAGCGGACCCGCTTCGACGAGCCGCCGATGGTGGAGACGCTGGCGATGCTGCAGCGGATGCGGCAGGCGGGCACGCTGCTGGAAGCGCCCGCGGACGACGTGGGATCGCTCTTCCTGGCGCAGCGCTGCGCGTTCGCCACGGAGACCAGCTCCATGCGCAGCTTCATGGAGGAGCAGGTGGGGGACCGGTTCCGGTGGGACGTGGCGCTGCTGCCGCACGCGCAGGCGGCGGAGCCGGCTACCGTGATGTATGGGCCGAACGTCTGCCTCTTCCGGGGCTCGCCGGAGCAGGAGCGGGAGGCCTGGAAGTTTGTGAAGTATTTCGTCTCGCCGCCGGTCACCGCCCGGTGGGCGCGGGAGACCGGCTACCTGCCGATCCGGCGCTCCGCCGTGGAGCTGCCGGAGATGCGGGAGTTCTACCGGGATAACCCGCGGGCGCTCACGATCTGGCACACGCTGCCGGTCGCCCGCCCGGAGCCGAACGTGATTGGCTGGCAGGAAGTCCGCAGCTTGCTCGAGGACTCTGCACGAGCCGTGGTGAGTGGTAAAATGGAGCCGCGCGCCGCCGCCCTGGAGCTGAAGAGGAAGTCCGACCAGGCGCTGGCGGCGAGTCGCTGATTGGGCTTCGCCAGGGTCTAGGGTCTAGGGGGTAGGGTGTAGCTCGTCCGGCTGGCGCTGCGCCTTCCGCAAACAGGTTCTGCTTTCAAATGCCTAGGTTTTTCAAACGGGTCAGGGCTGTGGTTCCCGAATGGCAAATAGGCCGATCGCCAGCCCTACACCCTACCCCCTAAACCCTAGACCCTAGACCCTAAAAAGTGGAGTATTCGATGCAGTTCTGGGATTGGTTCTCGCAGGTAACGGAGTGGCTGGCGAATCTCACCACCGCCAAGGTCTTGCTGGCGGTGGGGGTGATGGCGCTGCTGCTCTCCGTGGCGCGTCTCACGACGCGGCCTTCGGACCGCTCCGGGAGCTGGTGGGTCGAAAACCTGCAGGTCGTTCTCTCCGTGGTGGTGGTGGTCTTCCTCCTCATCCGGCCGTTCCTGTTCCAGGCGTTCTACATCCCCTCCGGCTCCATGGAGCCGACCCTGATGGGCCCGCCGGATGCCGACATGAACGGCAGCACCCTAGGCGGCGCGCAGGCGGACGACTTGCGTCCGAACCCGATCATGGCCGGAAAGGCGACCGGCGACCGGCTGCTGGTGAACAAGCTGATCTATCGCGTCACCGATCCGAGCCGCTACGATATCGCCGTCTTCCGGGCTCCGGCGGAGGCGTCCGTGGAGGAGAAGGAGTTCATCAAGCGGGTGATCGGCCTCCCGGGCGAGACGATCGAAGTGGTGGGCCGGGAGATGGTGGTCGACGGCCGCACGGTGGTGAAGCTCAGTACGGAGCCGAACGGCGTGATCGCGGAAGAGGGCGAGGGATCGGTGCGCGTGAAGGGGAGCCGCGCGGTGGTGGAGCTCTCCAGCTACACGGAGCCGCTCACCGTCTTCGCCGCGCCGAAGCTGGACGTGCGGCAGACGCGGTACCAGGTGACGGTGAACGGTAAGACGCTGCTGCGCGATGCCGGCGGCCGGATCCTCGCCGAGCCGAGCCTCTCTCCCTACGGCGGAGAAGACGGCCTGGAAGGCTGGACCTTTACCATCGACGGCGAGCCGCGCCTGCTCGTGGCGAAGGGTAAGAAGCTCGAAGTCCGCGAGCCGCACGTCCGGATCGACGGCGAGCCGCTGCCGGAGCCCTACCTCAAGGAAGCCCCGGAATACACCATGGCGCCCCGGAAGCTCGGCAATGACGAGTATTTCATGATGGGCGACAACCGGAACAACAGCAACGACAGCCATAGCTGGGGCCCGCTCAAGCGAGACCGCATCATCGGCCGGGCGGAGATCCTGTTCTGGCCGATGCACCGGGCCACCCTGTTCAAATGGTGGCTCGTGCTGGCGGTGGCGGGGCTGCTGGTGGTCTATAATCTGACGCAGCGCTTCCTGAGTCGCTAACCCCTCCGTCTCCCCCCAACTCCTAGATGGATTACCTCGCAAACCTGGGCGCCAAGAACGTGCTGATCGCCGTCGGCGTGATGGCCCTGCTTCTGGCGCTGGTGCGGATTCCCGGGCCCGCGAGAGACAGTCTCTCCGTCTGGATCGTGGAGAACGTGCAGGTCGTTCTCTCCGTGGTGGTGGTGGTCTTCCTCGTCATCCGGCCGTTCCTGTTCCAGGCGTTCTACATCCCTTCCGGCTCCATGGAGCCGACCCTCCACGGACCGCCGGAGCACCCGGTCGGCGACCGGCTCCTCGTGAACAAGCTCGTGTACCGGTTCTTCGACCCCGAGCGCGGGCACATCATCGTCTTCAAGGCGCCCCCGGAGGCGTCGCCGGAGGAGAAGGACTTCATCAAGCGCGTCATCGGCACGCCGGGCGACACGGTGAAGGTGGTGCCGCCGCAGCTCCTGGTCGACGACCGCCCCGTACTGACGCTCACCACGGAGGGAGCGTGGACTCGCGAGGAGGCGACCCGAAACGCGCCGGTGCCGGGGCTCCACCTGGGGGACCAGGACGAGATCCGGATGCGCGTTACCGGCACCCGCGCGGAGATCACCTCTCCGCAGATCCGGGGCCCGCTGCGGGTGGTCCTCGCCGACAGCTCCCCGGTGCTGACCGGCGCCGGCGTGGTAGTGGACGGCAACCTGGAGCTCCCGGCAGACGACGCGGGCGGGACCATTACGGAGCTCCGCAACCTGCGGGAGTACGGCGGCGACCCCCGTCTCGGCGCCACGGTCTACACCATCGACGGGGAGCCGCGCCTGGTGGTGGTCAAGGGCTCCGAGCTGGAGTACCGGCCCGGCCACGTGGTGGTGAACGGCCGCGCGCTGGAAGAGCCGTACCTCAAGGAGCCGCCGCAGTACCGGATGGAGCCGCTGAAGCTGCGGGAGAACGAGTACCTGGTGCTCGGCGACAACCGGAACAACAGCGAAGACGGCCACCACTGGGGGCCGCTCGACCGCGACCGCATCATCGGCCGGGCGGAGGTCCGCTTCTGGCCGCTCAACCGGGTGGCGGTCCTCGACTGGTGGCTGGTGAGCGTGATGATCGGCCTGCTGGTCGGCTACCAGGTGATCAGCTACCTCCTGCTGCGAGCCGAGCGGCCGAAGGCCTACGCCAAGCGCTAACCCATGTCCCACCCCGTACCCTTGATGAGCGACCCGCACGCCGAGTACCCCTGGAACCGTCCGGAATGGCGAGAGAGTCTCCGGTCGTTCGGCGCCCCGCTGGGATTCGGGCCGGAGCACGAGGAGCTGCTGGCGCAGGCCTTCACCCACCGCGGCCTCTCCGAGGAGGCGCCGCACGGCGATAACGAGCGGCTGGAGCTGCTGGGCGACGCCGTCCTCGCGCTGGTGGTGAGCGAGCACCTCTACCACGCCTATCCGGACGAGCGGGAGGGCCGGCTCACCAAGATGAAGATCACCTACGTGGCGGAGCCCTCCCTGGCGCGCGCCGCGGAGGCGCTGGAGCTGGGAGCGCTGTTGGCGGTGGCGCCGGCCGACGACGCCGCGGGAGTGCGCGAGCGGCCGAGCACCCTCTCCGATCTTTTCGAAGCGGTGCTCGGCGCTCTCTACCTGGCTCAGGGGCTGGAGGCGGCGCGCCACTTCGTCCTGCGGGAGCTGGTGCGCCGGGTCGACCCGGACGAGGTGCGGGACTACAAGAGCCGCCTGCAGGAGCTCTGGCAGGAGCGGCAGCGTGTGACGCCGGTCTACCGCACCTCTGCGGAGAGCGGGCCCGCGCACAACCGCGTCTTCTTGAGCGAGGCGATGGTCGGCGACCGCGTCCTCGGAGTCGGCCGCGGCGGGAGCAAGAAGGTCGCGGAGCAAGAAGCCGCCCGCGAGGCGCTCCTCCGGGAGCGCGGCGAAGACTGAGTGGGAGAGTGGGCGCGGTTCGGAGCGGGAGACGCGGCTCCGGAGACGCGACGCACGTCTCAGCGCGCTGATAGGTCGGGTAACGGCTCGCGTTTCGACGAGAGGAGCCGTGTGCCGCAGCAGGGGCGTCCGGAGGACGCGTGGCCGTAGGCCGTCCAGCGAGGTATTTAAATGCCTCGCGGCCCGCGCTGCACGACGCTGCCGTTCCGGAGCGCCTTCGAGGCGGAGTAGGATTACGAGTAGGCGTAGGAGTGCTCGTACTCGGAAGGTATCGCGCTCGGGGAAGGTGTAAGAAGGGTTGACCTGGCGCCGGAATGCGCCGCGGGGGATTAGCATGGCAGTCACAGCTCCGGAGCAACTGGCGGTACAGGGCGGCACCCCGCTCCGCACCCGGCCGTGGCCCGCCTGGCCGGTGTGGGACGAGACCGACGTCCAGGCCGTCGAGGCGGTGATGCGCAGCGGCAAGTGGTTCAATGGGCCGAAGAACCGCGAGCTCGCCGAGTACTTCTCCGCGCTCCAGCAGGCGCAGTACGCGGTCCCGTGCACCAACGGCACCCACGCGCTGGAGATCGCCATGCGCGCGGCAGGCGTGCGCGCGGGCGACGAGGTGATCACCACCCCCTACACCTTCATCGCCACCGCCTCCTCGATCGTGCAGGTCAACGCGGTGCCGATCTTCGCCGACATCGAGCCGGACACCCTGAACCTCGATCCTGCCGCCGCCGAGGCGGCGATCACGGAGCGGACCCGCGCCATCGTGGCGGTCCACGTGGCGGGCTGTCCCGCCGACCTCGACGCGCTCTCCGAGATCGCGCGCCGCCATAACCTGGCCCTCATCGAAGACGCCGCCCAGGCCCACCTGGCGGAGTGGAACGGGCGCCGGGTCGGCGCCATCGGCAATGCCGGGACTTTCAGCTTCCAGGCGAGCAAGAACCTGAACGCCGGCGAGGGCGGGATCGTCGTGACGAACGACGAGGAGACGTTCGAGCGGGCCTGGTCGCTCTCCAACTGCGGGCGCGTCCGCGAAGGCGGCTGGTACGAGCACCGGATGCTCTCCGGCAACTTCCGGATGACCGAGCTCCAGGCCGCCCTTCTGCTCTCCCAGGCCCGGCGCCTGGAAGAGCAGACCCGGCGCCGCAACGAGAACGCGCTCTACCTGGCGGAGCAGCTGGCGCAGGTCCCCGGGATCCGGCCGCTGCGCCGCGACCCGCGGATCACCAACCACGCCTACCACCTTTTCATCTTCCGGATCGACCCGGCCCAGCTCGGCGGCATGACCCGCGACGCCTTCCTGGAGGCGCTCCGCGCCGAAGGCGTGCCGTGCAGCCCGGGCTACTCTCCGCTCTACCGCAGCCCCGCTTTCAAGATCGACACGGAGACCCACCCGTTCCCCGCGCGGATCGACTACGGCGCCGTCCACCTGCCCCAGGTGGAGCAGGCCAGCAGCGAGGCGGTCTGGCTGGGCCAGAGCCTCCTGCTCGCGGAGCGGAGCGACATGGACGACATCGCCGCCGCCGTGCGGAAGATCCAGGCCGCTGTTGCGTAGCGGTAGCGGGTAGCGTTTAGGGGGTAGCGGGTAGGGCTGGCGTGGGCCGCGGTGCGCCCTCCGAGCACGGCCACTCCTACTCGTACTCCCGCTCGCCGCCTGCCGAACACGTAGTCCGCAGCGAGGAGCGGGAGTGCGCTGGTGACCGAAACGCGTCGCCGCGGGCTGTCCGTTCGCCAGGAGCGTCTATCGCGCGAGCTCGTCATTGTGACCGCAGGGAAGAATCTCGGCAGCCGTCCTGGTTCGGAGCACGCGTCCGGGTGACGAGGACGCGGCGTGGCGGGGCACTCCCGAACGCGGGGGCTGATCGTGCTCGCGGGGAGCGGAGTGACGTAGATCTTTCCCTCCGGTCAGGATGACTGGGGTAGGGAGACGAGGGCTGCCGCTCACCTCGCGTCATTCGGCGGGGTGCGTTCCGCAGGCACCCGTTTGATCAGATCGACCCTAGAGAGGACCCATGCAGCGCTTCGCCATCTGTAACGAGACCTTCGGGGACTGGCCGTGGGAGCGGGTCTGCCGCTTCGTGGCCGAGACCGGTTACGACGGGATCGAGATCGCGCCGTTTACGTTCGGCGAGTCGGTCACCGCCGTCTCTCCGGAGCGACGGCGGGAGATCCGCACCGTCGCCGCCGACGCGGGGCTGGAGATCGTGGGGCTGCACTGGCTGCTCGCCTCGCCGAAGGGGCTCCACATCCACTCGAAGGACGAGGCGCTGCGGCGGCGGACGGTCGACTACCTCCGCGCGCTGGTCGACTTCGCCGGCGACGTCGGCGCGCCGGTGATGATCTTCGGCTCGCCAATGCAGCGGCGGCTGGAGGACGGTGACCTGCAGGGCGCGTGGGAGCGGACCCAGGACTCGTACCGCCAGGTGCTGCCGACCCTGGCCGAGCGCGGGGTGACGCTCTGCCAGGAGTCGCTGCCGCAGCCGGAGGCGGACTTCATCCTCACCGCGGCGGAAGCGGCGCGGATGGTGCACGAGCTGGACCACCCGAATTTCCGACTGATGCTCGACGTGAAGTCGATGTCCGCGGAAGACCGCTCGCCCGCGGAGATCATCCGGGAGCTCGCCGCGCTGGTGGAGCACGTCCACGCGAACGACGCGAACCGGCGCGGACCCGGGTTCGGCGAGACCGACTTCCGCCCGATCGCCGCTGCGCTGCGGGAGACCGGCTTTGGCGGGTATGTCTCCGTAGAGGTGTTCGACTACTCGCCCGACCCGGAGACGATCGCCCGGGAGAGCCTGCGCTATCTGAGAGAGGTTTTCACCGGGGCGGCGTAAAACGGGCCGGCGGAGGGACTTGCAAATGCCGCTCATCGAGATTTCCGCCGACCTGGACTGCCACGGCCCCGCGCCCGTAGAGGTAGAGCTCGCCCAGTGCTCCGAGCCGCTCCCGGACGGGCCGCTCGAGCTGCGGGAAGAGGGGGGCGGCCTGCGGCTGCCGGCGCAGCTGGACGGCGACCGGCTCGTGGTCCTCGTCTCCGGCCTGGAAGCCGGGGAGAGCCGGCGCTTCCGGCTGGCCGCGGCGCAGGAGAAGGGCCGGGTGGAGCTGAAGGAAGAGGGCCCGCACGCGCTGAGCATCTACCTGCCGGACGGCCTCTTCACCACCTACAACTTCGATCCGCAGCACGCGCGGCCGTTCTTCCACCCGGTGTTCGGCCCCGAGCGGCGACGCGTCACGCGCGATTTTCCGATGATCGACGTGGCCGAGGAGAAGCAGGCGAAGGACCAGGACCACCCGCACCACCGCTCGTTTTGGACCGCCTACGACGAGGTGAACGGCGTCGACAACTGGAGCGAGGCGGCCGGCAAGCACGGCTGGACGCGCCACCAGAAGTTCACTCGCAAATCCGGCGGTACCGCCTACGGCGGCTTTGTCGCCTCCTCGGTCTGGACCTCCCACGACGGCAAGCCAGTCCTCGACGAGCGGCGTGCGATCCGCGTCTACAACGTCGGCCCGGACCGCCGCCTGCTCGACTACGAAGTCCACCTGATCGCCTCCCACGGCGACGTGGAGTACGGCGACACGAAGGAGGGCGGCATCCTCGCCTTCCGCGTCTTCCACACCATCAAGGGGGGCGAAGGCGGGAAGATGATGAACAGCGAGCGGGGCGTGGGCGAGAAGCAGGTCTGGGGCAAGCGCGCGCAGTGGCTCGACTACAGCGGCCCCGTGCAGGGCAAGGTGGTCGGCATCGCGATGATGGACCACCCGGGCAACCTGAACCACCCGTGCCGCTGGCACGCGCGCGACTACGGGCTCGTCGGCACCAACCCGTTCGCGAACGCCGCCTTTGGGGCCAGCGAGAAAACTCCCTACCACCAGAAGAAGGGTGAGACGCTGCGCTTCCGCTACCGTGTGCTGATCCACCCGGGCGACGCGACCGAGGCGCGCGTCTCCGACGCCTATCACGAGTGGGTGCAGAAGCCGGCCGCCAGGCTGATTGGCTGACGCCTTCCGCCCGGCTTCCACGCTCAGGGTTGGCCTGATGACGCCCGGAGACGACGGGCAGCAACCGGTTCGGAGTAGAAGAGACAGCAAAAATGGGAGCCGCCGCACCCAGAGGGCAAGGTGGCTCCCATTTCACGACTCTGCGCTCAGCCGGCTCCGGCCGGTCTCGCCGCCGCTGCTTAGTAGGTGGCGCGGCCGCCGCTGACGTCGTAGCACTGGGCGGTGACGAAGCTCGAGCCGTCCGAGGCGAGGAAGCCGATTACGGCGGCGACTTCCTGCGGCGCGCCGAAGCGGCCCATCGGGACGCGCGACTTCATGTACTCCACCTGCGCGGGCGTGAGCTGCTGCAGGATCTCGGTCTCGATCACCGCGGGCGCCACCGCATTGACGCGGACGCCCTTCGCCGCTACTTCTTTCGCCAGCGCCTTCGTCAGGCCGATCACGCCCGCCTTGGCGGTGGAATAGGGGACCATGTTCGGGTTCCCTTCCTTGCCGGCGATGGAGGCGACGTTCACGATGGCGCCGGAGCCGCGCTGCAGCATGTGCGGCAGCACCGCCTGGCAGCAGAGGTAGACGCTCTTCAGGTCGACCGCCATCATCGTGTCCCACTCCGCGTCGGTGACGTCGCTCAGCGGGGCGGCGCGGCCGGCGATGCCGGCGTTGTTCACCAGGATGTCGATGCGGCCGAGCTGGGAGAGCACCGTCTCGACCATCGCGCCGACGCTCTCCCGGTTGGCGACGTCGACCTTGACGGCGATCGCCTGGCGACCCTGCTCGCGGAGCTCGTGCGCCACGGCTTCCGCGGTCTGCTGGTCGAGGTCGGCGATCACGACCGCCTTTCCCTCGGCGGCGAAGTACTCCGCCGTCGCCTTACCGATCCCGCGGGCGGCGCCGGTCACGATCGCCACGGCAGTCTGCTTCTCGCTCATTCTCTTCTTCCAGGGTGTAGGGGATTTGGTCCAGGGGATGGGGTGTCGGGGGCGGCGGGTGACTGCCGCCCCGCGAGGCTGCGCCGGCTAGGCGATGATCTCTTTGATCACGCGGCCGTGGACGTCGGTGAGGCGGAAGTCGCGGCCGCCGAAGCGGTAGGTGAGCCGCTCGTGGTCCAGGCCGATCAGGTGGAGCATCGTCGCGTGCAGGTCGTGGAAGGTGCAGACGTTCTCCACGGAGTGCATGCCGAGCTCGTCGGTGGCGCCGTAGATCGTGCCGCCCTTCACGCCGCCGCCTGCCAGCCAGACGGTGAAGCCTTCCGGATGGTGGTCGCGGCCGTCGTCGCCCGCGGAGTGCGGGGTGCGGCCGAACTCGCCCGCCCAGAGGATCAGCGTGTCGTCCAGCATGCCGCGCTGCTTCAGGTCCTTGATCAGGGCGGTGACCGCCTGGTCGGTGACCATCGCGTTCGTCTCGTGGCCCTTCTTCAGCTCGCCGTGCTGGTCCCAGGTGCCGGTGGCGCCGTAGAGCTGCGGGCAGCAGACCTCCACGAAGCGGACGCCGGACTCGATCAGCCGCCGCGCCCGCAGGCACTGCATGCCGTACTCGCGCTTGTGCTTGTTCTCGGCGTCGAGACCATAGCTCTTCTTCGTCTCTTCGCTCTCCTTGCTCAGGTCGAGCACGTCCGGCACGAGCGACTGCATCCGGTAGGCGAGCTCGTAGTTCTCGATCGCCGACTCGACCGGCTCCATGCCGCCCAGGTTGCGCGAGAACTCCTGGTCCTGCGCCCCGAGCAGGTCGAGCTTCATCCGCTGCACCCGGGCGATCTTGTCCGCCGGGACCAGGTTGTCCAGCGGGGTGCCGGTGGCGTTCAGCATCGTCGCCTGGTGCGTGGCGGGAAGGAAGCCGCTGGAGAAGTTCTCCAGGCCGCCCGCCGGCACCATGTTGAAGTTGAGCACCACGAAGCCGGGCAGGTTCTTGTTCTCGGAGCCGAGGCCGTAGGTGACCCAGGAGCCGAAGCTCGGCAGACCGCCGGTGTTGCGGCCGGTGTGCAGGAGCAGGTTGCCGCGGGAGTGGAGCGGGAACTCCGCCTTCATGGAGCGGATCACCGCCAGCTCGTCCGCGATGGTGGCGGCGTGCGGGAAGAGGCTGCTGATCGGCATCCCGGACTGGCCGTACTGCTTGAACTCCCACGGGCACTTCAGCCACTTGCGGGCGCCGCCGGCGGTGGGGTTATCGACCTTTCCGACCGCCTTGCCGTGCATCTCGGTCAGCTTCGGCTTCGGGTCGAACGAGTCGACGTGGGAGACGCCGCCGTCCATGAAGAGGAAGATGACGTTCTTCGCCTTGGGGGCGTGGTGCGGGCCCTGCTTCTGCACCAGCCCGGCGTAGCTCGGATCGGCCATCAGCGCGGAGAGCGCCAGCATTCCGAAGCCGTTCGCGCTGGTCTTCAGCAGCTCTCGCCGGGTCATCGGCGCCTTCACGCGGCCGGGACAGCCGCACGCCGGGTCGTTCGACCTATTCTTCACCGCAGGATCTCCTGGTTAACGGTTAACGCCAAATGCTGAATGAGCGGGACCCGCTGCTCCGGACGGCTGGAAGTCGCTTGACCTCCAGCCGTCAGAATAGCACGGAGCGGGCGCCTACCGCACGTAGATGAACTCTTTCAGGTTGAAGAAGGCGTGGGCCAGGTCTTTCCAGACCGGCTTGCTCTTCAACACTTCGCCTTCCGGCACCTCGTGGAGCGCCGCCAGGTCCTTCACTACCTTCTCTACCCGCGCCAGCTCCTGCGGACTCGGCGGGCGGCTCAGGGTGCGCTGGAACATGCCCTGGATCCGCTGGGCGACCGTCGCCTCGGAGCCGGCGACCAGCCGCTCCGCCCAGACTTCCGCCTGGCCCAGCACGAACGGGTCGTTCAGCAGCGTCAGCGCCTGCGCCGGCACGTTGGTCACGTCGCGCCGCCCCATCGCCGTCTTCGGGTCCGGGAAGTTGAAGACCTCCAGGAACGCCGGCCCGCCCATCAGGGTGATCTTGGTGTAGATGCTCCGGCGGCCCTCGCCGTCGAGCGGACCGGTCCAGAGCCGGCGCTCCGGCTTCGGATCGACCCGGTGCGGCTGGATGCTCGGCCCGTAGAGGGTGCGGTCGAGCCGGCCGGAGACCGTCAGGATCGAGTCCCGGATCACTTCCGCTTCCATCCGCCGAGCGGGGAAGTGATGCAGGAGCAGGTTGTCCGGGTCCTTCCCGCGAGCCGCGGTGTTCGCCTGGCCGCTCATCTGGAACGTCTCACTCAGCACGAGCTGCCGCACCAGGCTCTTTACGGACCAGCCGCCCCAGCCCGCGTTCGCCGGCTCGGTGAAGCGCGCCGCCAGGTAGTCGAGCAGCTCCGGATGGGTCGGCTTCTCGCCCATGTGGCCGAAGTCGTCCGTGGTGCGGACCAGCCCCCGACCGAAGAGGTAGTGCCAGACCCGGTTCACCATCACCCGGGCGGTAAGCGGGTTGCGCGCGCTGGCGATCTCCTGGGCCAGCTCCCAGCGGCCGCTGCCGTTGGCGGTGCCGGGGCGCTCGCTGCTGGAGAGCACCTCCAGGTAGCGGCGGGGCGCCGGCTCGCCCGGGTTCCGGAAGTCGCCGCGGATGAAGACCGGCACGTCGAAGCCGCCGGCCACGTCCGCCACGCCGGAGACGAGCCGCGGCGGGGTGATCCCCTTCTCTACGGAGCGGTACTCCGCGATCAGCTTCTCCACCTCGGGGCTGCTCTTGACCGAGTTAGAGAGCAGGCCGCTGCTCATCGCCCAGTCGAGCCACGCGGCGTCCTCGTCGGACGCCTTACCGGCCGCCCACGCCTCGATCGCGGCGCGCGTGGCCGCTTCGTAGCGGGCCGCTGCCTCCGCCGCGTCCTTGGGCGCCTCGCCCTGGAAGAGGCGGACGATGTGGCCCAGGCTCTCCTTCGGGTGCTCGCCGGTGCCGTTGTGGAGCACCACCTGCGTCACGCCGAAGTACGAGCGCGGATCTTCCTGCTTCGGCTTGCCCTTCTCGTCGCCGGGTGCCCACCGCGGATTGTGCTCCTTGGTGATCAGCTCCAGGTAGACCCAGTCGTCCCGGTCGGAGCGGCCCATCGTGACCCACTTCAGGTCGTCCGACTTCACCTCGGTGCCGGCGTCGGTGAGCTGGCGCTGGTCCGGGATCTGCCGCACCACGCCGCTCCGGTTGCCGAGCACGCGGAAGCTGACCTGCCGCGTCTCGCCCGGCAGGAACGGCGACTGGATGGAGCCGTTCAGCTTCTGCGAGAGCGTGTGGGTGTAGAGGCCCGCCGGGAAGATGCCGAGCAGCGCCTTGTCGCCCTCGTCCGCCACGGCGAAGTCGCCGCTCGGGGAGGGGCCGCCGTGGAGGCCGAGGCCGTCGACGCGCCAGCCGGCCGGCGCGCCCGCGCGGAAGTCGCCGAACGGGATGAAGTGCTTGGCGTTGAATTCCGCCCGCGTCTTCGCTTCCTGCGCGTACTGCTCCGCCGTGCGGCTCCATGCCTCGCCCACCGGCGCGTTCTTCGCCTGCGCCTCCGTCACGGAGAGCCACGCCTGCAGCGGCTCTTCCAGGCCCGGCTTCCGCTTCTCCAGCGCCGTCACCAGCGCCTGGAGCCGGCCCGCGTCGAGCCCCTGCTTCAGCGTCTCCGCTTCCGGCTTCTTCTCCCGCACCGCCTGCGCGGCGGCGAGGTAGCGGCCGGCTTCCGCCGCGTCGGCGGACCACTTCGCCGCCAGCGCGCCGCGGATCTCGCCCTTCAGCTCCCGGAGGCGCTGCTTGCGCTGCGCGTCGAGCTCCGGCGTGTCGAGGGTGTGGACCACCTGCCGGGAGCTCGCCAGCACGCCCAGGAGCGCGTAGTAGTCCTTGGTGGAGACCGCGTCGAGCTTGTGGTCGTGGCAGCGGGCGCAGGAGATGGTGGTTGCCTGGAACGCCTTGGAGAGGGTGTCGATCTGGTTGTCCAGAACGTCGAGGCCGATCTCCTTGAAGACGTCGTGCCCGTTCTCCCCGAAGCGATAGAAGGCGGTGCCGATGACCGACTCGTTGAAGCCTTCCTTCGGGTTGCGCCGGGGCTGCGGCAGGAGGTCGCCGGCGAGGTGCTCCCGGACGAGCTGGTTGTACGGCACGTCCTCGTTGAACGCGCGGATCAGGTAGTCGCGGTAGCGCCACGCGTCCCGGATCTCGTAGTTCCACTCGTAGCCGTGCGTCTCGCCGTAGCGGACCACGTCCATCCAGTGCCGCGCCCAGCGCTCGCCGTAGTGCGGGGAGGTGAGGATCCGGTCGACCAGCCGCGGGTAGGCGTTCGGAGACGGGTCCTTCACGAACTGCTCCACCTCTTCCGGGGTGGGCGGCAGGCCGGTGAGCGTGAGGTGGAGCCGGCGGATCAGCGTGCGGCGGTCCGCCCGGGCGCTCGGCTTCAGACCCTTCTTCTCCAGGCTGCTCAGGATGAAGTGGTCGACCGGATGAGCGCTCCACTTCGCGTTCTTCACCGCGGGGAGTGCCGGCTTGCGGACCGGCTGCAGGCTCCACCACTTGGAGCGCACCGCCACCGCTTCATCCCAGCTCTGCGGTGCCTTGGCGGGCTGCGCGGCGGCGCCGGGCCACGGGGCGCCGATCTGGACCCACTTCTCCAGCGCGGCGACCTGCTTCTCGGAGAGCTTCCGTCCCGGCGGCATCTTCAAGCCGCCCTCGTGCCGGACCGCCTGGACGAGCAGGCTCTTGTCCGGCGCGCCGGGCACCAGCGACGGGCCCTTGTCGCCTCCGTGGAGCAGGGCGGCGCGGGAGTCGAGCCGCAGGCCGGCCTGGGCGACCTTGGGGCCGTGGCAGGAGTAGCACTCCTGCGCCAGCACGGGGCGGATCTCCTTTTCGAAGAACTCCGCTTCCTCCGGCGAGACGGCTGGGACCGGCTTCACCGGGGGCTTGGCGGCCGGCTTCGCCGCCGGTTTGGCCGCCGGCTTGGCGGAGCGCGCCGCCTTTCCCGCGGGCTTCGCCGCCGGCTTCGCCGCGCCGCGGGGCGCCGCCGCCACGGCCGCCAGGCCGCACCACGCCGTTACGAGACCACCAGCCGCAAGGACTTTCAATCGCATAGATGGATCACTTCAAAATCGAAGGCGGAGCCGCGTCGGCTCTCGTCCGGATCTGCTTCGTCGGTTACCGTCGTGCCGCTACTTCGGACGGCCTGGAGTGGGAGCCCGACCGTTAACAGGTTTGCAAGCTCCAGGTTGGCAGGTTCCGAACCCCGCCTGACGACGAGCGAACCTGTAACCTGCAAACCTGCCAACCTGCAACAGAGGTCTCTCGCCAGCCCACACCAGCTCGCCGGTCCGTGGCAGCTCAACCCAGTTTCAGCCTACCCGCTCGGGTTGGCCGCTGTGCTGTTAAGAAAAGGGTATCAGTGCCTCCGAGTTGGGACACGCACCCCGGGTCTCGTGTTGCAGGCCACCTTATTGGAATTCGGTAGGGTTGGCTGGCTCGCCTACTCCGTTTACGAGGATAGACGCCCCTACCGTTACGGCAGGTAGCGACGCGCGAAGCGGTATTCCCGCTCCAGCCGTCCCCCGCGCAGCGGGTCGATCCGCACGCGGTCGCTGCCCAGGGCGTGGATGAACCGCTCGCGGTCGAGCATCATCCCCACGTGCGTGATCGCCTCCGGCCGCTCCGGCGGGCCGAAGAAGACGAGGTCGGCGGCGTCGGGCTCCGGCGCCGGCTCTCCCTGGCGGCTCTGCGGCCCGGCGTCGCGCTGGAGCAGAACGCCGTGCAGGCGCAGCACGAGCTGCACGAAGCCGGAGCAGTCGAGCCCCCACGGGCTGCAGCCGCCCCAGAGGTAGGGAATACCCAGAAAGCGGCGGGCGGTGGCGCAGATCGACCGGCGGGAGCGCGGCCGGGCCGGGCGCTCCTCCAGGCTTCGCACGCGCTTGACCTCCGTGTAGAGCGGCGCTCCCTCCGGCCCGCGCAGGGTGGCCCATTTCTCATCCCGGTCGAGCAGCGGGAGCCGCGTGCCGATCATCGCCGGCAGCACCGCCGGCAGCTCCGAATCGGGGCGGGCGCGCAGGTTCGCCCAGAGCTCCTCCACCTCCGCCCAGGGGCCGGCCCACCCCTCCGGCGCCTCGACCGCCGCCGCGGCCTGGATCCAGCCTTCGTACTCGTCCGGCGTGCGGACCCGTAGCCACGCGCCGGACTCCTCCAGCACCGCCACCGCCTGTCCCAGCAGCGCCTGGGAGACCTGCTCCGTAAGCGGGTCCGGCTCGCGCTGCATCGGGGTGAAGGGGGCGCGGATCAGCCGCGTCGGGAGGCTCGTCGGGTCCATAGCTGGTACAGGTATACCCCGAAGGCGGCGCCGGCGGAGTCGAGAAACACGTCCTCGACCACTCCGCCGCGCGAGGGGTCGAACGACTGGTGGAATTCATCGACCGCGGCCCAGGCGGTCGCGGCGAGCCACGCCGCCCAGCCCCACCGCGGCGCGAGCGGCTTGCCCGGCTCCCGGAACGGGCGCGCGTCGAGCACCGCCAGCAGCGCGTAGGAGAGGAAGTGGCCGGACTTGCGGACCGCCTTGTTCGCCAGCTCGATCGCTGCCGGAGAGAGGCTCTCCGCCATTGCCGGCGAGAAGAGCGCCACCAGCCGCTCGAGGAGCGAGCGGGTCTCCCCCGCGGAGGCCCGCTCCGTGCCCATCCAGTAGATGAGCGCCATGAAGAGGAGCGGCGGCAGCACGCGCAGGAGCCAGAAGGCCGGCGTGCGGAACCGGGAAGCGGGCGCAGCGGTGCGGGGTTCGGTCCGTTCCAAGGGGCAGCGGTCCCTTCGCCGGCAGCCCGGCGGTCGGCTCAGGTATAGCGGAGAACGCCGCGCGCCGTCAACGAAACCCCGGCGCGGCCCGGGTGTTCACTAACGTAGGTGCCGATCGCGACAAGGAGGCACGCGAGAGACCGCCGCCCCCGCAATCCACAGACCGGTCGCCAGAGATCCCGAGTCCCTCCCATGATCCCGCTCATGAGCAGCGCCGCCTGGGCCTACTTCCGCCTCGACCTCCGCCACCGCTGGCGCCCGCCGCAGATCCGGGCGGCGCTCCTGGTGCTGGCGGTCATCGTGGTGCTGCAGGTGCTGATCACCTGGGTGATCAACCACCCGGCGATCGGCTTCGGGAGCACCTGGATGGTGCTGAATTGCTCCGCCGCCGTACTCCAGCTCACCAACGATCTGCTCTGGGTGTTCGAGGATGTCCTGGTGGTCGGTCCGGCGCAGTGGCAGTTCCTGTACCGCGTCGAGATCGTCGTCGCCTCGCTCACCGCGCCGGCGTTCTGGCTCCTGCTGCCGGCGTTCCTCGCCACCAGCATCGCGGGCGAGCGGGAGCAGCTGCGACTGGACGAGGTGACGGTCACGCGCCTGACCTCGGGCGAGATCCTGCTGGCGAAAGGACTGGCGGCGGCGCTCCCGTTCCTGCTGCTGCTGGCCGGACGCGTGCTGCTCGACCTCCTGATCCTGTTCCTGCTGCGCTTCCCGGCGCTGTCGGAGGAGTGGTCGGCGCCGCCGATTCTGAACGAGCTCGCTCCCGAATTCCCGTCGCCGGTCCACGCAGCGATGACGATGCTCTTCACGACTGTCGCGTGGCCGGTGGGGCTGCTCCTCACCTGCGCGGTGATGGTCTGCCTCTCCGCCCTGTGCAAGCGGCTGCGGACGGCGCTGCTGGCGGTCTACGGGCTGGTCTTTCTGCAGGGCGTCTTCGCGATCGCGTGGGCCAACTGGCTGTCGAAGCTGCTGGTGCAGGAAGGCTGGCTCCACCAGTCTGCCGGCTCCGCGCTCCACCTGCTGGTGCTGATCGCAGCGCTCTGGTTCCTGATCCCGCGTGCCCGCGCGGCCGTGGAGGCGCAGCCATGACGCCGCTCTCCACCCGCCTTCCGCAGGGCCTAGCTCGCACGACCCTGGAGGTCCACGGCGAGGCAGGGCGCGTCTGGCTGGACCGCTTCCCGGAGCTGCTGGCACGCTGCGCGGCGCGGTGGAGCCTCCGGCTCGAAGCCCCGTACGCGCCGCTCACCTACCACTACGTCACCCGGGCTTGGCGGGCGGACGGCTCCCCGGTGGTGCTGAAGCTGGGGGTGCCGCACCCGGAGCTGACCGGTGAGATCGAGGCGCTGCGGCTCTACGCGGGCGCCGGCGCGGTGCGGCTCCTCGGCGCGGAGCCGGACGACGGCGCGCTGCTCCTGGAGCGGCTGGAGCCGGGGACCACGCTCCTCGACCTCCCGGACGAGGAGGCGACCACCCTCGCCGCCGGGGTGATGCGGCGGCTGCGGCGTCCGCTGCCGAGCGGGCACCCGTTTCCGGCGGTCGAGCAGTGGGCGGAGGGGCTGGCGCGGCTGCGGCACCGCTTCGGCGGGGGGACGGGGCCGCTCCCGTCGGGGCTGGTGGCTCGGGCGGAGTCGCACTTCCGGGAGCTGCTCGCCACCTCCGGCGAGCCGGTCCTGCTCCACGCCGACCTCCACCACTGGAACGTCCTCTCCGCGAGCGGCGAGTGGCGCGCTATCGATCCGAAGGGGCTCGCCGGAGAGGCGGAGTACGAGACGGGCGCCTGGCTTCGGAACCCGCTCCCGGGGCTCCTGGGAGCGCCAGACCTGCCCGCCCTCCTGCGCCGGCGGATCGAGATCTTCCACGCGGAGCTCGGCTTCGACCCGCAGCGGGTGCGCGCCTGGGCCGTGGCGCAGGCGGTGCTCTCCGCCTGGTGGAGCGTGGAAGACCACGGCAGCGGCTGGGAGCCGGCGGTCGCGGTGGCGGAGGGGCTGGCTGCTATCGGGGGCTGAAGATGGACGCGGAAGCAGGGGCTTGCTTGCGGGAGAGGCGTATTGCGTATCGCAGTATTGCGTATTCCGTATTCCGTAGCGGAGTGCTCTCTCCGCTTCACAGCACGTCGTGCCGGGCGGTGCGCTCTTCCAACTTCTCGCCCGGCAGGATCTTTCGGAACGAGTGACAGGCGAGCCGCTACGCAATACGAGATACGGAATACGAAGACTACGCAATACTCTGCGTTTTCCCGCCGTGCGCGGCGCGGCTACCATGAATCCTGGGAGTGGGCAGTGCGGAGGCGTGCGACCGGCCGCCTCTTCTGAGAGAGCGGGGAGCGATGGAGACGCGGGAGCAGTGGGGGACGGCGGCTCGCGGGGTGGAGCCGGACGGGGCTCTGGAGCGGCGGGTGACGGAGCTGGGCTCGCGCCTGCTGGCGGAGGCGCGGGAGCGGAAGACCGGGTTCTGGGCGCGGGAGCGCTGGGAAGAGACGCTCTTCCAGAAGCTGATGTCGAACGAGAGCTTCCGCATCCAGGCGCTCCGGTTCGTTGACGTGCTCCCCGCGCTGACCGACGATGCCGACCTCGGCCGCCACCTGAAGGAGTACTTCGCGGACGAGGAGCTGCCGCTTCCGGGAGTCGCGCGCTGGGGGATCGACCATGCGGGCGGCGGTCTTACCGCCAAGCTGGCGGCCGGCGCGGTCCGCACCGCCATCCACGCCCTCGCCTCCAAGTTCATCGGCGGCGCCACCGTGAAGGACGCCCTCCGCGCCGTGGAGGAGATCCGCAAGGACGACATGGCGTTCACTCTCGACCTCCTCGGCGAGGCGACGGTGAGCGAGGCGGAGGCGGAGCATTACTTCGGCAAGTACCTCCAGCTCCTGGACGAGTTCACCCCGCGCGTGACCCGTTGGAAGCCGAACCCGCTGCTCGACACGGTGAACGGCCGCCCCGCGCCGCGGCTGAACCTGTCTGTAAAGGTCTCCTCGCTCTGCTCCCAGATGACGCCGGTCGACCCGGAGGGCAGCGTCCGCCTGGCGGCGGAGCGGCTGCGGCCGATCCTGCGCTCCGCCCGGGAGAAGGGGGCGTTCATCTGCCTCGACATGGAGCAGTACGACCTGAAGGAGATCACGCTCCGGCTCTTCCGCGAGGTGCTGATGGAGCCGGAGTTCCGCGACTGGCCGGACGTGGGGCTGGCGATGCAGGCTTACCTGCGGGAGACGGAGGCGGACCTCGGCGGGCTGGCGGAGTGGGCGCGGGAGCGCGGCACGCCGGTGACGGTGCGGCTGGTCCGCGGCGCCTACTGGGACTTCGAGACGGTGATCGCGCGGCAGAACGACTGGCCGATCCCGGTCTGGACGGAGAAGTGGGAGACCGACCGCTCCTACGAGCGGTGCGCGCGCCTCCTGCTGGCGAGCCATCCCCACCTGGAGGCGGCGATCGCCACGCACAACGTCCGCAGCCTCGCGCTGGCGATGGCGCTGGCGGACGAGCGCGGGCTGCGGCCGGACCAGTTCGAGCTGCAGATGCTCTACGGCATGGCCGATCCGCTGAAAGACGCGGTGGCGCGGATGGGCCGGCGGCTGCGGGTCTACGTGCCGTTCGGAGAGCTGATCCCCGGCATGGCCTACCTGGTGCGGCGCCTGTTGGAGAACACCGCCAGCCAGAGCTTCCTGCGGATGGGCTTCGCTGAGGAGCTTCCGGCGGAGACGCTCCTGCAGCCGCCCGCGCCGCAGCCCGGCGCCCCGTCCCTGAACGGCGCGCCCTCCCCGGTCCCCGGGCTGGAGCCGGTCGCCACCGGCCGCGGGACCGCTCCGGCGGCGCCGGCGGTCTCCGGCCTGGCGCTGCCGCCGTTCCGCAACGAGCCGGTGCACCGCTTCACCGCCGCGGAAGAGCGCGACCGCTTCGCCGCCGCCCTCCGGAAGGTGCGCGGCGAGTTCGGCCGGGAGTACCCGCTGCTGATCGACGGCCGGGAGCAGCACTCCGGCGACTGGATCGAGTCGCTCAACCCGGCGCGGCCGGCGGAGGTGGTGGGGCGCGTCGCCTCGGCCACCCTCCAGCAGGCGGAGGCGGCGGTCCGCGCCGCGGCGGCGGCCTACCCGGCGTGGCGCGACCTCGGCGCCGAAGCGCGGGCCGGCTACCTGCTCCAGGCGGCGGCGCGCCTGCGGGAGCGGCGGGACGAGTTCTCCGCCTGCCAGGTGTGGGAGGCCGGAAAGACCTGGCGCGAGGCAGACGCCGACGTGACGGAGGCGATCGACTTCCTGGAGTACTACGCCCGGGAGGCACTCCGGCTCTCACAGCCGATCCCGCTGAACGTGCCGGGGGAGACGAACAGCCTCTTCTACGTGCCGCGCGGGGTGGGGGTGGTGATCCCGCCGTGGAACTTCCCGCTGGCGATCCTCACCGGGATGCTCTCCGCCACGATCGTCTCCGGCAATACCGCGGTGCTGAAGCCGGCGACCCAGACCCCGGTGATCGCCGCGATGCTGGTGCAGATCCTGCAGGAGATCGGGCTCCCGGCCGGCGTGGTGAACTTCGTCCCAGGTCCCGGCGCGGAGGTGGGCGAGTACCTGGTCCGCCACCCGCTGGTCCACGTGATCGCCTTCACCGGCAGCCGGGCGGTCGGCACCCGCATCATGCGGCTCGCCGCGGAGGTGGTGGAGGGCCAGCACCACCTGAAGCGGGTGATCGCGGAGCTGGGCGGCAAGAACGCGATCCTCATCGACAGCGACGCCGACATCGACGACGCCGTCCTCGGCACCGCCGCCTCCGCCTTCGGGTTCCAGGGGCAGAAGTGCAGCGCCTGCTCCCGCGCGATCGTGGTCGGCGGCAACTACGACCTCTTCGTGCGGCGGCTGGTCGAGGCGTCGCGCAGCCTGCGGATCGGCATGCCGGAAGAGCCGCTCCACTTCATGGGGCCGGTGATCGAGGGCCGCGCGCGGGACAACATCCGGAAGGCGATCGAAGGCGGCAAGCAGGTGGCGCGGCTCGCGCTGGAGACTGACGTCTCCCACCTCGGCGACGGCTACTTCGTCGGCCCGACGATCTTCACCGACGTGCCGCACGAGAGCCCGCTCGCGCAGGAAGAGATCTTCGGCCCCGTGCTGGCGGTGATGCGGGCGGAGAGCTTCGCGCACGCGCTGGAGCTGGCCAACGGCACCAGCTACGCCCTCACCGGCGGGCTCTACAGCCGCAGCCCGTCCCGGCTGGAGCAGGCGCGGGAGCAGTTCCGGGTGGGCAACCTCTACCTGAACCGCAAGATCACCGGCGCCATCGTCGGCCGGCAGCCGTTCGGCGGGTTCAAGATGAGCGGCATCGGCAGCAAGGCCGGAGGGCCGGACTACCTGCTGCAGTTCCTGGAGCCGCGCACCGTGACGGAGAACACCATCCGCCGCGGCTTCGCCCCGGAAGACGCCAGCGTCGACGCCGAGCTCGGCGGGCTCTGATCGACCGTCGGCAAACGCCGAGGCGCCCCGCTCTCCGAGAGGAAGGCGGGGCGCCTTGCTGGTACTGCAGCACTCCTCGGTCCGGGAGCCGGGTTACTAACGGTTATCGCGTCGGACGGAAATGGAGACGCGGCCGCGGGGGAGCGTGCCCTGCTTGTAGGGGCCGAGGGAGAATTCCACGAGGCGCACGGTCTCGCGATCGCGCCCGTCGACCACGTCCACCCGCACCAGGCGCCGGCCAGGGCCGATCCCGTAGATGGTGGCCTGGTTACGACCGGTGACCACCAGCGAGCTGATGTGGTGGATGTACTTCCGGCCGAACGGATCGGACTTTGCGTTCAACTCGATCCGTCCCTTCACATTTCTCCGTGAGTTGGACGATACGTCCAGTGCGAGGGGGCCCTGAAAGCCGACTGGCCCACGCAGCTTGCCAGTGGCTCTCACCCGCGCGCCGGGAGTGCTCGGCGGCGCATCCGCCTCCAGCGCGAAGCCCTCGATCATGTGGGTCGCGGTGGCCGCGCCGGTGCCGGCGGAGAAGCCGAAGTAACCGTCCGGTGCGGGTATTGCGGGATCGGTCACATCGAGGCAAAGCTGCCCGTCCATCACCACGATCACGTGCCCACCTTCCGGGAGCGCCTCGTAGGCGATCGTGACGTAGTGGGACTGGCCGTCGTCGAACGGCTGCGCCACTGGAGCCGGGGAGCCTACCGTCTCCCGGATGTTTCCGTTCAACACGAGCGCTACGTGGTTGCCGTCCGGATCGCCGAAGTCGGAGTTTTTCCAGGTATCGAACTCCACCGCGAAGCCGCCGCTCTCGGTGGTGTCGAGCCCCATGCCGGTGCCGGACGTGCCGAGCGCGTCGGGTGACTTCGCGATGAGAAACGTGAAGCCATCACCGCTTGTCTCGCCGAAGCCGGCGCCCGGGTCGATTCGGAACTTGAGGCCCGCTACAAAGCGCTGGGTGGTTACCCGCTGAAGCAAGAAGGCGCTGCCGGCGGCGCCGTCCTGCGACTTATCGGTCAGCGTGATCAGCCCCGGTGACACGGAGGCCGTCCCCTGGGCGCTGAAATCCGCCGGCTCCAGGTACCCGCCGTAGATCAGCGCCTGCGGAGCGGGAACTCCGGAGAGCCCCGCGGAGGCGGGCGGAACGAGCGTCAGGAGCGCCCCGAGACCGAGCACGAACGGAAGCAGGCGGAAGATCGACATCGAAGCCTCTGCGGGGACCGCGACAGGAGAAGGCGAGCAAGCCCTCTCCCGGCAGTTCGGCAGGATTCCCGGGTTTTCCTGCAGTGTGGGGGAACGGGGAGCCGCTTGCGCTGGGCACTGCCGAATGACCGATCTGCCGCGTTAGGATGCGGGGGGCAGTGCTCATCCAAACCGGACTGCCAGGCAGCGATCGTCCGGCGCCGAGTAGAAGAACGAGTAGGAGTAGGACCGTCCGTCTCCGAGTGGCGCACTACGCCCCCGCCGGCCCTACACGCTACACCCTAACCCCTACACCCTAGACCCTCGCGGAGCGTCAGCGCAGCGAAAACGGCCAGAAGACCGGGATCAGGAGACAGGCGACGATCCAGAGCAGGATATTGAGCGGGACGCCGATGCGGGTGAAGTCGGTGAAGCGGTAGCCGCCGGGTCCGTAGACCATCATGTTGGTCTGGTAGCCGATCGGGGTGGCGAAGGCGAGGGTGGCGCCGAACATGATGGCGAAAGCGAACGGGCGCGGGCTCACGCCAAGCTGACCGGCCACCGCCACGGCGAGCGGGAACATCAGGGCGGCGGCGGCGTTGTTGGAGATCAGCTCCGTCATGATCACCGTCACCAGGTAGATCGCCGCCAGCACCGCCACCGGGCCGAAGCCGCTGGTCAGCTTGACCACCGCGGCGCCGATCATTTCCGCGGCGCCGGAGTTCTCGAGCGCCTTGCCGAGACCGAACGCGGCGGCGATGCTGATCAGCGTCTGCCAGTCGACGCTCTCGTGCGCGTCGGCGGTCGAGATGCAGCGGGTGGCGATCATCAGCGCGGCGATCAGGAACGACGCCATCACCACGCTCACCACCTCCGTCACCATCAGCAGGATCAGGAAGCCGAGCAGGATCAGCGCCACCGTCGCGCGGTGGTGGCGGACCGGGCGCACGCCCTCCAGGTGGCTCACCAGGACGAAGTCGGCGTTGTTGCGGTGGGCGCGGGCAAAGTTGGGGCCGGTCTGCAGCAGCAGGGTGTCGCCGGCCCGGAGCTCGATGTCGCCGACGCGGCCGGTGAGGCGGGTGCCGCCGCGGTGGACCGCCACGACGGCGGCGTTGTACATCGCGCGGAAGTCGGAGTCGCGGATCGTCTTGCCGATCAGGGGCGAGCTGGGCGAGATCACCGCCTCGCTGAGGCGGCGCTTCCGCCGCTGGTCCGCGCGGGACTCGTAGCCCTCGTCGGCCGCGGGAACGAAGCCGGGGATGCGCTCCAGGTCGACGATCGACGTCACGACCCCGGTAAAGGTGAGCCGGTCCCCGGCCCGCAGGTTCTGGTCCGGACCCACCGGGGTGATCACCCGGTCTCCGCGCACGATCTCGATCAGGTAGAGCCCCGGGAGGTGGCGCAGGCCCGCTTCCTCCACGGTCTGCCCGGCCAGGCGGCAGCCCGGCAGGATCTCCATGTCGACCAGATACTCGCGGGAGCTTTCTCCGAGCTGCTCCAGCAGGTCTTTGCGGTCCGGAAGCAGCCGGCGCCCCACGAAGAAGATGAAGAGGCCGCCGATGATGGCGACCGGGATGCCGAGCGGCGAGATCTCGAAGACGCCGGGCGGCGTTAGCGCCGCCTTCACCAGCGGATCCTGCGCCCGGTCGAACGCCTCTTCCATCAGGCCGCGGACCACCAGGTTGGTGCTGGTGCCGATCAGGGTACACATCCCGCCCAGGATGGTGAAGAAGGAGAGCGGGATCAGCACCTTGGAGGGGGAGACGCGGTTCTTGCGGCACCAATCGTTCAGGATCGGCAGCAGCATCGCCACGATCGGCGTGTTGTTCAGGAACGCCGAGAGGGTGCTTACCCAGAGGAACATCCGCCGCAGCACGCTATCGGCCGTGGTCGCCTTCCCGAGCATGCGTTTACCGACGACGTCGAGCGCGCCGGTCTCCCGCATGGCGGCCGCCACGATGAAGAGGGCGGCGACGGTGAGCATCCCCTCGTTGGAGAAGCCGCGGAGGGCCTCGTCGGTACTGATGATACCGACGAGCGCGCAGGCGATGGTTCCGGCCAGGAGCAGCACGTCGGGCGTGCCCCACTCCTTGACCATCCCGATAAAGACCAGGACGACGACGGCGAGAGTGAACCAGGCTTCCCAGGGCATGTCTAGGGGCTAGGGTATAGGGGTTAGGGTTTAGAAGCTTGGAGGGGATCGGATGAGGGAGTGCCCCAAACCCTAGACCCTAAACCCTATACCCTGAGGCTGCTACGCGTTTTCTCGCATCGCGTTGATGAGGATCTGCGCCACTTCGGGGCGGGTGAACTCCATCGGCGGGATCTCGCCGGCGCGGAGCATCTCGCGCACCTTGGTGCCGGAGAGCGCCACGTGCTCCTCACGGCCGTGCGGGCAGGTCTTGCCGCTCGCCATGCCCTCGCACGCCTTGCACCAGAAGCTGTGCTCGAACTTCAGCGGCACGATCTCGATCGCGGACGGATCGAACTCCTCGAAGAGGAGCTGCGCGTCGTAGGTGCCGTAGTAGTTGCCCACGCCCGCGTGGTCGCGGCCCACGATGAAGTGGGTGCAGCCGTAGTTCTTGCGGATGATGGCGTGGAAGATCGCCTCGCTGGGGCCGGCGTACCGCATGGCGGCCGGGTTTACCGCCAGCATGGTGCGGTCCTTCGGGTAGTAGTTGTCGAGCAGCGCCACGTAGCACTTCATGCGCACGTCGGCCGGGATGTCGTCGCCCTTGGTGGCGCCGACCAGCGGGTGGACCAGCAGGCCGTCGACCATCTCCAGCGCGCACTTCTGCAGGTACTCGTGGGCGCGGTGGATCGGGTTGCGGGTCTGGAACGCCACCACGGTCTTCCAGCCGCGCTCCGCGAAGGCGGCGCGGGTCTGCTCCGGCGTGAGGCGGTACTCGGGGAAGTCGCCGTACGGCGGCAGCGCCACGGCGGTGATGTCGCCCGCCAGGGCGGTGGCGCCCTGCGCGTAGACCGCGGCCACGCCCGGGTGGGCCTCCTCGGTGGTGCGGTAGACCGCCTGCGCTTCCTTCTCCTTCTGGAGCGGGAACTTCTCGGAGACGGTGATCACGCCGGCCAGCGTCTCGCCGTCTTCGTAGTAGAGCGCCACTTCCTGGCCCACGGAGATCCCCTCGCTCACCGCGTCCTCGGGAGCCAGGGTGATCGGGATCGTCCAGGCGAGCTTGCCGCCGGGGAGGTGGCGGGTGTCGATCACCGACTGGTATGCCTCGGAGCTCATGAACCCGGTGAGCGGGCTCAGCGCGCCGACGGCGATCATCTCGAAGTCGGCGCCCTGGCGGGCGTTGAGCACGAGGCGGGGCAGGGAGCCGGCGCGGCCGCGGATCTCGGCAGCTTCCGCCTCGGAAGCGAGGCGATTGATCAGGGTGCCGCCGTGCGGCGCAATCAGGGAGCTCATCAGAACTACGTATTCCTTCCTAACCTGGGCCGCGGCCAGGTGCCGCAGCCGATCGACAAAGAGTAAGCGTGGGAGTGTCCGGGAGGCTCGGCCTCATCCCTCATCCGGTCGCCCCGCAAGACCCGGAAGCGCTTGCTTCTCACGGGGCCTCACCCCCGGTCCCTCTCCCGCGAGGAGACGGGAGCTATCGGTGCAGTGTCGGTTCACTCCGTCTCCGAAGGGCTACTGTGCCAGCTCGGCATAGGTGGGGGTGGAGAGATAGCGCTCGCCGGTGCTGGGGAAGACGGTGACGATCAGCTTGCCGGCGTTCTCCGGGCGGCTGGCGACCTGGACCGCGGCCCAGGCGGCGGCGCCGGAGGAGATGCCGGCCAGGATCCCCTCTTCCCGGGCGAGGCGCCGGGTCATGGTGATCGCGTCCTGGTTCTCTACCTGGACGATCTCGTCAATCAGGTCGGTGCGCAGCACGTCCGGGACAAAGCCGGCGCCGATCCCCTGGATCGGGTGCGGCCCGCGGGGCTTGCCGGAGAGGACCGCGGAGGCGGCCGGCTCCACCGCGATCACCCGGAACTCCGGCTTGCGCTGCTTGATCACTTCCGCCACGCCGGTAATGGTGCCGCCGGTGCCGACGCCGGCCACCAGGATATCGACGCGGCCGTCCGTGTCGTTCCAGATCTCCTCCGCGGTGGTGCGGCGGTGGATCTCCGGGTTGGCCGGGTTCTCGAACTGCTGGGGGATGAAGTAGCGCGGGTCCTGCGCCGCCAGCTCTTCCGCCTTGCTCATGGCGCCGAGCATACCCTCGGCGGCGGGGGTGAGGATCAGCTCCGCGCCGAGCGCCCGCAGCAGCACGCGGCGCTCCATCGACATCGTCTCCGGCATCGTCAGCACGCACCGGTAGCCCTTCGCCGCGCAGACGAACGCCAGGCCGATGCCGGTGTTGCCGCTGGTCGGCTCCAGGATGATCGTGTCCGGCCCGATCTTGCCGGCCTTCTCCGCCGCTTCGACCATCGCGAGGGCGATGCGGTCTTTGACGCTGCCGAGCGGGTTGAAGAACTCCAGCTTCGCCGCGACTTCGGCGCCCGCGCCCTCGGTCACGCGGTTCAGACGGACCAGCGGGGTCCCGCCAATCAGCTCCGTAATCGACCCGGCAATACGCATGGGAGATCTCTCCGGGCTGCCTACAGCCCCAGCATCAGGCTCTGCGCTTCGTTCAAGCGCTGCATCTCCGCCGTGAGGTCCGCCAGAGAGATGCTCTCCAGCTCCCGGCGCATCGAATCGTTCAGCCGTCCGTACAGGTTCCGGATCACCCACTCGGCCGGAGCGGTCGTCTCCTCCGCCGGCGCCTCGCCCAGGAAGTTACCCCCGTGCAGCGCCGAGAGCACGTCGGCCACCGTGAGCTGCCGGGGCTCCCGCCCCAGCACGTAGCCTCCCGCCGCCCCGCGCACGCTGCGCACCAGTCCCGCCCGCCGCAGGATGACGAGGAGCTGGTTGAGGTACGACTCCGGAATGTTCTGCCGCCCGGCGATCTCCCGGCTCTGCGCGGGACGTCCCGGCGGCTGCGCCGCCAGATCGAGAAGCGCGCGCAAGGCGTAATCCACTTTGGAGGTGAACAGCGCCATAGTCGCACTCCCATCCCCGAAACCTGACTAAGCTGACGAATACAGTCAGCATTGTATCATCGCGAAGGCAAAAGGATAAAGGCTAAAGGCAAAAGGGGGTCCTGAAGGCTAAAGTCAAAAGGCTCTTAAAGGCTAAAGGCAGAAGGCTAAAGGCAAAAGGTCCGAACCCTCGCCTCCGGAAAGCGGGGTTCCCACTTTAGCCTTTTGACTTTTGCCTTACCAGGCGACTGGCTCGCCGTCGCCGCCGCGGCCGAGGAGGCGGAGCTGGATCCCGGGACCGCGCTTCACCAGTTCGACGCCGAGGTCCGACTGCCGGGTCAGGTCCAGGAACCTGTCCGGATCGCCGCCGCTCTCCCGAACGGTGTGCAGGAAGACCTCGCCGCAGAGGAGCAGCAGCTCGCGCGTCACCGGGTCGAGCTGCCCCCAGCTGCGGCGCAGCCGCCTCGTCCGCTGCAGGAGCAGGAGCTCTTCCGGGGTGAGCGCCGCGGCGACCTGCACGTGGATCGCGTCCCGCGCCCGCGCGGTCGCCCCTTCCCGCTGCTCCGCCGCCTGGGCGAGCACGTAGATCAGCTCGGCGCTCGGCCGCTCGCGGAGGCTCCAGGCGCCGTTCGGGCGGGAGCTCCACGCGGCATCCGGAAAGAGCACCCCCAGCAGCTCGCGCACGATCTCCGGGGTGACCAGCGTGAGCGAGCCGGAGACCTTGCGCTCGCGGAGGCTGCCGCTCACCTCGTACTGCGTGCCGGTGACCTCGCCCAGCTTGCGGAGCAGCTCCTCCAGCGGGACGCGCAGGGCGGAGATGCGGAGCAGCGGCTTCCCGTCGCCGACGGCCGGCACCGCCTGCACTTCCAGGCTCTGCGGGCGCGGCGAGGCCTCGCCGGAGCCGAGGAGCCGGAAGCGCGCGTCGGACCACCGGGAGTGGCGGAAGAGGTAGACGCCGTTCGAGTAGAGGCGGGTGCGGTCGTAGTCCTCCGCCAGCGCGCGGGAGACTTCCCGCGGCGGCGCCGCGAAGGCGATCCGCTCCGGCCGCAGATCGTCCGCGTCGAAGCTGTCGCAGAGGAAGTCGAATGGCTTCCCGGAGGACTCCACGCTCCGGAGCGCCTCCTCCAGCAGCAGCTTACTCCAGCCCGCGCGCAGCAGAGAAGAGGCGGGCTCGTCCCCTTCGGGCTTGCTCTCGGGCTTCGTTTCCGGCTTCGTCTCGGGCTCGGGCGCGGTCACCGGGGGAGGCTCCGGCGCGCCCGGCTCCGCCCGGAGCTCCCCTGGGAGCGGGATCAGCAGCGCGAGGAGGACCAGTAATAGTGAGGAGCGGGAAGGCATGGTTGGGAAGAGCTTCTGAGTCCTTAGTCGGCAGCGGCGTCCGGTTTGGGGACCTGCCCCGCCCGCCAATAACCGGACAGACGGGAAGAGAAACAAGAAAAGATACAGTTCCAGCGCAGACAGGGAGTTGAGGGACAACATGGCGGCGACAGCGGCACCGGGGGACACACGTCCCGCGCTGCGGGTGGTGCCGGGTGGGAGCGGCGACCTGCTTCACCCGGCCGGACGGGAGACCGCCCGCGCGGCCGGTCTGCGCTACGTCTCGGACGAGCGGCCCGGCATCCGGCGGCGCCGGTGCGGGCGCGGCTGGAGCTATCTCGGCCCGGACGGTGCGACGGTCCGCGACGAGCGGACGCTCCGCCGCATCCGGAGCCTGGTGATCCCGCCCGCGTGGCGCGACGTCTGGATCTGCCCCATCCCCCATGGCCACATCCAGGCGACCGGCCGCGACGAGAAGGGCCGCAAGCAGTACCGCTACCATCCGCGCTGGCACGAGGTGCGGGACGCCACCAAGTATGACCGCATGATCCAGTTCGGCGAGGCGCTGCCGCGGATCCGCCGCCGGGTGGACGAGGACCTCTCCCGCCGCGGCCTCCCGCGGGAGAAGGTGCTGGCGACGGTGGTCCGCCTGCTGGAAGAGACGCTGATCCGCGTGGGAAATGACGAGTACGCGCGAAAGAACGAGTCGTTCGGCCTCACCACGCTGCGGGAGGAGCACGTCGACGTGCAGGGCTCCACGGTCCGCTTCCACTTCCGCGGCAAGAGCGGCAAAGAGTGCGACGCCGATCTTCGCGACCGCCGGGTATCGCAGGTGGTCCGCAAGCTGCAGGAGCTGCCGGGGCAGGAGCTGTTCCAGTACCACGATGACGACGGGCAGATCCGCGACGTCGCCTCCTCGGACGTGAACGAGTACCTCCGGGAGATCAGCGGTCAGGACTTCACTGCCAAAGACTTCCGTACCTGGGCCGGCACGTTGCTGGCGTTCCGGGAGCTCTGCGGCGCGGAACCGTGCGAGACGAAGACCGCCGCGAAGAAGCGGGTGGCGACCGCCATCAAGAACGTGGCGAGTCGCTTGAACAACACGCCGGCGGTCTGCCGCAAGTGCTACGTCCACCCGGCCGTCCTGGAGACCTACCTGGACGAGGCCAAGCGCGCCCTGCTGACGGAGTGCCCCGCCCCGGAGATCGTCGACGAGGTGGAGGCGCTGAAGGACGACGAGGCGCGCGTGCTCGGCTTCCTGAAGGAGATCGCCAGGACCGCGGGGCGGCCTGCCCGCCGCCGCAGGGCGGCGTAGCCAAACAGGTGACGAAGTCCACCAGCGCGAAATGCTCGATAGACGGCTGACGAGGACCGGGCGCGTTTGCTGCCGCTAGGGGGTGCGCTGGAGTGATTGGCCGCTTTCGCCTCGGACTAAAGTCGAGGCTACACGGAGCGAAGCCCGCCTGCGCGGGCTCAGCACTCCACTGCAAATCGGGTCAGTGACTTCCCGCAACCTCTTGGGCGGCGAGAGATTGATACGCCGGCGCGGCCTATCCCCCAACCCTATTCCCTGAAGTGGAAGGGGGAGGCAGCTCGCTTGGCACCCATAGCTCCCCCCTCGCAAGAGAGAGGCCGGATGAGGAGCGGGCGAAACCGTTTCCGGCCGCGTCGGCCCCATACCGGCCTCAGTGACTCTGCGGGAGTGAGCGGATGAATACCGAACCTGGTTAAACGGCCAAGCGTCCTCCGGACGCCGGAGCCAGGGCCATCTGAGTGCCCGGAGGGGCACTTCGTGCCGTGGTTGCCGCGGTTTCAACCGCCCGGCGGCTATTGCACGAGCGCTACACCTCCCGGCCGAAGCAGAAGCAGACGCCGTACGGGTCGCGGGCGAAGCAGACCTGGTAGTGCTTGCCGTTGTAGTGGTCGAAGCGGAGGGGCGTGGGGTCGATGCCGGCCGCCTCCAACTCCGCACGGAGCGCCTCGACGTCGCTCACGGCGAAGTAGCAGCTCGCCTGCTCCGGGTCGTCGCCGTTCTCCGCCAGGCCGATCTCGGCCTCGTCGCGGCGCAGCGTGGCGCGGCGCTCGTCCCGGGAGACGAGCGTGAACCCCAGCACCCGCGTGTAGTACCCGATGGCGGGGCCGAGGTGCTTCGCCGGCAGGTCGTCCGGCTTCGTGTTCCCGATCGGGTAGACCCCCTCGAACCGCAGTGTCGTCTCCATGCTCCCTCTCCGTGGTGAAGCTAGCGGTCGGGCCGACTCGCCAGCGCTTGTTCGATCGCCCGCAGCATCCCCGGGTGTCCGATCCTGGCCTTATTCTGGGCGAGCTCGATCGGAGATCTCCAACCCGAATCCTGGTAGGGATCGGCTCCCGCGTGGATCAGCAGCCGAATGCGCTGGGGATGCCAGGACGAATCGATGCAGATCCACTGCAGCAGCGTCCTTCCCTCGAAATCGGGAGCTTCCAGCACCTCCGGCCGGCGGGCCTGGGGAAACTTCAGGATCACCCGCACCATCCGCCAGTCCTGCGTATCGGTTGCCGCAATCATCAGCGGCGTCCTCCCGTCCGGGGTCCGCACATCCACCGGTTGCCCGGCCCTCAGCAGCTTCCCCACTTCCGGAAAGTTCCGGGTCAGCACGGCGTGGAGCAGCTCCGCGCCCGGGCGACCCTCCAGCCACTCGCGCAGCCCGCCGCTTGCCTCTTTGCGCAGGAGTCGCGCGACCTCCCGGCACCCTGTCTCCTCCGCGAGCGCCAGGGCCGTCCGGCCGTCCGGCAGCGTGGCATTGACGTCAGCGCCGGCGCGGATCAGCAGCTCGGCACACCGGGCGCGATCCGGATCGGGCGAGTCAACCCACCAGGAGTGGGCCAAGACCATTAATGGCGTTCTGCCGTTGCGATCCACGGCATTCAGATCCGCGCCTGCCCGGATCAGCAGCTGTACGATTTCCGGACTACCGGTAGGCGCCTCGCATGCAGCGAGCAGCGGCGTCACCCCGCTCTCATCGCGGACATTCACGTCTGCGCCCGCGCGGACCAGCAGCTGCGCGACCTTGATTTGCCGGAAAAACAGCCCACCGCAGGCGTGCCGGAGTGCATTGCGGCCGCCGCTGTCCCGGGCCTCGATCTCGGCCCCGCGGGAGAGCAAGAGCTTTGCCAGCGCGGTATCGTCCCCCACTGTCGCCGTCATCAGTGCCGTTTGCGAGCCATCCTTCCACAGGAATCCGTCGGGATCCGCACGGGTGTTCGGATCGGCGCCCTTCTCCACCAGGCGGGAAATCGCCGCCCGGTCCAGTGAGGCAATCGCCGCCGCCATCGGCCGCTGCAGCGTCAGCCAGCGGTGGACGCGCGGGTAGCCCCAGCCGAGGCCGCCGAGGACCAGCGCGAGAGCGGCGAGGAAGAGGACGATGCGCTTCACTTGCTGATCGTCCCCTGCGGCGCGGCGTCCGGAGCCCTGGCGGCTTCCGCGGCTCGGAGTGCGTCGAGGCACTTCGACATGCCGCGTCTTCCCTGCTCCTCCGCGATCCCGAGCGGCGTCTCGCCGTCGTCGTTCCGGCGTCGAGGGTCCGCTCCGGCTCGCACGAGCGGTCCGACATAGAGCGGGTTGTAGCGGCTTACCGCCAGGTGGAGGGCGGTCTGTCCGTATTCGTCCGCGGCGTTCAGGACCTCGGCTCCGCGCGCCTGCGGAAACTTGAGGATGAGCTGCAGCAGCGCCACGTGCCGGCCGTCCTGCGTCACGATCAGGAGCGGCGTCAGCCCGTCTTGGTTCCGCACGTCGAGCCGGTGTCCGGCGCGAAGGAGGCGGGCGACTTCCTTCAGGTTGGCGGTCTCCACGGCTCGCAGCAGCTCCGCGCCCTCGACCCCGGCCAGCTCTTCGGACAGCCCCCTCGCTCCCGCCTTCCGAAGGACCTGCTCCACCTCCCGGCACCCGTTCCGCTCCGCCATCGCCAGCGCCGTCTCGTCGCCGCACATGGCGTTGACGTCTGCCCCCGCTTCGACCAGCAGCTCCGCCACCCGAATCCGATCTGCATCCGGGGGATCGGTCGTCAGCGTGGTCATCCGCATCAGAGTGGTCTTCCGCTGATCGTCCCTTGCGTTCACGTCAGCTCCCGCGGCCAGGAGAGCCTCCACGACCTCCGGTTCGGCGCTCCACTCGCAGGCGTACATGAGTGGTGTGCCGCCGTTGCCGTCGCGCGCGTTGACCTCGGCGCCGCGGGAGAGCAGGAGCTTCACCAACTCCAGCTCACCCCGTTGAGCGGCGACCATCAGGGCTGTCCGGTAACCGGGGTCGAGAAAGGGGCTGAAGCCCGAGCCCCCGCGTCCACGCACGCGCGTGCTGGCGCCGTGCTCCACCAGGCGCCCGATCGCCTCGAGGTCCCGTTGATCGATGGCGCGCGCGAGCGGCCGGTCGAGGGCAAACCACTGGTACACCCGCGGGTAGCCCCAGCGGAGGCCGGCAATGACGAGTGCGAGGGCGGCGACGAAGAGGAAGATGCGGCGCATGGGGACGGTGGAGCGCCGGGAGTTGCAACCGGTCGCCCGAAGTCAGGTTCTCCACGGTTGCGCGGGTCCCTGCCTGGTAATCCCGTCGGCTCGGACGCGCGCTCCGGACCGAGCGCCAGCCCCGAGAGCAGGCGGGCTCCGTTTGGGTGGGGTCGCTTGCCGGGAATAAGAGGCGGCCGGAGGGAGCGTCCGGCCGGAGAGCGAGCGTGGTGCAGGCAGCGGCGGCAGGGCGGGGGCGAGAACACGAAGACCGGTACGGCTGGCGGGAGGAGGGGCAGAGCCTCCTGCGCGCCGTGGCGGGTGGGACGATCGTCGGCATCCCGCTTCTGTACACCATGGAGATGTGGTGGCACGGCATGACGCTTTCGGCGTGGCACCTGCTCGCCGTCCTCGGGGCGATCGTCGCGGTCAACTTCGTCTTCAGCCTCTTCTCCGGCTTCCGGCAGGAATTCTCCGTCCGGGAGGCGCTCTCGGAGTCGCTGACGGCGGTTGGCGTGGGGCTCGTGCTCGCCACGCTCGTCCTCGCGGCGGTCGGCGAGCTGTCGTGGAGCCAGTCGCCGAAGGAGTGGATCGGCAAGATTCTGCTGGAGGCGGCCGCGGTGAGCGTCGGCGTCTCGTTCGCGAACGCGCAGGTGCTGGGAAAAGACCGCACCGGGGACTCGTCCGGGGACTCCGCGGAGGCGGACTCGTCCCAGGGGGAGCCGGAAAATCCGGAGCGGAAGCAGCTCTACGCGGACCTGAAGGATGCGGGCGCCACCCTGGCCGGGGCGACCGTCTTCGCGCTCAACATCGCGCCGACGGAAGAGGTCTTCCTGATCGCGACCCGTCTCGCTCCGTGGCATCAGCTCGCCTTGCTGGGGCTCTCGGTGGTGCTTGTCTACGTGATCCTCTTCGCCTCCGGGTTTGAGAAGCACGAGGTCTACGTGAAGAGCCTCTTCCAGCATCCGTGGGCGGAGACGGCGATGGTCGGCGCGATCTCGCTCTCCGTGGCGGGCGGGCTGCTCTGGATGCTCGGAACGCAGGGGGTATTCAGCCACCCGGCGACCGCCGCGGCTTCGGTGGTCACACTCGGGCTGCCGGCGATGGTCGGCGGCGCCGCGGGGAGACTGGTCCTATGAGCGAGGTCGGAGCCTATCCGTGTCCCCCGCCCCGCTCGCGCGGCGAGTCCCGCAGCGGCGACGGGCGGCGCACCGGCGGCCGGCTGGTGGCGGAGTGGATCTCGCTCGGCATCAGCGTGCTGCTGATCCTGGGCCTCTCCGGCTATCTCCTCTGGCAGGGCCTCGGAGCGGAGACCGAGCACATCCCGGTGCAGGTCCGGCCGCTCTGGGGAGAGGTCCGGCCGCTGGGGGGTGAGTACGTCGTTCCGATCGAGGTGGAGAACCAGGGGCGGCGTACCGTGCGAGACCTCCGCATCGGCATCACTTACGTCGGGGAGCAGGGCGAGGAAGTGGAGCAGGACACGACGATCGACTACCTGGGGGAGAGGTCGAAGACGCGGGTCTTCGTCTACGTGCCGACCGACCCGCGGCAGGCCCAGCTCGAGGCGACTCCCTCGCTCTACCGGCTGGAGTGAGCGGTGCGATGAGCGACAGGTCGGCGGAGCCGGTCCGGATCGGCGTCCTCGGCGCGGGCCGCCGCGCGTGCGGCGCCTTCCTGCCGCTGCTCCGGCAGCTTCCCGGCGCCAGGGTGGTCGCCGTATCGTCGGACAACCTGGAGAACCGGGACCGGGCGCGGGAGGCGTGGGGCGACCCGCTCTGCTTCTACGAGGAGGCGGAGGACCTGCTGCTGGATGAGCTCGACGCGGTGGTGATCGCCACGCCGAGCGACACGCACGAGCGGCTCTCCCTCGCGGCGCTGGCGGCGGGGAAGCACGTCTACTGCGAGAAGCCGGCGGCGGAGAGCCTGGAGGGGATCGAGCGTCTCCTCGCCGCCCGGGAAGCGGCCGGGACGGTCTACCAGACCGGCCTGGAGCTGCGGTGCAGCGCCGTCGCCCGCTCCGCCCTCGCCGCGCTCCAGTCGGGCGAGCTCGGCTCGCTGCGAGCGCTGGAAGGCGTCTTCTCCCCGCGCGCCGCGCTGCCGCTGGAGTGGCTGGATCTCGTTCACCTGCTCACCGGCGAGACGCCGCGGCGGGCGTTCGCCGCGCCGACCTCGGAGCGCCCGCCGCGGTCGCTGGCGATCGTGCTGGAGTACCCGCAGCTGACGGCGGAGCTGCGCACGGATGCCGGGCAGGGGCCGAGCCTGCTGGTTCAGGGCACCGCGGGCAGTCTCCATGCCTGCTTCCACACCGGCACGCTCGCGCTCGCCCGGGACGACGCGGAGCCGCGGGAGCTGCGCGTGGACCTTCCCCCAGAAGCCTCGCCGGGCCTGCGGGCGGCGCTGGAGGCGTGGCTGGAGTCGATCCGCACCGGAGCTCCGCCGGGGGCCGACCTCCACGCGGCCCGCGCCGCGCAGGCGACCGCCGACGCGCTCGAGCGCTCCCTCCGCTCCGGCGTGCCGGAGCCGGTCCGCCCTTCAGCCGAGGTTGCGCTGTAGACAGTCGGAGACGGTGCGCTGCTGGAGCGGCTTGAGGAAGAAGTCGGACGCGCCCATGGAGAGCGCCTCCATCATCACCGCGGACTGGCTGGCGCTGCCGGTGCAGAAGACGGTCAGCTCCGGCACCAGGCGGCGCATGCGCTGGATCGTCACGATCGGGTCGTAGGTGCCCGGCAGGTTGACGTCGATCACCACCGCGTCCGGCCGAAGCTGTGCCACCCGCTCCAGCGCCTCGTCGGTGGTGCCGGCGGTGCCGAGGATGGTGGCGCCGGCGTGGCGGATGATGCCCCGCAGCTCCTCGCGGGAGCCGCTGTGGTCGTCGAGCAGCAGAAAGGTGCGGTGGAAGAGCATCGCGGTGGTCGTCCTCGTCAGCCCGATTATCGGCAGCGGGACGCGGCGCTGGAGCCCCTTCACGGTACGAGAAAGGGGGATGGCCGGAGCCATCCCCCCTGCGTGACGGTGAGGCCGGCGGCGTTACTTCCGCTTGCCCTTCAGGTTGAACTTGACGCTGCGCCCGCCGTTCTCGTCGGTGGTCACGGTCAGGCTGCTCTTGAACGAGCCCTTCGCGGTCGGAGCGAACTGAACGTTCACCGTCAGCGTCTGCTTGGCAGCGATCACGACCCCGCCGACCGGGGTCGCGGTGTACGGCGCGGCGGGGGCAGGGATCTCGACGTAGAGCGGTCCGCTGCCGATGTTCTTCAGCTTGATCGGCTTCGTCTTGGTCTTGCCCGGCTTCAGGGTGCCGAAGTCGAGCGTCCGCTGCTTCGGTGCCAGCAGCTTGCCGCTCTGCGACGGCGTGGTGACCGTCGCCTCGCCGGACGGGTCCGAGGAGCCGGCGGCGTTGGCACTCCGCACGCGGTAGGTGTACTGCGTGCCGGGCTGCACCGTCTGGTCCAGGAACGAAGTGGCGTTCGCGGCGGCGGTGCCGACTTCCGCGAAGTCGCCGGTGCCGCTCTTACGCTCGATCTTGAACCCGGTCTCGTTATTGCTCGCGTCGGTCCAGGAGACCTGCACCCGCCGGCTGGAGAGTGCCGTGGCGCTGATCCCGGTCGGCACGGCCGGCCGGTCCCCACCACCGCTGCCGGAAGTGGTAGCGGTGGCTTCGTTCGAGTAGAGCGAGTCGCCGTTGCCGTTCGTCGCCCGCACCCGGTAGGTGTAGGTGGTGCCGGCGTTCGCCGTCGTATCGGAGTAGCTGGTCGCCCCCGCCGCAGCGGTGCCGATCTGCGTATACGCGGTGCTCGCCGTGCGGCGCTCGATCTTGAAGCCGGTCTCGTCCGAGCTCAGATCCTGCCACGTCAGGTTGACCCGTGTGGAGGAGACGGCGCTCGCCTGGAGAGTGCCAGGAGCGTTCGGAGCACCCTCGTTGGGCGTGGAGACGGAGACCTCGGTCGAGTAGCCGGAGTTGCCGCTTACGCCGATCGCCCGCACGCGGTAGGTATAGGTCACGCCGCTGGAGGCGTTCGTATCGGAGAAGGCAACCACGCCCGGGTTGGTGGTACCGATCACGGCGTATCCGCCGCCTTCCGACTTCCGCTCCACCTCGAACCGGATCTCGTTGTCGCTGTTGTCGATCCAGCGCAGGTCGATCCGGCTGCTCGAGACCGGAGTAGCCACGAGGCCGGACGGAGCGTTCGGAGCACCCTGCACCACCACCTGGATCGTCTTCTCCGGGGAGTAACCGGAGTAGTCGAAGTCGTTCACTGCCCGGACGCGGTAGACGTAGGTGACGTTCTCCGCGACCGTGCTGTCGGTGAAGGTGGTCGTGTCCTTCGCGGACTGTCCGATGACGCTGTAGACGCCGCCCTGGACCTTCCGCTCGATCTCGAATCCATCCTCGTTGTTGCTCGCGTCGGCCCAGGAGAGGTCGACGCGCGAGGTGGAGACGACCGTGCCGTTCAGGCTGCCGGGAGCGGCCGGAGCGGAGGTGCCGCTGCTGGTGAGGCGTACCAGGAAGGCGTCAGTCTCGTCGGAGCCGTCCTCGCCATTCAAGATCGGCTGCCGCGCGGAGGCCAGCGGGAAGTCGGGCGAGGCGGTCCGCCCCGTCACGCTCGCAACGCTGCCGTGGACCGCCACGCCGTAGGCGGCATCACTCTCGCTCCCCCCGACGAAGGTGGAGTAGTGGAGCGAGGTGCCCGCGGCGCGGAACTTGGTTACGAAGCCGTCTCCCTCCGGCCCGGTGCCGCCGCCGTAGACGCGCTGGCTCGGGCTCTGGATCGGGAAGTCCGCCGATTCGGTGGCACCTACCACATAGGCTGCACCGGAGCCGTCCACCGCCACGGCGTGGGCCGTCTCCCGGTTGCTGCCGCCCAGGTACGTGGAGTAGACCCGCCCGCCGCCGGACGCGTTCAACTTGACGAGGAACGCGTCCTGCGAGCCGCCCAGCGTCGCGTCATAGGCAGTGCTGGTGGGGAAGTTGGTCGAGGTGGTCTTCCCGACGACGTACGCCGCGCCGGAGCCGTCGACCGCCAGCCCGTAGGCGGTCTCGTCATTCGTGCCGCCGAGGAAGGTGCCGTAGGCCTGGGTGCTGCCGTTCGCCGAGAGCTTGGTGACGAAGGCGTCGGACCCGCCGGCGTGCGCGTGCAGAGAGCCCAGCACGGGGAAGTTCGACGACTCGGTCCCGCCGGCGGCATAGACCGCGCCCGCGCCGTCGACCGCCACTGCCTGCACGGCGTCGTAGCTGCTGCCGCCCAGGTAGGTGGAGAACACAAAGCTCTGGCCGTCTGCCGAAAGCTTCGTCAAGAAGCCGTCGAAGACGCCCCCGCCGAAGCCGCGCGCATTCGTCTTCGGGAAGTCGCTGGAGCGGGTCTCGCCCCCGATCACCGCCTCGCCGCTGCCGGTCACCGCCAGCGCCACACCGCTGGAGCCGTCGGTGTCGCTGCCGCCCACGTACGTGGAGTAGACGATGGCGGAGCCGCTCGGCGCCAGCTTCACCACGAAGGCGTCGCTGCCGCCGCCGCCATAGGTCTGCTGCACCCCGTTCAGCTCCGGAAAGTCTTCCGACGCGGTACGGCCGGCCACGTAGACCGCGCCGGTTCCGTCGATCGCCACGCCGGTGGCGCGGTCATCCTCCGAGCCGCCGATGAAGGTGGAGTAGACGATCGTGGAGCCGCTCGTGTTGAAGCGGGTGACGAACGCCTCGACGAAGCTGGACTGGAACTCCTGAATCGGGTTCTGGAGCGGGAAGTCCCAGGAGCTGGTTTGCCCGGCCACGATCGCCGCGCCGTTGCCATCGGTCGCGATTGCGTATCCCGCGTCGGCGTACCAGCCGCCCAGGTAGGAGGAGTAGGTCAGGACGGGATCGATCACCAGCGTGCGGGCGCGGTCGTAGCTCCCCAGCGCGAACTTCACGCGGTTGCCGGCCAGCAGCTCGTACCGCGCGGGGACCAGGCGGCGCCGGCCGTCGACCTCCTGATAGACCACCGGCCGATGCTGGCGCACCGGGCCCGAGGTGGTGTGGAGCAGCAGGTCGCCCTTCGCGTCGACCTCCAGCCGCTTCGCTCCGGAGAAGCGGAGCTTGACGGCCTCCGGATCGGCGCCCGGCTTCACCACGAAGTCGTACTCCAGCTCGCTCTGGGCGCCGTAGTAGACCAGGTCGATGCCGGGATAGACCTCATCGAACTGCACCCGGCCGTAGGTCGAGACATTTCGGAGCCACTTGCTGCGGTCGGCGCCGCGGAAGTAGTTGACCTTCCCTTCCAGGCGGGAGAGACCCCGCGCCCGCGGCGCCGGGCGCGCGCCCTCGACCTGCATCCGCAGCACCTCGCCGCGCCGCTCGCCCGCGGACGGCAGGCTCAGCACCGCCTCGGAGCCGGTGAGATAGAGGTTGTAGCCCGGTCCCCGGGCCATGAACTTCACCCGGGGATCGGTCTGCCCCAGGTTCGGCTCGAAGGTGAGCGGCAGCCGCTCGTAAGCGGCACGCACCGCCGCGTCGGACGGCGCAGCGGCGGCGGGACGGCTCGGAGCCATCGCCCCGAGCGACAGCAGCGCGGAGACCGCGCAGAGGATCCCGACTCCGGCGCACGCGCGCGAAGACGGCTGGGCGCCCCCGGCGCCCAACGGATCAGACTTCATCTATTCGCTAACTTCCCTAGAGGGGCCGTTTCGGCCAGTTTTGCTGGGCCCGAGAACAGCAGGACCTTGGTTGGTGGCTCCCGGCGCAAACTGGGGCTCCAGGAGCAGGCTTCCCCATCCCTGATAACGCGCCGCGCAGAAACCGCAAGATTTTAGCCAAAACCAATCGCCAGGGGAAGTAGCAAACGAGCCGTCGGATGAAAAGGCGGCGACCCGGGCCGAGGGGCCGGAATCCGGCCCTCAACCCGGCGGGAAGTGCGAGGGATCGGCCGGACGTGGGGTGTTGAGCAGGAGCAGGACGGCCGGGTATGGAGGGTTCGGATTCATCCTTCATCCCTCATCGCTCATCCTTCTCTCTCATCCCTCACTCTGGGCGGAAGAAGGTATCCTCCGCCGTCCGCCTTAGGAGCCACTCTCGCTCGTCCGGCTTCAGCCAGGGGCAGCGGTCGCGGACCAGCGCCAGGCTGTCGACGTACCGCTCCTCCTGCACCGCGAAGGGGCAGTCGCTCGCCCACATCAGCCGCTTCGCCCCGAACGCCTCGTGGACGCGGCGGATCACCGGCTCCAGTTCCGCGTGGGGCGGGCGCTTCTTCCCGAGCGCGTAGAAGGCGGAGACCTTGACCCGCACCTCCGGGAAGTGGGCCATCTGGCAGAGCGCGTGGACGTCCGCCTCGCGGATCTCCCCGTCGAAGCCGATCCGGGCCAGGTGGTCGATCACCACCGGCGTCTTGAGGTGGCGCGCGCACATCCGCGCGAGCGAGGGGAGGGCGTTCGGGCCGAGCAGGGGGCAGATCGCCAGCCGCCGCTCCGCCGCCGTGCGGAACATCCGGTCGAGCGGCTCCGTCTCCGCCCAGTCGGGCGCCGGGGTGTCGCCGCTCCGGATGCGGAAGCCGCGGACTCCCTCCTTCGCCAGCCGCGCCATCTCCTCGTCCGGGCGGGGAGCGGTCCAGTCGATCACCGCCACGCCGGAGAAGACCCCAGGGAAGCGCCGCATGCTGTCGAGCATGTAGCGGTTGTCGAAACCGTAGAAGCTCATCTGGATCAGCACCACGCGGCGCACTCCCTCCGGGCGGCAGTGGGCGAACAGCTCCTCCGGCGTGAAGCTCCGGGGCCGCATGTTCTCTCGAGTGTAGCCCGCCGCCAGCGGGTAGCGCTCCGTGTCCGGGGTCCAGACGTGCACGTGGGCGTCGATGATCTCCCGCATAGCTCCACTCCTCCGGAGGCTCGTTCCCGCGCGTGCGGGCAGGAGTCCTGCGTCGCTCCCCGGAAAGGGACAGAGATTCCAATCCGCACCGGGAGCAGAACCATGCGCCACTTTCTCACCCTCCTCTCCGTCCTCGGGTGCGTCGTCGCGCCGGCGGCGGGAGTCGGCGCCGCCGCCGCGGAGGCAGCGCGGCTCGGGATCCGGGTGGAGAATGCGACGGCCCCGGAGGCGATCCGCCGGCTCTCCGAAGCGTCCGGCGTCCGCCTCACGCTGCCGGCTTACGCGCAGCCGCTCGGGATGCCGCAGGGCGCGCTGGCGGAGCGGGCCAGCTTCGATTGGAGCGCGGCGACCTTCAACCGGGCGCTCCGGGAGCTCTGCGCCCGGTACGGGCTGCGGCCCCAGCGGCGCGGGCCGGTCTACCAGCTCATGCCGGGCGGCTTCGCGGAGGAGGGGCCGCCGCTGAAGCCGTTCGGGCTGGTGGTGCGGGACGGGGTCCGCTTCTACATGGTCTCCACGGCGATCCACCAGTCCCGCAGCCGGAACCTCGCCGGGGTCGGCGGGAACCGGGACAGCAGCGGCACCCTGACCCTGCACTTCGCCGCGGAGCTGGGGGAGCTGGACCGGGACCAGGTCTACGGCCTGGCGAACGTGGTGGCGCGGGACGACACCGGCCAGGTCCTGGCCCGCCAGGGAGAGTTTCGTTCACCGCCGTCCTTCTTCGAAGCCGGCTTTCCGGACCGCTGGAGCGGCAGCGTCTCGCTGCCCGGCCCCGATCCACGCGCCCGCCGCCTCACCTGGGTAGAGGGAGAGCTGCTGGTCCACCGCACCGTCCGCCGGTCCACCGTGGAGCTGGAGCTGCCGGAGAGCGGCAAGGCGGTGCGGAAGCAGATCGGAGAGACGCTGGTCGTGGTTTCCGGCTACGGCCCTCCCTCGCCGGAGGAGCTCCCGGTGCCGCCGGGCGAGGAAGACCTGCCGCAGATCCGGCGCCGGCCGTCGAGCGGCGAAAGAACGATCCGCCTCCGGGTCTTCGCGCCGGCGGGACCGCGCAGCGAGTTCATGGAGGCGGCCTCGAACCCCCTCCTCGCCGGCGCCTCCGGCGAGCTGTATCCCTCCAGCGGCCACTCCTGGGGCGGCGGTGGGGACGGCGACTGGCAGTTCGGAGAGGGGACCATCTCTTTCCGGCTGGCCGAGGGTGACCGGCCGGCGAAGCTGATCTGGGATACGCTGGAGCGGAGTGAGCCGGTGCCGCTGCTCACGTTCCGTATCCCGAACGTCCCGCTGCCGGAGCCGCTCGCGGCGCCCGCCGCGGGTCCGGGGCGACAGCCCGCCGAGGATCCGGACCGACAGCCGGCCGCAAAACCGCTCCACTCTCCGGACGGCGTGGCGGTGAGTTCCCCGGTCCGCCTCTCCGGCCGTCCGGCGCCTGCCGGCACGCTGCAGATCGGCATGGCGGCGGAGCGCGGAAAAGGCTGGGGACCGCTGCGCTGGATGAGCGTGCCGGTGGAAGACGGCACCGCGCGGCTCTCCGGAGTCCGGCCGGGACGCTACCGCGTGCTGCGGTCGTACCGCCCGGGCGAGGAGGCGCTGCCGACCGGCGGCCGGTGGACCGGAGACGAGCTGGTGGTCCAGGTAGAGCCGGGGAAAGAGCTGGTTCTCCCGCCGCTGGAGTGGTCGAAGCCCGGCGTGTCCGCCGCTCCCAAGAAGCCCGCCGCAGCCCGTCCCGCCCCGAAGAAGCCGGCCGGCGCCAGACCGGTGAAGAAGTAGTAGCCTGCCGCCGCGCTGAATGGGCGGTAGCGGAATCGGAGCAAGGGCGAGTGGGCGAGCTTGCGAAGCTGCTTACGAGCGCGGATCTCCCATTCCCCCTCTCTCCCTTGCGCCCACTCCAACTCACCAGAAGTAGCTGGACAGACTAACTCGAGATGTACGAGCCACGCACCCTCCGAAGCCTCCCCCTCGTCGCCCGCGCGCTGCTTCTCTCCGCATGCCTCCTCTCCGCCGCGGCGGCGGCCCCGAGCCGGGTCACGCTGAAGCTGGAGAACGTGAATGCCGGGCAGGCCGCCGCGCGCCTCTCCGAGGCCTCCGGCGTGCCGGTGGAGATCGGAGCGCTCCGGCCGATCGGCGCGGCGCCGCCGCAGGGCAGCTTCGACTGGGAGGACGTCTCCTTCTCCCGAGCGCTGCGCCAGCTCTGCGACAGGTTCCAGCTCCGTCCCACCCGGGCGGGCGAGGGGTACCGGCTGCTGCCGGCGCCGATCGGCGTGGAGCCGCGAGAGCCGGTGGGGCTCTTCGAGCGGGGTGGGGTGCGGCTCTACGTCCGCTCCCTAAACCTGTACGACAGCCGCTGGGCCAGCTTCGAGCCGGGCGCCCCGCCGCCGCAGGCGAACCGCAGCCTGAACCTGGCGCTCACCGCGGAGCTGGGGGAGGACGAGGGCGACTCGATCGCGGGAGTGCAGAACCTGGTAGTGACCGACGACCAGGGCCACGTCGCCACCTCCAAAGGCGAGACGCCGTGGTACTTCGGCAGCTCCAACAGCGGCCTCTACCCGGACGAGTGGAGCGGCAGTGTCACGCTGGAGGGGCCCCACCCGGAAGCCCGTAAGCTGGTCTCGATCGAGGGCGACCTGATGCGCTACCGGCGCCGGCGCACGCTGCAGGCGGAGCTGCCGCTCCCGCTGACCGGCCCGGTGGGCCGTGCGGAGGCGCGGGACCTCATTGTCCTCGTGTCGCGCTACCTGGTGATCCCGAAGCCGCAGGACGAGGGGCCGGAGGAGCTCCCCGGCCCGCGGGTCTCCGGCGGCGAGCTGCCGAGCGGGCCGAGCGTGCGCGTGCGTCTCTTCGCGCCGAGCGACCGCCGCTACGGCGGGGCGAAGGGCGGGCAGATCGTGCCGGAGCTGGTCGGGAAGTCCGGCCGCCGGTATCCCGGCTCGCTCCTCCGCGGCGGCAGCAGCTACCGCGGCGCGGACGTGACCGTTTCCGACGGCACCTGGATCTTCCCCGGCTGCGAGGAAGAGCCGGCGAAGCTCACCTGGGAGATTGCGGAGATGGAGGAGCCGGTGCGGCTACTCCGCTTCCGCCTCGCCGACGTGCCGCTGCCGGTGCCGGAGCGGTTCGTGGCGCGCAACGCGGCGCCGATGCCGGAAGGCGCGGCCGCGCAGCAGAACCCCTACTTCCAGGCGGGCGGCGGCGCCGTCTCCAGCCAGGTCCGCATCCGCACCCGCAGCCCCCGCAGCGGGACGGTCAGCCTGGGCCTCTCCCGCCAGACCCCCGGCGGCTGGAGCGCGGTGCGGTGGATCGACCTCCCGGTCGACTTCGACGGGAAGGTGCTGCTGGAAGACCTGCAGCCGGGCGTCTACCGGGTCCGCCGCAAGTACACCGGCGTGGAGCTGCCGAAGCCGGGCGCCTGGCAGAACGTGGAGGTGACGGTCACCGTCGCCGCCGGCAAGACCGCTACCCTGCCGCCCCTCACGTGGGCCGCCCCCGCCCCCGCCGCCCCGAAGAAGCCAGCGCCGCGCAGATAGGTTCAGGTTTGCAGGTTGCAGGTTGCAGGTTCCGAACCCCCGCGCACCGGAGGTGGAGAGCCCTCCGTGTACGGCAGTTCTTGCTCCTGCTCTTACTCCTGCTCCTGCTCGCTGGCGACCCCGGGCTCCGGCGCGCTCTCGAGAAGCGGGGTTTCCGCCGCCCGTCCGAGACGGTGAAGCCCCGGATCGCCGGAGGTTGGCCTCCGGCGGAACCAACCCGCGGAGTTGACTCCGCACCGATTTCGCTAAGGAGCGCGCGTAGCTCCGCCGCCCCTCCAGGGCGGATGTATTGGGTCGGCGTGAGCCCGGGGGCTGCGCTGCGCTGACCCCCGGCTATCGTCTCGCGCCCCTCCGGGGCGCCATCCCCGCCACCCCTGCCGCGCTCCGTCTCTCTGTCTCTCCGTCTCTCAGTCCCTCTGTCTCTGTCCGAGACCCGCTGTGGCGTGTGTCACACCAGTCCCGAGGCAAATAGGGGAACAATCCGGAGCGCCGCGCGTCTTTGAGGAAAGCCGCGGCGGGGTGCCGGGCAGGCGTAGTGAAGTCACCCAGACAGTCTTAAGGTCGATAGGCGCAACCAGCTCTGCGGGTGGGTGTCGTATCCTGGGAAACCGGGAATGGTCGTATCGCCGGCGCGAGCGTGCGGCCGAAGGAACGAAGCAGGAACGCAGAGCTGTTGCGAGATTGTTGTAACCGGTCCGCTCCGTAATTGTCGTACGGAGCGTATTCGCTGGGAAGGACCGGCGAGCCGGGCGAGGGGTTAGGAGTCGCCATGATGTGGTGTGGCAGGGTTCGAAAGCAGCTATCCGCCTACGTGGATGGCGAGCTCAGCGCGACGCAGGAGCAATCGGTCGAGCAGCACGTCACTCGCTGCGAGCAGTGCGCCGGTGAGCTGCGAGAGTTGCGCGGGTTGTCCCGCCTGGCGTCGCTGATCCCGGAGGAGGACCTCCCAACCGGTCTGCACGCCCGCATCATGGCCGGTATCTCCGGCGCCAAGCTGGCTCCGGTCCCGGCCGCGGTCCCGCGCCGTCACAGCCTTCCCTACGGCCCGTGGGCCTTCACCGCCTTCGCGGGCGCTTCCGCGCTCCTGCTCCTCGGCGTGATGCAGAGCCGCGCGGGGATCATCCCGTCCTCGACGCCGGTCGAGCGGGAGCCGGTCATCGCCCGCACCGAGCCGGAGCGCCCGGAGCAGCACGCTTCGGAGCCGCCGGTGCGGCACGAGGAGCGCGGGGCCGAGGCGCACACTGCCCATGGTCCCATCCGGATCGCGCGGGCGCCCCGTCCCGCGCCGCTCCCGGAGGTGTCCACCCGCAGCGAGGTCGAGCCGGTGAGGGAGCCGGTGGCCGCGCCGGTCGCGGAGCAGCAGGCGGCGCCCGCGCCTGCCAACCGGCGCCCGCAGCCGACCCTCAAGCGGCGGACGGAGAAGCCGACGGAGGCCGCGGTTTCGGCGCCCCGCCCGGAAGTGCCGGGCGCCCCGAAGCCGGAGGTAGGCGCGGCCGAGCCGCGGCTCCCGTCGACGGTCCCCACGGCGCCCACGGTTCCCGCCGTACCGGGTGAGCCGGTGATGAACATGATGCCGGCCACGCGCGAGGCGACGATGGCAAGCATGATGAAGCCGGGCACGGCCGGGATGTCGATGGAGACGCGGACCGACACCGGCATGGCCGGCATGGCCCGGATGGCCGGCTCCACCACCCCCGCGGAAGCCGAGTCGGTCCCGGCGAAGGAAGAGGGACTCGACATGCTGCGGATGCTGCTGGAAGAGCGGAGCCGCACCGTGCCGCAGCCGCCTTCCGCCGACCCCTCGCGGGACCGCCGCCGCACTCGCTCGCTCTAGCGTGCCGGCAGCCTTCGGAATTGCGAAGCGGGACCCCGGGATGGGTCCCGCTTCGTTGTTCTTAGTCACCCGGCGACGGCTGTCGCCTGCCGGCGCCTACTTGCCCACTTCGAAGGTCAGGAGCATCCGGCCGACCGTCTCGCTCAGGCCCGGCCAATCGGCCGCGGAGCAGTCGACGGTGAGGAAGAGCTGCTGCTTCTTGCTCAGGTGCGCGCACTGCAGGCGGTAGGCCTGCGCGGCGCCCTGGGGTCGGACGCCGCCGACCATGGCGAGCGGCAGCTTTTTCACCTGGAGCAGCCCGCTGTCGGTCACCTGCAGCTTCCCCTCGAAGGCGGTCTCCGAATACTGCTCCGCGTAGGCCCGGGCGTATTCGGCGTCGACCTTCGTCGGCTCGCCGGGAGCGGGCTGGAAGAGGTCGATGCGGAACGTGGGCGAGGGGGCCTCCTGGCTCTCCTCCAGCGTCACCAGCAGCACCCGGGAGCCGCTGGCGGCGGTATCGACCTTCGCGCCGGCCGGTACCTGGAGCCGGTACCCGTTCCGCTCGTCCCGCACCTCGCGCCAGCCCTCCCCGCCTCCGGGCTCCAGCCGGATCAGCTTCGCGGCAAAGTCGCCCTGCGGGTTCAGCACGCGCACGTACTGCGAATAGATCTCCTGAAGCTGGGCCGACGCGGCGGTCCCCAGCGCCAGGGCGGCGGCAGACAGTATGAACGCGCGGCGCAGCATCTTCCCCTCCCGGCTACAAAACGGACTTTCCGCGTGTACTGTAGCATGTTCTCAGCAGAGGTCACGTGCGAGTGCGGGAGGTCCAGTGATGGCAACGGCGACATTCGGAGCGGGGTGCTTCTGGGGCGTGGAAGAAGCGTTCCGGCAGGTGGAGGGAGTCACGGAGACGGCGGTCGGCTACATGGGCGGCTCCACGCAGCGCCCCACCTACCAGGAGGTCTGCACCGACCGCACCGGTCACGCGGAGGTGGTGCAGGTGGAGTTCGATCCGCAGCGGGTCCGCTACGAGCAGCTCCTGGAGCTCTTCTGGCAGCTGCACGACCCGACCCAGCTCAACCGCCAGGGGCCGGACATCGGAACGCAGTACCGCTCCGCCATCTTTTACCACTCCCCGGAGCAGCGCGAGGTCGCCGAAGCCTCGCTCCGGGCGCTGCAGGCGAGCGGCCGGTTCCAGCGCCCCGTCGTGACGCAGATCGTCCCGGCCGGGGAGTTCTGGCGCGCGGAGGAGTACCACCAGCAGTACCTCGCCAAGCGCGGCATGCGCTCCTGCCATCTGTAGGAGTGCGGAGTGCTGTCAGCTGCAAGTGTAAGAAAGGAGATGAGGGAGATGGAGGGGGATAAGGGGATCTGCACTGTTCTGGCTCGCCTGGCGTCGACTTGCTGCGTCAACGCGGCCGTTTCGCCGGGCTGAGCGGATTCCAGCGGAATCACCGTGATCGGCTGGACCTGATTTATCCCCTCATCTCCCCCTATCCCCCTGACTTCCCTTCTTACACCTGTTCCGGTTCCTTCTGTCGGACCTTCACGTTACAGAAAGCCCCGTAGACGGGGACAAAGGGCCGGTTGGGAGAAAGTAACCCCGGAAGGGGACAGGAGGAACACAGATGTACGTGAAGTGCAAGGAATGCACGGCGTACGTGGAGATGCAGGGCAGCTCGCCGCTGAAGTGCGAGGTCTGCGGCGCCGAATTCAAGCCGAACTGGCGGCAGCGGCAGGCTTTCGCCCGCAAGGCGGCGGCCGCGCGTCTGCGCGCCGTGCTGCAGCCCTGGGACACCGCGGCGAGCATCCTCGTCTTCGCGGTGACCGCGCTGCTCACCTTCGGAATGCTGGGCTACGGCCCGGCGAAGCTGGTGCAGAGCGCGTTCTGGCTCTTCCCGGCGTGGTCCGCCGTCCTGGTGGTGCTCTGCGGGCTCACCTGGCGTCTGGACCGCTCCGGCGGCCTCACGGCGCTCCGCTACTCCACGCTTGCGCTGCTGGGAGTGCTGTTGATCCCGGTGGTCTGGGACCTCACGCCGGCCGCGCAGGCGGTCGATAAGACGCGGGAGGTGCTGGGACCGATGCTTTCGAGCCGCTAATGCTTCGAAATGGAGAGCGGGAGGACTTCCTTTCGGGGGGCCTCCCGCTCTTTTTGACCTTCCGGCGTGGAGCAGCGTCGACACCGCGGGTTCGCCCCCGCGCCCTAGTCGGACGATTACAGCCCTCCCGCGACGAGGGCCCTCCGCGGCCTTTTCACGCGCCTCCGGCGCTAGCAGGCCACTCCGGGAGTGCGTACCGCTGCGCTCTTCCCGCGCCGGTGCGCTCTACCGCCACAGCAGCCTGGTTCACGGGCTGAATCGTCCGCCGTCGAGCGACCACCCCTGACGTCCCAGGGGTAGTCACAACTGGCTCCCTCCGGCTTTGCCTGCGGGAGCCAATGGTCTCGGCCGCGGAGCCGCCGAAGCCTCTCAGCGCCTACTGGATCCGGTAGCGCAGGGTGACGTTGGCGTGGACCGAGACTTCTCCGGGTGAGACGGGAGTGCCGGCGTCGCCGGCGGCCATCATGGCGCGTTCGGCGGCGAACTCCATCGGGCGTACGTAGCCGCCTTCGATCGCCTCTACCACCCGCACCAGGCGCACGTCGAGCGCCTCCGCCATGGTGCGCGCTTTCTGCCGGGCTTCCCGCACTGCCTCGGTGAGCGCGCGCTGCCGCGCCTCGCGGTCGTTCTGCAGGCCGAAGGAGAGGCCGTCCAGCCGGTTGGCGCCGGCCTTCAGGGCGGCGTCGATCACCGGGCCGGCGGTTTCCAGGCGGGTGAGGCGGATCGTGACGACGTTCGACGCCTGGTAGGCGACGATGCGCGGCTCGCGCGGCTCCTGCGGCTCCTGTCCGGGGCGCGGCTGACGCTGCTCGTAGAGCGGCTGGATCGTGAGCTGGGAGGTCTGCACCGCCTCCCTCGGCACCTGGAGGCGCAGCACGCTCTCCAGGATCGCCTGGGCGGCCTGGTTCACCTCCGCCTGGGCCTGCTGCGCCGTGCTGGCGATGCGGGTCACGCCGAGGCGCACGATCGCCAGGTCCGGCGCTACGCGCACTTCCGAGTTGCCGCTGACCACCAGCACCGGCTCGTCCGCGCGGTCTTCCCGCTGCGCCAGCGCCGGCAGCAGGAACAGGGTAGACACGAAGAGTGAAAAGAGTAGGGCCTTCATCCGGTTACCTCCTATCGTGGATCTTTTTCCCGGCGGAAGACGGGGTAATCAACGCCTTTACCTCTCCCCGCCCTGCCCTTCCTCGATCGGCGCGGGCGGGGAGCCCGCCGGTGCGGCGTCCGTGGCGGCGGGAGCTTCTACCGCGGGGGCGCGGACCGCCAACTCGGCGGACGCGGCTCCGGCGTTGCCGTAATCGAAGAGGAAGCGCACCGTGCCGAGCTCCGCCCAGCCGGCGGAGAGCCGCTCCCGGCGGAAGGCGTCGGAGACGCGGAAGCGCCACTGCTCCAGGGTGGTAAGCGCCACCGGCAGCGCGCGCTCGTAGGCGATCGCCAGCAGCGCCTGACGCTGCGAGGGATCGAGCTGCAGGGCGGAGATGCCGGTGCTGCGCGCCAGCTCCTTCTGCGCGGGAGTGAGGCCGGAGAAGAGGCTAAGCGCGCGCTGCGCGAGCTGCATCTGGTCCAGGTCGAACGCTTCCGGCGGCGCGACACCGCGCCCGGCCGCGCGCCCGTAGCTGTTCAGCGTGAGGAGCTGCTCGTCGGTCAGGTGCGCCAGGCCGGTGATCCGGTCCGTGGCGAGGCGTCCGCCGGAGACTCCGGCGCCGACCCACTGCAGCAGCTCTTCCGGCACGGCGACGCGCTGCTCCTCCGCCCAGTAGCGGTGGCGGAAGACGTAGAAATCACCCAGCCGCCACCAGACGTAGCCGTAGTGGCTCGCCAGGCGGTCGAGCGTTGCGCCGACCGTCGTGCCGACGATCACCGGCGCGGTGCCGGGGGTGCGGAAGACGTCCGGCCGGGGGTAGGAGTCGCTCAGCACGTTCAGGCCGGCCCTCTCCGCCAGCAGCGTGATCGCCTGGTCCCAACTCAGCGCCTCGGTGTCGATCGTCACGTTCACGCCGTTCTGCAGCGCGGGGTCGCCGGGGCGGACCTGCGCCTCCGGATAGAGGCTGGCGTAGTCCGGAATCGGGTAGAGCGCGGAAGGCAGCACCGTGGCGGCCCAGCGGTTCGGAAGTCCGGCGCGGATCGCCAGCAGTGAGCCGGCCCAGCGGTCGCCGTAGAGATAGCGGTACTCCAGGCGCGCCTGCGGCTGCGCCAGCGGCGAGAGCGGGCTGGTGAGCACCTCTTCCGGGTAGTACGGGGCCAGGTCTGCGCCCGCGGCGCCGGAGCTGAAGGTGGCGAAGAGCACCCGGTGCGCCGGCGAGAGCTGCTGGAACGGCACCCAGACGCCGCCGTCCCGCAGGAGCGCCTGGCTCAGGCCGTACTGCACCGGCGCGAGCAGCCAGGTCTGCTGCAGCAGCTCCGGCGTGATCGACTCCAGCGCCTCTTCCGGCAGCTCCGGCATCCGGGCCGCCACTTCCTGCCGGAGCTCCAGGGCGACCGCCTCCGCGGGGCGCCGCTGGAGCGCGACAGCGGTACGCAGGAGTGAATTCAGCAGCAGCGACCGGCGCTGGCGCCGCAGCGCGTCCGCGCGCGCCTGGGAGGCGGTGTCTTCCAGCAGGCGGTAGGCGATCTGTTCCCCTTCGCCGCGCGGCTGCCAGCGCGTGTGGAGCAGGGAGGCGAGCGCCTGCTGGATGCTGAAGAGGCTGGTGTCTCCGGCGTAGAGGGTGATCCGCTGCGCGCCGACTCCCGGCGCGGCGGAGAGCGGCACGCCGAGCGCCGCCTCCAGGCTGCTCAGCGTCTCGCCGATCCCGGCGGCCCGCACCTCCAGGGAGAGGCGCGCCGCGAGACGCGGATCGAGCCGCGCATCCAGCTCCCGCGCCTGCGGCTGCTGGGGGGCCGGTATCGGCGTGTCCGGTGCTTCCGGCTCCTGAGCCGCCGCGCGGAACGGAGCGGCGCAGAGGAGCGCGCCGATCAGGCCGAGGCAGGCCAGCTTCCACACCTTCATCCGCAGCTCCCTCCCAGGTTTCGCGCCGCCAGGGCGCTCTTCATTGCTGACGGTAGAAGCGGCTCCGTGGTTCCCGGCCTCGGTGCGAGCGCCGTCAATCGCCCGCGCCGATATCTTGCTCGTACGCCTGAACCAGCAGCTCCACCTCCCGCTGTTGCAGTCGCCAGAGGGCCCCGACCAGCTCCCGCGCTCGCGCCAGCACGGCATCCACGTTCTCCGGGTCGCCGGCCGCAGCGCCGGCGGCGCGCTCCAGGTGGCTGGCGTCCTCCAGCGTGGCCCCGCTCTGGCGCCGCAGCCCGCGGAGGTGCGGCCCGGCCGGCGGGGTAACCCCCTCCACCTGCGCGTAGAGCCCGTCCGGAGCGTCGACTACCGCGCGGTGGGTCGCCAGCGCGCGGGCGCCGTCCCGGATCTTCCGACTGGCGCGGAGGATCCACTCGCTCTCGGCTCCCGGATGCGGCGGCTCGAGTGCGGACTCTACGTGGCGGATCGCCTCCGCCAGCGCGCTGTTCCTGGCGGGACCCTGCCGGTCGCCGCCTCGTAGAGTAACAGACATCCGCGCCCCCCTTTCCGTGGCCGGTCTCCGCCGCGCGGCGAAGAAGATGGGCTCTATTTCCCCAAACGCGGGCAAGTCAACCTTCTTTAGATGCGCGGGGTCGGTCGGGGAGGTGAGTCCGAACCGGGATTCACCGCAGAGGACGCGGAGAGCGCAGAGGGAACTGGAACCAGAGGATGGGGCTTGGTCCGCTTCACGAGTCCCATACTGCGACCCCAGCTACTACTACTTTGTTCAATCTTGGCGGCTCTTGGCGTCTTGGCGGTTAGTCCGGTTCGGGTTCTCTCTGCGTCCACCGCGTCTCCGCGGTGAATCCCCAGCTCGGAAGTTCTCTCGGCTTCCTCTACTGAAGGGATGAAGCTGCCGGGAAGGTTGCGCCCGCGGTTCCAACGCGCCTGGATCGGCTGGCGGGGACGCGCCGGAGAGCGAGGGTCGCCAGCGAGCAAGAGCAAGAGCAGGAGCAAGACCTCCCGTGCACGGAGGGTTCGAATTCATCCCTCATCGTTCATCCCTCTAAGCACCTCCTCCACCACCCGCTCGTGCGGCTGGTCGGCGCGGACGTAGCGGACTTCCGGCATGCCCCGCAGCCACATGAGCTGGTACTTCACGTAGCGGCGGGTGTTTCGTTTCAGCAGCCGGATTCCTTCGTCGAGGGAGTACTCGCCCAGGAGCGCCCGCATGATCTCCTTGTAGCCGTGGCCGGCCATGGCGGGGGTATCCGGGCCGAGGCCCTCGTGGAGGAAGCCCTGGACTTCCTCCACCAGCCCGTCCCGGATCATCTCGTCCACGCGGGAATCGACCCGCTGGTAGAGCTCCTCCCGGTCCCGGACCAGCGCCACCCAGGTCGCCGGGTAGAGACCGCCCTCCTCGCGGCTCTCCGCCTGGACCTCGGAGATCGGCCGGCCGGTCTTGTGCCAGACCTCCAGCGCGCGGACGATCCGCTTCCGGTCCGCGGGATGCACCCAGGCCGCCGTAGCGGGATCGACCCGCGCCAGCTCCGCGTGCAGCGCCTCGGTCGATTGCTCCTTGAGACGCGCCCGAAGCTCGGGGTCGGGCTCCGGCCCCGTGGCGAACGGCGCCGTGAGCGCGCGGAGGTAGAGGCGGGTCCCGCCGACGAAGAGCGGCCGCTTCCCCTCCGCGTAGAGACGCTCCACGATCGGGATCGCCGCTTCGCGGTAGTCGGCGACGGTGAACGGCTCGGTCGGGTCGACGAGGTCGATCAGGTGATGCGGCACGCGCGCCCGCGCCGCGGCGGAGGGCTTGGCGGTGGCGGCGTCCATGCGGCGGTAGACCGCCATCGAGTCGGCGGAGAGGATCTCCGTGCCGAGGCGCTCCGCCACGTCGAGCGAGACTTCGGTCTTGCCGACGGCGGTGGGTCCGGTCAGGATCGCCAGCGGGGGACGGGTAGGGGCGGGGTAAGACACAGATGGACGTTTACCCCGGAGCCGGGGCAAACGTCCATCCCGTGTCACCGCCGCGGCCTGGGCCGCGTGAGCTTACCGGCCGCGGCGCGAGAAGCCGCCGGACCGGCCGCCGGAGGAGCTTCCCCCGTTGGACCGGCTCGGACTCGCGGAGCCGCGGCTGCCGAAGGACGGCGACCGCGACGGTCCGAGGCTGCGGGGCGCGCTCACGCCGCCGCGAGACGGGAACGGGCTGCCGCGGCTCCCCAGCGGCGAGCGATAGCTGCCGCGCTCGCTCCCGCGGGACGGCGAGCTGCCGCCGGTCCGGGGGGAATAGCTGCCGCCGGACGGGCTGGGGCTCGGGCTCCGTCCCGCTCCGAACGGGGTGCTGCCGCCCCCCGGCCGGGTGTACGGCGAGCTGGACGATCCGCCGGACGGGCCGAGCGACCGGGGCGCCGTGGACGGCGACCGGAAGTCCCGGTAGCTGCCGCCGGAGGGCGCGCTCCCGGGGCCCGGCGTCACGGAGCGGCTGTCTCCGCCCCGAGGCGGGCTCGGCTCGCCCCGGCGGAAGCCCGAGCTCCGGTCTACGCCGCCGCTGGAGCCGCCGCTGCGCGAGGGGAAGTCGCGGTACGACGACCGCGGCGCATCCGGCTGCCGGCCGGCGTCCGGTCGCAGCGGAGAGGCCGGAGAGGTGCCGGGCGACGGTCGGTCATTCCGGTCTCCCAGGCCCGAGCCGCTGCCTCGGCGGAAGCGGTCGTCCCGGGAGCCGGCTCCCGGCGACGGGCTTGCGCCCGGGTTTCCGAGGGCGGGCGCCGGGGTGCGCGGCTCGAAGGCGCTGCGCTCCCGCCGCCGGTCGCTCTCGCGCCGGTCCGGCTGTCGGTCCGGTTGACGCTCGGGCTGGCGGTCCGGTTGGCGCTGCTCGTGCTGCTGCCGCCGCTCGAACGGGTTCGGAGCGCTGCGCCCGTCGGAGTCGCGCGGCTCCGGCCGGCGCGAGGGCTCCGGCCGCCGGGCCGGGTCGGGCTTCTGCGCCGGGTCGGGCTTTCGAGCCGGGTCGGGGGTGCGGTTCGGCTCGCCGTTGTGCGGCTCGTCGTTTCCGCGGCCCGGGTTGCCCAGCGGACCATCCTGGCGCGGGGTCGGCCGGTCTGCGTTGGGCCGGTCATTGCCCGGACGGTCTGCGCTCGGCCGGCGGTCCTCACCACGTCCCAGCGGAGAGCCGGGGCGGTCATTCCCGCGGCCGGCGCCGTTCCGCACCGGCGAGGTGGGCCGCTCGTTCCGAAGCTCGCCGCCCTCGTTCGGGTTCGACCGTCCGAGCCGCTTCAGCGCCTCGGGGCCCTTCAGGATGCGGTTGTCATCGATGCGGGCGTCCGGGTTCCGGAGCAGGTTCTCCAGGCCGCTGTCGCGGCGGGCGTGATCCCGGTCGCGCGTGCCCGGCACCTTGAACCGGTTCTCGATCTGCTTCAGCCGCCCGGCGGGCAGGCCGTTCTCCAGCCGCAGGACGCTGTCTCGCGCCCGCAGGCCGTTGTGGCCCACCAGGAGGCCGCGCCCGCCGTCGCGCGGGACGCCGATCTCCCGGGAGAAGTCCCGTACCAGGTGGAAGTCAGTCGGGTTGTTCCGGATCTCGTGACCGCCGAAGAGGAACCGTCCGCCGCGTCCGCCGTGGCCGCCGTGGCCCGCGAAGCTGCGGTGGTGGCGACCGTAGTAGAACCGGTCCCGCGGGCAGAAGGTCCAGCTGCGGAAGTCAATGATGAAGTTGAACGACGTGAAGTTGCCCGGACCGTAGTAGGCGGGGCGTCCCCACGGGTCCAGCGGCGCCCAGCCGCAATAGCTGCCGTAGTTGGACCAGTAGACGTACGAGGGTCCCCACACGTAACCGGGCGCCCAGAGCCAGCCGTGGGACGGCATGTAGCGCCAGCGGCCGTAGTGGCTGGTGGCGTAGCCCCACGGGGAGTAGTCGACCCACGAGTAGCCGAAGCTGGGCACGTAGCTCCAGTAGCCAGTGGAGTAGGGGCGCCAGTCCGGCGGGCAGGTGGGCCGGTAGTAGCGGACGTGGTCCACCACCACCCAGGTGCCGTAGTCGTTCAGGTCCCGCGCGCCCAGGATGTCGCGCTCCAGCTCGCGCGGCACGGGCCGGTCGATGTAGTAGTCAACTCGCTCCCGGTGGTAGCGGTCGAAGCCGTCCAGCTCATCCCGGCTGAACGGCGACGGGCGCTCCACCCCGCGGCCCCACTCCAGGTAGGTCCGCTCGCCGGTCTGCAGGCCGACGGGAGAGCCGTCCACCGGCGCCACGCGGGCGCGGCCGTGTAGCACGCTCACGCGGGCGCTCTCGTCGCGGCTCAGGTCGATGCGCACCACGCTCTCCGGCTCCACGTCCACGTCGCCCACCGGCGTAATCAGCCGGGTGGCGGTGAGGGCGCGGTCGGAAACGTCCACGTAGACCGAGCCGGTCCAGACCCGCAGCTCCGTGCTGGGAGGCAGGCGCTGGAGCTCCAGCTTCGTGTCCTCGGAGAGGCGCACCCAGGTGCCGCTCTCCAGCTCGATCTCGGCGTTTCCGCTGCGGTCGGTCCAGAGCGTATCCCCCTCGCGGAGCACGGCGTTGCGCTCCACGTAGGTGATCTCGGTCTCTTCGGCGCCGCGTACGGAGACGTTTCCGCGCGCGTCGCTCAGGCGGGCGCTGGCATACGGATCCGCGGCGGCCGGACGCGCCCCGAAGAGCAGTCCAGCCAGTATCACCAGGCAACCGAGGCGTTTCATGGCTGCCTGACTCCTTTCAATTGACCCCGTCAGGGGAAGGGAGAAGTCCAACATGATCCTACCCGTCGCGCCCGGCGAGTGACGCCGGGTGGTGTCCCTCGCGAAGGCGGGCGGATAGGGTGCGGAACGACTCAGCTCCGCCGCACCGCACGGGGAGTGTGCCCGCCTGGTACCGAGTGTACCCGATCCGGCACTCCGTTTCCGGCGCGAGATAGAGAGTGAGTCAGGCCCCAGACCCGTGGTTGCCCGCCCGGGTTCCAACTATTTTGCGAGTTTTCGAAGACGTCGAGAATCTTTGGTTGACCCGCGCCTCCGTCCTTCGTTTCGGTCCTGGATCTTCGACACAGAGTTGCCGCTGCCGCTCTGCGCACCCGGGGTGGATGAAAACAGAGTGAGTGCTACTTCTCACGCGGCCTCACCCCCCGACCCCTCTCCTGCGAGGAGAGGGGAGCTATGGATGTTAGGCAAGCTGACTCCCCCTTCCCTCGCAGGGAAGGGAGTTTGGGGGGTTAGGCCGCGCCGCAGCGCCAACCTATCGTCCTACGCCGTCGCGGGGCATTTTCAGAGCAGAATCTCGTGCTAAACAGGTGCCGGGCCACGCATCGACCGCGAATCGAGCACTGTGATTGGCATCCGGCCGAAGGCCATTCCAGTCCCAAGTCTGTGTTCCTTCTGTGCATTCACAGCGTCCTTCTGTGTCAAAGGCAGCGTCGGCTGGGCGGCTCCTTCACCGCAGGGATGATGGCGCCGACCGCGCAACCTCCCCGCAGGGGGTAGAGGCCATGCGGACTTACCAGATCGCCGTGCTGCCGGGAGACGGGATCGGGCCGGAGGTGACCGCGGAGGGGGTGCGCGCCCTGCGCGCCGCCGAGCAGGCGGTCGGCGGCTTCCAGCTGGAGATGGAGGCGCTGCCCGCCGGCGCGGGGGAGTACCTGGAGAACGGCGCGCCGCTGCCGGAGGCGACCCTCTCCCGCTGCCGGGAGGTCGACGCGGTCTTTCTCGGCGCGATGGGGCTGCCGGACGTCCGCTGGCCGGACGGGACCGAGATGGTGCCGCAGATCGAGCTGCGGTTCCGGCTCGACCTCTACGCCGGCATCCGCCCCGTGCGCTGGTATCCGGGCGTGCCCGCCGTGCTGGCGCAAAAGCGGCCGGAGGAGGTCGACTTCGTCGTGGTGCGGGAGAGCACCGAAGGGCTCTTCGCCTCCCTCGGCGGCGGCGTGGTGCTGCGGGATGAGGTGGCAACCGACCAGCAGGTAATCACCCGCAAGGGGACAGAGCGGGTCTGCCGCGCCGCCTTCGAGTGGGCCCGCCGGCGCGCCCGGGAACGCGGCAGGCCGGGGCGCGTGACCTGCGTCGACAAGGCGAACGTCTTCCGCTCCTCCGCCTTCTTCCGGCAGGTCTTCGACGAGGTCGCCGCCGGCTACCCGGACCTGGAGGCGCGGCACGAATACGTCGACGCCTGCGCCATGAAGCTGGTCCGCCAGCCGGAGCAGTTCGACGTCCTCGTCACCGAGAACATGTTCGGCGACATCCTCTCCGATCTCGGTCCCGCCCTGGCGGGCGGGCTCGGCCTCGCGCCGTCCGCGGATCTGGGCGACCGCCACGCCGTCTTCCAGCCGACTCACGGCACCGCGCCGGACATTGCCGGGCAGGGCCTCGCCAACCCGCTCGCCGCGATCCTGAGCGCCGCGATGCTCCTCGACTGGCTGGGCGAGCGCCACGACGACGAGCCGCTCCGGAAAGCGGGCCGGCGGGTCCACCGCGCCGTCGAGTCGGGCCTCGCGGCGGGGAAGCTGCTCGGCCCCGACCTCGGCGGCCACCTGCCGACCGTCGAGATCGGCAACCGCGTCGCGGACCTGATTCTCGAAGGGGAGCCGGGTTAGCAGGTTTGCAGGTTTCGGACCCGCCTACGGAGGCACAACCTGAAACCTGCTAACCTGCCAACTGGAAACAGGTCAAACGCCGCTGGCGTCGTCGTAGAGCGCTTCTTCCGCCTCCTGCTCCGGGACGTACGGTGTCCCGGCGCCGTTGACGCCGGCGTGACCGTTCCGGCTGCCGTTGGGCGGTACCGGGTCGGGCGGATGGACCGGCTCGTGCGGCAACTCGGGCGGGGTGTTCCGGACCGGGAAGAGCGCGGTGAGCGCCACGTGTTCCGGCCCGCCCGGGTGGCTCAGGTCCCGTACCAGCAGGTCGGTGCCGAGCGCGCGCTCGCGCGGCGTCGCGTGCTCCCGCAGGGCGCGGTCGCGGAAAGCGAGCTGGCTGTCGAGGCGGTTCTGCCCCCGTTTCGGCTTCACCGGCACGTAGCGCCCGTCCGCGCAGAGCTGGCGCGCGTTCACGTTGTCCCGCAGCGCCAGGTGCAGCATCTCCGCCACTCGCCGCCGCAGCGCCGGGTCTTCCACCGGGAACATCACCTCCACGCGCCGCAGGAAGTTCCGCGGCATCCAGTCCGCGCTCGCCAGGTAGACTTCTTCCTCGCCGCCACTGCGGAAGTAGAAGATCCGGCGGTGCTCCAGGTCTCGCCCGACGATGCTGCGGACCCGGATGTTGTCGCTGACCCCCGGCACCTGCGCGCGGAGGCAGCAGACGCCGCGGACGATCAGGTCGATCGAGACGCCGGCCTGGGAGGCGCGGTAGAGGGCGCGGATCGCCTCCGGATCGACCAGGCTGTTCATCTGCGCGATGATGCGCCCCTGCCGGCCCTTGCGCGCGTGCTCCGCTTCCCGCTCGATCAGCTCGACTACCCGCTCGCGAAGGCCAAGCGGGGAGACGGCGAGCCGCCGCCACTTCGGAAACTCGGAGTAGCCGGTCAGCACGTTGAAGAGGCGGGAGACGTCCTGGCCGATCCGCAGCGAGCTGGTGAGCAGGCCGAGATCGGTGTAGAGCCGCGCCGTGCTGGGATTGTAGTTCCCGGTACCGAGGTGCACGTAGCGCCGGAGACGGTCCTCCCCCGGCTCGCGGCGCACCACCAGGAGCAGCTTGCAGTGGATCTTGAGGCCCATCAGGCCGTAGACCACGTGGACGCCGGAGCGCTCCAGCCGGCGGGCCCAGCCGATGTTGTTCTCCTCGTCGAAGCGCGCCTTCAGCTCCACGATGGCGGTCACCTGCTTGCCGTTCTCCGCCGCGCGGGTGAGCGCCGCCACCAGGGGGGAGTCGCCGCTGGTCCGGTAGAGCGTCTGCTTGATCGCCAGCACGTCCGGATCGTCCGCCGCCTGCTCCACGAACTTCACCACCGTGTTGAACGACTCGTAGGGGTGGTGGATCAGGACGTCCTGCTCGCGCAGCACCGCGAAGAGGTCGGTCTCTCCCTGGACCGGGCGGACCTCCGGCGCCACGAACGGCGCGTCCTTCAGGTGCGCGTAGTCCGGCAGGCGGTAGAGCGCCATGAAGTCGGTCTGGTTCAGCGGCGCGGCGCGGCAGTAGACGTCCTGCTCCGTGATCTCCAGCGCCTGGAGCAGCTCCTCCATCGCGCGCGGGCCGCAGCTCTTCGTCACCTCCAGGCGCACCGTGTCGCCCCACTCCCGCTTCCGCAGCTCCTGCTCGATCTGCTCCAGCAGGTCCTCCGCCTCTTCCTCGTCGAATTCGAGGTCGCTGTCGCGGGTGATCCGGAACGGGTAGCAGCCGGTGACGGTGAGCCCCTGGAACAGCTCGGAGATCTGGGCGCAGATCACGTCTTCCAGCAGCACGAACTGCACGCCCTTCTCCGCCGGAAGCTGCACCAGCCGCGGGATGCCGGTCGGCACCTGCACCACCGCCAGGTAGAGCGGCGAGGTCCAGCCGCCCGGGGCGGGCCGGCCCTTGCGGAGCGTCACCACCAGGTTGAGGCTGCGGTTGCGGAGCTGGGGGAACGGGTGGCTCGGGTCGATGCCGAGCGGGGTGAGCACCGGGAAGACCTGCCGGTGGAAGTAGTCCTTCACCCAACGTGCCTGCTCCGGCGTGAGCTGCTCGATCTGCTTGATCTCGATCCCGTGCTCCGCCAGGCCCGGCAGGATCTCCTCGTTCAGGCAGCGGTCCTGCTCCCGCACCAGCAGGTGGCATCGCTCCGCAATACGGCGGAGCTGCTCCTCCGCGGCCAGGCCTTCCGCACCGCGCTGCATCCGCTGCGAGCGCACCTGCCGCTTCAGGCCGGCGACGCGGACCATGAAGAACTCGTCCAGGTTGGAGCTGACGATCGAGAGGAACTTCAACCGCTCCAGCAGCGGCTTATCGTGCTCCAGCGCCTCCTCCAGCACCCGGTGGTTGAACTCGAGCCAGCTCAGCTCCCGGTTGATGTAGAGGGAGGGATCGTGGAGATCGAGGACCGGTTCCGGAGTGGGCGGCGTGGCGGGCATCGTGAGTCCTGGGCCGAAGTGAGGCTCGAAGGTACATTATGCGGTGCCGCGCCGAATCCCGTCAGCGCGGCGCCGCAGCTTTAAGGTGCCCGAATCCTTTGGCAATGGAGAGTGGGAGACGTCTGTTGCAGGTTAGCAAGTTGGCAGGTTGCAGGTTGCGCTCCCCGGCGGGTGGGGCTCGGAGCCGGGAATCTGCTAACAGCACCGAGGGAGCGGCTCTCCCACTCTCCCTTGCTCCCACTCTCCCACTCTGATCCGGAAGGCCCGCCTTCATCCCTCATCGCTCATCCCTACGAAGACGTGCCGGAAACACCCGGTCGCCAGCGAGCAGGAGCAAGAGTAGGAGCAGGACCTCCCGCTCACGGAGGGTTCGGACTTTAGCCTTTTGCCTTTAGCCTTTAGCCTTTTGCCTTTAAGGGTCCCTCATTCCTCATCCCTCGGCCTCAGGGCAGCTTCCGCCCGGCCTCCCTCCCACCGCGCCTCCAGCCGCTCCGGCGGACCCTGCGGGAAGAGCGACAGCGGCAGCCGCAGGCGGGTGCTGCCGCGGGGGGAGAGCTCGACCTCACCGAGCGGAGCCTCCGCACCGCCCCACAGTTCCGCGCGCAGCGGCTCGGAGGCGAGGCTCCGCAGCCGCAGCACGACGAAGCCCTCCACCCGGCGAGCCGTGAGGTGGATGCCCGTGCCGGGGGCCACCTCGACCGCCGCGCGGACCAGGCGGATCAGCGCGCCGTCTCGGGGCTTCGCAGTGATCTCGGCCAGCGACCACTCCCCGGGCGGGACCGGGTCGCCCGCCTTGAGCCGTTTCGACTGCCCGTTCCGGTCGTGGAGAACGAAGATCACCGCGCCCGCCCCGGCGGTTCGGGCCAGGAGCCGCCGCGACCCTGCCGGGAGCGGGATCGCTCCGCCGGAAGGGCGCAGCGTCCCCCGGAGCGGCAGCGCGCCCTCCGCGGGCTCCACCGGCTCGCCGTCCGCGGTCTGCCAGGTCTCGACGTCAGGTCCGGAAAGCTCTACCAGCGAGACGGTCAGCGGCTCGGGAGCCGGCGCCGGAGCGGGCGGGGGTGGGGCCGCGACGACCGGGGGTCTGCCGTCCGGCCCCGGCAGAACCGGTGCCGTCATGCCGGGACTACCGGGGCCTCCCGGTCCGAAGGGACCTCCGGGCCCCATGGTGGCGCCCGGAGGCGGCCCGCCCGGGAGCGGCATCCCCGGAGGCGCAACCATGCCGGGCGGGACCATCCCGGGCGGGACTCCGGCCAGCATCGGCCCGCCCGGTCCGCCGGGTGGCGGCATCGCGTGCGGCGGCGGGAGGCCACCCAGCGGGCGGCGGGGCGGCAGCCCCTGGCCGTTCGACTTCAGCGCCGCCATCACCGGGATCGACCGGGGCTTCCGCGGCTGCGGCTGGACCTCCTCCCGCGTGATCATCTGCAGGAACGGGCTGCCGAACTCGTCCGCGCCCCCCACGATCTCCGCCATGCTGGCGAACCGCTGCGCCGCCGGCGGCTCGCCGGCCGCCCCTTTCTTCGTTCCGGCGAGCGCGCGCCAGCCCCACCCGGAGAAGCCGTCCCGCGGAGTGAGCGTCTCCGACTGCGCCAGCAGCTTTCCGCCCGCATCGAATGCTTCCACGCGGCAGGTGTACTGCCAGCCCGCGGCCAGGCCGCTGCGGAGCGGGTCCTCCGCCGGGCCAACGAACGCCTCCGCCGAGAGCGGCGTCGAGGCTCCGTGAATCCCGTCGCGCCACCAGGCGACTTCCGGATCGATCGCCGCGGAGCCGCTGCCGGTATCGTCCACCTGCTGCGGTGAGAAGTCGAGCAGCCGGGCCGCCAGCGACACCCGGTAGGCGGCGGCGCCGGGAACGCGCGTCCAGCGGAGGGTCGGGTCTGCTGCGGAAGGCGGCCGGACCTCCGGCGGCGTGACGAGGCGGAGGTCCGGGAGCTTCACTTCCGCCCCGGCCACCTGAACCGGCTCCGAGAGCGGCACCGGCGCTAGGGCTTTTCCTCCGTCCGGAAGCTGCCAGGTGCCGGCGCGCAGGAAGACGGCGTAGGCGCCGGAGGGGATCGACGGCCAGCTCAGCGCGCCGTCGGCGCCGGAGCGGGTCACCAGCTCCGGGCGAGTGCGCAGCCAGGAGGCCACGCCCTGCGTGAACCAGGAATGGGCCCGCTGTGCCTCGTTCGCGTCCCGCGGGATTGGCGGCGCGCCCGCGGGGCGGGGAGCCGCCGCCTCGTTCTGGACTTCTACCGGCAGGCCGCGCAGGGCGTCCGGCACCGGCACCAGCGCGGCGATCACGCCGGCGAGCGGCTTCCCGTTCGCCAGCACGCGGGAGCGGACCGGCGCGCGCGGTCCGGGGGCCGCCTCCACCGGCGGCGGGAAGAACGGGGCCGGCTTCTCGGTCTCCAGCCGCTGGAGCGCCTCGCCCAAGTTCCGCTGCAGCTCCAGGTCCGCGTCCCGGAGCTTGCCGTCCGCCTGGAGCCGGTCCAGCTCCGCGAGGGCGTCGCGCAGGACCTTCCGGGCGGCGTCCTGGTCCCCAGTCATCTGGAGTAGTCCTGCCAGGTCCGGGGCGAGCCGCGCGCGCTCCACGCCCTCCCGGTGCCGCAGCACGTGGCGGTAGAGCGGGACGAGGTCCGCCGCCGACCTGCGGCCGGGGGGCGTCGCCTGGAGCTGCTGCAGCGCCAGGTGGGCGAGCGGCGACTGCGGAGAGGCGATCACCAGCTCCCGGAAGTCTGCTTCCGACCGGGCGAAGTCCCACCGCTCCGCCGCCGCCAGCGCGCGCATCCAGAGCGCCTCCCCGGAAAGTAGGGGGCCGGGGCGGGCGGCGATGACCGCCGTGTACAGCTCCTCCGCGCGCGGCGGGTTGGGGCCGGTCGCCTGGCGCGCGATCCACCAGCGGTCGGCGTCGACCATGCCGACCGTCACCCAGGCCCCCCGGTCGGACCGGCCTACGTCGGCGAGCCCTTCTGAGAAGCCGATGGGGCTGGGATAGAGCTCCAGCGCCGCCAGCTCCAGGCGGGCGTGGCTGCGGAACGGGTGCCAGCCGGGAGCGGCTACGGAGCGCTCCAGCGCCTCGCGCCGCTTCTCGTCGTAATCCGGCTGCGCGGCGTCGAGGCCCACGCCCACCCCCCGCAGGTGCGCGGCCACGCCGGCACCGAAGGCGGCGGGCATCGGCAGGGGACCGTAGACCGACATCAGGTTGCCCATCGCGCGGTTGGCCGCCGTCACGGTATAGCCGCGCATCGGCCGGACGCGCAGGTCGCTCCCGTGCGGCAGCCCGCCGCCGCCGCTGGAGAGGAGGAGCAGCTTGGCCGCGGCGCCGGTCCAGAAGTAGCCGAGGACCAGGGCAAGCCCGATCAGGAAGGTGCGGAGTCGGGGTAGCATCAGAAGCCGCTCCGGCGCAGCGCGCGGGTGTTGAGCCAGAAGAGCGCGGCGGCGACCGTCAGCATCGCCAGCTTGTTCGCCGCCAGGAAGACGGCGGGCGAGGCGCCGGTGATCTCCGGGGAATCGATCTCCGCGGCCGGCAGCACGAAGAGCGGGTTGTAGAGCATCCCGGCGGTGCTGTCCCAGAGCCAGAACCCGAGCGAGAGCCCGTAGCCGGCCGCCGCGCTCCGCACCGACCGACCCGTCGTCAGCGCGATCAGCCCCATGAAGAGGCAGGGGGGGATCGCGTAGAGCATCGACGGCCCGATGGCGGCGTTGCCGAACCGAAAGTGGTAGGCGATCAGCACCGACAGCAGGAACAGCTCGCTCACCAGCAGGGCGAGGACCACGCGGACTCCGAGCAGCAGCGCCGGCGGGTGCGGCTTGCTGAAGACGATCTCGCCGGCGCCCCGCCGCTGCTCCGCGTCGAGCAGGCCGGCGAAGATGAAGACCGCCACCAGCGGCGCAAACACTTCCGCCTGGGTCACCGCGATCCCGGGGTCCCACTTCGAGGTCTCCACGAAGTAGAGCGTCCAGAGCCCCACCACGTAGAGGAAGGCGATCGGCAGCACCATCAGCCAGGCGTCGTTGCGCACCACCACGCCGGCCGAGAGTCGTACGTACTGGAAGAAGTCGCGCATCCTAGTGCTTCTCCTCCGCCAGCCGCCGGAACGCGGCGGTCCCGAGCTGAGTCAGGCGGTGCGCCCACTGCCGCCGGGGCGGTGCTCCGCCGGCCTGCATCGGCGGCTCCGTGACGGTGCTCGGCCCCACGACCGGGTCCTTGCCGCGCAGGAAGGCGGCGATCGCTCGCTGGGGCGCCTGCTCGATGCCGAGCGCGGCGGCCAGGCCGGTCGCCATTTCAAAGCGGGGCGGCGGGTTCCAGAGCACCGGGCCGTCGAGCCCGGCAATGGCGGCGACATCCCCGGCCCGGAGCGGATCTTCCGTCACGCACGCGGTGACCAGCTCCACGCGGCCTTCCCCGCCCTCGCGGCACGCGCGAGCGAGCGCCGCGGCTTCGGACGCCCCGTCGGCGCCGTCGGTGGACCAGAGGACGACCGTCAGCGGCTTGCCCGTCCAGGCGCCGAGCCGCAGGGTGCCGCCGTCGACCGTCCGCATCGGCGTGTCCGGAAGCGGCCCGTTCTGCAGCTTCCGGTCCCCCAGGCGCTGCATTGCCGGGTCGGCGTCGAGGGTCCAGCCGCGCCACTTCGCGGTGGCCGAAGCCCCGGCGACGAGGGCGAGCGCGAGGGCCGCGGCGGCCGGCGCGACCCGACGGAGGAGCGTCCGCTCCGGCTGACGGCCCGCCTGCCACCAGGCCGCCACCCCCGCCGCGCAGGCGAGGCCGAGCAGCGCCCAGGTGAGATGGTACGGCGTTAGCGTGAACTGGAGGACCGGGATCAGGTAGCTGCTGCCCGCCGCCACCGCGATCGGCAGCGCCATGGCGAAGCCGGCTACCAGGGCGGAGCGCGCAAAGGTGGCCAGCGCGAACGAGAGGAGCGTGCTGAACAGGAGCGGCGGGGCGGCGCGCAGGGCGGCGAGGAGCACGGCGTAGACCGTCACTTCGCGGAAGAGGGCGGCCTGGGCGGCGAGCGCCGCCAGCGCCGCGACCGGAAGCAGGAGGGCGACGGCGGCGGAGACCCCGACCAGCTTTCCCCAGTAGAGGCGCTCGCTGGAGGGCGGCTTGGAGAGCAGCAGGTCGCCCATCTCCAGGCGGTGCTCCCGCAGCGCCGCGGCGCAGACGAGCGGCGGCACCACGATCGGCAGCAGCGCGTCGAGCAGGTCCCGCAGGTAGCTGTAGGCGGTGGGCCCGAGGCTCAGGACCATCGGGGCGGCGTAGCGCAGGGTCACCTGCGTCAGCACGGCGCAGACCGCCACCAGCGCGGCGAGCAGCAGGAAGCCGCCGCTGCGGACCACCAGCCGCAGCTCCGCGCGGGCCAGCTCCCCGAGACCGGCACCCGGCATCGCGGCCGGCACGGCGCCGTTCATACCCCCACCTCCAGCGCGTCCTGCCCCATCCGGTAGAGGTAGGCGTCCTCCAGCCCCGCGGCGGCGGCGGAGGCTTGCAGCACCCCCGGCAGCCGTCCCGGGTCTTCGGCCACGAGCCGCGCTTCCAGACCATCCGCCGCGTGGGTGATGCCGGTGATCAGGCACGCTTCCTTCAGGCGCGGCAGGTCCGGCTCGGAGACGCGGGCGGTCCAGACCCGCCCCTCCACCTCCCGCAGCAGCTCCGGCTGCGTGCCGTGGAAGATCAGCTTCCCCCGCCGTAGCAGCGCGAGGGTGTGCGCCGTCGCCGTCACGTCGCCCACGATGTGGGTGGAGAGGATCACCACCCGGTCCCGCGCCAGCTCCGCCAGCAGGTTCCGCACCCGGATCCGCTCCTCCGGGTCGAGGCCGGAGGTCGGCTCGTCGACGATCAGCAGCCGCGGGCTCGCGAGGACCGCCTGCGCGATGCCGAGGCGCTGCTTCATCCCGCCGGAGAGCGCGCCGACCTTCCGCTTCGCGAACTCTTCCAGATGCACCGCGTGCAGCGTGCGCTCCACCGCCTCGCGCCGCTCCGGCCGCGGCAGGCCGTAGAGCAGCCCCACGTACTCCAGCATCTCCCGGCACGACATGTGCGGGTAGAGACCGAACTGCTGCGGCAGGTAGCCGAGGATGCGGCGCACGTCGGACCGCTGCCGGCGCACGTCGTAGCCGTCCACGCTGGCGGTGCCGGTGGTGGGATCGAGCAGCGTCGCCAGCATGCGCATCAGCGTCGTCTTGCCCGCGCCGTTCGGCCCGAGGAGGCCCAGCACGCCGGAATCGACGCGGAGCGAGACGTCGTCGACGCTGACGACTTTGCGATCATAGACTTTCGTGAGATTCTGCAGCACCACGCTCATCGGAAGGGTCTCCGCGCGTAGGATAGAGGGGGCAAGCGCGCGCCCGCAGTGCGTGAACGCGTACAGTAGGCAGACGTAAGTGGCCGCTCTCCGGTATCGCCCTCCTCCAGGAGTCCCCCGTTCCACCGGTGAACCGGGCTTCGTCTTTTCACAACTCGCAAGGAGTCACGCACGTGAAGATTCGCCAGAAATGGTCCCGGCGCGCCCTCGTGACCGTAGTCGCGGCGGCCGGTGCCGGGGTTGGCCTCGGCCTGGCCGCCGGCGCGCAGCAGCCGAACCTCGGCTACGACGACACCCCGTTCCTGCCGGGGAACAAGTGGCGGGTGCACGACGGCAAACGCCCGCAGCCCGCGGCGGTCGATCCGGGCACCCCCAGCACGCAGGAGAAGCCGGGCCGCGCTCCGTCCGACGCCGTCGTGCTCTTCGACGGCACCGACCTCTCCAAGTGGCAGGACGGCCGCGGGCAGCCGACCGGTTGGAAGATCGAGGACGGAGCGATGGTGGTCCCGCCGCGCGGCACCCGGGGCGGCGGCACGATCATGACCCGCGACTCGTTCGGCGACGCCCAGCTCCACGTGGAGTTCCAGACCCCCAACCCGCCGAAAGGCACCGGCCAGAGCCGCGGCAACAGCGGCATCTTCTTCCACGACGGGCGGTACGAGATCCAGGTGCTGGACAGCTACCAGAGCCCGACCTACCCGGACGGCCAGGCCGGGTCCCTCTACGGCCAGTACCCGCCGCTGGTGAACGCCAGCCGCAAGCCGGGCGAGTGGCAGACGATGGACATCATCTTCAACGGCCCGCGCTTCGAGGACGGCAAGCTGGTCCGCCCCGCCTACGCGACCGTCTTCCACAACGGCGTGCTGGTGCACCACCACGCCGAAGTGCTGGGACCGATGCTCCACAAGGTGCGGGCGCCGTACACGCCGCACGGGGAGAAGGGCCGGATCGCCTTCCAGGACCACGGCGACCCGGTCCGCTTCCGCAACGTCTGGATCCGCGAGCTGACGGGCTACGACGGCGAGCCGCTGCCGTAGCCGTCGCTCCTGGGTGAAGGCGCGTCAAGGAAGGGGAGAGACCGGGCGCTTCCGGCTCTCCCCTTCGCGGCTATTCGCCGATCCGCGAGTAGCCGGGCGGCGGCTGCCCGTCGTGGCTCAGGGCGTATCGCACCGCCGCCTGTGATTCCGCGTTGCTGCGCGTGGTCCAGAACCTCAGCCGGTCCCTGGGGACGGTGACGCTCGTCGCCGCGAGCCCCGTGGCTCCGGACTTGCTCTCGGCACGGACCACGATCAGGTAGATGCGGCCCGATCGCCAGCAGTCCCGCTCCGCGCGGAGACGCAGCCGGACCGGCCGGATCTGATCCGCGTCCGGGCTGTAGTTGCTGCCGATGACCGCCCAGAGGTCGAAGAGATCGGTAGGCGACGGGTCGTCGTCGTCCTCATTGCTGAAGACCTGCACGTCGACCGCGGCACCCTTCGTACCGGTCACCTCCAGGTGGACCCGCCGCATCCGGTGGTCCGGCGGCCAGAGCTGGCGGACCTTCACCTTCGCGTCCAGGTCCAGCTCCCCGCCGCCTCCTCGGGCAGGGCCGATCGTCACGTCGGAGAGCACCGGTCCCGGCGCGTCGCCGGGCGGGGCGCTTAGGGTGATCCGGAGCTCGAGGAACCGGCCGGCGGCGGCGAACGGTACCCCGTTCTGCACGTCGACGAAGCCCTGCGCGGAGAGGCCCGCCTCGGTGTCGGCGGCTCTCGCGACCGCGGTGATGCTGGCTCCGGGCGGGACCACCCCTTGCGGCTCCTGGTTCCAGCGCACCCGGCCCCACTGCGTGCCCGGGCTGCCGGAGTCCTGGACCACACTCCAGCGCCCGGTCCGCCGCGTCCCGAAGCCGGTCACGCCGGTGGCGTCGGTGTAGGTGTACGGCTGGTCGCCCACGGGGAAGACGCCGAGCGCCCCGCCGTCCGTCCCGCGGTACTTCGAGATGTTGTTCGAGGTGCGGTGGATCAGCCAGACGTCGTCGTTCGAGTCGATGATCACCCCCCGGACCTCACCGGTCCCCGGCTGGGCGACGGAAGACCAGATCACGCTGCCGTCCGGACGGAACTTGGTGATGCCGCCGGAGGCGGGTCCGGTGAAGATGTCGCCCTTCGAGTCGACCGCGATCCCGAGGGACGAGAACTGGGTCGCGGCCGGAGTGCTGAAGCTCTCCGTCACCGGATCGAACTCGATGAACGAGTGCCCGCTCAGGCTGGCCTGGTAGACCTTGCCGTTCCCGATGGCGATCCCGTAGTCGGCGCCCTGGTCGCTGTGGTTGTAGACCGTCACGTTCTGGGTGCTCGTATTCAGCTTCAGCAGCGTGGAGCCGAGCGAGGCGCCCCAGAGGTTTCCGTCTGCGTCGACGATCGCGCCGTACGGTGTGTTGGGCGTCACGTCGATCGGACCCGCGAGAATGCCCCCATCCGCGGAGCTGAGCTTGAAGTAGACCTGGGTGGTGTAGAGTCCGACCCAGAGGTCCCCGGCGTTGTCGATCGCCAGGGAGCGTCCGAGCCCGTTCGGCGGACCGACCGGCGGCGAGACCCACTCGATCCGCTCATCCCGGATCTCCGAGAGATCGATCGCGCCGTTGCCGTTGGTGTCGCCCATCGGCAGGATCTCGCCGGGATCGATCACCCCGTTGCCGTTGGTGTCCTCCGAGGTGTCGATCGTGCCGTTGCCGTTGCGGTCGATCCCCCCTTCGCTCAGGATCTTGAGCACCTCCGCGGGACGGCCGTCGAAGTGCCGGTTAGCCACGTACATGTCGCCGTTCGAGTCGACCGCGGTGCGGGAGGGCGCCGCGCCGGCGTAAGCGTTCCCGAGGTGGCTCAGGTGCCCCGGCTGGCCCTCCGGTCCGAACCAGGTGCGGTAGCGCGCCAGCTCCTTCCCGGTGTTCGTATCGATCTTGGAGACGGTGTCTTCCCCGGCGTTGGCGATCCACATCACCGGAAAGGTCGTCGCGCGCGCGTTCAACTGAAGCTGATTGCCGTTCGGCGCGTCGTGGTTTACGTTGAAGAGCGTCCCGCGGTCGAAGTCCGCGGTGGTGGTGTAGGTGCGGCTCGCCGAGACCCCCGCGCGGGAGAGATCGCCGCTGAGGGCGGCGAGGGCCGCGGCAGAGACGGTGAGCACGAGCCAGCGCGGGCTGCGCGGGCTGCGCGGGACGGTTCGTTTACCGGTGCGGTCCATGGTCGGGTCCATGAGAGACCTCCTCGCCCCGAGCGCGGTAACCCGCCCCGGGGTACGCTGTCGCTATTCCGCCTGCGTCCAGAGCAGGCGGCCTTCTGCGTCGATCACGCCGCGGCGGCCGTCCGTCGACACCTCGGCGAGCCCGTCCCGGAACGGGCCGGCCCAGGAGTAGCGGGGGGCGACCACTGACTCCCCGGAGGGCCCGACGTAGCCCCACTTGCCGCCGTCCTGGACCTCCGCCCGGCCGCCGGAGAAGTCCCCGGCGTAGCGGAACCGGAGTGGGATCCGCTCTTCGCCGGAGCGGTCGATGAAGCCGTAGTAGGTGAAGCCGTCCGGCCGGAGCTGTGCCACGCGGGCGCGTCCCTCCGAGAAGCTCCACGCGCCCGCGAACCGCGGCGACACGATCCAGGCGCCGTCCTTCCCGATGTAGCCCCACAGCCCGTCCCGCTTGGCGGGCGCGGCGCCCTCGGAGAAGGGCAGCACGGCGTCGTAGGGGCCGGGCACCACCACCTCGCCGCGGCGGTCGATGAAGCCGTAGCCGCGGTCCAGGCGTACCGCGGCGAGCCCCTCCGAGAAGGCGGCGGCGCCTTTCAAGCGCGGCGGGATCACCTCCACGCCGCGGGGGTCGATGTAGCCCCAGAGCTTCTCCACCCGCACTGCCGCCAGCCCCTCGTGAAAGGAGCCGGGCCGGCGGTCGAGCCCCATCCGGAGCACCTGCCGGCCGGTGGGATCGACAAAGGCGAACCCCTCCGGCTCGCTCACCAGCGCCAGGCCTTCGGAGAAGTCCTCCACGCTGGCGTAGACCGGCAGCACCGCCAGCTTTCCGGAGCGGTCGATGAAGCCCCAGCGCCGGCCCAGGCGCACCGCCGCGCGCCCGTCCGAGAACCGCCGGGCGGCGTCGAACTGCGGCCGGATGGCGATCTCCCCACCCGGGGCAAGGTAGCCCCAGCGGTCTCCGTCGCGGATCGGAACCGGGTCGCCGCCGCTCTCGCTGCCGGCCGGCAGCGAGAGACCGAGCGCCAGCAATGGGAGCAGAACCAGGTGAACGCGTATGATGACCGACCTCCATACAGGCAGGGTGGAGACGCGAAGGCAGGGACGGCGCCGGCCGGGGCCTACGGAATGACCGCCTTCGCGTGACCGTCGAAGAAGAGCTCGACCCGGCGCAGGTGGTGCGGCTGCCAGCCGTTCGCCGGCGGCACGCTCGCGCCGCGGCGCCAGGGCGCCGGGTCCCAGGAGCGGGAGTAGAAGCCGCAGTAGAGCAGGTGCTCGTCCGCCGGCATCCCGGTGCCGATCGCCAGCACCGGCTTTCCGCGGGCGCAGCGCGGCTTCGCCGGGTCCGGCTCCGCGAGCTTGGCGCTCAGGTAGTTGGATAGGCCGCGCTCCGGGTAGTCCCGGCCCCCCACTCGATAGGCGCCGTAGAGCCCGTCACTCCAGGCGGAGCCGCCCGCGTAGGCCGGGATGGAGGGGCAGAGCCAGACGCGGGGGTCCCGGATATACGGCTCGAAGGCGGCGACCAGGCAGCCGAGCCGCGTGTAGGGCCGCAGTGACGACGGCCCCGGCCCGGCGGGCGCGGGTGGGGAAGGCGTGAACTGCAGATCGGCCCAGGGGGTGTCCGGCAGGCAGTCGTCCGAGTCCTGCAGGTACATCTGCAGACCCATCCCCACCTGGCGGAGGTTGCTGAGACAGGTGCTCTGCCGCGCCTTCTCCCGCACCTGCGCGCAGACCGGGAACAGCATCCCGGCCAGGACTGAAAGGATCGCGACCGTGACCAGCAGCTCCAGCAGCGTGAAAGCACGTCGCATAGGCCACCCCTCCCCGGGATGCGGCTCGACTTTTCTCCGCGATCCCCGGGACAGGTGCCCCCAGGACCGCTTCGGTGCTCGTTTTGCTGTGGGGCGACGGAGCGGTCGTTTCCCCAGATAGTGAGAGATGCCGGGGTGAGCCCTTCGTGTGCAAGGGGTTTTTCGATAGCTCTGGAATTGAGTGGTAGATTGTCTCCCCGTTGGGCTAACACCCCTCGCCGGATACTGTTGGAGAAATCGGGAGGCTGCGCCGGTGGCCCCGCGGGCGCGCGGCGCGAAAGCAAGCCCCCGTACTGGGGGCAAGCATTCGCACTCCACAGGCCGGCCCCGGAGGAATTCCCTCTCGTAGGCAGGGAGCCGGCTCCGGTACAGTCTGTACTACTCACCGTCAGAATCTTGTCGGGATCCGCAGCTTCTGCCGGCGGTTGCGCGCGTGGAGCGTGTGAAGCGAGAGGGGCTAGTCTCGAGGCGTCTTTGCTTCTCTGCGAGATGCAGTCGCGATCCCGTGACCCGACCCCGAGCCCTCGTGCCGGGACGCAGCCCTCCCGCGACGAAGGCCCTCCGCGGCCTTTTCACACTCCGCTGCGCTCCGTTAGCAGGCCGCTGCGGGAGTAGACTCCGGTAAGCTCTTCCCGCGCCAGGAAGCGTAACCCGTGTCGGCAGGGGAGCTCACGGGCTGCCTCCCGACCCTTCGAGCTACCACCCCTGCCAGGGGTGGTCACAATTGGCACCCTCCGGGGGCCTCCGGTCTCAGCACGGTCGGCAGCCGGCGGGTCGCCTCAAGCCAGGCAGCACGACCGGCTTCGCGCCCCGCGGCGTGGTGACCTGCGAGGCCCGGAAGCGCTGCCGGAGGCAGGGCTGGAGGGGTTCACTTGTGACCACCCCTGCGAGGGGTGGTCGCTTGAGCCGCCTGGAGCGGCCCGTAAACCGTCGTCCCGCCGATGGCGCCGCTTCCGGACGCGGAGCGCAGCCAACCGATGGGAACGCCCGCAGCGCCCGCTAGCGCAGGCGAAGCCGGAGCGTGAAAGGCTTGTCCCCCGAACGGGGGAGCCGCGGAGGGCCACCCACGCGGGAGGGCCGCTCCGGGTGGGGAGGGCGCGGGGTGGACCCTCGGCGCGCTGCTGATCTCGACTAACCGAGCATTCTTCCGCCGCCTTGAGTTTGGTTGCGGCAAAACCTTCCTGCGTCGCCAGCGGCGTAACCTTACAGCGTGCGACACAAGCCACCGCACTCCACAGACTTCCCCGACGCAGTCTCCCTTTCGACGAGTGGGAATCTCTTCCGGGCTAGCCTGTGGAGTGCGAATGCTTGCTTTCGCGTCCCGCGCCAGCGGGGCACCGGAGAAGCTTCCCGATTTCGCCAACAGTATCTCGCCAGGGGTGGTCACAAGTGGCGTCCTGCGGGCGCCTTCGGTGCCGTGCTCTGCCGATCCGCAGTGACGGGATGGTGAAACGACCTACGAACTCTCTAAACCTGCCCGCGCCGGGAGTCGGCAGGGAGGCGGAGGGCGGCGGGGGAACATGACGGCGTGTTTGCGCCGTCGGGCCGGCGGTGCGGCCGGGTCTTGCGACGCGGGATTGAGGAGCAGGGGATGGACCACGGTACGGCAGGAGCACGCGCGCGGCGACGGCGCCGGCACCCGGTTCTCGCGGCGGCGGCGGTGCTCGCGGTGGCGGCGGGATCGTCGCTGGCCGCGGTGGCGCCTCCCAAGAAAAAGCCGGCGGCTAGGCCGGCGACCCGCGCCGCCGTCACTCCGGTGAGCTACAACCGCGACATCCGCCCGATCCTGGCGGAGAACTGCTTCCTGTGCCACGGGCCGGACAAGGGCACGCGGATGGCGAACCTGCGGCTCGACCTGCGGGAAGAGGCGGTGGCGCGCGGCGCCCTGGTGCCGGGGAAGCCGGAGAAGAGCGCCCTGGTGGCGCGGGTCTTCGCGAAGGAGCCGGCCCGCATGATGCCGCCGATCGCCAGCCACAAGAGCCTGACCGCCGTGGAGAAGGCGCTGCTGCGGCGGTGGGTCGCCGAGGGCGCGAAGTACGAGCCGCATTGGTCGTTCGTCCCGCTCCCCGCCCGCGTGCCGGTGCCGCCGGTGAAGGACGCGAAGTGGCCGCGCGGGCCGATCGACCAGTTCGTGCTGGCGCGCCTGGAGAAGGAGGGGCTGAAGCCGTCGCCGGAGGCCACCCGCGCCGACTGGATCCGGCGCGTCACGCTCGACCTGATCGGCCTCCCGCCGACGCCGGCGGAAGTCGACGCCTTCCTGGCCGACAGGTCCCCGACCGCTTACGAGACGGTGGTCGACCGCCTCCTCGCCTCGCCGCACTACGGGGAGCGGATGGCGGTGCCGTGGCTCGACGTCGCCCGCTACGGGGACAGCTACGGCTACCAGAGCGACCAGCTCAGCCCCACCTGGCCCTACCGGGACTGGGTGGTCCGCGCCTTCAACCAGAACCTCCCGTACGACCAGTTCCTCACCTGGCAGCTGGCCGGCGACCTCCTGCCGAACGCCACGCGCGAGCAGCGGCTGGCGACTGCCTTCAACCGGCTCCACCGGATGACGAACGAGGGCGGCAGCGTGCCGGAGGAGTGGCGCCTGGAGGGGGTGGCGGACCGCGTGAACACGCTCGGCACCGCCTTCATGGGGCTGACGCTGGAGTGCTCCCGCTGCCACGACCACAAGTTCGATCCGCTTTCCCAGCGCGAGTACTACGCGCTCTCCGCCTTCTTCAACAGCATCGACGAGTACGGCCTTTACGACCGCGCCGACATCGTGCCGACGCCCTCACTGCTCCTGCCGACGGAGGAGTGGGAGACGGCGCTCGCGGGGGAAGTCGCGGCCGAGGCGGAGCTGCGGAAGACGCTGGCGCAGACCCGCGCCGCCCGCGAGGAGGCGTTCCGCGCCTGGCTGAAGTCGCCGGGGCAGCCGCAGCTCGCGGACCTGACCGGCCGGTTCGATTTCGAGTCATTTGACGGCACCACCCTGCGCAACCTGGCTCCCGGCGCCACGGAGCACGGCGCGCGTCAGGACGAGGTGCCGCTGGTGGAGGGCCGCTCCGGCAAGGCGATCGAGCTCGACGGCGAGAACAACGTCCACTTCCCCGCACTCGGCCGCTTCAGCCGCCACACGCCGTTCACCATCGCCTTCTGGATGCGAGATCCCCGCGTGGCGGCGGAGCCCGCGGTGGTCTTCCAGGCCAGCAGCGGCACCGACGCCGGCCCCCACGGCTACGACCTCCTGACGGAGAAGGGCGTCCTCACCGCGCGCCTCTTCCGCCACTGGCCGGGGAACGCGATCGCAGTCCGGACGAAGCGGCCGACCACCCCGAACACCTGGACGCACGTGGCGGTCACCTACGACGGCTCCAGCCGCGCCGCCGGGCTGCGGATCTACCTGGACGGCAAGCCCGCGGAGGTGGAGATCGTCCGGGACCGCATCTACAAGGGGATCGGCGCCCACACCCTCACCTTCGGGCAGCGCTTCCGGGACAAGGGCTTCAAGGGCGGCCGGATCGACGACCTCCACCTCTTCTCTCGCGACGTTACCCCGCTGGAGGCGGCGCACCTCTTCGACGGCCGCGCGCTCGCCGAGGCGCTGGCGCAGCCCGCGCAGCACGAGGCGGCGCTCCGCGAGTACTACCTCTCCGCCCTCGACCCGGAGACGCGGAAAGTCAGCCAGGCGCTCACCGCCCGCCGCGAGCGGGTCTGGGCCCGGGAAGACCCGCAGATCGAAGTCGCCGTGATGGAGGAGATGCCGCAGCCCCGGCCGACCTACGTCCTGGCGCGCGGCGCCTACGACGCCCCGCGGACGGAGCAGACCCGGGTCGGCCGCGGCGTCCCAGCGGTGCTCGGTCCGCTGCCCGCCGGCGCGAAGCCGGACCGGCTGGCGCTGGCGAAGTGGCTCACGCGTCCCGACCACCCCCTCACCGCCCGCGTGGCGGTCAACCGGTTCTGGTCGCTGCTCTGGGGCCGCGGCCTGGTGGAGACGCTGGACAACTTCGGCCTGCAGGGGGAGCTCCCCACCCATCCGGAGCTGCTCGACTGGCTGGCGCGGGAGCTGGTCCGCTCCGGCTGGGACGTGAAGGCGCTGCTCAAGCAGGTCGTCCTCTCCAGCACCTACCGGCAGGTCTCCGCGCTGCGGCCGGATCTGAAGGAGCGGGACCCGGAGAACGACCTGCTGGCGCGCGGCCCCAGCCACCGCCTGGGCGCGGAGGCGATCCGGGACACCGCCCTCGCCACCAGCGGGCTCCTCGACCGCCGCGCCGGCGGCCCGCCGGTAAGCCCCTACCAGCCGGGCGACCTATGGCGGGAGGCGAACAGCATGAGCCCCGCCTACCACCAGAGCGTGGGCGGCGACCTCTATCGCCGCAGCCTCTACACGGTGTGGAAGCGGACCGCGCCGATGCCGAACATGATCGCCTTCGACGCCGCCAGCCGCGAGGTCTGCGTGGCGCGCCGCTCCCGCACCAACACGCCGCTCCAGGCGCTGGTGCTGCTGAACGACCCGCAGTTCGTAGAGGCGGCCCGGGTGCTCGGCGAGGCGGCGGTGAAGGAAGGCGGCGCCTCGCCGGAGGAGCGGGTGCGCTTCACCTTCCGTCGGCTCGCCAGCCGCCAGCCGAGCGCGGAGGAGCTGCGGCTCCTCACCCAGCTCTACGAGAAGCAGCGCGACTTCTTCCGGCAGGCGCCGGCCGAGGCGGAGAAGCTGCTCAAGATCGGCGAGCGGAAGCCGGACCCGGCGCTGCCCGCGGTGGAAGTCGCCGCCGCCGCCGTGCTCGCGCAGACCGTATTGAATCTCGACGCCACGATCTGGAAGCGATAGCCATGTTCGACCCGCTTTCCCTCACCCGCCGCCACTTCCTCTCCGGGGCCGCCCTTGGCCTCGGCTCGCTCGGGCTCGACGCGCTCCTGGGGAGCCCGGCCGCGGCGGCGCCCGCCTCCGGCCTGAAGACCCACTTCCCCGCGAAGGCGAAGCGGGTGATCTATCTCTTCCAGAGCGGCGGCCCCTCCGCGCAGGAGCTGTTCGACCACAAGCCGCTCCTGCGGGAGCAGCACGGCAAGCCGCTGCCGGACCACGTCCGCGGCGAGCAGCGCCTCACCGGGATGAGCGCCAACCAGGCGGAGCTGCCGCTGGCCGGCTCGCAGTTCAACTTCGCGAAGCACGGGAAGAACGGCCAGGAGCTTTCCGAGCTGCTCCCCCACACCGCGAAGATCGCGGACGAGATCTGCATCATCCGCTCGATGTGGACGGAGGCGATCAACCACGATCCGGCGATCACCTTCTTCCAGACCGGCTCCCAGATCGCCGGCCGCCCCTCGATGGGCTCCTGGGTCACCTACGGCCTCGGCTCCACCAACCAGAACCTGCCCGCCTTCGTGGTGCTGGTGACCCCCGGCAAGGGAGACCAGCCGCTCTACTCCCGTCTCTGGGGCAGCGGCTTCCTCGACTCCCGCTTCCAGGGGGTCCAGTTCCGCGCGGGCAAGGAGCCGGTGCTTTACCTCACCAACCCGGAAGGCGTCAGCTCCGGCAGCCGCCGCGCCATGCTCGACACGCTGAACGCGCTGAACCGGCTCCAGTTCCAGAAGGAGCTCGACCCGGAGATCGAGTCCCGCGTCGCGCAGTACGAGCTGGCGTTCCGGATGCAGACGAGCGTTCCGGAGGTGACCGACCTCTCCAGCGAGCCCGATTCGGTCTTCCAGCTCTACGGCGAGGACGCGCGCAAGCCGGGCACCTTCGCCGCCAACTGCCTGCTGGCGCGCCGGCTGGCGGAGCGAGGGGTCCGCTTCATCCAGCTCTACCACCAGGGCTGGGACCACCACGGCGGCCTGCCGGGGGGGATCCACCACCAGTGTCGGGAGACCGACCAGGCGAGCGCCGCCCTGGTGCAGGACCTGAAGCAGCGCGGGATGCTGGACGACACGCTGATCGTCTGGGGCGGCGAGTTCGGCCGGACCAGCTACTGCCAGGGGAAGATGTCGCCCGGCAACTACGGCCGCGACCACCATCCCCGCTGCTTCAGCCTCTGGCTGGCCGGCGGCGGCGTCAAGCCCGGCATCACCTACGGCCGCACCGACGACTACGGCTACAACCTCGCCGACGCCCAGGGCAACCCGATCGAGCCGAGCAAGGAGCGCTTCACGCCGGGAGCGGTGCACGTCCACGACCTCCAGGCGACGATCCTGCACCTCCTCGGCGTGGACAACACCCGCCTCGCCTATCGCTTCCAGGGTCGCGACTTCCGCCTCACCGACGCCCACGGCCACGTCGTCAAGGAGATCGTGGCGTAGCTCGTCAGCGGGAGGCCGCCATGGCTCGCGTGCTGCTGGTCATCGGCGATTCGGAGCAGGGACGACGCGTTCGGGCGCTGCTGGAAACCGCAGGGTACGCGGTCGAGCCGCTCGACGGCCTGGCCCAGGCGCTCGCCGCGCTGGAGGCTTCCGCGGGGCGGCAGGAATGCGTCCTGGTCCTGGATCCGATGCCCACGGATGGTGGGATGGACGGTTTCCACCTCCTGGCCATGCTGCGAGCCTCTCCGAAGCTCGCCGGGACGCCATGCGCGCTGCTCATGCCCCGGATGCCGGAGGTAGACGCGGACCGGATCCTCTACGGCGACCGGGGCTTCCACGTGCCGGACCCACCGGAGAGCCCACCGACCGTATGGGTGCCCAAGTCCAGGCCGGAGGGGGTGCTCCCCGCGCTGGCTCACCTGCTACTGCCGTGATCGCAGGCGCACTACTGGAAATGGCGAAGCGCCGCGCCAGACGGTCGCTGTTTCGCAATTCCCTTATTCGGTGTTGGGTTACGGGCCAACTCCCAGTCCGCCGTTTCGTTTATTTCGATCACCTGCTATTCTTATCGTAGTGAGACGAGACGAGGGAGCAAACAGTGAGAACTACACTGCTGGAGCCGGATGAGCTACAGGCCCCGACTGAAGAAGAGAGCCTGCAGGCGCGCGAGTCCGCCCGCCGACTCGCACCGTTGGCGAACACCGGGCACGGGGTCGAGCTGCAAGTAGGCCACGAGCCAGAACCGGTCAGGGTTGAACTGCCGCCGGTCGCTGTCCGGCTGTTGGTCGACCTGCTCAACCAGTTGGCGGAGGGACACGCGGTTACGCTAATCCCCATTCACGCGGAACTGACAACGCAAGAAGCAGCCGACTTTCTCCTCGTATCCCGTCCGTACCTGGTAGATCTATTGGAGCGAGGGGAGATCCCCTTCCGAAAGGTAGGAACCCACAGGCGGGTATTCTGCCGCGACCTGCTGGATTATAAGCGCCGGATCGACGCCGCAAGGCATGAGACGCTCGATGAACTGCAGGCGCAGGCGCAAGAACTGGGCATGGGCTATTGAGCGGTGACCCATTTCACCGTTCTCTACGATGCGTGTGTTCTGTACCCGGCCCCGCTGCGCGACCTACTGGTGCGCCTGGCGGTAACCGATCTGGTTCGAGCGCGCTGGACGGATACCATCCACGAAGAATGGATCCGGAACGTCCTCGAAGATCGGAAAGATCTGACACGAGCCCAACTGGAACGCACTCGGCAGTTGATGAATGCAAATGTGCGGGACTGCCTCATAACCGGCTTTGAGGACCTCATCCCTGCTCTGAGCTTACCCGACCCGAATGATCGGCATGTCCTGGCTGCGGCCATTCGCGGGCGTGTGGAAGTCATCGTTACCTTCAATCAGTCTGACTTCCCGCCGAGCGTGCTGACGCAGTACGACATCGTCGCTCAACACCCGGACGAGTTCGTCGTCCACCTGCTCGATCTGGCGCCGTCGGTGGTCTACGGTGCGATCCGGCGCCAGCGGATGGGCTTGAAGAATCCGCCTCTCTCGGCGCCGGAGCTACTCCTGACGCTAGAACGGCAGCGACTGACGCAAACCGTCGCTCTCCTTCGGGATGCTATCGAATGGCTGTAACGGCGCCTACGCCGGGATGCTGGCTTCACCACAAGAAGGATCTGTGCCGCCATCGGCCTACTCTGGGATGATCGTGTCCTGCGAGGAGACGGCGACCCACCGCCCGCCGCGGCGCGCCCAGACGTCGATAAAGCGGAAGGAGCCGGTGCTCTCCACGCCGTCGAAGCGGGTGGTGCCGGTGAAGCGGCCGACCGCGATGCCGGTGTCGCCGAAGACGCGAATGTCGAGGTCGAAGATGTCGCCGGAGATCACCTCGATATGGTTCACGACCATGTCGACGTACTCCGCTTTGGTCAGCACCGCGCCGAACTGATCCACGAAGACGAAGTCGCGCGCCAGGAGCCGGTTCAGCGTCGCTTCGTCCCGGCTGTTGAAGGCGTCGGACCAGGTCCGCTCCAGCCGCTCCAGCGCGCGCCGGGCGCGCCGGTCCCGCGCGGCGGCCTCCACCGGCTGCGGGGCGAGGGCGGGCAGCAGCAGCGCGGCGCCCATGGAAGCGAGCAGCTTGCGGCGATCTTCCTGCGGACCGGACGACATGTCATTCCCTCCCGAGACTCAATGGCTGAGTCGCGGTTCAACGGCGTGCCGCTCGGTTCCTTTCCACCCGAACGGGCGCGGGTTACGAGACCGATCTTCGCGCAACCCGAAGGCGGTGGGGGTGTCCCGATGGGCATGAGCTTCCCCCGCCTCCTTCCGCTCCTTCTTGCCGCGGTCGCCCTACCGGGGACGGTCGCCGCCGCGACCGCCGCGGGGCTCAGCGGCGGCTCCGGGAAGAAGCCCCAGGCGCGCCGGGCGGAGCGGGTGGAGTTCAACCGCGACATCCGCCCGATCCTCTCGGACAACTGCTTCGCCTGCCACGGGCCGGACGCCGGCAAGCGGATGGCGGGGCTGCGCCTCGACACGGAGCAGGGGGCGAAGGCGCAGCGGGAGGGGCGGCGTCCCGCCGTGGCGCCGGGTAATCCCGCCGGGAGCGAGCTGATCGCGCGGATCACCAGCGCGCCCGCCGCGCTGCGGATGCCGCCCGCGCACACCGGGAAGGAGCTCTCGCCGGAAGAGGTCGCGCTGCTGAAGCGGTGGATCGCCCAGGGAGCGCCGTACCAGGCGCACTGGTCGTACCTCCCGCCGCGCCGGCCGCCGCTCCCGAAGGTCCGGAACGAAGGCTGGGTGGTGAACGAGATCGACCGCTTCGTCCTGGCCCGGCTTGAAGCGGCGGGGCTGCAGCCCTCCCCGGACGCCGACCGCACCACGCTCCTGCGCCGCGTCACGTTCGACCTGACGGGGCTGCCGCCCACGCCGGCGGAGATCGACGCCTTCCTGGCGGACCGCTCGCCCGATGCCTACGAGAAGGTGGTCGACCGCCTCCTCGCCTCGCCGCGCTACGGGGAACGGATGGCGGTCTTCTGGCTCGACCTGGTGCGCTACGCGGATACGGTCGGCTACCACGGCGACCAGGAGCACCACATCTCGCCCTACCGGGACTGGGTGATCCAGGCCTTCCTCGACAACATGCCGTTCGACCGGTTCACGCGGGAGCAGCTTGCCGGCGACCTGCTGCCGAACGCCACGGAAGGCCAGCGGATCGCGACCGGCTACAACCGTCTACTGCAGACCACTCACGAGGGCGGCGCACAGGACAAGGAGTACCTGGCGAAGTACGCCGCGGACCGGGTCCGCAACCTCTCCGTCGTCTGGATGGGCGCCACCGTCGGCTGCGCGGAGTGCCACGACCACAAGTACGACCCGTACACGCAGAAGGACTTCTACAGCCTCGCCGCCTTCTTCGCGGACGTCCAGGAGAAGGGGGCCTACCCGGGACCGGACCAGACGCCGACCGTCCGCGCGCCGGAGCTGGAGGTGCTCTCCCCCTTCGACCGCGCCGAAGCGGAGCGCCTGGAGACGAAGCTCGCGCGGCTCCGGCAGCGTCTGGCGGCGGCCGCGCAGGCCGGAGAGAGCGGTGAGGCCGTGCGCGCAGAGCTGGAGGCCCTGCAGGCGCGCCATGCGGAGGTCCTGAAGCGCAAGCGCAAGACGATGATCACCGTCTCCGTCCCGCCCCGCACCATGCGCGTGCTGCGCCGCGGCGACTGGATGGACGAGGGCGGGGAGATCGTCCAGCCGGCTGTCCCGGCGTTCATGAGCGGACCGGTAGGCCGGGAGGAGCGCCTGACCCGCCTCGATCTCGCCCGCTGGCTCACCTCGCCGGAGCACCCGCAGACCGCGCGCGTCTTCGTGAACCGGGTCTGGGCCCTGCTCTTCGGCGCCGGCCTCTCCCGCTCGCTGGAGGACACCGGCTCCCAGGGGGAGCCGCCGACGCATCCGGAGCTGCTCGACTTTCTTGCGGTGACGTTCGCCACTGGTGATTACGACGGACTCGACGGAGAGACAGAGCGACGGAGCGACAGAGGGACAGGGGGAGTCCGAGCCGCTGCATCCCGCGGAGCCGATTCTGCCATCCGCGCACAGCTCTCTCCGTCACTCCGTCCCTCTGTCCCGCTGTCGCATCCGTGGAACATCAAAGCCCTGATCAAAAAGGTGGTATTGAGCCGCGCGTATCGGCAGTCGTCGGTGGTGTCTCCGCTGCTGCGGGAGCGGGATCCGGAGAACCGGCTGCTGGCGCGGCAGGGGCGGTTCCGGCTGCCGGCGGAGATGGTGCGGGACACCGCGCTGGCGGTGAGCGGCCTGCTGGTGGAGCGGCTGGGCGGCCCGAGCGCCCGCCCGTACCAGCCGGAGGGATACTACTCGCTCCTCAACTTCCCCAGGCGGACCTATACCGCCGATCAGGACGACTCCCAGTGGCGGCGGGGCGTCTACATGCACTGGCAGCGGCAGTACCTCCACCCGATGCTGCGGGCGTTCGACGCGCCGTCGCGGGAGGAGTGCACCGCGCAGCGGCCGGTCACCAACACGCCGCTCGCCGCGCTGACCCTGCTGAACGACCCCACCTTCGTGGAAGCGGCCCGGGTCTTCGCCGCGCGCATCCTCCGCGCGGGAGGCGCCGGCGACGAGGCCCGGATCCGCTGGGCGTGGCGGCAGGCGGTCTCACGGATGCCGAACGAGCGGGAGGTCGGCGCCCTTCGGAAGCTCCTCGCCGCCAACCGCGCCATCTATGCGGCCGACCCCGCCGCCGCGAAGGAGCTGCTCGCCACCGGCCTCGCGCCTCCGCCCGCCGGTCTGGAGCCGGCGGAGGTGGCGGCCTGGACCGCCGTCGCGCGGGCGCTGCTGAACCTCAGCGAGACGATCAGCCGGAATTAGGCTGCCGAACTGAGTGGGAGAGTCGGCGCAAGGGAGAGTGGGGAGGACTCCCGCAGGTTAGCAGGTCGCAGGCTCCGGGTGGACGCTCCGGGCGTGGGAGCTCGAGACCCGCAACCTGCTAACCCCGCAGCGGCAGCTACTTGGCGGTCGAAGTCGTCTCGGACTTCGTCTCGCTCTTGGTCTCGGTCTTCGTCTCCGAGCTGGAGCTGCTCTCCGACGCCTTGCTCTCGGCCGGCTTGCTCGCGGAGGAGCTGCTTCCGGACGAGCCGTTCTTGTAGTCGGTGGTGTAGAAGCCGGAGCCTTTGTAGACCACGGCGGGCGGGAACAGCACGCGCCGCACGCTGTCTCCGCACTTGGGGCACTCCTTCAGCGGCTCATCACTAATCCGCTGCTGCAGCTCCGTCCGCTCCTCACAGCCTTTACAGGCGTAGACGTAGGTCGGCACTGATCGTCTCCTTCTCCCCTGCGGAATTCAAAGCTAGAATAACCGGGCTGCCAAGCACGGCGGTCCCGGGCCGGTTAGCACTCTACGCGGGTGAGTGCTAAAACCGCCGAATTATAGCAGTCTTCTCCCGCGCCGATCAAGAAGGGCGGAGGCGTGGCGCTCAACCTGGACCAGCTCACGACGGAGCAGGCGAACCCCCATACTACGGAGCTGGACCTCCTCCCGATCGAGGAAGCGCTCTACCGGCTCAACGACGAGGACCAGAAGGTCGCCCTGGCGGTGCGGGAGGTGATCCCGGAGATCGCGCGGGCCGTGGAGTTGGTGGAGCGGGCGCTCCGCGCGGGCGGGCGGCTGATCTACGTCGGCGCCGGCACCAGCGGGCGGCTCGGGTGCCTGGACGCGTCCGAGATCCCGCCGACCTACGGCCTGGAGCCGGACCGGGTGATCGGGATCATCGCGGGAGGCGACGCGGCGCTCCGGCGGAGCATCGAAGGGGCGGAGGACGACCCGGCCCAGGGCGCCGCCGCGGTGGCGGAGCTGGAGATCGGGCCGGACGACGTCGTCTGCGGCATCGCCGCCAGCGGCCGCACCCCGTACGTGCTCGGCGCCCTGGCGGAGGCCCGGCGGCGCGGCACGCCCACCCTCGGCGTCACCACCAACCGCCCGTCCGAGATGGAGGGTGTCGTCGACGTGCTGATCGCGCCGGTGGTCGGTCCGGAGCCGATCAGCGGCTCCACGCGCATGAAGAGCGGCACCGCCCAGAAGCTGGTGCTGAACATGCTGACCAGCCTGGCGATGGTGCGGATCGGCAAGACCTACGGCAACCTGATGGTCGACGTCCGCGCCACCAACGAGAAGCTGGTCCACCGCGCGCACCGGCTGATCCGGCTCGTCGCCGGGGTCGACGAAGCGACCGCCGCCCGGCTCTTCGAGGAGAGCGGGCGGGAGACGAAGCTCGCCATCATGATGGGCCTCACCGGCGAAAACGCGGAGACCTCCCGTGCCCGCCTGGAGAAGGCCGGCGGCGTCCTCCGCCGCGCCCTCCTCGAACCCTGACGACGCATCGTGATAGAACGGGTCGGTGGCCGCCAGTGCTGTCCACGTCAACCATCCTGCTGACAGGTAACGGGTCCGGCTCGCGGAGCACGAAGGGTGTGCCGAAGGCACGTCCGCAGGGCTCCACTTGTGACCACCCCTGGCGAGGGGTGGTCGCTTGAGCCGAACGGAGCGGCCCGTAAATCGTCGCATTGTGGAAGCCGCCGCTCACAATCGCGGAGCGCAGCGTCTCGGAGCGCACGCCCGGAGCAGTCCGCTAGCCCGAAGGGCGTGAAAGGACTGCGGGTGGGCCATTCACGCGGGAGGGCCGCTCCGTTCGGTGAGGGCGCGGGGTGGATCCCCGGAGAAATGCCGTCTCCGAGACGAGGAGTGAATCTCCCCCAGGCAGGTTGTTCGGCTGCGGCTCGACCGCACCGTGATGTCAGTCCAGAAGGCCCCATGACTCCCGAAGAGCTCTCCTCCCTCGAACGCCGCCACGTCTGGCACCCCTTCACGCAGATGCGCGACTGGGAGGCCGGCGAGCCGCTCTTCATCGAGAGCGGCGACGGCGTGAAGCTGCGCGATATCCACGGTCGCGAGTACTACGACGGCAACTCCTCCCTCTGGGTGAACGTCCACGGCCACCGGCACCCGGCGCTCGACGCGGCGGTGCAGGCGCAGCTCGGGAAGCTGGCGCACTCCACCATGCTGGGACTCACGCACCCGCTCGCCGCGGAGCTGGCGGCGCGGCTGGTGCGGATCGCCCCGACGGGGCTGCAGCGGGTCTTCTACTCGGACAGCGGCTCCGAGGCGGTGGAGATCGCGCTGAAGATGACGTACCAGTACTGGCGCCACCGGGGCCAGGAGCAGCGATCGCGCTACATCGGTCTTTCGGAGGGGTACCACGGCGATACGGTCGGCGCGGTCAGCATCGGCGGCATCCCGCTCTTCCACGGCATCTTCCGTCGCCTGCTTTTCGAGGCGCACTTCGCGCCGTGCCCCGCCCAGTTCTCCACCGCCGAGGAAGCTGCGGAGGGCATGGAAGCGCTGCTGCGGGAGCACGGCGACACCGTGGCCGCGGTGGTGGTGGAGCCGCTGATCCAGGGCGCGGGCGGGATGCTGGTCCACCCGCGCGGCTACCTGCGGCGCGTGCGGGAGCTGTGCGACCGGTACGGCACGCTGCTGATCGTCGACGAGGTCGCCACCGGCTTCGGGCGCACCGGGCGCATGTTCGCCTGCGAGCACGAGGAGGTTTCGCCCGACCTGATGTGCGTGGCGAAGGGGATCACCGGCGGCTACCTGCCGCTGGCCGCGACGCTGACGACCGAGGAGATCTACTCCGCCTTCCTGGGTGACTTCGCCGAGCGGAAGACGTTCTACCACGGCCACTCCTACACCGGAAACCCGCTTGCCTGCGCCGCCGCGGTGGCGAACCTGGAGATCTTCGAGCGCGAGCGGGTGATCGACGGGCTGGCTCCGAAGATCGACCGGGTCCGCGAGGGGCTGCGGCGCTTCCGGGAGCTGCCGCACGTGGCGGAGATCCGCCAGTGCGGGTTGATGATCGGGATCGAGCTGGCGGCAGATCCCGCCCGGGGCGAGCCGTACCCCTGGCAGGAGGCGGTTGGGGCGCGGGTCTGCATGCGGGCCCGCGAGCTCGGGATGATCACGCGCCCGCTCGGCGACGTGGTGATCTTCATGCCGCCGCTCGCCAGCACCGAGGCGGATCTCGACGCGATGCTGGAGATCCTCTACCGCGCGATCCGGCTGGAGACCGAGGGCGATGGAGCTGGACCGGGAGCTGCGTGAGGAGCTGGACCGGCTTGCCGCGGCGGGGCTCCGGCGGGTCCCCCGGCGAGTCGAGTCGGCCGCCGGTCCGCGCGTCACGGTCGAGGGGCGGGAGCGGATCGTCCTCGGCTCGAACAACTACCTCGGGCTGGCGGAGCATCCGGAGGTCCGCGCCGCCGCCGCGGACGCCGCGGAGAAGTGGGGCGCCGGGGCCACGGGGTCGCGCCTTACCACCGGGACGCTCACCCTCCACGCGGAGCTGGAGCGGGAGCTCGCGGCGCTGAAGGGGGCGGAGGAGGCGGTCCTCTTCTCCAGCGGTTATCTCGCCGCGGTCGGCACCATCCCGGCGCTGGTGGGCCGCGGCGACCTGGTCCTGAGCGACGCCCTGAACCACGCCTCGCTGATCGACGGCTGCCGCCTGAGCCGCGCGGAGGTGCGGGTCTATCGACACGGAGACGCCGAGCACGCGGCAGAGCTGCTCGCTGACCGCGAGCGCTTTCGCCGAGCGCTGCTGGTGACCGACGGCGTCTTCAGCATGGACGGCGACCTCGCCCCCCTCCCCGCCCTGTGCGACCTCTGTGAGGAGCGCGGTGCCTGGGTGATGGTCGACGACGCCCACGGCACCGGCGTACTGGGGAAGCGGGGCGCCGGCACCGCGGAGCTGCTGGGGGTGGAGAGCCGGGTGGCGGTGCAGATGGGGACTCTGAGCAAAGCGCTCGGGGCGGAGGGGGGCTTCGTCGCCGGCTCCTCCACCCTGGCCGAGTACCTGCGCAACCGGGCACGCAGCTTCATCTTCTCCACCGCGCCGGCGCCCTCCACGGTGGCCGCGGCCCTCGTGGCGCTGCAGGTGGCCGCGCGGGAGCCGGGGCGGCGGGCCCGGGTGCTGCGGGGCGCCGCGCGCTTGGCGGAGGGGCTGCGCGCGCTCGGATTCGACGCGCGGGGCGGCGAGACGCCGATCGTCCCCGTGGTGATCGGAGCGGCGGAAGAGGCGATCCGCGTCTCCCGCAGGCTGGAGGAGCGCGGCGTCTGGGTGCCGGCGATCCGCCCGCCCACGGTCCCGCCCGGCACCGCGCGCCTGCGGGCGAGCGTCACCGCCTCGCATACGGAAGCAGATCTGGACGCGGTGCTGGCGGCGTTCCGGGAGGTGGTGGATGAGTGAACGCGGGTCCGGCGGGATCTTCGTGACCGGCACCGATACCGGCGTCGGGAAGACGGTCGTCACCGCCTCGCTCGTCGCGGAGCTGCGGCGGCGGGGACACGACGCCGGCGCGATGAAGCCGGTGGAGACCGGGATCGACCCCGCCGCCGACCCGGCGCTGCGCGACGCGGAGCGGCTGCGGCGGGCGGCCGGAGCGGTCGATCCGCCGGAGCTGGTCTGCCCCCTCACGCTGCGGGAGCCGCTGGCCCCCTCGGTGGCGGCGAGGCTGGAAGGACGGGAAGTGGAGCTGGAGCCGCTCTTCGCCGCTTACCGGGAGCTGCGCCGGCGCCACGACCTGCTCTTCGTCGAGGGGGCGGGCGGCCTCGGCGTGCCGCTGCGGGACGACTACCTGATGAGCGACCTGGCCCGCGACCTCGAGCTGCCGGTCCTGGTGGTGGCGCGGCCATCCCTCGGAACGATCAACCACACGCTGCTCACGGTCCGCTTCGCCCGGAGCGCGGGGCTGCGCGTGATGGGGGTGGTGATCAGCGGGTACCCGGACGATCCCGACCTGGCGGAGCGGACCAGCCCCGCGGAGATCGAGCGGCTGGCCGGGACCCCCATATTGGGCATCGTGCCGCGCTTCCCGCAGGCCGACCGCCAGCCGGCGCCGCTCGACGGGAGCCCGCTCCCGGACGCGGTGCTGGAGGCGCTATTCCGCTAGGACGGAAGCGTCTGCGCGCGGAGCCCAGCCGAGCAGCACCTGGGCGGTGCTCCCCTTTTGCTTCAGGTCGAACACCTTCAACTCGAACCGGCGCCCGTCGTCCTCCCGCTGCCAGCGCGCGGAGAGACCCGGGGCGGGCGGCGGGGCGTTCGGGCCCTCGCCGAGCGGCTGCACCAGCTTCCCCTGCTTCAGGAATGTCCACCCCTGCGGCTCCAGCGACTGGCGATAGAAGCGGAGCACGTCGGCCGCCGTACCGGACTTCACGCTGAAGGCGGAGGTGGCGTGGCCCGGGCCGATCTCCATGGAGAAGTAGCCGAAGCTGCCCGGATAGGCCTGGAACCCGAACGCCTCCGGCGGCTTGTTTCCCTTCACCGGCACGCCCGCGTCGACCGGCTGCAGGGCCGGACCCTCGGCCTGCATGGCGGCGCGCTCCGCCTCCAGCAGCACCGGCGCGCCGACCACTCCCCCGGCCACTATCAGCGTCACCGCGCCGATTGCCAGGCTCCACACCACCACCGCCCGCGGCCGGGCCGCCTCCGGTCCTGCACTCATTTACTGCTCCCCGAGCGGGTGCCTCTCCGCCGCTCCGGCTGACGTTCACCCCCGCCCTGCGGAACTCCTACCGCGACGCGCTCCCGCGTACCCCTTGGGCTTCCTCGCTCTTTTCCGGCTCCGCCCACGGGGCTCCGTAACATCGATTTAACACGAACGACAACTCGCCTTAACTGGGAGGAAGCAGCGACGTAATTTGCCCCTCCTACACTAACCTCGATCCCGCCGGACGGGTGCTCCGCAGAGCACCGCATGCGAGCCGGCGGCTGGGAGAGGTCGAATGCAGTTGTCACACGTCATCGAGCGGGCTCGGGAAGGCGATAGCCGCGCTCGCGAGCAGATCTCCGAGCTCCTGCGGGACCGCGTCCTGCGCACCGCCGGCCACTACGCTGCCCTCACCGGGATGGACCGGGACGACCTGCAGCAGGAGATGTGGCTCGGCATGATGCTCGGCCTGCAGCAGGTCGACGTCAACATCGGCGATCCCCTCTGCTACCTCTTCCTGCGCGGTAAGTGGCGGCTGCTGGAGGCGATCCGGCGCTCGCAGCGCGAGCGGGCCGAGTCGCTGGAGGCCGGCGCCGCGATCCCGGAGCGCAAGAGCTTCGAAGAGGACGTTTTCAGCCGCTGGCTGGCGGGACAGCTTTCCACCCGCCTCCGCGGGCCCCAGCGCGACATCCTGCACGGCCTGCTCCAGGGCTGCCTGCAGGAAGAGCTGGCCCAGTCGCTCGGCTGCACGGCCGCCAACGTCTCCTACCACGTGCGCAAGATCCGCGAGGGCTACCGCGCGCTGACGGAGGAGACGCTGGGTCAGGAGGATCCGGGGGCAACACGGACACCCCGGGCCCGCGGGCGCCAGGTGGCGCTCGCTTAAAGGAGATCCCGCAGAGGGGTCCAGAGAGAGGAAAGGTTACGAAGATGGCCAAGAACTGGCTGATCTCCGCCCTGGCGGCGGCCGCGTTCACCGCGGCGCCGGCCCTGGCGGAAGAACCAAGTCCGGTGGCGCCGCCGCCCCCGGCCCCGGAGGGAACCCAGGTCGCGCAGGCGGGAGAGCCGGCCCCGGCGCCCGCGGGCGGAGAGGAAGGGGTCCGCGGGGTGGAAGAAGAGCCGACGCCGAAGTACACCTACGGCGGGAGTGTCGACTTCTACTACTCCAGCAACTTCAACAACCCGGATCCGCCGTTCAACGCGCTCGCGCCGTTCGACATCAAGGATGAGCACGGCCCGCACCTCGGCCTTCTCGACGTGTGGCTGCAGAAGCAGCGCGACCCGTTCGGCTTTCGGGTCGACCTGATGTTCGGCCCCACCGGGCGACTTACCAACTTCGCGGAGAGCGCCTCGCTCGGCGGTGTCTCCGGAGACGACCTCTGGGATCACGTGCAGCAGGCGTTCCTTAGCTTCAACCTGAACGACAGCGGCTCCACCTATGTCGACGTCGGCCGCTGGGTAACCCCAATCGGCGCGGAGCTGATCGAGCCGAAGGACAACTGGCTCTACAGCCGCAGCATCCTCTTCGGCTTCGCCATCCCGTACACCCACACTGGCCTGCGCGTCTACCACTACCTGAACGACACCGACTACGTGATGGGACACGTCACCCAGGGGTGGGACCGCGTGAGCGGCGGCTCTGGGCCGGGCTTCGGGCTCACCTACGCGAAGACGCTCAACGAGAAGTGGTCCGGCAGCGTGAACTACCTGGGCAGCGACGAGCCGGGCCCCCGTGGGAGCGACTCGTTCCGCAACCTGATTGACGTGGTGGCGCTCTACAACCCCGGCGGCCGGTGGTCGTACATCTTCAACTTCGACTACGGCACGCAGCCGGGCGCGGACTGGTACGGCCTCGCCGCGCTGGCGAAGTACACCATTAACGAGAAGTCATACGCCGCCGTGCGGGGCGAGTTCATGGTCGATAGCGACGGCTTCCGCTTCGGGACCGGAACCAGCACGGTGGCCTACGGGGTCACCTTCAACTACACCTATCAGTTCACGGACAACTTCCAGACCCGGCTGGAGTACCGCCACGACTTCTCGGACGAGAACCTCTTCCTCAAGGAGCGTGGGCGCACCACGGACAACCAGGGCCGGTTCATCCTCTCCGCCATCCTCTCCTATAACTAATACTCCGTCAGGCTGAGATGGATGGGCGCATTTGGCAAGGGAGAGTGGGTGAGAGGGCGAGCTGGAGAAGCCGCTTACGAGCGCGGCTCTCCCACTCTCCCACTCTCCCTTGCTCCCACTCCTCCGCTTGCTCCGGCCACCGCTCGGCTCGGAGGCGGGATCAGCAAGGACCGTGTCCGCCGAGGCGTGGGAGGCGTGCGATGACGAAGATCGAAGCGGTGATTCGGCCCGAGAAGCTGGACGACGTGAAAGCCGGCCTGGACGAGCTGGGCATCACCGGCATCACGGTGATGGAGGTGCGCGGCGCGGGCCAGCAGCGGGGGTACGTCCACCGCTACCGGGGCGCCGAGTACCGGGTGAACCTGCTGGAAAAGCTGAAGCTGGAGACCGTGGTCCCGGACCACGTGGTCGACCAGGCGGTGGAGGTGATCGTCCGCCACGGACGCACCGGCGAGGTGGGCGACGGCAAGATCTTTCTGGTGCCCGTTTGTGACGCGGTGCGGGTCCGGACCGGGGAGCGCGGCGAGTCGGCCATCCGGTAGAGGAAGCGACACGAGCTGCATGGCGCAGGCCCGGGAGTCCTGCCGTACGTTGCGGAAGCCCCGGGTACCGCTGCGAGTCCGATCAACCGGGCTCTTGGGGTCGAGTGACTCGTATCAGACGACCTTGCAGCAACTCTGCGTCCCGAACGGCAACGTCGATTCGCTCCGCGAGTGCGACGAAATCTTCATCCCGAGTGCAAGCCAGGATGCCGCAGTGCCGCGGATTCTCTCGGTGCAGGCGAATGAAGTCCCGGCGGTTCAGCGTAAGAACTGTCCGGTGCGCCTTCAGCGCACAATCCAGAAGCTGCGCATCCGAAAGTCGCTGGTTCGCAACTCCGGCTTCAACGGAGGTCAGCACGTCGTGCCCGAGCTGGCGCAGCACTCGGACGCAGGCTAACGGGAAGTTCTCATCCGCTAGGAAGCGAGCCATTCGCTAGGCAGCTTCGTTCTCGCGGAGAGCTGCGTCAATCTCCAGGCGATGACAGGACGCATAATCCCAGGCTAGCTGCAGATCGTCCCGGGTGAGCGCTGGATAGTCTCTGAGCAACTCATCTTCGGTGAGTCCCGCGCGGCGGTAGTCCTCGAGCAGCCAGACCGGGATCCGCGTATTCCGGATGCAGGCGTCGCCACCAGAAACGCCGGGTGTCTTGCGAATCCAGGTCGAGCGCTCCGGGTCCGGCACACCGGGCGGTATCGGTTCCACCAACTCGGTCAGCATCGTAGTCGCGCCTCCAGCAGGCTCACCACGAGGGGCCCGCAGCCGGTACTCGTAGCGCGGCCAACCGACGTGCATCCTGACGAGCCCGCGCAACGTTCGTCTGACATACCGTATTTTAACGGAGTACGCGGCGGGAGCCAGCGCATTCTTCGAGGCGAGGCTCCACTCCAGGGGACGTCCAGGTTTGGACTCTCGAAGAGTACCGGCCGCACAGAGAGAGCATTCGAGCGGGGCCTCGAATGCATTCACCCACTTAGAGTCAGTTTTCCTCCGTGTCGGCGCGGCAGTCGTACGCGCCGCGAAGTCGATCCAGCACGGCGGCCCCTTCCGCAGTAACACGAGACGCGGGCGACCTCGCCGCGAACATGCCCCCAACTCCGGGTCGTCAACGAGCAAGAGCAAGAGCAGGAGCAGGACCAGGAGCAGGACCCAATCCAACCTGAACTCCGGGGGCGGTCAGAAGAACCAGGTGACCCCGCCGAGGAGGATCACGGTGTTGGCGCCGCGGTTCGGGCTGTCGATCCCGGCGTTGGAGAGATGCAGCCAGCGGCCTTCCAGGGTGAATGCCTGGTCCGGCTCGAAGAAGTAGTGCATCCCCAGTCCTCCCTGGAGGTTGAACTCGAAGCCGGTGCCGAGATCGGGTCTCCGGATGCTGGTGTAGGTGAGACCCGCTCCGACGGTGGCGAACGGCACCCAGCGGCGGCCGGGGGTGAAGTGATAGCGGATCAGGAAGACCCCGCCCGCCAGGAACTCATCTTCCGGGCTGACCTGCACGCCGCCGAACGCCTCCACCAGCCAGCTCCACCGCGGGCTCAGGTGCCGCCCGTAGTGGACGGTCCCCAGGATCAGGTCGTGCTGTTGGCGGCTGCCGAGCGTCTTCAGCCCGAGGCCGCCCGCCGCGGCGAATCCCCACTGCCGCCCGCCCGGACGGAACGGGTCGCGGAGTCCGCGGTCCCACACTCCGTCCACCGCGGCACGGGGCAGCGTTTCGCCGGTGCCGGCGGGCGGAGCCTCTCCGGTTTCAGCCGCCGCGGCGGGGTAGGCGACGCAGAGGACAAGCAGAGCCACGCGGGTTGGAGACAGCCGGTAGAACCGCATGTGGGCACCCTTTCCGCTGGGAAGCGCCCTTCGCTCCCAGGGTGCCCGGAAGTCGGGGGTCGAGAAACGCCGGTCGGGGAACGCTTCAGGTCAACTGCACCACTGCGCGACCGGCGGCACGATGTAAATGGCCGCATCGGCGGCGATCGTCCCCGGCCGCAGGAGTGGGCTCGCCTCCACCGCCAGGCCGCTCTGAAAGTGACCGGCGGAGCTGACCATGTCGAGCGTGCAGAGCACGAAGAGAAACCGGGCCTCGCGGCGGGTGCACGGGGCGGCGAGAGGCTGTATGGGTGTCACCGGCACCCGCGGGAGCGGCGCCGTTCCCCTGCTGCGGCGCGGGCCTGCCACGGGCGGTATCGGCACGGACCCCGCCGAGCGAGAGGACCCGTTTTGAGCCGGGTTCAACACCGGAGTGCCGGCCGCGCCGCCACGGCGGAGCCGGCCGCCCGGGAGCCGGGCTTCCGCTGGCCCGGGGCCGAGCTCCTGCGGCGGTACGGCGCGCTGCTGGTCGACGCCATGGCGCTCCTGCTCATGGTGCTGCTCGGGCCGGAAGGGCAGACCTTCGGCCTGGCGGCGCTGCTGGCGGGCATCATCCTCATCTCGTGGCTCGGCGGCATCCTGGCCGGGCTGGCGAGCGTGCTGCTGGGGGTGCTGGCGGCGAACTACTTCGTGCTGACTCCCTACACGCTGGCACTCTCCTCCCCCGAAGACTACGTCCGGCTCTACTCCTTTGCGGTGGTGGGGCTCCTGGTGAGCTGGATGAACAGCTCCGAGGCGTCCACGCTGCGCCTGGAGCAGCGCCGCCGGGAAGCGGAGCGCCGGCGCGTCTGGCTGGAGACGGTGCTCACGCTCCAGCCGACCCCCCTCTTTCTGATCGATCCGCTCACGGCGCGGGTGACCTTCCGGAACGACGCGGCGGCGTCGCTGCTGCGCGGCGTCCCCGACCCGGGGGCGGAGCACTGGCTCGACCTGGTGGCGGAGGAAGACCGGCCGGAAGCGAGCCACGTCTGGAACGGGGCGCTCGCCGCCCGGGATGCGCTCGGGCTGGAGTGCCGGCTGCGGCGGCCGGACGGCAGCCGGATCTGGAGCGTGGTGAACGCCGCGCCCGCGGAGACCCCCTCCGGCGAGCTGGTGGCGTACATCGTCAACGTCACCGATATCTCGGAGCAGAAAGAGACGGAGCAGAGCCTGCGCCTGCTGGCCGAGCAGCGGGCGAGCCTGGTCGCCACCGTATCGCACGTCCTCCGGGCCCCGCTCACCTCCGCGCTGGTGAACCTCGACGTGCTGGCGGATGGGACCTACGGCGCGCTGACGCCGCGGCAGCGGGAGGCGGTGGAGCGCGCGATCCGGCCCGGGCTGGAGCTGAGCCGCACGGTCGACGCCCTGCTGGAGCTCTCCCGTCTGCAGTCCGGGCGGGTGACGGTGGAGCCGCAGCGCCTCCGCGTGGAGCCGTTCCTCCGCGAGCTGATCGACGAGCTCGCCGTCCGGGCCTCGGCGCGGGGAGTCGTGCTGGAGCTGGCGCCCTCGCCCGGCCTGCCGCCGCTCGTCACCGACCCCCGCCTGCTCGCCTGGATCGTGACCGAGCTGCTGGAGAACGCGGTCAAGTACACCCGCCCCGCCACCCGGGTAAGGGCCGGCGCCTTCCTCGCGGACGACCGCGTCGCGTTTCGGGTGGAGGACGAGGGGCTCGGCATCCCCCCGGGAGAGCTGCCGCAGATCTTCGATCCGTTCTTCCGCGGTAAGCGGGCCCAGCGAGAACAGATCCGCGGCTCCGGCCTCGGCCTGCAGATCGCCCGCGAGGCCGCGCAGCTCCTCGGTGGGGAGTTGCGGGCCGGCAACCGTCCGCAGGGCGGCGCCATCTTTGAGCTCCACCTCCCTCTGTCTCCTCCGTGCCGCCGTTCCGACACCGGAGCGACACCGTCCTGAGCCCGATTGCACAACCACACGAGCCGGCGCATCTGTATCTCCAGAGCGGTGTCGCTCTTCTTCGGCGGGAGCAGGGTGCATCTGCACGCGCGGTCAGTCATTCGGAGCGGGACAGATGCAAGGAGCCACGATTCTCCTAGTGGACGATCAGCTCGAGGTGCTCGAGCCGGTGCGGGAGCGCGTCACGGTAGAAGGCTACGACGTGGTGACCGCGCGCACTGGTACCGAAGCGGTGCAGCGCTTCAGGGCCGCCGATCCGGACCTGGTGGTGCTCGACCTGATGCTTCCCCAGATCGACGGACTTACCGTCTGCCGGCGCATCCGGTCCCACTCCGACGTGCCGATCCTGATCCTCTCCGCCCGCTCCGAAGAGACCGACATGATCGCCGCCCTGGAGATGGGGGCGGACGACTACCTCTCCAAGCCGTACCGGATGAACGAGCTTCTCGCGCGTATGAGGGCGCTCCTGCGCCGCCGCGGGCGGCTCTCGGCGCCGCGGGAGAGTGAGGACGAGCTGCGCTCGGAGCGGATCACGATCCACCTGCGGACGCGCGAGACGCGAGTCGACGACCGCCTGGTGGAGCTGACTCCCACCGATTTCCGCCTCCTTTCCGAGCTGGTTCGCCGCGCGGGAGAGGTGGTGACCCGGGACGAGCTGCTCCAGGCGGTGTGGGGCTACGACGGGCACGACCCGAAGCTGGTCAACACGCACATCAAGCGGATCCGCGAGCGGATCGAGCGAGATCCGTCGCAGCCGGAGGTGCTGTTGACGGTCTGGGGCTTCGGTTACAAGGTGGCCGGCTTGAAGTCCCGCCCGCCCGTCTGACCGTCTCAGCCACACCGACCCTGCCGCCGCGTCAGCAGTCTGTCCACCGCCCCGCCCGCTCGAGAGGTAGCCGTACTCCATGCCACTGCACTCCGTTGAGCCGCAGCCCGCGGCGAGCTCCGCCTTCCCGACCCCGCCTTCCCATGCGCCCAACGGCCACGCGCCCAACGGCCACGGGGCCGGCAGTCTCCCGGGCATCCCGATGATGGGCCGGCTGGGAGAGCGGCTGCTGCAGGCGGGCCGCATCACTCCGCAGCAGCTTCAGCAGGCGCTGGAGGTGCAGTCGCGGAGTGGTCTCTTCCTGGGCCAGGTGCTGGTCGATCTCGGCTGCATGACCGCCGTCGAGATGGGGACGCTGCTCGCGCGGGACTGCGGAGTGCCGTACGTCGATCTCCTCTCGCGCCGCCCGGACCCGGAGGCGCTGGCCCTGGTGCCGGAGCACGTGATCCGCCAGGACCAGGCGCTCCCGCTGGCGCTGGTGGGCGAGGAGCTGGAGCTGGCGATGGTCGACCCGCTCGACGTCTCCGCTCTCGACCGCATCCAGAACCTCACCGGCAAGCGCATCCGCCCCTTTCTCTCGATGGCGTGGGAGATGCAGCGGACGGTCGACGACTGCTTCGACGCCTACTCCCGCGCTTCCGAGGCGCTCCAGCAGCTCGAGGCGGAGGACGAGAGCCAGCCGGACGACGCCCGCAGCCGCCGCGCCCGGGCCGACCTGGTGGTGGCGAGCGAGGCGCCGATCGTCCGGCTGGTCGACTCGATCCTGGAAGGGGCGGTGGCGGCGCGCGCCAGCGACATCCACTTCGAGCCGCACGAGGAGGGCTTGCGCGTGCGGTTCCGGGTAGACGGGGTCTTGCTGGAGCAGGCGGAGATCCCCCGCAACCAGCAGGCGGCGGTGGTGGCGCGGATGAAGGTGCTCTCCGTGATGGACATCACCGAGAGCCGCCGCCCGCAGGACGGCCGGATGCGCTACCTGCACCACAACCGCGCCTTCGACCTCCGGGTCTCCTCCGTGCCGACCGTCTTCGGAGAGAAGCTGGTCCTCCGGATCCTGGACAAGTCGTCCGTGCTGGTTCCGCTCGGCCGCCTCGGCTTTCTGCCGGGGCAGCAGCGCCGCTTCGAGGGGATGATCCAGCAGCCGCACGGGATGGTGGTGGTGGTGGGGCCGACCGGCAGCGGCAAGAGCACCACGCTCTACTCCTCGCTCAACCTGCTGAACGACAGCACCCGCAACATCATGACGCTGGAGGACCCGGTCGAATACAACATCCGCGGCCTCAACCAGATCCAGGTCAATCCCCGCATCAACCTCACCTTCGCCAGCGGGCTGCGGGCCTTCGTCCGCCAGGACCCGGACGTGATCCTGGTCGGCGAGATCCGCGACCGCGAGACCGCCGAGATGGCGGTGCAGGCGTCGCTGACCGGGCACCTGGTGCTCTCCACCCTGCACACCAACAGCGCGGTCGGCACCATCGCCCGCTTCACCAACCTGGGGGTCGACCCGTTCCTCATCGCACAGGCGCTCACCGGTATCGTCTCCCAGCGGCTGGTAGGCAAGATCTGCCAGCACTGCGACGTGAACTATCAGCCGAGCCCGGAGTTGTTGTCCGCGGTCGGGATCACCCCGGAGGAGGCACGAAAGATCGAGTTCCGGCGGGGCCAGGGCTGCAGCACCTGCCGCGGCCGCGGCTACCTGGGCCGCTGCGGCCTCTACGAGGTGCTGGTGGTGAGCGAGGAGTTCCGCCGGCTCATCATGCGCGGCGCCCCGGAGATCGAGCTGCAGGCCGCCGCTCAGCACGAGGGCATGCAGAGCCTCCGGGAGTGCGCCCTGTCCTCCGTGCGCGCGGGAGTCACCACCCTGGAGGAGATGGGCCGGGTGGTGCTCACCGGAGAGGTCGGCGGGGGGCACTGAGGACGGAGAGACGGAGAGACGGAGAGACGGAGAGACGGAGAGATAGAGGGGTGGGGAGCAGGCTCGCTCACTCTCGTGTTCATGCATTCCCGGGGGCAGCGGCGTTACCGCGGATCTGGGTCGAAGGAGAACGTGCCATGCCGGTATTCCAGTACGTTGCGCGCGACCAGGCGGGGCAGCAGGTCAGCGAGACCCTCGCCTTCAACAACGAGATCGCGCTCCGTGAGTACCTGCGCAAGAACAACCTTTTCGTCGTGGAGATCGCGGAGCGGCGGCGGACGGTCTTCCGCGGCATCCGGCGGGGCGTGGGGTTGGGCGACCTGATCGTGATGACGCGTCAGCTCCGCACCATGATCAATGCCGGCATGCCGCTGGTGAGCGGCCTGGAGGCGCTGGCGGAGCAGACTCCTAACGCCGCGCTGGCGGAGATCCTGGAGCAGGTGGCGCGGTCGGTGGGTCACGGCCACTCCCTTGCGAAGTCGCTGGCCCAGTACCCCCGCGCCTTTCCGGAGATGCTGGTGGCGCTCATCGCCGCGGGCGAGGACGGCGGCCGGCTGCCCGAGACGCTGCAGGAAGCGGGGCGGCAGCTGGAGCTGCAGGCGGAGATCCGGCAGAAGGTGATCAGCGCCATGGTCTACCCCTGCTTCACGCTGCTGGCGACCTTCGGCACGATCCTGGTGATGCTCTTCTGGATCGTGCCGGTCTTCCAGGGCATCTACAAAGACCTGAACGCCACGCTGCCGCCGATCACGATGTCGATCGTCTGGCTGAGCGAGTTCGTGATCTCCTACGGATGGCTGGCCCTGGTGACGCTGATCGTGCTCGCGATCTCCGGCGCGCGCTACTACCAGACCCCGGAAGGGCGAGTGCGGATGGACGGCTGGAAGCTCAAGGCTCCCCTCGTGGGCCAGCTCTTCCTCAAGGCCGCTTCCGCCAATCTGACTCTCAACCTCTCCGGACTGCTCGACAGCGGCGTGCCGCTGATCCAGGCGCTCAACACCGCCGCGAACGCCTGCGGCAACGAGGTGCTGGCGGAGGCGGCCCGGAACGCAGCCCGCCGTGTAGCGATCGGGCGGCGCATCTCCGACGAGCTGGAGGGGAGCGGCCAGTTTCCGATCGTGGTGACCCGCATGATCGCCATCGCGGAGGACGTTGGCACCCTGCCGATGGTGCTGCGGGAGATCGCCGCGTCTTACATCGTGGAGGTGGAGTATGCGCTCCGGCGGATCGTCGGCCTGGTAGAGCCGATTATGGTGCTGGTGGTGGGCGCTATCGTCGGCTACGTGCTGCTGGCGCTCTATTATCCGATCTTCCTGCTGGGCGAGACGTTCCAGAAGGGCGCTTGACGGCGACAGCCGGCTGCGCTCAGCCCCGGGGCAGGTGCGCAGGCGCACCTGCCCCCGCGCACGTGACAGG
>JBKBRF010000002.1:0-171642 GCA_046292385.1 Armatimonadota bacterium | reverse complement strand
GTCTTGCTCTCCCCCTGGGAAACCCCCCCCACCCCCCCCCCCCCCGGCGCGCGTACCGGGCACTGCGAGAGGGGCACCGCACTGACATATTTTCGACGCTGTTATGACACCGGAATTCCCTGCGCCAGCGGGCATCCTCTGATTGAAGCGGCGGGGACGTGGCGGAGCCTTCCAATGGGGAAGGAGTAGTAGCGCCCGGCTCTCTCGCCCGCCTGTGATCAAGAGGGAGAAGAGAATGACGCATCGTTCGAACAAGACTCGCCGTGGCTTCACGCTGGTGGAGCTCCTGGCAGTCGTGCTGGTGATCGCCGTGCTGGCCGCGGTCGCCGTCCCGCTCTACATCAACACCCGCCGCTCCTCCGCGGCCCGCGCCTGCAAGGGCAACATCGCAGCCATCGCTGCGGCCGAGTCCGCATTTGCGCTTCGATGGGGCACATACCTGACCGGTGCAGCTGTAGCCACCACCGATTACAGCGATCCTGGCGATGGTACCACTCCGACTGGTGGTCTCGTCGGCGCTCCGGAAGGACTCTCCGGTCCAACCTTTTGCCCGCTGGATGGAACTTCAACGTACACCGTAACCGACAACGCTGGAGCCATCACCATTTCTTGCACCGCTGCCAATGTTGCGGCCCATGCCGCGGCACTTGACCAAGATCCGACGAACTGGCAGCGTGAGATGGCAGCCCCGGCAGCCGAACCGGGCCTCCCGTAGAGCCCGCCTCGCTCTCCGCGGCACCGGGTAGGTGCCGCGGAGCCTTCCACTCCACACCGGCCGGGCCGCTAGAGGGGCGGCCCGGCTCCTCGCGCCACTGCACATCCTCGCTGCGAGCGGCATCTAGTAGAGGGACCGCGCCGCAGCCCGCCGGGGAAGCCCCCGGCGGGCCGCAGCGGCCTCTCGTGCTTCTCCAGGGACAGGTACCGAGAGATGACCAGCCGTGCTGTCCAATCGAAGAGCAGGACCCGCCGCGGCCAGGTGCTGGTGGTGGCGCTGTCGCTGATCCTGGGCCTGGTGATGCTCGTGGCCGGGATGCAGATCCAGACACTCTCCCAGCTCGGCGCCTCTCGCCCGAACCGCGACTACGAGCGCGCTCTGCAGTATGCGGAGGCGGGGTTGAACGCCTACGTCAGCCTCTTGAGCAAGGGGGCGGGCACCGGGACGAATGCGGGGACGATCCCCAGCTTCGCGCAGTTCGCGGCGATGCCGACGCTGGACGAGTTCCGCACCGGCGTGCAGAACGGCACCTACTCCACCAGCTCCACCCCGGCGTTCATCCCGTTCCCACCCGGCTCCACCGACTCCGGCTACTGCGTGGGGCACGTCGGTACCCCCGGCGCGTTCGTCACGATCGTGGCGTACGGCTACTGCCGCGGCACCGTCCGGCGCGTGCGGGGGGACGGCCGCGCGTTCAGCATCTTTGACTGGGCGGCGCTCTGGGGCATGCGTCCGAGCGGCGGCGATGCCTGGCTCCTGCGCGGCGACGCGAATATTGTGGGGGCCGCCGGCGGCGAGGGCCGCATGAAGTGGGGGAACAACAACGTCTTCTACGACGGTCCGCTCGTGGCGGCGGGGCCAAATGCCGCCTGGGCGGACGCGAACGGCAACAACAACCCGCCGGGACCGCCGGTGAACGGCAACGCGAAGCAGTCCGCGCCAAACGACCCGGTCGGCCACGTCGGCACCGGGGTGCTGGCGAACCCATGGCTGCGGAATTACACCCGTTCGATCGGCCTGCCGACGGCGGACGAAGCCGCGAACGAGTGGGGCGGCGGCACCACCGGGGTGGAGCAGTTCCGGAACAACAACCACAACGCGACCGGCCTGCGCTACCTCGTCCAGCACAAGACGACCGGCGTGATCCGGGAGCTGCCGGGCAGCTACAGCCCCGCCAACTCCGCGAACGACTACGTGCTCTCCTGGCCCTCCGGCCGCGGCACCTATTCCGCACTCGGGATGACGTCGGACGAGGATCCCTACGGCATCCGCGTCTATCCGGGAAACTACTACTTCACCCGGATCAACATGGGGCCTTCGGACAAGCTGCTCCTCCGCACCTTCAACGACGGGGACCGGAGCGATCCCACGGTGTCGGCGGGCCGGCAGCTCGTGGTGCAGGGCGACCCGGCCAACCCGAACTCCGGCATGGCGCTGGAGCGCAACATCCGCTTCTGGATCGGGCACGCCTCCAGCGGCAGCGATCAGGAAAGCCGGTTCGAGCGGCTCACCTCGATGGAGTACCCGCAGTTCCCGTCCCGTTTTCGGATCTACAACGCCAATTCCGGCGGGATCCAGGTCCGCGGGAGCAACAGCGGCCCGAAGTTCACCTTCAACGTCAACCTGCTCTCCTACAACCGCACCGCCGCCGGCGCCGGGTACGGAGCGGTGACGTTCACCAGCGCCGTCTACCTGCGCGGCTCGCTGCTGGCGTGGACGGTCGACGTCTCCGGCGGCACGACGATCGAGAAATTCGCGCCGGAGCTGGGGCCGGACGACCTGTTGACTTACGTCATAGAGCGCTGGACGGAGCTGCCGTGATGAGGACGGGTCATTCGCTCTCAAAGCCGGCCCGGCGGCGCCGGCGCGGGTTCAGCTACCTGGAGCTGCTGATCGCCTCCCTGCTGCTGGTGCTCGCCGCGACGGGCGCGATGGCGCACTGGCGGTTCTCGCTCCAGGCGACCGCCACCAAGCGCGTCACCGAGATGGGGGTCTACGTGGGGGTGCACGCGCTGGAGCGGCTCAAGACGCTCAAGTACACCGGGCTTCCGGAGACCGGGGCGCCGCTCGCCGCCGGCTCTACGCCGGTGGAGTGGTGGTACGACCGGCAGGGCCAGCCGGCCGGCGCGGCGCAGGCCCGCGGCTACCGCGCCCGCGGCTGGATCAGCACCTGGATCGACCGGGACGGCATCGCGAACACGGAAGACGTGCGGCTCCTCACGGTGCAGGTGACCGATAACGCGGGCACCGTGGAGTACGAGCGGATCCGGACGCTGCTCACGTTCGGAGGCATCTGAAGTGACGCGTGGCACCGTGCGAACGAGCAAGCGGCGCCGGGGGGTGACCCTCGCCGAGGTGGTGATCGCCGCGATGATCCTGGGGTTCCTGCTCGCCGCGACCGCCAACCTGTACCAGGTCGGCTTCCGGCAGCAGCGCCTGGCGGGCGCTTACGGCCAGGTTCAGACCGACCTGCGGGACGCGCTCCGCCGGGCCACTCGCGGCATGCGACACGGCTTTCGAGTGGTGAGCCCCAGCACGAGCCCGAGCTTTCCGGTGACGACGAGCAGCGCCGCGCAGGTGATCGTGGAGGTGCCGGAGCCGTCCGCGTCCGCCTCCTCCTCCGTGGAGGTGCGGTTCCACGTTTCCGGAGGCGTGCTGTACGCGCAGCGGTCCGACCAGGCGGCGCCGGGCCTGGCCCTCATTCAGGGCGTGCAGACCGTCTCCTTCGAGTACTTCCGTCAGCCGTCCAGCGGCACGGAGCACACGCCGGTGAATGGCGCGCCCGCCAGCGCGAACGAGGTGCGGGTGACGGTTACCGCTCGCCGCCCCCCGGCCACCACCACGGTGAGCACCCTGGTGAACCTCCGGAACAGCATCGCGGGTTATCTCTAGGCAGTTCGGCCGTTCGTTAATCTCCGCTCCACTACTTCAGCAGGTACTGGCAATGGCTAATCCCTCTTCGTCCACGGGGCCGGTGGCCCTCTCGATTACGCCGGAGACGATTACGGTCGTCCGGGTCCAGCAGTCCGGCTCGGGCGCGGGGGTGGTGCTCCGGGAGCAGATCGACACGCCGCACGGCGCGGTGAGCGAGACGACGATCCACGATGTCACGCGCCTGGGCCAGGCGCTGCGCGCGCTCTGGCGGCAGGCGCGCATTCGCGAGCGATCGGTGACGCTGGTCCTGCCGCGGGCCGACTACTCCATGCGGACGCTGCGGCTGCCCGAGATCCCGGAGCGGGACCGCCGTGCGGTGGTGCGGGGCGAGCTGGAGCAGACCGGCGCCATCCCCTACGGGCGCGGCGCCTTCGACTTCCTCTGGAAGCACGAGGGAAAGGAAGCACAGGCGAACATCTACGCGTACTTCACCAGCGACGGGGTGGTCAACGACCTGCGGAACGCGCTGCAGTACGCCGGCTTGCGGCTGGAGGCGCTGGAGCCGCACTCGCTGGCCCTGATGCGGGCCTACCTGAGCGCGGTCGACGCCCGGGAGCCGGTGGCGATCCTCTGCCCGGCGGAGAAGCACTGCGACCTGGCGATCCACGACGGCAGGGAGGTCCGCCTGCTGCGGCGGATCTCGCTCGGCGCGGAGGACGTCCGGCGGGAAGCGGAGCGGCGCAAGCTGGAGCGCCCCGATCCCACGCCGGCCCCCGCCGGTCCGTCGTTCCTCGGCCTCAAGCCGGGAGAAGAGCTTCCGGTCCGCGAAGAGGCGGAGGCGCCGCTCCCCGCCATGGCGTGGAGTGACGAAGGGTTCGTGCTGGAGGAGCAGGTGGGGAGCGCGCCGGCTCCCTCCGGCTCCCGGCAGACGCCGCCGGAGCGGCAGCCGACCTTCCACGGGGTCCCTCTCGCGCAGGATCCGGAGGACGGGGTCGGCCTGGCGGCAGCCGCGGGAAGCGGCGGCTCCAGCTTCGTCGCGGAGATCACCCGCTCCATCGCCTACTACGCCCGCGAGTATCCGGGCGAGCCGCAGCCCCGGGCGCTCGTGGTGCTGGGGACCGACGGAACGCCGGAGCTGATCGAGCGGGCGCTGCAGGGCACGCAGCGCTGCCCCGTCCTGGCGGTAAACCTGCGGGAGACGGTGCGGCTGCCGCCGCCGCTGGCGGGCGCGGTGGCCGACCCGGAGGGCGAGCCGGTCTTCGCCGCGGCCGGCGCGGCGTGCGGAGCCGCGGGGATCGGCCTGGGCGTGCCGCTGCTCGACCTGTCGCAGCAGGAGCGGGACGCGATGGAAGGCCCGGCGCCCCGGCGGCAGCTGGTGGTGGCAAGCCTCACCGGCGCCGGGGTCTGGCTGGTGATCAGCATTACCGCCGCGCTGATCCTCACCGTGCTCGAGATGGAGAAGCGGGCGGAGGTGACGCGCCTCCAGCTCGAGATGGGCGTGATCAAGGCGGAGCGCGCGCCGATCCTGCGGGCCCACGAGCTCCACGTGCAGGCGCGCGCGGCGCAGCAGAAGTCGCAGGTCCCGGCCGGGGAGGTGCTGGGGCGCGTCGCCGCCTCGTCCATCCCGGGGATCGCGCTGGATGACCTGGCGGTGGAGACGAGTCGCACCGTGAAACTCAGCGGCCGCGCGCTCGACACGCGGAGCATCGAGCGCTTCGCCCTGGAGCTCACCCAGGGCGAGGTCGTCCGCCGGCCGGTCATCGAGATGATCCAGAAGGGGAACAACGGCCGGCTTACGTTCCGCCTGGCGGGCAGCGCCAACGGCCGCCCCGCGCTTTCGGTCAGCGCGTCGGCAGCCGTGCCGCCAGCTCCGCAGCAGTAACCGGGGTCGTTCCGGGGGGAGTGTTACATCATGCTCAGCCTGAAGCTCTCAGCGCGCACCCAGCAGTATCTCGCGGTCGGCATGCCGCTCGCCGCCCTGGCGATCTCGCTGCTCGTCGTCTTCCCGACCTGGACCCGCTACCAGTCGGTCACCCGGAGGGCCGATACGCTCGCGATGGAGCTGGGCGAGCTCAAGGCCGCCGCGATGCCGCCGCGGCACGAGCAGCTGGCGGCGGCGGACGACACGGAGGCGGAGCCGTCCCAGTTCCTGGGCGACCTGGCGACGCTGGCCGCCGCCACCGGCTGCGAGCTCAGCGGCATGGATCTCGCCACGCCGGCCACCGCCGACGCGAAGTCGGCGGCGGTGCTCAAGCCGGTGCTCACCAAGGTGCAGATCAAGGGCACCTACCGCCAGATCCGCGCCTTCATCTACCAGACGCGCCGGGCACCTCGCCTCTACACGATCACCGAGCTGTCGCTCCGCGGCGAGCCGGGCCGGGACGTAGGGGGAGACAGAATCCGGCGCCTGCTCGCCATGCTCACGATCGAGCGGTACGTCACTCCTCCGGAAGGAGTGACGGCCGCTCCCGCTCCGCCGGCCGCTTGACCGCTCTTCGATCCGCGGCCGCATACGAACCGGAAGGACTACCAGGATGCTTAGAGCTCTGCCTCCCCGAGGCGGCCCGTCGCTTCGCCGGCTCTGGCTGCTTGTATCACTGCTGACCGTGGGCACCGTCGGTGTGGGCTACAGCCAGCCGGTGCCCCGTGCCGCGCCGTCGAAGAAGCCGGCTCCGGCCCCGGCCCGGCGGCCTCGCCTCCCGGCGAGCCGCGTCTCCGTCCAGTTCTCGGACCTCGACGTGCGCAGCGTGCTGGCCACCCTGGCCGATTACACCGGGCAGGATGTCCTGGTGACGCCCGGCGCTAAGGGCTCCGTCACGATCAACCTGCGGGACCGGGACGCCGACCAGGCGATCCGCCTGGTCGCCGCCGCGGCCGGACTGAGCGTGCTGCGCCTGGGAGAGTCGTACATCGTGGGGCCCGCGGAGGAGGTCCGGGAGGCCGCTTCCGGCCTGGGGCAGACGGTGATCATGCCGCTGCGGCACCTGAGTGCGGCGGAGGCGAAGGAGCTGCTCTCCCGCGTCACGCCGGCGGTCGGCGTCGATACCGCCGGCCGGTCCGTGGTGCTCTCCGGTCTGCCGGAAGACCTGGCGACCGCCCGTGCCGCGCTGCGGGACGTCGACGTCGCCCCGCCGGCCCCGGTGGTGCCGGAGCCGGTACGGGAGACGCGCGTCGTCACCCTCCGCTTCGCGGAGTCGGAGCGGGTGGTCGGCGTCCTGCGGGAGGCGTTCCCGGTCCTGCGGGTCACCGAGCAGGCCGGCACGCTGATCCTTTCCGGAGTCCAGGCCGACCTGGACGCGGCCGGCCGCGCGCTGCAGGCGCTGGATGCCGAGCCGCCGCCCGCCCCCGAGCCGGTGGTGGAGCCCGAGCCGCGCGTGGAGCGGGTCTACAAGCTCGCCTACCTGAACGCCATTACCGCGGAAGACGCGCTGCGGGAGGCGCTCCCAGGGCTCAAGGTCGTCGCCGGGCCGGAGCCGGTCGCTCCGCCCGCCGCACAGTTCATCCCGCTCTCCCTGAGCTTTCTCGGCGGCGGGATCGGCGGCCTCGGCGGCGGGGGGGGCTTCGGCGGCGGGGGAGGCTTTGGCGGCGGGGGCGGAGGGGGGATGGGCGGCTTCGGCGGGGCCGGAGGCGGGCAGGACCTGATCCAGCCGCTCGACCGCTCCACGCGCCTCATCCTGATCGGGACCCGCTCCGACGTGGAGAGCGCGGTGCGGCTGCTCGAGCAGTCCGACTTGCCTCCGCCCAACGTGAACATCGAGGCCGAGATCCTCGAGGTCGACCTCCGCGACACGAAGGACCTGGGGGTGCTCTGGGACTTCGGCGGGCTCGACGCGCGGTTCAGGATCCCGTCCGGAGGCGCGATCCGGTTCGGCCGGATCACCCGCTCCGCCACCGACTTTCGCGTGGCGCTGAACGCGCTCCTGGTGGAGAACCGCGCCCGCATCCTGGCGCGGCCGAACATCACCGTGGTCGACAACGAAGACGCGAACGTCTTCATCGGCGACCTGATCCGCTTCCGCGGGCTCAGCCTGATCACCCCGGACGTCGGCGCGGTGCAGGGAACGGAGACGGTGCCGGTCGGCATCGCGCTGCTGGTTCGTCCGCGGGTGCACCCGGATGGGGAGGTGACGCTGAAGGTCCATCCGGTGGTGAGCTCCGTCACCGCCATCGACGATCAGGGACTGCCGCAGACCGCCAGCCGGGAGGCCGACACCACGATCCGGCTCGGCGTGGGCGACGCGCTCGTGATTGCGGGGCTGCAGCGGGAGGAAGACATCCTGGAGGTCCGCCGGGTGCCGGGTCTCTCCGAGATCCCGCTGCTCGGACAGCTCTTCCGCAACCGCACCCGGACCCGCCGCAAGAACGAGATCATCATCGTCATTCGCGTGCGCGAGGTGGAGACCGGCGCGCCCCGACCGGAGGGACTACCCAGATGAAGAAGAATGAGCCGACCGACGTCAAGAAGCTGACCATGCTCTCGGCCGGGATCGTGGTCGCCGTGGGCGCCGCCTACTGGAGCATCTCCAGCACGCTCGCCTCGGAGCCGGCGCCGCGCCGGCCGAACGAGCCGGCCTCCGGGGCGGAGCTCGCCCAGGCCACCAGCGCGCAGCCGGGAACGACCGCCGCGCCGGCGGTGCCGGCTCCCGCCGGAGAGCCGGCGGGATCACCCCTGCTCGCGTCGGGCGAGATGCTGCTGGCGGTGGAAGCCGACCCGTTCGCGGAGCTGCCGCCGGCTCCGGACGAGCGGGCGGCGAATGCGTCGAAGCCGGTCGCCGCCGCGGTGCAGCTCACGCCCCCCGCGGGCTTCCGGCCGCCGGCGCTGCCCGGGATCGGCTCCGGGCTCTTCCGGATCCCGGTGGCGAAGCCGGCCGGGTTGTTCGCGTCGGTCGCACCCTCGAAGCCGGTGGTGGAGCCCGCGCCGGAGCTGCTCGGGACGCTGCTCGGGAGCCATCCCAGCGCCATCTTCGCCTCGGGAGGCGGCATGGCGGTAGTCCCCGCGGGCGGGCGCTACGGCTCCTGGAGGGTGGTGGCGGTCGACCACGGTACGGTGACGGTGAAGAGCCGAGCCGGAACCCGTGAGCTGCGGGTCCGCGGCGTGCTGAGTGCCGGGGCGGCGGCGACCGGCGCCGGCAGCGAGACCGCGCTCGCGGAGCCGGAGGCGCCGTTCGGCAAGACCGAGGATCTGATGGCGCTTGCCCCCACCGTACCGGCCGGGCTGCCGGTGCGCCCGGTGTCGCTGCCGCTGGAGCCCAGGCCGGATCCCCGGCAGCCCCAGCCGCTGCCGGTCCAGAGCCCGGAAGAGGCCCCCGGGCCCGCGGAGCTGCCGCCCGCGGAGCTGCCGCCCGCCGACCCGGGGCCCGCCCCCGAGCCCGGCCACTGAGCGCCCCAACCCGGCGAGAAAAGAGCTGGCCGGCGAGATCCCCCACGGGACTCGCCGGCCAGCTCCACGTCTGTGTCTTGCAGAGTCAGCGCCACGTGCGGGGACTCAGCTCGGGCACGGCAGCAAAGCCAATCGCCAGCCCTACCCGCTACACCCTAACCGCTACCCGCTAGTCGAGCCCGTCTCCCGCGGCGAGGCCGGCGAAGAGCTTGCGGAACCGCTCCGCCTCTACCTCGGTCACGCTGGCGGTGGTGAGCTCCAGGCAGTAGAGCCAGAGACGGATCACCGCCTGGTCGGACGGCATCTCCAGCGCCTGGGAGAGGAAGTCCCGCAGGATCCCCTCGTAGGTGCGCTCCGGCTCGTTGAGGTAGAAGCGCTCTCCCGGTCCCGGGGGGGCCTCGACTTCATCATGCACGCGGTCCAGGAAGGCGCGCACGTTGGCAGGCGTCATGTAACGCAGATCGCCGCCGAACTCGGCGCGGACCAGCTGGCGGAATTCCCGGAGCGTCACGGAAGAGTCCCTTCGGCGCGAGGGGGTTGCGCCTGGTAAGTCCTAAGACGAGAAAGAAACGCCAATTGTTTCCCGGGAAACGGGCAATCGCACGCCAGGCCACCCTGCGGGGAGGGATACCGTGGTGCTCCGGAACCGGGAGAGAACCCCTTACCTTCAGGGTAACAGTGTTCCGCGAAAAGTGCGTGCCGAATCTGTGCCGGACCGCATTGGCGTCCCTCAGATCCAGGCGCACCGCAGCGGAACGGCCCCGCAGGACTGGAGGCGGCCGTACGGCATGCAACTTCCCGCGCGCCCGCGTCTCCAACGATCCAGGCGAGGGGCTGGACCAGGGGGAGCGGCCATGCGGGCGGAAGCGGTGGGGCATCGGCATACGATCGGGATCACGCGGCGGGAGCTGCTGCAGGCGGGCTACTCCGGCCTGCTCGGCCTCAGCCTGGCCGGCGCGCGTGCGGCCTCGGCGGCCCCGGCGCCGCGCGGACGTGCCCGGGCGGTGATCCTGGTCTTCCTCACCGGCGGACCCAGCCACCTCGACATGTTCGATCCGAAGCCGGACTCCCCCGCGGAGGTGCGCGGCGAGTTCGGCACCATTCCCACGGCGCTTCCCGGGGTCCGCTTCGCCGAGCACCTGCCTGGCTTCGCGAAGCGGCTCGACCGCCTGGCGGTGGTGCGGTCGATGACCCACAAGAACAACGGCCACCTCCCCGCGACCCACTGGCTCCTCACCGGCAAGGCGATCCCCGGCATCCCGGAGCACCTGGGGGTCGACAAGATCCGCAGCCGCAGCGACTGGCCCAGCTACGGCTCCGCGCTCGGGTACTTCCGGCCGCGCACGGATGGCGTCCCCTCCGGCGTCCACCTGCCGACCTACCTCCAGGAGCCGCCGCTGCTCTGGCCCGGCCAGTACGCCGGCTGCATGGGCCCGAAGTACGACCCCTGGCAGATCACGGACGATCCGAACAAGGAGAGCTTCCGGGTCGATCACCTGAGCCTGCCCGCCGGGTTCGGCGTGGAGCGGCTGCAGGCGCGGCGGTCGATCCTCGAGACCGTCAACCGGCAGCAGGACCGCCTCGGCCGCCTGGCGGAGATGCAGGCGCTGGACGACCAGCAGCGCTCCGCCTTCACCCTGCTCACCTCCAGCGCCTTCGCGGAGGCGTTCCGCCTGGAGAAGGAGCCGGCCGCCCTCCGCGACCAGTACGGCCGCCACATGTTCGGACAATCGCTGCTGCTCGCCCGCCGCCTGGTGGAGGCCGGCGTGCCGATCGTGCAGGCGAACATGGGGATCGTCCAGACCTGGGACACCCACGCGGACAACTGGGGCGCCCTCAAGAACCGGCTGCTGCCGCCGCTCGACCGCGGCGTGGGAGCGCTGCTGGACGACCTGCGCGACCGCGGCCTGGCGGAGGAGACGCTGGTGATCGTGGTCGGCGAGTTCGGGCGCACCCCGAAGATCTCCACCCTGGCCGGGCAGACGATCCCCGGCCGCGACCACTGGTGCGACGCCTTCACGGCGGTCTTCTCCGGCGCCGGCGTGCGCGGCGGCCAGGTGATCGGCGCCACCGACGCGCAGGGCGGCTCCCCCGCCACCCACGCCTTCACCCCGGACGACCTCGGCGCCACCGTCTACCAGGCGCTCGGCATCGACCCCGCCGCGGAGTTCCTCGACCGCGAAGGCCGCCCGCAGCGCCTGAACACCGGCCAGGTGATGGAGCCGCTCTATACCGGCCGAACGGTCTGAGCCGGACGAAGGGGGCCGCACCCTGCACGATCGGGCGGCCGCCTGCCAAGGGGCAGGAGGGGAGTTCTGCCGGATTCGCGCCTCGGACTGAAGTCGAGGCTACAGAAAGCGAAGCCCGCCTGCGCGGGCTCAGACCCGCCGGTCCGAAAAGCTGGAGCTACTTCCTGCCTACCCCTTGGTCGCCCTCTGCCTGGGCGAGGCGGGAGGGGAGGGGTTCACCCGGGTTTGCGCCAACTACGCGTTGGACTTCCGGGGAACCGGGTCCCTGCCCGGAGAGTTAGCACCCGGGCCATCGCTCGTCTAAGGAGCTCCGATGAGGTTTCGCACCGCCGGTGTGCCGTTCGCCCGGCTACTCTTGCCCCTGCTCGCGCTCGTGTTGTTGACGGCGGTCTCCGCCGACGCGAAGAAAGCCCGCCCGCGTGGGAAGACGCTGCTCGTCGGCGCGCTCCTCTCGCTGACCGGCGAGTGGCAGTCCCTCGGCGTCACCAGCCAGGCGGCGCTGGAGATCGGGGTCTCCCGCATCAACGACGAGCTGCGCGCCGCCGGCTCGCGGGACCGCGTGAAGCTGCTGGTCGAGGATACGAAGCTCGACTCGACCCTCGCCCTGAAGAAGCTGAAGCGGCTCGCCGCGCGGGGCGTGCGGACGGTGATCGGCCCGCAGTCGAGCGCCGAGCTGGCCGCGCTGAAGCCGTACGCGGAGCGGCGGGGCATTCTGCTCCTGAGCCAGGGCAGCACCGCGGGCTCTCTCGCCGTGGCGGGGGACAACGTGTTCCGCTTCTGCCCCAGCGACGGCCCGGAAGGCGAGGCGATCGCCGCCCTGATGCGCGCCGACGGAATCCGCGCCGCCGTACCGCTGTGGCGGGCGGACGCCGGGAACCAGGGCCTCGCCACCTCGCTCCGGCAGCACTTCACTGCCGCCGGCGGGACGGTCTCGGCGGGACTGGAGTACTCCACGGAGACGAGCGACTTCAGCCAGGTAGTGGCCGACGCCCGCCAGCAGGTGCTGGACGCCCAGGCGACCTTCGGGAACGACGTGGCGGTATTCCTCGCCTCCTTCGATGAGCTCGTCGCCCTGTTCCGCGCCGCGCGGCTCGACCCGACGCTGGCCGGCGTGAAGTGGTACGGCACCGACGGGGTCGCGCGGAGCGCCGCGATTCTCACCGATGCCGATGCGGCGGCGTTCGCCGTGGCGGTCGGCTTCTCCGCGCCCACGATGGGGCTCCCGGAGGACGCGCGGCCGATCTGGGAGCCGCTCTCCACGGAGATCGAGGCGCGCGCCGGGATCGCTCCGGACGCCTTCGGCCTCGCCGCTTCCGACGCGCTCTGGGTCGCCTTCCTGGCGGACCGGACCGCGCGCAGCGGGAAGATTGCCGTCCGGCGGAAGGTGCTCTCCGATACCGCGAGCCGCTTCTTCGGCGCCACCGGCTGGACCGTGCTGAACGAAGCGGGCGACCGGGCGATCGGGAACTACGACTTCTGGGCGCTGCAGGAGTCGGGCGGGGGATACGAGTGGGTGCGTTCCGCCCGGTACAGCGGCGGGACCATCAGCCGGTAGCCAGGTCTGCCGAGCCCCGGTCCCGGGAGGAGAGCCATGTCATTCTGGCAGGAAGTCGGTGCTTCGGTCGGGATCGGGGCGTGTACGCTGGAGGTGGAGCTGGAGACGCCGGCGGTCGGGTGGACGGAGGAGGCGGTCGGCGCCGTCCACCTGCGCGGCGGCTCGGTGCCGCAGCCGGTGGCGTGCCTCACCGCCACGGTAGTGCAGCACTGGGTGACGATGACGATGGTGGGGCGCACGCCGGTCCCCCAGCACCACTACCAGGGACACGCAGCGGCGGAGCTGGCCCGGGGCCTGGAGATCGGCCCCGGGGAGCACCACCGCCTGCCGTTCCGGCTCCCCGCGCCGTGGGGCGGGCCGTTCGAGCACACCTGGTTCATCGGAGCGACCGCCCAGATCCCGCGGGCGGTCGACCGCGGCGCGCGCGCCACCTTCAAGCTCCTGCCCCCGCCCGGCTTCCTCCGGATCATCTCGGAGCTCGAGGATCTCTCCCACCTCGCCGTCTCCGGCTGGGCGGTCCGCGCCGGCACCGGCGTGCGCGCCATCCTGAAGCCGCGCGACCCCGAGGCGCACGCGGTGCTGGACGGAATTACCCTCGACCTGTTCCGCGAGGGCGCGATGGTGCGCGGGGAAGTGGTGGTGAACCCCCAGGAGCGGTCGCTGGGGGACGTGGTCCGCTCGCTGGCCCGGGCCGACCGTCGCCCCACGCCGTTCCTGGTGCCGGAGCGCGACCTGGCTGCGCTGCGGGAGGTGTTCGAACGGGCGCTGCGGCCCGACCTCGACGCGCTGGCCCGGTTTCCGATCCCCTCCGAGCGCAGCGCTGACGCGGAGCAGCTTCCCCGGCCCGGCACTCCGCCCGAGCCGGACGCGGACGACCTGCCTCGGCCGGCGGGCGACTGAGTGGGAGAGTGGGAGAGTGAGAGAGCTTGAGTAGCTGCGAACAGGAGCGCGTCTCCCACTTCTGCTCTGGTTGGGGCCGAAGCACCCGAGGATCTCTCGTTCCGCGGCAGCTCATCCTACCGGCACGCGCGTCAGAGAGTCGGAAGCGGGCGCAGTTTACCGGTAGAGTCGTTGGAGTGCGGTAGCTTGCTACCGCTTTCGCCGCTGACTTCGTGTCCGAACCGCCGCTAGCTGCGGAAGCTTGCTTTCGCTTACAAGAAGCAATCAGAGCGGAAATGCTCCACAAAGCGGAAGCGAGCTTCCGCACTCCACATGCCGGCTCGAAGCGCCGGTCCCATGCTTCGGTTTGCGGCCCGGCGGTCTGAGCGCGCCGCTACTGCTTTCCCTCGTCGATCAGGCGGCGGATGCGCGGGCCGAACTGCTCTCCCATTCGCTGGAGCGCGTGCGAGGCGTCCTCTTCCGGAGTGACCGCCTCGATCAGGTAGGCCCCGGGCGCCGCCGCCGCCCGCCGCAGCGCCGGCGCCAGCTCCGCCTGGGTCTCCACCCGCTCTCCGGAGACGCCGAGCGACTGTGCCAGCCCGACGTAGTCCCACGGCCGGACGCGCATGTAGTCGCGGTCCCGGTCCAGGATACGCAGCGTGGCGAAGGTGCCGTTGTTGATCACCAGCACGATCGGGTTCAGGCCGTGATCGACCGCCGTGGCGAGCTCCACGCCGTTCATCTTGAAGGCGCCGTCTCCCACCAGGACGACCGGCCGGCGGGAGGGGTCCGCGAGCTGCGCGCCGATCGCCCCGGGGACGGCAAGCCCCATGCTGGCGTAGTAGCCCGCCCCGATGAAGCGGTCCGCCCGCAGCTCCAGCGCGCCGAAGAGAGGGTCGCCCACGTCGGCCAGCACCACGTGATGCGGCTGGAGGAAGCGGTTCAGCTCCGCGAAGATGCCGCTCATCGTGATCTCCGCGCCGCCGGGCGCCGGGCGCGGGTCCGGCTCCACCCGCGGCACCGAGTCGGGGCGGCGGAGGCCTTCTCGCGCGAGTAGGCCACCGATCACGTCCCGCAGGGTCAGCTCCGGATAGACGTGGTGGCTGATGCGGACGGAGGAGAGCGTCGCCTGGATCACCCGCCGCGGGTCGAGGTTGGCGCTGAAGCCGCCCGTGTCCATGTCGGTGAAGAGCATGCCGAGCGCCAGGATGCAGTCGGCCTCCTCCACCAGCCGCCGCACGCCGGAATCGCTGATCTGTCCCAGGTAGTTGCCGATAAAGTTCGGATGCCGCTCCGGCACCACCGACTTGCCCATCAGCGAGGTGGCGACCGGCAGGTTGAGCTTCTCCACGAGCTGCAGGAACTTGCTCATCAGCCCGGCGCGCTCCACCTCCTGCCCGGCGTAGATGACGGCGCGGTCGCTCCCGTTCAGACGGGCGGCGATCTCGTCCAGCGCCTCCTCCAGGCCGGACCGCTCCGGCTCCTGGCGCTCGTAGCGCGGCCCCGCCGGATCGAGCGGGGCGTTGACCATGTCGCGCGGGATCTCCAGGTACCCGGACCGGGAGCGCGTGAGGATCACGTCGAGGACGCGGTCGATCTCGTAGGCGGCGCGGCGGGGGTCGTTCAGCACCGCGGAAGCCTCGGTGATCTCCTGGTAGACCCGGTGCTGCGTCTCCACGCTCTTGACCCGGTGGTGGAACAGCACCTCGCCCAGGCGGGACCGCGCCTCCGGGGCGCCGGAGAGCACCAGTACCGGCGACTCCTCCGCGTACGCCATGGCGACCGGGTTCACCATGTTCAGTGCCCCTGCTCCGTAGGTCGCCATCGCCACGCCGAGTCCCCGCAGCCGGCCGTAGACGTCCGCGGCGTAGCCCGCCGAGGGCTCGTGGGTCATCACCACGGTCCGCATGCCGCACGCTTCCTGCGCCGCGTAGAGCGGCAGCGCGAAGTCGCCCGGAATGCCGAAGGTCACCTCCACCCCGCACTCCCGCAGACGCTGGAACAGGTACTCCGCTACGCGCATCGTCCCTCCTGTCCGGGCTCGGCCGCTCCCCAACTCCATTGTACGGAAGGGGAGCCGCGTTCCCAGCGCCTCTAACGCACGAAGGGGAGCCGGACTCGCGTCCCGCTCCCCACCGCTGCTCTCGTGACCGGCGTGCTACCGTCGTCGCTTGGGCTTGCTCTTCGTCAGCTTGCCGAAGTCGAGCGTGCCATCCGCGTGGAGGCGGTCGCCGCGCACGTCCAGCTCGGTAATGCGGACCGGCAGCTTGAGGCCGGAGAGATCGACGACCGGGTTGATCCGCTTCTCCAGCTCGTCCACCGCAAAGCCGGGCAGCCGCAGCCCCAGCACGGAGACCTTGCTCGCCTCGAAGTTGACGGCGTCGCGACCGCTCAGCACGGGCCGCCCGGCGACTTCCGACTTCACCCCGAAGCCCATGATCTCCGGCGTTCCGCTCACCTGGAGCTCGCCGTCTCGGAAGGCGACGCGGACGTCCTTCACGCTGGCTCCGGCGCGCTTGCTGATGAAGCGGCTCACCACGTTCTCATCCAGCGCGGCGGAGAAGAGCCCCTTGCCCACGCTCTCCAGCGACCGGGAGCCGAGGCCCACCTGCACCTCCTGCAGGTTGAGCGCCATCTTCGGGATCACCAGGCCGTCGCTGGTGCGGACGTCCAGCCCTACGATGTCGGCGCGGCCGAGACGCCCCTTCAGGAGGTCGTTGCCGGTCCGGCCGAGCGTGACCTCGTAGCTGCGGGCGGGGCCCACCCGGCGCGGCATCTCGCTCTCCAGGATGCTCTCCACCAGGCCGAGGGCGTCGCCCCCCTTCTTCCCGCCGCCGAGGATCGTTCCCAGGTCTCCCAGGTCGATCCCGAAGTCTTTCAGGTCGACCGCGGCGGCGGGCGGCGCGAACGCCGCGAGGAGCGCGGACGCGGACAGGGCGGCAAACAGGCGGATCACAGAGTTTCGTTTCATGGCTTCTCTCTCCCGGTTCCGGAAGAGAGACCCACTCCCGCCGCGCCGGTTCCCGGGCTTTTCTCCGGGACGGCTCGCCGGCAGAAGGGCCGGCTCGGTCCCACGGCGAAGAGCCTGGCGGACGGCTCCGGTTGCAGGTTGGCAGGTTGCGGGTTGTCAGGTTCCGAGCCCTGGACCCGGTGGGCTCTACGTGGTACCGGAAACAGCACAGGGCTGGCTGCCGAAGCCGTGCCGGAGCACGAGGATCGCCAGCGAGCAAGAGCAAGAGTAGGAGCAGGACCTCCCGTGCACGGAGGGTTCGGCTTTAGCCTTTCAGTGAGGGTTTTTGTGAGACAGCTACTGTATGTGACGCAATCGTGTGGCTACCGGCATGAGGTGCTGCCTTACTCGCAGGAAGTGCTGGCGCGGCTCGGGGCGGAGTCGGGCGCGTTCGAGGCGACCTGCACCGACGACGTGAGCACGGTCGACTGGACCGACCTCCGCCGCTGGAGCGCCATTGCGTTCTGCACCACCGGGGAGCTCCCGATCCCGGAGGCGGGCCGCGCGGAGCTGCTCCGCTGGGCGCGCGAGGGCGGGGCCTTTATCGGCATCCACAACGCCACCGACACCCTTTACGAGTGGGAGCCGTACGGAGAGCTGATCGGCGGCTACTTCAACGGACATCCGTGGCACCAGGAGGTCGGCATCCTGGTGGAAGACCCCGACCATCCGTCCACCCGCCACCTCGACTCCAGCTTCCGCATCCACGACGAGGTCTACACCCACCGGAGCTGGTCGCGGGAGAAGACCCACGTGCTGCTGCGCCTCGATCCGGCCAGCGTGGAGCTCGAGAAAGGCCTGGAGAAGCGGCCGGACGGCGACGTCGCCATGGCCTGGTGCCACCCCTACGGGGAGGGCCGCGTCTTCTACACCGCCCTCGGCCACGGGATGCCAACCTGGACAGACGAGCGCTTCCACCGCCACCTCCTCGGCGGTATCCGCTGGGCGATGCGGACCGATTCCGAACCGTAATTCACCGCAGGCTCTCCGGACCTGTTTCACCACAGAGCGCACAGAGGACACGGAGAGGAACCGGAACGGGAATTCACCGCGGAGAGCGCAGAGGACGCAGAGAGGAGAACCAGAAGGAGAATCTCCGGGGCCGCAGTCTGAGACCGGTGAGGCGGACCAGGCCCAACCCTCTCTGGTTCCCCTCTGCGCCCTCAGCGGCCTCTGCGGTGAAATCGGGTTCAGAGCGGGGCCGCAGTACGGCATACGCGAAGCGGAGCAGCCCTCCCCCTGGTTCCTCTCAGTGCCCTCAGTGCGCTCTGTGGTGAATTAAGATTCGGGCTATTCCGGTCGCTCCTGGGCCAGGGAAGCGCCGCCGTGGACGTGCAGGCGCACCAGCGTGGTGCCGTGGCGGTGCGGGCGCCGGCCCGGGGGTGTGGCGGGGTCGACGCAGGCGGCGACCACTTGCTCCCGCTCGGCGGTGAGCGAGGGAGGGCGGTAGAAGTACTCCGTCTCCGCCTTGTCGCACCGCAGCAGGCTCCGCTGCTCCAGGTAGCGGCCGTCGTACAGCTCCGCCAGCCGCGCGGGGTAGCGGTGGTGGTCCTCCGCGTACAGGCGCAGCGCGACGCCGATCTGCTGCAGCCGGGACTCGCAGGTGGCGATGCGCGCCTGGTCGTTCACTCCCGGGATCATCGGGAGCGTGATCGCGGCGAGGATCGCGATCATGGCGATCACCACGAGCAGCTCGATCAGCGTGAAGCCTCGTCGTGCGGGTCTCATTCCGCGGTCTCCTGCGGTCCTCTCCCCGGCAGGGCCGGGAGCCGATTCCGCGGCACCCAGCGGACGCTCCCGCCGAGCTGCAGCAGGTTGGCGCCGTCCTCATGCAGTGGTGTGCGGTCCCACGCGAGCGAGAGGTCGGACCGCTGGTCGTTGGCCAGCCCACCCCGGTAGCGGTAGTGTTCCGGTGAGAGCTTCCGGAGCTCTGCCGTCGGACAGCGGTAGATGCCCTCGTTCTTCGTGTAGGTGGCGAGCGGCTCCCACCGGTCGTGCTCCGGCGGGTAGCGCCCGTTGTGGTCGAGCGCGTAGAGCTGCAGCGCCGCTCCGAGCTGCTGCAGGTTGCTGCCGCAGTTGGTCCGGCGGGCGCCTTCGCGGCCGGAGACGAACGCGGGCAGCAGGAGCGCGACAAGCGTGAGGACGATCGCCAGCGTCACCACCAGCTCCAGGAACGTAAACCCCCGCCGCGTTGTGGAGTGCATCCCGCTCATTCCGCCTCCTCCGCCGGGGCCGGTGTGGACTGCCAGTCGTTCAGGTACGGCATCGGCGTAGCTCCCGGCGTGGGTCCGCCCGGCCGCGGCCCCGGCGCCACCGGCTGCCAGTTGGTGTCCTTGATCCACTTGACGTGCCCGTCCAGGTAGAGCACAGAGCCGCCGCCGCCGTGGCGGAAGTCCCAGTCCGCGGCGAGCGGAATGTCCGGGCGGTCCTCCAGGGAGAGGCCGCCGCGGTACTGGTAGCTGGCGCCTTTCCCGCTGTCGGTAGGGCACCGGAAGAGCTGCTCGTCGGTCACGTAGACGCCCCGCAGCGGCCGGAAGTCGTTGTGTGCCGGCGGCAGCTTGCCGTCGTGGTCCCGCGCGTAGAGCTGCAGCGCGGCGCCGAGCTGGTAGAGCCGCGTCTGGCAGTCTGCCTTCCGCCCCGCCTCTCGTGCCTGGTTGAAGACCGGGAAGAGGATCGCGGCGAGGATGCCGATGACGGCGAAGACGACGGTGAGCTCCACCAAGGTAAAGCCTGCGCGCGGTCGTCTCATGGCCTGCCGCTCCCGGGGGTCACCGGCGGGCCGCCGACCGGTACCCCGGGGCGTGCCCACTGCTCCGGCGGCCTCTCCGCGGCTTTCGGTGTGCGGGGCGGCTTGCCGTGCAAGAAAGGGGTGATGTTGTCGGGCCACTCCATCGAGAGCCCGGGCCGCCAGAAGAGCGGCGGCGCGATCGGCTTCCAGCGCTCGGGCGGCACTCCCTCCACGCGGCCTCCCAGCAGCAGCACGTGCGACCGGCCCTGGTGCCAGAACGCCCAGTCGGCCGCGATCGGCGTCTCTCCCCGCTCCTCCAGGGTCAGTCCGCCCCGGTACTGGAACGCCGAGTACCGTCCGGCGGGCTTCTCGGTGAGCAGGCCGGGGCCCACGGGCGGGATCGGTCCGGACCGCGGCGCCGGCAGCGGAGAGAGGTCGATCCGGTGGGGGCTGCTGGGACAATTGAACACTCCCCACGAGTTCAGGTAGAGCCCGAGGAGCGGCGTCAGGTCGTGGTGGCCCGGCGGGAGCCGGCCGTCGTGGTCGCGCCCGTAGAGATGGAGCGCCATCCCGATCTGGTGGAGGTTCGCCGTGCAGGAGGCGCGGCGGGTCGCCTCGCGAGCCTGCGCGAAGACCGGGAAGAGGATGGCGGCGAGGATAGCGATCACGGCAACGACCACCGTCAGCTCCACGAGCGTGAAGCCGCGCCGGGGGCGAGCAGGCGGGTTCATCGGCTTCCTTCCTCCCAGGAGACGATCTTCCAGCCGGGGCCGGAGCGCGCCAGGAGCGCGCGGACCGTCCGCGTGACCACCGCTCCCGAGACCGACTCGACCTCCCCGCGCGCCGTCACCAGCCGGCCGGGGTCCTGCGGTTGGACGCTCCAGGCGTAGCGGCCGAGCCCGAGCGGACGCGACTGGTGCGGCTCCGCGCCGGCAATCGCTTCCGCCAGGCCGGCCTCGGCGAGTGCCAGGGCCTGCGATCGGCGGTAGTCTCGCTCCGCCGCGCCGGCGGAGGCGGCGGCCAGGCTCACGGCGCCGAGCAGCACCGCGCCGAGCGCCAGGTAGAGCGCCAGCACCAGCGCGAGCGTCCCGCCCCGCCGGCCGTGCAGCCTGCGCTTCATGGCGCGGCCCTCGGGGTCGCGAGCACCTGGAGGTCGAGCGCTGAGCGCCGCCCCTCCAGCTCATCCCGCAGCCGCAGGTGCGCGGCTACCGCCCGGCCCTCTCGCCGGAAGCGCGTCTCCAGCGCCGCGCCGCCGAGCCAGGCCCGCTCCCGCATCGTGCCGGAGGCATCGCGGCGCTCGCGCAGCAGCCCCTCCGCCGTGGAAGCGTACCGGACGGCTCCGCGGGAAGTGAGGCGGAGGGAGCGCCCGTCGGCGGAGACCTGCGCCGCCCTCGCTTCGCGGAGGTCCTGCTCGATCCGCGCCGCGGCCTCGCGTCCGGCCGCGACGAGGCGTGCCCGGCGGACCCCGAGCGCGGCCTCTCGCTGCGCGGTCAGGTAGAGCGGCACCGCCGTGCCGAGGACGAGCCCGCCGACGAACAGCGCGCCGATCCACTGGGTCAGCAGCATCCCTCGCCGCGCGCTCATCGGGTGTCTCCCTGGCTGGCGACGAGCGTGGTCCATTCGGCGCGGGCGCGGACTCCCCGCTCGTCCCAGGTGATCGCGAGCCGCGCTTCCCGCAGCCGCGGCGCCGGTCCGGGACGCAGGCTCACCTCGCCGCGCCCGTCCGGCAGCTCCGGAACCGCAAAGCGCCTCTCCTGCGGCCGTTCCCGCAGCCGCTCCAGCTCGGCGGAGCCGCGGCGCGTGGCGATCAGGCGGTGCGCGCCGCGGCCGGTGGCGCGCGCCATGGAGGTGCAGAGCGAGACGTAGAGCGGCGTCACCGCGGCGACCACCGCGAGCGCGCCGACCGTCCAGAGCAGCGCGCCGCCGCGGCGCCTCCTCCGGTGGGTCCCTGTTGAATCGCTTCGACTGGCTCCCACGACCATTCCTCAATAGGAGAGCGGGCCCCGCTGCCACGGCGAGGGCTCCGGAAACTCGCGGTAGCGGGGCCGGCGGGCGCCCCGCGTGACGCCGGAAGCCGGACGCCGGGGCGCTGCTCCCTGGCCGCGCACCGGCTCCCAGCGCGCGAGCGCGAAGAGGAGACACATCTTCCACGCCACGAAGAGGAGCGGCAGCGCCACGAAGCTCGTGTCGCCGGCGCCGGACGGCGGCTCCTCCGCGCTCTCCATCAGCAAACGGTTGAGAGACCCCGCCAGGGAGCCCCACTCCAGCGCGATCGCCGCCTGCTGCAGCCCCTCCAGGATCCAGGCGACGGCGGCGGATCCCAGCAGCAGCACGAAGGCGGCGCCTCCGAAGACGAAGAGGTCAATCGCCACGACCGAGAGGAGCACCCACGGCCGGAACGGCAGGCAGGCGAGGATCGTCCGCACCAGGAGGTAGAGGCCCAGCGCGCCGAAGCCGGCGATGAGCAGCGCTCCGAGCACTATCTCCACGGCCGGCTCCCCAGCACCCGCTCCAGCTCGTCGAGGGAAGTGATCCCCGCCGCCGCCTTCGCCACCCCGTCGGCCCGCAGGCCGTCGCCTCCCGCGAGCGCTTCCAGCTCGTCGACCGACCTCCCGCGCAGTACCGCGTCCCGCATCTTCTCGTCCACCTCCAGCAGGTCGAAGAGCCCGGTGCGGCCCCGGTAGCCGGTCCCGCCGCACGCGCCGCAGCCGGCCCCGCGCGACCACTCCCGCGGCTCCGCTCCCAACCCGAGCCGCTCCTGCTGCCGCGCCGTCGCCTCCGCCGGCGCGCGGCACTCGCCGCAGATCGTCCGCACCAGGCGCTGCGCCAGGACTGCGGACACGGCGCCGGCGACGAGATGCGGCTCGCAGCCGAGATCGAGCAGCCGGGGGAAGACGCCAGGGGACGAACGCGCGTGGACGGTGCTCAGGATCAGGTGGCCCGTGAGCCCTGCCCGGATCGCGATGCCGGCGGTCTCCTCGTCCCGGATCTCGCCGATCATGATGACCTCCGGGTCCTGCCGGAGGACGGTCCGGAGCCCCGCCGCGAAGGTGAGGCCGACGGCGTCGTTCACCTGTGTCTGGTTCACCACGCGGAGGTCGTACTCCACCGGGTCTTCCACCGTGCAGAGGTTGGAGAGATCGCGCCGGTGCTCGTGGAGGAACGAGAGGCTCGCGTACTGGGTGGTCGTCTTGCCGTGGTTGCTCGGCCCGGTGAGGAGAAGCATCCCCTGCGGCTGCTGGAGGAGCTGCTGCCAGCGCTCCTGGAGCTCCGGCGCCATGCCGAGCTGGTCGAGCCGCAGGAGCGCCCGCGCCGGGTCGAAGAGCCGCAGCACCGCCTTCTCCCCGTGCAGCGTCGGGAGCAGCGTCACGCGCAGGTCGACGGTGCGGTCCGGCAGGCGCAGCGGCATGCGGCCCTCCTGCGGGACGTCGGACCGGTAGATCGCCAGGCCCGCCAGGATCTTCAGCCGGGCGAGGAGCCGGGGCAGCCAGAGCGCCGGGATCTCCAGGACGTCGAGCAGCACGCCGTCCCGGCGGAACCGTACGCGGACGGAGGCGGGAAACGGCTCCAGGTGCAGGTCGCTGGCGCCGTGGTGCGCCGCCTGTGCCAGGAGGAAGTCGAGAAGCTCGATCACGCCGCGCTGGGAGCCGGAGAGAATCGAGCGCGCCGCCTCCACCAGCTGCGGCAGCGGCAGCGCCTGCGCGTAGAGCGGCATCTGCCGCCGCTGCAGCGCCACCAGCTGCTCCTGCACCAGCTCGCTCGCGAACCGCGCCTGGAGCGGGTGCAGCCCCTCCAGGACCCACTGCTCCCGGCTCTGCAGCTCCAGGCGCAGCAGCGAGCCGCGCCCGCGGCGCCCGGCGCTCACTCCCGCCACTTCGGGGTAGGCGACCGCCCCGACTACCGCCCCGGCGTGGTCGACCAGCGTCAGCCCTTCCGGAGCGACGAACAGCCGCGCCCCGCCGCGCCCTTTCCAGCGGCCCTCGATTACCGTTTCCATCGCATGGTTTCCGTCCGAAGCACTTTCATCAGAAGCCGGCCCCGGAGAGCCCGCGGATGATCGCGATCAGCGGCGCGAACATCCCGAGCGCCACCCAGCCGGCCAGGAGGGCGAGGAGCACGATGAAGAACGGCTCCACCAGCGCGCTCACCCGCGCCGCCAGGTAATCGACCCGGGCGCCGTACCACTCCGAAGCCCGCAGGAGCGCGTCCGGCAGCGCCGCGCCGCCTTCCGCCGCGGCGACCTGCCCGCAGAAGCTGGGCGGGAGGATGCCGGCGTGGGAGAAGGCGGCGGAGAGCGGCTCCCCGGCGGCCACGTGCGGGATCGCGTCCCACATCGCCGCCTGGAGCAGCGGATCGCCCGCGCCCTGGCCGGCGAGCCGCAGCGCCTCCAGCAGCGGGACCCCTCCGCGCAGCAGCGCCGCCAGCAGGCGCGTGAGTCGCAGCAGCGCGAGCTGGTGATAGAGGGCGCCGACCACCGGGATCCGGAGCTTCCAGTAGGCGCCTCGCACCGGATCCCGCCGGCGGACGTACCACCACGCTGCCGCGCCGGCCAGGAGCGCGAGCGGCAGCAGCGCGCCAAGCAGCGGCACCAGGACCGTCACCGCCCACTGGAGCGAGCGCGTCACGAGGGGAAGCTGCTCGTCGGTGAGTCCCAGCTCCCGGAACAGCTCCATGAATCGCGGGGTGACGAAGCCCAGCGTCCCGGCGAGCATCAGCAGCGTGAAGATCCCGACCGTCTGCGGGTAGATCAGCGCGGTCCGCACCCGCAGCGCCGCCTGCCCGGAGCGCTCGATCGTGTCCGCCAGGTGCAGGAGCACCTCCGGCAGCCGGTGGCCGCTCTCGCCCGCCTCCAGCAGGCGGAGCTGCGCCGCTCCGAAGAGCCGCGGGTAAGCGGAGAGCGCGTGGGAAAGCGTGTCGCCTTCCCGCACGGCCCGCTCCACCGAAAGCAGCAGCGCCTTCAGCGTCGGGTTCGCCGCCTCGCGGGAGAGCAGCGCCAGCGCCTCCGCCGCGCCGACCCGGTTCTGCAGCATCGTAGAGAGCTGCCGCAGCGCCGTCGTCAGCTCCGCTTCACTGATCCGCCGCCAGTAGGCGCCGAGCGAGCGGTCCTGCCGCTGCGGAAAGACGCGGGTCAGCGTCTGCCCCTCTGCGCGAAGCCGCTGCGCCAGAGAAGGCAGGCTGGGCGCCGTCACCGGCCCGATCACCAGCTCTCCGTCCGGCGCGCGCACTTCCACCAAATAGCTCGGCATGGAGAACCCCTCTCCTGCACCAAACGGACAGGCGAGGCCCTGGTTGCGGTGAGCTCCGAAACTTTTTCACCGCAGAGACGCGTGGAGGAGTCCGAACCAGAATTCACCGCCAAGAACGCAAAGGACGCAAAGGGGAACCAGAAGGAGAATCCCCGGGGACGCTGGCCGGCTCACGTGGAGCGGAGAAAGCCCAATCCTCTGGTTCCTCTCCTCTGCGTTCCCTCTGCGCTCTCCGCGTCCTCTGCGGTGAATAACGGTTCGGAGTCTCTGTGTGCTCCGTGCGCTCTGTGGTGAAAAATGGTTCGGAATCCCCGCGGTGAAAGGTCGGCTAGCGGCCGCCGAAGAGCTGCACCAGTCCCCAGATGCCGAGGCCGAGCAGGACCATCAGCAGGGTGAAGCCGGCGATCTTCCACCAGCTCAGCGGGGCCTCCCCGGAGGCTTTTCCGGTCTGGCCGTTGACCAGGAAGCGGTAGCTGCGGTTCTCGTAGAGGTAGGCCGCTACCCAGACCGGCAGGAGCAGGTGCTTGAAGGTCATCTGGCTGAAGGCGGTGTTCACGCTCAGGTTGCGGTGGGTATCGCCCGGCACGTCGCCCGCGCAGCGGCGGTAGACCTCCCCTTCCATCCGCTCCCGGGCGACCAGCCAGCCGCCTTTCAGGTCGATCTGGTACTCCTCCGCGGTGAAGCCGGCCAGGAAGCTCGCCTCATACGGGGCGAGGCGGCCGAGGTCGAACGGGGCGATCCCCCCGATCAGGTTGGGCGGCAGGCCCTTCGAGGCGCAGACCAGCTCGTCGTCGAAGAAGTCCTGCCGCTGGCCGGAGGCGGGGACCCAGCGGGTCTTCTGCACCTGGCGCGTCCGCTGCTCCTGCTTGCCGTCCGGTCCCGTCTCCCAGTAGGTCTCCGTCTCCCAGTAGTGGTAGCCGGCGTCGGCCGTCCAGTAGGCGCTGGAGAAGGCGTCGTAGGTCCAGAACGGCAGGTAGGCGCCGGTGATCTTGGCGAGCTGGCCGGCATGCTGGAGGTTGTTGGGCCGGAACCAGAGGCCGGAGATCCACTTCCGGAACATCCCGACCGCCTGCTCGCGGCTCACGGAGAACGGCACCAGGCTCTCCGGCCGGATCACGTTGGTGGCGGAGTCGCGCTCGACCACCTTACTCGACCCGCAGAAGGCGCAGTCGCCCGCCACCTGCCCTTCCTCGAAGGTGGTGACGGCGCCGCAGTTCTCACACTGGAGCGAGCGGCGCTCCGTCCCCCAGCCCTCCGTGTGCGGCAGTCGCAGGAGCGCGTCTTCCAGGTCGTACTCCCGGATCGCCTCCGGGGTGACCGGAATCTCCTCCCGGAAGCCGCAGTACGGGCACTCCAGCACCTGCTGCCCCGGCGCGAACTCCAGGTTCGCCCCGCACTGCTTGCAGGGGAACTTCCGCACGCGGTCTGCCGGCTGCGTCGGACCGGTAACTAGCTCGGACATCGGATCGACTCCGTCGAATTTGACTGAGTGGGAGAGCGCGAGAGTGGGGGAGGTCGAGGGATGAGGGATGAAGGATGAGGGATGAATCCGAACCTCACGGGACGGGGACTCCTACTCCTACTCGTGCTCCTACTCTTACTCGATGGCGCTCGGGGATAGTTGTGCTCTGCGCCAATGGATCACCGCCCACGCGGTCGGTTTCTCCCACTCCCCCTTGCGCCCACTCTCCCACTCAGTCTCTACTCCTGCGGCGGCGGGATCAGGCCGCTCCGGATGGCGTACTTCACCAGGTCGGTCTGGTCGGTCAGCTCCAGCTTCCGCAGCACGCGCGCGCGGTGGCTCTCCACGGTGCGGACGCTCAGGAAGAGCCGCTCCGCGATCCGGGGGTTCGAGAGGCCTTCCGCGCTCAGCTTCAGCACCTCCCGCTCCCGCGGGGTCAGCGTCTCGGCGCGGGGCACCTGCGCCCGGAGCCGTGCCAGCTGACACCGCACTTCGTGCTCGTCCAGCGGCGCGCTCAGGTACTGCTCGTCCCGCAGCACCGCCGCGAGCGCCTGCGATACCGCCTCCGCTCCCGCTTCCTTAACGACGTAACCCCACGCGCCGTTGCGCAGCGCTTCCGCGACGGTGACCGGGTCGGCCCACATGGAGACGACGATCACCCGGGTGCGCGGAAAGCGGCGGTTGAGCTGGCGCAGGATCTCCCCGCCGGTGAGGCCCGGCATGGTGAGGTCGAGCAGCAGGAGCTCCGGGCGGAGCCGTTGCACCGCGGGCACCACTTCCAGTCCGTTGGTGAGCTGCCCCACCACCTGGAAGCGGCGGTCCGCCTCCACCCGCAGGCGCAGACCGTCCAGCACCAGCGGATGGTCGTCCGCCAGCAGTACCCGCACTGGAAGCTCCAGATTCATGGGCATCGATCTCCTCCGGCTCCCGGTTGGCGGAGCAGCGGGAGCTCCACCTCCACGTACGTTCCGGCGCCCGGCGCGCTCTCCACCACCAGGGCTCCCCCCAGTAGCCGCGCCCGCTCCCGCATTCCCGCCAGGCCGGTGCTCCGGGGGCGGGGAGCGTCCGGGTCGAAGCCGCGGCCGTCGTCCTGGACCCACAGCCGCGCGCTGGAGGGGGTTCCCTCCAGGTGGAGCGTTACGGCGGCGGCCCCCGCGTGGCGGGCGGCGTTCGCCAGCGCCTCCTGCGCGATGCGGAAGCAGGCGGTCTCGACCTCCGGCTCCCAGCGCTCGCCGGTGTTCCGGTGGGTCACCGCGACCTCCAGGCCGGCCGCGCGGTACCGGTGGGCCAGCCAGCAGAGCGCCGGCAGCAGCCCCAGCTCGTCCAGCACCTTCGGGCGCAGCTCCTGGGCCAGCTCCCGCACCCGCGCGTGCAGCTCCCGGACCGCGGCGGTCGCATCCGCAATTCTCGCGCCGGGCTCCGCGTCCCCGGCGAGGAGCAGCCCGAGCGCCGCGAGGCCGCCGCCGACCGCGTCGTGCAGCTCCCGCGAGAGCCGGGCGCGCTCCGCCTCCAGCTCCTCGACCAGGCGCCGGGAAAGCTCTTCCAGCCGCTCTCGCGCCTCCCGCTCCTCCTCCCGGCCGCGGAGCCCGGTTACGTCCCGCGCGGCGACCACCACCCCGAGAGGCTGCCCGCCGGGGCCCTGCAGCGGGGCGGCCGCGAGGGAGAGGGTGCGCGGCTCCCGGCTGCCGGTCCACTCCGCTTCCCAGGGGGCGAGAGGGCCGCCGGTCCGCAGCACCCGCCGCACCCCCAGCGGGTCAGCGCCCGCGAGGCGCCAGGCAGGATCGTCCGAGCCCCTTCCGAGCAGCTCTCCCGGCGCCCCGAACGGGCAGCCGTCCTCCGGAGTCACGGAGAGCAGCCGCGGCTCCCGGTCGAAGACGAGCAGCGTGTCCGGCAGGCTCCGCAGCAGGTCGTGCAGGCGCTCCTCGGCGGCGGCCCGCACCGCCTCCCGGCGGGCGGAGGCGGTCTCGTCGACCGTCTGCATCAGGAAGCCCGCCGCTGCCCCTCCGTCCGGGAGGGCGGTGAGCGTGATCCGGGCGGGGAAGGTGCTGCCGTCGGCGCGGCGGTGGGTCGCCCCGGTCTCCAGCACGCCCAGGGCCGCGGCCGCGGCGAGCGTCCCGTCGAGCCGCCGGCGCTCCTCCGGAGGGAAGAACCCGGGGAACGACCACTCCGGCAGCGGCCCGCTGCCCCACCCGTAGAGCGACCGGGCGGAGGCGCTCGCGTCGAGCAGCTCTCCCCCGGGCCCGAGGAGGCAGAGGGCGGGGCCGCGAGCGCAGGTAAGCGCCCGGAGCCAGAGCCCGGCCGCCGGTCCGGCGAGCGCGGCGGAGGCGGAGTGTGACATGGGAAGCTGTTTCAGGTTAGCAGGTTCCAGGTTTCAGGTTTGGAACCCCGTGTTCCGGGGAGTTAACCTGCAACTTGCAACCTGCCAACCTGCTGACAGACAGTTGCTACCGATAGAGCGGGCCGTAGGCGGCGCACGCCCGGTAATCCGCGCCCTGCGGATCCTGGGCGCCGAAGCGGTCCCAGGAGCTGGGGCGGAAGACCTTCTCTTCCGGCACGTTGTGCATGTCGACCGGGATGCGCAGGAGCGACGCCAGCGTGATCAGGTCCGCGCCGACGTGGCCGTAGGCGGCCGCGCAGTGGTTGGCGCCCCAGGCGTTCATCACGGAGTAGACGTCCCGGAACGGGCCGCTGCCGGTCGTCCGCGGCGCGAACCAGGTGGTCGGCCACGTCGGGTCGGTGCGGGCGTCGAGGGTGTCGTGGACCTCCGACGGCAGGTCGACCGTCCAGCCTTCCGCGATCTGCAGCACCGGGCCGAGCCCCGCCACCAGGTTGAGGCGGTAGATCGTGGCCGGCATGCCGCCGCGGGTGAGGAAGTCGGTCGACCACCCGCCGCCGCGGAAGTAGCCGAGGCTGGAGGCGCACCATTTCGTCGCCTGCAGGCACCGCTCCGCTTCCTCGGGGGCGATCTCCCACCACGGCTTCACCGCCGGCTCTCCGTCCTGGGAGAGCTCGCCGGTCCAGTCGAGCGCGGCGGGGCCGGAGTTGATCAGGTGGAGGATGCCGCCTTCCGCGCGGCCTTCCAGCCGGTGCCCGGTCACCCGCTGCACCGCTTCGGGGCTCCAGTAGGTGCGCACGTCCGCGAAGAGCTGGGCGCCGCCGGTGAGAAGGTGTCCGAAGAGCATCGAGGCGCCGTTCAGGGCGTCGTTCTCGGTCGCCACCACGTAGGGCTGGCGGATGCCGCTCCAGTCGAAGGAGCTGGTGAGGATCGCCTCCAGGAAGTCGCCGTTCGGGAAGTGGTCGGTCCACTGGCGCTGACCCTGGAAGCCGCCGGCGAGGGCGTTGTGCCCCTCCGCCTCCTCCGGGAAGCCGAGCTCCGCCAGCTTCGGGTTGCCGACCATCAGGTCGCGCGCGATCAGCGCCATCTTGACGGAGGTCTCCCAGTCGCCGTCCTTCTGCTCCCGGGTCCGCTGCTTCTCCGGCGGGTTGCGGTCGGCCCCTTCCGGGCAGTTCTCCCGCACCCACGCCAGCGCCCGCCGGTACTCGTCCCGGTCGTAGATCTCCAGCTCCATGCGACGGATGAACTCCGTCATGTCGATCGTCTCGACCCGCATGCCCAGATAGTTCTGGAAGAATGGGTGGTCGACGATCGAGCCGGCGATCCCCATGGAGACGCCGCCCATCGCCAGGTAGGAGGTGCCGCGCATCGTGGCGGTGGCGAGGCCGGCGCGGGCGAAGCGGAGCAGCTTCTCCCGCACGTCGTCCGGGATCGTCGCATCGGTCACTTCCTGCACGTCCCGCCCGTAGATCCCGAAGGCCGGGACGCCCTTCTGGGTGTGGGCGGAGAGGACCGCCGCCAGGTAGACGGCGCCCGGCCGCTCCGTGCCGTTGAAGCCCCAGACCGCCTTCGGCATGAGCGGGTCCATGTCCATCGTCTCCGCGCCGTAGCACCAGCAGGGGGTGACGGTCAGCGAGACGCCCACGCCTTCCCGGCGGAACTTCTCCGCGCACTTCGCCGCCTCGGAGGCGCCGCCGATGCAGGTATCGGCAATCACCACCTCCACCGGCTCACCGCTGGCGTGGCGCACGTTCTCCCGCAGGAAGTCGGCCACGGCCTGCGCCATGCCGAACGTCTGGCCCTCCAGCGATTCGCGGATTCCGCCGTAGCGGCCGTCGATGGCGGGACGGATCCCGATCTTCGGAAGCGAGCCGCGCAGCCGCCAGCCTCCGCCCTGCGCGCCGCTGTTATCCTGTGCACTCAAAGCTAGTCACCTTCGTTTCAGGAGCCCTTCGTAGACGGGACTCCCACTCCTACTCGTCATCCTACTCTTACTCGGCAGCGCTCCGGGCCCGCGGATCGCTCCGCAGAGAGGCCCGCCTTCCGGAGCAGCTCTCCCGGCGATCCCACTGTTCCGAAGCGCGACCGATCCAGAGCGCATATTACGCGCGCGCCGCGCCGGCACCTGTTCCGGCACCAACTCTCAACCGGGCGACAAGGCGAGCAACGCAAACGGCGGTCCCCGAAAGGACCGCCGCTGCGGGAAGTGTGCTGCCGTGGCCGGACGGGCTCAGGCGGTGACCGCTTCGGTGGGCGAGACGTGCGTCGCCTGCAGCCCCTTCGGACCGTCCGTCACCTCGTAGAGGACCGGCTCCCCTTCACGCAGGGTGCGGTATCCATCCTTCTGGATCACGGAGTAGTGGACGAAGATGTCGCCCCCCTCGCCTCCGTCGATGAAGCCGTATCCCTTGGCATTGTTAAACCACTTTACTTTGCCTTCCGGCATGACCAGTCCTCCTCCTGCCATACCGCAGTGTACGGCGCAGGTACGAAGCAAGAGCCCCGGAGGGCCTGGGATACGACCTGCCTGACGGCAATCAAGCGCCGCGACACTGCTGATTCTGCTCCGGGTCGTAATCGACGCCCAGATTGCAGGTGAGTTCACCGGAAACCCGCTACATTTCCTGCTAAGCAAGCAATTGGCCGCAAGGATTTTTTCCGGGCTGGTGGCACCTGTGCCTGCGGATGGCCGTCGGCCTGCGGAATCCGAGATAAGGTCGCGGCCCCGCTGGCGCGGGGCGCGAAAGCAAGCATTCGCACTCCACAGGCCGGCTCGGGAGAGATTCCCTCTTGCCGAGAGGGAGACTGCCTCGGTGCAGTCTGTGGAGTGCGAATGCTTGCTTTCGCTTCCCCGAAGGGGAATAGCGCGAGAAAACCTCCACCGGGCACCGAGCTGAAGCCCGCAGGCGAGGAGCCAGAAGCAGGTTGGGATCCGGAAAGCGGGGTTCCCAACCTGCAACCTGGAACTTGCGAACCTGGAGCCGTGCGCCGCTACGACTGCGCCGGCCACTCCGCCAGGATCTGGTCCACTTCCTGCATGTGGGTCTGCTCGTCCGCGATGAAGTTCTCGATCTGCACCTTCAGGGCGATCTCGCCCAGCGCATCCGCCTGCTGCGCGCGCTGGGTGTAGTTCCGCACGGCGCGCTCCTCCGCGTCCCGCACGGCGCGGAGCATGTCTTCCGCCGCGTCGGCCGCGGTGACGGGCGCCGCCTGCGTGGTCGGGTTTCCGCCCATGGCGGCGATTTTGTCCGCCAGGTACTGGGCGTGGGTCTGCTCGTCCGGGATCTCCGCCATGAAGAAGTTGCGGAGCTCCGTCCGCCAGGGGCCGCGGATCTTGGCCGCGTACTGGGTGTACTGGATGATGGCGGCGTACTCGTTGGCGAGGTCTTCGTTCAGCGCGTCGATGAGCGACTGTTTGTCCACGGCTCTTTCCCTTCCTATCGCCGGGCGCCGCGCTTCCCGCTTGTTCGGAGCGGGGGCTGGCACCCGGTAGCACTCCCATCTTACTCCGTTTTACCCGCTGCCAGGGCGTGGCTCACACGCGGCGCAGCTCCCGTAAGCTCGCCCGGTTTCGAGCCCCGCGCTTTCGGGGGAGTCCAGGAACAGCCGGCGCGGTGCCGGTCGATTCCGGAGGAGCACCCATGGAACACCGAACGCGGAACACGCTGCTGGCGGGCGCCGGGATCGCGGCGGCGCTCGGAGCGGGCTGGATGGTGCGGCAGGCGCGCCGCTACCCGCTGGCTGGGAAGGTGGCGCTGGTTACCGGCGGCTCGCGGGGACTCGGCCTGGTACTGGCGCGAGAGCTGGCCCGCCAGGGCGCCCGCCTGGTGATCTGTGCCCGCGGTCCCGAAGAGCTGGAGCGCGCGCGGGAAGAGCTGGCGTCCCGGGGCGCGGAGGTGCTGGCGGTGCCGTGCGACGTCACCGAGCCGGACCAGGTGGCCCGGATGGTGGAAGCGGCGGAGGTCCGGTTCGGGCGGGTCGACGTGCTGATCAACAACGCCGGGATCATCGAGGTCGGACCGATGGAGGTGATGACCCGCGCCGACTACGAGCAGGCGATGCGGGTCCACTTCTGGGGGCCGCTGAACACCGTGACCGCGGTGCTGCCGGGGATGCGCGAGCGGCGGGAAGGGCGGATCGTCAACATCTCCTCCATCGGCGGCAAGATCTCCGTCCCGCACCTGCTGCCCTACTGCGCCAGCAAGTTCGCGCTGGTCGGCTTCTCGGAGGGACTGCGGGCGGAGCTGCTGAAGGACGGCATCCGCGTCACCACCGTCTGCCCCGGCCTGATGCGCACCGGGAGCCCGCGCCAGGCCTGGTTCAAGGGGCAGCACGAGGCGGAGTACGCCTGGTTCAAGCTCGCCGACTCCCTCCCGGGCAGCTCCATCAGCGCGGAGAAGGCGGCGCGGCAGATCGTGGCGGCCTGCCGACGCGGCGACGCGGAGCTGATCCTCTCCCTGCCGGCGGAGATCGCCGTGCGGTTCCACGGCCTCTTCCCCGGCGTCACGGCGGACCTCCTCGGCCTAGTGAACCGGATGCTCCCCGGCCCCGGCGGCATCGGCGAGCAGAAGGTCCGCGGTGCCGAGAGCGAGACGCCGCTCACCCGCTCCTGGCTCACCGGCCTCACGCAGCAAGCCGCCCGCGAGCACAATCAACTGGGGTAGTTGCAGGTTGTCAGGTTTGCAGGTTACAGGTTGGAAACACGCGAGGCGGGGTTCGGAACCTGCAACCTGCTAACCTGCAACCTGCTAACAAATCAACTCTGACACGAGGGGCAGGCGTAGGTCCCTCGTCCGCCGAGGGTGGTGTAGACGATAGCGCCGCCGCAGGTGGGGCAGGGGGTGCCTTCGCGGCGGTAGATGGTGAAGACGTTCTCCGCGCCCTTCTCGCCCAGATAGATCAGCTCCCGGCGGCTCTGCGCCTCGATCGCCCACTCCAGAAAGAGCGGTATGCCCTCCGCGAGGCGGCGGAGCTCCTCCGGCGTCAGGCTGTTCGCGGGGCGCTCCGGCGCGATGCGCGCGCGGTAGAGCACTTCGATGACGCAGATGTTCCCCAGCCCGCCGAGGAGCGTCTGGTCCATCAGCAGCACCTTGATCGGGCGGCGGGTCTTCCCGGCGGCTTCCGTGAGCCGCTCCACGGAGATCGGCTGCAGGAGCGCGTCCGGCCCGAGCTCTCGCAGCTCCGGCAGCGACCGCTCCTCACCGGCCGGCACCAGCCAGGCCCGGCCGAAGCGGCGCCGGTCCTCGAAGCGGACCACCTCCCCGCTGTCGAGGTAGAGCGCCAGGCGGCTGAACTTCGGGTAGGGTCCGGCGACGTAGGCGTCGCGGACGAACCGACCCGTCATCCGCAGGTGCGCCACCAGCGTGACGCCGCCCTCGAGGTCCAGGAAGAGGTACTTCGCGTCACGCCGGACCGCCTCCACGCGTTGCCCGGCCGCCGTCTCCAGCGGGAGCGGGCCGGGGTCGTCCAGCAGCTTCGGATCGAGCACCTCCACCCGCTCGATGCGGCGCCCCACCAGCCACGCGCGCAGGTTCCGGGCGTGGATCTCAACTTCAGGAAGCTCAGGCATGTGAGTCAGAACGGTGGCGGCACCCAACGGGGATGGATGGTGAAGTCTTCCACCTGCACGTAGCGATCCTCAAACAAGTCGCGGATGGGGGGCATTCGGTATTGTGGAAAGTTCAGCATCTCCTCGGAATCAGCTCGAGTGCCGCTCGCCCATGGAATCTCGTCGTTCCGAAGCACCAGGAGCAGTTGCGGCTCTTTGGCAACGATGCCGTCGAAGTACTCGGTTTGCCAGCCGGGGGGCGCGAACGGCGCGGTAAGCGGCACATTAAAGAAGTAGCGGCTGGAGGCACGGCGGTCCGAGAAGAGGTAGACGTTCGGTTCAAAGCCCCACACCAGGACCGTCTCTCCCGGTTTGGTGTGTTCCCGCACGTACTCCGCGGCCCAGACGCCGGCCAGGAATGAGTAGTCGCCGCCGTGCGGACGGCCGAAGCGGGCGTACCATTGGTCGCGCGGGAGCAGCCCGGCGGCGTAGCGGGCGGCGTCCAGGTAGGTGCCGCCGTACATCGCCAGGAGCCAGGCCGCGGCGGCGAGGGTAGGGGCGAGGGCGGACCACCGCGGCCTCTGCCGCAGCACGGACGCACCTCCCGCGGCGGCGAGCAGCGCCAGCCAGGGGAGCGCGGGCTGCCAGTGGTAGGCGAAGTACTTGTGCTGCACCCAGACGGTGAGCAATCCGGCGGTGAAGGCACCGACGACCAGCCCCCGGCCGGCGCTCCGCCAGAGCCAGGCGCCCGCCAGTCCCAGCAGCGCGGCGGGCCAGACCTTCAGCAGCCAGCGGCCGGTTTGGGCCGCGATCCCGAGCAGCCCCTCCGCCGCGCCGGGAGCGGTGAGCCGGGTATACGGGACCACGAAGTCGCGCTGGATCTCCAGGTACGCGTCCCAGGCGTTCCCCGCGCGCAGCCAGAGGAACGCGGCGAGGAGCGGCAGCAGCCCGCCCAGAACGAGGGCCGCGGCGCGGAACAGGCGCTTGCGGTAAAGGGCGGGGATCAGGAACGGCAGCGCGGGCAGGACGGCGGTGAACTTGAGCAGTGCCGCAGCGCCGAGCAGCAGACCCGCGCCGCAGAGGCGCGCGGTATCGATCCGGTCGGAGGCGCCCGCCTGCAGCAGCAGGAGCGCCGCCCCGAGCACCAGCGGGTTCGCCCACGCCTCCGCCTGTCCCAGGCTCCAGTAGGTGCCGCTCAGGTAGAGCGCCGCGTACCAGGCCGCCGCGGCGGTTCCCCACTCCGGCCGTCCCCAGTGGCGCACCAGTTGAGCGAGGAGCAGGCCGGTGACGCCGGCGAGCAGGACGTCGAAGCTCCGCACCGTCGCCATGTAGCCCCACCCGCCGTCCGGCGAGAGGAGGCGCAGCGCGGCGTAGAGCAGGTAGATGCCGGGCGGCTTGATGTCCCAGGCGTCGCGGTACGGCATGCCGCCGTCGACGATCACCTGCCCCACGTAGGCGAAGGTGGCCGGGTCGCGGCCCCAGGCGAAGAGGAGGGTCGGCAGGAGCAGGAGCACCGGGACCGCGAAGGCGGGCCAGAGCTGCCCGGCGGCCCGCTTGGGAGACGGGGGCGCCGCCGGATCGACTCCGGCGGCGCCGTCGGACGGGGCGTCAATCACCGCCGGGCAGGCCTCGCGGGCGATTGAAGCGGGAGTCCTCGTTCCAGCGCGGCATCTGCGCCTCGTTGGCGAGGCGCAGGCCGAGGAGGAACGACTGCTGCGCGTGGTGTCGCATCCCCTCCCAGCTCCAGGACGGGTCGAACTCGTCGGCCGGCTTGTGGTAGATCGTCTGCATCTTCTGCTGCCACATCTGCCGGCTCTGCTCCGGGGTCATTCCCTCGTGCTCGTTCGCCCAGCGCATGAAGACGCTCGGCACGCCCGCCTGCACGAAGCTGAACTGGTCGGACCGGGTGAAGACCCCCAGCTCCGGGGTGGGGTCCTTACCGACGCGCACCCCCAGCTCTCCGGCGACGACTTCCGCGTCCGTGCCGATGCTGCTGAACTCGGCGCCCTGGGCGACCAGCTCCTTCGGCACGCCGAAGATGTCGGTCATGTCGAGGTTGATGTTCGCGGCGGTCTGCTCCATCGGGACGGCGGGGTTCCGGACGTAGTACTGCGAGCCGAGCAGCCCCTTCTCCTCACCCGTCACGAACAGGAAGAGGATCGAGCGGCGCGGCCCCGGCTTCAGGTGAGCGAAGCCGCGCGCCACCTCCAGCACGCCCGCCGTGCCGCTGGCGTTGTCCCAGGCGCCGTTGAAGACCCGGTCGCCCTCGCCCTGCGGGCGCTGGCCGACGTGGTCGTAGTGCGCGCTGTAGACCACCACCTGCTTCTTCAGCTCCGGATCGGTGCCTTCCAGCATGGCGAGCACGTTCGGCGCCGGGCGGGGGACCCGCTCTTCCTTCAGCACCACCCGGATCGTGCCCGGCAGCGCCTGCGGGGCGACCTTCCCGGCCGGGATCTCCGCCCGCACCTTCTCCCAGTCGCGCCCCGCGCCGGAGAAGAGCTGCTTCGCTCCCTCCTCCCGCACGACCAGGGCCGGGAGAGGCGCGCGCTCGTCCGCCAGGCGGAACGACGGGCGGTCCTGGAAGCTGCGGAACCGGTCCCACGGGAACGAGGCGGCGCGCTCTCCCGCCAGGATCGTGATCACGCCGACGGCGCCCTTAGAGGCGGCGAGCTGCACCTTGGCGCCGCCCTGCGCGTGGCGGGTGTCCCGCTTGCCTTCGAAGTAGTCGTCGCGATCCGACTCGGGCTCTCCCGTCAGCACCACCACCACCTTGCCCTTCGGATCGAGCCCGGCGTAGTCGTCGTGCCGATACTCCGGCGCGGTGATCCCGTAGCCGACGAAGAGCAGCGGCGCCTGCAGCTCGGCCGACTGGCTGCGGCCGCCGTTCAGCAAGAACTCCTCGCCCATGCGCAGCGGAATCTCGTTTCCGCCGCGGACCAGGGTGAGGCGAGAAGCGGCGAAGTCCATGCGCCCGTCTTCGAACGGGACCTGCTGATAATAGCTGCCGTTGTCGCCCGCCGGCTTCAGCCCGAGCTGCTCCAGCTCCGCCGCCAGGTAGCGCGCCGCCAGGAACCCGCCGGTCTCCGAGGTGTCCCGGCCCTCGAGCAGGTCGTCCGAGAGGAACCGCACGTGGGCGCGGATGCTCTGCGCGTCGATCGCCTCGAGCGCTTGGCGGACCGCCGGAGCCACGCGGGGAGCCGGCCGCTCCTGCGCCGCCTCCAGTCGAGGCGCGTCGCTGAGGGCGCCGAGCGCCAGCGCCGCCGCGGCAAGCGGCAGCCAGAAGATTCGTTTCATAGAGGTGCTTGAAGAAGGAGAGCGCCGAGATCGCCCCATCTCGATTCCGGGACCGACACCCGGCTTCCTGCCGCCAGGTCGGAATCGACCGTGTCCTGAAGGTATACGTAGCTTAGCGGGAGCGGAGGTGCACTCCACGCGGCCCAATTCGCGCGAAACGCTCGTGTGAGCGCGGCAATTGACGGCGGCCGACCGCATGGCCTACCCTGCCATGGTGCCGCCGGAAGGCGCCCGACCGATTGACCTGGAGCTTCCAGCGCGAAGCATGCCGAGGATGAGCCAGAGGTGAGCGACGCTCCCAGCGGGATCCTGAACCTCCATAAGCCGGCGGGGCCGACCTCCCACGACTGCGTGGCGAGGGTCCGCCGCGTGCTTTCCACCCGACGGGTGGGTCACGCCGGTACCCTCGATCCGATGGCGACCGGCGTGCTGGTGATCGGGGTGGGGCAGGGGACCCGCATCCTGGAGTACGCGCAGGGGCTGCCGAAGACCTACCGGGCGTCGGTGCGCTTCGGCCTGGAGACCGACTCCCAGGACACCACCGGGAGCGTGCTGGCGGAAGCCGATGCCTCCGAGATCACCGAGGAGCGGCTGCGCGAGGCGCTGCGGCAGTTCGAGGGGGAGATCCTCCAGGTGCCGCCGATGGTCTCCGCGCTGAAGGTCGGCGGGAAGAAGCTGTACGAGCTTGCCCGGGCGGGCCAGACGGTGGAGCGGGAGGCGCGCCCGGTTACGATCTACTCGATCGAGCTGCTCGACTTCGTCTCCGGCCCTCGCGCGGCGGCGGAGCTGCGGGTCCGCTGCTCCGCCGGCACCTACGTCCGCACCCTCTGTCACGACCTCGGCCGCCTGCTGGGGCCGGGCGCCGCGATGAGCGCGCTGGAGCGCGAGGCGGTCGGCCACTTCACCCTCGCCGAGGCGGTGCCGCTCGACGAGCTGACCCCCGAGACGCCGTTGATCCCTCCCGCGGAGGCGCTGCGGCACCTGCCCCGGATGACGGCGCAGCCGGAGCAGGCGGTGCGGCTGGCGCACGGCCAGTTCCTCTCCGCGCCGGACGGCCTGCCCGACGGCCCGATCTGCGTGGTAGATAATGAAGGGCGGCTCCTCGCCATCGCCAGTGCCCGGGGCCACGGCGAGAACCGGCTGCTGACGCCGGAGAAAGTGTTTTCCGAACCTGATGCGGCGCGTTCTGGGTCTTGAGCAGCTCGGCGAGCCTCTCGCGCGCTCCGTCGTCACCATCGGCAAGTTCTTCGCCATCCACCGGGGTCACCAGGAGCTGCTGCGCCGCACCGCGGAGACGGCGCGGCGGCAGCGGGCCAGCTCGGTCGTCCTCACCTTCGACCGCCATCCGATCGAGCTGCTCCGGCCGGGCACGCAGGTTCCGGTGCTCGCCGGCCTGGAGGAGCGGCTGGAGCTGATCGAGCGGTTCGGGATCGAGATCGCCCTCGTCATCCCGCTCACGCCGGAGTTCCTGTCGCAGGAGCCGGAGGCGTTCGTGCGGGAGATCCTGGTGCGGCAGCTCGGCGCCGTGGAGGTGCTTGCCGGCGCCAACTTCCGCTTCGGCCGCGGCGCCCGCGGCGATCTCGATCTCCTCCGGGGCATCGGCTCGGAGCTCGGCTTTACCGTGACGGCGGTCGAGCCGGTGCTGGAGGGCGGCCATCCGATCAGCAGCAGCCGGGTCGCCGCCTGCCTGGAAGAGGGCTGCGTCGCCTCCGCCGAGCGCCTGCTGGGCCGGCCCTACTCGGTTCCCGGAGAGGTGGTCGCGGGGGAACAGGTAGGCCGCCGCCTCGGCTTCCCGACCGCCAACATTCGCGTCCCCACGGAGCGGATGCTGCCGGCCGACGGCGTCTACGTGGCGCAGGTCCGCCTGCCGGGCCACCCAGCGCCGGTTCCCGCCGCGGTCAACCTCGGCGTCCGCCCCACGCGGGACGGCACCCGCCGCGTGCTGGAGGCGCACCTGCTCGACTGGTCCGGCGACCTCTACGGTCAGCGCGTGCAGGTGGAGTTCCTCCAGCGCCTGCGCGGCGAGCAGCGCTTCGCCGACCTCGACTCGCTGCGCGCGCAGATCGCCCGCGACGTGCAGGCTGCGCGGGAGCACTTCGAGCGCTAGCGGGTCACACGGCTGGGCATACTGCTGCCGAGGATTCAGGGTGCGGCACGCGGAACAAGCGGGCGGTATCTTCCTTGTTCACCGGTACCCCTTTCCGGATTCACGCGATGCTCTGCGCCTGCTCTCCCCGCCGGAGCTCCCGGGCCGTCCTCCTGCTGCTCGCGCTCGCCGCTACGCTCGGCGCGGGCGCGGTGGCCCAGGAGGAGGCAGACTCCGCCTACGACCCGTTCCGGCAGCTCGTCTTCCGGAACATCGGTCCCGGCGCCATGGGCGGCCGCATCGACGACTTCGCCGTGGACGAGTCGAACCCGTCGACCTTCTACGTCGCCACCGCCGCCAGCGGGCTCTGGAAGACGGAGAACCACGGCACCACCTTTCGGCCGATCTTCGACCGGGAGCTGGTCTCCAGCATCGGCGACGTGACGCTGGCCCCTTCCGACCCGTCGATCGTCTACGTCGGCACCGGGGAGCCGAACAACCGGCAGTCCTCGTCCTGGGGACACGGCGTCTACCGCAGCTCGGACGCCGGCCGCACCTGGACCCACCTGGGGCTGGAAGACACCCACCACATCGGTCGCATCGTGGTGCACCCTACCGATCCGGAGACGGTCTACGTGGCGGCGCTGGGGCACCTCTGGGGGCCGAACAAGGAGCGCGGGCTCTACAAGTCGACCGACGGCGGCAAGAGCTGGAAGAACACGAAGCTCATCGACGCCGACACCGGCTTCGTCGACGTGGCGATCGATCCGCGCAGCCCGAACACCCTCTACGCGGCGAGCTACCAGCGGCGGCGGACCGCCTTCGGCTTCAACGGCGGCGGGCCCGGCAGCGGCCTGTGGAAGACGACCGACGGCGGCGCCACCTGGCGGAAGCTGACGAACGGGCTGCCAACCCAGGGCGACGTGGGCCGGATCGGGGTGAACCTCTACCGGAAGGACCCGAGCATCCTCTACTGCACGGTGGAGCACCAGGCGCAGGGCGGCACCTACCGCTCGGACGACCGCGGCGAGAGCTGGCGGAAGGTCTCCGACACCAACCCCCGCCCCTCTTACTACAGCAAGATCCACGTCGACCCGAACAACGACCAGCGGGTCTGGCTGCTCGGCGCGCCGCTCTACCTCTCCGAAGACGGGGGCAAGAGCTGGCTGAACGACCGTTACCGGCGGATCCACGTCGACTTCCACGCGCTCTGGGTGAACCCGGCCAACTCGAATCACGTGCTCGCCGGCTCCGACGGCGGAATCCACATCAGCTACGACCAGGGGCGCAACTGGGACTACGTCAACACCCTGGCGCTGGCACAGTTCTACGAGGTCAGCGCGGATAACCGGAAGCCGTACTGGGTCTACGGCGGCCTGCAGGACAACGGCACCTGGGCGGGGCCGAGCCGCACCCTCTGGACCGAGGGGATCACCAACGACGACTGGGAGGTGATCGGCGGCGGCGACGGCTTCCATACGGTGGTCGACCCCTCCGACCACCACGTCGTCTACCTGGAGAGCCAGGACGGCAACCTGCGGCGGCTGGACCAGCGCACCGGCCAGGCCCGGATCATCCGGCCGGAGCCGCCGGACGACGAGAAGTACCGGTTCAACTGGAACTCCCCGATCCTGCTCTCCCCGCACGATTCGAAGACCGTCTACTACGGCGGCAACCGGGTCTTCGGCTCCAGGGACCGCGGGGAGACCTGGACCCTCGTCTCTCCCGACCTGACCCGCGGGGAGAAGCGGGACGAGCTGACGATCTTCGGCAAGAAGGCGAAGGAGATGCTCTCTCGCAACGACGGCGTGGTCCACTGGGGCACCGTCACCACGCTGGCGGAGTCGCCGGTGCGGGCGGGCGTGCTCTGGGCCGGCACCGACGACGGCAACTTGCAGGTCTCGCGGGACGGGGGCGCTACCTGGGAGAACGTGGTCTCCCGCGTTCCCGGCCTGCCGAAGGGCACCTACGTGAGCCGGGTGGAGGCGAGCCGCACCGGGGACGGAGCTGCCTACGTCGCCTTCGACGGGCACCGGTCGGACGACTTCCACGCCTATCTCTACCGTACGGACGACTTCGGCAAGAGCTGGAAGAGCGTGCGCGGCAACCTGCCGGAGGGGGGCACCGTCAGCGTGGTCCGGGAGCACCCGCGGAATCCCGACGTGCTGTTCGCCGGCACGGAGCGCGGCCTCTGGGTGAGCTGGAACCGCGGCGGGCAGTGGCACGCGGTCCGGAGCAACCTGCCGACGGTGCCGGTGGATGACATTCAGATCCACCCGCGGGAGAACGACCTGATCCTCGGCACCCACGGCCGCGGGATCTGGATCCTGGACGACATCGAGCCGATCAGCGCCCTGACGCCGAAGGTGCGGGAGGCGGAGCTGCACCTCTTCGACATGCGTCCCGCCGCGATGTACCGGCTCACCTCTCGCAAGGGCAGCACCGGCGACAAGCTCTTCGAGGCGCCGAACCTGCCGGTCGGCGCGCTGGTGCAGTACCACCTGAAGAAGGCAGTCCCGCGCGCCACCCCGGTTCGCGTCACCGTGAAGGACGCGGCGGGCCGGGTGGTGCGGGAGCTTCCCGGCTCCGGAGCGGCGGGGGTCAACCGCGTGCTGTGGGACCTGCGCGGCACCGCGCCGGCGCGGCCGGGCCGCTCGGCCGCCGCCGGGACCGCGCGCCAGGGCGGCGGGCGCGGGGTGTGGGTCGACCCGGGCACCTACACCGTCACCGTCACGGCCGGGGACCAGAGCGCCAGCGGGCCGGTGGTGGTGGAAGAGGACCCGCGCCTCGAGATCACCCCCGCGGAGCGTGCCGCCTGGCGGCAGGCGCTGGACGAGGCCGGAAAGCTCTGGGTCCGGGCCGGCATGGCCGGGGACGCGGTCCGCACCCTCCATACCCGCCTGACGGAGCTGAAGACCTCCCTCGCCCGACGCGAGGGCACCCCGAAAGAGGTGCTCGACACGGTCAACTCGCTCCAGGAGCGGGTGGCGAAGCTGAACGAGCAGATGTTTGGCCTTCCCACGCCGCTCGGCTTCGCCGGCGCCCCGCTGGCGGACGAGCCGGACCCGATCTCCAGCCGCGCCTCACGTCCCTACTTCCTCTTCGGCTCTTACACCGCCCCGCCCACCCCGCAGCAGCGGGCGCAGATGGAGCGCGCGGCACGGGAGCTGGGCGCGTTCGTGGTTACGCTGAACGGCATCATCGAGAAGGAAATCCCCGCCCTGAACCGGCTGATGTTCGACCACGGCATCGCCCGCCTGGAGAACGAGTCGCCGGTATCGTAGCAGTGAGCTTTCGGTGGAAGATTGAACGACCGTGTGAGTCGGCATGATAGCGACGGCACGGAATAATAGAGTGGAACTGATCGCGGAGGTACCATGCAGACCATCCAGTGCCGTGATGAAGAAGAGCGCGAGCGAGCGGTACGGCGAGTTCTCATGATAGGTCAGCCGATCCGCTCCATCGACGAGCTAGCCGGGCCGGACTCGGTCCGAAACGATCCGAATGATCTTGCGGAGTTCCTCGCGTTCTTGGAGGAGCAGCGTCAACCAGTGCGGGTCACGGATGACGTGGAGACAGAATAAGACGCGGCCACGATGCCCTCGCTCTCACCTGGACAGTTAAGCTTGATCGTCGTCGACACTGACGTCGCCTCCTTCCTATTCAAGCAAGACTCCCGAGCGGCTCGATACGCGCCTCACCTGATTGGAAAGGTCTTGGTGCTCTCGGCCCAGAGCCGTGCCGAGCTTTACACCTGGCCGCTACTGCGGAACTGGGGTCGTCCTCGCCGAGAGGCGTTGGAGCATAGTCTCCGTTCCTACGTGATTGAGTACCCGGATGACCGTATCTGCCGGATCTATGGGGAATTAGTCGCTGATACGCGGAGCCGTGGTTTCCAGATCTCAGCGGGCGATGCCTGGCACGCCGCGACTGCGCTCAGTCTCGGGGTTCCGCTTGTTACGCATAACGCTCGCCACTTTCTCGGTGTTACCGGCCTGGAGTTGATCACCGAGTCGGGTGAATAGGCCAACCGAGGTGTAGCCGGATGGTGGCGACTTGAGATTGTTTGTGACAGCTGTCGGAGGACACGTGAAGAACGAGATAACGAATTGGCGGGGGACGCGGCGCGGCGTGCTGCTGGGAACCCTGGCGCTGGGAGCCGCGGTGAGCGCGGCGGCGCAGCGGCCGGCACAGCGGCCGGTGATGCAGCCGACTCCGCCGCTGGCGGGGCGCTGGGACCTGACGGTGCAGGCGCCGGACGGGGCGTATCCCTCCTGGCTGGAGGTGGAGCGCTCCGGGTACAGCGCGCTGGTGGGGCGGTTCGTCCACCGGAGCGGCAGCGCTCGCCCGATCGCGGAGGTGCACCATACGAACGGGCGCTTCGAATTCACCCTCCCGCCGCAGTGGGAGCACGGCAAGCTGAAGGAGCTGCGCTGGGAAGGCCGGGTCCAGGGCGACCGCATCACCGGCCGCACCCGCACGATCGACGGTGACTGGCTCAACTTCACCGGCACCCGCGCGCCCACGCTGGCGCGCCAGGGCGAGCCCCGCCCGGCCGGCAGCCCGATCGAGCTGTTCAACGGGGAGAGCCTCTCCGGCTGGAAGCCGCGCCACACGCGGGAGCCGCACGGCTGGGTGGTGGAGGACGGCCTGCTCCGCAACCGCCGGCCGCGGGTCGACCTCGTCACCACCCGCAGCTTCCGCGACTTTAAGCTGCACGTGGAGTTCCGCTATCCCAAGGGCAGCAACAGCGGCATCTACCTGCGCGGCCGTCACGAAGTCCAGGTGCAGGACGACCACGGCCGCCCGCCGGACGCGCACGGCATCGGCGGCGTGTACGGCTTCATCAAGCCGCGCGTCAACGCGGCCAAGCCGGCGGGTCAATGGCAGACGATGGAGATCACCCTGGTGGGCCGGGAGCTGACGGTGGAGCTGAACGGCCAGGAGATCATCTGCCGCCAGGAGATCCCCGGCATCACCGGCGGCGCGCTCGACAGCCGTGAAGGGCAGCCCGGCCCCATCATGCTCCAGGGCGACCACGGCCCCATCGACTTCCGCGCCGTCACGCTGACGCCCCTCCAGGTAGCCGAGCCGCTGTTCAGGAGACGAGACAGCTAAAGGATGAAGGCCTTTAAAGGCAAAAGGCTAAAGGCAGAAGGCTAAAGTGGGACCCTCCGTGTACGGGAGGTCCTGCTCCTGCTCGCTGGCGACCTTCGCTCTCCGGCACGTCCACGGAAGCTCGCTCCAAGCGCGTTTCTGAGGGATGAAGGCGGAAGGATGAGGGATGAATCCGAGCCTCTGGCGGGGGGAAGCCGAACGCAAAGCGATCGGCTTCTTTCGGTTCGGCTGGTCTCTTGAGTAGGAGTAAGAGAAAGAGAATGAGAAGGAGCTGAGTTCGGAAGGTTCCCATCCCCTCATCCCCATTCCATCCCCCTATCCCCTTTTTACACGTTCGGATTCTTCCACGTTCGGACTCCCCGCGTGCTCGCTCAAGGCCGCGGCCTCTTCGCGGCGGATCTGGGTGCAAAGCTCTTCCGCGGAGGGGCCGCGGTGGGGGCGGCGGGTGTCGATGACGGCCACCAGCTCGATGTTGAGCGGCTTGCGGGAGTAGCGCTGGGTGCTGACCCGGTAGCGCTTGTAGCGGCGCAGCACCACCTCGGTCCGCCCGCGCTCCAGGCAGGCGGCGAGCAGCTTCGGCAGCGGGATCATGCCGTCGGTGCTGTAGCTGGTCAGGATCCAGCGCGCCTCCAGCTCGCCCAGCAGCTCCCGGTAGGCCCGCTCCGCGTCGCCGCGGTGGTTGTAGGCGCTGCGCCGCTCGGTGCGCCAGTCGAGCCGGATGCCGGCCTTGTTCCGACCCTCGATCCGCTCCGAGAGGGACGGGTGATCCCAGAGCGCCACCGTGTTCAACACGTGGTAGTTGCTGCCGTACGGGTGCTGGTTGTACGGCGGGTCCAGGTAGGCGACGTCAACCTCCACCCGCTCTTCCCGCAGCTTCCGCGCCAGCGCCGTCGCATCCGTCCGATAGACCCGGTTCTCCCGGCCGTTCTCGTGGAAGAGGGCGGGGCGCAGTGTGAGGCGGGAGAGGATGCGGTAGAGCGCGGTGCCGGTCTGGCCGCCCCAGCCGTGATGGAAGCCCTTGAAGACGCCGCTGGTGTTGCTGGTGTAGCTCGCCTGGTAGAGCATCGGCGCCAGCAGGCAGGCCCGCTCGGCCGGATCCAGGAGGCCGTCCCGCTCCCACTGCGCCACCTGCTCCCGCATGGCGTCGAGGCGCATCCCGTTGGCGCGGGTGTAGAACATCCGCTCCACGCGCGGGTCGCAGGCGCGGTCGTCGCGGGGGCAGAGATGCCGCGTGACCCACCCCTCCGCCGGCGGGAGGGTGTTGAGCGTTTGGATCGCCGCCTGGTAGCCGCCGAGGGCGGTGAACGGCGGCGGGGTGCTGCACTCCACGGCGCAGCGGTTGAGCTCCAGGGCGTACGGCTCCCAGTCGTTCGCCAGCACGCGGTACCCCAGCCGCTTCGCCATGCGGGAGACGACCCCGCTGCCGGCAAAGAGGTCGAGGAAAGTGCCCTCCCGCGTGCCCCCGGTCCGCGCCAGCGCCTCGCCGATCAGGCCCAGCAGCTTCCGCTTGTTCCCGATGTACGGGATGAGCTGGTGAAAGACGTAGTCCCCGGTCGAGGCGGCGGCGTGCTCTTCCGGGGTGTAGTCGAACGTCTCGCGCTCGGGGCCGGCGGTAGTGGGCTCCATGCGGTCGACTTCAGCGTCCGGTTCTCAGGTTAGCAGGTTGCATGTTGCAGGTTCGGAATCCCTCCCGCCGATGAGTCCGCCACGCGAGACCGGGATCGCCGGCAGTTGACTGCCGGCGGAGCCAACGCGCGGAGTTTACTCCGCACCGCATGTGCCTACTTCCGCTCCGGGCCGTAGGTGAGGGCGCCGAGGACGAAGCACTCGCGGCCGGTGGAGCGGGGGTCGGCGTCGTCCCGGGTGACGAGCCGCACGGTGTGGCGGCCCGGCTTCAGGCCGTAGACGTGCCAGAGCGAGTCGTCGGTGGTGCGGGGGACGATGTAGAAGTCGATCATCCCCGCCTTCTTGCCGTCGACCCACACATCGGCGCGGCCTCCCGCGGGGGAGTGCGGCCCCACCAGCACCACACCGGTTCCCTCGAAGGTGAGCGTCCCCTCCGCGCCGGCCCGGGTGGCAACGCGGCCCTCCGCCTGCGTGCGGAACTCCAGGGCACCCTTCTTCGCCTCCCACGGTCCCTGCCAGTTCCAGGCCGCATCCGCCCCGGGCACCATCCGCTGCGGCACGCCCATGCTCCACTGCTCCAGCTTCGGCGCCTTCGGGCTCTGACGGGGAACGGTGACCTCCGCCTCCGTGACGCTCCCGCCGGCGGCGCGGATGATCTTCAGCGCGCGGTCCATGGTGGAGCGGACGATCTCGTTCAGAGAGTAGTCGGTGAAGTCGAACTTCTTGTCGGCGATCGCCGGGATGCCGGACTTCCACTTCTCCGGGATTGCCCGGTAGCCGCGCATCACGCCGAGCACCCCCAGCGCGCTGGCCGGGTTGCAGTCGGAGTCCTGGCCGCAGCGGGTGGTGATCTCCAGCGTCTTCTCCCAGTCGCCGTTCCCGTAGAGAATCCCGATGGCGATGTAGGCGCCGTTCAGGCGGGCGTCGATGTTGAACGGCTGCAGGGCGCCGCCGGTGCAGGAGTCGTCCCGGTCCCACTTGTCCTGCACGAGCTGCCAGGTCTTACGCCAGTCGTCCGGATGCTCGCGCGACCACTGCAGCACGTCCCGGATGATCTGGGCGTAGCCGCTCTCCCGCGGCAGGCAGGCGACTCCCTGCTCCACCACCCGGCGGACGTCGGTCTCGAAGTAGCCGACCGCGTACATCCCGCAGACGAACATCCCGCCGTAGAGGCCGTCGCCGTAGTTCATCACCCGGCCGACCCGGTCGCAGTACTTGTTCGACTCCCGCGGCAGCCCGGGGGTCATCAGCCCGATGAAGTCGGCCTCGATCTGGAAGTCGATGTCGTTGGCGTGGATGTTGTACTTCGGGTGGCCGGACCAGGGCGCCTTGATCCCCTGGTTCAGCAGCCGGCGGGCCCCGGCGTTGGCGTGCCAGAGGTTGTACTTCGAATTCTTGAACGCCTCGCCGTACTGCTCCGTGGTGGCGTCGAGTCCGATCCGGTCCATCACCTCCGCGAAGGTCATCTCCACGTAGAGGTCGTCCTGCTGGATCGCGTTGGTGACGCGGTCGGGCGACCACGACAGCTCGCCTTCAATCGTGCGGCCGAGGTAGTGGAACTCGGTCGGCGCCCCGAACGAGACCCCGATCATCTGGCCCGCCCAGCCGCCCCGGACCCGGTCCTCCAGCTCCGCCCGCGAGATGCGGTGCGGACCCGTGGACCGTCCGGCCTCCGCCGCGGAAACAACCCCGATCGCCAGGCTCGCGGTAACGGCCAGCGCACTGATGAGACGACGCATAAAACCTCTCGCTCCGGCCGCACCATCGCGGCTCCCGGGCCAGAATTCGCCCGCCGGAGCCCGGCCTCCTGCCCCCGCTGCGCTACGCGCCCTTCTTTCGGGATCGCGGCGCCCTGGGAACGGGCTCCTTCGGTTGGATGCCGAGCTCCGCCAGCAGCGCGCGGAGGGCGTCCAGGTTGGCATCGGGGACGAGGTACGCGCGAGGCGAGAGCTGCTCGCCGAGGAGGGCCCGCAGCCGCTCGCTCGCCTCCACTGCCTCCGCCAGCGCCTTCTCCTGGATGAGGAAGAGCGTCGCCTCCCCGAGAGTCGCTTTCTCGAGCGGGCGCCCGGAGGCCCACGCCCGCACCGCGACACGGAGGATCCCCGGGATCTCGCCGGAGGCGGTCCGCTCCGTCAGCACCGTCTCGAGCGAGGCCGGGCTTAGTCCTGCCGCCGCCGCGCCGCGGACGCTCGCCTCGGTCAGCCTCCAGGCGTTGGCCCGGTCCGGGAGCGGCTCCATCCAGCGCAGGAGCAGCGATCGCGCCGGGAGGTCGAGCGACCCGCGCGCGGTGACGGTGCCGTCTTCCGCCACTTCCAGGCAGGTGGGGGGCGGCAGCCGGTAGTCGATCCGCTGCGTCACGCGCGCTGCCAGCTCCCTCGGCAGCGTCTCCGCCTCCAGGCGGAGGAAGCGCTCTCCCACCGGAGCGCCCGCCTTTCCCAGCCGCTCCGCCGCGGCGTCCCGGGCCGCGGTGTCCGGGAACTCGAGCAGGCGGGCGGAAGTGTGCAGCCGGATCCGCTCCCGTTTGGCGGACCAGTCCCGCAGCGTGCGCTCCACCACCGGGGAGAGCGGTCCCTGGGAGCCCTCCCGCAGGCCCTCCAGCAGCTGCTCCGCGGAAAAGCCGCTCTCGAGCGCGTAGTAGACCGAATCGCGGGTGAGCCGGTAGGTGGCGGCATTCGGCTGGACCGACTCCGTCTTCGCCACCTGTCCCAGGAACGCCAGCCGCGCCGGCGTGACGCGGTCCATGTAGACGACGACGTCGAGGTTCGGCTGCACCACCCAGCAGCCACCGGACGGCGGCGGTGCGACCTGGATCTGGACGTTGTGGAAGAAGAAGCGCAGCCCGGACGCGGCGGGATCGGTGAGCCGGAACAGGAGGTCGTCGGGACTCTCCGCGGCAGCGCCGAGCTCGACCAGCCCCAGGTGGAACAGCGGTCCGCGGAGCGCCCGCTCCAGCCAGACCTGCTCCGACTGCACCCAGTTCTTCCGCAGCTCTTCCTGGCGCTTCGTCTCGAACGCCTGCCGCTCCGCTTCCGTTCTCCCGTAGAAGTAGGTCGAAGGAATCACCATGAGCGACAGCTTTCCCTTGAGCCTTCCTTCCAGCGCGGCGGCGAGCTCGGAGAAGCGGTACCAGCGGGCGGGGTCCGGCAGCGCCGCGAGGCCCGTCAGCAGGGCGGCTCGGAGCGCGTTGACCTTGCCGGAGACATCCAGCTCGCGGCGGTCATAGTAGTGCCTGGGCAGGAACTCCGCCCAGCCGGTGAGGACCTGGTACCCCATCGCCCACTGGAGCGCCTGCATCTCGAACGGCGCCTCCAGCCACTCCCAGGCTCCAGGACCGGGCAGCACCCGCATCGCCTCGACGTCGCAGCTCAGCAGCGCGGACGAGCCGAGTAGCTCCGTCAGGAACTCCGAAGCGAGGAATTCGTCAAAGGAGAGCGATACCGCGAGCGGGTGCGGCGACTCCTCGCGCCCCTTCAGGGCCTTGGTGAGGCGGTGCAGGCCCGGACGGCTGAGCTTGCCGTTCTTGGTGAGCGGGAGCCCCCCCATCCGCCCGATCGCCTCCATGACGGCGGTCATCAGCAGCAGTACTTCCGCCGGGCGGCGACTCGCCCGCACCTCCGGCTGCGGCGCCGGCTCGATCGCCAGCGTCTTCGGGGGCGTGTGCTCCACCAGGGGGAGCAGACGCTCGTCCGAGAACGAGACCACCCCGCCGAGGCCTCCGTCCAGCGAGTAGCTCGAATAGCCGTACCCGCCTGTGTAGGGCCCCACGTTCATCAACAGCAGCCGGTCGGTCAACCCGTTCAGGGCAGAGGTCCAGGAGTCGCGGTCATACTGCGAGCCTTCCACCGTGTGCCCGGAGCCGCAGATCGCGCCGGCCAGCTCCGCCGCCGGCAGGCTCCCGCCGCGCCGGCGCACCAGGGTGAGCGCGAACCGCTCGCCCTCCGAAAGGGACGCCGCCCGCCGGCGGAGGACGTCCGGGCTCTGCAGCGCGGTGAGGATCGCCCGCAGGGCTGCGTCCTTTTTGAGCCGGTACGCTTCCGTTCCGACGAAAGGCTTCGCCAGCCGCTTGAGCTCTTCGGAGGAAAACTGCGAGAGGAATTCGTCGAAGCGCATCGGCTCGCCCGGATAGATCTCGCCGCTCAGGGAGCCGAGTCTCACAGCTCGCTCACTTTCGGCAGGTGCCCGGTCTTGAGCAGGCGCTCGGCGAGGGCCGGGGCGTCTCCGGCTTTCACCACCGCGGCGCAGGGCGAGAGCAGCGCAACGATCGAGGCGGCGACCCGGCTGTCGGACTGCAGCTCCACCAGGAGCACCGGGTCGTCGGTCTCGAGCAGGGTGAGCCCCTCGTGGAGCACGATCTCTCCGGGGGCGGGACGGGCGTTGGCCGGATCGTCGGCCGGCTTGGAAGGTGGCATCAGTGCAGGAAGGGAGGGTCTGGCGCAGACGTGACTACGAAGGCTTCTGTCCCGAAGCGTCTCGCTCCTGCCCCGTGTGTTCGGCGCGGGGCGCGGCGGCTTAGTCCTTTCTAACGGTGTGTCCTACCGTTCCATGCTAGATCAGCAAGGAGCCTTTCGCCCCCAGGCTGCCGCCCGCGGCACGCAGATGAGGAGCGTGCAGAGGTTTCGTAGGGAGCACTATGTCTCAATCATTCCCCACCTATCGCCGCGGCTTCACCCTGATCGAGCTGCTCGTAGTGATCGCCATCATCGCTATCCTGGCGGCCATTCTCTTCCCGGTCTTCGCGCAGGCCCGGGAGAAAGCGCGCCAGGCGAGCTGCACCAGCAACATGAAGCAGATCGGCATGGCGGTGATCATGTACGCGCAGGATGCCGACGAGATGCTGCCGCTCGGCGCCTACAACCCGCCGGGGCAGCCGGTCCAGATGTGGTACGACCTGGTGGAGCCGTACGCCCGGGCCGGGGCCCGCGCCGTGATCCAGAACGGCGTCAACGCGCAGCGCGCCAACGCTCCGTTCTGGATCTGTCCCAGCGTGGAGAACCGGTCGGTCCCGCTGCTCCCCGGCGAGCCGGCGCCCGGACCGTTCCCGGCGCAGAACTTCTCCCCGGCGATGAGCTACATGGCGAACGGCAACCTGATCCCGATGTGGCACCGCGGCTTCGCCAGCTTCGGCCATTTCCCCGGCAAGCCGAGCAGCCTGGCGACCATCAACGCCCCGGCGGAGGTGGTGCTGGCGGCAGAGGGCATGGGCTGGATCAATGTCACCGGCGGGGATGACTGGACCACCGACTGCAGCCGCCTGGAGAGCGGCTACCCGCCGATTACCGGTCCGACGAACGGGCAGGCGGCGAACTACTGCGGCGCCCGCTACCGCCACAGCGGCGGGGCCAATTACCTGCTGGCGGACGGGCACGTGAAGTGGTTCAAGGGCCCCGGCAGCTCCTGGCGCACCCGCAGCACCAGCGGCGTGGCATGGTCGCGCACCCTCGCCCCCGCGGCGCGGGCCTGGTTCAAGGAGAACTGAGGAGATGTCACCCTTCCACGCGTTACCGCTGGCGGCGCTGCTCGCCGCGCCGGGCGGAAGCCCGCCTTCGCCGGCTGCGCCGCTCTCCGCCGCGCGCGAGGCGCCGCTGACCCGCCACCTGGCGGCGGAGCGGCCGACCGTCTTCGTCTTCCTGAAGCCCTCCAGCACGCTGGAGCGGGGATTCCTCCAGGAGCTCCGGCAGCAGGCGGGGGCGAAAGTCGGCTTCCGGGAGATCCCCCTCAAGTCCGGTACGGAGCCGCTGGCGAAGCAGTACGGCATCGTGGAGACGCCGACGGCGCTGGTCTACGACCGCCGCGGCCGCTTCGTCGGCCGGTCCTCCTCCGCGGCCGCCATCACCGGCATGGTCCGCCAAGCCGCGGGCGTGATGCGGATCGACTGGGCCGAGCCGGGCGATCCCCGCTACGACGAAGTGGAGCAGATCCTGGGACGGCAGCCGAAGAACGGGATCATGCACACCTTCAGCCTGCGGCCGGAGTGGCTGCGGCTGATCCAGACGCTGCACGGCAAGGCGCACCGGCCCGATACCGCGCTCGACCGCCGCACGAAGGAGATGATCGCGACCTACGTCTCCGCGCTCAACCGGTGCAAGTTTTGAGTGGGCGCGCACGCGTATAACCTGCAGTTGCAGGGACAAGACCAACAAGACGTAGACAAGATCGGCCAGGGCGACGCCGAGGCGGCGAACCTCACCGAGCGCGAGCGGGCGCTGCTCGATTACGTGAAGGTGCTCACCCTGGAGCCCGCGAAGGTGACCGACGCGCACGTAGAGCGGCTGCGGAAGTCCGGCTGGAACGACGAGCAGATCTTCGAGGCGAGCTTCATCACCGCGCTCTTCGCCTTCTACAATCGGATGGCGGACGCCTACGGGCTCGACTACAACCCGCAGCGCTGGCTGCCACCGGACCAGCGGCCGCCGGACTACAAGCTGCCGGAGCGCAGACCGGAGCGAGGCGCGGAGCCCGCACCGAAGTAGGCGCCGGGCCGGAAGCAAAAGACCGCCGGGGAGGAGCGAGAGATCAGCTCCTCCCCGGCGGTCTTTTCTCGGAAGAGTGGGGTCAGTCTTCCAGCGGCGAGAGGCCGAAGTCTTCCCGGCTGGGGCGGCTTCCTTTCAGGAAGCCCTCTCGCATGCGGGTGACGTACTGGCGGTCGTACGGATCGAGGTCGCCGGCGATCTCGTAGTGCATCGCCGCCCGCAGCGCGTAGCCCATGCGCGCGAAGGCATCCGCTAGCAGGTAGTGGTACGACGCGTTGTTCGGGCGGAGACGGATGGCGCGCTGGAAGAGCGGCACCGCGTCGTCGTTGCGGTTCACCATGCCGTACGCCATCCCGAGGCGGACGCAGTAGTAGTCGTCGAACGGGCAGTGGCTCACCGCCTGCTCCAGCTCGCGGACTCCTTCCGCGGTGCGGTCGAGGTCGAGGTAGAGGTCGCCGAGCCAGAAATGATAGAAGCCGTCCTCCGGGGCCAGGCGGATCGCTTCCTGGAGCTCGTGGATGGCGGAGTCGACCTTCCCCTGCTGGCTGAAGGCGGTGGCGAGGCGGTAGCGGTAGTAGGGGTTGCGGGGCGCGAGGTCGATCGCCTTGCGGTAGAGGGTGATCGCGCCCTTGATCTTGCCGAAGCGCCGGTAGACCTCTGCCAGGGAGAAGTGGGTGTCGGCGTGGTTCGGATTGCACTGCAGCGCGCGGCGGTAGTGCGCCAGCGCCTGGCCGCTGTTCTCCGCGAAGACGTAGGCATCGCCCAGCCGCGCGTGGTGGTCCGGGTTGTCCCCTTCCGCGCGGACGGCCCGCTTGTACTGCTCGATCGCCTCCTGCAGCCGGCCTTCCGCGGCGAGGTCGTCTCCCATCGCCCGGAAGCCTGCCGCGCTCGGCGGCTCTTCGCCTTCGACGGCGTTCCGTCCGCCCTGCGGTCTGAATTCTTCGGAGGTGGACATACTTCTTCCCACTCTGACCGGGCGCAAGCTCCCCGGCGGCTCGACCGGGGGAGCGAACAGTATCATTGACACGCTATCGGGTCAAGGAGGTTCCGGGCCGCTCCGCCCGCGGGTCTCCGCTGAGATTGTCGGCGCGTGGGCGCGCGGTCAGAAGCCGCGCCGGCTGTCGAGCAGGATCGTGACGGGACCGTGCCCCACCATCTCCACCCGCATGTCGGCGCCGAAGCGGCCGGTCTGCACCGTCAGGCTCAGCTTTCGCAGGGCCGCGCAGACTTCCTCGTAGAACGCCTCGGCCTGCTCCCCGCGCGCTGCCTCGGAGTAGCTCGGGCGACGGCCTTTCCGCACGTCCCCGTAGAGCGTGAACTGGCTCACTACCAGGATCTCCGCCCCGGTGTCGAGCGCGCTGAGGTCGCGCCGCCCTTCGTCGTTATCGAAGACGCGGAGGTGCGCGATCTTCTCCGCGGTGTACTGCACGTCCGCCGCGGTGTCGTCCTCCCGAACGCCCACCAGGGCGAGCAGCCCGGGCCCGATGCGACCGACGGTCTCGCCGTCGACCACTACCCGCGCCTCCAGTACCCGCTGCACCACCGTCCTCACGGAGCACACCTTACCGGGTTTGCCCGGACCCGTCAACGCGCGCCCGCTCCTCTGCCGGAGCGTCGGGCAGGCACCACTCGGGCTTTTCTCGGTCTCTCCACCGACTGTCAGGCGCTCCGCCAATCGCGTTGGGTTTCGGCAGCGTTGGCCGGTCGCTGGAGGTGCTAGTTAACTGTTGATTTAACAGGGGGAGCGGAACCCTCCGCCTGCGTCCGGGTGATCCCCGGGCGCGGCGGCAGTAGAATTCAGGGCTCCCGGATGGGGAGTACCGGTTGGGAAGGACAGACTTGGTGCGGAAGCACTTCCAGAGCTTTCCGGCGACGGCTTCGACGGCGCGCGGCGTGCTGGCGGGCCTCCTCGCGGCGGGAGCCCTCTCCGGGAGCGGCCTTGCCTTCGCGGCGCAGGCCGGTAACCCGGCGGCGCCGGCCCCGCCGCCCGCAGCTCCAACCCCGCCCCCGGGCGAGGCGCCCGGTCCGGGAGAGACGTTCTCCCTGGATGAGGCGGTGCGCTACGCGCTGGAGCACAACCCGCGGATTGGCGGCGCGGCGGCGCAGGTGCGCCAGGCGCGCGCCCGGGTGGGGCAGCGGCGCGCCGAGCGGGGGCCGCAGTTGAATACCTCCAACTTCGTCATCCGGCAGGGGCCGACCGTCCCCCCGTTCCGGCCGGGCGATAACCCCGCCGTTCCCGCCTACCGCTGGGATCTCGGCGTCTTCCTGAACCAGGTGGTCTTCGACTGGGGCCGGCGCAGCGCCCGTCAGCGGGCGGCGGAGCGGGACGTGAACGCCGCGCTCTTCCGCACGGAAGAGACCGAAAACGACGTCCGCCTGGTGGTCGGGGTCAGCTTCTACAACGTGCTCCGGAGCCAGCAGCTCCTCGCGGTGGCGCAGGAGCGGCGGGAGTCGGCGCAGGAGCAGCTGCGGGTCGCGCAGGCGCGCTTCGAGAGCGACGTCTCCCCACGCTTCGACGTGATCCGGGCCGAGGCGGAGTTGGCAAACGCCGAGCAAGAGGTGATCGACGCGGAGAACGAGATCGCGCTGGCGGAGTCGACTCTCAACACCGCCCTGGGCCGCCCGGCCGATGCGCCGATCGCGCTGGAGCTGGGGACGGAGCCGCCGGTGCCGCCGATCACCTTCGAGCAGGCCCGGGAGGCGGCGCTGGAGGAGCGCCCGCAGCTCGCCGCGCTCCGGGAGACGGTAGAGGGGCTCCGCCAGGAAGTGCGGGCCCGCCGTGCGGAGAACAAGCCGCAGATCGACTTCTCCGCCGGGTACGACCGGCCGAACCCGGGCGGCTTTGCCTCGACCGCGTACCGGTGGAACCTGGGCCTCACTCTCGATTTCCCGTTCTTTGATAGTGGCCTCACGCGCAATCGGGTCCGAGAGGCACAGGGACTGGTGGATGAGACCCGCCAGGAACTGGAGCTGGCCCGCCAACAGGTAGAGTTAGATGTGCGGAGCGCCCTGCTCGACCTGCGCGAGGCCGAGCGGCGCATCCAGACCGCCACCCAGGAGCAGCGCGCCGCCCGCGAGGCGCTGCGCGTGGCGAACGTCCGCTACCAGGCCGGCGTCGGCACGAACGTCGAGGTGACCGACGCGCAGGTTGCGGTGGCGCGGGCGGGGCAGAATCTAGCTAACGCGACGTTCGATTACGAAGCCGCCCGCGTGCGCCTCGAGGCGGCCACCGGCCAGACCGTTGAAGAATTGATCGCCGGCATGGCGGTGCCGGCTCCACCCATGCCTCCCCCGGGTTCACAGGGAGAACAGTGATGAAACGTTGGTCAGTCCTCATCGCGCTCGTCGGCGCGTCCGCCGCCGGCTTCCTGCTGCTCGGCTCCTCCCGGAGCGCGGAGGGACCGGCGCAGGGCGGCCAGGCCGTCCACGCCGCGGCGCGAGAAGAGAAGCCGCGCAGCAGCGCGCAGGCGGTCCCGGTAACGCCGGTGGTGGTCAGCCGCGGAGACATGCAGCAGTCGCTGGAGATCTCCGGCAGCCTCAAGGCGGACGAGGACGTGCAGATCGGGTCGCGGATCGCCGGGAAGGTAGTCCGGGTCACCGTGAAGGAAGGCGACCGCGTCAAGCAGGGGCAGGTGCTGGTACAGCTCGACGAGCGGGAGCTGCGGGCGCAGATGGCCGGGGCGCAGGGCGCCATCGCGGCCGCGCGGGCCAAGCTCTCCCTGGCGCGGAACCAGGCGAGCTGGAAGGATACCTCGGCCCGCTCGGAGCACCAGCGCGCTCTCGCCGCACTCGATACCGCAAAGACCCGGCTGCAGCAGGCCGAGACCGAAGCGAAGCTGATCGACGTGGAGACGCGTAAGAAGGTGGAGAGCGCCCAGTCCGGCGTCCGCGTCGCCACGGAGCGGCTCTCGATTGCGAAGGAGCTCACCCGCAAGCAGGAGCTGCGGCAGGCGGAGCTGGCAATCGTGGAGGCCCGCGCCCTGGTGGAGCAGGCGAAGGTCGACGCGCAGAACGCGGGTCAGGTCCTGGAGCGGCGGCAGACGCTCTTCCAGAAGGACGCGATCGCGAAGGAAGAGGTCGACGAGGCGGAGCGCCAGCACAAGGCGGAGCTGGCGGAGCTAAAGGTTGCGGAAGCGCGCCTCGCCGCGAGCCAGCAGCAGCTCGAGCTCGCGAATGAAGGCTCGCGCCCGGAGGAAGTCCGCATCGCCCAGGGCCAGCTCGCCGCTGCGGAGCGGGCGCTGGAGATTGCGGTGAGCGACGAGCGCCGCCGCGACCTGGCGAAGGACAACGTCGAGGCGGCCCGCGCGGCGCTGCGGCAGGCCGAGGCCGCGGTCCAGGCGACCGAAGCGGGCCTGGTGCAGAGCAAGCTCTCCGAGGATGAGATCGGGAGCGCCCGCGCCGCGCTGGCGGAGGCGGAAGCCGACCTGGCGCTCTACCGCACGCAGCTCGAGGACCTCACGATCCGCGCGCCGGTCTCCGGCGTCGTCTCCGTGCGGCAGGTGCACGCGGGCGAGATGGTCACCACCAGCAGCAACCTGATGACCCTGGTGGCGCTCGACACCGTCTACGTAGAGGCGCAGGTGCCGGAGTTGGAAGTCTCGATGCTGCGGTCGAACGCCCCGGCGAGCGTGACGGTCGACTCCCTGCCCGGCAAGAAATTCTCCGGTGTGGTGCGGGAAGTGATCCCGGTGGCGGACCGCGACAGCCGCTCCTTCCGGGTGCGGATCGCGGTGCTCGGCGGCGGCAAGGAGCTGCCGGTGGGCGGCTTCGCCCGGGCGAACGTCCGGGTGGGGCGGCACCAGGCGGCGCTGCTGGTCGATAAGGCGGCGGTCCAGACCGAGTCGGGAGACCGCTTCGTCTGGCTGATCGCGCCCGTGGAAGAGGGCGAGGGCTGGGTGGCACGCCGCCAGCTGATCAAGACCGGGCTGGTCGACGACCGGCACGCGGAGGTGCTCTCCGGCCTGGAAGAGGGGCAGAAGGTGATCGCCTCCGGCTCGCCCGCCATCATCGAAGGCACGCCGCTCTCCCTACCGGGCGAGTAAAAAGACTGAGTGGGGGAGTGGGAGAGCTTGAGAATGGGAGACGGCTCCCGCGGAGCGCTTCACCCACTCTCCCATTCGCCCACTCTCCCATTCTCTTCTTCAAAGCTTCTCCCCCCATGACGGCGCCGCGCGGCGGCTGCGGGAGCCTGGTTTTATGTGGCTGACACGCCTCTCGATCCAGCGGCCGGTCTTCGTGATCGTGCTGATGGCCACCCTCCTGATCCTGGGCCTCTTCTCCCGGTCCAAGATGCAGGTGGAGGAGCGGCCGCGCGTCGACATTCCGTACGTCACGGTGACCACCACCTACCCCGGCACCGGTCCGGCGGAGATGGAGACGCTGATCACCAAGCCGATCGAGGACGCGGTCAGCTCCGTCAACGGCATCCGTAACATCACCTCCAGCTCCCAGTACGGGATCGCGTTCGTCCAGCTCGAGTTCTACATCGGGACCAACTCCCAGCTGGCGGCGCAGGAAGTGCGGCAGAAGGTGGAGGGCGTGCGGCGGAAGCTCCCGCGCGACATCGATCCGCCGGTGGTCGACCGCCTCGACGTCAACGCCTCCCCGGTGCTCTACCTGGGGATGAAGGGCGACCGCAGCAGCAAGCAGCTCCGCTTCCTGGCCGACACCCAGATCCGCTACCGCCTGGCGCAGGTGCCGGGCGTGGGACAGGTGGAGGTGACCGGCGGCGACGTGCGGGAGATCCGGATCGCCGTGAACAAGCGGCGGCTCGAGGCGTGGAACATGTCGATCAACGACGTGGTCAGCGCCGTCTACCGCGCGAACGCGAACATCCCGAGCGGCCACGTGACGGAAGGCTCGCGTGACTTCGACGCGCGCCTGATCGGGGAGTTCCAGAGCGTCGACCAGATCCGCGATCTCGACCTGCCGGTCTCCAGCGGCGCCGGCGCCGTGCGGCTGAAGCTGCGCGACGTGGCGACGGTGGAAGACGGGGTAGCGGAGCGGCAAACCGTTACCCGCGTCTGGATGCGCGACCACCCGGGTGAAGAGATGGTCGGCGCCGACACCGTCGGTCTCACCATCTCCAAGCTCTCCGACGCCAACACGGTGGAGGTGGTCGACAACATCCACAAGGAGCTGGCCCGGATCGAGCAGGAGATGCCGGGGAACATCCGCTTCCAGGTGACGCAGGATGAGTCGCTCCGGGTCCGCTACGCGCTGGAAGACATCAACGTCAGTCTCATCCTCGGCGCGCTCCTGGCGGTCGGGGTGGTCTTCCTCTTCCTCCACAACCTGCGCGGCACCCTGATCTGCGCGGTGGCGATCCCGCTCTCGCTGATCGCGGCGTTCATCCCCATGTATTTCCTGGGGCAGTCGCTGAACAGCATGACGATGCTCGGCCTCTCGCTGGTGGTCGGCATCCTGGTCGACGACTCGATCGTGGTGCTGGAGAACATCTACCGGCACCTCCACAAGGGCGAGACCCCCACCGAAGCGGCGCTGAACGGACGCGGTGAGATCGGCCACGCGGCGGTGATCATCACGCTGGTCGACGTGGTCGTCTTCCTGCCGATGCTCTGGATGGGCGGCATCATCGGCCAGTTCCTGCGGGCGTTCGGCCTCACCGTCGCGGTGGCGACCCTCTTCTCCCTCCTCGTCTCCTTCACCGTCACGCCGTGGCTCGCTTCCCGCTGGTACAAGCTCGGCGAGAACCTGGAGCACAAGACCGGCGGCTTCCTGCTGCTGGAGCGGATGTTCAACTGGGTCGAGCGAGGCTACCGGCGGGTCCTGGAGCGGGCGCTCAACACCCCCCGCTGGTTCGCCGTGGCGGTGCTGGCGGGCACCGTGCTCTGGATGCTCCGCGGCGGGCTGCCGGCGGACAGCACCAGCTGGGGCTGGTTCGGCACGCTGCTGATCTGCGTCGCCGCGCTGGCCGCCTTCATCCTGGCGGGATGGTGGCAGACCGCCGGCCGGATGGCGATCTTCGCCCTGGGGGCGCTCTTCTTCGTCTTCACGATGCAGACGATCGGGCCGCACATGAAGATCGGCTACATCCCGGTCTACGACCAGAGCAAGCTGGGACTCACGCTGGAGCTCCCGGCCGGCGCCAGCCTGGAGGAGACCGACCGCATCACCAAGCAGGTGGAAGAGGTGGTGGCCGATACCCCGGAAGTCGCCGCGGTCTTCACCACCGTGGGCCGGATCCAGGGCGGCTCGCGCGGCGCGCCGGAGACGGGGCGCCAGTACGCGCAGCTCTCCATCCAGCTCTATGAGAAGCCGGACCTCCTCGAGACGATCAACCCGTTCACCGAGGAGCACAAGCGGATCATGGACTGGCGCCAGCGGGCCGACTCCGACATCGCCGCGGAGATCCGGGAGAAGATCGGCGGCATCGCGGGCGGAAAGCTGGTGATCGTGCCGGTCCGCGGCTTCGGCGGCATCTCCGCGCCGGTGCAGGTGGAGCTCCTCGGCTTCGACCTGGACCAGATGAAGGGGGTCTCGGAGCAGATCCGCGACCGCCTGGCGGCGATGCCGGGCGTCATCAACCCGGACCTCTCCCTCCGCCCCGGGAAGCCGGAAGCGCAGGTGACGGTCGACCGGGAGAAGGCCTCCGAGCTGGGGCTCGACGTCACGCAGATCGGCACCGCGCTGCGCAGCGCCTACGAGGGGAACATCGACGCCAAGTTCCGCGAGGCGGGGGAGCAGTTCGACATCCGCGTGCAGTTCGCCGAGTTCGACCGCTCCCGCATCGACGAGGTCGGCGCGGTGGTGGTCGGGCGAGTGATGACCGACCACGGGCCGCAGGCGATCCGGCTGAGCCAGGTGGCCGACATCCGCATGGGTGAGGGCCCGAATAAGATCGAGCGCAAGAACCGCCTCCGCAAGGCGACGGTGAGCGCCTACGTGCTGCCCGGTATCGTCCCGCTGGAGATCAACCGCGCCATCGAGGCGGAGATCAGCAAGATGCCGCTGGGCGACATCAAAGTCTCCGCCGGCGGTGACGCCGACCGCGCCCGCACGGAGTACCCGCACCTGATCCTCTCGCTGCTGCTCTCCTGCGTGCTCGTCTACCTCCTGATGGCGCTGCTGTTCGACAACCTGATCCACCCGCTTACCATCCAGCTCTCGCTGCCGATGGCGGTGATCGGCGCCGTGATGGCGCTGGTCTATATGGACCAGCAGCTCTCCATCATCTCGGTGACCGGCTTCATCATGCTTGCCGGTATCGTGCAGAAGAACGCGATCCTGCTGATCGACTACTCCAACACGCTGCGGGAGCGCGGCTACAAGCGAGACGCGGCGATCGTTGAGGCGGGCCAGACCCGCCTGCGCCCGATCCTGATGACGACGCTGGCCATGATCTTCGGCATGCTGCCGATCGCGCTGGCGGTCGGCCGCGGCAACGAGGCGCGCGCCCCGCTGGCAACGGCGGTAATCGGCGGCCTCATCATGTCGACGATCCTCTCGCTCATCATCATCCCCTGCATTTACAGCGTCTTCGACGACGTGCAGGCGTGGGTGGCGCGGCTGCTGAAGAAGGGCCGCCGCAGCGCCCTGGTGGAGCAGGCGCTGGCGGAGCCGGCCCCCGCCGCTCCGATCGAGGCTCCGGAACCGGCAGGCGCGGAATGAAGCTGCTCACCATCATCTACGACAGCGGCATCGAAGAGTCGCTCGACGAGCTGCTCCGGGCACTCGAGGTGCCCGGCGTCACCTGGATCCGGGACGTGCCCGGCCGGGGCGGGCGGGGCCCCAAGATGAACAGCCCCGTCTTCCCCGGCACCAACCACATCGCCCTGATCTCGCTCCCGGACGAAGAGGTGCCGCGGATCCACCGCGCCGTCCGCCGCCTGCAGAACAGCTACCGCCTGAAGCCGGGCATTACGATGCTCTGCCAGGACGTGGAAGAGCTTCCGTAGTATTGCGTATTGCGTAGCGAGGGGCTGATCCCTCGTGTCGGGAAATCCTGCCGGGCGGGGCGCTGCCGGACCGGGAAGGTATGGAAGGGGGAGTCAGCCTGCCTTACACCCATAGCTCCCCTCGCCTCTCAGGAGAGGGGCCGGGGGTGAGGCCGCGAAAGAAGTAGCCGCCAGCGCTTTCCGGCTCCTCGTCACGGCATGCGTAATCCATGCCGAGACGGCTGCCGAGATTCTTCCCTGCGGTCAGAATGACTGCTCCCGGGCGGCAGTACGGCCCACGATTGCCAACACCGGCCGCCAGCGCCACGCCCGGCAGGATGCTTCGTAAAGCGGAGTAAGCACTCCGCTACGCAATACGCGATACGGAATACGAGCGGAACGCCGCCCCGCCTCCCGCTCGTAGGCAGGAGTATACTTACTCCATCTCCCCTCCCGCGCTCGCCCCGCGCCCGTGCGGCGGACCGGTCGCAACCCGAGCGGCCGTTCGCTCGTCATGAGAGAGAGGGAGACTCCGTTCGCCTTCGCAGCGGGCAGTTCCCGGGTTTCCCATGGGCACCGCGTTACTCATCCTTCTGCTCCTGGCGCTCTGCGGCTTCATTGCCTACATCGGCGACCTCCTCGGCCGCCGGTTGGGCAAGAAGCGCCTCAGCCTGTTCGGGCTGCGGCCCAAGCACACCGCCATCGTCCTCACGATCGTCACCGGCGTGCTGATCGCCGGGGTCACGTTCGGGGCGGCGCTGGTGACCGTCCCCTGGTTCCGGGAAGCGGTGACGCGCGGAGAGTCGCTGCAGGCGGAGAACCGGGAGCTGGAGAAGGACAATACCCGGCGGCGGAACGACAACGCGGCGCTGATCCGGGAAAACCAGGCGGCGGCGGCGGAAAACACGCGTCTGCAGAGCGCGAACGCCGGCCTGGAGTCCGCCAACTCCCGCCTGGAGAAGGACAACTCCCGCCTGAGCGGCGCCAACCAGAAGCTCACCGCGCAGAACCGGCAGCTCTCCGGAGAGAACGGCAGCCTCCGTGCCGCCAACGAGGGGCTGGAGCGCGGGAACCGCCGGCTGCTGGCGCATCAGAACCAGCTCTCGAGGAAGTTGAAGGGGCTGAGAACGCAGGTCGCCGGTCTCCGCGAGATCAGCGACCAGTACCGGGCGGGGAGCTATATCTTCCGCAGGGACCAGCAGATCTGCTTCCGGCCGGTGCCCGCCAATCCGCCCGCGGAGGTGCTGGCCGGCCTGCTGGGGGCGCTGGTGGCGGACGTGCAGGAGAAGTTCCGGGAGGAAGCCAGCCGTCAGGGCGCCCAGCTCCGCGAGCAGCCGCCGGTGGTGGAGCTCGCCTCCGGCGACGGCCGCATCGCTTCGTCGCCCGCCATGGAGCCGATCCGCCAGTGGCTGCTGCAGCAGGCACAGCGCCCGGAGCTGCGCGACCGCCCGCTGCGGGTGCTGGTGCTGGCGCAGGAGAACTGCGTGGCGGGGCGGCCGATTCCCGCGGTGGTGCATCTCTACGCCAACGACCTCGTCTTCCTCCGCGGAGAAGAGATTACGCGGCGAGAAGTGGACGGAGCCGCCAGCCGGGGTGATATCCTGCAGCAGCTTCTCATCGTGGAGGCGCGCGTGCGGGCCAAGGCGACCGAGCCGCCCCGCTCCATGCCGGCGTCCGACGAGGTGATCAGCAAGCCGAGCTGGGATCACCTGCTGGACATGGCGGACCGCGTCAAGGCGATCGGAGGCCGGGTCACCGTCGTCGCCCGCGCCAAGCGGGACACCCCCCGGTTGGGCCCTCTCCACTTCGAGCTGGAGGTACGCTCCGTTGGCCGCCCGGCAGCTTTCGCTCAGTAATCCCCGTCTCGCCCCCGCCGACCTTCCCCGTGTGCTCGCCATCGATCCCGGCCGCGACAAGTGCGGGATCGCCGTCGTCGACGCGCGCAAAGGCATCCTGGCCCGGGGCGTGGTCCCCGCCGGCGTCATCGGCACCATCGCCCGTAAGTGGGCCGCGGAGCACCGCGCGGAGCTGCTGGTGGTCGGCAGCGGCACCGCGCCGCGGAAAGTTCGCGCCGACCTCCAGGCGCTCGACCTGCCGCTGGAGGTGATGGCGGAGGAGCACACCACCCGCCGCGCCCGGGAGCGCTACTTCCAGGAGAACCCGCCCCGAGGCTGGCGCCGCCTGATCCCCCGCGGGCTCCTCACGCCGCCGGTGCCGGTAGACGACTATGCTGCGGTGCTGATCGGCGAGGGCTACCTGGCGAACCTTGCTGCGGACGGCAGCTAAAGGCTAAAGGCTAAAGGCAGAAGCCGAACCTCGGGTGCGGGGACTCCTCTTGCTCGAAGCGTACTCTCCGCCGTAGGCGCTCCTGTAACTCGGCAGGCCTCTGAGTAGGAGTGGGAGAACGAGTAGGAGTAGGAGCCTTCGCCTCGGAGGTCCTGGCTTTTCGGAGAACCCCATGATCCAGAACCGCGTCAAAGCGCGCCTCCGCGCGGGGGAGCCGGCCATCGGCTCCTGGCTCGGCATCCCCTCCGTCGTTTCCGCTCGTTTCATGGCGCAGCTCGGGTTCGACTACCTCTGCGTCGACATGGAGCACCAGCCGATCGACCTGGAGACCGCCTCCGCGATGTTCGCCGTCATCGCGCAGAGCGGGGTGGTGCCGCTGGCGCGCATCCCGTGGAACACCGCCGAGAACATCAAGCGGGTGCTCGACTGCGGCGCCTACGGCATCGTGGTGCCGATGGTCAACACCCGCGAAGAGGCGGAGGCCGCGGTCCGCGCGGCGAAGTACCCGCCGCTGGGGATGCGCAGCGTCGGCGGGGCGCTCCACGCGCTCAATTTCGGGACCGATCCGGCGACCTACTACTCCCGCGCCAACGACGAGGTGCTGGTGGTGGTCCAGGCGGAGAGCCCCCAGGGAGTCAGCAACGCGGCGGAGATCCTGAGCGTGCCGGGAGTCGACGCCTGCTTCATCGGGCCGAACGACCTCCTCTGCCAGATGGGCCGCACTCCGAAGATGGAGACCGACGACCCGGAGTTCGTCCACGCGCTCCAGCACATCGTCGACACTGCCGCCCGCTGCGGCGTCGCCGCGGGCATCCACACCGCCAACCACGAGGCGTGCAACCGCCGCGTCGCCCAGGGCTTCCGCTTCATGGCGGTCGCCTCGGACGCGCGCTTCCTCGTCGCCGGCGCCCAGGCGGAGCTGAGCCGCACCGAGCGCGGCGCCGCCCCCAACCAGGCGGGCCAGGAAGTCCTCCGTTATTAGAACTCTGTCAGTCCGCGATTGCTGGGTGAACTTGGCAAGGGAGAGTGGGGGAGAGGGCGAGCATAAGAAGCTGCTCTCGGGAATGGCTCTCCCATTCCCCCACTCTCCCTTGCTCCCACTCCCACTCACCAGAAGTACCCGGACCCACCACTAGCTTCGACATGTCAGACCTCCTCACCAGTACCAGTCCGGAGCTCTTCGACGTCCAGACCTGCGCCCCCGGACCGCAGGGTAAGCTGCCGCTCACCGGCGAGATGTTGATCCAGCGTCCCAGCGGGGACATCTTCGGCCTGACCCAGAACGCGGGAATGGGCTGGGAGCCGTCGGAGCTGGACCGGAAGCAGTACCTGCTCCTGAGTACCCTGGGCGGCATCCGCGCGCCGGACGGCCGCCCGATCGCGCTCGGCTACCACACCGGCCACTGGGAGATCGGGCTGCTGGTGCAGGCGGCGGCGCACGAGCTGCGGCGGCGGGGGACGATCCCGTTCGCCGGCTTCGTCTCCGACCCGTGCGACGGCCGCTCCCAGGGCACCACCGGGATGTTCGACAGCCTCGCCTACCGGAACGACGCCGCGATGGTCTTCCGCCGGTTGATCCGCTCGCTGCCGACCCGCGCCGGCGTGATGGGGGTGGCGACCTGCGACAAGGGTCTGCCGGCGATGATGATCGCGCTCGCCGCGATGCACGACCTCCCGACGATCCTGGTCCCCGGCGGTGTGACGCTCCCGCCGGAGCGGGGTGAGGACGCGGGGAAGGTGCAGACGATCGGCGCGCGCTACGCGCACGGCGTCCTCTCGCTGGAGGAAGCGGCGGAGCTCGGCTGCCGCGCCTGCGCCACCCCGGGCGGTGGCTGCCAGTTCCTCGGCACGGCGGCGACCGCCCAGGTGGTGGCGGAAGCGCTCGGCATGACGCTGCCGCACGCCGCCCTCTCGCCGTCCGGACAGCCGATCTGGGTCGACGCGGCGGTCCGCTCCGCGCAGGCGCTGACCGAGCTGGAGGCGAAGGGCCTCCGCACGCGCGACCTCCTGACGCCGGGCGCGATCCGGAACGCGATGGTGGTCCACGCGGCGGTCGGCGGCTCCACCAACCTGCTGCTCCACCTGCCGGCGGTGGCGCACGCCGCCGGGCTGCCCCGGCCGACGGTCGCGGAGTGGTCCGAGATCAACCGGCAGGTGCCGCGGCTGGTCGACGTCCTCCCGAACGGCCCGAGCGGCCACCCGACCGTCCGCTTCTTCCTGGCGGGTGGGGTGCCGGAGGTGATGCTGCACCTGCGGCGGATGGGCCTGCTCGAACTGGAGGCGATCACCGTGGCCGGTCAGCGCCTGGGCGACCTGCTCGACTGGTGGGAGACCTCCGAGCGGCGCGCGCGGCTGCGGCAGGTGCTGCTGGAGAAGGACGGGGTGCACCCGGACGACGTGATCATGGCGCCGGACGTGGCCCGCGAGCGCGGCCTCACCAGCACGGTCACCTTCCCGCTCGGAAACCTCGCGCCGGAAGGCTCCGTGATCAAGAGCACCGCCATCGACCCGTCGGTGGTCGACGCGGACGGCGTCTACCGCAAAGAAGGGCCTGCCCGGGTCTTCACGCGGGAAGCCGCCGCCATCGCCGCGGTGAAGGCGGGGGAGATCCGGCCGGGCGACATCCTCGTGTTGATCTGCCGCGGCCCGCTCGGCAGCGGCATGGAGGAGACCTACCAGCTCACCTCCGCGCTGAAGCACCTGCCGTTCGGTAAAGAGGTGGCGCTGATCACCGACGCCCGCTTCTCCGGCGTCTCCACCGGCGCCTGCATCGGCCACGTGGGCCCGGAGGCGCTGGCGGGCGGACCGATCGGCCGCCTGCGCGAGGGAGACCGGGTCCGGATCGTGGTCGACCGCAACCGGCTGGAAGGCTCGCTCGACCTGGTCGGTGAGGGCGACCGCCGCTTCACCCCGGAAGAGGGCGCGCGGGTGCTGGCGGCGCGGCCCCCGCGCGAAGACCTCTCCCCGGACCCCGACTTGCCGGACGACACCCGCCTCTGGGCGGCGCTCCAGCAGGCCGGCGGCGGCACCTGGGGCGGCTGCGTCTACGACGTCGACGCGATCCTGGAGCTGCTGGAGGCGGGAAAGCGCGCCCTCGGCCGCTGAAGTCCGCGGAGCGTGCGGCTAGCAGGCGCACGCTTCGGCGCTGAAACTACGATTGACGGTAGTAGATCCGCAGCCATATACTCCGGATATGCAGCATCCCCGGCAGCTACTCCGCCGTTTCGTCCCGGGCCGGACCGGTGAATCGACTCCTCTCGGGCACCTGGAGCTTGCCGTCATGGAAGTGGTCTGGGCTCACGAGACTCCGCTCAACGTCGGTGAAGTTCACGCCGCCCTTCCCGCTGACGCGTCGGTCGCCTACAACACCGTGAAGACGACGATGGAGCGGCTCTCCGAGAAGGGCATCCTCTCCCGAGAGAAAGAAGGCAAGGCCTACCTCTACGCCGCGCTCGTCTCCCGGCAGGAGCTGGAGCAGCGGATCGTGGCGACGGCTCTCGACCGGCTGGTGGAGCAGTTCCCGGAAGCGGTGGCGTCGTTCTTCGTCCAGCCGGGCTCGGTGCTCTCGGACGAGAAGCTGGCCCTGCTCCGGGAAGCGGTGGAGCGCAGCCGGGAGCAGCGCGATGCCTGAGCTCCCGGGCCTCATCGGCGGGATCGCGACCTTCTACGCGGCCGCGCTGGTCGGGCTCGCCCTGGCGCGCCTCGTCCGTCGATGGCTGCCGGAGGGCCGGACGCAGCCGCGAGCTGACTGGCCGGTCTACCTCCCGATCCTGGCGGTCCTGGTGGTGCCGGTAGCTGCCGCCTTCCACCCCAGCGGCCCGGGTCTCCTTTCCGCCTGGCACGCTCTCTGGCACTCGGTGCAGCAGGCGCTCCTCCGCGTCCACGAGATCCACGTCGCCCTCCACGCCGCGAACCTGGCGCTGCTCGGGCTCTTCTCCGTGCTGGTGGTGCGACTGGTCTTTCGGCTCTCCCGACAGCACGCGTTCGGGGCCGCGCTGGCCCAGGCGGTCGTCCGTCTTCCGGGGGAAGAGCGGCCGGTCTACCGGCTTCCCTCCTCCTGGCCCGGGTGCTTCACCCTCGGGGTGGCACGTCCGAGGATCGTGATCACCAGCGCCCTGTGGGAGCAGCTCGACCCCGAGGAGCTGGCGGTCGTCCTGGCGCATGAGGAAGCGCATCTGCGCCGCCGGGATCGTCTCGTCGAGACGTCGCTCGCCTGCTTCTATGCCCTGGTGCCGCTCCCCGGCACCGGGCGCCTGCTCCGCGACTGGCGCCGGAGTGCTGAGCGGGCGTGCGATGCCCACGCGGCCGCGGTGGTGAGCAGCCGCGAGGACGTGGCGGCAACCCTCCTCCGCGTCGCGCAGCTTTCCCAGCCGATGCCGGGACCGCTCGTGGGCGCGAGCGCCTTCGCCGAGGCGGAAGACGACCTGGAAGGCCGCGTCGCGGCGCTCCTCCAGCGCCCGGAGCACCGGGCCGCGCTCCCGCTGGCCCCGCTCGGCGTCTCGCTCGTGGTGATGCTGGCCGCCGGGTTCTGGGTGCGGCACCTGGTCGAGCTCCTCGTCCACCACTGATCCTGCCGGAGAGACTCCCGTGCTCCTTTCCACCGCCCCGCAATTACTACTGACAGTCGCAGGCGCTCTCCGTCGGACCGCCTGGCTCGCCGCACTGCTGCCGGCACTGGCGGCTTCCGCCGCCGCGGCGGCGCAGGCAGAGCCGGCCCCGCTCACCCTGGAGGAAGCGGTGCGGCTCTCGTTGGCGCAGAGTCCCGCGGTCGCGGCGGCGGCGGCCCGGCTGGAGGCGGCGAGTGCCGGCCTCCGCGGCGCCCGCGCCCCGTTCAACCCGCAGGCGGAGCTGGCGCCGGGGGTCGGCTTCACCAACGGCAACGCGCTCCTCTCCCAGCAGATCGACCTCGGCGGCCGGCGCTCGGCCCAGGCGGAGGCGGCCGCGGGGCTCCGGCAGGCGGCGGAGGCGGAGCTCCGGCTGGCGCAGCTGCAGTCCGCGGCGGAGACGCGGGCCGCCTATTACGACCTGGTACGGACTCGGGCCGTGGAGGAGGCGGCGCGGGAGACGGCGGAGCTGGCGCGGCAGCTGCGGGACGCGGTGAAGCGGCGCGTGGAGATCGGGGAGGCGCCCCTGGTGCAGCAGACCCGCGCCGGGATCGAGCTCGCCCGGGCGGAGCAGGACGCGGTCCGCGCCGCCGGAGAGACCCGTGCCCGGGCGGCGACCCTGAACCTGATCCTCGGCCGCCCGGCGGACACCGCCGTCGTTCCGGCGGAGAGCCTGGAGATCCCCGAGGCCCCGGCGCCGCGGGAGCAGCTGCTCGACCGCGCGGAGCAGGCCCGGCCGGAGCTGGCCGCCGCCCGCGCCGTGCTCGCCGCCCGGCGGGGGGCGGTGGCGGTCGCCCGCGCGGCCCGGCGGCCGGAGCTGTTTGCCGAGCTGGCGGCGGATACCTGGAGCCTCGACCGCGACCCGTTCAACTCCCGCAACCTCGGTCTCCAGGCGCGGCTCAGCTTTCCGCTCTTTGACCGCGGCCGGCTCCGCGCGGAGGAGGACCGTGCCCGGGCGGGCGTCCGCGAGCAGGAAGCGGAGGTGGAGGCCACGCGCCGGGCGGTGCGCGTAGAGATTGAACGGGCCGCCGCGGAGCTGACCGCCGCCCGCCAGGTGGCGCAGAGCTACCGGGAGGCGATCCTGCCGCAGACGGAGGAGCTGCTGCGCTCCACCCGCGCCGGGTTCGAGGCCGGCCTCACCTCCTTCCTGGAGGTGCTGGAGGCCCAGCGGGTGGTGCGGCAGACCCGCACCGAGTATCAGAACGCCCTTTTCGATGCGGTCCGCGCCCGCATCGCCCTCGACCGGGCTCTGGGCACCGCCCCGGGTCTCGCGCCGGAGCCGCCGGAGAACCCTCGATGAGTCGACCTCACTTCTACCTGGCCGCCATGCTGGCGGGCCTGAGCGTCCTCGCTCCCGCGGCGCGGGCGGACGAGGAAGGCCCGGGTCACGTGCACGGGCCGGATGGCCGCCACATCGCGGTCGCTCCGGAGGGCGGCTCTGCCGGCGCCCAGGTCCTCTCGCACCATGACCTGCGGATCACCGATACGAGCCGGAAGGGCCCCGACGGGAACGGGGCGGTGGTGGAAGGGGCCGAAGTCCACTCGGTGATCCACCGCAAGGGCGACCCCCAGGCGGTCGTTCACCGGGAGGCGAACGCCTACGAGCCGGAGCACGGGGTCTACGGCAGCCACATGATGTACCGGGAGCCGGGCGAGTACGTGATCGTCGAGACGGTGACGCTGCCGGGCGGGAAGCAGTACACGCTGGAGTTCCCGATCTGGGTGCCGGATCCGGAGGGCGGGACCGCGGCGGCTGCCTCCACGTCTCCGCTACTCTACGCGGCGGGCGGGCTGGCGGTGCTGCTGCTGCTCGCGGCGGCGTTCCTGCTCGGGCGGCGGAGCGGCCGCAAGACCGCGGCGAAGCTCTCCCTGCTCTGGCTCGCGTTTGCCCTGGCGCCGCTCGGCGGCGTGCGGGCGGACGGGGAAGAGGCCGGGCACATGCACGGGCCGGACGGGCGACACATCGCGGTCGCGGAGACGTTCGGAGAAGCCGGCACGCCGCTCCGCGCCTACCTCGGGCCGAACGGCGAGACGGAGGCGGTGCTGGAGCGGGACCGCTACCGGTTCACGCTCTCGATCGAGAACGAGGAGCTGGAGCAGGATCCGGACCTGGTGAGCCTGGATCACGACGCGGCGGAGCTGCTGGGGCTGCAGACCGTCCCGGCGGCGAGCCGGCCCCTCGCGGGCGGTCTCTCTACGACCGGACAGGTGCGCCCCAACCCGAACGGGGCCGTCACGGTAAACACGCGAGTGGGCGGCCGGGTGCTGCGGGTCTACGTCACGCCGGGACAGCGGATTCCCGCCGGCCACCTGGTGGCGGTGATCGACAGCACCGAGATCGCAGAGGCGCAGGCGGCGCTGTCGCGGGCGCAGGCGGAGCAGCGGAGCGCGGAGGCGGTCCGGGTCCGCACCCGGGCGGAGGTGCGCCGGGTCCAGTCGCAGGTCGGCGAGGCCGAGGCGGCACTCGCCCGCGCCGAAGCGCAGCTCGCCGAGGCGCGGGCGGAGGCGGAGCACGAGCGGGCGGAGCTCGCGGTGGCTCGCGGCAAGGTGGAGAGCGCCCGCCAGGCGCTGCAGCGCCAGCAGCAGCTCGCGGCGGCCGGGGCGTTCGCCCAGGGACCCGTGGAGACGGCGCGGTCGGCCGTCGCGGCGGCGGAGGGGGAGCTCCAGGAGGGCCAGGCGGCGCTCACCAATGTGGAAGCGCAGGCGAGGCGCCTGGAGCAGGGACTGAAGGACGGCGTGGTCGCCCGCAAGGAGCTGGAAGCGGCGCAGAGTGCGGCCTCCCAGGGGCGGACCCGGGTCCGGACCGCCGAGCGGCAGCTCCAGCTCGCCCGGACCGCGCTCGCCCGGGAGGAGCGGATTCAGCGGGAGAGCCTGCGGGACGCCCGGGAGGTCCAGGCGGCCCGCGCCGAGGTGGAAAGCGCGGAGCTGCAGGCCCGCTCGGCGGAGGCGGCGGTCACGCGCCGGGTGCGGTCGGCCGAGGCGGCGGAGGCGCTGGTCGCCTCCCAGCGGCGGGCGGTGGAGACCGCGCGGGAGCAGGTGGCGGGCGCTCGGGCCGAGACGCAGGCGGCCGAGGCGGCGGCGGGCGGCGCGCGGCAGGCGGTCCGTGCCGCGCTGAACCGGCTGCAGCTCCTCGGCGGCTCTCCTTCCGGCAGCAGCCAGGTGCGGATCACCGCGCCGATCGGGGGCGAGGTCCACAGCCGCCCGGTGAACACCGGCCAGGTGGTGGGCGCCGGGGAGACGCTCTGTTCCGTCGTAAACACCGGGACGGTCTGGGTGGAGAGCGACGTCTTCGAGAAAGACCTGCCGCGGATCCGGGAGGGTCAGCGCGTGACGATCGCTGCGGATGCGGTGCCCGGCCGCACCTTCGCGGGGACGGTCAGCTCGATCGAGTACGAGGTCGACCCGGAGACCCGGGCGGTCCACGTGCGGACGGTGGTGCCGAACCCGAACGGCCTGCTCAAGCCGAACATGTTCGTGCGAGTGGTGATCTCCTCCGGGACCGGCAGCGCCGTGGTGATCCCGGTGGAAGCGCTCCAGGAGCGAGGCGGGGAGCAGCTCGTCTTCGTGCGGGAAGCGGAGGGCGCCTACCGACGGCGGGTCGTCCGGGTAGGACCGGCGCTGGGCGACCAGGTGGTGATCGAGGCGGGACTGAAGCCGGGGGAGCCGGTGGTGACCCGCGGCGCCTATCAGCTCCTCGCGAAGCTCGGGAAGTAGCATGCTGAACCACCTGATCCAGTTCTGCATCCGCCAGCGCTTCATGGTCGTCTGCGCCGCCGCGCTCCTCCTCGTCTACGGGGCGGCGGCGGTGGCGAAGATGCCGGTCGACGTGCTGCCGGACCTGAACCGCCCGGTGGTGACGATCCTCACGGAGGCGCACGGCCTCGCCGCGGAGGAGGTGGAGACGCTCGTCACCTTTCCGATCGAGTCGATGATGAACGGCGCGGCGGGGGTGGAGCGGGTGCGGTCCGCCTCCAGCGCCGGGCTCTCGATCGTCTGGGTGGAGTTCGACTGGGACGCGGAGATCCTTCGGGCGCGGCAGATCGTCACCGAGAAGCTCCAGCTGGCGCAGGCACGGCTGCCGGAGGAGGCGATCCCAACGATGGGGCCGGTCTCCTCGATCATGGGGGAGATCATGCTGATCTCGCTCCAGAGCAAGAGCGGAGAGACGGAGCCGATCGAGATCCGCTCCTACGCCGACTGGGTGGTGCGGCAGCGGCTCCTCGCCATCCCCGGCGTCTCGCAGGCGGTGCCGATCGGCGGCGGCGTGAAGCAGTTCCAGGTGCTGACCAATCCGACCCGCCTCCAGCAGTACGGGGTGACGCTGAACCAGCTTACGGAAGCGGTGCGCGGGTCCAACCAGAGCACCGCCGGAGGCTTCCTGCAGAGCCCCCAGCGCGAGGCGGTGATCCGGATCATGGGCCGCGCCCGGACCCTGGAGGACATCGGCCGCACGGTGGTGGCGGTGCGGAACGGGGTCCCGGTGACGGTGGAGCAGGTCGCCGACGTGCGGTTCGGGCCGGCGCTCGCCCGCGGCGACGCCAGCGAGAACGGCAGCCCGGCGGTCATCCTCTCCATCCAGAAGCAGCCGAACGCGAACACGCTCGCACTCACCCGGCAGATCGACCGCGCCCTCGAGGAGGTGGAAGCCTCTCTGCCCCGGGACGTCGAGATCAACCGCCATCTGTTCCGGCAGAGCGACTTCATCGAGACGGCGATCCACAACGTGGAGGAGGCGCTGCGGGACGGGAGCTTCCTCGTCTTCCTGGTCCTGCTCGTATTCCTCCTGAACCTGCGGACGACGGTGATCTCCCTCACCGCCATCCCGCTCTCGTTCGTGATCGCCATGCTGGTGCTGCACCGCTTCGACATCAGCATCAACACGATGACGCTCGGTGGCCTGGCGGTGGCGATCGGGGAGCTGGTCGACGACAGCATCGTCGACGTGGAGAACGTCTTCCGGCGCCTGAAGGAGAACCGGCTGAAGCCGAACCCCGACCCGCCGCTGCAGGTGGTCTACCGGGCGAGCGCGGAGGTCCGGAACAGCATCGTCTTCGCGACGATCATCATCGCCCTCGTCTTCCTGCCCCTGCTCTCGCTGGAAGGGATGGAAGGCCGGGTCTTCATGCCGCTCGGCCTCGCCTACATTACGGCGCTCTCCGCGTCGCTGCTCGTCTCCCTCACCGTCACGCCCGCGCTCTGCGCCTACCTGCTGGCGCGACCGTCCGGAGCTGGGCGCGCCGCACGCGTCCCGCTGCTGCGGCGCCTGCTCGGCTCCGGGGAGCCGGAGGACGGGCCGCTGGTGCGCTATCTCAAGCGGTGGGACGCGCCGCTGGTCCGGTGGGCGGTCGGGAGCTCGGGGGTGGTCCTCGCGGGAGCGATGGTGCTGGTCCTCGGCGCGGCGGCGCTCTTCCCGCTGATGGGGCGGGAGTTCCTGCCGCCGTTCAACGAGGGCTCGCTCTCGATCAACGCCATTCTGCCGCCGGGCACGAGCCTCGCGGAGTCGAACCGGATCGGCACGGTGCTGGAGCGACAGCTGCTCACGGTGCCGGAGGTGGCGCACACCGGCCGCCGCACCGGCCGGGCGGAGCTGGACGAGCACGCGGAAGGGGTGAACGTCTCCGAGATCGACGTCGGCCTCAAGCCCTCGCAGCGCTCCATGCGGGAGATCCAGGCGGAGATCCGGGAGAAGCTGGGACGGGTCCCGGGGGTGGTGATCGCCGTGGGGCAGCCGATCTCGCACCGGCTCGACCACCTCTCCTCCGGCGTGCGAGCGGCGCTCGCGGTCAAGGTCTACGGCTCCGACCTCGACGTGCTGCGGCGGCACGCGGAGGAGGTGCGGGAGGTGCTGGCGGGTATCCGGGGAGTGGTCGATCTGCAGGTGGAGCCGCAGGTGGAGGTGCCGCAGGTGCGGGTCAGCCTTAACCGGGAGGCGGCCGCCCGCTACGGCCTCACTCCCGGGGCGGTGGCGGAAACGCTGGAGACGGCGTTCAACGCACACTCCTTTTCCAAGGTGATGGACGGGCAGCGGACCTATGACCTGGTGGTCTGGTTCGACGAGGAGGCTCGCGGCAACGTCGACGTCATCCGCCGCACGCTCATCGATACGCCGGTCGGCCCCCGGATTCCGCTGGGACAGCTGGCGGAGATCCGCACCGGCACGGGGCCGAACACGATCAACCGGGAGAACGTCTCGCGCCGCATCGTGGTGCAGGCCAACGTGGAAGGACGCGACCTCGACAGCGTGGTCGGCGAGCTCCAGACCCGGATGAGAGAGGTCCAGGAGGACTGGCAGCCCGGCTACTTCGTGGAGTACGGCGGCCAGTTCGAGAGCCAGCAGTCCGCCATGGGGCAGATCGTCTTCCTGGGCGGCTTTACCGTCTTCGGGATCTTCCTGGTGCTCTTCGTCGCGCTCGGCTCCTGGCGGCTGGCGCTCCAGGTGATGGTGAATCTGCCGCTCGCGATGGTCGGGGGCGTGGTGGCGGTCTTCCTGACTGGCGGCGTGCTCTCGGTGGCGTCGCTGGTCGGCTTCATCACGCTCTTCGGGATCGCCACTCGCAACGGGATCATGATGATCTCCCACTACGTCCACCTGATGCGCGAAGAAGGGGAGCCGTTCGGAGAGGCGATGATCGTGCGCGGGACGCTGGAGCGGCTGGCGCCGGTGCTGATGACCGCCCTCACGGCCGCCTTCGGCCTCCTGCCGCTGGCGCTCTCGGCGGGTCAACCCGGCAAAGAGCTGCTCCAGCCGATCGCCGTGGTGATCCTGGGCGGTCTGATCAGCAGCACGCTCCTCGACCAGGTGGTCACCCCGGCGCTCTTCTATCGGGTGGGGGCTCGGGAGCTCGGCAAGGGCGCTCCCCGTCCGGAGACCGGAGACGCCGGACCGGACCCCGTTCCCGCTTCTCCGGGAGAGCCGCTGCCGGCCTGGAAGTAGCGGTCGCCGCGGTCAGTAGTGCGGCGGCCGGGTATCGGCGTGGCGGCGAATGGCATCGGGATAAGGGTTCCCGATCGATGAGATGAAGCGGTATGAAGGATCCCACGACTGCCGCGCCAGCGCGAGCCGCACACGCATCGGCACCGCCACGAGCCGCTCACCCACACCCACCCGCACTATCCGGACCTCCATCACCGACATGAACATTAGAAGATCAGCCGGCGCGGCACGCTGCTGCGGGCAGGAGAGACACGGATGAAACCTCGGAACCGAGCCTGCGGCACCGCCGCTCCGGCAGCGGCGCGGCATTCCTGCCGTGCGCTGCTTCTCCTGCTGGCGCTCAGCCTCGGGGTGGGACTGCCGGCGCGGGCCCACACCGGCTCGCAGGGGGCGCCCCCCTCCGCGCCGCACACGCTGCGCTTGAAGCACCGCACCGCCGCGGAGCTGATCGCGCTGTTCGGGCGGGAGCAGTACCCCGGCAACTCCCACGTCCCCCGCTCCGCCCGTCCCGATGCGCGGGACTCACTGGTGCCGTACGGCATCGACGGCATTCTCCGGATCGGAGGCGCGCACGAGCTGCGGGTGGTCGGTCGGGAGGGAACGGAGGAGCTGCTCGAGCTGATCCGGGAGCTGGACGTGCCGGTGGAGACGGTCTCCCCCGGACGGCAGCGCGTCACCGTCACCCTGCGCCGGGCGAGCGGCACCCGCCTCAAGTCGGTACTGGCGCGCCAGGCCGGTGGGGGCTCCGTCGTGCTCCAGGGACGCGGGCTCAAGCTGGAGGGGAGCGCGGAGTGGCTTCACCGGGCGCTTCGGCAGGTGATCCGCGCGGAGCTGGGACTCTCCGGCCCGCCCGCACCGTAGCGCGAAGCTGCTTCCGACGGCGTGAGAACGACGCCGTGGACGACGGCGAGGAGTGCTTCCGCCGCGTCGCCCCATGCCTGCCGGGGTGAACGGATCCCCGGCGCCGGTCGAAGCCCTGCGCGCGAAGAGCGAGAGCGCTCAGCGCCGGTCGAGGATTTAGTCTAGATTAAAAAATATTCCACCCGGACCGGCCATCGCGAGTTAAGAGGTGATAAGATCCCGCTCGGCGCACCCGATGGCTTCATCGGTCACCAAGGTAGAGCGCGGGGCGCTGCTCCGGTTTGCGAGCGCCAGCCGGCCGAGCTTACGGCCTGGCGCGGATCATCGCTCAGCGATCCCCGAATAGGAGTAGTTTTCGGAATGACCCGTCTTCGCAAGCGCGCGTTCACCCTGATCGAGCTGCTGGTGGTGATTGCGATCATCGCCATCCTCGCCGCGATCCTCTTCCCGGTCTTTGCCAAGGCCCGCGAGGCGGCGCGGAAGATCTCCTGCACGAGCAACCTGCGCCAGATGGGCACGGCACTGATGATGTACGCGCAGGACTACGACGAGGTCTATCCGAACCGGCGCTTCGCCTCTCCCTTACGGGCGAAGGGGGACGACGACTTTAGCTGGCGCACCGTCATCCAGCCGTACATCAAGAACACGCAGATTTTCCACTGCCCGTCCAACCCGGACAGCCGGGTCGAGAGCAGTGATCCGGAGTTCGGGATCTCCTACGCCTGCAACTTCAACTACGGCGGCCAGCCGGCCCCGCCGTCGCCGGAGGTGTTCAGCGTTCTGGGCAACGGGATCTTCGGGAACTCGCTCTCGCCCGGCGTCTCGCTGGCGACCGTGCCCGCCCCGGCGGACGTGATCGCCATCTCGGAGATCTACCGGATCAAGTACGTCAGTTTCATGATCGACATCACGAACCGGAACGACTACGGCGTGCCGTACTACAACGGCACGCTTTTCACCGGTCACAGCGGCACGAGCAACTACCTGTTCGCGGACGGTCACGTCAAGGCGCTTCGACCCTCGCAAACGAACCAGTCGCTCAACCTCTGGTATCGCGACCACACCCCGCTCTCCGTAGAAGGACAGCAGATCCTGGCGCAGGCCGAAGCCGAAGCTCGTTGATCCGATATTGGGAGGAGCCGGCGCAGCCACCGGCTCCTCCCGGAGTGCCGCGGTGAAGCTGCGCCGGCTCCTCTTCAATCTGCATCTGTACATCGGGCTCGCGGTCGGCCTGCTGGTCTCGCTCACGGGCCTCACCGGCAGCCTGCTCGTCTTCAGTCCCGAGATCGACGCCCTGCTTCACCCGCGGCTGCTCCGCGCGAGCGCTCCGTCGACGGCACGGCAAAACAGCCCGGCGGTCTCGCTGGACGCGGTCCTGAGCACGGTCCGGAGCGCCTATCCGGAGCACCGCCTCCAGCAGATCCTGCCGCCCGGCACGCCGGAAGAGACCTACGAGATCTGGCTGAACGGCCGCGAGCTGCGGGTCTACGTCGATCCGGCCAGCGGAGCAATCCTGGGCACCCGCTCCCTGCGGGGTGACCCGGTCAGCTTCCTCTTCGATTTTCACGCACATCTGCTCGCTGGTGACGCCGGCGAGACGGTGGTCGGCACCGGCGGGCTGCTGCTGATCTTCCTGGGCGTGACCGGAGTGGTGCTCTGGTGGCCGAAGCAGCTCCGCCAGGGGCTCACGGTCCAGTGGCGGGCCAGCTGGAAGCGAGTGAACTTCGACCTGCACCGGGTCGGCGGCATCCTGGCGGTTCCGCTGCTGCTCCTCATCGCCCTCACCGGGGCGGCGCTCGTGTTCGGCACCTTCTTCACCGAGGCTGCCTACCGGCTGACCCGCACGCCGCCGCCCCCGCCCCGGCCCTCCTCCACCCCTCGACCGGGAGCGCGGCCGCTTCCCCTCGACGGACTGGTGCGCGCCGCCCGCGCGGCACTGCCAGGGCTGATCCCGACGCGGATCACGCCGGCCGCAAAGCCGGAGGCCGCGGTGGTGGTCCGCGGTCGACTGCCCCAGGAGCTGCACCCCAACGGCATGAGCTTCGTCTACCTCGACCAGTACACGGGAGCGGTGCTCCGTGCCGACAACGCGCTGCTCGCGCCGGCGGCCCCCCGGCTCCTCAACTTGCGCTATCCGGTGCACATCGGCAGGTACGGCGGCCTCTTCAGCCGGCTGGTACACGTCCTCGTGGGGCTGACCCCCGCCATCTTGTTCGTTACCGGGGGGCTGATGTGGTGGAACCGCATGAGCGGCAGGCGCAGGCGGGCGGCGCGCCGAGACGGGAAGAGCTCCGGCGCTCCCGGGCTGTCCGGCTGAGCGGGTGCCCGGCGGGAAGGCGCGCGGCGGCCGGCAGCTGGGGCTGCATCTACGATCTCGGCCCGGTCCTGGAGCTGCTAGAGACGGGGAAGAGCGCGCCGGCACGAGTTTTAATCGGTCTCCTGACATGCAAGTGATGACTTGCCTATAACTGGCTATGGCTGACGTGTTCGAAGCCCTGTCCGCGCCGGCGAGGCGTGCGATCCTGGACGCCCTGCGGGAGCGGGACGGCCAGACGTTGTTCGAGATCTGCGCGCGCCTGGCGATGCAGCATGGCATCACGCTGACCCGGCAGGCGATCTCCCAGCACCTCGACGTACTGGAAGCTGCCGGGCTGCTTACCACCCGGCGCGAGGGGCGGTACAAGTACCACTATCTCGACACGGCACCGTTGGAAGCCATCGCCAGGCGCTGGCTCGATCCCAAAGACGGAGGCAAGGAATGAAGATCGTCGTGACGAGCGTCCTCGTGGACGACCAGGAAAAGGCGCTGCGCTTCTACACGGACCTTCTCGGGTTCGTGAAGAAGCACGACATCCCGATGGGGGAGTACCGGTGGTTGACCCTGGTCTCGCCCGGTCATGAGGACGGCACGGAGCTGGTGCTGGAGCCGGATGCTCATCCCGCGGCAGGGGTCTTCAAGAAGGCGCTGGTGCAGGACGGCATTCCGTACACCTCGTTCGGCGTGGGGGACGTGCAGGCGGAGTACGACCGCCTCCGGTCCGCCGGCGTGCAGTTCACCCAGCCGCCGGTGAACATGGGACCGGTCACCACCGCCGTGTTCGACGACACCTGCGGCAACCTCATCCAGATCGCGCAGCAGCATTAGCGCGCCGCGAGGCTGTCCAGGCCGCACGCCCAGCCGGGAGACGTTCCGCCGGTGGCGAAAGGGCGGCGGCCCGGGGCAAAATGCCCCTTGAGCCTTACGTAACGTGAGGCTTTATCGTCTCTCCGTAGCCCGCGGTCCCGCGGGCGGAGGAGCCGGGATGAGCGAAGCGAGCGGGGCGCTGCAGGTGGGGGAGCTGGCGCGGCGGACCGGCCTGACGATCCGGACGCTGCACCACTACGACGAGATCGGCCTGCTGAAGCCGTCGCGGCACACGGAGGCGGGGTACCGGCTGTACACCCCGGACGACGTGGCGCGGCTGCAGCAGGTGCTCTCCCTGCGGGGGCTCGGCCTCTCCCTGGAGGAGATCCGGGACTGCCTGCACCACCGGCGCTACCTACCCGTGGAGGTGATCCGGCTCCACGTCACTCGCCTGCGGGAGCAGATGGAGCGGCAGCGCGGGCTCTGCGAGCGCCTGGAGGCGCTGGCGGCGCACTTCCACGCGGAGGAGAAGGTCCCCACGGACGAGCTGCTCCGCACGATCAAGGAGATGACGATGGTGGAGAGCTACTACACGCCGGAGCAGCTGGCGTACCTGGAGCAGCGCCGGCAGGCAGCCGGCGAGGAGCGGATGCGGCAGGCCCCGCAGGACTGGGCCGACCTGACCGCCGACGTGAAGGCGGAGATGGCGAAAGGCACCGACCCAACCGCGCCCGAAGCGCTGGCGCTGGCGCGGAGGTGGAACGCCCTGATCGAGGAGTTCACCGGCGGCGACCCCGGCATCCGGGAATCGCTGAACCGTCTCTGGGCGGAGCAGGGCGAGCAGATCGCGGCCCAGCACCAGACCGCCTACGAGCCGGAAGTCGCCGAGTATATCGGCAAGGCGCTGGCCGCCCTGAACGACCAGAGCCCTGACGCCTGAGCCCGAGCCCGCCGGAGGGCGCCCTCCGGCGGGCTCGAATGAGGGTGATTCAGATGGAAGAACTCGATCGCGCTCGCGGGACCTACATTCTTGATGTCTGTCTCTCCGCCGAAGACGCGAGCGCGGCGTACGACCGCTGGGCCGAGAGGGCGCAGCTCGTTGCCGATGCGGAAGTGCGCGTGGTCAGGTCGGAACTCTCCGAAGGGACGACGCTCTTCTACGTTACCACCGAATCCAGAGAGCTCGTCCCGGAAGCACTGCTCCGGTGGCACGAGGAGCTTGCAGCTGGAATGGATGCCGAGCGGGCAGCGTGGAGATTGCTCCGAAGTACCGGCTATGGATATGCCTGGCCGCAAGAACCCAGCGCTCTGGTAGCAGTGGACCGCACCTCGCCAACCCACTTCTCGAAAGGGGCGCTGACGGAAGAGGCGTGGGAGCAGTTCCTCCAAGCGGTTGGCGTGCGGGAGAGTTGATCCCGCGCTGCTCCTCGAACTCCGGCCCGAGAGCCCGCCCAGCATCGGCAGCGCCGACTCACACGTACTCTTGAGATCTCCCCAACTCTCGCGAAGAGGGCCCGCCGAATCTTCGGCGGGCCCCTTTCGGTATCAGGCTAGTCGCCACCCGCGGGTGGGGCGGCTCTGGGAGCCGATCAATTCGGCAGCCGCTTCACGCGGATGTTCTTGTAGAAGACCACGCTCTCCGGATCGTGCGCCTGCAGCGCAAAGGTTCCTTCGCCCACGCGGTTCTTCAGGCCCTGGCCGGGAGCGGTGCCCTCGGGATCGGTCCACTCCACCACGGTCTTGCCCTCGACCTTGATGGTGACCTTCGGCCCCTGCACGATGACGTGCTCCGTGAACCAGACGTCATCCCCCACCGGCGAGGTGTTCAGCACGTCCTTCACGTTGTAGAGGCTGCCCGTCTTGCGCGGGTCCGGCTGGAAGGTGTTGTTGACCTGCGCCTCGAAGCCCTGGTTCGGCCAATCCCGGTCCTGGTACTTGGTGTGGAAGAAGATGCCGCCGTTGGCGTTCTTCCTGGTCATCACGTCGGCCTTCAGCTCGAAGTTCCGGAACGGCTTCTCGTCGCCCACGTAGAAGGCGTGCGCCCGCGGCCCGTGCGCCACGAGGGCACCGTCCTGCAGCTTGAAGCTGCTGGGGTTCTCCGCGATCTTCCAGCCGTCCAGCGACTTGCCGTCGAAGATCACCTTGAAGCCCTGCTCGTTCTCATGATCGACGGCGCCGGCGACCCGTACGCCGACCCCCACCAGGGCGATCGTCGCCGCCACGGCGACCCATCCAATTCGGCTCATAGCCGCTCCTTTGCTCTAGAAACATCCCGACGCCACGACGCAGAAGTGAGTCACGCGGCAGATAAATGTCGTCGGAGGATAAAGCACACTCCCACATCGGGGGAGAGCCAGCTTTTATGATAGCGTCCGGATGAGCAATCGACAGGCAGGCTCCGCAACTTGCTCCGGGACCCGGAGCATCGCGCCGCTCGCTGCACGGAGCCCCGCCACCTTTCCCGGCTGGCAACCCAAGGTCTTGACGCAGGAACCCCTCGCCGTCCCGGGGAACGGGTCCTCGCCTGCCTGCCGCTCTACCGTCGAATTCTCCGCATGCTCTCCACCGCCTACTCCAGTGCCGTCCTGGGCGTCGACGCCTACCTGGTCGAGGTGGAGGTCGACGTCGCCCGCGGGGGAATGTCGAAGTTCGTGGTGGTGGGGCTTCCGGACGCCGCCGTGAAGGAGAGCGCGGAGCGGGTGGCGGTGGCGCTGCGGAGCCAGCGCTACAAGATGCCCGGCACCCGCGTGCTGGTGAACCTGGCGCCGGCCGACATCCGCAAGGAAGGCCCCGCCTTCGACCTCCCGATCGCGGTCGCCATCCTCGCCGGCAGCGGGCAGATCCCCGCGGAGCCGCTGGCGGAGTTCCTGCTCACGGGGGAGCTCTCGCTGGAGGGGACGCTCCGGCCGGTGGCGGGCGTGCTGCCGATGGCGCTGGCGGCGCGGGACGCGGGCAAGCGCGGGATCATCCTGCCGGCGGAGAACGCGCGGGAGGCGGCGGTGGTCCGTGGGCTGGAGGTCTACCCGGTCAGCACCATCCGCGAGGCGGCGGCGGCGCTGGCGGGCGAGGGCCGGCCGATGACGCCGGAGGACCTCTCCGCCACGCTGGAAGACCCGAAGTGGGACATCGACATGGGCGACGTCCGCGGCCAGGAGCACGTGAAGCGCGCGCTCGAAGTGGCGGCGGCGGGCGGGCACAACGTCCTGATGATCGGTCCGCCCGGCAGCGGCAAGACGATGCTCGCGCGCCGGCTGGCGACCCTCCTCCCGCCGCTCGCGTTCGAGGAGGCGCTCGAAGTCACCAAGCTCTACAGCGTCACCGGTCAGCTCGGCCGGGAGCGGGCGCTGGTGACGCAGCGGCCGTACCGCTCCCCGCACCACACGGTGAGCGACGCCGGCCTGATCGGCGGCGGCAGCGTCCCGAAGCCGGGGGAGATCAGCCTGGCCCACCACGGGGTGCTCTTCCTGGACGAGCTGCCGGAGTTCCAGCGGACCGTTTTGGAAGTGCTGCGCCAGCCGCTGGAAGAGGGGCACGTCACCATCGCCCGTGCCGCCGCCTCGCTCTCCTATCCCGCGCGCTGCATCTTCGTCGCGGCGGCCAATCCGTGCCCCTGCGGCTATCGGGGGGACTCGATCCGGGAGTGCTCCTGCACGGAGGTCCAGATCAGCCGCTACATGGGCCGGATCAGCGGTCCGCTCCTCGACCGCATCGACATCCACGTCGAGGTCCCCCGCCTGAAGCAGGACGAGCTGCTCTCCCCCGGCCAGGGCGAGCCGAGCAAGGCGATCCGGGAGCGGGTGACCCGCGCCCGGGAGCTGCAGCAGGCGCGCTTCTCGGGGACCGGGGTCTACTGCAACGCCGCGATGACCAGCCGCCAGCTCAAGAGCTTCTGCCGCGCGGAGAGCGGAGCGGAAGAGCTGCTCCGCGCCGCCATCACCCGCCTCGGCCTCTCCGCCCGGGCCTACGACCGCATCCTCAAGCTCTCCCGCACCATCGCGGACCTGGCCGGCTCGGAGACGATCGGCGTCCCCCACGTAGCGGAAGCGATCCAGTACCGCAGCCTCGACCGGCAGTTGTAGGTTCAGAAGCCGGCCCCGGAGCCCACTCGCGGGAGTGGGGTGGGCGCTCTTCGGTGTTTCGGGAAGGAGCAAGCGACCTTACGGCGGAACATCGTAAGAAACTGCACTTGCCGTTCCAGGACCCTCCCCATGCGGATCGCTCTCGCCACCGGCCTCCTCGTCAGCCTGCTCGCTCTCTCCGATAGCTCCGCCGCTCGCCGCCCGCTCCTGCGGGAGCGCCCGGCGCTCTCCGGAGAGACCGCCGGCGATCAGTTCGGCGTCAGCCTGGCGTCGGGCGACCTCGACCGCGACGGCCGTCCGGAGATCATCGTCGGGGCTCGCGACACCGATCCGGACGGGGTCACGGATGCCGGCAGCGTCTACGTCTACTCGGGCCGCACCGGCCGGCTCGTCCGCCGGCTCGACGGACTGGTGCCTTACGGCGTCTTCGGGTACTCCGTGTTCTGCAGCGACGTGAACCGCGACGGCCGGGACGACGTGCTCGTCGGCGCTCCGAACCAGGGCCGGGTCTTCGTCTACTCCGGGCGGGACTTCCGGCTCCTGCACCAGCTCGAGCGGCAGCCGGGCACCTTTCAGATGGGGTACTCGCTCGCCTGCGCGGACGTGAACGGCGACCGCTTTCCGGACATCGTCACCGGCGCGCCGAACGTCGGCGTGGCGGAGGACGGCACCGGGAGCGTCCTCGTCTTCTCCGGCCGGGACGGCTCTCGCCTGCTCCGGATCGACGGCTCGGAGTCGGGAGAGCAGTTCGGACACGCCGTAGCAGCCGCGGACACCGATCGCGACGGCCGCGCCGACATTCTGGTGGGCGCGCCGCTGGCCGACCCGGAAGCCGGTCCCGACGGAGGGAGCGGCTACCTCTTCTCCGGTCGTGACGGAAGCCTGATCCGGCGCTTCGACGCCGCCTCGCCGCTGCAGCACTTCGCGTCGGGAGTGGCGCTGGCGGACTTCGACCGGGACCGCCGCGCCGACGCGGTGATCTCCTCCCCGCTGGCCGACCCGGAAGGCCGCACGGATGCAGGAAGCGTCTTCGTCCACTCCGGCCGCACCGGCGCCCTGATCCGGCGCTTCGACGGCCACGCGGTCGGCAACCACATGGGCCAGACCGTCGCCTGCGTACCGCTGGACGGCGACCGGGTGCCGGAGGTGGTAGTCGGCGGCATCCAGGGCACCGTCCCGGTGAAGGCAGAGTCGGAGCGGGTCTGGATCTTCTCCGGCCGCACCGGGAAGCGGCTGCAGCTCCTGGAAGTGCCCGCCCTCGGTGATCTCTACGGGATGACGCTCGCCGGCCTCCGAGCGCCGGGGCGCGCCGCGAGCGGGATCCTGGTGGGCGCACGCCTGGGAGACCCGGAGGGCCGGGAAGACGCCGGCCGGGTGCAGCTCTACCTGAAGCGGTGAGCCGGCACCCCGGCCCGGCCTGCGGGTTCCTCCAGCGCAGATCGGGAGGAGCACGCCCCTGGAAGTGCGAACGAAAGGCGGCTCTGCTCCCCACGCCTCCTCTCCGTGCGTCTGGCTTCTGTCCGGGCGCCGTCCGGCTGCTTCACGAATGTTGGCTTTACTCCGTCTTGCCGCGCGCCGGCTCCCGCACGCTGCGGCGCTCCTCGTCCTCGTCCTGGCGCTGCCGTTCGCGGGCCGCGCCTCCGCCTCGCAGCAGCTCTCCGGCTGGCTGGCGGTGACCTCGCAGTGCAGCGCTGCCGGCTGCAGGATCCACCTGTCCCTGGTCGACGGTCGAGGCGGCAGCATCGAGCTGCTGCCCGGCGCCGCGCTCGCTTCTCAGCACGGGCTCACCTCCGCCGCCGGACAGCGCGTGGAAGTGACCGGTCAGCTCCTCCCCGGCGTGGGGCGCCGCCGGTTCCGCATCGCTACTCTCCGTCGTGTTCCGGGAGCGGCCCCGCGGGCGGCTGCCGCGGCCACCGGCGAGAAGCGGTATGCCACCCTGCTGGTCCGGTATGCGGACGAGGCGAGCGTGACCCCCCGGCCCACGGAGTACTTCGAGCGGCTGCTGGGTGACGAGAAGCCGGGCGCCGGCCACTTCTACCGGGAGATCTCGGACGGACGGCTCCACGTCTCGGGGGACGTGTTCGGCTGGTACACGCTGCCGAGGCCGAGCACCGACTATGCCACCCCGGAGCTCTTCGACTTCGACCAGATCATCCAGGATGCGGTCGCCGCTGCCGATGCGGACGTCTACTTCCCGGCTTACGACGGCATCCTGGTCGTCAGCAACGTTTCGGTTACCCCCGGGGCCCTGACCTATGCCCTGGGGACCGTCGGGACGAGGCCGGTCGAGGTGGATGGCGAGACCCGGAGTTACGGTCTCTCGTGGATGGAGCCGACCATCAACACCACCACGTTCCACCAAAGCTCCACGGTGCACGAGATCGGCCACAATCTGGGTCTCTTCCACTCGTCCGGTCCTTACGAGGCGACCTACGACTCGCCCTGGGACTACATGAGCGGCGGGCAGATCCCCTCCGGAGGGGAGTACGGGCTCATCGGCACCGGCGGCATCAGCTATCACCAGGATCAGCTGGGGTGGATCCCCGCCGAGCGAAAGCTGGTGGTGCCGGCAGGAGTGCAGCAAACGGTCGAGCTGGAGCGGTTGAACCAGCCCGCGGCGAATGACGCCTACCTGATGGCGCAGATTCCGCTCCCCGGCGGCTCCCCGCGCTTCTACACGGTCGAGGCGCGGAAGAAAGTCGGTTACGACGAAACGCTCCCGAGCGAAGGCGTGGTAATCCATCTGGTCGACCCGACGCGGCAGGGGACCGACCGCCTGGCGCAGGTGGTGGACGGCGACGGCAACGGCTTCGCCGGCGATGGGGGCACGGTCTGGGTGCCGGGAGAGCTGTTCGTGGACCGGGCAAACGGACTCTCCGTGCGGGTGGTCGGGGAAACCGCCACCGGCTGCACCGTTCAGATCACCACCGGTGCTTCGGCGCTGCCCCCGGATGACCTCCGCTCTACGGTAGCGGGCGCCACGCGGGTCGATCTGGCCTGGACCCGCAACCCTACGGAGGCGACCGGCTTCGTGGTGGAGCGCCGCACGCAGGATGGGCCCTTTTCCCAGATCGGCACCGTGGAGGCGGGCCAATCGGGGTATTCCGACCTGGAGGCGCCGACCGAGCGGCTCTGCACGTACCGCATCCGTGCGCTCCTGCCGGCGGGCTCCACCGACCCCTCGAACGAGGTGACCGCGTTCCCGGAGCGGCTGCCCACCGCGCCGGCAGCTCTCACCGCCACCGCCGGCAAGAACATGGTGACGCTCCGGTGGACCGATACCAGCGACAACGAGACCGCTTTCGAGGTGGAGAAGGCCTTCTACCACGGCGGCTTCTTTACGGTCCGGACCGTGCCCGCAAATACGGAGCAGGTCACCGTCGAGACGCTGGACTGGAGTCTCAAGATCGGAGAGTTCTACCGGGTCCGCGCGGTGACGGCGCGGAACGCCGGGCCCTACTCCGACCGGGTGCGTGCCGGCGCGAGCGGCAAACTGGTGGTGAAGCCGTCCAGGCTCCAGTTTCCCACCACTCGCCGCGGCAAGCGTGCGGTACAGAAGGTGCTGCTGCGAAATGCGGGTGCCGGACCGCTCACGGTGTCGTTCCAGGCTCCGGAAGGACCGTTCACCCTTGCGCCGGGGTCCCACGTCCTCGCCCCCCAGGGGAAGCTGCAGTTGACGGTCACCTTCGCGCCCACCGTGCGGGGCAAGCACCGGGCCAGGCTGGTGGTCCAGAGCGATGACGCGAAGCGCCCCATGGTGAACATCCCGATGAGCGGCACGGCGCGTTAGGCGGGCTGCCGCCGGAACAGTTCCGCCGTTACCGCTTCGGGAGCTATAAGCTATGTCGGTGCCTGCCTCGCGGGAGACGCTGCTCGATACCGCCTGGGACGTGGCGCGGCGGTTCGTCGACTTCGGCTCCTACGGCTCGGAGCAGAAGGCGTGCCGCGCCCTCCGGCGCCGGGTGCCCGGCTTCGCTCCGGAGGAGTACCGGGAGGCCTTCCACCTGGCGCTGCGGGTGCTGGACGCGGCGGGCGAGGTAGTGAAACGCCAACTCGCTAGCGGCGCTGGGCTTCCGAATCTGGACGACTTCGTGACCGAGGCGCTGGTAGACGAGCTGGCGGAGCGCGTGCCCGGCTTCTACCTTGAGGGCTACCGCGGCGTGCTGTGGTGGGTCTACTACTGGCGTCATCTCCGCTGACGGAAGAGGAGCTTCGGGCCGCCCCGGTCGAAAAGGCTTAGAAAGTGACTCCAAAGTGACTCCCGCGAGGCGCGAAGATGCCGGCTCTGCCGCCCTGGCTCTGGATTGTCATCGGTGTCGTGCTGCTCCTTGCTCTCGCGGCGCGCTCTCACTACAACCGTTTCCGGGCGATGTGCCGCACCGTGCGGGAGGAGCTGCCGAAGCTTCTGAAGGAGCGCCATCCGGAGGTCGAGGTGCTCGGCGAGGAGCAGGGCAACCTGCTGCTCCGCATGCCGGATGGGAGGCAGCGCGTGTGGGAGATGGAGGATCTCTACGTCGCCGTCGGGCGCCTGCCGGGCCTGGGCCGGGACCCCGCCGCGCGCGCCGCGCTCTGCCAGCAGGCAATTGCCCTGCTAATGGACCCCGCCTCGGCGCCGATCTCCGCCGCAGAGGCCACCCAGGGGCTGCGGCCGCAGCTCATGCGCCCGGAGGCGCTGCGGGAATTCCCCCGCGAGGCGGATCCGTTCCACCGACCGCTGCCGGATCTCGGACTGAGCGTGGTTTACATGCACGGCATCCCCGAGGGGTGGTGCGTTCTCGCTCGACAGGATCTCACCGATCTGGGCCTCACCCCGGAAGAGCTCCACCAGACTGCCCTCGAGAACCTGCGGAAGGGTTTCCCGCGCGAGATGGTCGCTGCCGCGCTGGCAGGCGAGGTCTCGGCGGTGCAGTTGCAGGATGGGTTCGACGGGGCCCGCCTCCTGGTGGTCCCCGGGCTGCTGAAGCCGGGACAGGAGCTGGTCGCCCTGGCCCCGCACACCCACGCGCTGGTGCTGCTGCCCCCCGACGCCGCTGGGAGCCCCGAGACGCTGCGCGACGCGATGCGCATGCTCGAATGCGGCAGCCATGCCCGCCTGCTAGATCGCCCCGTCCGCGTCACTTCCGACGGCTTCAAGCCGCTCCGAACCTGATTCACCGCAGAGACGCAGAGGACGCGGAGAGAACCCGAACCTGATTCACCGCCAAGAACGCAAAGGACGCAAAGAGGGGAACAGAAGGAGAAACTCCGGGGCCGCTGTACGGCACTCGTGAAGCGGAACCAGGACAAATCTCTGGTTCCCCCCTCTGCGCTCTCCGCGTCCTCTGCGGTGAAAGAGGTTCGGGTCGGGGCCGCTGTACGGAACTCGAGACGCGCAGCAGGCCCTTTCCTCAAGTTCGGGTTCTCTCCGCGCTCTCCGCGTCTCTGCGGTGAATTCCCGGTTCGGAATGAGCCCCCTCAGTACCGCCGGCTCTCCTCCCACTTCCAGGCGGTGGCGATCGTCTCCCGCAGGTCGAGGTACTGCGGGCGCCAGCCGAGCACTTCGCGGGCCTTGGCTGCGCTGGCGACCAGTCGCGGCGGGTCGCCTTCCCGGCGGGGGCCTTCCTGCACCGGGACGGGGCGGCCGGAGACCTCTTCGCAGACGCGGATCACCTCGCGGACGGAGTGACCCGTCTCCGTCCCCAGGTTGAAGAAGCCGCTCTCGCCGCCGCCGCGCAGCCGCTCCAGCGCGAGGCTGTGCGCCTGGGCCAGGTCGAGGACGTGGATGTAGTCCCGGATGCAGGTGCCGTCCGGCGTGTCGTAGTCGGTGCCGAAGACGGTGATCGCGTCCCGCTTCCCCTGGGCCGCCTGCAGGATCAGCGGGATCAGGTGGGTCTCCGGATCGTGGCTCTCGCCGATGCGGCCTTCCGGATCGCAGCCGGCGGCGTTGAAGTAGCGCAGCGCCGCGAAGCGGAGACCGTGGGCGCGGTCATACGCCTTCATGATCTTCTCGCAGATGAACTTGCTCTCCCCGTACGGGTTGATCGGGTCCTGCGGGTGCTGCTCGTCCATCGGGACGTACTGCGGGTTGCCGTAGGTGGCGCACGACGACGAGAAGATGAAGTGCCGGATCCCGTGGTCCCGCATCGCGTCGAGCAGGCCGAGGGTGGCGACCACGTTGTTGTGGTAGTACTTCTCCGGCTTCGTGACCGATTCGCCCACGTAGGCGAACGCGGCGAAGTGGACCACCGCGTCGACCTGGTACTCCGTGAAGACGCGGTCGAGCGTGGCGCGGTCGCCCAGCTCGCCCACCACCAGCGGCGCGTCGAGCACCGCCTCCGGGTGGCCGTAGACCATGTTGTCGAGCACCACGACCTCGCTCCCGCGGGCCCGCTCGTAGAGAACGTAGTGGCTGCCGATGTAGCCGGCGCCGCCGGTCACCAGGATCATCTGTCGCTTCCTTCTTCCTCTCGCGTTCCGATCAGTCTTCCGACCCGCAGCCGGCGCAGCCGTCGTCCGGCCGGGCGGGCGCGTCGTCCGGCTTCACGCCCGGATCGGGCAGCGGCACGAGCGGCTCGCCGGGCGTCGGCCAGCCGTCCGCGTCCCAGCTCAGCGGGCGGATCTGCAGCGTGGGGATGCCGTTCGCCATGCCGTCGTAGAAGTGGTAGACCAGCAGGTCGCGGCCCGGCTCCCGCAGCACCGCGCAGTGCCCGGGTCCGATCTCCCGCCCTTTTGTCGCCAGCACCGGCGTCCCGCCTTCTTCCAGCAGCGACTTGCCCTCCCGATCGAGGTACGGCCCCTCCAGCTTTTTCGAGCGCCCGACCCGGATGTTATAGGTGCTCCGCACGCCCCGGCAGCAGAAGTCGAACGACACGAAGAGGTAGTGGTAGCCGTCCCGCTCGATCAGGAACGGCGCCTCCACGGCGCCCGGGCGGGGGCGGCTGGCGATCCGGATTACGGGCGCCCCGCTGTCCGGCAGCTTGCCGGTGGTGGGCATCATCTCGATCAGCTTGAGGCCGGACCAGAACGAGCCGAAGGTGAACGCCAGCCGCTCCCGGTCGCTCTGCTTCGTGAGGAGCACGTTCGAGTCGATCGCGTTGTGGTCGTCGCCGGGGTGCGACTCGAACACCTTCCCTTCGTCCTTCCAGGCGTAGTCCGGGCTCTGCGGGTCGAGCGTCTTGTTCGTCGCGAGCGCGATCAGCGAGCGGTTCTTCCCGAACGAGGAGACGGAGTAGTAGAGATGGTACCGCCCGTTGAGGTAGGCGATGTCCGGCGCCCAGGGGAAGACGCTGCCGGGGATCTCCTCCCTGGCCCACGTGGGCAGGTCTTCTTTGAAGACGCGTCCCACCAGCTCCCAGCGAACCAGATCCTTCGACTTCCGGATCGGAATCCCGTGGCCGGTGGAGAAGAGATAGTAGGCGTCGCCCTGCTTGATCAGGCACGGGTCGTGCACGTGCCGGATCGCCCCCGCCGCCGGCTCCGGCGCCCGCTGCGCCCGCGTCAGCCCCGCCGCCCCAAACAGCAGCCCCACCCCCACCGCCATGGCGACAGCGATGCGAAAGCTGGGGCGTCTATGGTGGATCATTCCGGGCCTCCGCAAAAGTGTAAGAAAAGGAGATGAGGAGACGTAAGAGGCAAAAGGCAAAAGGCAAAAGGCTAAAGGCAAAAGGCTAAAGTCCGACCGTTCCTTGACCGTGGACGGGCCGCCTATGCGCGGGGGGCTGAAGCCCTCTCACGGGGCCTCACCCTCGGTCCCTCTCCTGAGAGGAGAGGGAAGCTATCGGTGGAAAGCTAGCCTGCTCCCCCTTCCACTTTAGGGAAGGGGGTTGGGGGGTTAGGCCGTGCCGGAGCGTCAGCCTGTCTCCTACGCCCTGGAAGGCTGTTTTCAGAGCAGTAGGAACTAAGTTTGGTTGGCTGCCCATCCCCATCATCTCCGTTCCCCATCCCCCTATCCCCTTTCAGTTCGGGTGGTTCCCTTGGCTGATCACTCCTTCAGCCCCGTCACCGCGATCCCCTGGATGATCTGGCGCTGGAAGAGCAGGAACGCGGCGACGGCCGGGAAGGTGCAGATCACGGCGGCGGCGAGGGTGAGGCCGTATTCCGTAGCGTAGGAGCTCTGGAAGAGGGCGACGCCGACCGGCAGCGTGTACCGCTCCACCGAGTCGAGGAAGACCAGCGGGCCGAGGAAGTCGTTCCAGGAGCCGACGAAGACGAAGATTGCCAGCGCCGCCAGGGCGGGCCGGGAGAGCGGGAGCACCACGTTCAGGAAGGTGCCGAGGCGGGAGCAGCCGTCGAGCTCGGACGCCTCCTCCAGCTCCCGCGGGATGCCGAGGAAGAACTGGTGCAGCATGAAGAAGCCGAAGGCGCTCCCGCCCGCGGGTACGATCAGCGCCAGCGGCGTATCGATCCAGCCGAGCTGGTTGAGGATCATGTAGACCGGCACCAGCAGCACCTGGCCGGGCACCATCAGCGTGCCGACCACCAGCGGGAAGAGCCACCGCTTCCCGGGCAGGTCGAGCCGCGCGAAGGCGTAGGCCGCCAGCGAGCTGACCGTCACCACGAGCGCGGCGACGCTGGAGGAGATCAGCAGGCTGTTCCCCAGCCAGCGGAAGATCGGGATCTCCTCCGCGCTGCCCAGGATCTCCCGGAAGTTGGCCAGCGTCGCGTCTTCCGGCCAGATGCTGCGGAAGTGGACGATCTCCGCGTCCGGCTTGAGCGCGGTCAGCAGCATGATCGCCACCGGCGCCAGGAAGAGCAGCGCGCCAAGCGCGAGCAGGAGCGGACCGAGGGCCCAGCTCAGGGTCCCCGGCCGCCTTCCGGTCCGCTTGCGTGGGATCACCGTCTGCATCCGGAACCGCCTCTCAGCGCTTCTTCAGCCGCAGCACCGTCACGGAGCGCGGCGGGAAGGTGTAGGTGAACCGGGAGCTCACCCCCTCCACCGGCACCGTGCGCGGCGCCACCCGCTCCGGCTGGTCGAGCGAGTTCTCGTCCGCCATCGAGCCGGAGGTGAGCACGGTGGCGGTGCCGGTCCCCCGCAGCAAGCCGGCGCCGTTCAGCCGCAGCGTCATCGGGCGGGCGGTCTCCGCGCCGTTCGCCACCTTCAGGATGATCTCGCCGGTGCGGTCGACCCGTCCCGCCACCGCCGCCAGGTCCGGCGTGCCGCGATCGATCTCGTCGTGGATCAGCTTGCCGTCGAGGTAGCAGCGGACCCGCGGACCCTGCAGCTCGATCCGGATGTCGTACCAGCGGCCCGTCTCCACGCTGCCCGGCACGCGCGGCCCCAGGGTCACCTTTCCGCCGCCGACCCCCTTTTCGATCGCGTGCTCCCGGTTCTGCCAGCCGCCGATGTTCCACCAGTAGAAGTCGCCGCGGCTGCGGTTCCGGAACATGATCAGGAAGCCTTCCGCGCCGCCCAGCTTGCGCGCCTTCAGGCGGAGGGTGTAGTCGGAGGCGTCCGCCAGCGACGGCTCCGCCAGCACGATCCGCCGGTCCTCGCCCGCGGCGCTCTGCCGGAGGGCGCCGTTCCGCACCGACCACTCCCCGCCCTGCCGCCGCCACTCCGGCGCGTCATCCTGGAAGCGGGAAGAGTAGACCGTCTTGCCGTCCCGGATCACCTCGACGTCCTTGAACTCCGCCTGCGTGAGCCAGGTGCCGAGGCCGATCCCGCCTTTCTCTACCGTCGCCGGCGGCAGAGAGAGCTCGCTGTTTAGCACCACGTCGGGCCGGTTCTCCGCGAACAGCTTCTGCACGTAGTACGACGGCGTGCCGTAGCTGCGGCTGGTGTCGAACGGGATCGCGTCCGGGTTCCACTTGCGGTCCCGCACGTTCACGAATAGCGGCGCGTAGGAGGCCATCTGCACCAGGTCGGCGTTCCGCTCCAGGCCGGTCATGAACGCCGCCTCCGCCACCGCCGCCGCCAGGTTGCCGGTGCCGGCGTTCTGCGTGACGGCGAACTCGCCGACGTAAATCTTCGGCCCCTTGCGGTCGCGGCGGTCGTAGAGGCCGGTGTTCGCCCAGAACCACTGCGGGTTGTTGTAGTAGTGGTCGTCCAGGATGTCCATCGGCCGGGAGCGGACCGGCGTGGTGGCGATGAGCTGCATCTCCGGGTAGCGCTTCTTGATCGCGTCGTAGAAGCGCGCGTACCGCTCCTCATACTGCGGGAGGTACTGGCCCCAGCCGTTCTCGTTGCCGACCCCCAGGAGCTTCATGTTGAACGGCTTCGGATGCCCGTTCTTCGCCCGCACGGCGCCCCAGCGGCTGGTGACCGGACCGTTCGCGTACTCGATCGCGTCGAGCGCGTCCTGGATCCACTCGCCCAGCTCCTCCAGCGGCACGCACTCGCCGCCGTCGAAGCCGCACGCCATCCCGCAGTTAATGATGAAGATCGGCTCCGCGCCGAGGTCCTCGCACCACTGCAGGTACTCGTGGTAGCCGAGGCCGTCGCTGGAGCGGTAACCCCACTTCGCGTTCGGGTGACCCGGCCGCTCCTCGATCGGGCCGATCGTCCGCTTCCAGCGGACCGCGTTCTCCAGCCGGGAGCCCTCCACGAAGCAGCCGCCCGGGAACCGCACGAACGCGGGGGCGAGCCCTGCCACCTTCTCGGCCAGGTCCCGCCGCAGCCCGTTCGCCCGCCCCTTCCAGGTGTCCGCCGGGAAGAGGGAGACGACGTCGAGCCACAGTGTCCCGGTGCCCGGCGTGGTGAGGACCAGCCGCGCGGCGGGGTCGCTCTCGCTCGCGCGCAGCGTGCCGGTCAGGCGCGTCCACTCCTCCTTCAGCCCGCCCAGCTCTCTGCGGGCGTAGACCCGGCCGTCCTTCCCCTCCAGCGAGGCGACCAGCGGCGTCCGCAGCCGGGAGGAGGCGCGCGCGAAGAGCGAGAGCCGGTACTCCGCCCCCTTCCGCACCGGCACGCCCCAGTAGCCGTCGTTCGCGACCCCGGCCGCGCCCGGGCCGCGCAGCTCCACACGCAGCGACTTCCCCTGCGCCGCGTTCAGCGGCCGGTCGGTATCGAGCGCCAGCACCGGCTGCCCACCCTCCCGCGCCACCGCGCTCCATGCCTCGGGCGCGGTGCCGTCCTCGAACGAGCGGTTCCGCACCAGCTCCGCGTAGATCCCGCCGTCGCCCGCGTGGTTGATCTCCTCGAAGAAGACCCCGTACATCAGCGGGCTGACCCGCGGCCCGGGCCGGTCGGCGTGCACCACCAGCTCCGCCGCCGCGGGCGCCTCCTGCGCCTGGCCGTGGTGCGCCTGCCAGGCGGTGAGGGCGAGCAGGGCGGAGGTGACGATTAAGGATGACGTGAGGTGAGAGCGTCTTCGGCGCATCCGGGTTCTCCTCGGTGAGATGGGGTTCTTGGTTCAGGCTGTTGTCGTAGGCGGTCTTTGCTGGGCGGGACCGGCTTCTCACCGGGGTTCCACCCCGTGCCCTCACCGGGCGGGGCGGCCCTCCCGCGTGTGTGGCCCTTCCTCAGCCCTTTCACACTCCGCTCCGCTCCGTTAGCGGGCTGGTCCGGGCGTGCGCGGCGGAAGGCTGCGCTCCGCGTTCGCAAGCTGCGGCTGAACCGGCACCGCGATTCACGGGCCGCCCCGCCCGGCTCAAGCAACCACCCCCGCTAGGGGTGGTCACAAAGGGATCCCTCCGGCTCTGCCTGCGGCAGCGCCTCCAGGCTCCGATAGTTTCTGGCCCCATAGCGTCTGGGATGTCTGATCGCAGGATGAAGCGCGGTACCGGTTGCGCCGCAGCCAGAAACCAGGGCGCCCGAAGGGCGGCACCTGTGAACCCCCCTGGGCGTAGGGGGGTTCGCTCGAAGGGCCGGGAGGCAGCCCGTGAACCAGGCTGTTGGGGTGATCCCGTCTGTGACGCGGGAAGAGCGAACCGGAGCGCACTCCCGGAGCGGCCTGCTAGCGGAGGCGAAGCCGGAGCGTGAAAAGGCCGCGGAGGGCACCCGCCGCGGGAGGGCTGCCTCCCGGCACAAGGGCGCGGGGTCGGACGCTCGGGATGTTTGCTGCTGTGCGACGAGCAGCAGAACACCACGTCCTTCAGCTCTGGAAAGAAAACGAAGCTCATCGCTCCCTCATCAACCGAAACTGCAGCAGCGAGAAAAGCGCGATCACCGCAAAGAGCAGCCAGCTCAGCGCCGCGGCGTACCCCATCCGGTAGTTGTTGAAGGCGGTCTCGTAGATGTACTGGACCATCGTCCGCGTGCTCATCTCCGGGCCGCCGCGGGTGATGATGTAGACCTGCCCGAACACCTGGAACGCGCCGATCACGTTCATTACCACCACGAAGAGCAGCACCGGCCGGAGGAGCGGCAGCGTGACGTGGCGGAAGCGGTTCCAGCCGGTGGCGCCGTCGAGTGCCGCCGCCTCGTAGTACGCCGCCGGGATGTTCTGCAGGCCGGCGAGCAGCGCCACCATGGGGCCGCCGACCGTCCACCAGACCGTCATCAGCACCAGGGAGAGCATCGCCCACCGCGGATCGGTGATCCAGGGCACCTTCATCCCGACCTGGCCCAGGTAAGCGTTGAACAGCCCGAACTCGCTGTTGTAGAACCAGCGCCAGAGCAGGCCGGCCACCGTAATGGTGATGACGGTCGGCAGGTAGTAGGCGGCGCGGTAGAACGCCTGGTAGCGGGAGGGGACGCCGTTGATGCCGACCGCCACCGCGAGCGCCACGCAGACCGTGAGCGGGACCGCCATGCCGACGAACCGGCCGGTGGCGCCGAGCGCCATCCAGAAGTAGCGGTCGCCGAGCGCCTCGCGGTAGTTGTCGAGCCCGATGAAGCGGGGCGGCAGGGCGGAGAGCATGTCCCAGCGGAAGAGGCTGAGCACCAGGCCGTAGACGAGCGGCAGCGCCACGAAGCCGCCGAAGAGCACCAGGAACGGCAGCGCGAAGAGGTATTTGGAGGCGTTCTCACGCCCACGCGCCCGGCTCATACCCACACCTCACCCGTCCGCTGCGCGGACCGCTCCCGCTGGATGATCCGGTTCACCCGCTCCTCCGCGCCCCGGAGCGCGTCGCTCGCGGAGGCGCGCCCGCGCGTGGCGAGCTCGATCGCCAGGTTGTACTCTCGCAGGAACTCCAGGATGTAGGTCATCCGGGGGAAGTAGGTGACGTACGGGATCTGACGCGCGAAGGCGGACTGGACCGTCATGCTCGCAAAGCGCGGGGTGGCGCGCAGGCTCTGCCGCACCGGGATCTGCCCGCCCTCCGCCCAATCGAGGCTGTGGTCCGAGAGGAACCGCAGGAACCGCCACGCCGCCTCCAACTGCGGGCCTTCGAGGTCGGCGCGGAGGCAGAGGTTGTGCGAGTCGGCGAAGACCGCCTTTTCGGTGCCGACCAGCGGCACCGGCGCGCCGCCGTAGTCGAGGTCCTGTTGCTTCTGCAGGTCGGCCAGCATGTAGATCCCCTCGTAGGTGATGCCAACCTTCCCCTGCCGGAACCCGATCCAGGAGTCAAAGTTCTCGGGGGGCGGCGCCACCTGGTAGCGGCGGATCATGTCGACGCAGAGCTGCAGCGCGGCGACGTTCTCCGGGTTGTGCAGCAGGCACCGGCGGTGGTCCGACGTGAAGAACTCGCCGCCGAACTGGCGCATGAAGGTGTAGAGGTGCCCCTCCCAGTTGTGGAAGACGTACCCCCACCGCGGCGGCTCGCCGCCGCGGGCGGGGCGCGTCATCTGGTGACAGGCGTCGAGCAGCCCCTCCCGGTCGGTCGGCAGGACCGGCTCCCCCCCGGCGCCGACCAGCCCCGCCTCGCGGAAGCGCGCGCGGTTGAAGTACATACCCATCGCGTGGACGTCGATCGGCAACGCGTAATGCCGGCCGTCGAACTCCACCCCTTCCCACACGTTGGTGTCGAGGTCCGAGACGTCGAGCGGCTCTCCCGCCGCGGCGCCGGAGACGAGGTCGTCGTTCGGGCGGACCAGCCCCGCGCGGACGAACCGCTCCATGGTGCGGGTGTGGACGACGAAAACCTCCGGAGCCCGCTTGCCGAGGCCGGCCACGAACACCTTGTTGTAGTGGGTGGCCCACTCGCTCCGCTGCATCACCACGTGGACGTCCGGGTTCTCCTGGTTGAACCGCTTCACCATGCGCAGCATGGTACGGCCGTCCGGCCCGGTGAAGCCGTTCCAGAACCGCACCGGGGTCTTCCCGCCCACCACGCCGCAGCCCGTGCTGCCCAGCACCGCGGTCGCAAGCGGCACGGAGGCGAGCAGCTTGCGGCGAGTCATGCGGTTGTGGATCTGGGCGTTTGGCATGCTTTCGGTCCGAAGGCCGGCGTTTGCTGTCCGGGGCTGACTGTTTCAGGTTCACAGGTTGCAGGTTGGCAGGTTGCCGATCGCCCGAAGGCCGGTTCGGAACCTGGCAACCTGCAACTTGCCAACCTGCTAACCCTGCCTAGTGCTCAAAGCGAAGCACGTTCCAGGAGTAAGGCGGCAGCTCGGCGGTGAAGCCGTCGCCCTCCAGGGTGGGGGCGTCGACCATCCGCGGCGCCACCTTCTCCGGCTCGTCGGCGGAGTTGGTCGCCTTCAGGTCGGCGTGCGTCAGCACCTGGTGCCGCGCCGTGCGGATCCGGTCGAAGCGCCGCAGGGCGGCGGAGAGCCGGACCGGCTGCCCGTTCGGCTCCCGGTTCACCGCGAAGACCGTCAGGCCGTACTCGTCCGCCACGGAGGCGAGCTGGACCACCGGCACGTCGTCGCGGTGGCTGCACTCGTAGCCCGGCGCGTGGACCAGCGACTGCAGCACCGTGCCGCGCCCCAGGTGTGAGGCGGCCAGGAACGGGTGGTAGGTCGGCTGCTTCCAGATGCGTCCGGCCGGCTCCGTCATGATCGGCGCGATCGCGTTCACCACCTGCGCGATGCACCCGATCCGCACGCGGTCCGCGTGGGTGAGCAGCGTGATCAGCATGCCGCCGACTACCAGCGCGTCTTCCATGTTGTACTGCTGCTCGAGCTGGGGCCGGCCGGCGGTCCACTTCTCGCCCGGAGTCACCAGGTCGCGGGTCTGGCGCCAGACGTTCCACTCGTCGAAGCTCAGGTGGACGAACTTCTTGCTCCGCTTCAGGGCACGGACGGCGTCGCAGAGCGCGATCCCCTCGCGGATGAAGTCGCCCATCTCCTCCGGCTTGGCGAGGAAGGCCGCCGTGTCGTCGGTGGTGTTGCCGTAGTAGGTGTGGAGCGAGAGGTAGTCGGTCGTCTCGTACGCCTGCTGGAGCGACTCCCACTCCCAGCTCCCGAACGTCTTCATCGTCCGGCCCGAGGAGCCGCAGAGGACCGTCTCGATCGTCGGATCGGTCCACTTCATCAGCTTCGCCGACTCGTTGGCGAGCCGCCCGTACTCCCAGGCGGTCTTCTGGACCATCTGCCAGGGGCCGTCCATCTCGTTGCCCAGGCACCAGACCTTGATGCCGTGCGGCTCCAGGTAGCCGTGCTCCCGGCGGAGGTCGCTGTAGTAGGTCCCGCCCGGGTGGTTGCAGTACTCCACCAGCGCCTGTGCCTCTTCCGGGCCACGCGTGCCGAGGTTGACGGCGAGCATCGGGACCGAGCCGACCTGCTTGCACCAGTCGGCGAACTCGTTGGTGCCGATCAGGTTCGGCTCCAGGCCGCCCCAGGCGAGGTCGAGCCGCTTCGGCCGCCGCTCCCGCGGCCCGACGCCGTCCTCCCAGCGGTAGCCGGAGACGAAGTTGCCGCCGGGATAGCGCATGATCGGCATCCGCAGCTCGCGGACCAGCTCCACCACGTCCTGGCGGAAGCCGTGCTCATCCGCCGTCGGGTGCTCCGGCTCGTAGATGCCGGTGTAGATGTGGCGCCCGAGGTGCTCCACGAACCCGCCGAAGAGGCGCGGGTCGACCTCCGAGACGACGAAGTCCCGGTCGAGGGTGAGAGTCGCTTGCTGCATCGCTAAACCAGGTGCTCCCTTTCCAGGGTGAGAGATCCAAACGCCGCCGCGCCGGGCGACGAGGATGAGAAGAGATAGGGCCGGTGACCGGCCTCGCCCGCGAACCGCTCCGCGATCTCCCGCACGGCCGGCTCCGCGCCGCGGCGTCCCAGCACCGCCACGGTGCCGCCGCTGCCGCCGCCGGTGATCTTGGCGCCGTAGAGCCCCGCCGCCGGTCCCGCCGCCCGGACCAGCTCCACCAGCCGGTCGGTTGCCTGCGACCCGAGGCCGCAGGCGGAGTAGCTGGCGTGCGACTGGAACATCAGCTCGCCCAGCAGCTCCAGCCGCCGCTCGCCGGGGGCACCGCGCAGCAGCTCCGCGAAGGTCCGCACCCGGTGGCTCTCGTAAACGGGATGGCAGGTGGGGACCCGCACCGCGTAGGAGCGGTCCGGATCGATGCGCGTCACCGGGTCGGTGGTCCCGCCGCAGCGGGCGAGGAATTCCTCGCCGGTCAGCCGCTCCGGCAGGTGGCGGAGCAGGTGCTGCTCCAGCTCGGAGGGGGTGACGTTGGCCAGGTAGCCGTGCCAGCGGGGATCGGTAACGCGGACGAGCTGCTCCTGCTCCGTGCGCTCCACCGCGAAGCCGCAGGCCTCCGCCAGGATGCGATAGCCCATGAACGCGCCGACCCGCACCGAGCCGTAGTCCGCGCCGGAGACGGAGTGGCGCACGCCCGAGTCGATTCCCCAGAGCTCCATCTCCTCCGGCACGGCCACCGTCCCCTCGATCTCCGCCGGCTGGCAGAGCAGCGCCAGCAGGTGAGCCGCCTCCCCACAGGCGGAGGTCATCTGGTCCATCACCCCGCACGGCGCGCCGACCACCCGGTTTTCCACCCGCTGGCAGAGCAGGGCGAGGTCGCGCGGCGAGAGCGGGATCTCGAATGCCGCCGCGATCGCCTGCATCACCGCGACCTCGATCGCCGCCGAGGAGCTGACCCCTTTCCCCTCCGGCACTTCGGAAGCGATGAGGATGCGCGCGCCGCCCGGGAAGCGCGCGCCGCGCTCCCGCATCAAGACCAGGAACGCGCCCGCGGCGTAGGCCGCCCACGCCTGCCGGGGATCGGCGCCGAAGTAGCGCCGCGCCGCGTGGTAGGAGACCGGCTCCCCCGCAGCGTCCAGGAAGTCGGACAGCGGCATGGTAAACGCCGCGCTGCGGCCGTTCGCCTCCGCCCCCAGGCTGACGATCTGCAGCACCGGCTCCGGATCCCGCTGCAGCGCGGCGACGGTCGCCTCCCGGATCGGAAGCTGCAGCACCAGGGAGCCGGAGTAGTCCGCAATCCCGCCCATCACGTCGAGCCGCCCCGGCGCCCGCGTGACGACGAGCGGCTCCCCCGCCCGGAACAGGGTATCCCGGGCGCTCGCTACGGCTGGCTGTAGTTCAGGTGAGAAGAGCATGTCTTTTCGACACGGACGGACACAGAAGAACGGACAGAGGGGACACAGAATTGGAACCGGCTCGGGTATTCGCTGTTGGTTGGAACGTTAATCCGCGGCCGCATCCGACCCCAACCCCAGTCATCCTGAACGTCAGTGAAGGATCTCGGCAGCCGCTCCGGGACGGGATACGCAGGCAGGGGATGAGGGCACTGCAAGCGGATTTCGGCCGTCCGGGTGGTCTCACGCTTCGGAACAAGCTTAGTTACGTAGATCCTTCACTCCGTTCAGGATGACTGCGGCGGGGACGCGGTGACGACGACAGTTCACCGGGGAATTCCATCTGTGTTCCCTCTGTAAGTTCTTCTGTGTCCCTCTGTGTCGAAAAACGCCGGGAGAGCGCCTCCCGCAGCAGCGGCTCGATCTGCTCGCGGATCGCGGCGTTCGCGTAGCCGACCCACGCCACGTCCGGCTCCACGTCGAGCCGGGCCCGCACCGGCTCTCCGGACGGGTCGGTGACGAGGACGCCCAGCTCGCGGGCGATCAGCTCCGTGCAGAGGTCGTACGGGTGGCAGCAGATCCCGAGCGCCACGCCGCGGCGGGCGAGGAGCGGCTCCATCAGGGGGCGCAGGTCGGCCTGGAAGCGGTCGTGGCCGCACATCAGCTCGAAAAGCTGGCCGCCGGTGGAGGCGTACTGGTCCTCGAAGCAGGAAGCCTTCCCGCGGCGGACGGGGCCGAGCGCGCCGCGGACGATCTCTTCGTCGATCGCGGCCAGCTCCTCGCGGGCGCCGGGGAAGAAGCGGGTCAGCCCGGCGTAGCCGTGCTCGATGGTGGCGGCGCGGGACGGCCGCAGCCGCAGCGGGGTCCGCTCGCCGGTCAGGCGGTTGAACCGCTCCGCCCCCACTCCTTCGCCGCGGAGGGCCCAGGCGGTGTCGGAGAGGTGCTGCTTCACCAGCGGGATCTCGGTCTGGATCGCCAGGACGATCTCCTGCAGGTCGGTCTCCGGCCCGCGGTTCGGCGCCACGCCGGTGAGGATCCAGGCGGAGCGCTTCTGGTACATCACGCCGCGCGTGCCGTCGATCGGGTCGACGATCACCCGCCAGACCGCGTCCTCCTCCGAGGTGCCGCGGGGGAGGACCATCTTCCCGCCGGGCAGGCCCTCCGCGATCAGGACCAGCGGCGCGGTCGGGGCGATCTCCCGCTCGAAGAGGGTGACGAGCCGCTCCTCGCTGACGCGGTCAACCGCGTAGATCGTGTCGCCTTCCGCCTCTTCGGCCACGCCGGAGAGGTGGTCGGACTGCTCCCGCTCCGCCGCCTCGCACGCCTCGACCACGGCGGCGCGGATCTCCTCGTGGATGCGCCGGATCGGCTCCAGCAGCGCCCGCGCGTCGGCCTGTCGGTCCGCCATCACGCCTCCAGTCCTCGCCGCTTGTAGTGGATCTCCGGCTGCGAGCGCAGCTCCGCCGCCTTCTCCTCCGGCGCCGTGTCGGCCAGGAAGCTTCCGCCGCCGATCTCGGGCCCGGCCAGGTACTTCAGCAGGTTCGGCTTTCGCAGCGGCGGGTGGAACTCGAGGTGGAAGTGGAAGCCGGGGTACTTGCGGCCGTCGGTCGGCGCCTGGTGGAGCGCCATCACGTAGGGGAACGGCATCCCCCAGAGGTTGTCGAATTGCACCAGCACCCGTTTCAGCACCTCGGAGAAGCCGCGCAGCTCCTCGCCGGAGAGGCCCGCCAGGCTCGGATGAGTCGCCTTCGGCGCGACGTAGACCTCGTAGGCGTAGCGCGCGAAGTAGGGGACGAAGGCGATGGCGGTCTCGTTCTCCGCCAGGATGCGGCGTCCGTCCTGACGCTCCGCCTGGAGCACGTCCTGGAACAGCACGCGGCCCGTCTCCGCCAGGTGGCGCTCGCCCGCTTTCGCCTCCGTCTCGATCGTCTTGAAGACGAAGTTGGTGGCGTAGATCTGGCAGTGCGGGTGCGGGTTGGAGACGCCGACCACCTCGCCCTTGTTCTCGAAGACGAGGACGTGCGCCACCTCGTCGCGCGCACCCAGCTCCCGGTACTGCTCCTGCCAGACCCGCAGCAGCTCCTCGATCTGCGGCGGCTCCAGCTCCGCCAGGGTGACGTTGTGCAGCGGGCTGTAGCAGACGACGCGGGCGATCCCCTCCGCCGGCCGGCTCCGCAGGATCCCTGCCGGCTGCGGCAGGTCGCGCGGGGCGAGCGGGCCGACGCACGGGTGGTCGTTGTCGAAGACGTAGGTCGACGCGTACTCCGGGTTCCGCGCCCCGCTCACCCGGGAGTTGCCCGGGCAGAGGTAGCAGTCCGGCACGTACGACGGCGTCGGCCGCTCGTCGCCCCCCACCGTCTCCCCGATCCAGGGGCGGTTCTGCCGGTGGGCCGCCACGATCACCCATTCCTCACGCAGCGGATGCCAGCGCTGCTCCCAGGTGCTCATCGTTCTTTACGAGCTTTCTTTTCGACACAGAGGGACACAGAAGAACTTACAGAGGACCACAGAGGGCAGCCATTCTGGGCTCTGCTCCTTGCCCGCTGGCCGCTAATCCACGGCAGACCAGCCCCTCGCCACGTTAATGCGTTTCCCGTCCCAGCACGGCTGCCGAGATCCTTCACTGACGTTCAGGATGGCTGGGGCGGGAATATGGATGCGGCCGTGCTGCGCAGTTCGATCTAATCTGTGTCCCCTCTGTTGGTTCCTCTGTGTCCCTCTGTGTCAGAGAATCCCGACCTCCGAAGGAACAAGCGAGTCGATGCGGTGCTCGATCATCGCCGCGACCGCTCCCTGCCGCTTGCTGCCGCGCGCCTGGACGATCTCGCAGTCGGCGAAAGACGGGGAGAGGGCGCGCTCGCGCGTGCGCTCCACCACTTCCGGAAAGATCCGCTCGTCCAGCTCGAAGAGGCGGCCGTGTACGAAGAGGGAGGCGGGGTTGAAGAGGTTGATCACCGCGGCGATCCCGACGGCGAGGTACTCCTTCAGCAGCTCCAGCTCCGGCTCCAGCGAGAGCTCGCCGCGGGCGGCCAGGGCCAGGATCTCGTCGATCGAGATGCGCCGGCCGAGCCGCTCGGAGACCATCCGGGCGAGGGCGCTGTCGCAGGCGACCGTCTCCAGGCAGCCGCAGTTGCCGCAGCCGCACGGCCGGCCTCGCAGCTCTACCGTGACGTGGCCGATCTCGCCCGCCAGGCCGCTCCGGCCGGTGAGGAGACGTCCGCTGCTCATCACGCCGAGACCGACCCCGGTGCTGACGTCGAGGATCGCGAAGTCTTCCAGGCCGCGCGCGCTCCCGAAGGAGCGCTCCGCCAGGCAGAGCGCGTGCTCTTCCTGGATCAGCACGCACTCGATGCCGAGGCGGCTCTTCAGGTCGGCCGCCGGGCACCGGCCATTGGTGATCGGCACGTTCGGGGAGAGGAGGCTGCGCTGGTGGCGGTAGTCGACCAGTCCCGGCACGCTCACCCCCATGCCGAGCGTGGTGACGCCGTCGAGCGCCACCAGCGGCACGGCACACTCGACCGTTCGCTCGATCAGCTCCTCGTAACTCTCCGGCGTGGGGAACTCCCGCGTCAGCGCCGGGTCGATCTGGCCGTCCAGGCTCGCGGAGACGACCCGGCACCAGCCGGCGTCGATCACCAGCCCCAGCACCCGCGCCCGCGCCGCCAGCCCCAGCTTCCGCGCGGGACGTCCGAAGCTGGCCGCCGGCTCCCGCTCCTCCAGCAGGTTGGCGAGGAGCAGCGTCTCGACCGCCTTGGAGACGGTGGGGTGCGTCATACCGGTCAGCCGCGCCAGCTCCGCGCGCGAGAGCGGGCCCTGCAGCAGCAGCGTGCGGAGCACCTGCCGCTCGTTGATCTTGCTGAGGATGACCGGCTGGATCGGAGAGCGCTGGGCCATGGCGGGTGGGGGGAGGAAGGCGACTGACTCCAGTGTAGCAGGTTGCCGCCACTTATGCAGCGCCATTTATTAAGTATCTTTTAGCTGCTCGCGCGCTGTTTCCCTCCTTCTTCAAGAGCAGCGGATGCGAGAACCTGCCGGCTCTAGCTCTGGGCCCCGGAGGTTTCCACCGAGTAGGCAGGATCCGACAGCTCCAGCGAGGTATAGCGGGCGAGCTGGGAGAGCGAGCGCACCCCATCGTGCGGGTCGTGAAAGATCGGCTCCTGTGCCGTCCCCACCACCGCGAGCCGGGTCACGCCGGCCGACGAGAGCAGCGTCGCCAGCTCCCCTTTTCGCTCCGGGGGAATCGCCAGAACGGCGGTATTGAGCACGCTCCGGACCGGCTCCAGCAGCGCGGGGAGCGCCGAGAGGTCCGGCAGCGGGTGGACCACCGCAGTCCGGTTGAGGGGGCAGGGCCGGAGAGTGGGATCCGGATCGAGCGCGACGGTCCACTGCGTCCCCCCGGGGCTCTGCCAGAGCCGCAGGCCGGGCGTGGAGAACGACCGCATCTCCAGCGAGGCGCGGAACTGGTGGATCGCCGCCGCCTCCGCCGGGGAGAGCGGGCGGCGCGGCAGCTTCCGTTCCGCCCGCTCCAACTCGCGCGCCAGCAGCTCCGCGAAGCCCGCCGGCGAGACTTCGCCCCCTTCTTCCACGTAGAGCGCCTGCGGCGACATGCAGCCCTGCTGGTCGAAGGTGGTGAGGTCGCGCACCGCGCGTCGCGCCGTGCCGGAGGCGGCACGACGGGTCAGCGACTCCCGTGCGACCGCGGAGAAGCTGATCCGGTGGCCGTAGGGGAGAAACCGCGCGCGCAGCGGCAGCCGGGAGCGCAGCGCCAGGAGCGCCTCGTCGCCGCCGTAGGCGATCAGCGCCTCCGCCTCGCGCAGCACCGCCTCTTCCACGGCCGCGTCGCCGCCGCGCCAGCCGGTGACGGCGAGGAACGGCGCCAGCTCCGGCGCCAGCTCCGCGAGGGAGCGGGCGTAGAGCGGCAGCAGCGACGGCTCCTCCGAGCTGCTCTTCACCAGGCAGGGCGACTTCAGCAGGAGCGCCTGCGCCACGGAGGGTACCGCCGCGCCGGGGATGTTCCCACTGGAGACGACGACGGTCAGCGCCGGACCGGTCACCATGGGGAGGGCCACAAACTCGTGCGGCTTCGTCCAGGGCACGGAGGCCTGGCTGAGCCACGAGAGCATCTCCCCGCCGCTGAGGCTCTGGAAGAGGCGCCGCAGGTGCTGCTCGACGAGGAGCTCCGGGTAGCCGGTCACCCGCGCCAGCAGCGCCGCTGCCTCCAACCGATGAGGGCTGCGGGGGAGGGTCCAGGCGCGGTGCGCGCGCGTGAGCCCGCGCAGGATCTCCTGGATCGGCAGTTTCTTGAAGTCGGGAGCGCGGTCCCGCAGCCCTCGCGCCAGCGCCGCGGCAGAGTCAGCGTCGAGCGGCCTCCGGGTGAGCGCGACGCCGCTCACCTCCAGCGGCGCGGGGGCTGCGGACGGCTGCAGGCCCTCGGGGAGCCACTCGGCGGCGGGGAGGGGCTCCATCTCGGTCACCGGTCCTGCGCCGACATGAACTCTTCCGCCGCCAGCGAGCAGCCGCGGGGCTCGGCGCCGGCGGCGCGGCCGAGGATCTCGAAGCCGGCCCCGCGCCGCTGGCCCAGGTCGTCGGTCTGCACCGCCAGCACCGAGTGGAGGTTGGCGAGGTCGTAGAAGCGCAGCAGACCGACCTCCTCGTCCGCGACGGGGCAGAGGGTCTCCGGGTAGACCACCTCCACGCGCACCCAGGGCGGCGGGAGCTTGCGGCGGTGCGCGACGTCGGCCGGTCCCGGCGTGCCCGCGCAGAGATCCCGAAGGACGGTGTCGTAGAACTGGCTTCCGAGCTCCGTCATGCCGTACTCGTTCACCACGTGGGTGAGCGGCACTCCCAGCCTCTCGCCGTAAAGGGCGTACAGCTCCTCGCGCGGCACCTCCCGCGAGCGGCCCTTGTAGCCGCCGGTATCCATGAGCCGGGAGCCGGGGGGCAGGCGGAACGTCCGGCGCTGCTCCGCGAGCCAGTCGAGGAAGTGGACGAACCCGAACGCGGTCCCGAGCAGGCAGACCGCCTCGCCCTCCGCCTCCGCCGCCTCGAGCGCGGCAGCCAGCTCCCGGAAGCGCGGGCCTTCCGCATTCCAGTAGATCCCGCTCCCCGGGGCGCCGAACCGTTCGATCGCGCGGCTGTGCATGTGTCCCAGCGAGGAGTGGGGGAACTGCTCCGCGCTGGGGCCGCAGACGAGTATCCGAATGCGGTCCCGGTCCGGCAGCAGGTGAGCCTGGAAGTTCGGCTCCAGGGAGGCGTCGTACAGGCGAGTATCCGGCAGGGGGTGGCGGCCGCGCTTCGTCTCCCCGCGGGTGCTGCCGCTCGTCTGGTAGACCACCCGCACCGCCCCCGGCTCCGTGGTCAGCTCCGCCTCTTTGAAGGCGGCGGTCGGCAGCGCCGGGATCTCCCGCCAGGATGAGACCGTCTCCGGTGAAGCGCCGCGGGCGCGGCAGTAGGCGCCGTAAGGGGCGTTCCGCTCCCACTGGTAGGCGAAGACGGCGAGCGCCAGCCGGTTGAATTCCACGTCCGGGAGCGGAGCGTCGACCCCCCGCCCGCAGAGCGCCAGCAGCTCGGCTTCCAGCGCGCTCATCGCGTCGACCCCGCCCCGGCGAGCGCCGTCTCCAGCCCCGCGAGGCCCCGCTCCAACTCCGCCTCCGAGAGGTTGAGCGGCGGCGCCAGGCGGATCACCGTGTCGCTGTGGAGGGTCCACCCGACGATCACGCCCTCCGCGAACGCCCGCTCCGCCACGGCACGAGTCCGCTCCGCGGTGTCCAGCTCCAGGCCGATCAGCATCCCGAGGCCGCGGACGTCGACCACGCCCCCGTACCGCTCGCCCATCCGCCGCAGCTCCGCCCGGATCCGCTCGCCGGTCTCCGCGGCGCGGCGGGGGAGGTCTTCTTCCAGGATGATCCGCAGCGAGGCGAGCCCGGCGGCGCAGCAGACCGGGTGGCCGCCGAAGGTGGTGACGTGGGCGAGCGGCGGGTCGTGGGAGAGGGTCCGCATCAGCTCCGGCGCGCCGAGGAAGGCGCCGAGCGGCATCCCGCCCCCCAGCGCCTTCGCCAGGACCAGGATATCGGGCGCCACGCCCCAGTGCTCTCCCGCCCAGAGCCGCCCGGTGCGGCCGAGACCGGTCTGCACCTCGTCGAAGATCAGCAGCGCGCCCGCCTCCGTGCAGCGCCGCCGCAGCGCCGGCAGCCAGCCGTCGGGCGGCACCCGCACCCCGCCTTCTCCCTGGATCGGCTCCGTGATGACGCCGGCAACCGTCTCATCGATTCGCCCCAGCGCCGCCCCGTCGCCGAACGGCAGCAGCTCTACTTCCGGCAGCAGCGGGAGGAACGGGTTCCGGTAGACGTCGCGGCCGGTCACCGAGAGCGAGCCGTGCGTATCGCCGTGGTAGCTGTTCCGGAACGCGACCAGCTTGCGGCGGCCGGTCGCCTTCTTCGCCAGCTTCAGCGCGCCCTCGTTCGCCTCCGTGCCGCTGTTGGTGAAGTAGGCGACGGAGAGCCCCGGCGGCGCGACCTTCGCCAGAAGCTCCGCCAGCCGGACCTGCGGCTCCAGCACGTACTCCCCGTAGACCATCGCGTGGAGGTAGCGGCCCGCCTGCTCCTGGATCGCCGCCACGACCGCCGGGTGCGCGTGCCCCACGTTGTTGACGCCGATCCCGGCGAGGAAGTCGATCCACTCCCGCCCGTCGGAGGTCCGCAGGGTAGCCCCGCGCGCGGAGACGACCTGCAGACCGATCGGAGAGTCCGAGGTCTGGCAGACGTGGCGGCGGAAGCTTTCGGAGAGATCACTCGACATGCGCAGCGTGAGGCGCGGGGGACGGCGGCCGCGCCTCACGCAAAGCTTAACACCCCGCCGCGCCGGCGTGGCTCCCCGCGCGCGGGCGGCGGCCCGCCGTGACGCGGGACCGGACCGGGGCCGCTACCCGGTGGCAGGATCGCTCCGCGAACCCGGCGGATCGGCTGGAGAGAACCTCCTCGGCCTCATCAAACAGGAGCGTCAGCGCGATCTAGGCACGCGGGTTGTGTGAGTTGCCTTAATGGGCCGAGCGGTGGCCATCGGCATGTCTTGGTGCCAGCGCCTTCGGATTCTTTCCCGCACTTTGGGTAGAGGCTCTCCGACCCGCAGCACGATTAACCTGCAGACCCTCTCAGGCTGCGTTCGTCAAAGCCTTCGTCGTATGAGCGCTATTGTTTAAGAATTCTTGACGGCCCTTAAACAATACGCTATCCTCTGCTTGTGCTGAAGGTAGAGCACCCGTTCATTCAAGAGGACCCCCCATGATCCCCACCGTTACCGTGTCCATCCAGATCCAGTATTCGGGCGTACCGCTCGATGACGTTTCGAAGGTCATCAGCGACTTGAACGCCCGGTGGGGCGACGCGCAGGCACCCATCAGCTTGGCGACGCATGCTTCCGCGCCAGCCCGCGAAGCTGGTCCGGAGTTGGAAGCTGTCATCCGCGATGCGACGACCAACGTCCGTGCGTTCCTGCGGATGCTCGCCGAGCATGCCCCGGAGGTCTTGACCGCTGCCGATCTCGCGCAGATGCTCAATCATCCCGAGCCGCGCTCAATTGCCGGGCTCCGATCTGTGATGAAGCGGTCCCAGAACCGCCTGATCCGCAACGGCGAGCTCTCAACGCACGTGAAGGTGTTCGAAGAATTCTGGGATGGGGCGCGGATGAGCTACTCGATGTCCGAGGGGCAGGCAGCAGCCGTGCTCGCAGTCTTGGAGAAGCTGGGCAGTTAGTCCGCCACCTGCGCAGCCCAAATGCCGTCATCGGTTGACCCGGAGAGACAAGCGTGTCACTTCAAGACTATTTCCGCCCTGAAAACGTCAGCGTGGCGCTCGACGCGTACGCGGCCGCTACCTCTACAGACCGGTTGAACTGGCCGATCCCGCGAAAGCTGGCCCTGTACGCTTTTGCCAAGGACGCTTTCGACTCCAACTTGGGGGAACAGCAGCGGGTCCAGGCGTTCGACCTCATCTATGAGGAACTGCGGAGCTACTGGGGCGTGTTCCGTAATCCGGGAGGTGGCTACTGGGATTCGGCTACGGTCTATCAGACGCTTGTGAGTGCTTGTGGACCGGTGTCACGCTCCAGTATGACCCTGCTGAGCGCGCGTCCTCCCCGCGACGAGGCGAGGGTCCTCGGGTGCTTGAGGCTACTGCGGAGCCTGAAGCAGACCACCCGATATCCCCACATGGCTGTAGCGAAGTTCCTTCACTTCTTCAACCCGCGGCTCATTCCAATCTACGACGGCGCGGTGGTATGGCAGAGCGTCTTGTGGGGTAGGCCCAGGCGTCCCGGCGCCTTCCGAAGTGATTACACGCAGTTCTGCACGCGTCGGCAATTCCGACCCAGGGAAGATTCGGAGCAGTTCAACTGGAACTACCTGCTCCTGGCCAGCGAACTGATGAACAGCACCGATACGGCAGCGCTCATGCGCATCTTCGCCAACTGGGTGAGAGAGCAGGCAGATGCCGGCACAGATGCTCGTGTGCTTGATGAACTGGAGACCTACTACGCAACGGCCTTCGAGTTCATCGCGATCGGTGCTGCGGAACGGGAGTTGACGCAGCGAGGTGCCAGCGGGGTTTAAGTATGTCGCTTACTTCCTCGCGCACCGCGCAGCCTGATCGGAGAGTCCGAGGTCTGGCAGACGTACCGGCGGAAGCTTTCGGAGAGATCACTCGACATGCGCAGCGTGAGGCGCGGGGGACGGCGGCCGCGCCTCACGCAAAGCTTAACACCCCACCGCGCCGGCGTGGCTCCCCGCGCACGGGCGCCCACCCGCCGTGACGCGGGACCGGACCCGGGGCCGCTACCCCGTGGCAGGATCGCGCCGCGAGCCGAGGGGTCGCGTGGCACTCTGCGCGTTAAGCGGCATTGGAGCGCTCGCGGGACATCGTGCGTAGCTTCGCGGAGGAATAGCTCCCATGCATGTGCCTAGATAGAGATGGGAGGCGTTAGAGGTCTTCGATGCGCATCGTTCCGAAGGATCTGGGGCTCGCCTGGCACGTGCGGTTCCTGCTGGCCCGTGACTCGGCCGAGAAGGTGGGCGCGGAGGCGCCGGCGCCGCACCTCGGCGTCGTCGGCCGCTTCTGCAGCGAGGGAATGGATCTGGACGAGAGCAGCGCCGCCGCCCTCGTTCCAGCGGCCCGGCAAGCGATCAGCAACTGGTTTGTCCCGCTGCTTCCCGCCATTCCGGTGTCGGTCCTCGGCTCCATCGTGCTCATGATCCCGATGCACGCGCCGGCCGCGCTCCTCCCGCTCTACGTGGGGACCGTGGGTCTCACGTTCGCGTCGATCGGCATCGGCTGGGCGCGGGCGCGTTTCCGCCGGCTGCTCGAAGCGCCGCTCGCCGCCGAAGAGGTGGACCGGCTGTTGGAGAAGACCACGGGGTCGATGGAGCGCCGCTTTCTCGAGCTGGTGCGCGACGCGGTTCGCCAGCAGGGACCCGCAGCCGCCGAGCAGAACGTGCGGGAGGCGCTGGGCAGCCTGGCCGCGGCGATCGAGCGACTGCCGCCGATTGAGACGACGCCGCTCGATACCACCGCGCTGCGGGAGGAGGCACGGGCGCTGGAGCAGCAGGCGGCGACAGAGCCGGACCGCGTCACCGCGGAGTCGCTCGAGCGCCGCGCCCGCGCCCTTCTCTACAGCGCCCAGACTCACGAGCACTCTGCCCTGATGTTCCGTCGCGCCACGGCGCTGCGCAGCGAGATCGAAGCGCAGATCACCGCCATGCGGGAAGGACTGATGGCGCTGCACACGCAGACGCTCGATGCCGCGGGGTTTGCGGAGCTAGCCGGTTCGGCGCGGGATGTCGCTACCGAGGCGGTCCGCCTGGCCGCCGCCCGCGAGGAGCTGGCAGCCCTCGACAGTCGCCCGGTCGTCACCGCCGCCGCTGCCGAGTCACCGGCCCCTTCCCTGCAGACCGTCTCGGCAGGCCGCCCGGAGCGTCGGGAATAGCCCGCTGCACCGCCCGCTGATGTTCCGGCCGCTTGACGCTGAAGGCGACGTCCGGACGCACGTCGAGACCCCCGCGCGTGCAGTAGAGCAGCGAGAGCAGGGTAGCGCCGCGCGCGGAGACGACTTGCAGGCCGAGCGGAGAGTGCGAGGTCTGGCAGACGTGGCGGCGGAAGCTTTCGGAGAGGTCGCTCGACATGCGCTGCGTGAGGCGCGGGATACGGCGTCCGCGCCTCACGCAAAGCTCACCACTCTACCGCACCGGCGTGCTACTTCGCGCCGCGCTTGTGGGAGAGCAGCCAGGAGTACAGCTCCGGGTTGTTGTAAGTCTCGGTCCAGGAATCGTGGCCCGCTTCCGGGTAGATCGTGAAGCGCACGTCCGCGCCCGCGGTCTTGAGCGCGTCCACCATCTCCTGGGACTGCGAAAGCGGTACGGTCGCGTCCTTGGCGCCGTGGAACACCCAGATCGGCAGCGCCTTGAGGCGGCCCGCCGCCCGGGGACGGCCGCCGCCGCAGATGGGCGCGATGGCCGCGAAGCGCTCCGGGTGCGCCGTGGCCAGGGCCCAGGTGCCGTAGCCGCCCATGCTGAGCCCGGTGAGGTAGACCCGGTCCGCGTCCACCGAGTATTTCTCGCTCACCTCGTCCAGCAGCGCCATCAGCGCTTCCGGGTCCCAGCCTTCCCGCGCATTCGGGCACTGCGGGGAGATGACGATGAACGGCATCTGCTGGCCGGCGGCGATCAGCTTGGGAGGCCCATGTACCTTCACCTTCTCCACGTCCGAGCCGCTCTCCCCGGAGCCGTGCAGGAAGAGCATGAGCGGCCATTTCTTTTCCTTGTCCTTGCCGTAGTCCGCGGGCAAGTACGCGAGGTAATCCAGCCGGACGGTGCGGGTGATCTGCCGGTTCAGCACGGCGGCAGTTTGCTTGCCGGGCTGCTGCGCGCCCGCGCCGGACGGGCACAGCAACCCCGCCGCCAGCGCAATCACAACGACAGGTGCGAGTTTCAAAAGGCGTTCCTCCAGGCTCATGGAGCGGTTTCTCGCTGTCTGTTGCAACCCGGGCGCGCGGACACCTCCCTCCGCAGGAGCTGACGCTGCTTCGGAAGGGGCCAGAGCGACCGGGCCTACCGCGCCCATCGCTTCTCCAGGCCTCGCGGCACGGGCACTCCTACTCCTTCTCGTTCTCCTTCTCTTTCTCGAAAGCTCGCCGGGTCAGCCGCTGCTTCGGACGAAAGAGCAACGCTCCCGCAGGCGCTTTCTCCCACTCCAACTCTTCAGAAGGACCTGGCCACGCCACCGGCTACCGGTGGTCCAGGATCTCCGCCTGGATCAGGCCGATCAGGCGCACGGAGGCGAACATCTCCGCCGGGTCCCCCTGCGCGAACTTGACGTGGGTGGCGTCGACGAAGTCGTGCTCCAGGGTCGGGTCGAGCGGGTGCCAGCCCTCCTCCCCCTCGGTGAGCTGCAGCTCCACCCAGGCGTGGTAGTAGAAGCCGTCGTCGTGGTAGACGATCCCGCTGCAGACCCGCGCGGGGATGCCGGCCACGCGGGCGAGCGCCGCGGCCAGGGTGGCGTAGTCCCGGCAGACCCCGTCCCGGGACCGCAGGATCTCCGGGGCGGAGCGGAGGGTGCCGATGTTCGACGGCTTCAGGTGCCCGTAGACCCAGGCCCGGATGCAGCGGGCGACCGCCACCCGGTCTCCCCCCTCGGCCGCGAGCGCCTCGCCCTGGCGTCGGATGGCGGGATCGTCCAGCCCCAGGTACGGCGCGTCGTCCAGGTGCGGCCCGCCGGTCCCCGGCTTGACCAGCGGCAGGCCCGTCTCCGGGAGCGGGCGCGCGGCGAGCTGGTAGGTCACCTTCAGCGCGCCGTCGGGTCCCTCCCGGTGCGTCACCTGCTGCCGGGAGTCGGAGAGGACGAGCCGCGCCTCCGGGATGCCGCTGATGCGGAGCCGCAGCGAGCGGGTGCGGCGCGGGTCGGGGATCCGGACCTCCGTCTTTACGGAGGTGGCGTCGCCCAGGTCGAGCGCGGGCGACGGCTCGCCGGTCGCCGGGAAGACCTCCAGCAGGTCGTCCCGCACCATCCGGATGCCGCCGCTGGAGCTGCTCTCGAGCAGCTCGCCCGCGCTGTCGACCCAGCTCTCCGTCACTCCCAGCACGCTCGCCTCGGTGCGCACGAGCCAGGTCGGCACGCTGCGCCCGCCGATCTCCCGCTGCTGCTGCTTCAGCACCTCGGAGGTCATCTCCGGCAGCGTGAGCGTGATCGGCTCGAAGAAGTGGAAGCGGTCCTTGCGCCCGACCGTCAGCGACTCCCCGCGGCCGCTGGTTCCCTGCGGATCGACGATCAGGTTGGCGCCCCGGGGGATCGGCAGGGTGGTGGTCGACTCCTGCCCGCCCGCGTCGACGGCGCAGACCACGCGGTCCGCCTCGAACCGGGCGCGGATGGTGGTGGTCCGCCCGGAAGAGCTCATTACCAGGTGCGTCGTGACGGGCCGGCCGCTCTCGTCGGTCAGCTGGGTGGTCCGCACGTCCTGCTCGATCACCTGGTCGAGCGCGGTCATCTTGATCCGCATGTGCGATTCGGACCGCAACGCCGGCTTGTCCTGGTGAGTGACGGAGAAGGTGCGGCTCTCCATCGATCCCACCCGGGCGCCCTGCCAGAAAATGAGGTGCCGCGTCACCCCGGGCTCCGGCGCGGGCGGCGCCGGCTCGCCGCGGCTCCAGGCCACCCCTCCGGTCGCGAGCGCCGCCAGCAGCACCAGGAACCAGGCATAGAACCGCGTCATCGAGATCTCCGGGGCCGCAGCGGGAGCGCCGGCTCGCTCCTCACCGGCCCGCTGCAATTATCCCCCGAACCGGCCCAGGTGGCTGCCGGGCCCGGGCTCTATACGGGACGACACGGCGCTTCCTACAGTTCCCGGTTGGAAATCTTTGACGGGCGCCACAAACTTGCCCTGCTCCGCCGCGTCCTATGGAAGTGAAGGGACGACGCTCCGCGCCGGAAGCGGCCAGAGAGGCCCAGGTCAGCCGGCTGCGGACCGCTGCGAAAGGAAGAAGCGATGAGACAGACCGGACTTTCCCGCTGGGTGGCCGCCGGAATCGGCACGGCGGTGCTGCTGGGCGGCTCCATGGCGGTCAGCTACCAGGCCATGGCGCAGAGCGCGAAGGGAAGCGCGAGCCAGGCCGATCAGCAGGCGGCGCAGAACCCGCCGCGACCGGGCGGAGCTTTCGGCGGCGGCGGCGCTCCCGGGAGGCCGCCCGGCGGCGGCGGCTTCGGCGGTGGCGGCGGCGGTTTTGGCGGTGGGGGCGGCTTCGGCCCGGGCGGGCCGGGCGGACCCGGATTCCCGCCGCCGTTTATGATGGGCGGTCCCGCCACCCAGATGACGGCGACCGGCAACACCGTCTACGTGCTCCGCGGCAACACGCTGTTCGCCTTCGACGCGGGGTCGCTGAAGCTGAAGGCGACCGCGGAGCTGCCGCATCCGCAGCCCCCGGGCCCGCAGCCCGGTTTCGGCGGCCCCGGCGCTCCGGGCGCTCCGGGCGCGGGCGGAGAGTAGCCGCCGCTGCGGGGACTGAATGGGAGAATGGGGCAAGGGAGAGTGGGAGAAAGCGCCCACCGAGCGTTGCTCTTTCGGTCGAAGCAGCGGCTGACCCGGCGAGCTTTCGAGAAGGAGAACGAGAACGAGAAGGAGTAGGAGTGCCCGTCCCGAGAGGTTCGGATTCATCCCTCATCCCTCATCGTTCATCCCTCTCCCTCTCCCTTTCCCTCTCCCTCGCTACGCCTTCGGATGGGGGCGAGCCGCCGCCTTCTCCTCGCTGCGCGGGCAGCCGGCCAGCACCCAGGTGAGCTCCGAGCCGAGCAGCACCAGCATGCTGGAGTAGTAGATCCAGAGAATGAGACCGGCCACGCCGGCGAGGGTGCCGTAGGTCGCCGTGTTGTCCCCGGAGTTGACCCAGGCGTAGCCGAGCTTGAACGCCTCCCAGAGCACCGCCGTGACGAAGCCGGCGATCAGGGCCGGCTTCCAGCCCACCCTCGCGTTCGGATAGAGCTTGTAGATGAAGGTGAACATCAGGCCGGAGATCGCGATCGGCAGGAGCAGACCGACCGCCCTGAGCGCGTAGCTTTGCTCCAGCCAGGCCAGCCACGAAACGTCCCCGGCCCACTGCACGGCGGCGGTGATCGCCAGCGAGGTGACGAAGAGCGCGCCGACGAGCAGCATCATCCCGAACGCGAAGACCTTGTTCATGAGGAAGCTGCGGTTGGGCGTCTGCCAGGTGGCGTTGATCGCCGTCTCCAGCGTGGCGAACCCGGAGGAGGCGGTAAAGAGCAGCGTGGCGATGGCGACGATCCCGATCGTCTGCCGCGCTTCGTAGACCCCGTCGATCGCGTTGGAAACCAGCTCCCGCTGCCCCTGCAGAAACTGCGAGGTGAACTCGAGCACCGACTGCCGCGCCTGGGCTTCTCCCATGGCGTAGGCGAAGATCGCCACCGCTACCGCCACCAGCGGAATCAGGGAGAGCACCAGCCAGAACGCCACCGAGGAGGCCATCAGCGTCCCGTTGTCTGCCGTGAACTCGCTCCAGGTCCGTTTGGCGATGGCGAAAACTCCTTGCGGCGCGCCCTCCGCCGCCGCCCCGGCGCGGTCGCCGCGGCGTGCCTCGCGGGCGGCTCCGTCCTCCCCGCGGGCGCGGCCGTCCACCGGCGCCTGCACGATGGTGGGCGGCGCGATGACGCTGCTCGCGGCGCCGCCGCGCCTTCCGGCCAGCGGGCGCTCTGCCTGAGCGTGCAGGACCCGCTGCGCCGACCGGGCGACGTGGACTGCCAGAAGCCCCTTCAAGAGGTCTTTCCAGCCCTGCGGCGCGGGCGGGTTCGCTTCCTCGCTCTCCGACCGCGCGGCGGCCCGGCTGAGCCGCTCGTCCAGCTCCCTGCGCATCGTTCTCATTCCGGTCTCCCTCCGCACTCCAGGTCGTGATTCTCGTGCTCGCCCCTCTGCTACCGAGATACCCAGGCGCCGCCGGTTTACCACTCCCCGGGCCGGAGAAGGCGCCCTGCGCGAGATTTCTGGATTGAGTGTGCGGAGCCGCGGGAAAAAGACTTGATGCCGACCCCGCTGCTTGCCCGCCCGGGTGCCGGGCCGGCGGCCGAGCAGCACCCCCGCCGCCCGACTCCTATTTCCGCCGAGAGAGGACCCTCCCTATGGACCCGTTGAGCCGCTTGATGGAAGAGATGCGCGCGCTGCCGGAAGAAGACGATCCGGTCCAGGCGCGGGAAGAGGAGCTGCTAAACAGCATCGCCGGCATCGGCGACTCGCCGCTCGCGGTACGGGTTCAGGAGCGCGAGGGCATCCCGGTCCTGCGCGTGGAGGGAGAGCTGGACGTCAGCACCGCCCCGGAGCTCCAGGCGCGAATGGACGAAGTGCTCGCCCGCAGCCCGTCCGCGCTGGTCGTCGATCTCTCCTACGCGGACTACATCGATTCCCGCGGCATGGGGATCCTGCTGCAGGCCTCCGGCCGCCTCCCGAACCGCCTGGCGGTGGTGACCCCCAAAGAACGGCTGGTCCGCCTTTTCCAGGCCACCGGCCTCTCGCGCCGCCTCCTCCTCCACCGCACCCTCCCGGAAGCGCTCGCCGATCTGAAGGAGTGATGTGTAAGAAAGGAGATAAGGGGATTTAGGGGGATAAGGGGATGTCTTAGTCCAATCCGCTTCTACAGCCCCAGCGCAAACTTGTGAGGCGATCCCGCGGTCGATGTTGAGATACGGGGCCGCAGCAGCGCTGCGTCAGGCGCACCCATCATCTTCATCCCCATATCTCCAATCCATCCCCCTATCCCCTTTTCTTACACTCGCGCCTCAGACCCCCGGTAGGTTGGGGCCGATGTAGCGGACGGTGACCGCTCGTTCCAGGCGGGCGCGGAGGTAGCGCTTGAGCGGCTGGCGCACCGGGGGGAGGAGGAGGGCGAGGCCGACGATGTCGGTGAGGAAGCCCGGCGTCATCAGCATGCCGCCGGCGATCAGGATGAAGACGGCGTCGATCAGCCCCTGCGCCGGCACCTGCCCGGCGGAGAGGTCGCGCTGGATGCCGCGCCAGACGGAGAGCCCCTGCTGCTTTGCCAGCCACGCCCCCAGGACTCCGCTCAGCAGCACCGACGCTACCGTGGGCCAGAAGGTGAGATACTGACCCAGGAAGACGAGCACGACCACGTCGATCAGCGGCAGCCCCACGAAGAGGGCCGTCAATACCGGAAAGAGCCGCAGGCGCATCAGCTTTCCTCTCGACCGCGTCTCCCCGGAAAGCCTTCCGAGGGCGGACCGTTAGTCTCAGATTAACAACGGCTTCCCCCCTCCGCCATTACGCCGCAGATTCCCGGAGCCCCATGCCGCCGCAGAGCCTTCCTCTCCTCGACCTCTCCGCCGCCGTGCCCGGCTCCGCGGAGGAGCGCCGGCTGGCGGAGCTCGCCGGCAGGGCCCTCACCGAGCTCGGCTTCTTCGCCGTGGAGCGGCACGGAGTCGACTCGGAGCTGATCCGCCGCAGCTACGCGGCCGTGGAGGCGTTCTTCACCCTGCCGGAAGAGCGGAAGCGCCGCTATGAGGACCCGCAGGGAAAGGGCCAGCGGGGCTTTACCAGCTTCGGCCGGGAGCACGCCAGAGACCACCCGGCGCCCGACCTGAAGGAGTTCTGGCACGTGGGCCGCGATCTCCCGCCGGGACACCCGCTGGAGACGGTCTATCCGGCCAACATCTGGCCCACGCCGGAAGACGCACCCGGGTTCGACGCCGCCCTGCGAGAGCTGTACCGGCAGATCGACGCCTGCGCCCTGCGCCTGCTCGAGCTGGTGGCGCTCTACCTGGACGAGCCGCGGGACCGCTTCCGGGAGATGGCGCGAGACGGCAACTCGATCCTCCGGATCATCCACTACCCGCCGGTCCCGCCGGACGCCGACCCCGCCAGCATGCGCGCCGCGCCGCACGAGGATATCAACCTGATCACGCTCCTCTGCGAGGCGACCGCCGGCGGCCTGGAGCTCCTGACGCGCGAGGGAGAGTGGCTGGCGGTGGAGGCGGTGCCGGGACAGATCATCGTCGACGCCGGCGACATGCTGCAGAACGCCACCAACGGGGTGCTGCGCAGCACCACCCACCGGGTGGTGAACCCGGGCAGCTCCCGGGAGCGGCGCTTGTCCATGCCGTTCTTCGCCCACGCCCGCCCGGAAGTGAGCGTCGGCCCCCTCCCCGGCTGCATCGCCCGCAGCGGCGGCGAGCGGCGCTATCCGGAGATCACCGCCGGCGACTACCTGCTCCAGCGCCTGCGGGAGATCGGGCTGGCGTAGCCAGGGTTAGGATCTAGGGGTTAGGGTCTAGGGGGTCGCCTGGCATGCTAAGGGGTTGCAGGAAGTCACTGACACGTTTTTCAGTGGAGTTCTCAGCCCGCGCAGGCGGGCTTCGCTCCGTGTAACCTCGACTTTAGTCCGAGGCGAAAGCGGCCCATCAATCCAGCGTACCCCTTAGTTGACACGGATTGGCGGTGGCGTCAGGCGTCGCCGTCTAGCGTCATCCGGAGGTAGTCGTCCAGGCTGTTCCGGCGGCCCGAGAGGAGCGTGGCGACGTAGGCTTCGCGCTCCCACCAGAGCACCCGCAGGTCCCAGACGCAGAACGACTCGCCGGCTGCCGGTCTCCAGCCCTCCGCGTCCCGCACGAAGACGCGCACCGGCAGATCGTTCTCGTGGTCCCACCAGCCGAGCACCAGGTAGTCGCCGGTGCGCCCCTGGTGCAGGATCGCGAACCCCACTCCGGGCCGGGCCTCCGTCACTGCCGGCTGCGGCAGAACGGCGATCGCCTGGCGCCAGCCGTCTTCGAACCTCGCCCACTCCAGCGGCGCCTCCCCCCAGCGGATGCCGTACCGCTTGAGGCGGTACCCGGCGACCTCCTCCACTCCGAGGAAGGCCAGCGGCCGGGGCTCGTAGCGCGTGAACATGGGTCGTCTCTCCCCCCTGTAGTCGGGTCCGTCTCCCGCCCGGCGGTGGGGTCTCACCCCGTCCTGCCCGGATCAGGCTGAAGGTTCCCGCGGCGCCTCGCCGCTCCCTTCCAGAGGGGCGATCTTCCCCCGCCATGCCCTGACTTGCATAATGAGAGGGAGGAGACGCTTCGGAAGAACAGGATGGAGGCCGATGAGCGATCCGACTGACGACGAGCAGACGCTGCAACGGTGGGTCGCCCAGCTGATGGAGGAGGATGAAGACCGCCGGTACGAGGCGGCGTCCGCACTCCACCGGCTGGGACGACCCGCCCTGGAGAGCGCATTGGAGCTCGCGCGCGACCCCCATCCCCGGATTCGGGAGATGGCCTGCTGCGTGCTGGGACAGGTGGGCGACCGGCCCCCGGCGGAGGGCGAGTCCCACCCGGGGCCCTAACCGGACGGAGTGCCGCTCCTGGTCCAGCTCCTGCAGTCCGACCCGACGGAAGAGGTGCGGGCGGCGGCGGCTTATGCCCTGGGCCACCAGGCAGTGCCCTCCACCATCCCGGCGCTCTGCCGGGCAGCGTTCGATCCTTCGGAAGAGATCCGCCACGGGGTGGCGTTTGCCCTCGGCTCGTTCTACGAGTCCGGGTGGGAAGATCCGGAAGCTGCTGCCTACCGGGGCCAGGTCTGCCAGACCTTGCTGCGCTTGATGGACGATCCGGCCGACGACGTGCGCGATTGGGCTACCTTCGGACTGCACCAGGGCGGCCACGACACCCCGGAAGTCCGAAGGCGCCTCTGGGAGGCGCTCGACGATCCGAACCCCGACGTGCGCGGTGAAGCCGCAGAAGGGCTCGCGCTCCTGGGCGACCCGGACCTGGCACCGCGACTGGATGAGCTGCTGCGGAACGATCCGCAGATCTCGCCGTGCTACTTCATCGCTGCTGAGGAGCTGGGGGACCCCGGCCTCCTGCCCGCCGTGCTTCGTGCGGCCGAGCGATGGCGGCGCCTGGATGACGAGCGGGAAGGATTCGACTCCTACATCGCGTCGGCCATCCAGGCGCTGCAACAGGCGGCGGAGGCAAGGAACTCCTGAAGGTAGTTACCGCCCCTCGGGCGCAAGTGGGCGCCCCTACGCCTCGCCGCTGCTCTCTATGGGTAGATCCCTCGGATCCGGGTCGCTTCCGCGACGCGGCTGACGCCGACGGCGTAGGCGCCCATGCGCATGTCGGTGCCGTAGCGCTCGGTGGCATCCCACACCACGGCGAAGGCGCGGTTCAGCAGCTCTTCCAGCCGCTGGTTCACCTCGCTCTCGCTCCAGAAGAAGGCGGAGAGGTCCTGCACCCACTCGAAGTAGCTCACGATCACGCCGCCCGCGTTCGCCAGCACGTCCGGCACCACGAAGATGCCGTTCTCCTGCAGGATGCGGTCCGCCGCCGGGGTGGTGGGGCCGTTCGCCCCTTCGACGACCAGCCGCGCGCGGATACGGTCCGCGTTCGCTTCCGTGATCTGCCGCTCCGTGGCGGCGGGGACCAGGATGTCGACCGGCAGCTCCAGCAGCTCCTCGTTGGAGATCGTGTCCCCGGCGGGGCAGCCGGCCAGGTCCTGGTGGTCGACCCGGTAGGCGTCGACCTCCTCCAGGTCGAGGCCGGTCGGGCGGTAGAGGCCGTTGGTGACGTCGCTGACCGCCACCACGCGGGCGCCGGAGCGCGCCAGCAGCCGGGCGGCGACCGAGCCGACATTGCCGTAGCCCTGCACCGCCACGGTGGCGCCGGCGAGCGGGCGGCCCAGCTTGCGGCACGCCATGCCGGTGATGAGCGTCACCCCGCGGCCGGTCGCCTCTACCCGGCCCTCGCTCCCGCCGATGGAGGGCGGCTTACCGGTCACCACGCCGGTGACGCTGTAGCCGCGGTGCATGGAGTAGGTGTCCATCATCCACGCCATCACCTGCGAGTTGGTGCCCATGTCCGGCGCCGGGATGTCGCCCTCCGGCCCCATCACGATCGAGATCTCGCTGGCGAAGCGGCGCGTCAGGTTCTCCAGCTCCCGCTGGGAGAGCGTCCGCGGGTCGACCTTGACCCCGCCCTTCGCCCCGCCGTACGGCAGCCCGACGATGGCGCACTTCCAGGTCATCCACATCGCCAGCGCGCGCACCTCGTCCAGGTCGACCTCCGCACTGTAGCGGATGCCGCCCTTGCTGGGCCCCAGGCTGAAGTTGTGCTGCACCCGGTGCCCAGTGAAGATCCGGATCGTGCCGTCGTCCATCCGCACCGGGAAGTTGACCGTCAGCTCCCGCCGCGGGTGGCGCAGCACCTCCCGCATGTCGGGGTCGAGCCGGATCGTGTCCGCGATCCGGTCCAGCTGCGACTGCGCCATCTCGAAAACGTTCTGTGCGTCCCCACCCGTGCCACTACCGCGTTCCGCAATGCTGCTCATAGGCCTCCCTCTACCCTTATTAACCCGGAATTCACCCGGGGGTTGCGTCAATCTCTCCCCGCGGCACCCGCGACGCTGCCCGCCGGGGCGGCGGCAGGGCGCTTGTGAGCGCCTGCCCCGCCCCGTATAATCCGGGCGGAATCGTCCCTTTCACCCCCGCCGGAGCTTCTGTCCGGAATCAAACACGAACTGGTCTGACGCCTGTGACGACTGTTGCCGAGAATCTTAACGTCGTGCGGCAGCGCATCGCGCGCGCCGCGGAGCGGGCCGGCCGGGACCCCGCCGGCATCACCCTGGTGGCGGTCTCCAAGACGCAGCCGCCGGAGGCGGTCCGGCAGGCGCTGGCGGCCGGCGTGCGGCACCTGGGAGAGAACTACGTCCAGGAAGCCGAGGCGAAGTGGGCCGCCCTGGGAGAGATCGACGCGGTCCGGCACTTCATCGGGCACCTGCAGCGCAACAAGGCGGGCAAGGCCGCCGCGCTCTTCGAGGTGGTGCAGTGCGTCGACAGCCTGGCGCTGGCGCAGGCGCTGGGACGGCGGGCGGAGGCGTTGGGGCGCACGCTGGACGTGCTGCTGGAAGTGAACGCCGCCGGCGAGGCGAGCAAGTTTGGAGTGGAGCCGGCGCAGGCGCTGGCGCTGGCGGAGCAGGTGGCCCCCGTTCCCGGGCTGCGCCTGCGAGGCCTGATGGGGATGGGACCGCTCACCGGAGACGCGGACGCCGCGCGCGCGAGCTTCCGGCTCCTGGCGGAGCTGTTCCGAAAGCTGCCGGAAGAGTGCCGGCAGACGCTTTCCATGGGGATGAGCGGCGACTTCGAGACGGCGATCGAAGAAGGCTCCACCATGGTCCGGGTCGGGACCGGCATTTTCGGTCCCAGGAGGAGTGCGGGATGAGCAGAAGGCTGAAAGTCGAAGAAGAAGAGTACGAAGAGCAGGATAGCTGGATCGCGCGGCTGCGCGATAAGTGGTTCGGCGAAGAGGTCGAGGAGGAGGAAGAGGAAGGCTTCGCGCCCGCGCCTCCGTCTCGCCACGAGCCGGCCGCGCCGCGCGTGAACCGCAGCCAGAAGGCGCAGCCGAACGGCACGCTGCTGCAGGTGCACGCCCACCGCGGCAGTCAGATCTCCAAGCGGGCTCCCCGCACGCTGCTGGACGCCCAGCGCGCCGCGGAAGACCTGAAAGAGCGCCGGCCGGTGATCGTGAACCTGGAGAAGGCGGACGACGAGCTGGCGCGCCGCGTGATCGACTTCATCAGCGGCGTCACCTACGCCCTGAACGGCTTCTACGAGCGGGTGGGGGACAAAGTCTTCCTCTTCACCCCCGCGAACATCATCATCGCGGACGAGGACGAGGTAGAGCCGGGCGGCAAGGGCCTCTACGCGGACGACGACCTGCTGGGCTAGGACCCGGTCCACACTGCTCCTCGCAGCCTCTACGGGCGGGGTGGGCTCGCACCATTCTTCAGCGAGCTCGTTCCGCCCGTGCTGTCTGGGGTTAAGAACCGGATCCACCCCGGCGCGGCGAGAGCTGTCCCCACGCGAGGTCGCCGCGGGCACCGTCATCCAGGTGCCCGCCGGGCGGCAGGCTGCGCCCGCCGTCATCGATACCGTCCGGCCCCAGGCTGTAGAGGAGCGGGCGGCCGTTCCGCAGGCGGTAGACCAGCGGGCGTTCCCACGCGTCTACCGGCGCTTCCGGAAGCCACTTCCCGCTCAGCTCCTCCATAGAGCGCGGGTAGCGACCGTGCTCCCGCTGCCACCGCTCCACCGCGAGCGCCCCGACGAGCAGCGCGACCTGGGACCGGTCGCGGGTGCCGTAGGCTGCGGGGAGCACGGTGCAAAAGCGTTTCACCCACGGATCGTCCGGGACGGACACCTTTACGCGGGTGCCCGGCGGCTTCATCAGCTCCGCGACGCTGGCCCGATAGTAAGCGTCGACCCGGGCTGCCGCGGCCCGGCGCGGCGTGAGGAGCAGCCGCAGCTTCTCGCCGGACCCGAAGTCACCGAGGTCGTCCAGCGCCTGCCACTGCTGCGGAAGCGACCGGGCATTTAGCTCGTGCAGGTACCGCGCCAGGTCCGCGCGGGCGACGAGTGCTTCGATCTCCAGCGACTGGTGGAGGGACGGCCAATCCGCCTCGATCCGGCGAAGCCGGGTGAGCGCCGTCTCCAGAGCAGCCGGTGAGGCGCGCTCCGGCAGCGTCTCGATACCTGCGACGCCGATAGCGTTAACTGCTCCCCCGACCAGGATCCCCATGATGCCGTCGCCCCGGCGGAGACGCACCCCCAGCTCCAGCGCGTCGATCCGGTGCTGCAGCGCCGCATCGTGATCCCCCCGTCGCTCCGCGAGGATTGCCTCGACGGTGAAGCAGCGCGCCGCTTCCCGAAAGGCGCCGTAATCCTGAAACCGCGCCGCGGTAAGGATGGAAGTTGGGACGCGCCACTCCTCGCCGAACGACGCCCGCAGCCGCTGCAGGGCCGGCCGGACCGGAGCGACTGCCGCCTCCAGCTCGGTCGTAGAGCCGTTCGGCCAGGTGTTCGGAACCCTCGACCGGCTCCGGAGAAGCTCCTGGGAGGCGGCCCGGCCCTGGAGGTAGCCGCGAGGTGCCGGCAGGGTATCCGGCGGAAGCCTGAATTCCGGGACCGCGGCCGCGTACTGCCAGTAGCCAAACCCACCCACGAGGAGGGCGAGCAGCAGCCCGAACAGGCCGCCTCCCACCCACAGCCAGGTCTTGCGTCTGCGCTTCTCCATCGGCACCTCTCGCAGTACTCCACGCCAGCCGGCGATCCGTCGCGGGCCACTCCGACTTCCCGTCGCCCTGGAAGGGCGAGAGACGGTAGCCGGGGGTCAGCGCAGCGCAGCCCCCGGACTCCTCGCCAGCACGGGGGCCCGCCCTGGAGGGGCGGGAGAATGGAGCCACAGGGAAAGCTTACCCGAGCGCCAGGCGAGCTGCCATCACGACGATCGCGCCCAGCGCCGCCGCCGCCCGGTTCTGGCTCGGTCGGGCAGACCGGCCCACGTCGACCAGCGCCAGCCCCGCCACGTAGAGGAAGCTGCCCGCGACTCCGGCCACCGCGAGGCCGAGCCAGAGGCTGCTGACCTGACCCAGCGCCAGGCCGAGCAGCACCCCCAGGAAGGTGCACGCCTCCACCGCCGCGGTGAGCAGGAACGCCCGGGCGGCGGAGCTGCCGGAGGCGCGGAGCAGGGCGGAGACCGCCAGCCCTTCCGGCAGCTTGTGGAGCAGGATCGCGGCGGCGACGAGCGACTCGTGGTGGTGGTGATCGCCGGAGACGAGGGGGAGGCCGTCGAGCACGCTGTGCAGCGCCACGAAGGCGAGCAGCGGCACCACCACCTCCTGGTGCGTGAGCATCTCCACGCCGGTCGGGCAGGCGGGACAGGAAGCGCCGGTGCGGCGTGCGAGAAGGTGGCAGGCGCCGGCCCCCACCACCGCCGCGAGAATCGCGGCCGGCCAGCCGGCGTGGGCGGCTCCGTCCGGCAGCAGCAGGAGCAGCGCCAGGGCGAGGAAGGCGCCGGCCGCGAAGTGGACCAGAGGCGAGACGACGGAGCCGCCGCGGCGGGCGGTCAGCGCCCCTGCCAATGCACCTGCGAGAGCGGCGAGAACCGGAAGAGCGGCGCGCAGCACCAATGCTCCATCAATCGAGGCGCCCCCGGGCATACCGCTCCGCTCTCCACTCGCACCGCGCTCGACTGCCGGTAACGCAATAGTATCACACTAGCGCCGGAGCTGATAAGGGGTCGTCGTGAGCAGCGAGGCAAGCGAAGATAGGCCTGTTTGCAAGGCGAACCCGGGACCTTAGACCCGGCCCCCGCACCGTGGTCGGGTGCTATACCGAACTTGGCGCCGCCCGCAGCCGAACGAGGAGTCTTCCCCTCCGGCCGTGGAACGGTCTCCATGCGGCGGGGCGACGACGGCATCCCCGCCGGAAGCGAGAGGACCCGGATGTCCCACCCGAACCGAGAAGAGATCCTGGATCGTCTCCAGGAGAAGGCCGCCCGCGGAGAGGTGATCGTCGGCGGCGGGGCCGGCACCGGCATCAGCGCCAAGTGCGAGGAGGCCGGCGGCATCGACCTGATCGTGATCTACAACTCCGGACGCTACCGCATGGCGGGCCGCGGCTCCCTGACCGGGATGATGCCGTACGGCAACGCCAACCAGATCGTGAAGGAGATGGGATACGAGGTGCTGACCGCGGTAAAGCACACCCCGGTGCTGGCGGGCGTCTGCGCCACCGACCCGTTCATGCTCCGCGACCACTTCCTGCGGGAGCTGAAGTCGATGGGCTTCGCGGGGATCCAGAACTTCCCGACGGTCGGGCTGATCGACGGCACCTTCCGCGCCAACCTGGAGGAGACCGGGATGGGCTACGGCCTGGAGGTGGAATGCGTCGCCGCGGCGCGGGACCTCGACCTCCTCACCACGCCCTACGTCTTCGATCCAGACCAGGCCCGGCAGATGGCGGAGGCGGGGGCGGACATCCTGGTCGCGCACATGGGGCTCACCACTTCCGGGACGATCGGGGCGCAGACGGCGAAGAGCCTGGACCAGTGCGTCACCGAGATCAACGCGATCGCCGCCGCAGCGCGGGAGGTCCGCGGCGAGATCCTGGTCCTCTGCCACGGCGGCCCGATAGCGGAGCCGGACGACGCCGCCTACATCCTGGCGCGGTGCCCCGGCGTCGCCGGCTTCTACGGCGCCAGCTCCATGGAGCGGCTGCCGGCGGAGCGAGCGATCACGGAGCAGACGCGCAGCTTTACCCGGCTGCAGCGCGCGCGGAGGGAGGGCTGAGATGGCGACGGTAGCCCTGATCGGCGCGCTCGACACCAAGGGCGCGGAGTACCGCTTCGTCAAGGAGCAGATCGAGGCGCGCGGTCACCGGACGCTCCTGATCGACGTCGGCGTGCTGGGAGACGCGCAGATTCCCCCGGACGTGTCCCGCGAGGAAGTGGCCCGGGCCGCCGGGGCGGAGCTATCGGAGCTGGCCGCGCGCAAGGACCGCGGTGAGGCGGTGGCGGTGATGAGCCGGGGCGCGGCCGCGCTGCTGCCGAAGCTCCACGCGGAGGGCCGATTCGACGGCGTCCTCGCGCTCGGCGGCAGCGGCGGCAGCTCGGTCGCCTGCGCCGCCATGCGCGCGCTGCCGCTCGGCGTGCCGAAGGTGATGGTCTCCACCGTGGCCGGCGGCGACGTCTCCGGCTACGTCGGGGTCCACGACATCGTGATGATCCCGTCCATCGTCGACGTGGCGGGCCTCAACCGGATCAGCCGCGGCGTCTTCGCCCGCGCGGCGGGGGCGGTCTGCGGGATGGTCGAGACGGAGGTTCCCCGCGGCGCCGACCGGCCGCTCATCGCCGCTTCGATGTTCGGCAACACCACCCCGGCCGTGGAGCGCGCCCGGGCGATCCTGGAGGAGCGCGGCTACGAGGTGCTCGTTTTCCACTGCACCGGCCAGGGCGGCCGGACCATGGAGGCGCTGATCGACTCCGGGCAGGTTGCGGGGGTGCTCGACCTCACGACGACCGAGTGGGCCGACGAGTTGGTCGGCGGCGTCTTCGCCGCGGGGCCCGCGCGCCTGGAGGCCGCCGCGCGGCGCGGGGTGCCGGCGGTGGTGGCGCCCGGCTGCCTCGACATGGTCAACTTCGGCGCGCCGGAGACGGTCCCGGCCCGTTTCCAGGGGCGGACCTTCTACCCGCACAACCCGAACGTGACGCTGATGCGCACCGACGCGGAGGAGAACCGCCGCCTGGGCGAGATCATCGCCGGCAAGCTGAACGCGAGCACGGGGCCGGTGACGGTGGTCCTGCCCGCCCGCGGCGTGAGCATGATCGACTCCCCGGGCGGGCCGTTCTGGTCTCCCGAGGCGGACGGGGCGCTCTACGCGGCGTTGAAGGCGGGACTGAACCCGAACGTGGAGGTGGTAGAGCTCGACTGCAACATTAACGACCCGATCTTCGCGGAGACCTGCGCGGAGACGCTGCTTCGGCAGTTATCGACAGTCGCCCGTTGAAGTTGTCGAAAACCGGAACGGCCGCGCGACTCACTACGGAGCCCGGCCAAATCCGGCCGCGGTCACGTCATTGCGGAGGAGCGTCATGCCACTGAGTCGAAGCATCACCCCTTGCCTCTGGTTCGAGAGCGAAGCCGAGGAGGCGGCCCGGTTCTACACCGGCATCTTCCCCAACTCGCGGATCGTCTCGATCGTCCCCTACGGCGAGGCGGGGCGCGAGATCCACGGCCGGGAGCCCGGATCGGTGATGATCGTGGAATTCGAGCTGGACGGCCAGAAGTTCACCGCCCTGAACGGCGGGCCGCAGTTCCGGTTCAACGAGGCGGTCTCGTTCCAGATCCGCTGCGAGACGCAGGAAGAGGTCGACTACTACTGGGAGCGCCTCACCCCGGGCGGCGACGAGCAGGCGCAGGTGTGCGGCTGGCTGAAAGACCGCTTCGGTCTCTCCTGGCAGGTGACGCCGGTGCCGGTCCTGGAGATGCTCTCGGACCCGACCGACGAGCGCTCCCAACGAGCGATGAACGCCCTGTTCCCGATGAAGAAGATCGATATCGAAGGCATCCGGAAAGCATACGAAGGCTCGGAGTAGCGACATGAGTGTAAGCAGCGCGTGCAAGCGGTGGACCGGCTTCCTGCTCCTGGTGGGAGCCGGTCTCAGTCCGGCGTGGTCGGCCGTTCCGCCGCCGCGGCGGGAGCTGGCGGAGGTGAAGGCGGTGCTGGCCCAGGCGCCGAAGCCGCCCGCCGCCCGGGAGCTGCGCGCGCTCAACGTGCTGCTGGTGGCGAACCGCAAGGACCACGGAGCCCACGAGCACGACTACCCCCGCTGGATGGAGCGCTGGAAGGTGCTGCTGGGGGGAGAGCAGGCCGGGTCGGCGCCGGTGACGCTCTACGGCCCGACCTCCGATCTCCCCCCGGGTCCGCGGCCGGGCGCGCCGAAGGTGCGGGTGGAGACGGCGGTCGACTGGCCCACTCCGGAGCAGCTCCGGCGGGCCGACGTGGTGGTCGCCTTCATGGGGACCGGCGGGATCTGGAACGAGGCGAAGCTGCGGGACCTGCGGGCGCTGCTCGACCGCGGTGCCGGGTTCGTGGCGCTGCACGCCGCCGTCATCGCGGAGAAGCCGCACGCGGAGCCGCTGGCCGACCTGCTGGGCCTCGCCTGGGAGAGCGGCCGCACCCTCTTCCGGCACGGGCCGCTCGACCTCAAGATCTCCGACCCGAGCCACCCGATCACCCGCGGCCTCCCGGAGCGGATCCACTTCGAAGACGAGAGCTACTGGCCGCTGATCGGCGACGCCTCTCGCGTGCAGGTGCTCGCCACCGCGGAGGAGGCGACTCCCGGCACCGGGCAGCTCGCGCCGCACCCGATGTTCTGGACCCACACGGTCGGCAAAGGGCGCGTCTTCAACTCGATCCCGGGCCACTACTCCTGGACCTTCGACGATCCGTACTTCCGCCTCCTGGTGCTGCGCGGCACCGCCTGGGCGGCGGGCGAGTCGCCCTACCGGTTCGACCCACTGGCGCTTTCCGGGGCGCGCACCACCACGCGCAAGCCGGAGGTGGTGAAGACGGCGCAGGAGCCCGCGGCGCCGGTCGCGCCGAACGCCGCCGATCCGGACCTGCTGCTCTGGCTCGACGCCGCGGACCGCGCCACCGTGACGACCGGCGCGGACGGCCGCGTCTCCGCCTGGGCCAGTAAAGCGGGCCGCGTTACCGCGCGCCTCACCAGCACGGGAGCGAGGCAGCCGGTCTACGCCGCGGAGGCGCTCGGCGGCCGGCCGGCGGTCCGCTTCGACGGTATGGATGACGTGCTCCGGGACACCGCCTTCCGGCAGGCTTCGAAGGAGTGGACGCTCGCCCTCGTGGTGACGCCGCGCTCCAACGCCGGGCAGTTCCGGTCGCTCCTGGCGGCGAACCGGCCCGGCCAGGACGACTTCCAAACCGGGTTCAATCTCGACCTCGGCCCCACCGCTACCCCCGCCTTCAACGCGGTCAACATCGAGGGGATCAAGGGCGGCGGCGCCACGAACCTGCGCACCGGCGCGGCCCCGTTCGGCAGCGGACAGGTGCTGGTCCTCAGCACCGGCAGCGGCAGCTCCCGGCTCTGGGTGAACGGCCAGGAAGAGGAAGCGCGCGGCGCGAGCGACGCCCTCACCGTGATGGAAGAGCTGCGCCTGGGAGGGCGGTTCTACCTCGGCCAGGAGCGCGGTCACTTCCACGGCGACGTCTCCGAGGTACTGATCTACCGCACCGCCCTCACGGAAGCGCAGCGCGCCGGCCTCACCGCGCACCTGATCCAGAAGTACGGCCCGGCGATCCAGCCGCCGGTGACGGTGGCGCTCGACCCGTGGGACTACCTGCCGGCCTACGACTGGGGCATGACCCGCCGGCCGCTGGGGCCGATCGAAGAGGCGGTTACCCGGGCCGGGGCGGACCGGAGAGCACGCCAGGCGCTGGAAGCGCGGCTGCTCGAGGTCCTCGGCGATCCGGCGAACACGGCGGCCGCTCGCGACTTCGTCTGCCGCCAGCTGGCGGTGGTCGGCTCCGCGGCGAGCGTCCCCACCCTGGCGAAGCTGCTCGGCGATCCGGTCCTGACCCCGATGGCCTGCTTTGCCCTGGAGCGGATCCCCAGCGCCGAAGCGGAGCGCGCCCTGATTCAGGCCCTGGAACGGGCGCCGGTTGGCGCGCGCGTGGAGCTGATCCAGACGCTCGGCCACCGCGGGAGCCGCGGCGCGGTGCCGCACCTCGCGCCGCTGCTCCGGGACGCGGAGGCCTCCGTCCGCAGCGCCGCCATCGTGGCGCTGGGGAGCATCGGCGGGCCGTCGGCCGCGGCCGCCCTCTCCGCCGCCCTCGATCAGGCTCCCGCTTCTGAAGCGCCGGTCCTCGCGGCAGCATTGCTCAAGTGCGCGGAGCAGTCCGAGGGACAGGATGCGGCGCGCCTCTACGAGCGCTTGCGCCGGCCCGACGTGCCGCAGCCGGCGCGCCGCGCGGCGGTGCGGGCGACGATCCTGCTCCGCGGAGCCGCCGGGGTGCCGCTCCTGCTGGAGCAGCTCCACGCGGGCGATCCCGAGGGCCGTGCCGCCATGCTCCTCCTGATCCGGGAGTTGCCGGGCCCGGAAGTCACCACCGCCATCGCGTCTCGCCTGGGGAGACTCCCCGCGGAGGCACAGGCCCTGGCGATCACCGCGCTGGCCGACCGCGGCGATCCCGCGGCCGCGCCCGCCGTGCGGGACACCCTGCGGCTCGGCAATCCTGCGGTGCGCCTCACCGCCGCGCAGGCCCTGGGGCGGCTGGGAGACGAGACCGACGTGCCGATGCTTCTTGCGGAGGCCGGCGGGACCGATCCGGAGCTTGCCGCCGCCGCTCGCGGCAGCCTGGCCGCGCTCTCCGGTGATGCGGTGGACGCCGCCCTGCTGCGCTCCGTGGAACAGGGAGACGTGAAGCGCCGCGCGGCCGCGGTCGAGGCACTCGGCCGGCGCGGCCACGCCGCGGCGGGGCCCCTCCTGCTCCGGACCGCCCGAGGAGACGAGCCCGCCCTGCGGGTCGCCGCGCTCCGGGCGCTGGGAGAAACCGCCGGGACCGCGGAGACGCCGGCGCTGGTGGAGCTGCTGACCGGCACGGACGACCCACGGGAGATCCAGTCGGCGGAGCGGGCGCTCGCCACGGTCTACGCCCGCACCCGGGAGAAAGACCGGTGGGCCGACGCGCTCCTGGCCGGCCTCGGCGGAGCGAAGGGCGAGGCGAAGGCGGCCCTGCTGCGGTCGCTCGCCCTGCACGGCGGGCCGAAGGCGCTGGCGGCGGTGCGGGCGGCGGTCGGCGACCCGGACCCGGAGCTGCAAAACGAGGCGCTGGGGCTGCTCACCGATTGGCCGACCCCCGACGCGGCGGAGGCGCTGCTCTCGCTGACGCAGAGCGCGAACCCGACGCACCGCACGCTGGCCCTGCGCGGCTACCTCCGCATGGCGGCGCTGCCGGCGGTCCCGGCCGAGCGGCGGCTGGAGATGTCTCGCCAGGGGCTGGCCCTGGCGCAGCGCGACGACGAGCGCCGGCTGGCGCTGGCCGCCCTGACGGGAGTGCCGGCGGTGGAGGCGCTGCGGACGGCACTGCCGCTGCTGGCACAGGAGGGGGTGGCCGAAGAAGCCGGCGCGGCGGTGGTCGCGATCTCCGGGAAGCTGCTGCCGGAGCACGCCGCGCTCGTGATCGAGGCGATGGACCAGGTGCTGGCGCGCGTAGAGAACGCGGAGCTGAAGACGCAGGCGACGGAGCTGCGCGCCCGCGCGGCGCAGGTGAGGAGGTAGCGATGGCGGAGAGACAGACGACCAGCCGGAGAGAGCTCCTCTCCCGTGCCTGCGGGGCGGGGGCCGCGCTCGCGATTCCGATGTTCATCCCCGCCCGCGCCCTCGGCCGGGACGGGAACACCGCTCCCAGCAACCGGATCAACATGGCGTCGATCGGCATGGGCTTCGCGTGGAACATGTTCCTGCGCGAGGACGTGCAGTACGTCGGCGTCTGCGACGTCCAGCGGCAGCGGCGCGAGGCAGCGAAGACGCTGGTGGAGGCGCAGCAGGGCAAGGGCACCTGCGCCGCCGTGAACGACTTCCGCGAGCTGCTCGCCCGGCCGGACGTCGACGCGGTCTACATCGCCACGCCGGACCACTGGCACGCCCCCATCGTAGTCGCCGCCGCCCGGGCCGGCAAGCACGTCTACTGCCAGAAGCCGCTCACGCGGACGATCGCGGAGGGGCAGGCCGTGGTCGACGCCGTCCGCCGGCACGGAGTCGTCTTCCAGCACGGCACGCAGCAGCGGCACGACGAGCGGATGCTTTTCGGCTGCGAGCTGGTGCGCAACGGCTACATCGGCGAACTGAAGCACGTGAAGATCGGCAGCCCGTCCGGCGCGACCTGCCCCCCGCAGCCGCCGCAGCCGGTGCCGGAGGGCCTCGACTGGAACATGTGGCTCGGCCCGGCGCCGTGGGCTCCCTTCACGCCGCTCCGGATCGCGTCGCACCCGTGGTACCACATCTCCGACTACAGCCTCGGCTACATCGCCGGCTGGGGCGTGCACCACTGCGACAGCGCCATGCAGGGCTCCGGCCTGGACGACTACACCGGCCGGGTGGAGGTCGACGCGAAGGGGATCTTCCCCGCCGACGGCCTCTTCGACAACCCCCACCGCTGGCAGATGCGCTTCGCCTTCGAGGGCGGCCCCACCTGGCACTGGACCGACTGCGCCGGCGACGGCTTCGGCTCTCCGGCGAGCAGCGATTGGCCCCAGCACCGGATGGGCGTGACGTTCGAGGGGACGGAAGGCCAGGTTTTCATCTGGCGCAACCAGGTGGAGGCGGAGCCGAAGCACCTCCTGCAGGTCCGCATCGGGCCGCGGGATAAGGTGCGCCTGCGGGAGACGCTGCCCGGCGACTTCATCGACTGCGTTCGGAAGGGCCGCCGCACCTGCGCGCCGGTGGAGGTCGCCCACCGCGCCACCACCCTCTGCTCCATCGCCGCGATCGGGATGCAGCTCCGGCGCCCGCTCACCTGGGAGGGCAAGCGCGAGCAGTTCGTGAACGATGACGAGGCGAACCGCCTCCGCGCCCGCCATGCTCGCGGCGGGTGGGGCGTGTGAGCCAGGGAGAACGATTCGTGAGACGTAACCTACTCCTGGCGGCCGCGGTCTTTGGAGCCGGCGTGCTGCCGCTAACGGCAACCGCGCAGAACGAGATGGTCCCACTGCCGCATACGCTGCCGAAGCCGGCGTTCGCAGGCACCCCCTCTAATGCCCCGGTAGGCACCAACGTGGAGAAGCCGCTCGGCCGCCCGCGGCCGGTGCCGCTGGTCCCCAAAGGGACCACCAATCTCGCGTTGAAGAAGAAGGTGACCACCAGCAAGGCCCCCTACGAGGGGAGCGTGGAGCTGGTGACCGACGGCAATAAGGAAGCGGTCGACGGCTCGGTGCTGGAGCTCTACTCCCGCACGCAGTGGGTTCAGATCGACCTCGGTGCGCCGTCGAAGCTCTTCTACATCCTCTTCTGGCACTTCCACCACGAGCCGGTCGTCTTCCGCGACGTGGTGGTGCAGATCTCCAACGACCCGAACTTCCTCGACGGAGTGACCACCCTCTTCAACAACGACGTCGACAACTCGTCCGGCCTCGGCCTCGGCCGCGACCGGGAGTACTTCGAGACGCAGGAAGGGAAGCTGGTCGACGCCAAGGGCGTCACCGCCCGCTACGTGCGCCTGTACAGCAACGGCAGCACCTACCGCGACCCGCTGAACCGGTACGCCGAGGTGGAAGTCTACGGCCTTCCCGCGAAGTAGCTCGATGCGCCGGAAGCTCTCCTACGCCGCCGCCATGCTCTGCATCCTGGCGGCGGCGCTCCTGCTCCGGCTCCCGCGCCTGGGCGACCGCCCGTTCCACGGCGACGAGGCGGTCCACGCCGCCAAGCTGCGGGAGCTGTGGGAGCATGGCCGCTACGAGTACGACCCGAACGAGTACCACGGCCCAACGATCTACTACGCCGCCCTGCCGGTGCTCGCCGCACGGGGCCGGGAGAGCTTCGCGGCGACGCAGGAGGCCGACTACCGCCTGGCCCTGGCACTGCTCGGGGCGGCGATGGTCCCGCTCTTCCTGCTGCTCCGGGACGGCCTCGGCACCGGCGGGGCGCTCGCGGCGGCGCTCCTCACCGCCGTCTCCGCGCCGTTCGTCTTCTACAGCCGCTATTTCATCCAGGAAGTAGCCCTCATCTGCTTCACGCTGGCGCTGATCGGCTGCTGGTGGCGGCACCGCGTCTCCGGAGGCCTGCCCTGGCTGGCCGGCGCGGCGGTCGCGGCCGGGCTGGTGATCGCCACGAAGGAAACTTCCGTCCTCACCTTCGCCGCCCTCGGGCTCGCCTGGCTCGCCGCCCGTCCGGAGCTGCCCGCAGCGAAGGTGGAAAAGTGGCGGCTGGGGCTCGCGGTGGTCGCGTCGCTGGCGGTCGCCTACCTCTTCCTCTCCGGCTTCCTCTCCCACCCGGCCGGGCCGCTCGGCTACTTCGAGACCTACACCCCCTGGCTCCGCCGCGCCGGCGGGACGGAGCTCCACCGCCACCCGTGGCACTACTACCTTTCGCTCCTCGCCTGGCAGCGCCCGCACGATGGGCCGGTCTGGACGGAGCTGCTCGTCCTCGCGCTCGCCGCGGTGGGAGCCGTCACGGCTCTCTCCCGCAAGCTGCGAGAGCGCTCCGGTGCGCACCCCGGCTTCGTCCGCTTCGCCCTCGTCTACACCGTCGCGCTCACCCTCGCCTACAGCCTGATCCCGTACAAGACGCCGTGGAACCTGCTGAGCTTCTACCTCGGCTTCCTGCTGCTGGCGGGGCTGGGCGCCGGGACGCTCCTCTCGCTGCCGCGGTCGGCACCGCTTAAGGCCGCAGTAGCGCTCCTGCTCCTCGCGGGAGCGGGACACCTGGCGTGGCAGTCGCAGCGCGCCACCTTCGGCTACCGCGACGACCACGCCGGGCCGTACGTCTACGCGCAGCCGCTGCGGGGCGTGCGGGAGATCGAGCAGCGGGTGAACGAGCTGGCCGCCTTCAGCTCGGCCGGGCGGCAGACCGTGGCGCAGGTCGTCTTCTCCGACGAGTACTACTGGCCGCTCCCCTGGTACCTGCGGCGGCTGGAGCGGGTCGGCTACTGGACCGGCCTGCCGGCAGAGGACGAGGCGCGCCTCCGGAGCACGCCGATCGTCCTCTCCTCCTCCGACCTCGACGAGCCGCTCACGGAGCGCCTGGGCGAGAGCCACTTCATGACCGGCTTCCACAGCCTCCGCCCCGGCGTGACGGTGCAGCTCTGGGTGGAGAACCAGCTGTGGGAGGGGTTCATCACCAGCCGCACCGGGAGCGGTAGTCCCTGACGATCACCGCCTGGTCACCATTGTGGTGCCACGGATTGGCTCGGCATAATAGAGGTAACGAGGCGCGTAGAGAGTACTTGCGACTGGAGGTGGGAGCATGGTAGCGCTCACCCAGGAAACTGAAGCCCGGCTGCGCCGTAAAGCAGCCCGAGAAGGCAGGAGTGTCGACGAATTAGCCGAGGCCCTGATCGCCGCCGCCCTGAATGCCGAGCCAGAGATACCATCTCCGCACGAAGAGCCGGACTCCCCGGACCGTCCGTTCCGACGTGATCCGCTCCTGATGGGCATTCAGTTCCACGAGGACCCAACGGCGCCGATTTCGCCGTCGGATTGGCCGGAAGCCTTCGAGTAGCCAAATGCTGCTTCTCGATACGTGCACGATGCTCTGGCTGGCTGACGATCAAAGTCGGCTCTCCACTGCCGCGAGAGAGTGGCTGGCACGGCAGAAGGACGCGCTCTACTTCTCACCGATCTCTGCGTGGGAGATTACCTGGAAGCACCGATCTGGAAAGCTGTCTCTACCGATCGCTCCCGCTGAATGGCTGACGCGAGCCATTCAAATCCACGGCTTGATCGAAGCGCCCATCACCCGTGAGATTGTCGTCGCTTCCGCGCTGCTGCCGGATCACCATCGCGACCCATGCGATCGCATCCTGGTGGCAACCGCACAGGAGCGGCGCTTCAGACTCCTGACTCCGGACGAACGGATTCACCAGTACCCCGAGGCAAATGCCTGCTGGTGACAGCTTGGTTGCTCCACCCCGTTCAGTTAGTTCCGGGTCAACGACGGCGGCGGAAGTGATCCGGTATACTGAGCCGCGGCACGGGGGAGCTGTAATCCGACATAAACGGCTGCCGCACGGAACTGATTGTCCCTTGCGAGGAGACTCTGTCGTGCGGGGACCACATTCCCGCGCTGCGGGAAGCAGTGGTAAGCCACCGCACTCCACAGGCCAGACCGAAGGGTCTGCGTCCTTTGCGTGGAGGGTTACCCGGTACCGGCGAGGCTGCCACTGTGTCCGCTCTGTGTCGAAATCTGTGTCCCCCTGTGTCTAAAGAAGCCCTATTCAAGATGAACAAGCCCATGCATAAATCCGGATCCAGGCTCCGCTGGCTGCCGTGCCTGATGCTCTCGGCGATGCTCGCCCTGCTGGCGGGCGGCGCGGGGGTGGGCGCGGCGCAGGCCCAGGAGGCGGCGGCTTCGCCGGCCGCGGCGATCACCCGGGACATCCGCGAGACGGTGCTCCCGAACGGGCTGCGAGTGCTCACCAAAGAGGTGCGCACCGCGCCGGTGGCCCACTTCTCCGTCTGGTACGCGGTCGGCTCCCGGAACGAGCACACCGGCATCACCGGGGTCTCGCATCTGCTGGAGCACCTGCTCTTCAAGGGGACGAAGAAGTACCGCCTGGGCGAGATCTCCCGCTCACTCTTCGTGAACGGAGCCGACTACAACGCCGGCACCTACTTCGACTGGACCAACTACTGGGAGACGCTCGCCTCCGACCGGCTCGAGCTGGCGATGCAGATCGAGGCGGACCGGATGGTCAACAGCCGCATCGACAAGGCCGACCTCGACTCCGAGATGTCGGTGGTGCGCAGCGAGCTGGAGGGCGGGGAGAACGACCCGTCCGAGCTGCTCCGCAACGCGGTGGTGGCCACCGCCTACACGGCGCACCCCTACCACTGGCCGATCATCGGCTACCGGAGCGACGTGGAGAACGTTTCCCGGGACCAGATCTACGACTACTACAAGCGCTACTACGGCCCGAATAACGCCACGATCGTGATGGTCGGCGACTTCGATACCGACGAGGCGCTGGAGCTGGTGCGGAAGCACTTCGGGAAGCTGAAGCCGATCCCCACTCCGCCGCCGGTCTACACGCAGGAGCCGCCGCAGCGGGGCGAGCGCCGGGTGACGGTGCGCCGCGCCGGCAGCCTGCCGATGGCGATGATTGGCTATCGCACCCCCGCGGCGAAGGACCCGGACTTCTACGCGCTCGACGCGCTCGGCACGATCCTGGGCGACGGCCGCACCAGCCGGCTCTACCAGGGGCTGGTGGAGACGCAGCTCGCCACCGACGTCAGCGCCGGCGCCCCGAGCCTCAAGGACCCGTTCCTCTTTATGTTCAACGCGATGGCCGCGCCGGGCGTCTCCGCGGAGAAGCTGGAGACCGCTCTGTTGGAGCAGATCGAGCGGGTGAAGAACGAGCCGGTCACGGCGCAGGAGCTGCAGCGCGCCAAGACCAAGCTGGAGGCCGACTTCGTCTTCCGCAGCGACAGCGTGGCCGAGCTGGCCGACCTGATCGGCTACTGGCAGATGGCGGTCGACTGGAAGTACCTCACCACCTACCTCGACCGCATCCGCGCCCTCACCCCGGCCGATCTCCAGCGGGTGGCGCAGAAGTACTTCGTGCGGGACACGCAGACGGTGGGCCACTTCATCCCGGCGGAGAGCGCCGGCGAGGAGCCGCCCGCGCCGCGCGTGCCGGAGAGCTCCGCGCGCGTCGACAAGCCGGGACGCGGCGACCGGCCGATCCCGCTGCCGAAGCCGTCGAAGAGCACCGCGGTCGCGCGGAAAGTCGACCGCTTCAAGCTGGACAACGGCATCGAAGTGGTGGTCCAGAACAACACCAGCAGCCCCACCTTCGCGCTGCGCGGCAGCCTGCCGGCGGGCCGGGTCTTCGAGCCGAAGGGGAAGGCGGGCCTGGCGGGCATCACCGCGGCGCTGCTGACCCGCGGGACGGAAGACCGCCCGCCGCTTGACTTCGCCACGTCGCTGGAGAACGTGGGCGCCAGCCTGACTGCCAGCAGCGGCAACCTGGCGGTGAACCTGGGCGGCCAGGCGCAGAGCCAGCACTTCAACCTGCTGATGGACCTGCTGGGCGACATGCTCCGGGAGCCGACCTTCCGCGAGGAGGAGATCGAGCGGCTGAAGAGCCAGATCCTGGCCGGTCTCTCGCAGGAAGCGGACGACCCCAGCTCGCTGGCGATGCGCGCCTTCCGCCGCGCCGTCTACCCGGAGGGCCACCCGCTCCGGCCGGAGACGCTGGAGGAAGCGGCGCGCCAGGTGCGGTCGATCACCCGTGACGACGTCGTCAACTTCTACCGGCAGCAGTACGGGCCGGACCGGATGATCCTGGTGGTGGTCGGCAACGTGACGGCGGACCAGGTGCGGGAGCAGCTCCGGCTGCGGCTGGGCGACTGGGCTCGCAACGCCTCCGCGCGGGCGATCCCGAACGTCGACCTCCCGGCAGCCGCCCGCGCCGACCGGATCACCATCCCGGTGCCGGATAAGAGCGAGACCTCCGTCGTGTGGGGTCACGCCGGCGGCCTGCGCCGCAGCGATCCGGACTTCTACGCCACCCAGGTGATGAACATGATCCTGGGCGGCGGCGGGGCGCTCAACAGCCGGCTCGGCAACACGATCCGGGACGAGCAGGGCCTGGTGTACGACGTCTACAGCTTCTACGACGCGGACCTCTACTCCGGTCCGGTGCTCGCCGCGCTTGGCACCAACCCCGCCAACGCGAGCCGGGCGCTGGAAGGGCTGGAGAAGGAGATCGCCCGCATCCGGGAGCAGGGCGTCACCCAGCGGGAAGTGGAGGAGGCGGTCGCCTACATCACCGGCAGCTACCCGGTCTCTCTCGCCACCAACAACGGCCTGGCCGACGCGCTCTGGCGGATGGAGTTCTACGACCTGGGACCGGACTACCTGGACCGGTTCGGGGAGCTCTACCGGTCGGTAACGGTGGAGCAGGTCAACCGCGCCGCGCAGGAGCACCTGAAGCCGGGCCAGGCGGTGCGCGTCATTGCCGGGCCGGGGGCGCAGTAGGGGACTGAGTGGGCGAGTGGGAGCAAGGGAGAGTGGGAGATCCGAACCTTCCGCGCACGGGAGGTCCTGCTCCTACTCTTGCTCGCTGGCGACCCCTGGGCTCTGGCACGTTCTCGTGAGCTGGAGCCACCCAGCCGGGGGTGAGTGCTGGGGTCGGCAGCGGGGTTCCGCCGCCCCGCCGGGGCGCCAGCCCCGCCGTGCTTAGATCGCCGGCAGTTGACTGCCGGCGGAACCTACCCGCGGAGTTGACTCCGCACCGCCTCGTCTCCCGGACACGTGGAGTTCTCCCGCCCCTCCAGGGCGGAGCCTCGACTCGCTCCGAGTCCGGGGGCTGCGCTGCGCTTACCCCCGGCTATCCTCTTCCGCCCTTCCAGGGCGAATCGGTCCCCGCCCACGCGCCCACGCCCAACTCGCCAGAAAGGCGGGCGCAGCGGACCGAGGGCTTACCCGAGGACCGTGAGCGCCACCGGCGGGGGTGCCTGGCGGGCGACGTCGTAGACGACGGCGATCTCGCCGCAGGCGGGGAACTTGGGGCAGCGGATGCACTCGTTCCAGACCTTGTGCGGGAGCGCCGACTTGTCGACGATCCGGAAGCCGATCCGGGTGAAGAACTCCGGCTTGTAGGTGAGCGCGAAGACGGTCTGCAGGCCCAGCTCGCGGCCCTCGTCCAGGCACGCCTGCACGATCCGCTTGCCGTAGCCCTGCCCCTGGCACGCCTCGTCGACCGCCAGGCTCTTGATCTCCGCCAGGTGCTTCCAGCAGACGTGCAGCCCGCCGCAGGCGACGACGCTCCCCTTCTCGTTCTCCGCCACGTAGAAGTCGCGGATGTTCTCGTAGATCTCGCCGAGGGAACGGTGCAGCATCTCGTCCCGATCCGCGAACTGCGTGATGAGACGCTGAATCGCCTCCGCGTCCGCCACGCGCGCGCGCCGGACCAGCGAGGTGGGAGTCTGGGTGAGTGCTGCCTGGATCATTGCGGCCGACCCTGAGTACCAGCAGTGGCGGGCATCCGCCGGGAAAGGGAGAGAGCAGTTTAGCACGCTCCGAGACCCGGCGCAACGCCCGCCACCGCGAGAGGGTCGCCCCCCAGCCCTTACAGGTTGAACGATCGGCGCTGACCCGCCCGGACGAGGGCGCTGCCCTCCGCGCGCGTGATCAGCCGATCCTTCCGAAGTTCGTTCACCAGCCGCTGGAGCCGACGGATGAACTGCCGCCGGTTCTGCGAGTTGTTGGCCACGTCCTCGATCAGGTCCTGGATCGTGAAGCCGTCCGATCGCACCCGGTTGTCCAGCGAGGTCTGGCCCACGGCTTCCCCGTTCACGTCGACCTTGGCACGCGTATCGGAGTTGGGCCGCTCGTCGTCCTCATCCAGCACTCCGTCGCGGTCCGAGTCGGCGCGCGGCTCCCCGTAGAGGAAGTCGTCCATCACCACGAGGTCCTGGTTGCCTCCGGCGGAGACGTCGTTTCGGCCCGCGGCGAGCGGCGCATCCCCGGAAGTGACGCGCACCCGGGTGACCCGCTCCCCCTCCGAAAAGGTAACCCCCACGAAGGAGAGCCCATTCGCGTCACTCCGTCTCGGCGCCGAGAAAACCCCGAGGCTGATCGGTCCCTGAAAGAACTCGAGGCGCGCCGAGCCGCGCCGGTCCACGTCCGAGAAGACGACTCCGAAGCCGTTGACGGCCGCGGGCGTGGTCTCGCCGGCGACCTGGAACTCCACGTCGAAGGTGTTGCTCCCGACGACCATAAAGCTCTTGGGCGCGCTGAACGTGTTGAACTGCGCCTCGTAGGTCGGGTTGATGTCGGCGAAGTTGACGTCGCTCACCCGGAAGCCGTTGGCCGGACTGAACACGGCTCCGCGAGTCGAGGTCGTGTTAAAGAACGCCGCGGGAAAGGTGTTGGTGTTCGTCACGTCGGCCGGAACAGCATCCCAGTTGATCTCCCGGCGCCCGCTCGGCTGCTCTCCCGGCGTCGCTCCGTTCGCGGGGTTCCCGAGCGCCGCGCGGAAGGCCGTCACGGCGGCGGTAATGTCTCCCGAGCCCCGCACCACTACGGGAGCAGCCTCGGCGGCCGTGGGGACGAAAACTCCGATCCCGAGCCCCAGGAGCGTGTAGATGGACAGGCGACGCAGCATCATCTGAGTTCCTCCTCGGGTAGAACTGCGGCGCGCCAGCGGGGCCCTCACTCCAGGGCCGCGTGGTGCACCGGACAGTCGAACGGCAAGCCCTATTGAGGCTCCATCCCCGAGGCTACCCGGCTCGCCTCCGGCGGAACCAGAGAAACTCGCGCGACCGGCGAGAGGCTTCATCAGCACCTGTCCGTGCACGTCCGCGGGGCGGAAGTCGCGGCCTCGGCGGTGGGCGAAAAATGCGGAAAGGTGCCAGGTTTCGGTCCATGGTGGGCCGGGCAAAGGGGGGTGGCAGGAGGCAGAAGCCGGTGCAGGGGCGTGATGGCGCGGAACCCAGCCTGCTCCGCTCGCTGCGTCTGCCAGCTGTTCTCGTGGTACCGCGGTCGTATCGAAGGCTCCCCGTTGGGTGCGGGAGAACGGAGCCGGCTCTCACCGGGGAGGCAGCGATCCGGAGGAGACAGATGGACACCGCATTCCTACTCAAACGCTCGCAGCTCGTGCGCGGCGCCTTCCTGATCGGCGCTGCAACCCTGACGCTTCTGGCCCTGGGGTACACGCGTCCCGCCGCGGCGCAGAGGAATGGCGCACCGCGCCGGAACCCCAGTCCAGTGCAGATCCAGCCGACGGGGCCCAGACCGGAGTGGGCGCCGACGATCGATCCGCAGATGCAGGCGGTGGTGGAACAGCTCGAGGCTTTCCACGCCCCGCCTCTTACCGAGCTTACGGCGGTCCAGGCGCGTGAGACCCCCACGGCGACGGACGCCGTCGACGCGCTGCTGATGAAGACTGGGCATCCACCGATGCCCTCGACGGTGGAGATCGGCCATCGCGTGCTGCCGGTAGGGCCGGAGGATGGGATGCTGGTGCGCACCTACACTCCGCGAGGGGCAGCGGAGCCGCTCCCGGTCATCGTCTACTACCACGGCGGCGGGTGGGCGATCGCGAACCTGGGGACCTATGAGCCCTCCGCGCGGGCGCTGGCGGAGAAGACAGGGGCGATGGTGGTCTCCGTCGCCTACCGGCAGGCGCCGGAGCACCGCTTCCCAACCGCGCACGAAGACTCCTTCGCCGCGTACCAGTGGATCACGGAGAACGCCGACGAGCTGGGCGCGGATCCGAACCGGATCGCGGTGGCCGGGGAAAGCGCCGGCGGTAACCTCGCCGTCGCGGTTGCGCTGAGGGCGCGTGAGCAGGGTGTCCGGCCCCCGATCCACATCCTCGCTGTCTATCCGATTGCGGATGGCGATACCGAATCGGCGTCTTACGACGAGTATGCCGAGGCCAGGCCGCTCAACCGGCCGATGATGCAGTGGTTCTTCGACCAGTACCTGGAGGAGACCGACGACGCGCAGAACCCCTGGATCTCGCTGGTGGACGCGGACCTGAACCGGCTCCCGACCACGACGATCCTGAACGCGGAGATCGACCCGCTCCGCTCCGACGGAGAGGAGCTGGCCCAGCGGATGCGCTCGGCGGGGGTCTCCGTGCAGCAGCGGACGTACCCCGGCGTGACCCACGAGTTCTTCGGGATGTCGGCCGTCCTGGATCAGGCCGACCAGGCGCAAGATCTCGCGGCGCAGCGCCTGCGGCAGTCGTTCGGAACACAGACCACCCGCACGCCCACGGCCCGACCGACCGAGCGGGTGCTCGGGAGCCGGCAGAGCGAGCGGGTCCGCACACGCCGGCCCGCACGCTAGCTGGGGATGCGCGGAGAGCGGGGTGGACCGCCCTGGCGCGAGCCACCGGTCCACCCCGCTCCGATTATGCCAGGAGCTGCTTCACCACCTCGCCGTGGACGTCGGTGAGGCGGAAGTCGCGGCCCTGGTAGCGGTAGGTCAGCTTCGTGTGGTCGAAGCCGAGCAGGTGGAGGATCGTGGCGTGGAGGTCGTGGACGTGCACCCGGTCCTTCACCGCGTTGAAGCCGAGGTCGTCGGTTTCCCCGAGCGTGATGCCCGGCTTGATCCCGCCCCCCGCCAGCCACATGGTGAAGGCGTTCGGGTGGTGGTCGCGGCCGTCGTTGCCGCCCTGGACCATCGGCGTGCGGCCGAACTCTCCGCCCCAGATCACCAGCGTGTCGTCCAGCAGGCCGCGCTGCTTCAAGTCTTTGATCAGCGCCGCGCAGGCCTGGTCGGTATCCTTGCAGTTCTTCTTCAGGTCGTTCACCAGGTTGCCGTGCTGGTCCCACGCCTCGTGAAAGAGCTGGACGAACCGCACGCCGCTCTCCACCAGCCGCCGGGCCAGGACGCAGGTGTTGGCGAACGACGGCTTCCCCGGCTCCGCTCCGTACATCTCGAGTACGTGCTTCGGCTCTTTCGAGATGTCCATCAACTCCGGCGCGCTCATCTGCATGCGCAGTGCCATCTCGAACGAGTTGATCCGGGTGGCGATCTCGGGGTCGCGCACCTTTTGCAGCCGCAGCCGGTTGAGCTGGTTGATCGCCTGGAGGGAGTCGTCCTGGACCTCCCGGTCGACTCCCGGCGGGTTGGAGAGGTAGAGCACCGGGTCGCCGCTGGTGCGGAACTGGACGCCGGTGTGGACGGTCGGCAGAAAGCCGCTGCCCCAGTTGGAGTTGCCGCCGCTGGGGCCCTTGCTGCCGGTGCTGAAGACGACGAAGCCGGGCAGGTCCTGCGACTCGCTGCCGAGCCCGTAAGTGACCCAGGAGCCCATGCTCGGCCGGCCGAACTGCTGCGAGCCGGTGCTCATCAGGATCTGTCCCGGCGCGTGGTTGAAGGCGTCGGTCACCATCGAGCGGACGATGGCGATGTCGTCCGCCACGCCCGCCAGGTGGGGCAGCAGCTCGGAAAGCTCCTGGCCGCTCTGGCCGTGCTTCGCGAACTTGAACTTGGGTCCCAGCAGCCGGGAGTTGGGATTGATGAAGGCGGCGCGGTAGCCCTTCAGCAGCTCGGCGGGCGGGAGCTGCCCGTCGAACTTCGCCAGCTCCGGCTTGTGGTCGAACAGCTCCATCTGGCTCGGCGCGCCGGCCATGAAGAGGAAGATGACGTTCTTCGCCTTACCCGGGTAGTGCGCCTGCTTCGGCGCCAGCGGGCCGGTGACGGCCGCCTTTGCCGGCGCCGCCGCGGCCTCTCGCTGGAGCAGGCTGCCGAGCGCGATGCTCCCGAGCCCGACCCCGCACTGCTGGAGGAACCAGCGGCGGGCGATGCTCTTCGGATCGGATCCGCGGTAGAGGTGGTCCTGACAGCTCATCGCTTCCCTACTCCTTGGTGATCGTCTCGTCCAGGTTCAGCAGCACGCGGGAGACGACGGTCCACGCCGCCAGCTCCGCCGGGGTCACGCCGGCCGGCAGCTCCGGCCGCGCGCCCGCCTCTTCCGGCGCCGCGATCGCCCACGGCTCGGCGCCGGGCGCGCGGAAGCGCTCGGTCTGCTTGCGGAGCAGGTCCTTCAGCACGTTTGCCTCGGCGGCGGTCGGAACCCGCCCGGTGCACCGGCGGAAGGAGTAGACCAGCCGCCCGCTGAAGTCGTTCCCGCCTTCCCGCACGGTGCGGAGCGCCAGCGCGCGGGCCGCTTCCATGAAGAGCGGCTCGTTCAGCGTGGTGAGCGCCTGGAGCGGGGTGTTGGAGCGCACCCGCCGCACGCACGAGGCGTCGCCGTTCGGCGCGTCGAAGGTCTGCAGCACCGGGTACGGCACGGAGCGGTACCGGAAGGTGTAGAGCGCGCGCCGGTAGCGGTCCGGCCCGGTGGAGACCGGCCACACCTTCGGGCCGTAGCTGGTGGGCGGCTGGAACAGGAACTCCGGCGCGGGCGGAAAGACGCTGGGGCCGCCGACCTTCGGGTTCAGCAGCCCGCTCGCCGCCAGGGCGATGTCGCGCACGATCTCGCCTTCCACCCGGAAGCGCGGCCCGCGGGAGAGGAGCCGGTTGTCCGGATCCTTCGCCAGCCGGTCCGGGGTCACGGCGGACGACTGCCGGTAGGTGGCGGAGAGCACGATCTGCCGGTGGAGGTGTTTCAGGCTCCACGGCTTGGCGGCGCGCCGGCTCGGCTCCATCAGCTCCACTGCAAGCCAGTCGAGCAGCTCCGGGTGGGACGGCGGCTCCGCCTGCGTGCCGAGGTCCTCGCTGGTGCTCACCAGGCCGGTGCCGAAGTAGGTCTGCCAGACCCGGTTGACGATGGAGCGGGCGGCGGTGGGCGACCGGCGGTCGACCAGCCACTTCGCAAAGGTGAGGCGGTTCGGCGCCGCGCCCGCCGGGAGCGGGTGGAGCACCTCCGGCACGCCGGGCTGCACTTCCTTTGCCGGCTTGAGGAAGTCGCCGCGGTCGAGCAGGTGGGTCGGCCGGCGCATCTGCCGCTCGCTCAGCACGAGCTGGGTAGACGGCTGCGGGTGCTCCCCCCAGAGCCGCTCGATCTGCTCGCTGGCCGGCTTCCACTCCAGTACCGTCTCCCGCCAGGCGCTGAAGAGCGCGGCTTGCTGCGCCGGGGTGCGCTGCTCCGGCGCCACCGAGAGCGCCGCGCGCGCCGTCGCGGAGAGCGACTCGGTGACGAACCGGCTGGCGCGGGTCACGGAGAAGCGGAAGCGGCCCAGGTTGTTGTTCTGGTTGTCGTCGCTGTTCCAGCCGCCATGGTTCTGCGTCAGCTTGAAGGTGAGCAGCGTGCCCTTCGGGAAGGAGACCGGCTCCGCGAACTGGAAGATCGCGTGCCGCGGCACGTTGCTGCGGCCGGGGCCGATGTCGAGCCCCCACGCCGTCTCGTCCTTCCCGTCCAACGCGTAAGCGAGCGGGCCGGTCACCCGGCGGCGCTTGCTGCGGTCGTCGAAGATCGCCTCCAGCTCCCGCTCGGCCGGGTTCACGTCCGCCCAGGCGGAAGAGATCTTCACCGGCTGGCGCTTGCCCGGCTCGTCCGCGGGGGCGACCTCCAACCGGAATTCGGTCAGCGCGGAGAGACCGAAGATGGAGCGGCCCGGTCCGCCGCGCGGCAGGTTCGGGTCGTTCAACAGCTCCAGGCGGACCGCCGTGATCGGGGTGCCGTCCACGCGGACCGTGAAGTCGGTGGTGTGCTTCGTCGGGGCGTAGCCCTGCGCCAGGATCGAGCCGTCGTCGAGCAGGTAGTGCTTCTGGCCGCCGCTGGCGTCGAGCTCCGGCCGCACGACCTCCCACGCGGGTGTGCCCTGCTTCGCCTGCAGCTCCCAGGTCGCCATCCGGGCCCGCCAGTCCGGCGTCTCATGCTTCAGCCGGTCCTCGATCTCCCGCATACGGCGGAAGATCTCCGCGCGCTTCTGCTGGGCGGGTGGCGTGTAGACCGCCACGTTCGCCTCGTCGCTGTTGTTCAGGAAGGCGAAGAGCCGGTAGTACTCCTCCTGCGTGATCGGGTCGTACTTGTGCGTGTGGCACTGCGCGCACTGGACCGTGAGACCGAGGACGCTCTTGCCGAGCGCGTCCATGCGGTCGAACATCGCCTCCATCCGGAACTGCTCCGGATCGACCCCGCCCTCTTCGTTGATCATCGAGTTGCGAAGGAAGCCGGTCGCGACCACCTGGTCCTGCGTGGCGTTCGGGAGCAGGTCGCCCGCAAGCTGCGCGATGATGAAGCGGTCGTAGGGCAGGTCCCGGTTGAAGGCGTTGATCACCCAGTCGCGGTAGAACCAGACCCACCGCTGCTTGTCCTTCTCGAAGCCGTCCGAGTCGGCGTAGCGGGCGGCGTCGAGCCAGTGGCGCGCCCACCGCTCGCCGTAGTGGGGCGAGGCGAGGAGCCGCTCCACCTGCCGTTCGTAGGCGTCCGGGCGGCGGTCGGCCAGGAAGGCGTCCACCTCTTCCGGCGTCGGCGGGAGGCCGGTCAGGTCGAGCGAGAGCCGGCGCAGCAGCGTGGCGCGGTCCGCCTCCGCCGAGGGCGCCATCCGCTCCTTCTCCAGGCGGGAGAGGATGAAGCGGTCGACCGGGTTCCGCACCCACTCCGTCTTCTTCACCACCGGGAGGGCGGGCCGCTTCGGCGCGACGAACGCCCAGTGCTGCGACCACGGCGCTCCCTGCGCGATCCACCGGCGGAGCAGCTCCTTCTGGCGAGGGGTGAGCGACTTCCCGGAGCTGGGCGGCGGCATCTGGTGCGCGGGATTGGCGGCGGCGACCCGCACCCAGAGCCGGCTCTCCGCCGGCTTGCCCGGCACCACCGGCGCGCCCGGCCCGCGGCGGGTGAAGAGGTCCTGCTTCCGGTCGAGCCGCAGGCTCCCCTGCCGCTTGCCCGGGTCCGGCCCGTGGCAGGTGAAGCAGTTCTCCGACAGGATCGGCCGGATCTCCCGCTCGAAGTTGACCGGCGGCGCAGCCGCCTTCGGCTTCGGCGGCGCAGCACCCACCGCGGCGCACGCGGTTACGAATGCCACTCCCAGCGCGGCAAAGATCGGTCCGGTCGGTCTCATCATGCGTCTCCCCTGCGACTCCGCACGAGAGAAGATTGCCGCCCGGCCTACGCGGTCCCTCCCCGGCGGTGATCCGAACCGGGATTTCACCGCAGAGCACACAGAGCGCACCGAGAGGAACTGAAGGGGGATTCACCGCAGAGAGCGCATAAGGACGCAGAGAGGAACCGAACCGGACTTACCGCGGAGAGCGCAAAGGACGCAGAGAGGGGAACCAGAAGGAGAAACTCCGGGGTCGCTGTATGGGACTCGAGAGGCGCGGCAGGTCCAAACCTCTCTGGTCTCCCTCTGCGTCCCTCTGCGCTCTCCGCGTCCTCTGCGGTGAGTCAGGTTCGGACCGGGGCCGCAGCAGCGACTCGGAAAGCGGACCAGGCCCAGAACTCCGTTCCCCTCTCTGTGCCCCCTCTGTGCGCTCCGTGTGCTCTGTGGTGAAATCCCCGTTCGGGAGCCCTACACCACCAGCTCCACCCGCACGCCGCGCAGGTCCATCTCGAACGCCAGGCCTTCGATCGGGGGGCGGGTGTGGTACCAGCGGAGGCCGTGGCGGGTGGCGGGTCCGATCCGGTCGAGCAGCTCGGGTCCGAGGACGGCGTCCATCGGCTGCACCGTGTAGACGTCGACCATCGTCACGTAGGACCAGTCGCGGCCCAGGCCGGTCAGCCGCTTCTCCATGGCGCGGAGCACGTAGGCCGCTTTCTCCCGCAGCGCCTCCTCGGAAGTCTCCCCCTCCCGGATGACGGCGGCCTCCAGGAGCGGCCCGCCGCGCATGTCGCCGCCGCCCGCCACGACGAACGTCTCGCCGCCCGGACCGGTCTCCGCCGGCACCGTGTAGGAGAAGGCGTGCAGCACCGGCTCCGACGGCGGGTTCCAGGCCGGCGCCACGTTGGTGCGCGCGACCGGGTTCTGGTCGCCGACCAGCAGCCCCCACTCCGAGAGCAGGGCGCGGTAGCCGGCGTTGAACTGGAGGAACCCTTCCCGCGTGAACGGCGCCGGGCTCCGCAGCTCCACCCCGCAGAGCGCCGCCCGCGGTCGGGCCGCCTCGCGCAGCAGGGTGTCGATCCGCTCGAAGCCGTCCCGCCACGGCAGCGCCTGGGCCAGCGTCGCGTGGACGATCTCGAAGCCGGGTGCCGCGCGGACGCCGCTGGAGTAGGGCGCGCTGCCGGCCAGGAAGAGGTAGTCGCCTTCGGGATGAGGAGTCATGGCAAGTTCCGAGATGGAAGAGGAGAGAGGAGAGAACCGGAGCCGCGGAGATGATACGCCATCCGCGTGCCGTGCGGCCCTCCAGGTAGCCTTGCTGCTTCCGGTGAGACGCGATACACAGAGTCAGGTGGGTGCTGCTTCGGACTGAAACCGGGCAGGCTGCGTGGAGAAGGGAGCCCCGCGATGCGACGAGCCTGGTTGGTGGGACTACTCTCGGGAGGGCTGCTTCTGGCGGGCGGCGCCGGCCCTGCCTCCGCCCAGAGCCTCTACGGCCCCGGCGGGTTGTTCCTGCATCCGGCCGCGCAGCCGCCGCCGGAGGGTCAACTCACGCCGGCGATCCTGGTGCTCCCCCAGCACAATCCCGCGGCGCGCTCCACCCGCACCTGGATCTCCGGGAGCCTCGACTACGGCCTCACGCCCCGCCTGGAGCTGACCGCCACCTACCTGAAGGTCGCGGGGTGGCAACGCGACGCCTCGCTGGGCGGCTCGCTCAAGTACCTGCTGCAGGAGGAGACTGGCGGCCGGCCCGCGCTGGCGGTCGGCTTCACGCAGCTCGGCGGCGGCGACGTGAACGCGCGGCTCGGCTTCCTGGCGGCGAAGAAGAGCGTGGGGCGCGCGGGTCGGATGCCGCTGACGCTGCACGCGGGCGTGCAGTACGTGGACGAGCTCGACGGCCTCTCCCGCCACGAGTTCCAGCCGTTCGCCGGGTTCGAGCTGGGGATCTCCAGCCGGCTTACCTTCATCGCCGAAGGCCGGCCCCGAATGAACGCGGAGTTCGGCACCCCGCTGGCACTCACGCTGTCCTATCGCGCCTCCCGGAGCTGGCACCTGGCGATCTCGTGGGCGAACAACGGCCTGAGCGACGAGCCCCGCTTCGGCATCGGCGCCGGCCTGGCGCTGGGCACGCGGAAGTAGGGGCCGGATAGTGCGGTGGAGCGTCCGCGGGGCCGCGACGGAGTGCCGGGAGCTTGTCAGGTAACCGGACAACCAGGCGGAGCATCGGTGGGCCGCGAGGCATTGAAATACCTCGCTGGACGGCCTGCGGCCACGCGTCCTCCGGACGCCCAAACCAGGCCTTCTTAGTCCGCGGAGGCGGTCCCCCGTGCGGGGGATAAAACTTCGTGCCGTGGTTGCCGCGGTTTCAACCGTCCGGCAGCCGGAGCCACGGCTCGGCGCCGAGGCTGCGGAGCGTGGTGGCGGCTTCCTGCTCCAGCCCCGCGCCGTCTTCACCGAGCGCGGCGTGGGCGCGGGCGAGCTCTAGCTGGGTGCGGGCGCGCTCGAGCGGCTCTTCGCCGGCGTCGAACTGCTCCAGCGCCTCCCGGAGCGCTTCCCGGGCAGCGGCGGGCTCTCCGCTCACCAGGAGCGCGCGGCCGAGGGTGAGGCCGGCGAGTCCCTCCCCGGTGCGGTAGCCCAGCTCTCGCGCGGCTTCCCGGGCGCTGCGGGCTGCGTCTGCGGCCTCCGCGGCGGCCCCGTTGGCGAGCTGCAGCTCCGCGGCGAGGGTCCGCAGGTGGATCCCGAGGTAGGGGAAGTCGACTCCTTCCGCGGCGGTCTCGGCTTCCGGTAGTAGGGCCGCCGCCCGGGCAGAGGCCCCCGACCAGTAGCAGCACTCCGCCAGGTTGAAGAGCGCGGCGGCGGTTCCGAGGCCGTGCCCCATCTCCCGGAACCGCGCCAGCGCTTCACGGAAAGCGGTCTCCGCCTGGGGCCAGTCGCCGCGGCTCAGGTGGAGCGTGCCGAGGTTGAGGCGGATGATCGCCGCCTTCTCCCGCTCGCCGGTGCGCTCCGCCAGCTCATGGGCGCGGTCGAGCGCCCGCGCCGCCTCGTCCCAGCGGCCGGATGACTTCAGCGCCGCGCCGAGGTTGGTCCAGCAGGCGGAGGCGCCGGGCCAGTCGGAGAGCTCCTCGGAGAGCCGCGCGGCGGAGCTCAGCTCGCGTTCGGCGGCGGGCCAGGCGCCCTGGAGGGTGCAGATCCGGCCGAGGGCGGAGCGGGCGGCGACCTCCTCCGGGCCCCAGCCGGAGGCTTCCGCTTCCTGCAGCGCGTCCCGGGCGGCCGCCTGCGCCGTGTCCAGCTCGCCCAGCTCGGAGCACTCGTGGGCGCGCTCCACCAGGGCGTGGACCCGCTCCCGCCGCACCTCGGGGTCGTCGCACGCCTGCAGCAGCGCGAGCGCGCGGTCTAGGTGCGGCACCGCCGCGGCGGTCTCCCCCGTGCGGGCGAGCAGGCGCGCCCGCGCCAGCAGCACCCGCGCCAGCGGCAGCTCCGCCTCCGGCCCGGTGCCGTCGAGGGCCCGCTCCGCCTCGGCGTAGCGCGCCTGCGCCTCCGGGAAGCGCGCCGCGTGCGCCTCCAGGTTGCCGATCTCCAGCTCGCAGCGCGCCGCTTCCCGCGGGTGCTCCAGCCGGTGGGCGATCTCCCGCGCGTGCCCGAAGAGCGCCCGCGCCTCCTCCTGCGCGAAGAGCGACGCGGCCTGCTCCGCCGCGCGGAGGGTCCACCGCAGCGCCGGCTCCCACGCCTCCGCGGCGCGCCAGTGCCACGCGGCGCGGGCCGCCAGCTCCGGGCGGGCCTCGGCTCGCGCGGAGAGCACCGCGGCGGCGCGGGCGTGGGTGGCGCGGCGAGTATCCGAGAGGAGCCCCTCGTAGAGCACCTCCTGCACCGCGCCGAGGCGGAACGCCAGCTCCCGCCGGGGCGGCGGGTTCTGCTCCACCAGCACGGAGCGGCCCTCCAGCCGCGGGACTGCCGCCAGCATCGCCGGGTCGAGCTGCGCCAGCCAGTCCTCCTCGAAGCTGCGGCCCAGGACCGCCGCGGCGTCCGCGGCGGCGCGCTCACCCGGCGAGAGAGTGTCCAGCTCCGCGCGGACCAGACCGTAGGCGTCGTCCGGCACCAACCGCAGCGCCTCCAGCGGGTCCGCGGCCGTTCGGGCGGCGCGGAGGGTTAGGTCGAGGAGGAGCGGGCTGCCGCCGGCGCGGGCGAGCACCGCGTCGCGCAGCTCCGGCGGCAGCGACACCTCCGGAAGCGCCCGCTCCACCAGCGCCCCGGCGGCGTCGGCAGGGAGGGGGCCCAGGCGCAGCGTGGTCGGCAGCGACCCCTCCGCGGCCCGGAGCTGGGAGGCGTGCCGGGCGGCCAGGAGCAGCAGGAGGCCCGGCACCGCCTCCGAGAGCCGGAGCAGGGAGGCGAGGGTAGCGCCGTCGAGGGCGCCGGCTTCGTCGATCAGCAGCGCCGCCGGTCCGCCGGCCTGCCGGAAGCGGACGAACGCGTGCAGCGCCTCCCGCAGCACCGCTTCCCGCGCCTCCGGCTCGAGTGAGGCGAGCGCGCCGGGGTCGATCGCCAGCGCCGCCAGCCACGGCGCCCAGGCGGCGTCGCCCTCCGGCAGGAGGCTCCGCAGCGCCTCCGCCGCGGCTGCGGCCGGCATCTCCGGCTCGACCGGCGTCTGCTCCAGGATCCAGCGCCGCCAGAGCGCGAACGGCGCGGACGACTCCTCGCCGGAGGCGCGGAGGGCCGGCACGCCGAGCTCCGCCAGCTCCCGGGCCACCTCGTCGAGCAGCCGGCTCTTTCCGATCCCGGCGGGGCCCTCCAGCACCGCGAGACCCCGGCCGCCGCCCTGTACCCGGCGGAGCTGTGCCCGGATCGCCTCCAGCTCCGCGTCTCGCCCCACCAGCGGCAGCTCCGGCAGCGGCTCCGCCTCCCGGGGACGGGCGCGGAGCAGCCGGTAGAGGCGGAGCGCCTCCGACTTCCCCTTCACCCGGGCGGAGCCGCGGTCTTCGAACTCGAACCGGCCGCGCGTGAGCTCGTAGAACGAGCGGCTGGCGCAAACCGTCCCCGGCTCCGCGGCGGCCTCCAGTCGCTGCGCCACGTTGACGGCGTCGCCCAGGACGTCGTACTGCGCCCGCCCGGCGGCGGACAGCGGGGCGGCGACCACGCTCCCGTAGTTGATCCCCACGCGCAGCCGCAGCGGCAGGCCGTGCTGCTCCCGGACCTCCGTCGCGAACGTCTCCATCCACTCCTGCATCCGCAGGGCGGCCGTCGCGGCCCGCTGCGGGTCGTCGCCGTGCGCCACCGGCGCGCCGAAGAGCGCCATCAGACCGTCGCCCAGCGTCTTCACCACGTAGCCGCCCGCCTCCGTGACGAGCCGGCCGAGCCCGTCCAGGCAGCGCGAGACGACGCGGTAGGCGCTCTCCGTGCCGATCGCTTCGGTGAGGGCGGTGCTGCCGGTCAGGTCGGCGAAGAGGATCGTCGCCCGCCGCCGCTCCTCGGACCGGGAGGCCGCCCCGGGAGGCGCGGGCGCGGGGAGCGCGGCGCTCTCGCCCAGGGGAGTGCCGCAGTGGCCGCAGAAGCGGAAGTCGAGCGGGCTCAGCCCCCCGCAGCCGGCACAGTCGCGCAGCAGGCGGACGCCGCAGTAGCCGCAGAAGCGCCAGAGCCCTGGCAGGAAGGCGCCGCAGTCGCCGCAGCGCCGCTCCGCCGGGGGTAGGGCCAGGCTCCGTTCTTCTACGTCTCCTACGCCGCCAGGCTCCATGGCACCCCGCTGCTGCATTCGGGTGCCATTTCCTGGCCCCGCTCAGTGGTTCAGGGGACGGGCGGTCGTGCCCTCCTCACGCACCCGCGTCGGCTCGCGGAAGACAGGATCGTATCGGGGCCGGGGGGAGGTGCTGACCGGCAGGCAAGCAGAAGCTCTCTGTGTCGGCCGGTAGAGCGATCCAGCCGCAGCCGACTACGGAGCGAGTGCGCTTCCTGTAGGCTCTGGAGCCCCACATCCATGCAAGACGACTTCAGCCCTCTGGACGCCCAGATGGAGCTCTGGACTACCTGGCTTGGCAGTCACCCGGCCCAGGTAATTCGAGCGGAAATCGAGAAGATGCTGCGCGCCCAGATCCCGAGCACGTCCATTCAGGAGATCCGAGTACTAACCGAGCCCGCTTTTGTGGCAGGCGGCCCACAGGACCGCGGAAGCGTCGAAGTGAGACGAGTCTCCATCTCCCTACCGTTCGAGTTGCAGGCTGAGTCAAATCGTGGCCTCCACCGCGTCACCGGAGTCTTCTCCTGGGTATCGCGCCTGGTGGTGGATGGATGGGACACCCAGGTGTATCTCGACCTCGAGCCAGGCCTCTGGGGCTCGAACGAATACAAGCTGCTGCAGCTAGAACGCTTACATGGACTCGCTTCCAGGTCAGAACCATCTCGGCGGCCCTGGTGGCAGTTTTGGCGTCGTCCCGGTTAGTCGCCGGTGACCAAACCGCGTGCTCACCCGCTCCTCCGGTTGGGAGCGGGTGAGCACAGCAGCTCTACCTGCCCCGCTCGTTAGCGGGCGCCGTCCGCCATGGCGCGGGCGATCACCATCTCGGCGATGTGCTGGCCGCACTCGAGGCCCCGGTCGTTGTCGATCGGGTAGTGGATGCCGCCGTAGAGGCGGGAGTCCTTCGCCTGCTCCGCCGCTGCGAAGGAGACGGTCTGCCCCAGATACAGGTAGGTCCACGCCCGGAGCCCGCCCTGTTCGTCCCAGTGATCGACCAGCGCCCGGATGCTCTCACTCCGCTGACCTTGCAGGCTCAGCAGTTCCCGCAGCTTATTGCGGGTCGCCGCAGAGCCGGGACGGGGCGGCGGCGGGGGAGGGGCCTGGCGGCGGAAGGCGTGAGCCACGTCTGCCAGCGGCCGGCGTTCAGCTCCAGATTCCGGAGCTTTTTCTTGCGGCCTTTCGACGCCGCGCCGGCGGGCGCTCCCCGCAGCAGCAGGTCGGCGCCCGCCGTGGAGAGATCGAGCGCCATCGGGCTGAGGAGGGCGTCGCGAAGGAAGGAGCGGCGGCTGAAGCCGGGTGCAGGGGACTGTGAAGGATCGGAATACCTGACATCTGAGTTCCTTCTTGATGAGGATGACTACCGCCTGGCGGAAGCCGTCACGCCGGAGACGGCAGACGGGCTCCCGCCGCGGCGAGAGCGGGGGAAAGCTCTAACGGCCCGCGCCGAAGCGGTGGGAGTAAGTAACGATCACGGAGTAGGGCGAGAGCGTGCCCATGTCTGGCCCGGGCGTGGTGTCGATGTCCTGGATCTTGCCATGGACGCGCACCGGCACGCTCACGGAGAAGCTGTCGGCTCGATCGAGACGGCGTAGCCGGCGGACCGGACGCCGTCACTGTCGCCGAAGAGATCGTCGGTCCGGATGCCCTCCAACCTACCAGCCAGGCTCTGGGAAAGTCCCCGCTTTGCGCTGATCGGCACGATGACGCCGCCGAGCAGCACGTACTGGTCCCGCCCGGAGCTCACCCGTGCTCCGGGAGGAGCGCCGGCGCTCATCAGGCCGACGATCAGCGAGGGCGTGCCGTTGGCATTCCGTGGATTGGCCAGGTAGGTGCCGGAGGCGAACAGCGTGGAGTCGTTCATCTGGTGGAACGCCTGGAAGTTGCAGATCAGGCCGACTCCGCCGTCGCGCGGCTGGCTGGAGATGTCCAGGTAGCGCGCCGCGCGATTGCCGGCCATGTCCCGGAAGGAATCGCGTGCATCGTAGTTTCCGGTGGGGAGCTTCAGCCCGAAGCCGAGGCTTACGTTTGCGTTCGGGTGCTTGGGGCAGTCGAGCCGCCAGCGTCGCGCCACCGGGCTCACGTCCTTGATGCCGCGGGGTGTGGACAACGTCGGGGCCGCCGGTGGGCGGCGTCCCGAGCTCGAAGCGCAGATCCGCACACGGTACGGTCAGCGTGACGGAGGCATGGCAACGGTAAGCGGCGGAGAGCTGCCACTCCCGTGCCCGGCAGATGCACCTCTGGCGCAGGCAGGCTGGGAGATCCCGGCGGCGCCGGCAAAGCGCCATCATGGGAGCCATTTCCCGGAGACTTTTGTGGCCATCCGCACCCGGCTGCGGACGTTTGCTGCAGAGAGCTTCGGACGGAAGCGTTTCCTGGCCCTGCAGCCAGACGGCTGAACGGCCTACCCCTTACTCTCGCCGCATCGCTCTCGTCTGCCGGCCTTGCTCAACCAGGCGCCTCCGCGCAGGGTGTCCGCGAGGGAGGCGACCGGGGAAACAATCTCCGGGCGCGGCGTTCCGCCGGCCGCGCCTAGCCGGTGCGCCGCGTGGTAGGATATCAGTCCGCGGCCCACCTTCAGGGCCGGAAGCAGCGAGCCATGACCACCGAGCAGACTGCCTGCATCCTGTGCTCACGCAATTGTGGACTGCGCGTCGAGATCGAGGACAAAGCCCGCATCGCGAGCGTCCGGGGCGATCCCGCGCATCCGGTGTCGAAGGGCTACGTGTGCCAGAAGGCGGCGCGACTCTCCTTTTACCAGGAGCACGTGGACCGGCTGGAGCACCCCCTGCGGCGAGAGCCGGACGGGAGCTTCGTGCGCGTGGGGTGGGAGGAAGCGCTGGCGGAGATCGCTGCTCGCCTCCTCGAGATCCGGCGGCGGCACGGCGGGCGCGCGTTCGCCTTTTACGGCGGGGGCGGACAGGGTAACCATCTCGGCGCCGCCTACAGCCGCCAGCTCCGGCGGGCGATGGGGAGCCCGTTTGTCTACAGCGCCCTGGCGCAGGAGAAGACCGGCGACTTCTGGGTCAACGGGCGCCTCTTCGGCGATCAGCGCTGCCACCTCACGGAAGACGTGGAGCACGCGGAGGTGGTGCTCTTCATCGGGACCAACCCGTTTCAGGCGCACGGCATCCCGAATGCTCGCGACACCCTGCGCGCGCTGAAGAACGACGCCGCCCGCACGATGGTGGTGGTCGACCCGCGCCGCACCGAGACGGCGCTCCTGGCCGACTCTCACCTGCAGCTGCGTCCCGGGACGGATGCGTTTCTGCTGGCGGCGATGCTGGCGATTCTCCTGCGCGACGGGCTGTGCGACCGTGCGTTTCTCGCCGAGCGCTGCTCCGGCTTCGCCGAGGTCGAGACCACGCTCCGCACAGTGCCGATCGAGGCGTTCGTCCGGCGCGCGGACGTGCCCCTAGCGGAAGTGGAGCGGGTCACCCACGCCTTCGCGAAGGCCCGCACTGCCTGTGTCCGCGTTGACCTGGGGCTGCAGCAGAGCCTGCACAGCACGCTCAACTCCTATCTCGAAAAGCTGCTCTTCCTCCTGACGGGGCACTTTGGGAAGCGGGGCGGCCACAACTTCCACTCCTTCTTTCTCCCGCTCCTGGGGCACACCGACGAGCGCGACCCCCGGTACCACGACGCGCGGACCGCCCGTCACCGCATGCACCCGATCGCCGGCTTCTATCCGCCGAACCTTCTGCCGGACGAGATCGACAACGATCTCGACGACCGGCTGCGGGCGCTGTTCGTCGACAGCGCGAACCCGGTCCTTACCGGGGCCAATACCGGCGCCTACGAGCGCGCCTTCGCGAAGCTCGAGCTGCTGGTCGTGGTGGACGTGGCGATGACCGAGACGGCGCGGCTCGCCCACTACGTGCTGCCCGCCGCCTCGCAGTACGAGAAGTGGGAGTGCACCGGCTTCAACCTCGAGTTCCCGGACAACGCGTTCCACCTGCGACACCCGATCTTCCCGCCGCGCGCGGAGGCGCTGCCCGAGCCCGAGATCTACTCGCGGCTCCTGGCGGCGATGGGCGAGATCCCGGCCGCCTTCCCGGTATTGGAGCGGCTCGCCGCGGCGGAGCCAAGGTCGACGCGGCCCCTCGCCTTCCTGGCGGCACTCGGAGCCAGGCTCGCGCTCCAGCCGCGCCTCGTGCCGTTCGCCGCTTCGATTGCGTACCGGACCCTCGGACCCGCCCTGGTGAGCGCCCGCGCGCCCGCGGCGGAAGGCACGGCCTCCACGGCGTGCCCCTCGCCCGCGGCGGCGGTGCCGCTGCTGGCCCTGGCCATCGAGCTGGCGCGACGGGAGCCCGCCGCCGTCAGGAGGGCGGGGCATCGGGGAGGGAATCCGTTGACGCTCGGGAGGTCTCTGTTCCAGGCGATTCTCGACCGTCCGGAGGGCACGCTCGTCACGCGCCATGAATTCGCAGACACCTGGTCGTTCCTTGGTCACCCGGATCGGCGTATCCACCTCGCCATTCCGGAGATGCTCCGCGCGGTCGAGGCACTCCGCGACGAGCTGGAGAGTGCGCCGGCGAGCCACTCCCACGATCTGGTGCTGCTCGCGGGCGAGCGGCGCAGCTACAATGCGAACCAGATCTACCGCGATCCCGCGTGGAGGAAGACCGATCCGGACGGAGCGCTGCGCATGCATCCGGACGACGCCCGGGCGCGCGGTCTGGCAGAGGGCTCGCGCGCCGTCTGCGCCTCGGACACTGGCGAGATCGAGGTGACGATTCAGATCGACGAGGCGCTGCGTCCGGGGATGGTGACGCTGCCGCACGGTTACGGGATGCGCTACGCGGGCAGCACTCCGCTCGGCCCGCAGATCAACCGCCTGACGGCGACGGAGCACTGCGATCCGCTGGCGCGCACGCCCTACCACAAGCACGTGCCGGTGAGCGTGCGGGCAGTCCGTGCCGGGCGGGAATGATGCTGCGGCCGGGAGGTACGGACCGCTCCCGCCGGACGTCCCTCAGGAGCCGAGCCTGTCCCCGGCTCCTCCCGACGCCGCCGGCTCGGGGTGGGAGTCTCGCTTGCCGGCGAGCCGGCTCCAGCAGAAGACCCGCAGCATCACCACGAGCAGGCCGAGGCGAGACTCCATGATTGGGCCGAGGACGAAGACGTAGTTGGTCCGCGTGGTCCAGATCTCCTCGATCCGTCCGCCCACCACCCGGTAGCGCGCCCAGACTTCCCCGGAGAGCGCCGGCGCTCCGTCCCGGCAGCCCTTCCACCGGCCATAGGCGGTGATCGTCCCATCCTCGTTGGCGACCAGGCGGTCGGTCACCAGGTCCGGGGCCCCTACCCGGCTATGCGTCCGGACGTAGGAGAGCCAGTTCGCCCAGGCACGGAACCCACCGAACGTAAACCCGTCCATGTGGCTCACCACGTCCGGCGCTATGATTTCCGGAGCCTGGGAGATCGGGGCCCTCCCCGCCAGGATCTCGATCAACCGGGCAACCGTGGTCTGTCCCGCGTCCTCCATAGCTCCTCCGTCTCCCGTCGCCGGCCCGCGTTCGCGCAGAACGACACGAAGTCACCCCGGCCCCGGCGCGCCTCCCCACTTCGCCGCTGGCAGGGCCGTCGGGACACCGGGTTTACGGTCCCTAGACCCCAGGGGATTCGTCGCAGGTATTCAGTGACGGTGAAGAGCCGGCTAAGCTCGCCGGGATAGCCTGGAGGTCCGGTCCGCTAGCTTGCTTTCCCCAGAAGTAAACGTGCAGCATGATCAGCCAGTGTCCGGGGCGCGTCTGCATGAGCGGGCCGACCATGAAGACGTAGTTGCTCCGCGTGGTCCAGATCTCCACGACACGTCCGTCCACCACCCGGTAGCGGGCAGCCACCTCGCTGGAGAAGATCTCCTCCCCCCGCTGCCGGCCTTTCCAGCGGCCCCGGGCCGTGATCGTGCCGTCGCTGTGAGTGACCATACGGTCGAGCTCGACGCTCAGATCGGTTACCCGGTTCCGCGTGCGGATGTAGTGGAGCCAGGTAGCCCAAGTGTTGATCCCATAGAACGTGTGACCGTCCATGTGGATCACCACATCGTGCGCGATGAGCTCCGCGCCGCGAGAGATCGGGGTCTTGCCCGCCAGGATCCCCAGCAGCTGGGAAATCGTTGTCTTACCCGCTTCTTCCATAGCTACCCCTATGTCCGCCACTCTTGACCTCGCTACGCCGCCTCACCGAGCACCAACCGGGTCTGGCTCTCCAGCTCGCAGCGCCGTACGTCGCAGTACCCGCGGATGAGCGAGTCGCCCTTCAGCCGAAAGAAGAGGCCGCCCAACACCGCCCCGACCCTGCTGGGGCGCGTGAGCGTGGCCTTCGCCAGCCTTCGCACGTTCGTCCGGATGAAGAGATCGGACTGATCGGACAGGTTCTGCTCCGTGAACTGCTCCGGATCCGTCCTCGCGAACCAGTCGAACGTTTCGTGGATGCCGAGCAGCTCCTTGATGTAGTTCTCGTAGGCGCGCCCCACGGTGAGTGGTGAGCGGATCGCGTCCGCCGCCACGCGCGCCGACGCGAGCGCCGTGCCCACGCCGGACCCGGAGGTCCACCAGACCTGGCAGTAAGCGGGGCCGGAGAGCATCCAGTTGGCGCCGTAGGCTCGACGGTGTGCGAAGTACCGGTGCCGGAGCGACATCACGTGCGGTCGCCGGTGGAACTCGTCGGTGTACCGTAGACCGCGCCGAGCATAGGCGCGCTCTACCAGCTCCAATACTTCCTCGTCGGACCAGGTGCAGCGCTCCGGATTGCAGCTGACGCCGATGGAGACATAGGAGCCGAGCGGTATACACCACGCCATGGCGTCCACGCCATCGACCTGCTCCTGGAGACGTACTACGTAAGTGGCGTGCTCCCACGTCTCCTGCGCCTGATCCGGCTCCCGGTCCGAGTGATAGTGCGCGTACACGACCCGGTGGAGATCGCTGAGCATCCGGCACTCCACGGAGGCGGCCTGGCCCAGCACCCGCCCCTGGTTCGTGGCATCGAAGGCGTAGCACGGCTCCAGAACGCGACCGTCGCTCAGTCGGACCCCCCGCACTCGATCGGTGCCGGGATCAAAATCGATCGATGTGACCTGGGCGTCCAACGCCGTGCAGTGCGGCGATGCGACCGCGGAGTCGTAGAGCGCCCGGTCCAGCCCGATGCGCTCCAGGTGTAGAAAGCCTCCGGGCGGGACGTACCCGAGCGCCTTCATGAAGCTCCGAGCGTACTTGCGGCGGGCCAGGCAGAAGTCGCAGGTCAGTGCGTAGTCGCCGAGGAAGCCGACCGCCAGTTTCTTGACCAGGAAGTACTGAGAGAACTCCGGGAGCAACTCCAGCACGCTCACCGATCCTTCCAGGTTCAGCGACTCCCCCAGCCGGGGCGCGGCGTTGGGCGGGGCGCCGATGAGGAGGTGCGGAACTCCGCGCCGGGAGAGCATGATGCTGGTCACGGTCCCGCTAAATCCGGCGCCGATGATGACCGGTAGCCCCTGCCCGGTTGCCGGCGAAGAGGACGCGCCCCCGGCGAGCGACTCGGCTCCGGAACTGCTGCCGCCGGGCTGCGATGCCGTCTCTGTGGGCAGAGCGGTGCTTAGCTGATGGGGTTGCATCGAACGCGGAACTCCGTCGCCGGGACTTCGCGCGGGATCCCTGGCGGCGTAGGGCCTACCGTCCGGAATCCCGGTGGGAGGATCACGAGACCACGCCCGCGAGACGGGCAACCGTGGGGCCGCAAGGTAATCCTGCAGGCCTGGTGATCACGATAATGCAATAATCCCACGGCTTCCCTCGCGGGTCCGATTAATTAGCCCTAATCGTTCGCAGCGGGGAGAGGCGGCCTCAACGGCGGGCCGTAAAACGGCTACAACCGGCGGGGCCCGGAGGTGTCTAACCCTCTGTCCGCTCGCGCGCGAAGCTGGGGTACGGGATGCTCTCGCTGAGATTTCCGGGAAAGACGCGGCTGTGTGATAGCTGGACCCGCCGGGAGGTGCTGCGGGTCGGCGGCCTCGGCACGCTGGGGCTGTCGCTGACCGACTGGGGCCGCGCGGAGGCGGCGGGCGCCGCGCGGGGCGGCAAGGCGAAGTCGGTCATCCTGATCTACAACTGCGGCGCGCCGAGCCACATCGACCTCTGGGACATGAAGCCGGACGCGCCGGAGGAGATCCGCGGTCCGTTCAAGCCGATCAAGACGAACGTCTCCGGCATCGAGATCTCCGAGCTGCTGCCGGGCCTGGCGAAGATGGCGCACCGCTACGCCGTCATCCGGACCGTCCACCACACCCAGGCGCAGCACAACTCCGGGATGTACTACTCGATCGTGGGGCGCCCCTATCCGGTCGACAGCACCCTGATCAACCCCACCTCGAACGACTACCCCAGCTTCGGCACGCTGGTCGGCTGGCTCGCCCGCAAGAACGGCTACACCGCCGCGCTGCCGCCCTACGTCATCACGCCGGAGCCGCACTGCGACAGCACCGTCTACATCACGCCCGGGCAGTTCGGCGGCATGCTGGGCAAGCAGTACGACCCGTTCGTGCTGAACAGCAACCCGAACGCCAAGGACTTCAAGGTGCCGAACCTGGAGCTGGTGGCCGGGGTCACTCCCGAGCGGATGCAGGGACGCAAGGCGCTGCTGGAGCGGATCGACCAGGGCCTCCGGTCGATCCCCAGCCCCGCCTTCGAAGAGATGGACGTGGTGAGTCAGAAGGCGTTCTCCCTGGTCACGTCGCCGGAGGTGCGGCGGGCGTTCGACCTCTCCCAGGAGCCGGACGCCGTGCGGGACCGCTACGGCCGCCACACCTGGGGCCAGTCCCACCTCCTCGCCCGGCGGCTGATCGAGGCGGGCGCGAAGTTCGTCACCACCGTCAACGGCCAGAGCATCGTCTGGGACACCCACAAGGACAACTTCAACGGCCACAAGGACCGGCTGGTCCCGCCGATGGAGAAGGCCTACACCGCGCTGCTGGACGACCTGGACCAGCGCGGGCTGCTGGATGAGACGCTGGTGATCTGGATGGGCGACTTCGGCCGCACTCCCAAGATCAACGCGGACGCCGGCCGCGACCACTGGCCGCAGTGCAACTCCGTGGTGCTGGCCGGCGGCGGCATCCGCGGCGGGCAGGTGGTCGGCGAGTCGGACCGCACCGCCTCCGAGCCGATCTCCCGCCCCGTCACCCCGGCCGACCTCCACGCCACGGTCTTCCAGGCCCTAGGCTACGACCCCCAGGCGATGACCTACCCCTCGCTAGAAGGCCGCCCCATCCCGCTCTCCGAAGGCACCCCGATCTACGAGCTGCTCTGAGGACGGACCTTTCAGGGGATGGGGGGATGTGGGAACGGGGATGAGGGGATAGGCAGCCAACCGAACCAGGCTCCTTCTCTTTCTCATTCTCCTTCTCTTTCTCCGGACACCTGGCGGACAGCAGCAGCCTCCCGTCCAGCGATCGCGTCCGCCGGACCTTTCAGGGGATGGGGGGATGTGGGAACGGGGATAGGGGGATAGGCAGCCAACCGAACCAGGCTCCTTCTCGTTCTCGTTCTCTTTCTCCGCACAACTGGCGGACAGCAGCAGCCTCCCGTCCAGCGATCAGCTCCACCGGACCAGCGGTTCGGAATTCATCCCTCATCCCTCATCCCTCATCCTTCATCCTTCCGAGTCCGGGTTTGAGTGCGGCGATTTCCGGCAACCTCTGCTGAGGTCGGGGTGGCTCCCCGGATCCGCGGCCCGGAGGGGGTTGTCGATGGGAAGCGGCGGTGAAGCGGCGGGAGAACGCCCGGAGGAAGGCTCGCGGAACCTGCGGCGCTTTCTGGCGTACGCGCGGCCGTACCGGTGGCTGATCTCGCTGGTGGTGGTGCTGGGGATCACCCGGTACGTGCTGCAGTTCGTGACGCCGTGGGGCGTGGGGGTGCTGCTCGACGGCGCCCTGATGCGGCTCGACACGCTGACCGGGGCCGATCGCGCGGCCGCGGTGGCGCAGGTGCACCAGGTCTCCCTGATCCTGATCGGCGCGCTGCTGGCCCGCTGCGTGGCGCAGTACGGCGAGTCGGTGCTGATGAGCCGGGTCGGCAATCGGGTGGTCTTCGACCTCCGCCGGCATCTCTACACCCACCTCCACCGGCTCTCCCAGCGCTTCTTCGACACGCACCAGGTCGGCAGCATCGGCTCCCGGGTGCTGAACGACATCAGCGTGGCGCAGAACCTGATCGGCAGCGGCGTCATCTCGGTGGTGATCGACACGGTGGCGCTCGCCTTCACGGTGCTGGTGCTGCTGCGCCTGGAGTGGCGGCTCACGCTGATCGCGTGCGTGATCATGCCGGGGTACGTGGCGGGGCTGCGGTGGCTGAACCCCCAGATCCGGGCGCTCAGTAAGGAGATCCAGGAGAAATTCTCCGAGATCTCCGGCACCGTCTTCGAGCGGCTGGCGGGGATGCAGGTGGTCCAGGCGTTCACGCAGGAGCGCGCCAGCGAGCGGCAGTTCGTCCACGAGACCCGCGGGCACTACGACCGGCAGGTCCGCCGCACCACCATGAACGCGCGGCTGAACTTCCTCACCACCTTCCTGACCGGCACCGGGACGATCCTGCTCCTCTGGTGGGGCGGGCAGCTGGTGCTGGCCGGGCAGCTCACCGCCGGCATGCTGGTGCAGTTCTACTCCTACGTCACCTACCTCTACGGGCCGCTCTCCCGCTTCGCGGAGCTGAACCAGGTCTACCAGAACTCGATGGGGGCGGTCGACCGCGTCTTCGAGATCCTCGATACCGAGCCGGACGTGGCGGAGGGCGGAGACGGCGCCGCGGGGGAGCGGCTGGCGGGCCACGTGCGCTTCGAGAAGGTCTCGTTCGAGTACGAGGAGGGGCGGCCGATCCTCCACGAGATCGATCTCGACGCGCAGCCGGGGCAGATGGTCGCCTTCGTCGGCCCGAGCGGCTCCGGCAAGACGACGATGACGAAGCTGCTGCTCCGCTTCTACGACGTCTCCGGCGGCGCGATCCGGATCGACGGCCGCGACCTGCGGGAGCTGCCGCTGCGGGAGCTGCGGCGGCAGGTCGGCGTGGTGCTGCAGGAGCCGATCCTCTTCACCGGGAGCGTGCGGCACAACATCGCGCTCGGCCGCCGGGGCGCGACCGACGAGGAGATCGTGCAGGCGGCAAAGGCGGCGAACGCGCACGACTTCATCATGGAGCTGCCGGAGGGGTACGACACGCTGGTCGGCGAGCGCGGCGCGCACCTCTCCGGCGGGCAGCGGCAGCGGGTCAGCATCGCGCGGGCGCTGCTGAAGGACCCGCGCATCCTGATCCTGGACGAGGCGACTTCCTCGCTCGACTCGGAGTCGGAGCGGCTGATCCAGGAGGCGCTGGGCCGGCTGATGGAGGGGCGGACCAGCTTCGTGGTGGCGCACCGCCTGAGCACCATCGTGAACGCGGACCAGATCCTGGTGCTGGACCGGGGACGGGTGGTGGAGCGCGGCACGCACGACGAGCTCTTACTCCGCAACGGCCTCTACGCGGAGCTCTGCGCCAAGCAGTTCATCGGACAGGAGAGCGCCGAGGGCGACGCCTGGGCCTCCATCCGCGTGGAAGAGGTGATGAACCGGGAGCCGAGCCCGGTGCCGGAAGAGCTGCCGCTGGAGGAGGTCTTCACCCTGATGCAGGTGACCCACCAGCACGGCTTCCCCGTCACTGACGCCGACGGCCGCCTCTCCGGCCTCGTCACCCTCTCCGACGTCGAGGACGCGCTCTACGGCGGCGACCCGGGGACGACGGTCGGCGAGATCTGCTCTCGCGACCTCCTGGTCTGCTACCCGGACCAGACGGTAGCGGAGGCGGTCCGCCAGCTCGAAGGGCGAGACGTGGGCCGCCTGCCGGTGGTCGACCCCCGCGACCCGGGGCGGCTGCTCGGCATGCTCCGCCGCGCCGACGTGGTGCTCGCCTACAGCCGCATCGCCGCCGCGGCGCCGGAGCCGCGCGCGGGAGAGCTGCCGGGCGGAGCGCCCTCCGAGTCGCTCGGCGACCTTCGCTTCTTCCGCGTCTGCCTCACTCCCGGCTCGCCCGCGGCCGGCCGCCAGGTGCGGGAGCTCTCGCTGCCGCGCGACTGCGTGCTGGTCAGCGTCCGCCGCGGGGACGAGGCGCTGGTCCCCCGCGGCGACACCCGCCTGGAAGCGGGCGACTGCGTCTTCGTCCTGGGCCACGCCGACTGCGCCTGCGCCCTCCGCGGAGAGCTGGCAGAGGCGGTGACGCCCTGCTGACACAGAACCGCAGAGGGCTTATGGGTAGGCAGGAAGTGCTGCCGAATTCCCGTCCCGAAGGCTTTCGGGACTACACAGCGCGGCTGATGCCGCAACCAAACTCACGGCGGCGGGAGAAGGCTCGGTCAGTCGAGATCAGCATCGCGCCGAGAATCCACCCCGCGCCCTCCCCACCCGGAGCGGCCCTCCCGCGTGGGTGGCCCTCCGCAGCCCTTTCACGCTCCGGCTTCGCCTGCGCTAGCGGGCGCTGCGGGCGTGCCCATCGGTTGGCTGCGCTCCGCGTCCGGAAGCGGTGCCATCGGCGGGACGACGGTTCACGGGCCGCTCCGGGCGGCTCAAGCGACCACCCCTCGCAGGGGTGGTCACAGGTGAAACCCTCCAGCCCTGCCTCCGGCAGCGCTTCCGGGCTCCAAAGGAGCACTCCCCGGGAGGAATCTGCGCGGCTCGACAAGATTCTCGCGGTGAGTAGTCCAGAGCACGCGGGGAGCTATTTGGCCGATCTCATCCGGTGAGTGAAGTTGAATCCGCCCACTACTCTACCGCCGCGTCCCAGGATCTCGATAGAGATGCGGCGTACGGGGACTCCATTGGCCTCCGCTTCCGTCTCGCGGATCCGCACCGCGGTTCCCCCCGGAGTGGAGAGTAGCCGCTGCAGATCCGGCCGGAGTGGGGTCCCGACCGCCGCTCGGAACTGCTCCATGCCAACGCCTCGTGCGGAGGCAAGCCGCGTGCGCAGCGGAGCCGAATGGTGAAGCACTGCCAGGAATGGTCGGGCCTGCGCCACGTTCGCCATGACCGGGAATTCCTCGGCTAGCCGAGTAAGCTGCTGCTCCGTGAGAGTCGCAGCGGCCCAGGCGAGATGTCTCAACGTCAGCCAGCCGCCGCCTTCCTTCTCTCTGGCCCGCAGTTCCGCGATCGTTCCCTCATCGGGCCGCTCCCCCTTCGCCGCCCCCACCTCCGCATCACGCAGACTCTTGACTAGCGACCAGGGGGGATTCCCTTCCTCGCCCTCCAGAGTGAACCAGGTGGGATAGGTCAGGAGGAGTAAATCGCCTCTCCACTTCCGCTGCAGGTACAGGCGGTCGAGAAACTCCTCGACCACATTAGCTCGTGGGGATCCCGGGTCCGGGTGCCGCCGCCGCGGCAGCAGAGCCAGGTAATCGAGCGGGGCCGCGTCCGCCAGTTCATCCAGACGCCGAGCTAGGGCATCATCCGTCGAGATGCGCGGTTCCCGCTCCTGCTCCGCTGGCTCCTCCGAAATTCGAGCGCGTGCGACAAGATGGCTGGCAGCATCTCCGGGGAGCATCCAGAGCGCGTCCATTTTCTCACGCTGCCGCTTCTCAAATGGGTTTCCTCCGAGGTATCCGTAGCCCCCGAGTCCATCCAGAGCGATAAAGAGCGTCGGCGCGAGGCGGGCTCCAGACGGCCTGGTGTAGATACGGATATTAGCTGGAGGCGGAACCGCCTCCCAGCCGCCGGCTGCGTTGCGGCGCTGTGCCTGACTCTGGCTCCAGATGGAGTGTACGAACGACTTGCCCTGATCCGAGAGCTGGTCTACCGGGATCGTAAGCGTATCCTCCCCACGAAGAACTCGGGTACGCTGCTCCGGAGAGACCGAGTCGGAGAATGCCTGCAGACCATCGCGCAGCCTGGAACCCGGGGTCATGAGAGCCACGGCAGGGTCGCGCTCGGCGAGCTTCCGCTGCTCCTCGGGCGTCATGTCTAACGCCGAGAGCATGGCGTCAGCGTGAGACTCGAAATCCGCCTGTAGCTCCGCGCGGAGCTTTCCGGGCAGTTGCCGCGCGGCAAGGGGGCGGATGAGCCGGTATTCGTACTCTCCCGGATCTCCACTCCGGATCCATTTCCAGGAGGCATTCTCACGGCTCAGGAGTGACCACAGCCCATCCATTACCGACGATAGAGGGACATCGGTCAGGTGCAGCGTCACCTGGTAATCGCCGGCGCCTTCCTCCGCGGAAACCGGGACACCCCACTTCGCAGTGACCTTTTCGAGCAACTCCGCGACGTAGATGCGGTGCCCACTGATCGATTCACGACGGGAGAGCCGGGGGTCCGCGGTTGAAGCCGACTTGACGAAGTCCGTCTCCGCCGCCGCCGCACTTACCACCAGCAGCATAAAGCTGGCGAAAAGCCAGGACCTGAGCCGCACCATGCTGAATCCTCCGCGTAGAAGCATTGATCCTTAATCACTGACACCGTCGGGCTTTGCTGCGAATTGGCCTGCGGAACTGCGACGAGGGAACTCTCTCCGGCCTGTTTGGTTTTCGCCCAACAATCACCTCGGAGCCAAAGCGATTTTCAGTCCTAAAAGACGCTCTCTTCTTCCTGTCGCTGCGATTGGATTCAGGTTACGTCATGCGCCACCCACTCCTCGCCCTGCTGCTGCTCTTCGCGCTGCTCTCCGGCTACTCCGGCCGGCCGGCGGGCGCGGCGGAGCGGCCGAACATCCTGTTCATCGCCATTGACGACCTGAACGACTGGCTCGGCTGCCTGCAAGGGCACCCGCAGGCGCGGACGCCGCACATCGACCGCCTGGCCCGGCGCGGCACGCTCTTCACCAACGCGCACTGCCAGGCGCCGCTCTGCAACCCGTCCCGCACCAGCGTGCTGACCGGGCTGCGGCCCACCACCACCGGCGTCTACGCGCTGCAGCCCTGGTTCCGCACATCCGCGCGGTGGAAGGACCACCAGACGCTGCCGCAGTACCTGCAGCGACACGGCTACCGCACCCTCACCACCGGCAAGATCTTCCACGACGGCTACCCCGCCGCGGCGGAGCGCACGGACGGAAACGAGTTCGGCACCTGGGGCTTCGGCGGGACGTTCGGGCCGCAGCCGCCGCGGAAGTTCGTCGAGACGCCGGATCCGCACCCGCTGGTCGACTGGGGCGTCTTCCCGCAGCGGGACGAGGACCAGGACGACGCGAAGGTGGCCGACTGGGCGATCGAGCAGATCCGCCGTCCGGGTCCGCAGCCGTACTTCCTGGCGGTGGGGCTGCGCCGGCCGCACGTGCCCTGCTACGCCTCGCAGCAGTGGTTCGACCTCTACCCGGAAGCGACGCTGCAGATGCCGCCGGTGAAGGCGGACGACCGGGACGACACCCCGCGCTACTCCTGGTACCTCCACTGGAAGCTGCCGGAGCCGCGCCTGCGGTGGCTGCAGCGGGAGGGTGAGTGGCGGTCGCTGGTCCGCGCCTACCTCGCCAGCATCAGCTTCGTCGACGGGCAGGTCGGCCGCATCCTCGACGCGCTGCGCGCCAGCGGCCAGGCGGACCGGACGGTGGTGGTGCTCTGGAGCGACCACGGCTGGCACCTGGGCGAAAAGGGCGTCACCGGCAAGAACACGCTCTGGGACCGCTCCACCCGGGTCCCGCTGATCTTCGCCGGTCCCGGCATCACCCCCGGCGGCCGCTCCGGGCGGCCGGTCGAGCTGCTCGACCTCTATCCCACCCTGGCGGAGCTGGCCGGCCTGCCCGCTCCGCAGGGGCTGGAGGGGCAGAGCCTCTCCGCGCTGCTGAAAGACTCGATCGCCCCGCGGGAGAGACCGGCCATCACCACCCACGGCCCCGGCAGCCACGCGGTCCGCTCGGAGGACTGGCGCTACATCCGCTACGCCGACGGCTCCGAGGAGCTGTACGACCTCCGGACCGACCCGCACGAGTGGACCAACCTCGCCGCCTGCCGCTCCCTGACGGGTAAGAAGCAGGAGCTCGCCCGCTGGCTTCCCGCCCAGAGCGCCCCGCCGCTACCGGGCAGCAAGTCGCGCCTGGTGGAGCTGAAAGACGGCACCGTCTACTGGGAGAACGAGCCGATCCACCCGGGGGAGCCGATCCCAATGGATGACTGAGGGAGCGGTGATTCACCACGGATCGCACGGAGCGGAACCGAACGGGGATTCACCGCAGAGAGCGCAAAGGACGCAGAGGGGGGAACCAGTAGGAGTAGCTCCGGGATCGCTGTACGGGACTGGTGAGGCAGATCCGGCCTTTTCCTCTTGGCGCTCTTGGCGGTTAAGGCTGGTTCCCCTCTGCGTTCCCTCTGCGCTCTCCGCGGCCTCTGCGGTAAAACCAGGTTCGAACCGGGGCCGCAGCAGGGGATCGCGAAGCGGCACAGGCCCGCCTCCCTGGTTCCTCTCGGTGCCCTCTGTGTGCTCTGTGGTTAAACAGGTTCGGCTAGTCCAGCAGGTTGTAGAGCGTGTCCCTTACCCGCGGCTCGTAGCCGGCTTCGCGGATGAGGCGGCGGATCTCTTCGATCTGCATCAGGAAGTTGGTGCCGGTGGGGGAGACGACGTTCTCCTCCATCATCGTGCTGCCGAAGTCGTTCAGTCCGTAGCGCAGCCCGATCTGCGCGAGCTTGGGGCCCTGGGTGACCCAGGAGGCCTGCAGGTTCGGCACGTTGTCCAGGAAGAGCCGGGAGACGGCGGTGTTCTTCAGGTAGTCCCAGCCGCTCGCCTTCTTGCCGCCCAGCTCCGTGTTGTCCGGCTGAAAGCTCCAGCTGATCCAGGCGGTGAAGCCGCCGGTCTCGTCCTGGAGATCCCGCACCCGCTGCATGTGCTCCAGCCGCTGGGCGTAGGTCTCGCCCCAGCCGTAGACCATCGTGGCGGAGCTGCGGATGCCGAGCCGGTGCGCGGTGCGCATCAGCTCCACCCAGCGCTCCGTCTTCTCCTTCAGCGGCGCGATCTGCTCGCGGACCTCGTCGACCAGCATCTCCCCCGCGCCGGGGATGGTGTTCAGCCCCGCCGCGCGCAGGCGGGTGAGCGTCTCCTCCAAGGAGAGCTTGCTGATGTGCGCCACGTAGTTGATCTCCGCGCTGGAGAGACCGTGGATGTCGATCTCGGGGAACTCGCTCTTCACCAGCCGGAAGATCCGCTCGAAGAAGTCGATCTTCAGCTTCGGGTTCAGCCCGCCCTGGATCAGGATCTCCCGCCCGCCCAGCTCTACCAGCTCGCGGCACTTCTCGAGCAGCTCCTCATCGGTGAGCGTGTAGCCCTCGTCATGGCCCGGCACGCGGTAGAAGGCGCAGAACTTGCAGCGGACCCAGCAGACGTTGGTGTAATTGATGTTCCGCCCGATGTTGAAGGTGACGATCTGGCTCGGGTGCTTCCGCTGCCGCACCAGGTCCGCCAGCGATCCGAGCAGCGGCAGGTCCTCGCACTCGAAGAGGCGCAGGCCGTCCTCGAAGGAGAGCCGCTCTCCGGCCCAGACCTTCTCGGCCAGGTCACTGATGTCACTGCTGCGGTGGACGATGGCGCTCATTGCGTACGGGCTCCCGGGTGCCGGACGGGCGGCGGACAAACGGCGGCGTTCCGGCTAATGGTATCGCGCCGCTTTCCCGATTCCCTGCCGGAGGGCAGGGAGGTCGCCTCCGGCGGCCGAGCCCTCCGGCGAGATTCCCCTGGCGGGGAAGCGGTGGCAAGTGTCACACGCTGTAAAGTTGGTGCGCCCCGGGGCGCAGAGTATGTTTTGCCGGCTGCAGGGCGGGTACTCGCTTTACAGCCGG
>JBKBRF010000001.1:31304-333607 GCA_046292385.1 Armatimonadota bacterium | reverse complement strand
CGGCCTCCTTCGCGCAAGCGAGCGATGCGGCAAAACCTTCCTGCGCCACCAGCGGCGTAACTTTACAGCGTGTGACACAAGCCACCGCACTCCACAGACTGCACCGAGGCAGTCTCCCTTTGGACGTGAGGGAATCTGTCCCGGGCCGGCCTGTGGAGTGCGAATGCTTGCTTTCGCGCCCCGCGCCAGCGGGGCATCCGGGGCAGCTCCCCGATATCGCCAACGGAATCTCGCCAAAGGTGGTAGCTCGAAGGGTCGGGAGGCAGCCCGTGAGCTCCCCTGCCGACACGGGTTACGCTTCCTGGCGCGGGAAGAGCTTCTCGACGTGAGCTCCCGCAGCGGCCTGCTAACGGAGCGCAGCGGCGTGTGAAAGGGCCGCGGAGGGCCTGCGTCGCGGGAGGGCTGCCTCCCGGCACAAGGGCTCGGGGACGGTTCCCGGGATCGAGGCTGCATTTCCAAGAGAAGCAAAAACACCTCAAGTCCCACCCTCCCGCTTCGCGAGGTCCACGCACGCGATGTCCGCCGTCAGAATCTGCGCGTCCCGGCAAGATTCTCAGGGTTTGCAGTGTAGAGGGGTGGCGGGGACCCGGCCTCGCGGGGCACTCCCGAACGTGGAGTTGACCGTACTCCGGAAAGCAGAGTGCCGTAGATCCTTCCCGTTGGTCAGGATGCCCCCCGGGAGCCGAGCCGTGCCCACGCCGGCCCAGGCCGTCACCGGCGCTGATCCGGCGGGGCCGGCTCTACCCTACCGCGCGTATCCCTCCGGCCGGGACTGGAACCACTTCCAGGCGCTGCCCACGATGTCGCGCAGGTCCGGGTACTTCGGCTCCCAGCCGAGCTCTCTCCGGAGCTTCTCGCTGCTCGCAACCAGGCGCGCGGGGTCGCCGGGCCGGCGGGGCTGCACTTCGGCGGGGATCGGGTGGCCGGTCACCTCGCGCGCCACTTCGATCACCTGCTTGACGGAGAAGCCGTTCCCGTTGCCGACGTTGTAGGCGTTCCGCTCCGCGCCGCCGTCCAACGCCTTCAGCGCCGCCACGTGCGCGGAGGCGAGGTCGACCACGTGGATGTAGTCCCGGATGCAGGTGCCGTCCGGGGTATCGTAGTCGTCGCCGAAGATCAGGATCTTCTCCCGCTGGCCCAGCGGAACCTGCAGGATCAGCGGGATCAGGTGTGTCTCCGGCCGGTGACACTCCCCCACCTCCCCGCTCGGGTCGGCGCCAGCGGCGTTGAAGTAGCGGAGGCTGATCGAGCGGAGACCGTGGGCGCGGTGGAACCAGTCGAGCATCTGCTCCACCATCAGCTTGGAGAGCCCGTAGGCGTTGGTCGGCTCCTTGCGGTCGGTCTCCTCGATCGGCACCCGCTCCGGCTCGCCGTAGACCGCGGCGGTGGAGGAGAAGACGAGCTGCCGGACGTCGCTGCGGACCATCGCCTCCAGCAAGCTCAGCGTGCCGCAGGTGTTGTTGCGGAAGTGCTTGCCGGGGTCTTTCACCGACTCGCCCGCCTCGATGTAGGCGGCGAAGTGGACCACCGACTGCACGTCGAACTCGCGGAAGACGCGGTCGAGCTTCAGACCGTCCTGGATGTCGCCCACCACCAGCCGGTAGTTGGCAACGGCGGCGGCGTGGCCCTTTTCCAGGGTGTCGTAAACGAGGATCTCGTAGCCGGCCTCGGAGAGGCGGCGGATGGTGTGGCTGCCGATGTAGCCGGCGCCACCGGTGACGAGCACGGTAGGCATCTATCGGGTCTCCGCTGGGAAGTCGGAATGCGCGGCGGGGTGGGGGTCAGCCGAGCGGCGCCACCTGCACCTGCGGGAGCAGCCGCTCCACGTCGTGCCGGTAGACCTCGGCGGTCCCGCGGGTGGTGACGATCGCGGCGGAGACGGCGGTCGCCCACCGCAGCGTCTCCGGCTCGTCCCAGCCCCGGGCCGCGCCCAGGGCCAGGCAGGCGGTGGCGCCGTCTCCCGCGCCGGCCGGGTTGACCACCGGAACGCGCAGCGGCGAGGCCTTCCACGCGCCTCGCTCGCTCACCAAGATAGCCCCCTCCGCGCCAAGTGAAACCAGAACTCGCCCCGCGCCGCGCTCGCGCAGCCCTCGCGCCGCCCGCAGCACCTCCGCCTCGTCCCGGAGCGGCCCGGCCACTGATTCCAGCTCGTCCCGGTTCGGCTTCACGGCATCGACTCCGGCGGCGACGGCGGCGGTAAGCGAGGGACCGGAGGCGTCGACCACCACCGGCTTGCCGGCGCGCTTCACCCGCCGGACCAGCTCCGCGTAGACCTCCGGCGGCCAGCGCTCCGGCAGGCTTCCCGCCAGCACCACCACCTCGGCGGAGGGCGTCCAGCGGTCGAGCCAGGCGAGCAGTCCGGAGCGGGCGTCGTCGTCCGGCTCCAGCCCGGCCGCGCAGACCGTGGTGTGGCCGCCGGTCTCCGTCTCGATCAGCACGGTATTGAGCCGCGTCTCGCCGCCGGTCCAGACGAAGTCGGCCGTCACCCCCGCGCGACGAAGCATCTGCTCCATGCGTCGGCCGGTCTCCCCCGCCGCCAGGCCGGTCGCCACGCTCTCCACTCCCAGGACGCGCAGGATCAGAGAGACGTCGCACCCCTTGCCGCCCATTGCCTCCACCACGTCGACCGCCTGGTTGCGGCGGTTCGGCTCCAGGCGCGGGAGGAAGAGGACGCGGTCGAGGCCGGTGTTCGGCGTGACGGTGAGGATCATCGGAGCAGGCGGGACATCAGCGCGATGTAGGCGTTCCGCTCCAGCCGCTCCAGCGCGTCGTACGTGGCGTTCAGGTCCTTACCGACCACGAAGATCCCGTGCCGCGGGATGAAGGTGGCGATCGGCTGCTTCGGGATCAGGTGCGCCTGGGGGCGGAGGGCGGCGACCACGTTCACCGCCAGCTCCGGCGTGTGGGTGGCGGCCCACTCGCAGAAGCCGATGGTGCCGTACTTGTCGGTCTGCTCGCTCATCGGCGGCATCGGAACCTGGTTGGCCACGAAGACCATCAGGTTGAGCGAGTGGGCGTGGAAGACGCAGCCGGCTTCCGGGAACTCCCGGTAGCACGCCATGTGGACCGCTCCCTCGCGGGAGAACTCGCCCTCGCCGTCCAGGACGTCGCCCTCCAGGTTCAGCCGCAGGATGTCCCCCGGGCGCAGGTCCCACTGGTGCTTACCGCCCGCGTAGCTGCGCGTCATGTAGATGTCGCCGCCGATTCGCGTGGTGACGTTCCCCCCGGCGCTGTCGAGGATCTTGCGGTCGTACGCCAGCTTGCAGACGCGCACCAGGTGCGCCCTCGGATCTTCCATCTCGCTCCCTACCTTGCTTTCCTGAGTCAGGCGCCTCGGGGCGCGACGCTCACGCTCTCTCCGTTCCAGGCGTAGACGGCGACCGTCTTGCGGCCGGGCGTTACTTGCAGCGTCCGCTCAGCCCCGGCACCCAGCGGAAAGTGACTATCCTCCACCGGCTCTCGGCCGTTCCGGATCTCCACCCAGAGCGCGGGCGCGGTCCCGCGGTTCTTGACGCAGAGCCCGTCCTCACGCCACTCCGCTTCCAGGCTGGTGCTCGGCGCGTGCAGGAACCCGGCGAACGGCTCATCCCCCGCGCGGGAGTGCGGATACGCGTTGCGGGCGATCGTCTCCCCCTCCTCGTCGATCACCTCCAGCAAAAGGAGGAACGGGCTCGCGAAGCCGGCGGGGAAGCGCCAGGAGATGTCGTCGACCTGCTCGGAGGCGTCCTCCGCCGCTTCGGCGGCGAGGTTCTCCTGGTACAGCTCGCGTCCGTTCAGGTCGACGATGGTGGCGACCACGTTCAGCAGGCTCCGCTCCGGTCCGTCGTTGTGCAGCCACACCGCCGCGCGGAAGTGGCTCTCGCCGTCCCAGTGAAAGGTGGAGAGCTGCGCGCTCACGTGGAACGGCGCGTAGGCGCGCTTCACCGCAGAGAAGGCCGGCTTGGGCATCCCGCGGTAGTCCACCGAGCTGGTACCGGATGCGGTCGGCCACGGCTCATCGAGATGCCACGGAATCACCCCCGCCGAGCGCTCGCCCCGGCGCCGCTGGGCCTCGATCGCGCACTGCAGCTCCAGCGCCTGCAGAAGCTGGCTCGCGCGCACCCAGTCCTCGAACTCTGCCACTGCCCCGAACGCTTCCCGCACCGGGTCCGCCGAGCGGTCCGGCTCGGGGATCTCGTCGCCGAAAAACCGGAACGTGCCGCGGTTTGCCGCGGCCGGATGGCCGAAGCTGTCGAGGAGCGGCGTCTGGAGGGTGTCGTAGAACACCGCCAGCTCCGAAAGCCCGCGCCCACCTATGGCGGCAGCCGGATCGGGCGGAGCCGGCATCCAGAGGCGCAGCGGGTCCTCCATCGCGACCGCCTCTCGCAGCTCCTGCAGTGCCGCAGAGTCCGCGTCTCCGGAGGCAGGTGACCATGCCACGAGGCAAGCGTGCCACCGCCGCCGCGCCAGGATCGCTTCGGTCTGCTCTTGGAGCGCGGTGAGGGAGGGCGCTTCGCCGGCGGGCGGGAGCTCTTGCCAAACCATGATCCCGTAGCGGTCGCAGAGGCGGTAGAAGACCTCCTTCTCCACGCCTCCACCGCCCCAGACCCGCAGCAGGTTGACGTTCGCGTCTCGCGCCAGCCGGAGCACCTGCTCGTACCGATCCAGATCGACGGTACCGGAAAGCACGTCGAGCGGGACCCAACTCCACCCGCGGATCCAGGTCCGGCGGCCGTTCACCACCAGGCAGCTCAGCGGCGCGTCCGGAGGGGAGCCCTCGCACGGGACTGCTTCCACGTGCCGCACGCCGAACTCCAGCTCCCGGCGGTCGAGCAGCCGCTGCCGGGTATCGAAGAGCGAGAGGCGCACTTGGTAGAGCGTGGGTCTTCCGCTTCCGTTCGGCTGCCAGAGCTGCACCCGCGGGAGGATCGTGGACTGCACCAGCGAAGTGTCGCTCTGGAAGACGGTGACGGCATCCTCGATCGTGTCGATCGGCAGCCCTGCTTGCATGATCTCCGCGACGATCACCGCGGCAGTGCGTTCGAGCGCCGCCAGCTCCGTTACCACGGTTACGGCGGCCTCGGAGCGTTCCTCGGAGAGGTTGGTGTAGGCGGCGGCGGTCCGGAACCACGCGGGTCCGGTCGCCTCCACCGTCACCGACTCCGGGATGCCGACGGGGATAAATCCCTTGGGCCAGTCGACTCCCGGGGGAAGCAAGCGCTCGTCACGGAGTTGGACGACGACGAGCAGGTGCGCCTCGGCGCCAGGGGTGAGGCGGTCGGTGACGTCCCACTCCGCAGGGGTGTACCGGCCCTCGTGGCTGCCGACGCGAACCCCGTTCAGGAAGACGTGCGCGGAATCGTCGATCGCCTCGAAGCGGAGGCGAAAGCGCAATCCCGCCAGGTCGTCCGGCACGGCGAGCCGCTTCTCGAAGATCCAGTCCCGCTCGGAGACCCACTGCCACTCGGTCGCGTTCTGATAGAGGTACGGATCCGGCAGCTCACGGCGCAGAGCATCTTGAGCGTGCCCCGGCACAACCGCGGCGATGCGGCGCCCGGCAGCTTCGGGGGGCTCGGCTTCCCAGACGCGGCGCGACTCCCACTCGCCGGGAAGGAGCCAGTACGTCGTCCAGTCCTCTCCATCCAGCGAGAGCGTGCGGGGGTGCGGCAACGGGTGCTCCAATACTCCGGAAAGGCAGGGCCGCGGATGCGGCCACTCCTACTCGTAATTCTAATCCGAAGGTGGACGCTGCCCACCGGTGCGGTTTCTGGAGTGCGGTAGCTTGCTACCGCTTTCGCCGCCGTCTCCGATTCCGGCCCGCCGCAACCTGCGTAAGCGTGCTCCCGCCCGGAGCAAGCTATCGCGGGAGAGAGGCTCCACAAAGCGGTGGCAAGCCACCGCAGTCCAAAGTCTGCCCCGGACGTTTACCAGTCCGTCGAGAGGGGACGCTGCGGACCGGAGCCGACTTCCAACCGCTACATCGCCGACTCCGCTACCTCGCGCGCGTCGGACTCGGTGACGGGACGCGGGTTCGCCTTCGTGCTGCCGCTCGGCATCGTCTCCGCCGCGACCCAGTCGAGGTCCGCCTCCCGGAAGCCGATCTCGCGGAGCCGGAGCGGGATCTCGAGGCGGCGCAGCAGCTCTTCGGTGAACGCGAGGAGCGCGTCGGCGGCGTCGAGAGCGTCGATGTGCTCCGATGCCAGCTTCAGCTCCCGGGCCAGGAGGGCGTACTTCTCCGCGGCGGCGACCCGGTTGAAGCGCAGCACCGGCGGCATCAGCAGCCCGCAGAGCAGGCCGTGCGGCGCGCCCGTGACGGCGCCGAGCGGGTGGGCGAGGCCGTGGACCAGCCCCAGCCGGCTGGTGTTCAGCGCCAGCCCGGCGAGCATGCTCCCCAGCGCCATCGCCTCCCGCGCCTCGCGGTGCTCCGGCTCCCGGTAGGCGGTCTCCACCCACTCGGCCGTCAGGCAGGCGGCGCGGAGCGAGAGGGCGTCGGTCATCGGGTTCGCCCCACGGGAGGTGAACGACTCGACCGCCTGGACGAAGGCGTCCATCCCGGAGTGGGCGGTCACGTGCGGCGGGCAGGTGACGGTGAGCCGCGGATCGACCAGCGCCACCTGCGGCATCATGGCGCCGCCGCGGATGCTCGCCTTGCGGCGGGTCTGGTGGTCCACCAGCACGCAGACCCAGGTCACCTCGCTTCCGGTGCCGGAGGTGGTCGGCACAGCGATCAGCGGCTTGCCGGTTTCCGGCACCGGCTCGCCCGCGAAGTAGTCGCGCGCGCTCTTTCCCCGCCCGGAGAGCGCCGCCGCCCCCTTGGCGATGTCGAGCACGCTCCCGCCGCCGACGGCGATCACGCTGTCGCACTCCTCACCCGCCTCCCTGCAGGCCTGCAGCGCGTCGAGGTCCGGCTCCGGCGGCACGCCTTCGTGCAGCCGCGGCTCGAGACCCGCGTCCCGGAGCGCTGCCAGAAGGCGATCGAGCGTGCCGGACGCGCGGAGGGAGCGGCCCGTGACGAGGAGCGGCCGGCGGCCGAGGCGCGCGGCCTCGCCGGGAAGCTGCTCCAGGCTATCCGATCCGAAGATCAGCTTCGGCGGGGCATTGAAGGTGAACCGGGGAATCGAAGAGATCATCGCGGGCTCCGGCGCGGGGCGGCATCGGGTGGCTGCCGCCCAGTCGTCGGTCGGTTTCCCCGCCGGACCGGCGTCTCCCTTCCCCGGAATCGGTCCGTCGCGCGGAGCAGAGGACTCTCCTTCGCGGCGGCGTACTGGATCGCACGAAACGGACCCAACTCTCGAAGAGAGGAGCCTGTCATGGATCGTCGGACCTTCCTGGGCCAATGCGGTGCCGTCGGCTCCGCGCTCGCCGTCGCACCCGCCGTCCCGGCGGCCGCGGGCGAGGCGGGAAAAAAGATCCGCGTCGGCGTGATCGGCTGCGGCAGCGTCTCCGGGATGTACTTCCCGGACCTGAAGAAGTCGCCGCACGTGGAGCTGGTGAGCGCCTGCGACCGGATCCCGGAGCGCGCCAGCGCCGCCGCGGCGAAGTACGGCATCCCGAGCCACTACCCCAGGCTCGAAAAGATGCTCGCCGGCGCGCCGTTCGACCTGCTGGTCAACCTGACCGACATGCAGGAGCACGGCCACCTGAACCTCCAGGCGCTGGAAGCGGGCCGGAACGTCTGGAGCGAGAAGCCGCTGGCCAACACGGTGACGGAGGGGCAGCGGCTGCTGGAGACGGCGGAGCGAAAGAAGGTGCGGCTCTGGGGAGCGCCGGCCGTGGTGCTGAGCCCGCAGTTCGCCTTCATGGCCCGCACGGTCAAGGAGGGGACGCTAGGTAAGCCGGCGGCGGCCCACGCGAGCTACGGGCACCTGGGGCCGAACTGGTCCGCCTTCTTCTACCAGAAAGGCGGCGGCAGCCTGCCGGACCTCGGCGTCTACAACCTCACTACCCTCACCGGCATCCTCGGGCCGGCCCGGTCGGTGATGGCGATGACCAGCATCAACACGCCGACCCGGGAGATCGCCGGGAAGGGCGAGATCCGGGTGGAGGCGGAGGACAACGCGACCGTCCTGATGGACCACGGCGGCGGCGTCTTCTCCCACGTGCAGTGCGGCTTCAACTACTTCGATCCGCACGGGCACGAGGGCGCGGGCCAGGAGCGCTCCACGATCTCACTGGTCGGCACCGGCGGGAGCATGCACCTGGTGGGTTACGACTGGGCGCCGCACGGGGTCGATCTCGCGACGGCGGACCACCCCAAGCCGCGGCGGCACGTGACCGACTCGCAGGGCTACGTCTGGGAGCAGGGTGCCTCCTACGCAGCGAAATGCCTGGCAGCCGGGGGCGAGTCGCTCATCCGCCCGGAGCACGCGCTGCACGTGCTGGAGGTGATCGTGGCGGCGCGGGAGTCGGCGCAGAGCGGTCGCCGCATCCCGCTCCGCACCCGCTTTCCGTGGCCGATCGTCTGAAGGCGGCTCTTCGCCGGAGAGGGACGCGCGCGAAATCCCTCTCCGGCAAAACGGAGACTACCCGGTGCGCACCGGCGGCTCGTGCTCCTCGGCCGGCGGGGACGCCGCCCCCGGCGCGGAGCCGTTCGGCGGGACGGTTTCCACCACCGCAGGCGCCTCCACCCCGAATAGCGCCTCGGCGGAGGAGGTCGCGGCGATTTCCTCGGGGGGCGCGGGGAACTGCCGCGCGTAAAGAAACGCTGCCACGAAAAGCACGATCACCACTCCGATGCCGATCTGTTTCGGCAGCTCTGGCAGCAGGTGAGTGGTCACGTGAATGTACTCCCAGAGCAGCTTCACCCCCACCCACGCCACCACGATGTAGGCGCCGTCGATCAGCTTCGGGTACTTCTTTACCAGCGCCAGCACCTGCAGGGTGAGCATCCGCATCATCAGGATGCCCAGGAGTCCGCCCGTGACGATGACCCAGGTCTTCTTGGAGATCGCCACCGCCACCAGGATCGAGTCGATCGCGAAGACGAGGTCAGTCAGCTCCACGCGAATCACCGTGGACCAGAAGAGGGAGAGGCCCAGGAACCCGGTGGCAGCGGCTTTGATCTCCGCGGCGGTATCCGGTGCTTCGTCCGGATGGGCGGTGAAGTGCTTGTACGGCAGGTAGAGCAGGTAGAGCCCGCCCAGCAGGTTGACCCACTTCATCTGGGTGAGCTGGACGGCGAGCAGCGTGGCGATGGCGCGGAGCACGAACGCCCCGATGATGCCGTAGCGAAGCGCCTTCCGCTGTTCGGCGAAGCCGAGCGGGAGTACCAGGACCGCCAGCACGAGCGCGTTGTCCCCGCTCAGGATGCCTTCCAGGGCGATCAGGATCAGGATATTTAGAAAGTCGACTGGCTCAACATGCACGGGGGGTGTGACTACTCCTGTTGGCAAACCTGGGCTAGGGTGACGAGCAGCAGTGGCGACTCTGCCACCGAATCATAACGCATCCGTCGTGAGCCGCGCCTCCGCGAGACGCTGAGTTTGCGAGGAAACCGGGCCTAAAAACCACCGCGGCCTCCCCGGGAGCTCCCCCGGAGAGGCCGCTGACGAAGCGTTACGCGGGCGTTAACCGCCGCTGATGCGGCTCATCATCAGCATGATGCCGGAGCTGCCTACCAGCTCCGCGCCCGGGGCATCGGTCAGGCGCTTCTCGTTCTTGCCGTCCGCGCCGATCGAGAAGATGTCCGCCTTCTCCAGCTGCTCCGGCCCGCCCTGCGGCACGCGGGTAAACCGGAGCAGCTTGCCGTCGGCAGACCACTCCACGCCGATCTCCGCGTCCGGCGTCTTGGTGAGCTGCCGGAGCTGCGAGCCGTCCGCGTTCATCAGGAAGACATCCGGCTGGGAGCCGCCGCCTTCGCCGATGAAGGCGATCTGCTTGCCGTCCGGCGACCACTCCGCCATCATCGCGACATCCTTGGTGAGCGCCTTCGAGTTCTTGCCGTCGGCGTCCATCACGTAGACCAGCGGCTTCTCGTCGGGGCCGGTGGGCACGGAGGTGTAGGCGATCTTCTTCCCGTCGGGCGACCAGGTCGCCATCATGCCGCGGACGCCGGCGAGCGGCTGCACGTTCTTGCCGTCCGCGTCCATCGCCACCAGGTTCAGCTTCGGCGGCCCGCCGGCGGCCGTCTCGAGCTGGGTAAAGAGGATGCGCTTGCCGTCGCCGGACCAGCAGGGCGCAAACGCCTGCATGGTCGCGGGGGAGACCAGCTTGCGGCCGGAGCCGTCCGGGCTCATGACGTAGATGCCGACCTTCTGCTCCGCCGGGTTTGCGGAGGAGAAGGCGATCTGCTTGCCGTCCGGGGAGAACCGCGGGCCGATGTCGATGGCGTTGCTCTTGGCGACGAGCTTCTGGTCCGAGCCGTCCGAGTTCATCACGTAGACGTTCAGCATCTCGCCGTCGCCGCGATTCGAGATGAAGAGCACCTTCTCCGGCGCCTGCGCCGCGACCGGCGCCAGACCCAGCGCGAGCGCGCACGCCCCCATCCCTAGGAGGGCGCGCACCGCCCCACGCGATCCTACCTGCTGGACCATTTCCCGTCCCCTTCCCACCCCGGCGGCACCCTCCGCGCCGCGGGCCCCGCGCCGCTTCGCCGCGTCGGGACGGGTAACGTTCACCGCATGCCCGGCTTCCGCCTTCCGGGGCGGGCGGGAAGAGGCGAGACGAGGGTGGAAAGAAGGATCGGTGGGCCGCCTCTCCGTGGAGAGGCGGCCCGCGGCGCGTTACACCACTACCACCACGTCCTGCTCGGCCCAGGCGGCGACGTCTTCCTCCCGGTGCAGGCGATCCAGCATCTGGACCAGTTGTCCCATCCGCTGCGGGATCTGGTCTACCGTGGTGGCGCCGCCCTCCACCTCCGCCAGCAGGATCTCCGCCGCGTGGGTGAAGACGTTCGGATACCGCTCGTGGTACTGCTGGAGCGCGCGATAGGCGGCGCCCAGCGTGCCGTCGATCGGCGTCTGCACCCCGCGCCGGCCGAGGGCGACCAGCAGCTTTTGAAGCAGCGTGCTCATCTCGGCCTTACCGCACCAGTGCCGTGCCGCCGGAGGTGGTGACCGAGGGGCGCGCCGCCGCCGCGGACGCCGCCACCGCCTTCGGAAGCCAGAAGAAGAGGCCACAGACGAGCACGATCAGCATGAAGAAGTTGAGCACCTGCAGCACCACGGAGAGGTTGAGGCTGCTGTTCTGGACCTCCACCGCGGCGCGAGTCGCCTGCTCTTCTACGCGGACCTGCTGAGCGATGCGCGTGGTCGCCTCCCGCTCGTGCTCCACCTCCTGCATCGCCCCGCGCAGCGCCGTCTGCTGCGTCGCCAGCCGGCGCAGCTGCTCCTGCAGCGCCCGGTTCTCCCGCTCCAGCTCCTGAATACGCCCCGCGGCATACGCCGTTCCCGACGCCTCGATCGACATAACTCCTCCGGTGTTCCACACAAGCCCTGTTCCGCCTCTCACGGGCGGTTCGGCGCATTGTACCCCTGCGTAACCCGGCCCAATCCTGCGCCCACGCAACAAGGAACCGTGCCCAGCCATGCCCAACAGACCGGACGGAGGATCAGGAATGCGAAGGCTGGGATGGATGGTCGGACTCGGCGCGGCGGCGCTGCTGGCGGCAGGCTCGCTGCCTCCGGAGGCGGAGGCCCAGGGGGCCACCCGGTTCCGCAAGCACATGATCGCGTTCGGCATCCCGGCGGTGAGCGCGGCCGTGGCCGACTTCAACGGCGACGGCCGCCCGGACGTGGCCGCCGCCTCCGAGGACGAGGTCGCCTGGTACGACCGCGGCGGCGGCAAGAGCTTCTGGGCGCGCACGCTGGTCCACCGCCGCACGGAGCGCACCGGCAGCCTCGCTACCGATTGGCTGCTGGCACACGACCTGGACGGTGACGGCGACCTCGACCTGATCACCCACTCCCCGGTCAGCGGCAACCTCGCCTGGTTCGAGAACCCCGGCGCCGGCGCGGCGGCGGACGACTCCGGCTGGACCTGGCGGCTGATCGACAACCTGCCCGGCGTGCGCGGGCACGCGCTGGAAGACCTGAACCGCGATGGACGACCGGAGCTGATCGCCAACTACGAGGGCGCCATCGCCTGGTACCCGGTGCCTCGCAACCCGCAGTCGCTCCTCTCCGCGAACTACGTGGGCGACCCGGCCGGACGCGCGAAGTGGGACCGCCACTACCTCGCCCGCTCCGGCGCCTCCGGTCGCACGCACTACCTCTCGTTCGCCGACATGGACGGCGATGGAGACCGCGATCTCCTCACCGGCGCCAGCCAGGGCGGTTACCTCGCCTGGTGGGAGCGCCCCGCGGACGCCACCCTCCTCTGGACGAAGCGAGTGGTGCGCGAGGAGCTGCCCGGCGCCACGCACTTGCTGGCGGCTGACCTGGACGGCGATAAGAAAGCGGAGCTGGTCTACTCCCTCGGCGGCGCGAAGAGCATCGGCTGGCTCGGCGGCGCGCCGGACTGGGAGCGGGAAGGTACGATCGACGACGGGTGGCTGGTAAAGCCGCACACGGTGGTCCTGGCCGACCTCGACGGCGACGGCGATCTCGACCTCGCCGCCGCCAGCCTGGAGAGCCGCACCGCCTGGTGGGAGAACGACGGCAAGGGCCGCTTCACCCGGCGGGATCTCGACGCCAGCCAGGCCGGCAGCGACCTGCGCGCCGTCGACGTCGACGGGGACGGGGACCTCGACCTGGTGCTCGCCGGCGGCCGCAGCAAAAACCTCGTGTGGTTCGAAAACCTGCGCCGGTAGGTGCTCTCACCGCCGGGGCAGGCACCCGGCTTGCAACCCGGCATGCGAAAAGGGCGGGTCAACCGACCCGCCCTCCCCCGCAGCGGCCGCCACTCCCGAAGACCTCGGAGAGCGTACGGCCAGGATCTGGTGCTGATTACGAGATCTCGGTGCGGCGCGCGCAGGCGTCCGCCGCCGTGTCGAAGATCGGGAAGTAGTCCTCCAGCCGGAGCAGCGAGAGCGTGCGGTGGACCCGGCTGCCCGGCATCACCACCAGCCGGAGCTCCGCCCGCCGGGAGCGAAGCCGCGTCTGAAGCTGCATCAGGCTGCGGACGCCGGTGCTGTCGACGTAGTCGACCCGCTGCAGGTCGAGCACCAGTCGGTTGGCGCGTCCGGAGAGGCTCTCCAGTCGCTCCACCAGCTCCGCGGAAGTCTCCAGGTCGACCGGCCCCTCCACGCGGGCCACTGCGGCGTCACCCGAGCTTGCCACCGTCACGTGGAACGTCGACGGTACGGACAACTGGGGCTCGCTCAGCTCCACAGTACACGTCGCCGAATTCATTCGCTTTCACCCTCCGCAATCAACACCCGCACCACGTCGCCTTCCAGCCCACAAAGCTCCAGCATCCAGCCTGAAGGTGCATCCGGCGCTCCGGGCGTGCTGCGCGCGGAGCTCCCTCCGTTCGGCAGCAGCGTCACGTCCGGGCCGAGCACCACCTCGCGGCGTGTCTCCAGCTCCGCATCCAGCGGCATCCCGTCGATCTCGATCGAGTATCGGGGCATCATTGGCCGATTCCTCCATTGCCAACCAGGCCGCGCCCACCGAATAAAAAAAGCCACGCAAAGGTGCGTGGCTGCTCGGCAGGCGAGCGGACGAACGGACACTGTGGTCCGGACGCGCGCGGCCTGGGTCTCTTCGCGCCACGCCGACGAGGTTAGCTGACGGGCTCGGGTGAGAAGAGACACCCGGGACGCTGCCGGCAGGCAGACATCCTTCGCCCCGAAAGATCGGGTCCCCCGTTCCAGATTTGGATTAGGCGTCTGGTTATGTGCGACCGGGGCATCGCCCGGCGCAACCACCTCCATTATACCGGATGCGTGCCGCGCGGCAAGTTCGTCTGCCGGTCGCGTCGTCCCGTGCCGCTCGCGGACGGCCCAGGCGCTCCCACTCCGGCCCCCGCATGCGGCTCGGTCCGGACAAGGGTAGGAGAAAGCGCCGCGAGCACGCGCCAGCAGGCCCGCTCGATGTCGTCGCGATCTGCGCTCGTAACGTCTACGGCAGCCGCCTGGATCGAGTCGACCTGCTGCCGCACCGCGTCTCGGTAAGCGGGGGCCCGGCTGACGCGGGCGATCCGCTCCAGTGCCTCCAGCAGTCGATGGTAGATCGCCACCTCCCCCCGCGCGTGACGGCGGATCGGATCGTAGCTGCGCCGCACCAACTCATCGAAACCGGGCAGGTTGACAATCCGGCGGCGCCCAGCCGCCACACGCACGTCTTCCACCGCCTGGAGCCGCTCCAAGTACCGGCAGTGGATCGCGCTCAAGTAGTCGATGCAGATCGCGGCGGTGGTCGGATCGTTGATTCCGGGCGAGAGCGCCTTGACGGCGATGTCGACGATCACCAGCACGCCGAAGTCCGGATCCTGATGCATCGTTCGCTCCGTGCCGACTAACACGTGACGCTGCAGTCGCTGCTCGCGAGCCTCCCGCAACCGCTCTGCCGGCCAGATCCGCAGCATGGGAGCGTCGCGGGTCACGAAATCACCTACCTTTACTTCCGCCCGCCACGCGAAGCCGTGCGCGCGCGCCAGCTTTTGGAGCCGAGCGAAGTCGATCCCCTGGACGTAACCGTCGGCCGGAGCGCCCACTGCCACGGCCTCGCTCCATTCATTTGGCGCCGGTAGCTGTGCCGCTTCCGGATCGTCTCCTCTATGCCCGTCCAACAGGCGGTCAATCAGCCCGATCGTCTCTTTCGCCACTGTGCCGACGATGCAGCTCGGCCGGATCGTGGTGGTAAGGTGATGGATGAAGTAGATCAGCATCCCGATCGACATCAGGGCCAGCGCTACCCCCACCGTCACCGAAATGTGGGGCACGAATCCGCCGTTCTCTTCCGAGCTCACGCTCCGCAGCACGAGCAGGGAATAGACGAAAGTTGCGATGAAGCCCCCGAGGACTACCTGGTTGCCGCGGTCGGACGTGAACTGGCGCAGCACCCGCGGGGTGTACTGCTGAGCAGCCAGAACCAGCGCGACCACTGTGACCGAGTAAGTCAGACCGACGACCGTGATCATCGTGGAGGCAATCGCGGAGAGCACTTCGCGCGCGCCGTCTGTCCCGGCGCCGAAGATCCAGGGGGTGTCGCGCAGCCACCTGCCCTCCATAACACGGTCGACATGCATCATGCCGAACGCGAGGCCGCAGGCGAGTACCACGAAGACGGTCGGCACGAACCAGAGGCTCGTCTTCACGTCCTCGATCAGTCTCGCGAGCTGCAGCTTCAACCCCACTCCTCCGGACCGGCGCGATCTGGGCGCCACCTGCGGTTCTTACCCACCGGTCGGCCAGTTCATCCCTGGTCGGGTCGAAATGACATCGTTTCGAGGCTCGTTTGAGCGCGGAAGGATCCGGCGATGAGAGAGGTGTGCGGGGGCTGTTGATTCCGGTGCTTGCCCGCCGCCTACCCCGCGCAGGAGGTCCTGATGTCCGATCTGGAGCGAGATCCGAGAGCCCGACCCGTGCCCGGCTGGGTCTGGCTGGTAGTGGCGGTCCTGATCGCCGCCATCGCGTGGTGGCTCGTGGCCCCGGACGGCGACATGAGCGCGGGGATCAACGTACCGGAACGCGTGGCGGGCGAGCGACAGACCGCCCCGGCGATCGGCGGCGAGTACTATGACGACCCGGCGACCCGAGAGACGCTGCCGGTGGCGGAGCTTCGCGCCAGCCCGGACCGGTTCGAAGGACAGCCCGTGGAAGGGACGGCGATCGTAGCGGAGGTGGCGGACGGCGGGTTCTGGGCGACCGCGGAGGGCGAACGCATCTTCGTGCAGCTCGACCCCGCGATCCTGGTCAGCCCGCCGGAGCTGCAGAGCGGGCAGCACGTGCGCCTTAGCGGCACGGTCCGCGCGCCCAGTGCGGCGGACGGGATGGAGGGGCTCTCCGCCGACCTGCGCGAGCGCGTGGCGTCGGAGCCGGCGGTGCTGCACGCGAACGACCTGACGATCCTGGATACGGCGGAGGCGGGCGGCACCCGAGCTGCCGAATGAGTTGACGCTCCGTGTCGCTCGGGATACACTCTCTGCAGAAAGCTTTGCGGGGCAAAGTGAGGCGCTCAATGGAAGGCCGGGAAGCGGAGCAGACACTGGCGGTAATCCGCACGCTCATGGAGCGAGGGACGCGCTACACCCATCTCTCCAGTCACGCCGGCCTGGCCGCCGGGGGCATCACGCTGATCGGCTGCGGCCTGCGGGTCTGGCTCCACACGCCGTTCCTGCCGACCTGGCTCGGAGTGCTGATCGCCGCGGCCGCGGCGAGCGTCTACTTTACGGCGGCGATGGCGCATGCCAACGGGGAGCCGTTCTGGACCCGGCAGACGCGCACGGTGGTGATGGCGCTGCTCCCGGCGCTGGGCGCCGGGCTGGTGCTCACCTCCGTACTGAGCGAGCTCCGCGTGGAGTGGATCCTTCCCGGCGTCTGGATGCTCCTGTGGGGGTGCGGCGCCCTGGCGATGAGCTTCTTCACGCCCCGCGTGATCTCGATGCTCGGGATCGCCTTTCTGGCCGCCGGCTCCCTCACGCTGGGACTCGATCTGCGCAGCGACGCGCTGACGATGGGGCTAACCTTCGGAGCGATCCACCTGGCGTACGGACTGGTGCTTACCTTCGCGCGGCAGTGGGCGCTCTCCAACCGGCACCTGGCACTCGATGCTTAACCTGGAAACCTTCGACAAGCTGGATCGCGTGATCCACGAAAAGGGGCGGCTGGCGATCATGTCGCTCCTGGCGGCCAACGAGTCGCTCTCCTTCAGAGAGTTGAAGGAGCTGCTGCGGATGACCGACGGCAACCTGAGCGTCCACATGCGCACCCTGGAAGAGGGCGGCTTCGTGGAGGTGACCAAGTCGTTCGTCAACCGCAAGCCGCGGACGGAGTACTCCCTCACCCCCGCCGGGCGGGAGGCGTTCCAGGCGTATATCCAGGCGCTCGAGGAGATCGTGCGGCAGTCGCAGGCCCTGGAGGAGCCCCGGCCTGCCCGAGAAGGAGCTCCGGTGCTGCGCCCGGGAATGGCGGGAGCGAAATAGCGGTAGAACCGAACCGGCCGAGAAACACCCGGCACTGACGATATAGACAACGCGACGCGAGTCGCGTTTTTCCCGGTGGCGGCACTTTATTCTACAAAGTTCTTTTACGGAGGCGGTATGCGAGTAGTGGTCGCGGAGAGCTACGGGATGTGTTTCGGAGTGCGGGATGCCATCGAGATGGCGCTGCAAGCTCCGGAGCCGCAGGAGCTCACGGTGCTGGGAGAGCTGGTGCACAACCCGGTGGTGCTGCGAAGGCTCGGCGAAGCGGGCATCCGGACCGTCGCCTCGCTCGACTCCCCCGTGGAAACCCGGAGGGCCATGGTCACGGCCCACGGAGCCTCCCGCGCCGCGGTAGCGAGGCTGCGGAGCCAGGGGCTGGAGGTGCTGGAAGCGACCTGCCCCCTCGTCTCCCACGCCCACCGGATGCTCGACCGGCTCGTCGCCGACGGCTACTTCCCGGTGGTGATCGGTAAGCCGGAGCACGTGGAGGTGCGCGGCCTGATCGGCGACCTCGACGAGTACGTAGTGCTCTCCGGCCCCGAAGAGCTGCCGCTCCTGGCGGGCCGCAGCCGGATCGGCGTGGTGAGCCAGACGACGCAGCCGCTGGAGTACGTGCTGGAGATGGTCGACCGCATCCGCGAGACCTATCCCCAGGCCCAGGTGAAGTTCGCCGACACCGTCTGCCAGCCGACGAAGCAGCGCCAGCTTGCGGCGCGCCGCCTCGGCTCCGAGTGCGAGGTGGTGATCGTGGTGGGCGGGCGCCACAGCAACAACACGCGGCAGCTCGTCCGCGCGTGCGAGCGGGAAGGAGCGCGCGCCTACCAGGTGGAGCGGGTGGAAGAGCTGGAGCCGGAGTGGCTGGAGGGCGTGGAGACGGTCGGCCTCACCGCCGGCACCTCCACGCCAGAGGAGACGGTGGAGGAAGTCCGGCGGGCGCTGGAGCTCTACGCCGCGCCCCTTTCCCGCGCGGCATAGACGGCGCTCGAACGCCAACCACCACGACGCCGCTTGCATTGGAGTAGCAGAGAGACGGCAGCCGGCGCTCGACGCCGCGGAAGCGGTCGAGGCCCTGACCCGGGAGACCACCGATGAGCGAGAAGACGGCCGGCGCAGTGCGAATTGCGGGATGGGCGCTCGTCCTCGGGCTGCTGTGCGACCTGCTGCTGCGGGCCGCGCCCTGGGGGATCAACCTGCCGGTGAGCGTGCTCGCGCTGCTGCTGGTGAGCGCCCTGCTGATCCGTCCGCAGTGGCGGCAGTTCAGCCCGGAGCTGCTGTTCCTCGCCCCCGCGGCGCTCTTCTTCGCCGCCGGCTTCGCGTGGCGCGCCTCCCCCACCCTGCTCGCGCTCGACGGCGCCGCGCTCGTGCTGATCCTGGCGGTCGCCATCCTCCGCTCCCGGCGGGGGCGCCTGGCGGTGGCGGCGGTCAGCGAGTACCCGCTGATGGTCCTCCGCGCCCTCGGGCAGGCCAGCATCGGCGCCGGCGAGCTGCTCTTCCAGGACGTGGAGTGGCAGCAGCTCTCCCGGCCGGAGTGGGGAAGCCACCTCGGCGCGGCCGCCCGGGGGCTCGTCCTGGCGGTGCCGTTCCTGATCGTCTTCGCCGCCCTCTTCGCCTCCGCGGATCCGGTGTTCGCCTCGATGGCGACCGGCCTGCTCCGGATCGACCTCGGCCCGGCGCTGGCACACCTGGGGATCACGCTCGCCGCCGCCTGGGGCATCGCGGGGCTGCTGCACCGGATGCTGGCCCACGCCGAGGAGCCGGAGCCCGCCTCGTCGCCCTTCCCCGGCGTGATCGGGATGGTGGAGATCGGGGTCGCCGTAGGGCTGCTCAACCTGCTCTTCCTCGCCTTCGTCCTGATCCAGCTCGGCTACCTTTTCGGCGGCGACTCCCTGGTCCAGCACACGCCGAACCTCACCTACGCCGACTACGCCCGCCGCGGCTTCTTCGAGATGGTGGCGGCAGCCGCCCTCGCTCTGCCGGTGCTGCTGCTGGCGCACTGGGCACTGGCGAAAGACCCGCCCAGCAGCGAGCGGATCTTTCTGGTCCTCGCGGCCCCGCTGCTGCTGATGCTCCTGGTCATCCTCGTCTCGGCGGGGCAGCGGATGCGGCTCTACCAGGCGGCCTACGGCTTCACCGAGCTGCGGGTCTACACCAGCGCGTTCATGCTCTGGCTGGGGATCGTCATCGCCTGGTTCGGGGCGACGGTGCTCCGCGGGCGGCGCGACAACTTCGCCCCGGGGGCGGCGCTGGCCGCGTTCGCCGTCACCGCCGGGCTCCACCTGCTCAACCCGGACGCCTGGATCGTGCAGCGCAACCTGGAGCACCACACCCGCACCGGCCGCTTCGACGTTGAGTATGCCGCTTCCCTGAGCGCGGACGCCTACCCCACCCTCGCCGCCGCGCTGCCAGGCCTGCCCCGCACGCGCGCGGCGGCGCTCGCTTCCGAGCTGCTCGACCGGGAGTACTACGTCTCGAGTGGTGACTGGCGCAGCTGGAGCTGGTCGCGCGCCCAGGCCCAGCAGAGCCTTCTCGCGGCACACACGTTCCACCGGACGCTGCCCGCACCGAGGACCGCCGCCACGCCGGCCGCTCAGCCGCCACCGGCACCGAAGGCGGCCCAGCCCACGCCGAAACCGGCTCCCAAGCGGGCGAGCACCTCGCAAAGATGATCCGCCGCGCGATTCTGCTCCTCTTGTGAATCCCTCGGGCCAGTTCGTCTGGCTGCGTTGGGTGCCCCGCTGACGCGGGGCGCGAAAGCAAGCATTCGCACTCCACAGGCTAGCCCGGAAGAGATTCCCTCTCGTCGAAAGGGAGACTGCCCCGGTGCAGTCTGTGGAGTGCGGTGGCTTGCCAACGCTTCCCCGTAGGGGAAGGACGTTCGAGCGCCGGCTCGCCGATTTCGGGAGGAGAACCCCCCTCTGACTCGTGAAGGGTTCCCCGGGCGCCTTCCGCGCCGCCTTATTCCTTCTCGAGCCGAACATGCCGTCCTATCCCGAGACCCGCCGCGAATCCGTCACCGACCTCCTCCACGGCGTCGAAGTCGCCGATCCGTTCCGCTGGCTGGAGGACTCTGAGAGCGAGGAGGTCCGCGCGTGGACGGAGGCGCAGAACGCCGTCACGCGGGAGGTGCTGCAGGCCGCCCCGGCGAGGGAGCGGATCGAGAAGCGGCTTCCGGAGCTGCTGTCGGTCGGCGTCCTCACGCCGCCGGTGGAGCGGGGCGGGCGCTACTTCTACCAGCGGCGAGAGGGAACGCAGGACCAGCCGGTTCTCTGCTGGCGCGAGGGCCTGCGCGGCGAGGAGCGGGTGCTGCTCGACCCGGCGGTCTACGAGCCGGACGCCGCCTCCGCGCTCGACTGGTGGTACCCCACGCACGACGGGCAGCTCGTCGCCTACGGGATCTCCCGGCACGGGGATGAGAAGTCGACTCTCGGCATCCGCCGCGTGGCGACCGGCGAGGACCTCCCGGACCGGATCCCTCACACCCGCTTCTGCGCGCTCGCGTGGCTGCCGGACGGCTCCGGCTTCTACTACACCCGCTATCCGGAGCCGGGCACCGTGCCCTCCGGCGATGAGAACTACGGCCGGAAGGTCTACTTCCACGCGCCGGGGACCGACTGGCACGACGACCCGCTGATCTTCGGCGAGGGGCGGGCCAAGGAAGACATGCTCACCGTGGAGCTGTCGCCGGACGGCCGCTGGCTGCTCGCCTCCGCGTTCCAGGGCTGGGCAAAGAGCGAGCTCTATCTCCTCGACCGGCACCAGCCCGAAGGCGGGTTCGTCCCGGTGGCGGAGGGGATCGACGCGCTCTTCATCGGCTCGGCGCAGGACGACGCACTCTACCTGCGGACCAACCTCGACGCTCCGCGCTACCGGATCCTGCGCGTCGACCCCAATCATCCGCAGCGAGACGGCTGGCGCGAGCTGGTCCCGGAAGGCCCGGACGTGATCGAAGGTCACGGAGTCGCCGGCGGGTACCTCGCCTGCGAGCTGCTGCGGAACGCCTCCTCCGCGTTCCGGCTCCACCGCCTCGACGGCTCGCTGGAGCGCGAGATCGAGCTGCCCGGGATCGGCAGCGTCTTCGCCTGGGAAGGCCGCGCCGAGTCGCAGGAGCTGTTCCTCGGCTTCCTCTCCTTTACCACGCCGCCGACGGTGCTGCGGCACGAGGTCGACAGCGGCGCGACGGAGGTCTGGGGCCGGGTGGAGGCCCCGATCTCGCCGGGCGATTACGAGGTCCGGCAGGTCTGGTACCCGTCGCGCGACGGGACGCAGGTCTCCATGTTCATCGTCCACCGCAAGGGACTGGAGCTGGACGGAGACCGGCCGACCCTGCTCTACGGCTACGGCGGCTTCAACGTGCCGCTCACGCCGGCCTTCGTCCGCGGCGCCTACCTGCTCCTGGAGCGGGGCGGGGTCTACGCCATGGCGAACCTGCGCGGCGGCGGAGAGTACGGCGAGGCGTGGCACCGCGCCGGGATGCTGACCCGGAAGCAGAACGTCTTCGACGACTGCATCGCGGCGGCGGAGTACCTGATCCGGGAGGGCTACACCCGCCCGGAGCGGCTGGCGCTGCAGGGCGGCTCCAACGGCGGGCTGCTGGTCGGCGCGGTCGTAACCCAGCGGCCGGACCTCTTCCGCGCCGCGGTCTGCCAGGTGCCGCTGCTCGACATGGTTCGCTACCACCACTTCAGCATTGCCCGGCTCTGGATCCCGGAGTACGGCAGCAGCGACGATCCGGAGCAGTTCCGGGCGCTCCTGGCATACAGCCCCTACCACCGGGTCCGGCCGGGCCAGCGCTACCCGGCGCTCCTGATCACCGCGGCGGAGTCGGACACGCGGGTCGACCCGCTCCACGCCCGCAAGCTCGCCGCGCGGCTCCAGACCGAGGCGGACCCCGCCGCGCCGGTGCTGCTCCGGATCGAGACCCGCGCGGGCCACGGCGCCGGCAAGCCGCTCGCCAAGGTGATCGAGGAGGCGGCAGACATCTGGAGCTTCCTGTTCCAGCAGCTGGAGGTGGACGGATGAGCCCCCTATCCAGGCTGATGCGCAGCTCCGCACTCTTCTGCCTGGCAGCGGGAGTGTGCCTACCGGCTGCACTTCCGGCTCTGGGCGCGGTCTCCGATTGGCAGCGCCGGATCGAAGCGGCGCGAGTGGCGAGCCTGGACGAAGACTACGACCGCGCGGAGCGGGAGCTTAAGGCCGCGTTGAAGCTCTCCGAACGGTTCCCTCCCCGCGACCCGCGGCGCGCGGAAGTTCACGAGGAGCTTGCGTCGGTCGCGTGGAGCCGGGAAGACTTTCAGACGGCGGAACGGGAGTACCGCACCGCGCTCAAATTGCGGGAGCGGCTCCTCGGATCGCGCCATCCCAGCCTGGAGGACCTGCTTCTCGAGCTTGCCGAGTTCCTGGAGCACCAGGATCGGCGGGGGGAAGCGGAACCGCTGCTCGAGCGCGTGTTGAAGCTCAAACAGCAGCGGCTCGCCGCCGGCCACCACGAGATCAACGAGGTGCTTGGAGACCTCGCACTCTGCCATCTCAACCAGGACGAGCTTGAAGAAGCAGAGCGCTACGCGCGGCAGTCACTGCGCGGGTGGGAAGGCATCTCGAAGCAGAGCTACGATACCTCCGACGCTCTGGACACCCTCGCCTTAGTCCACGAAGAGCAGGAGCGCTACGCGGAGGCAGTCTCTCTCCAGAAGCGGCGACTGGCAATCCTGAAGAAGCTACCGGACTACCACGCCGACGAACGCCCCCAGGCGGCGCAAGCCATCGCCCGTCTCTACTACGCTCAAGAGGACTGGCCGGAAGCGGAGAAGTACTACCGGGAGGAGCTCCGGCTGCTGCGGGAGAACGGCCCCGATTCCTACGGAGCTGCCTTGGCGCTCGCCACGATCGCCGACCTCAGGTTCACCCAGGAGGACTACGCGGAAGCGAAGGTTCTCTACGAGCAGTCGCTCCGGCACTGGGAAGAGCTCGGCGCCAACCCGCGCGACTACCTGCAGACGGTCCACTATCTGGGAGAAAGCTGCGCTCAGCTCAATCAGTTCGCGGAGGCAGAGCGCCACTTTCAACGGGCTCTCACCATCGCGGACAAGGACCTCGGAGCCGAACACGACGATACGAAGCACCTCCGCGAGGATCTCCGCCTGGCACAGCTCGCACAGGGGAAGCTCGGTGCCGGCCTGGGCCTGACGGGAGAGAGCCTCACGCCGTCCCAGCGAAAGCAGATGGCGTTTGCCGGGAAGGTCGCGCTCTTCGTGGTGGGCGGCGCGCTGCTGGTGGTGGCCGGAACGGTGTTCTTCTGCGTGCTCTACCTGGGTCGCGGTCGCAAGCAGCAGGCGGGAGCCGGCCCGACCAGCCGGCCCCCGCACCTGCGCTAGCGGGTTAGCGGACGTTGATCCGCTCTTCCACCACGAGCTGCGGCTCGCGGAAGCTGGTGGTCAGGATTCCGCGCACGGTGTAGCGGCCCGGCTGGACCACCTCGCCGCGGTTATCGGCCAGGCTCCAGCGGACCGGGAAGACCTGCGCCTGCCCCGGCTCCAGCGTCATCTCCGTCAGCGCCTGGGTGAAGGCGCGATCGTGCGCCCAGCTCCAGACCAGCTTTCCTTCCTGCAGCACCTCGATGTTGAACCGCTGCCCCGAGCGGAACGGGACGGTGAGCGGCTGCCTGCCGGTGTTCCGCACCACCAGCCGGATCGGCACCGACTTCTGATCGAGGTCGAGCCGCCGCGCCGGGAGCTCCAGCTTCAGCTCCAGGTTCTCCGCGATCTCGCGGGCCTGCAGGTCGACCGGCGGCACCACTTCCCGGTTGCGCTCCGCTTCCAGCTCGCGCTCCAGCTCCAGCTCGCGCTGCCGGGAGCGCTCCAGCTCCAGCTCGGTCGAGCGGCGGTCTTCCCGGCGCTCTCTACGCGCTTCGCGGCGGTCGAGCCGCTCGTCGGGGCGGGCCGGAAGCTCGCCGTCGATCAGGTCCCCCTCCCGGTAGCCGGCGACGAGCTGCGAGCGGACGTAGACCGCCGGCTCGTGCGCGGCGAAGCGCACGTCGGCCTTCAGCGCCTCGGAAGCGAACCGCAGCGGCACGTAGACGGTGCCCTCGCGCAGCATCGCGGGGGCGTCGAGCCGGTACTGGCCGGTCACGCGGCCCCAGGCGCCCGGCCCCGGGTCGGTGTCCATCAGCAGCGTCTGCGCGGAGCGCTCTCCCACTCCCAGGCGGATGCCGTTGCCGTCCGGCGTCCAGGCATAGACCGCCCGCTGCGAGGCATCCCACCGCACGTTCGCGCCGAGCGCCTCAAAGAGCGCTCGCATCGGCACGACGGTCCGGTTCACGTCCCGCAGCAGCAGCCCCGGGCGGTCCAGACGGCCACCGTTCACCATCACCGGCACCAGGCTGGCCGAGCCCTGCGCCTGCGCGGCGCCGCCCGCCGCCAGCGCGATGCCTACCCCAGCTATCCAGATAGTCGCCTTCTTCATCGCTTCCACTCCGTATCACCGCGGGACCCCAACACGCTTTGCCGGAGGTCCCGGTCCGTTTCGTTATTCCCACGGGAGCTCTCGTCCCGGTGCAGTGGAGACCCACGTCCCGACACCACGGTTCCCCGGAACCTCGGAAACGATACATGCAGGATGCAGCCGTGCAGTGTCGGATTCTTCGTGATCGGAGCGGGTGTATCAGGAGCGCCTCGGCCGCCTTTATGGAGACGGGGAGCGCACTCGAGCGACCTGCCCCTTACCCTTCCGCCTCTTACCGGATACCCACGATGAAGCTCAAGCTCCTGTCCGCCCTGGCGCTGCTCGCGGCGCCGCTGCTCGTCTCCCTCGCCGCGCCGGCCCGCGCCGACGTAGCGGACCGCCTCTACGATTTCACCGACGCCTTCTACCTTCAGAACGGCGTCAACCCCGCGGCGATCGCGGGACGGCGCCAGGCGGTGCCGCCGCTGGCGGTGCAGGACACGCCGATCTTCGCCTACCAGCGAGACGTCCGCGCGCTCCTCACCTTCCCCTCGTACGACCACAGCGGCAAGCCGTGGTTCTTCACCGTGCTCGGCGGGCTCAGCGCGCAGGGGTTCACGCCGGATGCGGCGGGCCGCCGCGCCCGGCAGATCGCCGACCGCAGCATCGAGTACGTCTTCCCCGCGCGAGGAGCCGATCCGCTCGGCCTGGGAGGCGCGCGGCAGTCGGTGCTGCTCGACATGCGGCACGGCTACTTCAGCAACAACCCGCTCGGGCTCTGGCTCCACGTCTGGGTCAACTACACGCCGCGCGCCTTCAGCACGCGGGACGGCCAGAAGGAGCTGAGTGATCTCGCCCGCAAGAACGGCCTGGCACTCGACGGCACGCCGATCCTCCGCACCACCAGCGAGATCGACAAGCTCTACAAGAAGGGGCTGGTGACGAAGCTGGTCCGGCCGCTCAACGATCCCCTCCGCTACGCGATCTGCCCGATGATCAAGGACCCGCGAGACGGCGGCATTGCCCCGGACCAGTTCCTCGCGATCACCCGCAAGCCGGACGGCACCCCGGTCGAGCCGCTCTTCCTCCGGGAGTTCGAGAGCCTGCAGACCACCGGCGACTGGGCGGACTGACGTCGCTCCGCCCCGCTGCGAGGGTCGGGACCCCAGCGCGGGGCTCGACCCTCGCCCGCGTATGGACCGTAACGGGGCGCATTTGGGACTACTTGCTGACTAAGCTGGGACATCGGACCTACTCCTCTGCCTGCCGGGTGGAGGAGACTTCCGGTGTATCCGCCGGCAAGTGCCAGAGGCACGCGCCGCCAGACGCGAGGCTCCCCCGATGAAGCTCCCCCTCCTGCTCGTCTTCTCCGTCCTGATCGGGACCGGCAGCGGCCAGCCCGCCTCCCCGGCGCCCGCCGGCCCGGAGACGAAGGCGGAGCCCGCGAAGGAGGAGAAGAAGCCGGCGCCGGTCGATCTCGGCGCCCTGCTCCGCTTCCACTACGAGAACCGCGTCCGCGCCTTCCGGGACCAGAACCAGGTCTTCCGGAACGTGGTGCTGCTCGGCGACAGCATCACCGAGGGGTTCGAGGTCCCGCGCTACTTCCCCGGGCGCCGGGTGCTGAACCGCGGCATCGGCGGCGACGTGATCGGGAATCAACTGGCCCCGGACGATCCGCGCGGGGTGCTGAAGCGACTCGACGAGTCGATCTTCGACTGCGCCCCCTCGCACGTCTTCCTGATGATCGGCATTAACGACCTGAACGGCGGCCACACCGTCGACGGGATGGAGACCGGCTACCGGGAGCTGCTCCGCCGGGTCAAGGAGCATTCCCCGCAGCTGCGCGTCTACGTGCAGTCCGTCCTGCCGACCCGGGGCGACTTCGCAGCCCGGAACGAGCCGGTGCGGGAGTTCAACCGCCGTCTGGAGCGCCTGGCGCGGGAAGCCGGCTATCCCTACCTCGACCTCCACCGCCTCTTCGTGGACGACGGCGGCGAGCTGAAGGCGGAGTACACGCCGGACGGGCTCCACCTCAACGACGCCGGCTACCGGGTGTGGCTGCGGGAGGTGGAGCGGGTCCTCGGCTGGGACCGGCCGCAGCCGGCCGGCGCGGGAGGCGCGTGAGGTGCAGGCGACCGGACGAGCCGGCGCCCCGGGCGCGGGCGCAGTCCCGCGGCGGCACCGCACCTGGCTGCCTCTCGGCGGACTGATCCCGCTGCGCGTCGATCCGCTGCGCTTCCTGCGCCGGCTGGCGCAAGAACACGGCGACGTGGTAGAGCTGCGCCTCGGCCCGCAGCCGGCCTACCTGCTGAACGATCCGGAGCTAATCCAGGCGGTGCTGGTGAACCACGACCGCCGCTTCCAGAAGGGCCCCGGGCTGCGCGTCGCCCAGCGGCTCCTCGGCGAGGGGCTGCTCACCAGCGAAGGCGCGTTCCACCGGCGGCAGCGGCGCCTGGCGCAGCCGGCGTTCCACCGGCAGCGAGTGGCGGCCTACGCCGCGGTGATGTCCGGTTACTCCGCGGAGTGGCAGCGGCGCTGGTCGGACGGCGCGGAGCTCGACGCGGCGGAGGAGATGCGCGGCCTCACCATCCGCATCGCCGCGAAGACGCTCTTCGACTCCGACGTGGCCGACGAGATCGGCGTCATCTCCGACGCGCTCTCGGAGTCGCTCCACCTCTACCGCTTCGCCACGCTCCCGTTCGCGCGCCGGTTAGAGCCGTATCTCCCGTTCCTGACGCGCCGGTTCAACACCGCGCGGGAACGGCTCGACGCCACCGTCTACCGCATGATCGCGGAGCGGCGAGCGTCCGGCGAGGACCGCGGCGACCTGCTCTCGATGCTGCTGCTCGCCACCGATCCGGAGGGCGACGGCGGCAAGATGACCGACCTTCAGCTCCGCGACGAGGCGATGACGCTGCTCCTGGCCGGGCACGAGACGACCGCCAACGCGCTGGCGTGGACCTGGTATCTCCTCTCCGAGAATCCGGAGGCGCTGCGGGCGCTGCAGGCGGAGGTCGACTCCGTGCTCGGCGGACGGCTTCCGACCGTCGAGGACGTGCCGCGCCTCCCTTACACCCGGATGGTCTTCGCCGAGTCGATGCGCTGCTTCCCGCCGGCGTGGATCATCGCGAGGCAGGCGGTGGAGGAGTGTCCGCTCGGCGCCTTCACCCTCCCGGCCGGGGCGCTGGTGCTGATGAGCCAGTGGGTGACGCACCACGACCCCCGCTTCTACCCGGACCCGTTCCGGTTCGACCCGCAGCGCTGGTCGCCGGAGCGCTCTGCGGAGCGGCCGAAGTTCAGCTACTATCCGTTCGGCGGCGGCTCGCGCCTCTGCATCGGCGAGCAGTTCGCCTGGATGGAGGGTATCCTGGTCCTCGCCACGCTCGCCGCCAGCTGGGAGCTCCGGCTGGTGAAGGGTCACCCGATCGTCCCGCAGCCGGTCATCACGCTCCGTCCCAAGCATGGGGTCCGCATGACCGCCCACCGCCGCCCGTGCTGAACCGCTCCGCAAAGGAATTCTGATGAGGCTCCGAGCTCTTCTCCCCTCCGCACTCCTGCTCCTCACCTGCTTCTCTCTCGGCGCCGCCGCCCAGCCGGTACGACCGTTCGCGATCGAGGTCGTCGACGAGGAGACCGGCCGCGGTGTCCCGCTCGTGGAGCTGAAGACGGTCCACGCGGTGCGGTACGTCACCGACAGCCACGGCCTCGCCGCGATCACGGAGCCCGGCTACGACGGCCGCCTGACCTTTTTCTCCGTCACCAGCCACGGCTACGAGCTGCCGCCGGACGGCTTCGGCATCCGCGGCGTGCGGCTGAAGGTAGAGCCGGGCAAGACCGCCACGGTCAAGATCCGGCGCAAGAACCTGGCGCACCGGCTCTACCGTGTCACCGGCGAGGGGATCTACCGCGACAGCGTGCTGGTCGGCCGGGAAACCCCCATCCGCGAGCCGCTGCTGAACGCGCAGGTGGTGGGCCAGGACAGCGTGCAGAACGCGATCTACCAGGGCCGCATGTTCTGGATGTGGGGCGACACGAGCCAGCTCTCTTACCCGCTCGGCAACTTCCACATGACCGGCGCCACCACCGCGCTGCCGAAAGACGGCGGGCTGGACCCGGACCGCGGCGTGAACCTGGAGTACTTCCAGAACGAGAGCGGCTTCACCCGGGAGATGGCGCCGCTTCCCGGCGAGGGGCTGACCTGGCTCGGAGCGCTGGTCGTGCTGCCGGAAGGCGGGCGCGAGCGGCTCTTCGCCGGCTACAGCAAGATCAAGCCGCCGCTGGAAGAGTACGAGCGAGGCCTCTGCCGCTACGACGACGAGAAGGGCCAGTTCGTCGGCCTCGGCAAGTTCCCGATGGACGCGCCAATCATTCCGTTCGGCCATCCGGTCAAGCGGACGGTAGACGGCGTGGAGTATGTCTACTTCGGCGATCCGTTTCCGCTGGTGCGCGTCCGCGCCAACGCCGCGGCGCTGCGGGACCTGTCCCAGTACGAAGCGTTCACGCCGCTGCGCCAGGACAGCCGCCTGGAGAAGCCGGAGATCGACCGGGATGCCGCCGGCAAGGTCCGCTACGCATGGAAGCGGAATACTCCCGCGGTCGGCTCGGAAGCGGAAGCCAAGCTGATCCAGGAGGGACACCTGAAGCGAGAGGAGCGCCGGTTCGTGCTCCAGGACCCCGACTCCGGCAAACCGGTGGTGATCCACCGGGGAACGGTCCACTGGAACCCCTACCGGAACCGCTGGATCATGATCGCCACCGAGATCGGCGGCACTTCGATGCTCGGCGAGGTCTGGTACGCCGAAGCGGACGACGCGCAGGGGCCGTGGCTCCACCCGCGGAAGATCGTGACCCACGAGCGCTACAGCTTCTACAACCCGGTCCACCACCCGGAGTTCGACAAAGACGACGGGCGGCGGATCTACTTCGAGGGGACCTACACCCACGCCTTCTCCGGCAACCCGGACCAGACGCCGCGGTACGACTACAACCAGGTGATGTACCGGCTGGACCTGGGCGACTCGCGCCTCAAGCTCCCGCAGCCGGGGAAGCCGTAGCTAGCCGCCGTTGCCCTCGGGGCGGCTCGCGGGGCCGGGTGAGGCCATGGTCGGTGCCGCCGGGACCACGCTCGGCTCCTCGGCGGCGGGCGTGCCGGGCAGATCGGCCGGGGCCTCCGCAGCGGCAGCCGGCGCGGCCACGGAGGCAGTCTGCGGCGCGAACGGGTGCGGCGCTTTCGCCACCGCGCCGCCGGTCCAGCACCAGGGGCAGCGCTCCCGCGTGGCGATCTGCGACCGCTTGTAGAGGTGGTGCGGCTGCCCCATCCCGGACATGGAGAAGAGCGTCTTCCAGGGGAACTGCTTCCCGGGGCAGGCGGTGCTCTTCACGTGGCGGTGTCCGAGGATATCCCGCTCCTCGATGCCGTACTCCTCACGGAGCCGGGTCAGGAGCTTGGCGAGCGTCTTCATCTGCGCCTGCGTCGGCGTCGACTTCTCGAAGTTGCCGACGAGGCAGATGCCGATCCCGAACTCGTTGAAGTCGTTCCGGGCTTCCCCTTCGCCACCCGCCAGCGCGCCCGCGTGAGCGCCGTGCTTCTGCTCCCACCAGCGGCGCCCCACTTCCAGCCCGCCATCCACCCCGCCCTTGCCGTTCGTAATGACGAAATGGTAGGCCAGGCCGTCCCAGCCCTTGCCGCGATGCATGCGGTCGAATGAGGCGGCGTTTCCGCTCGGGCTGGCGGAGTGGTGGATCACCGCGTAGCGCCACATGTTCCGGTCCGCCGGAAGCTCCGGCGGCGTCGCGGAAGCGCCGATCGCGACCAACGCCAGGGCGGTGGTCAAGAGCGGGCGCCGAAGTCGGCGGAGGGCGTGGTGCGCGTGGGGAGAGAGCATAGCGAGCGAAATGGGCGGCGAGACAGCGGCGGCCAGTAGGATTATTGGCACCCGGTCGCTGGTGTCCCTTCGGAGCGAGGGCAATTCTTGCGTGACGCGAGCGCGTTACGGACGGGTGCCCCTGAAGGAGCACCCTGTCTCTTCTCAAAGGACGCTGAAGCGCCCTGAACTCTCGCGCGCTTACTCGTAAGTACAGGGCGCTTCAGCGTCCTTCCGCGACTGCATCAGGCGGGTCGTTTACAGCCCGCTGCGAGTCCCGCGTGAAACTACTGAATCGAGGCTACTTCCCTCCCCGCTTCTCGATCTTCGCCCAGGTGTCGCGCAGGGTGACGGTGCGGTTGAAGACCGGCCGCCCGGGGGCCGAATCCGGGTCGACGCAGAAGTATCCCAGCCGCTCGAACTGGTAGCGCGTGCCGGGGGCGGCGTCGGCGACGCTCGGCTCGACGAAGCCCTGGACTACTTTCATGGAGTCCGGGTTCAGGTTGGAGAGGTAGGTCTCGCCCGGGGCCACGTCATCCGGGTCCGGATTCACGAAGAGGTGGTCGTAGAGCCGGATCTCGGCGGGGACGGCGGTCGGCGCGGCGACCCAGTGCAGCGTCGCCTTCACCCGGCGGCCGTCCGGGGCGTCGCCGCCGCGGGTCTCCGGGTCGTAGGTGCAGCGCAGCTCGGTCACGGTACCGCTCTCGTCCTTCACCACATCCACGCAGGTGATCAGGTAGCCGTTCCGCAGCCGCACCTCGCGGTCGGGCGCCAGGCGGAAGAACTTCGGCGGCGGGTCTTCGCGGAAGTCGTCCCGCTCGATGTAGAGCTCCCGCGCGAACGGCACCTTCCGCGTCCCCGCCTCCGGGTCTTCCGGGTTGTTGATCACGTCCAGCTCTTCGGTCTCGCCTTCCGGGTAGTTGACCAGCACCACCTTGAGCGGGTCCTGCACCGCCATCACGCGCGGAGAGCGGCGGTTCAGGTCTTCGCGGAGGGTGTCCTCCAGGTAGGCCACCTCGACCCGGCTGTCGGTCTTGGAGACCCCGATCTTGCGGCAGAACTCCCTGATTGCCTCCGGCGTGTAGCCGCGCCGCCGCAGCCCCGCCAGCGTGGGGAGCCGCGGATCGTCGTAGCCGTTCACGTGGCCGCCGTTCACCAGCTCGATGAAGCGGCGCTTGCTCATCACCGTGTGAGTCAGGTTGAGGCGCGCGAACTCGATCTGGCGGGGATGGTAGATGCCGAGCTCGTCCAGGAACCAGTCGTAGAGCGGGCGGTGGATCTCGTACTCCTGCGAGCAGAGCGAGTGGGTGACGCCCTCGATCGAGTCTTCCAGGCCGTGGGCCCAGTCGTAGGTCGGATAGATGCACCACTTGTCGCCCTGGCGGTGATGGTGCGCGTGCATGATCCGGTACATCACCGGGTCGCGCATCACCATGTTCGGCGAGGCCATATCGATCTTCGCCCGCAGCGTGCGGGAGCCGTCCGGGAACTCCCCGGCGCGCATCCGGGCGAAGAGGTCGAGGCTCTCCTCCACGCTGCGGTTGCGGTACGGGCTCTCCTCTCCGGGCGTGGTGAGCGTGCCGCGGGTGGCGCTCAGCTCCTCCGCGGAGAGATCGCAGACATACGCCTTGCCCTTGCGGATCAGGTCGCAGGCCCACGCGTACATCTGCTCGAAGTAGTCCGACGCGAAGAAGAGCCGGTCGCCCCAGTCGGCACCCAGCCAGCGAACGTCCTCGATGATCCCGTCGACGAACTCCTGCTCTTCCCGCAGTGGGTTGGTGTCGTCGAAGCGGAGGTTGAAGAGGCCGTTGAACTCCAGCGCGATGCCATAGTCGATCCAGACCGCCTTGGCGTGGCCGATGTGGAGGTACGCGTTCGGCTCCGGCGGGAAGCGGGTGTGCACGCGGTCGAACCGCCCGGTCCGGAGGTCTTCCTTGATAGCCTCACGGAGGTAGTCGGTCTGGCGGCCCCCCGGTGTCCCCGGAGTCGCGGCCACTGTGTTGGTCTCGTGTGCCTCGCCCACTGTCCTCTCCCTGCTCCACGCTCGCGCCGCGTCGCCTGCCCAAAGGGAGGCAGGCACCGACTGTAGTATAACGTCCGCCGCAGGCCGTATCGGTCCCTGGCGCGGCCCGTACGCAATCGAGGCGGGGAGCAGTACCGGTGCGGCGCTCCCCGCCTCGATGGATGCGGGCCGATCTTCGTTTGGACTGCCGGACTAGGGCTCGAACCTAGGACCTACTGATCCAGAGTCAGTCGCTCTGCCAACTGAGCTATCCGGCAACGTGCCTGAATATTAGCGAGTCCCGCGGAGGGTTGTCAATAGGGTGCGGAGCACCAAGCTGCGAAGAAGTAGGTCGCGGCTCTTTCCTATCGCGCGCGCCGCTTACATAGGATGATCCTATGCGACGCATCACGGCCGCTCCGGTACACTCATGATCGTCAGTCCGGCAACCGCGCGCCGGGAGGGAGGGCACGGCAATGACCGGGAGCATGGAGGCGGCGGAGCGGGTCGCGCGCGAGGTGCTGGCGACGCACGCGGACGAGGTCGACCGCGAGGGGCGATGGCCGTCGGAATCGCTCCGCGCACTGGGCGAAGCGGGGCTGCTCGGGCTGGTCGTGCCGAAGGAGCTGGGCGGTCTCGGCGCGGCGCCGGGAGAAGTGGCGGCAGTGGTCGGCACGCTGGCGGAGCAGTGCGCCTCCACCGCGATGATCTTTATGATGCACGTCTGCGCGCTGCAGGTGATCGCGCAGGCGGAGGGCTTCCCCCTCCGGGAGGACGTGCTGCGCGCCGCCGCGGCCGGCGACCACCTGAGTACGCTCGCCTTCAGCGAGAAGGGCTCCCGCAGCCACTTCTGGGCGCCGGTGAGCCGCGCCGGGGTGGACGGCGAGGACCACCTCCTGAGCGCGGAGAAGTCGTGGGTCACCAGCGCGGGCCAGGCAGACAGCTACGTCGTCTCCACCGGCAGCGCCACCGGCACGGAGCCGACCCACTCTACCCTCTACTACGTCTCCCGGGAGGCGCCGGGCCTGGAGGTGGCCGGTCCGTGGAGCGGGATGGGGCTGCGCGGGAACGCCAGCTCGCCGATGCGCCTCCAGTCGGTGCGGGTCCCCGCGTCCTACCGCTTGAGCGGCGAGGGCGAGGGATTCGGGGCGATGCTGAGCGTGGTCCTGCCCTGGTTCCAGCTCTGCAGCGCGGCGGTCTCGCTCGGGATCGCCGCGGCCGCGACCGACGCCACCCGCCGCCACCTGGGCACCTCCCGGCTGGAACACCTGGACCAGCCGCTCGCCTCGCTGATGAACCTCCGGGCGCGCCTGGCGCAGATGCAGATCTCGGTCGACGTGCACCGCGCCTTCCTGCGGCACGTGGCGGAGCGGATGGAGAACCCCGCGCCGGACACGCTGCTGGCGGTGCTGGAGAGCAAGGCCGCCGCGGCGGAAGCGGCGCTCCAGGTGACCGACCTGGCGATGCGGACCTGCGGCGGCGCCGCCTTCAGCCGCCACCTCGGCGTGGAGCGGAGCTTCCGCGACGCCCGCGCCGGCTGGGTGATGGCGCCGACCACCGACGTTCTCCACGATTTCATCGGCAAGGCACTCCTGGAGATGCCCCTGTTCTGAGGAACTGAAATGGACCGCCCCGTGCTCATCGGCGCCGTCGCTTACGACCAGCGCGTCGTTCCGATCTGGGAAGGCATGCGCGATTACTTCCGCGAGGCCGGACTTCCGATCGACTACGTCCTCTACTCCAACTACGACCGCCAGGTCGAGGCGCTCCTGAGCCGCCAGATCGACATCGCCTGGAACACCAACCTGGCGTGGGTCAAGGTCTGCCGCCGCACCGGGAACCGCTGCCGCGCCCTGGCGATGCGGGACGTCGACGCGGAGTTCAAGACCGTCTTCGTCGCCCGCACCGACAGCGGCATCGAGTCGCTTGCCGACCTCCGCGGGAAGCGGCTCGCGCTCGGCTCTGCCGACTCCGGCCAGGCCGCCATCCTGCCGGTCGAGTTCCTGCGCGAGGCGGGGGTCGACGCGGAGCGGGAGTGCCGCGTGCTCCGCTTCAACCTCGACGTCGGCAAGCACGGCGACACCGGCACCAGCGAGCTGGAGGTGCTGCGCGCGCTCCGGGACGGCGAGGCGGACGCCGGCGCGATGGGAGACACCACCTGGATCCGCCAGGTGACCGAGGGACGCGTCGACCCGCGCCAGGTCCGCGCGATCTGGACCTCGCCCGGCTACTGTCACTGCAACTTCACGGTACTGGAGGAGCTCCCGGAGGAGCTGGGCCGCCGCTGGACGGAGACGCTGCTCCGCATGACCTACGACCAGCCCCAGTGGCGGGAGCTGATGGACCTGGAAGGGCTGAAGCGCTGGCTGGAGTCGACCCCGGAGATCATGACGGGCTACGCCGGCCTCTTCGAGGCGGTCGAGCGCCAGGGGCTCACGGAGAAGTGGCCCTCGTGAGCGGCGCCCCGGAGACATTCCCGGAGCCGGCAGCGTTAGTCGAAGGCGGCTCGCTGGAGCTCGGCAACGGCCTCCTGATGCTCCTGCGCGAGGCGCTGGAGCCGCTTCCGGCGGAGGCGGTGGTCGCGGTGCGCGCCGCCCACCCCACCGTCGCGCACGACCTCCCCGCCTGGTGCCGCATCATGGCCCACCCGTATCTCGGCTCGGAGGCGGGGGCTGCGGGCGCGGTCTACTACTTCCGGAAGAGCCCGTACGAGTCGATCGCGGCGGAGGAGCGGCCGGACTGGGGCGTGCAGATGCCGCGGCGGCCCTCCGGAGAGCTGCACACGCGCGACTGGATGGTCGGCCGGGTCGGCGAAGTGCCGGAGGTCGCCCCCACCACCACCGGCTTCGCGCCGCGGGGGGCGGTGGTGGAAGCGGGCGCCCCGGCGTTCGACTTCACCATCAACGAGCGCTCGGCGGTCTGGGCCGCCGAGGTGGCCGACCTCTACGAGCAGGCGACGGCGAATCAGTGGGACGCCTCGCGCGACATTCCCTGGGACCAACTGCCGCCCCTGCCGGCGCCGCTGGAGCGCGCGGTCTGCCAGTTGATGACGTTCCTGACGGAGAACGAGTACTCCGCGCTCTACGTCCCCGCCAAGTTCGTGCCGCGGATCAACCCGCAGTTCAACGAAGTGGTGATGATCCTCTGCACCCAGATGATGGACGAGTCGCGCCACATCGAGGCGTTCACCAAGCGGGCGCTGGCGAACGGCGGCGGGCTGCAGTACTCCGCCGCGTCGACCCAGCTCAGCTTGAAGACGCTCTTCGATCAGCACGACTTCACCAGCGCCTCGTTCCTCCTCTCGGTGCTCGGCGAGGGCACCTTCCTCGACCTGCTCCGTTTCATCGAGACCCACGCGCCGGACCCGGTGACGGCGGAGATCTGCCGCCGCGCGCGGGTGGACGAGACCCGGCACGTCCACTTCGGGATGGCGCACATGCGCTACTACCTGGCGCAGGACCCGGGCAACTACGACCGCCTGCTGCGGGCGGTCCGCGAGCGCGCCGCGTTCATGAGCTCCGTCACGGAGGTGAGCCCCCGCGTGCAGGAAGCGCTGGCGATCCTCGCCGCGGGCGGCCTGAACCCGGATCACCTCCCCGAGGGCCTGGCGAAGGTCCGCGAGCTGATTAGCGAGATGCACGCCCACCGCATGCGCCGCCTCCAGGCCGCGGGGTTCACTCCGGCCCAGGCGGACGAAATCTCCGCCCTCCATACGCCCAACTTTATGTAAGAGCCTATCCGAACCGGCTCGCGAGCCCCGTGCGGAGAACCTCCCCTCTCCACATCCAGACGAGGAGGATACTGGCGGCGGGTCGTATTCTAACCGGTAACCGATGCCCGGGATTGGCAACTCTCTGCCCAAGGGGTCCGGCGGAAGCCTCGTGAGCGCCTCGTCGTCCGCAGCCATCCTTCTCGCCATCCACGACGCGCGCCGGCGCGGCGAGACCGCCGCCCTGCTCCGGGACGCCGGCCACGTCGTACACTGCGCCGCCTTCGCCCGGGAGGCGCTCCGGAGCTTGAGTGCGGACGCGCCGCGTCCGCGCCTGGTCGTGCTCGACGCCGAACTGCCGGATCTCTGCGCCGCCGAGCTCCTCCGGCAGCTCCGGGCCCACCCGGCGACGGCCGACGCGCCGGTCCTCTGGCTCGGCCGCAGCGCGGCCGACCTCCCCGAAGGCGAGGCGGGAGCCGATCTCATCCTCCGCGGCCCGATCGACCCCGCGGCGCTGCGGGCGGCGGTTCGCACGCTGCTGCGGCTGAGCGGCGCCTCCGGCGGGCGGGAGGTAGAGGCCGGCTTCCGCGCGCTCCTCGACTCCGCCCCGGTGCTGATCTGGATGTCCGGGCCGGACAAGGCAGGCAGCTACTTCAATCAGAAGTGGCTGGAGTTCACCGGCCGCACGCTGGAGGAGGAGCTGGGAGAGGGCTGGCTGGAGCCGGTGCATCCGGACGACCTCCCGGCGCTGGCGGAGTGCCAGGCCGCCTGGGAAGAGCGGCGCGCGTTCACCACGCGGTTCCGGCTGCGCAAGGCGGACGGCGAGTACCGCTGGATGCTCGACACCGGCACCCCCCGCTTTGGGCCGGACGGGGCCTTCCTCGGGTACGTCGGGAGCTGCGTCGACTTCACGGAGCAGGTGGAGTCGGAGCGGCTCATCCGTGCCCGCGAGGCCGACTTCCGCGCCCTCTTTGAGCTTGCCGCCGCGGGGGCCGCGCAGGCGGATCCCACAACCTTCCGTATCCAGCGCGTCAACCGCAAGCTGTGCGAGATCACCGGCTATTCCGAAGAAGAGCTCCTCGGAAGGACCCTCTTCGACCTGACCCATCCCGAGGACCGCGAGCGCGACCTGGCGACCCTCTCTCCGGCCGTGCATGGCAAGCGGGACACCTGGTCTGTGGAGAAGCGGTACGTCCGCAAAGACGGCCGGGTAGTGTGGGTCCAGGTAGATGGAGCGGTGGTCCGCGACCGGAGCGGAAGCCCCATTCGCACGATGGGGATCATCCAGGACATCACGGAGCGGAAGCGGGTGGAAGCCGAGCACCTCCGCAGCGAGGCCCGGCTGAGCGGGATCATCGGCTCCGCGATGGACGCGATCATCTCGGTCGACGAGCGGCAGGAGATCGTCGTCTTCAACGCCGCGGCGGAGCGGATGTTCGGCTACCCTGCCGAGGAGATCGTGGGGCAGCCGCTCGCGCTGCTGCTGCCGGAGCGCTATCGCGCCGCGCACGGCGGCTATGTCGAGGAATTCGGCGCCACCGGCACCACGAGCCGCTCGATGGGCTCCCTGCGCCCGCTCACCGCGCGGCATGCGGACGGCTGCGAGTTCCCGATCGAGGCGACGATCTCGCAGGTGCCGGTCGGCGGCTCCAAGCTCTTCACGGTCATCATCCGCGACATCACGGCGCGCCGCCACGCCGAGAACGCCCTGCGCGAGAGCGAGGCCCGGCTCCACTTCGCGCTTCAGGCCGGGCGAATCGGCGCCTGGGAGTGGGACATCCGCTCCGGGCGGGTCGCGTGGTCGGAGGGGCTGGAGGCGCTGCACGGCCTGGAGCCGGGGGGATTCGCGGGAACCTACGAGGCGTTCCAGGCCCTGATCCACCCGGACGACCGGGACCGGGTGCTGGAGGCGATCCGGCGCACGCTGGAGGAGGGCGCGCCCTACGAGCTGGCGCTGCGGTCGGTCCGGCCGGACGGCAAGACGCAGTGGATCGAGACCCGCGCGCAGCTCCTGCGCGACGACTCGAGCGCGCCGGTCCGCCTCGTGGGAGTGAGCCGGGACGTCACCCAGCAGCGGCTGGCCGAAGAGGCCCTGCGCGCCAGCGAAGAGCGCTTCCGCGGCACCTTCGAGCAGGCGGCGGTCGGCGTCGCGCACGTCGGCCTCGGCGGCCGCTGGCTGCGGGTGAACCAGAAGCTCTGCGAGATTCTCGGCTACCCCCGCGAAGAGCTGCTGCAGAAGACCTTTCAGGAGATCACTCATCCGGAGGACCTGGCACAGGACCTCGCGCTCGTGGAGCGGCTCCGGTCCGGCGAGATCGACACCTACGCGCTGGAGAAGCGCTACGTCACGCGGGACGGCAGCGCCGTGTGGGCGGAGCTGACCGTCTCTCTCGGATTGGTGAACGGCCGTCCGGAGTACTACATCGCGGTAATCCAGGACATCTCCGCTCGCAGGCGCGGGGAGGAGGAGCTGCAAGCCACGGCGGCACGGCTCGACCGAGCCAATAACCGCCTGCGGGTGCTGAACGAGGCCTCCCGCGCCTTCGCCGAGCTGAGCTCGGACTATCCCCGTCTCCTCCGGACGGTGGTGCAGCGCACCGCGGAGCTCATCGGCGACACCTGTGTGCTCCGCCTGGTCTCCGAGGACGGTCAGCGCCTCGACAGCTTCGGCGTCTACAGCACCGTGCCGGACGCCGAGCGGCTGATCAGGATGCTCGACGCGGCCCACCCGCAGCGCGTGGACGAGGGGTACGGAGGACAGGTGCTCCGGACGGGCGAGCCACTGCTGATCCCGGAGATCGCCGCGGAGGACGCGACTCGCCAGATGAAGCCGGAGTACCGGCCGCTGCGGGACGCGGTGGGGCTCACCAGCATGCTCGCGGTACCGCTGCGCGGCCGCCGGCGGCTGCTCGGCGTGCTGATGCTCGCGCGGCACAATCCCCCCGGCCGATCCTACTCCGAGGAGGACCTGGGCCTGCTGCAGGAGTTGGGAGACCGGGCCGCGCTCGCCATTGAGAAGGCGCGCCTCTACCACGTGCTGGAGACCCAGGGCCGGCGGAAGGACGAGTTCCTCGCGATGCTGGCGCACGAGCTGCGGAACCCGCTCGCGCCGATCGTCACCTCCTCGGAGATCCTCCGGCTGCGCAGCGACGGCGATCCGGTGGTCCGGAAGCAGCGGGAGATCATCGAGCGGAACGCGCGCCACCTCTCGCGGCTGGTGGACGATCTCCTGGAAGTCTCCCGCATCAACGAAGGCAAGATCTCCCTCCGGACCGAGAGGGTCGACCTGTCGCAGGTGGTGGAGCAGGCGGTCACCAGCACTCGCGCGGCGATCGAGGAGCGCGGGCACCACCTGAACGTCTCCGTCCCGCTGCCGCCGGTCTTCCTGCAGGCGGATCCCACGCGCCTGGTGCAGGTGCTGGTGAACCTGCTCAACAACGCCGCCAAGTACACCGACGACGGCGGCGAGATCTCACTCGTCGCGCAGCGGGAACAGGGCGAGGCGGTGCTGCGAGTGCGCGACAACGGGCGAGGGATGGACCCGGAGCTGCAGGCGCGGGTGTTCGATCTCTTCGTCCAGGGCGAGCGCACCCTCGCCCGGGCGGAGGGCGGCCTGGGCGTGGGCCTGACGCTCGCAAAGCGCCTGGTAGAGATGCACCACGGCACCATCCAGGTCCACAGCGACGGTCCCGGGCTCGGCACCGAGTTCACCGTCCGCCTCCCCGCCGAGCCGGAGCGGGAGCCCGCGGCGGCAGCGGTGCCGAGCGCCTCCGCCGCGGCCGACGGGAATGGGCGGGTGCTCCTGGTGGAAGACAACGCCGACGCCGCCGAGACCCTGACCGACCTGCTCCACCTCTGGGGCTACGAGGTGCGCAGCGTCCGGGACGGCCGCGCCGCCCTCTCCGCCGTGCCGGAGTACGAGCCGCGGATCATCCTCCTCGACATCGGCCTCCCGGGCATGGACGGGTACGAGGTGGCCCGCGAGCTGCGGAAGAACGGCTCGTTCGCCGGCGCCGGGCTCATCGCCCTCACCGGCTACGGCGATCCGGAGCACCGCCAGGCGGCCGAAGCCGCCGGGTTCGACCACCACCTGATCAAGCCGGTCAATCCCGAGGCTCTCCGCGCGCTCCTCGCCACTCTCTCCGAACGCCTCCCCGTTCCGGGACGGACCGGCTAGCTGCGGATCACGCGATGCGGCCGGTGAGCGCCGGGCGATCGGTGGAGCCGAAGCCGACGTTCATCTTGCGGGTGACGGTAACGCGGTCGCCGTCGAACTTCCAGGTCGTCGTCTCGACGTACGGAGTCTCGACGTAGCAGGTCTTGATCGCGTAGGTATCGTCGTCCACCCACGCGCCGCGCGTCGCCACCTTCTCCATGCTGCCGGCGGACCCGATGATCGGATTGCCGCCCAGCGGCGCGGTTCCCCGGAGCCACTCGTCCGATCCGACCGGGAGCTCGCGCTGCCCCCGCTCGTCCCAGAGCGTGAGCGAGGCGCGGCCCTTGCCGAACGTCAGCGCCCCGGACCGGATCTGGTCGTCGTTCGTCTCGAAGCGATAGACGCGTCCCGAGACGCGCTCCGCGGTCGGCGAGCTTGCCTTCCCCTGCGGGGCGGAGACGGCGCGCGACTTCAGCTTCTTCTCCAGCTCCGCGGCCGCGTCCGAGCTGCCGGAGGCGAGCTGCATCCCCGGCAGCAGGTGCTCCCACGCGGCGTTCAGGACCGCCTGCATGTCGCCGATGCCGCTGGTGATGGCGAGCACCGCCTCCTGCTCCGGCATCACCACGCAGTACTGGCCGAAGGCGCCGTCACCCCGGTAGGCGCCGTGGCGGCAGCGCCAGAACTGGTAGCCGTAGCCCTGGTTCCAGTCGCTGTTCGGGTTGCTGCCATTCGCGATCTGCTTGCCGGAGGCCTCCGCGACCCAGCTCTCCGGAACGAGCTGCCGGTCGCCCCACTTCCCGCGCTGCAGGTAGAGCTGCCCGAAACGGGCGATCTCCTCGGTCTTGATGCTTAGTCCCCAGCCGCCGGTGTTGATGCCGCGCGGATCGCTCTCCCAGGTGGCGTTCCGGATGCCGAGCGGCGCGAGGAGCCGCGGCGTCAGGTAGTCGAGCAGCGTCTGCCCGGTGAGCTTCTGGATGATTGCCGAGAGCATGTAGGTGGCGGCGCTGTTGTAGACGAAGTGCGTGCCCGGCTCCCGCTCCACCGGCAGCGCCAGGAACGCTCGCACCCAGTTGCCGTCCTTCGCCGCCGCCGTGGGGCCGGTGGCGTCCCGCTCGTGACCGGTCGACATGGAGAGCAGGTGGCGCACCTGCATCTTCCGCAGGTTCTGGTCGATGCTGGAGGGCAGGTCGTCCGGGAAGAAGGAGGTGACCCGGTCCTCGACCGAGAGCCGCCCCTCCGCCACCGCCAGGCCGATGCCGGTCGACGTAAAGCTCTTGCTCAGCGAGTAGAGCATGTGCGGGTGCGCCGGCGCGTAGGGCGTCCACCACGCCTCCGCCGCCACCTGCCCGCCGCGCAGCAGCATGAAGCTGTGGAGCCCGCCCACCTTCTGCTCCACCGCGTCGATGAACGCGCCGACCGCCCGCGGGTCAACCCCCAGTTCCGCCGGGTTCCCGCGCCGCAGCTTCCCACTGCCGCCCACGGCCGCGCCGGCCGGGCCGGCGGAGAGATCGCCTAGAATGCACGCCGCCGAGCCAAGTGCGAAGCCCTGGAGGAGACGGCGACGGCTGAAGGAGGTGAAGGAGTGGGACATCGGAGCGCTCGCTTTCCCGGCAGATCGATCGGTGGCTGGCGCCGGTGAGATGACGTTGGGGAACGGCGCCGCCGTCTCCTCCGCGGCGTCCAATACGCTGCGCGCTGCCGCTGCTTCACCCGCGGCACACGCCTCTCGGGAACCGAGCGGTACTTCTCGGAGGAGTCACTCTGACAACACCGTTTCGTTCGCCATGCCGGCCGGGTACGACTCCACGAAGCCCACTCCAGCGACGGGCCGAGGGAGAAGTTGAATGGGTCACTGCGAAACCCACCGCGGCCACGACCACGAGCACGGTCCCGGCTGCGGCCACACCGCCCTCCAGCACGAAGGCCATACCGACTACCTCCACGACGGGCACCTGCACCACCTGCACGGCGACCACGTGGACGAGCACGTGCTGGCGGTGAACGCCGGCAACCCCGCGGACTGCACCCCGGACCACCACTGCGGCGCCCATGAATCGGGTCACCGCCATGGTCCCGGCTGCGGACACGAAGCGGTGCCGCACGGGGATCACGTCGACTACCTGGTCGACGGCCACCTCCACCACCCGCACGGCGACCACTGCGACCACCACGGCCAGGTGAAGATCGCCGGCTGATCTCCGCCGGTTGCACCCCGGCTCCCGCGACGGATAGGTGCCGAGTGCCGGGCGTGGGTCCGCCCACCCCGGGCACCGCGGCTGCGCCTGCACCCGGCAGAAAGTTTCGGCAGCGTCGGAAAGGAGTTTCGTACCACTTCGGCCAATCGTCGCATGCTTGCCTGGCAATGAAAGAAGTGGTTAATGTTCAGTCCTGATCCAAGCTCGGAAGCCCTGACACCCTCCTACTGCCGCCGGCGCAGGGTGCCCTTTGCTGCACTTCTGGTGGCACTTCTCGCTATCGGCACGGTCCCCGCCCGGTTTGCCACGGCCGAGGAACCGTCCGATGTACGGTATACGGTGCGAGACCTCGGCACGCTCGGCGGTCCGGAGGCGGTCCCTCTGGACCTGAGCGACAACGGCATCGTCGGCGGGTTCGCGGAAGCGCCGGCTCCGAATGGGGCCTTCTACTCACCACCGGTGGTATGGAAAGACGGCCAGGCCCTCGATCTCAACATTCCGCTACCGCGGTCCGGTGAGACGCAGGCGGTAAACAAGAACGGACAGGCAGCCGGTTACTACCACACCGGTAAACAAGACAGACAGGGGATGGCGATCCGAACTGCTTTCTTCTGGAACGGCACCACCCGCGTTGACTTACCGGGTCTCGGAGGCAGCCTGGTCAGCATCAAAGACATGAACGACCAGGGGCAGGTCGTGGGTTGGGCCACGCTGCCCCAGAAGCGCGGACGTCCCGGTCGTCTCCACGCCGCCCTCTGGCAGGACGGGCTAGTCCGCGACCTGGGCGACCTGGGCGGCACGTACAGCGAAGCCGTAGACATCAACAATCACGGTCAGGTTGTCGGCAGCGCCTCGACCGGTGAAACCGACCCGGCCGGCCATCCGGTGTTCCGCGCGTTCATCTGGGCAGACGGGCGGCTGCAGATGCTCGGGGAATTCGGGGTCTCCAGCAGCGCTACGGCGATCAACGACCGCGGACAGGTGGTGGGATACTACTCCACCGGTGAGTACACCTCCTTCGGCGCTCCGATTCGTCACGCCTTCCTGTGGGAAGAGGGCGAGATGACGGACCTCGGCACGCTGGGGGGCAGCAGTTATGCCTCCTTCATCAACGAGCGCGGTCAGATCGCCGGATACAGCGAGCCGGACGGCGAGAGGCAGAGCGTCACTCGCGCGGTCCTGTGGGACAACGGACAACTGATCGACCTCGGCACGCTGGGCGGCGACTACAGCCGGCCGACCGGCCTCAACGACCTGGGCCAGGTAGTCGGCACCTCCGAGGACACGGTCGCGGACGGGTATGCTCCAGGCTTTCTCTGGGAGAACGGGCAGATGCACCGGCTCGACCAGCTCGTAGCCGCGGGAGCAAACTGGAAGCTGGAAGAGCCGCTCATCAACAACCAGGGGCAGATCGTCGTCTTCGCAATCCGCGGATACGGACGCCGGGTGGCAATGCTTACCCCGGAGGTGCCCGCTCCCGCCGACCTTTCGATCGACTTCTCCCCGGATCGGGATCAGGTGACCGGGCCCGAGGCGATCACGTTCACGGCCACGGTCACCAACCACGGCCCCAATCCGGCACTCGACGTGGACACGGTGGTGAGTGGCCGCGCCAGCCGGTTCGCCGTGGTGTCCGTCGCTTCCGAGCAAGGCACGACCGTCGAGTTCCTCAACATGTCGTTCGCCACCGGCGTGCGGAAGGTGGTCCGCTGGAGCATCCCCGAGCTCGAGCCCGGGGCCTCCGCCGTCCTTCGGGTGACACTTCGACCGACTTACACCGGCACAGAGCCGGTTGAGGCGGTCGTGGGAAGTGGTGATGACTACAACGCGGCAAACAACCGGGTGGTCGTTCCGATTACGTCGGAGCTCGATCCACGGCCGGATCTGCAGGTTGCCTGGGAACGGGTGAAGCTGACTCGAAGTGGACGCTGGCGGCGACTCAGCGGAGTGGTTCAGGTGGGCGACGTAGGCGCCGCTGCCGGACCTTCCGATTCCCGGGTGCGCTTGTATCTCTCCGATGACGCCACGCCGGACGATGCCGACCTGCTCCTGCAGGAGATCCGCGTTCGTGGGCTGGCGCCGGGGGAGATCCGCTCGCTGAAGATGAAGGCCCGGGTGTCCAAGAAGACCCGGGTGCTCGGCCGGTATCTACTTGCGGTGGCCGATCCCGGGGACCAGGTGGACGAGCAGCTCGAGGATAACAACGTCTCCGTCCTCAAGCTGGACTGACCCGACCTCGTCGTGTCGACGCCCGGCTCCCGCGTGCGCCAGGCGTCGACACGACTGCGGGTGCGCCCACCGCGTGTGATTTCTACGCGTCCGAGGTAAACCCCCCGCGGGAAGTACCGGTAAAGAGGACGATGGGGCATGCGCAGATCGATGTTGACTCTCTTGCAGGGAGAGCTCGGCGTGCTTCAGATGGCGATCTCGGACGCGCTGGAGCGCGCGGCGGCCGGCGAGGGCGCGGAGGGCTATGCCACGCTGCTGGCCTGCCAGCGCCGCCTGGACGAGCTGGCTGCCGAAGGCGTGCCGGGAGCCGCCGGACTGGCGGAGAGCTGCCGGGGAGCGCTCGACATCTACCTGCGGGACTACTGCGCCGCGCCCTCCCGGGAGCCGAACCCGGCCCTGCGGCTGGCGAGCTAACGGTACCCGGATCCTACGCCGGGGCGCCCGGGCGGATAAAATAGCCCGTCGCTCCTCCGCCGCGCCGCGCCGCCATGCCAGAACCGCTCCTCTCTGTCCGGAACCTCCGCGTCGACTTCCGCCGCGGCAGCCGCGATCTCCGCGCGGTCGACGACGTCTCGTTCGATCTCGCTCCGGGCGAGGTGCTGGGGGTGGTCGGCGAGTCCGGCTGCGGGAAGTCGGTCACCGCGCTCTCCGTGATGCGCCTCGTCCCCTCCCCGCCGGCGACGATCTCCGGTGAGGTGCGCTTCCACGGCCGCGACCTGCTGGCGGCGCCGGAGCGGGAGATGCGGGCGATCCGGGGCGGGCAGATCGCGATGGTGTTCCAGGATCCGCTCTCCTCCCTGAACCCGGTGATGACGATCGGCTTCCAGGTGGCGGAGGCGATCATGCTCCACCAGCAGGTCACCCGGCGCGAGGCGTGGGAGCGGGCGGTGCAGATGCTGCACCGGGTCGGACTTCCGGATCCGGAGATCCGCGCCCACTCCTACCCGCACCAGGTGAGCGGCGGCCAGCGCCAGCGCGTGATGATCGCGATGGCGTTCGCCTGCAACCCGGAGGTGGTGATCGCGGACGAGCCGACGACCGCCCTCGACGTCACCGTCCAGCGCCAGGTGCTCGACCTGATGCTGGAGCTGCGGCGGGAGCGGCAGACCTCGATCATGCTGATCACCCATGACCTCGGCGTGGTGGCGGAGACGGCCGACCGCGTGATGGTGATGTACGCCGGCCGGGTGGTGGAGACCGGCACCGTCTACGAGATCTTCGACGAGCCCCGGCACCCGTACACGCAGGGGCTGCTCGCCAGCGTGCCCCGGCTGGAGGCGGAGCGGCAGGAGCACCTGCCAATGGTCGCCGGCCAGCCGCCGGACCTGCTCTCCATCCCGGAAGGCTGCGCCTTCCGCCCCCGCTGCGCCGCCGCGAACGAAGAGTGCCTGAAGGTGCCGGAATGGCTGGAGCTCAGCCCCACGCACCGCGTCCGCTGTTGGGCCGCGCAGCGGCAGGGTGTAGCGTTTAGGGGGTAGCGTGTAGGTCGTACGCCCGGGCGGCTGTTTGCGTACGGTGCGGCTCGCTCTCGCCCGCCGGTCCCTCTGTCCCTCTGTCCCTCTGTCCCTCTGTCCCTCTGTCCCTCTGTCCCTCTGTCCCTCTGTCCCTCTGTCCCTCTGTCCCTCTGTCCCGAGAGGGCTACTCGTGGCGGATCGCCGCGATCGGGTCTTTGCGGGCGGCGGCGACGGCGGGGATCACGCCGGAGAGGATGCCGACGACGACGCAGACCCCGAATCCGAGCGCGACGGAGCTGCCGGTGATGACCGGCTGCAGCGGCATCCAGATCACCACCAGGCGGCAGACCAGCACCGCCAGCCCGATCCCCAGCGCGCCGCCGACGGCGGAGAGCACCACCGCCTCCGTGAGGAACTGGAAGAAGATGTCGCGGCGGCGGGCGCCGACCGTCTTCCGGATGCCGATCTCCCGCGTCCGCTCCGTCACCGAGACGAGCATCACGTTCATGATCCCGATCCCGCCGACGATGAGCGAAATGCTGGTGATGCCGACCAGCAGCGACGCCAGCAGGGTGAAGATCCGGTAGAACATCGAGAGCAGCTCTTTGGCGCCGAGGAGGGAGAAGTCGTCCCGGCCCCCGTGCTGCTGCAGCACCGTCTGCCGCACCTGCTCCAGCACCGCTTCCGGCTCCCGGTCCGGCATCACGTCGACGAAGACGCGGTGGATGAGCGACATCCCGTACTGCTTCTCCACGGCGGAGAACGGCAGGTAGATCAGCGCGTCGAGCTCGTCGCCGCCGAACATCCCGCTCCCGATGCTGCGCTCCGCGGCGACCCCGATCACGCGGTAGGCGGTGTCGTTGATCGAGATCTCCTTCCCCACCGCCGGCTCCTCGCCAAAAAGGTCCTGCTTGATCCCCTTCCCCAGGATGCAGACCTTCCGCTCCAGCTCCGCGCCGGTGAAGAACCGCCCGTCCTGCAGCGTGAGGCGGCGGATGCTCTGGAACTCCGGGGTGGTGGCGATCGGCATGCAGATCTCCGCCGCCTTCTCGCCGCGGTAGACCCCGCCCCCGATGAAGGTGACCGGCGCCGCGGCCCGGATGCCCGGCACGCTCCGCACGGCCTCCACGTCGTCCCAGGTGATGTTGCTCAGGCCCATTCCGCCCATCGGGTTGAAGTTGGCCTGGCCCTGCATCTTCCCCGGGACCAGGATGGAGACGGAAGCGCCGAGGGTGTCGATCTGGGAGGTGATCTCCCGCTGCGCGCCCTCGCCAAAGGCGACGAGCACGATTACGGAGGCGACACCGATCACGACCCCGAGCACCGTCAGCGCCGCTCGAAAGGCGTTGCCGAGCAGGCTGGTAAGCGCCGCCCCGATGTTGAGCGTGAGCGCCGGTCCGAGCCGGGCCGTGCCCGAGCGCATCCTCGATTTAGGCGTGGTCCAGGAGAGATCCGATCGCACCCAGTGCTTCCCCACTCAGGTTGCGGCACCACCGGTACGGGCGCCGCGAAGGGCCGGAAGTGACCCCGGTAGTTTATACCGGCGCGAGGGCGAGTCTGGTTCGACCGATCTCCGGAAACGAGAAGAGCGCGTCCGGCCTTGGTGAACGGAAGTCTCACGCGGCGCCTGTGATCGCCTGATGGAATCAGGTGGGACCGCTATGTAATCCAGAGCTGCCAGCCAACCGCTGTGTAGGGTATGTGTACGAAGATGCCTACAAATGGGGTCCAGAGGGTCTACGTGGCGAACGGGAAGTTGGGCCGGATTCGCGCCTCGGACTAAAGTCGAGGCTACAGAGAGCGAAGCCCGCCTGCGCGGGCTGAGCCCAGTCGAACCGAGAGCCTGGAAGTACTTACTTCCGAACCCCGTAGCTCCAAGTACGGAGCTTACAGGAGGACGGCCGCCGGCGTGATCCCCAACGGCTCGATCCGCCGCTCTGGAAAGGGGTTTAGATGCAAGCTCACCCGGATTTCTTCCTGGCCTCGACAGAGATTCTCACCCTTTCAGAACCGCGGCAGTGCACTCGCCTGTGGCGGCTCGCGGGAACGCACCGGAGTGACTATCTGTTGATCGCGGTGACGCCCCCCATCCAGATCGAGGACGGTCCCGGCGCCGGCCGCGAGCTGGATCGGGTGATGATCGCGACGAGACACAAGGGGTCAGGACTATTCCCAGTCACCGAATGGCCCATCGCGGTCTACGTCTGCGAGGTATTCGGGAAGCCCGAGCCCGGGTCCGTCCTCCAGGCTCACGACTTTGCCTTGATCGCGTGGGCCGAGTTGTACCCCACAGAAGCGATGGCGAGAGAAACGATGAGGACGGCTTGGGGCGACATCGACACCTGAATGCCCCCGGCTCGAGACTCAACTGCCGCGACCTGTCTCAAGGCGCGAGAAGCGGCGCCGGCAGCAGACGTTGAGAGCTGATCCTCCGAGGGGGCGAGTGCGGGGCTCGTCAACGGGCATCGTCCCGCTGCGAACCCGCGCCTAGCCCGACAGAAACACGAAGAGCGCGGCCGGCTGTGAGACCGTGCCGCGCTCTTCCGCTTTAGGGGCAGAGAGGTAAACGCTTACCCCAGGCCGGGGCCGCGCTTTCCGCCCTTTACGTACGGGATCTCGTGCAGGGTGGCAGCCGGCGAGGCGCCTTCGGAGCCCCGGTTGTCGGTGCTGGGATCGAGCGGGATTACCGACTTCAGGCCCTTCGCCTTGAAGAGGAGCAGCTTCGCGGCCTTCGGGATCGGCTGGCCGGTGGTGCTGAAGAGCACCACGCGACCGCGGCGGTTGCCGAGCGTCTTGGCGGCGAGGCGGAGGTCGTTCCGGGCGAGCTTCAGCTCCACCACGATGTCGTTCTTCCCCGGGATCAGGTCGAAGGCGAGCGCCGAGATCTGCAGCTTGCCGGGATGGAAGCCGAAGAACGGCACCTTCTTTTTCTTCTTCGCCAGGATCTCGGCGTCGCCGCCGAAGAGGAAGTCGTCCTCCATCGCCAGGTAGAGCTCCAGGAACGCGTCGTAATCCGCGTCGGTGACGTCCGAGTCGCCGTTGACGTCCTGGATCTCCACGTTCTTCGGCGTGACGCCGCGTACCACGTTCACCAGCGTCTGCAGGTCGACCACGTTCACGAAGCCGTCCCCGTTCGTGTCTCCGGGAATCGGGTCCGGCGTGTTGAACGCTTCCTGCGGGGCGGTGTCGTCCGGACCGGTCGTAGTGGCGGAGAAGCCCATGCCGCGGGAGGCGAAGGCGCGCCAGATCTCTGTGCGGGAATCGCCGCCGTAGCGGTTCTGGTCCGCCAGGAGCAGCGCGTCGCGGAAGTCGAGGAAGGTCGGGTCGGCGGGAGAGAGCTTCAGCGCGTCGATCAGGAGCTGCATCGACCGCCGCTTCGCCTGCGTGAAGCCGAGCCGCTCGTAGAGCCGCGCATAGGTCTGCCAGAGCGCGTTGCAGAGGATCTCTCCGCCGTCGTGGACCCTCAACTGCCCGTTCCGCAGGTCGCCGATCCGCCGGTAGGTGCGGGTGAAGACGTTCGGGTTGACGCTGTACGGCTCCTTGCGGATGCCGAACCGGAAGTCGTTCAGCACGTAGCCGCCGATCGGGTAGGTGCCCAGCGGATCGTCGATCTGGCGCGCGTGGACCATCAGCGCGGCGAAGTCGGACAGCCCCTCGCCGATCGCGCCGCCCTGGAAGCCGTTCAGCCCGTTGGCGTTGCCGACCAGCCGCAGGCTCACCCCGTGGAAGTACTCGTGGGCGATGATGTCCGCGGAGAGCGACCCGTCTCGCAGCGGGCTCCCCGCCTCGTCCCACACGTACATCAGCATCTGCCCGGCCTGGCCGTCCGGCGGCACCGACATGCTGGCGTTGTTGCGGAACTTCGGGTCACTCACATCCGCGCCGAGCTGTGCCACCGCGAGGATCGAGTCTGACGGAATGCCGCCGAGCCCGAAGTTCTTATGCTGGAAATTCCGCGCGGCCTCGTTGAAGCCAAACGTGTACCACACGTCGTGCAGGTAGTTGTTCCAGTAGAAGAGGTTGGTGACCGAGGCGGCGAGGTACTGGGCGGGGTCTTTGCTCAGGTCGAGCTCGAAGGCGAAGTTGCTTTGCTGCACGTCGAAGAGACCGCCCAGCCGCCCGTCGTTGTCCCTGTCCTCCACCGCGCGGACGTTGTTGCTCAGGGAGCTGGTTTGCGACTCTCCCGCCCACCAGTCGAAGTGCGGGTCTGACGCCTGGAAGTGATCGCTGCCGTTGAACGGCGCGGTCACCCGTGGGAGCACCGGCGGGGTAGTACCCAGATAGGGCGCCCCGTCCTGCGGCGCCTCGTGGTCGTAGATCAACCCGCTCGCGGCGTGCTGCGTGTAGTTCTTTCGGAAGAGCAGGTCGCCGGTGGTCGCGTCGACCAGCACGTGGTAGACCGCCGTCGAATTCTTGAGCCAGAGGGTGGTGTCCCACGCCAGCGCGGTGCGGCCCGGCGCCACCGGAAGGTAGGAGAGCTCCACCTCCGCCGGCCGGGTGAGCAGCCGGTCGTTTACGAAGCGAGTCTCCCGCCGCTTTCCGATGGGACCGGCCACCTGCCGGCCGGGAGCCGCAGCCGGAATGCTGGCATGGTGCAGCGCCCTCCGGACCGCCTCCGCGGCGCTCAAGCGCGGCGCGACCGCGGAGATCGTGGCGCGCAGCTCCGGCACCAGCGCGCCGGAGGCGGAGAGCACGCGGCCGCGCCGGTCGACGTGGACCAGCTTTTCCGCCTTGAAGACCGGAATGCCCTGGAACTGCTGGCCGAAGGTGACGTGGGAGACGCCCGGACCCTCGGTGGAGTGCTGGTGGACCCGCGTCACGGCCGCCAGGTCCGACTCGCGCAGGCGGAAGAGCCCGGAGGCGCTGCGGAGGAAGCCGCGCGCCACCTGCTCCGCCGGCAGGGAGCTGGGGCGGGTCAGCGTAGAGCGGGGATGGGAGACGCGGCTGGCGGTGCCGGTCAGCGCGTCGAGCTTGATCACCGTGCCCGCCGGCACCTCTTTACCCGAAGTAGAGAGCGCGCCGGGCGGCGGCGGCAGCGTGGTGCCGCGAGAGCCGCTCTGGATGTCGAAGTCGGGGAGGCTCGCGGCGCCGGCTCCGGTGGCCAGTAAGGCGCTGAACAGCGCGGCAGGCGCGGCGAGACGGTGCAAGCGGGGATGGCGGGGCATGGAACGGGTACCTGGGGTGCAGCGGGCGAGGGTGAGCGGAGCGGTGAATATCCGGAGGCGCGCGGCTGCGACGCATGCCCTCCCACCGGATTATTGGTCCCCTAGCGAGCGACCTGCAACCCGTCCAGTGTTAAATCGCCATCACCTGCGCCGGCTCCCGCTCAGGACGCCCGGAGGCTGCACGACTGCTCGGCCTCTACCGCCGGATCGTCCGCCGGGACGGAGCAGGGCCCAAAAGCGCCGTGGTCGGGTGTCGTGCCGCGGCCCCGGGAGGCCAGGGCCGCAAACGCGGCAATTCCGAGCGCCAGGACGGCACCGGCGGCGAGCGGGTGAGTGCGCGACCAGGTATAGAGGCTCACGCGCCGCGACTCACCGCCGAACGTGCCGTGTGCCGGCCTGGGCCCCTCGGCCGGGTGGAACAGGTTGTCCGGTGCGCCCTCCCCCTTCGCTTCCGCCGTCCGCTGCAGTCGCGGCGCCAGCGCGACGAGGGCGCGCATCCAGAGGCGCGGCACGTACCGCTGCGCCAGCTCCGCGAGCTTGCCCCCGCCGCCCGCCACCACCTCTTCGGTCCGGTGCTCGGCAGCGTAGAGGATCGCGTCGCTCACCACCTCCGGCTCGTACATCGGCGGGAGCGGCCGCGGCTTCACGCCGATGTGGGTGCGGGCGGTATCGAAGAGCGGCGTGTTAATCCCGGACGGCAGCACCTCCGTCACGTCGATCCCGCTCCCCTCGCTCTGCAGCTCCATCCGCAGGGCGCGCACGAACCCCCGCACCCCGTGCTTCGACGCCGCGTATGCGCTCTGCAACGGCAGCGCGGTCGCTGCCTCCAGGGAGGAGACGTGGATCAGCTTCCCCCGCCCCTGCGCCCGCAGGTGCGGCAGCGCCGCCATCGCGCCGTAGGCCTGGCCGCTCAGGTTGACCGCGATCACCCGGTCCCACTCCTCCGGCCGCATGTCGTCCACGCGGGACCAGAGCCCCACTCCGGCAAGGTGCACCCAGGTATCGAGACGCCCATACCTGGCGACGGCGAAGTCGGCCACGGACCGCACCTGCTCGAACACGGCCACGTCGGCCGGACAGCAGGTTGCCTCGCCGCCGCCCGCGCGGATCTCCGCCGCCAGCGCTGCCAGCGCGTCGGCGTCCCGCGCGGAGAGGACCACCCGCGCGCCGCGCGCGGCGAAGCGCTGGGCGACGTCGCGGCCAATCCCGCTGGAGGCACCCATCACCACCACTACCTGGTCGGAAACCGGCCGCAGCTCCATCTCGGCTCCTACCCGCGCCGCCGTGCCAGGGCCCGGAGGCCAAACACCGCCAGGCCGATCGCTCCGATCGCCAGCCCCACCCGGGCCGGCGCGGGCAGCGAGGTGACCGCGCGCGCGGCAGGCTGGACCACCGGCCGCAGCTGGTACCCGAGCCAGGAGAGCGTGGCGCTCCCCGGCGCCGCCAGCTCCAGGTCAAGGTAGCTCTGCGGCAGCCCGCGCTCCAGCGCCGGCCAGCCTTCGGTCAGGATCGGGACCATGTCCGGCCGGCGCAGCAGGCCGCCGCGGACCACCCCCTGCCAGTCCTGGGTCATCAGCTCGCCGAGCGCCTTCTCCAGCTCCGGGACGTTGGTCCACATGCTGTAGAACGAGACGCGCCCGTCGGCTCCGATCAGGTAGGCCGGATCCGCAATCCCGCCGTAGACCTGGTGGACGGTGCCGTCCAGGTCGTCGACAGCCACGGTCCACGGGATTCGCTCCTCCCGGGCGTAGCGCTCCGCGTCCCTCCGCTTCTCTTCAAAGGTGTGGTAAGGCCGCACTCCCGGGCCGGGATGCGCCTGGCGGATCACCACGTCGACGAACTGGATCCGGTCTCCCCAGACAGCGTGCAAATCGCGCAGCGGCACGACCGTGCCAACCGTCGCCGGTCACGTAAAGGAGCCGAAATGGAGCAGCACCGGCATCCCGCGAAGATCACTCAGGCGGAACGTGCCGCCTCCCACCTTCTCCAGCTCGAAGTCGGGAGCCAGCGCGCCGGGCGGGATGCCGCGCCCCGCGAACGTGCGCTGCGCGTCCCGAAGCAGGTGGCGAGTGCCGAAATGCGAGTAGTTGTACTCGCTCCGCGGCTCCGCCTCTTCCAGGCTTGCGAAGCGAGTCTCGCTGCTGGTAGTCTGCCCCCGGACCAGATCGATCGCGACCATCAGAATTCTCCCGCGGCCCGTCCCCCGCGCATTCAGCTAGGCTCCAGACATTGCCTACCTGGGGAGCCCGGCCGCTTAAACACGATCAGAATCAGACCTGCCATGGGTATGCTCGCCAACCGGCTCCAGCGCGTCTACCGGCACCTGCGGAAGTGGGCGCGGCGCAGCGACGTCACCTGCTTCCGGCTTTACGAGAAGGACATTCCGGACCAGCCGCTGGTGGTCGACTGGTACGACGGCCGCGCGCTGGTCTGGGCGATGCACCGGAAGAAGGATGAGACGCCGGAGCAGCGCGAGGCGTGGCTCGACGAAGTGGTCCGCGAGGTGAAAGAAGGCCTGGGGGTCGACGACGACCACCTCTACCTGAAGGAGCGCGCCCGCCAGCGCGGTCTCTCCCAGTATGAGAAGGTCGCCGAGGAGCGAGAGGAGTTCGTAGTCCGGGAGCAGGGGCACCAGTTCTGGGTGAACCTCTCCGATTACCACGACACCGGCCTCTTCCTGGACCACCGCACCACCCGCAAGATGGTCCAGGACGAAGCGGAAGGCCGGCGGATGCTGAACCTCTTCTGCTACACCGCCAGCTTCAGCGTCTACGCCGCCGCGGGCGGCGCCGCCGGCACCACCAGCGTCGACATCTCGAACACCTACCTCGCCTGGGCGGCCCGCAACTTCGAGCTCAACGGCCTCCGCACGGAGACCAACCGCCTGGAGCGCGCGGACATCTTGCAGTGGCTGCCGGAGGCGCTGCGGGCGCGGCGGCGCTTCGACCTGATCGTCTGCGACCCGCCGACCTTCAGCAACTCCAAGAAGATGCGGGAGGTCTTCGACGTGCAGCAGCGCCACGTGGAGATCATCAACGGGTGCCTGCGGCTGCTCGACCCGGGCGGCGTGCTCTACTTCAGCACCAACTACCGCGGCTTCCACCTGGAAGAGGAGGAGCTGCTCCCCGCCGACCGGCACGAGATCACCGCGCTGACCATTCCGGAAGACTACCGGAACAAGAAGATCCACCGGTGTTGGCGGATGACAAGACCTTTAGAGGAGAGATGAGAGAGGAAAGAACCGGGCACGACGGACACCACCTCTCGCCGGCGCGGCCAAGACTTCGTGAGAGGCTTCTTTCTTCTTTCGTCTTCCTTCTCCAGACTTGTTTGGAGCTTGTTTGCGGGAGGGCAAATAAGCCTGGCCTGTGACTGCGGCCCACCGCCCGGGTGGGTGCCGGCCAGGCGAAGGAGTGCCCGCCGTGAAGAGCCGAGCCTCGATCGGAAGCCACCCGATCCACCCGATGCTCATCGCGCTGCCGATCGGTCTCTGGACCGGCAGCTTTGCCTACGATCTCGCTTCCGCGGCGAAGGACGGGGATGGGGCCGACCAGCTCCGCCGGAGCGCGGACGACATGATGTTCGCGGGGATCATCGGCGCGCTGGCGGCGGCCGTTCCGGGCGCGATCGACTACTTCGCCGTCATTCCGCCGAACAGCTCCGCCAAGAAGCGCGGCGCCACGCACGGGCTGATGAACGTCAGCATCACCGGGCTGTATGCGCTCAACCTGCTGCTCCGGAAGCGCTCCCCGGACCGCTGGGGCCGCTGGCTCGGCACTCCGCTCTCGCTGGTCGGCATGGCCGGGCTGATGTACTCGGGCTGGCTCGGCGGCACACTCGTCTACCGGAACCAGATCGGGGTAGACCACCGCGGCCCGAACGCCACCCGCCACCGGGAAAGCGGCAAGCTGGAGGGACCGGCCGGCGAGCGGATCTCCGTGGCGGAGATGAGCGAGTTCGAGAAGCCGGGCCAGATGAAGCTGGTCCACCTGAACGGCCACCGGATCGTGGTCGCGCGCGTCGACAACCGGATCGTCGCCTTCCAGGACCACTGCCCACACAAAGGCGGTCCGCTCTCCGACGGCGCCCTCGCCTGCGGGGTGGTGACCTGTCCCTGGCACGGCTCGCAGTTCAACGTCGTCACCGGCCAGCAGGTGAGCGGCCCCGCCCAGGAAGGGATCAGCCTCTATCCGGTGAGCGTGGAGAATGAAGAGGTGCGGATCGTCGCCCCGGAGCCGCTCCCGCACCCCACGGTCGCCGACGCAAGCGGCCTGCTGCCGGAGGAGTCGCTCCGCCGCCAGATCGAGGAGCGCCTGGAGTCGCTTCCGGGCTCCTGAGGCTCTTTCTCGACACAAACGGACACAGAGGAACCAATAGACGGACCGCACAGAGGTGGCGCGCCACGGGCTGGCCTCGCTCCCGGCTTGGTGCCCGCCTCGGTCAGCAGTCCGTCAGTCTCTGCGCGATGAAACCGGGCAGTGATGCGGCAAACGCGGCCTCACCCCAGGCCCCTCTCCTGAGAGTAGAGGGGAGCTATCGGTGATAGCCAAGCCTGCTCCCCCTTCCACTTCAGGGAAGGGGGCTGGGGGGTTAGGCCGCGCCGAAGAGCGCCGACTGCCGGTGCTGGCGAGCCACCCCCACGGAGTGCGGCTACTCCGGCCGGGCCGCCAGCTTCAGCCGCAGCTTCTTTTCCACGCCGCCGCGCAGCACCCGGGCTTCCACCTCCTGCCCCGGCTGGTAGCGCGCCATGAAGGTGTACATGTCGTCGGCACTGCGGATGGGGCACTCGCCGATCTGGCGGAGGATGTCGGCCGGCATCAGGCCGGCGAGAGAGGCGGGGCTGCGGGGGAGCACTTCCTCGACCATCAGACCGACCCCCTGCCGCGCGCGGCGGACCAGGTAACCGGAGCTCGGGTTGCGGTAGCGGATGCCGAGCCAGGGGCGGCTGACCTTGCCCTCGGCGATCAGCGACTCGAGCACCGGGCGAGCGCGGTGAGTCGGCGTGGCGAAGCCGATGCCGATGCTGCCGCTGCCGCCCTTGGCGACCATGATCGCGGTGTTGATCCCGATCAGCTTGCCGTCCGCCGTGAACAGACCGCCGCCGGAGTTGCCCTGGTTGATCGCCGCGTCGGTCTGGATCATGTCGCCCAGGGTACGGCCGTCGATCCGGAAGGGCCCCTCGCGGTTGGCGCTGACCACGCCCACGCTCACGCTGCTCTCGAAGCCGAGCGGGTTGCCGATGGCGACCACCGAGTCGCCGGGCCGCACGTGCCGGGAGTCGCCCAGGCGCGCCGGCTGGAGGTTGCCCGCGTCGATCTTCACCACGGCCAGGTCGGTGTGCGGATCTCGGCCGACGACCTTGGCGTCGAAGGAGCGGCCGTCGGAGAGCCGCGCCCGGATGCGGGCGGCCTCTTCCACGACGTGATCGTTGGTGAGGATGAAGCCTTTGGAGTCGATGATCACGCCGGAGGCGACGGCGCTCGGGTCGCCCGGCACGCCGGCCGGAATGCCGAGGAGGCGCGGCCAGACGCCTTCCTTTTCGCCGCCCTCGCCGGTCTGGTCGTAGACCTCCAGGTTCACGACGGAGGCGGCGACTGCCGCCACCACGTCGGCCGGGTTCGCCGTGCTAAAGCTGCCGGGCGAGACCGCCGCCACCGGGGTCGGCAGCATCAGCCGCGCTGCCGCCGCGCAGGTGACGAAGCCGATCACGAAGGCCATCAGATTACTGCGCACCGCCTGTCCCATGCTGTTCCGCTTCCCTACTCTTCCCGGGGAAGCGCCGCATGGGCTAACGGGCGGAGCCGAGCTGCCGGAGCACGGAGGCCATCTCGAGAGCGGTCACCGCGGCATCGTAGCCTTTGTTCCCCGCTTTCGTTCCCGCCCGCTCCAGCGCCTGCTCGATCGTCTCCGTCGTCAGGACCCCGTTCACCACCGGAAGGCCGCTCTCCACCGAGATGCCGAGGAGCGCGCCGGTCACGGAGGCGGCGAGGTGGTCATAGTGACTCGTCGCCCCCCGGATCAGCGCGCCCAGGCATACGATGGCGTCGTACTTCCCGGACCGGGCCATCTGCTGCGCTACCACCGGAATCTCAAAGGAGCCGGGCACCCACGCCACGTCCACGGCGTCCGGATCGCCGCCGTGCCGGAGCAGCGCGTCCTCCGCGCCCTTCAGCAGCTGGCTGGTGATCAGCTCGTTGAAGCGAGCCACCACGATTCCGACCCGGACCCCGGCGGCGGTGAGCCGACCCTGGATTTCATTCGCCATCGCCTTGTTCCCAGATTCCTTTGAAGCTACGCGTCGAGCCGGCCCGCCGCTTCATCTTCGGCCTCGACGCGCAGGTCGGTCGGCAGCATGTGTCCCAGCTTGTCCCGCTTGGTCTGGAGGTAGCGCTGGTTCTCCTCCGTCACCCCGCCGCTCAGCGGCACGATCTCCACTACGGAGAGGCCGTAGCCGTGCAGAGCGGAGCGTTTGCGCGGGTTGTTCGTCATCAGCCGCATCTTGCGCACGCCGAGATCGTAGAGGATCTGCGCGCCGATCCCGTAGTCCCGCATGTCCGCGGGGAACCCCAGGTGCTGGTTCGCCTCTACGGTGTCCATCCCGGCGTCCTGCAGCGCGTAGGCCCGGATCTTGTTGGTCAGGCCGATCCCGCGCCCCTCGTGCCCCTGCAGGTAGAGCAGCACGCCGCGTCCTTCCCGCTGGATCCGCTCCAGCGCACGGTGGAGCTGCTTGCCGCAGTCGCACTTCAGCGAGTGAAGGATATCGCCGGTGACGCAGCCGCTGTGGGCGCGCACCAGCACCGGCTCCTCCGGATCGATCTCGCCGAGCACCAGCGCGAGGTACGGCTTGCTGTCGACTGTCGTCTCGTAGGCGTGCGCCACGAACTCCCCGAACTTCGTCGGAAGCCGGCAGCTCGCCTCCCGGCTGACCAGCTTCTCGGTCTGGCGGCGGTAGGCGATCAGATCGGCGATCGTCAGGATCTTCAGGTCGTGCTCGGCGGCGAACTCCGTCAGCTCGGGCACGCGCGCCATCTCGCCGTCGGTCCGCTTGATCTCGCAGATAACGCCCGCGGGCTGGAAGCCGGCCATCCGGGCGAGGTCGACCGCCGCCTCGGTGTGCCCAGCGCGCAGCAGCACGCCGCCCGGTGCGGCCCGAAGCGGGCGCACGTGGCCGGGGCGCAGCAGGTCGGAAGGCCGGGTGTCCGGATCGAGCAGCACCTGGATCGTGTGGGCCTGCTCCTTGGCGGAGATGCCGGTGGTGGTGCCGTAACGGGCGTCGACCGTCACCGTGAACGCGGTCCCGAGGCGGGCGGTGCCGCGGGCGACCATCAGCGGCAGATCGAGCTGGTCGAGCCGCTGTCCCTCCAGCGGCACGCAGACCCAGCCGCGGGCGTGCGTCTCCATGAAGTTGATCGCTTCCGGAGTGATGCACTCGGCGGCCATCACCAGGTCGCCTTCGTTCTCCCGGTCCTCGCTGTCGACCACCACGAGCATCTTGCCCGCGCGGATCTCCCGGATCGCTTCTTCCACGCTGCAGAACGGCATGCCGCTCCTCCTTGCCGGGCCGCTGCTGCGGCCCTGTTACTTCTTACGCGCCCCCGGGCGCTCCGGCGTCCGGCAGCCGCCCCGCCAGGAGCCGCTCCACGTACTTCGCCAGGATGTCGACCTCCAGGTTCACCGTCTCCCCCAGCCCGCGGCCGGAGAGGTTGGTGACCTGCCAGGTGTGCGGGATGATCACTACCTCGAACCAGTCCGGCCCGACCGCCGCGACGGTGAGGCTGATCCCGTCGACTGCGATGGAGCCTTTCTCCACCACGTAGCGGAGGAGCGAGGGCAGCGCCTGGAACCGGAGCCGGTGCGACCCACCCTCTTCTACGACGGAGCTCAACACGCCGGTGCCGTCCACGTGGCCCTGCACCAGGTGGCCGTCCAGCCTGCCGCCGGCGCGCAGGGGGCGCTCCAGGTTCACGCGGTGGCCGGGACGCAGCGTGCCGAGGTTGGAGCGCTGCAGCGTCTCGCGGACCGCGTCGAACGCGAGGCGCGGTCCCTCGTGCGCCACTACGGTGAGGCAGACGCCGTTCACCGCCACGCTGTCGCCCAGGCGGACGTCAGCCGCCACCGCGGGGGCTTCCAGCTCGAGGCGGGCGCCCTCGTCCTGCGACTGGACCCGGAGCACCTGGCCCGCCTCTTCGATGATCCCGGTAAACATGTCCGGCGCTCGCTCCTTCCACCAGGGCCGATAGCTGTAGCTTATCGCTCCGCCGCGAGATCGACGGCCGTCTCGTCGCTCGCCGAAAAGTCGAGCGGCGTCAGGTAACCCGAGACGAGGAGGTCCGGCCCGAACTGGCTCACCCGCACGTCCGAGAGGACGGGCGCCTCCGTCATCCGCGTAATGCCCGCGCCCTCAACCGCGCCGGGTGCTTCCCGGTCGCCGACCAGCTTCGGCGCGATGAACCAGGCCAGCTCGTTCACCAGCCCCGCGTCGAGCAGGCTCCCCGCCAGCCGCGCGCCGCCCTCGCAGAGGACGGAGTGGATCCCGCGGCGGACCAGCTCTCGCAGCAGCGGCTCCAGGGGGACACGGCCCGCCGCCAGCGGTAGCCGCACCACTTCGACGCCCCAACGCTCCAGCGGACCGGTCTCCGCCTCCGGGCCGCAGGCGAGGAGGGTCGGCACCTCCCGCGCGGTGCGGGCGAGGAGGCTCTCCGGCGAAAGCTCCGCGCGGGCGTCGATCACCACGCGCAGCGGGCTCCGGGCTCCGTCCAGGCGCGCGGTGAGCTGGGGGTTATCGGCACGGGCGGTGCCGCTCCCGATCAGCACCGCGTCGTGCCAGTCCCGCAGGCGGTGGACCTGCTCCCGCGCCGCCTCGCCGGTCACCCAGCGGCTGTCGCCGGTGCGGGTGGCGATCTTGCCGTCCAGGGTGACCGCCATCTTGAGCGTGAGCCACGGCAGGCCGGTGCGGACGGCGCGGAAGTAGGCGCGGTTCAGCTCGAGGGCTTCCCGAGCGAGGAGGCCGCACTCGACCTCGATTCCCGCTTCGCGCAGCCGACCGAAGCCGCCGCCGGACACGCGGGGGAACGGGTCTCCCGTCGCGGCGACCACTCGCCGGATGCCCGCGCGGACCACGGCCTCGGCACACGGCGGCGTGCGGCCGTGGTGGCAGCACGGCTCCAGGGTGACGTAGAGGGTCGCGCCGCGCGCCGCTTCCCCCGCCTCCCGCAGGGCAAAGACTTCCGCGTGGGGCTCGCCCGCGCGGGGATGCCAGCCTTCGCCCACCACGCGGCCGCCCGACACGACCACCGCGCCGACCATCGGGTTCGGGGCGGTACGGCCGCGGGCACGCGCGGCCAGCTCCAGGGCCCGCGCCATGTGCCGGCGATCGGCCTCCTCCGCTCCGGGGCGGGTCACCGGCGCGGCTCCTCCGCGGGGGGCGGCGTCTCCTGCGGCTGCCGGTCGGTGTTGAGGCTGCGCAGCATCTCCGTGCGCCAGCGGGCGTACTGCCGCATCACGAAAGCGGCCTCCCGGAGCGCCAGGATCAGCGCCACCACGGCGAACGACAGGGAGGTGAGGAGATAGGCCAGGCGCACGCGGACCGGCTCGCCCGCGGTCAGCGGCTCCATGTAGGCGAGCCCCAGGGAGACGGCAAGCAGCACCGCCCCGGCCAGTCTCCGGCGGAGCTGCCCCGGCGTCAGCTCCGCCGGATTGCCGCGGAACCAGCGCCACAGCTCGTAGGCCATGTAGATCGCGAAGATGACGATCAGGACCAGGATCAACTGCGACGCCACCGCTCCCATCCGCTAGCCCCCTCGTCCCAGCGCGGCGCTGCGGAGCTCCCCGATCGCGGCCTCCAGGCCGGCCTTGCTGCCGAAGATTGCGGAGCCGGAGACGAGCACGGAGGCGCCGGCCTCTACCACCTGCCCCGCCGTGTCCGGCGCGATCCCGCCGTCGACCGAGATCTCCGCGCGGCTGCCGGCGCGGTCCAGCATCTCCCGGAGGCGGCGGATCTTGTCGACGCTTTGCGGAATGAACCCCTGCCCGCCGAAGCCGGGGTTCACCGACATGATCAGGACCAGGTCGACGTCCGGAATCACCTCTTCGATCGCGGAGAGCGGAGTGGCGGGGTTCAGCACCACGCCGGGGCTGACCCGCTGCTCCCGCAGCCAGGTCAGCGTCCGGTGGAGGTGGCGACACGCCTCCACGTGGACCGTGATCAGATCGGCGCCGGCCTTCACGTACTCCGGGATCAGCTCCTCGGGCCGCTCCACCATCAGGTGCACGTCGAACGGCTTCTTCGTAAAGGGACGCAGGGCCTGGATCACCGGCGGCCCGAAGGTGAGGTTCGGGACGAAGTGTCCATCCATTACGTCGAGATGGATCCAGTCGGTCCCTGCTGCATCCACCGCTTCTACCGCGCTTCCCAGCGCGGCGAAATCGGCCGACAGAATCGAGGCGGCGATCCGCACTCCGGGGGCTCTGTTAGTCATTACGGTAGGTCGCCGGCGGGATCAGGCGGTCGTTCACGTAGATGCGGAGCTCACTTCCGGGCCGGAGCGATTCCACCGGCACCGTGTGCTCCACGTGAGCGCCGGGCTGGTGAATCTCCTCGTAGACCGTCTCCTCGGTGTTGTCCGGGTGGCGCACGGTGATGCGGACCCGCTGCGGTACGTTCGGACGCGAGGGCACGTCGATCGCCACCTGCTGCTCGCGGATCTCGCCCGTGCCGGCTCCCGGCTCGGCGCCGGGCTCCGGCTCGGTGGTGTCGGGCGTCTCCGGCTCCACCGGCACGTCCTCGTAAGCAGGCGGCGGCGGCGGGCCCAGGCTGACGATCAGGTTGACCCCGGAGCCGCGCTTCGTCTGCGTCCCCGCAACCGGATCCTGGGAGATCACCTTGCCCTTCTGGTAAAGGTCGCTGTACTCGTCCGTCACCCGGCGCACCGTCAGGCCGGCGTCTTCCAGATCCTGCCGCGCTTCTTCCGCGGTCTTGTCCGTGACGTTCGGCACCGCCACCGGCGCGGCGCCCTTGCTCACCGCCAGGGTCACCTCGCGCCCGGCGCGGATCTCGGTGCCGCCGATCGGGTCGGTCCGGATCACCTGCCCGGCCGGAATCCGGTCATCGAACTCCTCGTTGACCTTCGGGACCAGCCCCCACTGGCGAAGCATCTCCTCCGCCTGCCCCTGCGTCTTGCCGACCAATCCCATCGGGACGCGGACCTCCTTCGGCGCGCTGCCCAGATAGGCATTCATGATCAGGAACATGCCGACGATCATCGCCAGCATCAGGCCGCCCAGCGCCGCCAGCAACTTGAAGCTGGGCCCCCCATCCGGCTCCGGCTCCGGCGGGGGCCGCCGGCGCACCTTCTTTCCGTCCGGCTCGGCCGCCGGCGTCTCCACCGGCATCGGGGACCAGGTGAGCGGCCGGTCGTTCCGCAGCGCGTCCCGGATCGCGTGCCCGTCCTGCAGCATCGCCTGCACGTCCGGATACCGGTCCGCCGGCGACTTCTGCATCGACTTCGCCACCAGGCCGTTCACCGCATTCGGAACCGCCGGGTTGGCCTGCTTGAGGGACGGCACCGGCTCGTGCAGGTGCTTCACGGCGACCGCGATCGGGGTGTCCGCGTCGTACGGGACGACGCCGGAGAGCATTTCGTACAGGATGCAGGCCAGGGAGTAGAGATCGCTGCCGGCGTCCGGCATCTTCCCCTCGGCCAGCTCCGGGGCCATGTAGAACGCGGCCTGCGGCAGCGCGCTGAGCTGGATGCGGGTCGACGCGGCCACGCTGACGCCGATCCCGAAGTCGGTCACCTTCACGCGCCCGTCGGGCGTGATGATGATGTTATCCGGGCGGATGTCGCCGTGGACGCAGCCCTGCTCGTGTGCGTAGGCGAGCGCCTCCGCACAGGCGAGAAAGATGTCGACGCTCACCGCGAGCGGGAACGGGGCGACGCGCTTCACCCGCTCCTTCAGATTGATGCCGCGGACCCACTCCGTGACCAGTACCACGGTGCCGCGCTCCCGCCAGGCGTCGAACACCTGCATGATGTTCGGGTGGCGAAGCTGCATCGCGCACTGAGCCTCGGAGAGCAGCCGCGCGGTGAAGACCTCGTCCGAGGCATACTCGGGCTTCAAGACCTTGATCGCCACGGCGCGCCCCGTATGGGTGTCCCGCCCGCGGAAGCTGTTGAAGAAGGCGCCGTCCGCCAGGCGCTCGCCCAGCTCGTAGCGCTCCTTCAGGACCGTCGTCGCGGCGGCAGCGGTCGGGTTCGCCGAAGAGTTCTCTGGCATCAGGTTCCATCCCGATCGGCGATGGCCGGCGGCGCCGATCTCACAGGTCCAACGACGAAGTGCCAGGCCAGGGCGGCGATCCCGAGCAGCGCCAGGGCAGGCACGACCCAGGCGTCGAGTTCCGCGAGCCCAGGAACGGGCGCGAACGCATACGCCTGGCGCTCCGCGGCCGGCGCGTACGGGTCCGGATGCTGCGGAGGCCGCAGCGCTACCAGGGCGTACGCCGCCAGCACTAGCGTCAGCCAGAGCAGCGCGGGGAGCTGCAGGAGCAGCTTCAGCCCGCCCCGCCCCGGGCCGTCCGTCGCGCCCGGCGCGCTCCCGTTCACTGCCTCGTCCAGGCCCGGCTTCTGATCCAAGCTCCCCATCCCCTATTCCGGCCAGATCGCATCCAGCGCCGTCGTGACTTCCGCCTCCGGCACCGCTGCCGTTTCTACCCGGCCGATCCCGCGCGCCAGCACGAAGCGGAGCTCGGAGCCGCGGGTCTTCTTATCCAGCCGCATCGCCGCCAGCAGCGCTTCTCGCGGCAGCGGCTCGTGGAGACCGACCGGCAGCCCGAACGCTTCCAACAGCACCCGAATCCGCTGCTCGTCTCCCGGCGCGAGCCAGCCCCGCGCGCGAGACAGGCGGCCCGCCGCGACCATACCGATCGCGACCGCCTCCCCATGAGCATACCGCCCATAGCCGGCTACCGCCTCCACCGCGTGGCCCACGGTGTGGCCGTAGTTCAGGATCTCCCGGAGTCCGGACTCGCGCTCGTCCTGCCCTACTACCTCCGCCTTGATCTGACAGGAGCGCTCCACGAGGTGTTCCAGGCTATGGGAATAGTGGCCGGAGATCGCCTCGCGGTTCTCTTCCAGATACCGGAAGAGCTGTGAATCTGCAATCACCCCGTACTTTACGATCTCCGCCAGGCCGGCCACGTACTCCCGCTCCGGCAGCGTCTCCAGCGTGGCGAGATCGGCGACCACCAGCGCGGGCTGATGGAAGGCGCCGACCAGGTTCTTGCCTTCCGGCAGGTCGATCCCGGTCTTGCCCCCCACGCTGGAATCGACCTGCGAGAGCAGGGTAGTCGGCACCTGCACCAGCTCGATGCCCCGCAGGTAACTGGCCGCCGCGAAGCCGGCCAGGTCGCCCACCACGCCGCCCCCGAGGGCTACCACGGCGGCGCGGCGGTCGAGACGGGCACCGGCAAACTCGCGGTAGAGCTCGCCGAGCTGCGCGAGCGACTTGCTCGCCTCGCCGCTGGGAACCACCACTTCCATTACCGCATAGCCCGCGCGGCGCAGCGATTCCGCGGCCCGGGCGCCGTAGAGCGGCGCGACGGCCGCGTCCTGGACCAGGGCCAGCGCTCCGGTGATTCCCACCTCACGGACCTGCTCGCCGAGCGTCTCCAGAGCTCCTGCCCCGATCAGAATCGGGTAGCTGCGGCCCGGTACAGCGACGGTAACGCGGCGCATATCTCCTCCACTACCTGGTCTACCGAGAGGTCGGACGTATCGAGCGTCCAGTCTGCCAGCGCATACCGCGCCTCTCGCACCGCCAGCAGCCGCTCCACGGCGGCGCGCGGGTCGGCAGCGGTGGCGAGCATCGGACGGTTATCCCACGGGGCGGTCCGGCGGAGAATCACCTCCGGGCGAGAAGTGAGGCGGATCAGCACGCCGCCCCGGCGCAGGAGCTCCACGTTCTCGTCTCGTCCCAGGATGCCCCCGCCCGTCGACACGACCAGGCCGGCCGGCCGGGAGACACGCCGCGCCTCTTCCGTCTCCAACTCCCGGAACCGCTCCTCGCCGTGCGCGCGAAAGATCTCCGGGATCGACAGGCCGGCCCGGTGCGCCAGGCGGAGGTCGGTATCCACCAGCGGCCTCCCCAACCGGGCGGCCAGTGCGCGGCCGACCGCGCTCTTCCCCGTTCCCATGAAGCCGACCAGCACCAGGTTCGGCTGGATCGGCGGCTTATCACCGGCTCGACTGGACACGCTGCTCCTACGACGACCGACCGCGCGCGGTCAATGGCTCCCACGGCCGGATTGTATCATTCCGGGGCGGACGCCCGACGGACCCCATTCCCGACGGCGTCCCGGCTTGACCTTTGGACCGAAGCCCGAACCTCCGGCGGTGCGGAGCAACGGCGACGTACGCAGCGACGGCCGGTCCGCCCGTGAGGGAAGACCGGCCGCCTGGTTTTAGCCGTACCCGGAGTCTAGCGGCCGATGCCGCTGCCACCGCCCGCAAGATTCCCCGCGCCGGTCGCCTGCTCTTCCGGAATGAGGGTCGGCGTGAAGAAGAACAGCGTCTCGGTCTGCCGCTTGAAGTACCGCTTGCTGCGGAAGAGCGGACCGACGATCGGCAGGTCCTTCAGAAGCGGGATACCGCTGGTGTTGTTCGCCTCGTCCCGGTTGACCGCCCCACCGACCACGATCGTTTGGCCGCTGGCCACCCGTCGCAGGGAAGTAAGGGTGGTGAAGGTCAGGTTGGGCACTCGCTGCCCGTCCGGGCCCACCGATTCCCCCAGGAACCGGGAGAGCTGGAACGGGATCACCATCGTGATGGTGCCGTCACCATTCACCCGCGGCCACGCACTGAGCACCGTGCTGGCGGAGAGCGCTTGCGCCTGGTAGGTAGTCTGTGCGCCTGCGCCCTGGATCTGGGTGATGGCCGGCAGGAAGATCCAGCTCACCGCCGTCTGTGAGATGAACGCGGGGACGTTATTCATCGTGGTCACACTCAAAGAGTCGACCACAGTGGCGGTCCCTTCCGCGATGGAGGCCGCGAGCTGCGCCCGCCAGTTGTCGCCGATGATCGCCACGTTGATCGCACCGCCGGTGGAGAAACCGATGGCGGAGTCCACGGCAATATCGTTGTAGCGAATATTCCAGTCGACGCCGAACGTCTTCTCGAACTGGCTCGTCACCGCGATCTGCTCGATCTTCACGGAGATCTGCTGCGGAGCGATGTCCAGCAGACGGACGATGTCCTTCAGCGCCTGGATATCTTCCGGAGTGCCGCGGACCAGGAGCGAGTTGTCGGTCGGCACGCCAAGGATCGCCACGATCCCTTCGGGCACGAGGTTGCCGGCTCCACCGCCGCCCCCGCCACCCAGGCCGCCGCCGAGGCCGCCGCCCAGACCACCGCCGAGGCCGCCACCCAGGCCGCCGCCGAGACCGCCGCCCAGGCCGCCACCGAGGCCGCCGAGGCCGCCGCCCATGCCACCGCCGAAGCCGCCCAGCCCGCCGCCCATCATTCCGCCGCCGTACTGTCCGCCAGCAGTGGGAGAGCCGAAGCCGCCCGGACCCGGAGTATAAACCGGTGATGCTACAGGGGCGGGCGCGGAGCCCATCGGGAGATACCAGCTCCCGGTGGAGGGGTCGATGAGGCCCGGCATGATGTCGAGATCATCGATCCCGCGCGCGCGGCCCGCTTCGCTCAGCGGCTTTCGGGCGTGCGACCCGAAGAGGGTCCGGATCGCTTCGTTCGGGTCGAGGAACTGCAGCGAGACCTTCTCGATGACGGTCTCTTCAACGAGCTCCGGCAGCTCCGCTACCGGAGGCTGCGGCTGCGGGGCCGGCTGGACCGGCCGCGTCAGCTCCGCCCGCGGCGCGGGAGCCTGCTCCGGCGCCTTGGGGGAGATGAAATAGACGCCGTCCTTGTCCCTCTCGTAGTGGGCGTTCGCCGCGCGGCAGACGATTTCCAGCGCCTTCGCGATCGGCTTGTTCCGGAGACTAACAAGGGGGATTTGCCGGTCTGACAGGAGGCCCTCGGGATCGTTGAACACGATCTCCACGTCGGCGCTCTTCGCCAGGATCTGGATGACCTGCGAGAACGGCACCTTGGCCAGCTCCAGGTTGACCAGGCCGGACTGGGGCTCCGCATACGCCGGCATACATACGCCAGCGAGGAGGCCAGCCGACAGCGCCCCGATCCGTAGGACGCGACTGTTCATACGCGAGTACTCCTCATTTTCAGCCAGTAGAGGGGAGCAGGCCGTTTTGCGCCGCTGCGGGAGCTTTCCGGGTGGACGGGACACCGGAGGAGGCCGGCAGGGTCGCCGTTGCTTATCGATTAATGAACGGCCTGGTTGCTAGAGGTTCCGAGAAAGGGCCGCTGGGAAAGCAGAGAAGCACCCAGCGACCCTAGGTTAGTCGTTACTGCGGGGATTACCTTCGTGGATTAGAAGCGGCCGCCGCCCATCATGCCGCCGCCCATCATTCCACCACCCATCATGCCGCCCATGCCGCCGCCGAAGCCGCCCATGCCGCCGCCCATGCCCATGCCGCCGCCCATGCCCATGCCACCCATACCCATGCCGCCCATACCCATGCCGCCCATACCCATGCCGCCCATACCCATGCCACCCATACCCATGCCGCCCATACCCATGCCGCCCATACCCATGCCGCCCATGCCGCCCATCATGCCGCCGCCCATCATGCCGCCGCCCATGCCGCCACCCATCATGCCCATGCCGCCTTTCATCATCATCTCATCCGGGAAGTAGCTCCCGCCGAGAACGGAGACGAAGACGAGGATGTCGGTGTACTGGACCGGGATCTTCTCCCAGACGAGGTCTTCCTCGGTGACGGTATTCTCCGGAGTTTCCTCGATGGTGGGCTGATCCTGGGTGATCGGCGCCGGAGGCCGGACCTTCACGGTGTAGATACCGTTCTCCACGCTGTAGGTAAGGCCAGGCTGCGCGATCGCGGCCTGCCGCAGCACGGCGCGCAGGGCGTTCCGCAGGGGAACGTTGGTGAGCTGCAGGTTGATCGGAATGTTCTGCACATTCGGGTCGATCGAGAACTGCAGTCCGGAACCGGCGAAGATCACCTGCACGGCGTCCCGCAGCGGGATGTCCCGGAAGTTAATGCTGATCGGCCGCTCGGCCCCCTGGGTGGCCATCCCGGCGTTGCCGCCGGCAACGCCTTCCTGGGCTAGCGCGGGAGCGGGGGCCGCCGCCAGCGTTAGCGCCGCTGCGGCGGTTGCGATGGCGAATGTCAGTCGCCGAGTCACGCCCATTTTCACTGGTCCTCCTGAAGTTTCGAAGCGCCGCGTCTGCGGAAAGACCGCACGAGCTCCGCCGGTAGGCCGGATCTTGTTTACTTACCTGCTGAGCCTGGGGCCGTTCCGCGTCACTTCGACAATTGGACGCGCCCCCGGTTCAATTCGTTGCGTGGATCTGAAGCGGGATCCCGGTGGCCGAGGCGGCAAGCCGCCGCCTCGGGGACGCCGGGCTCCCTGGCTGGCTGGCCAGAGAGCGAATACGCTGCGGCGAGCTGCTAGCCGCCGTTGCCGCCGCCCATCGACATGCCGCCACCGTTGCCGCCGCCGCCCATCGGCATGCCGCCGCCGCCGTTGCCGCCGCCCATGCCCATCGACATGCCGCCGCCGCCACCGTTGCCGCCGCCCATGCCCATCGACATGCCGCCGCCCATTCCACCGCCGCCGGTTTGCACCTGGCCGCCACCGCCGGTCGACTGCGCGGCCTGACCCCGAGGGAACATGTAGACGGTGATCGTGCACCCGGTGGTCACCACCCCGCGGCGGTCTGCCAGCGAGAGGTTCAGGCCATCCACGGCTACCAGGAACGGAGCGCGGTTCCAACCGCGCGCCCACGCCATCACGTCGTTAAACTTGCCGGTCACCTGAAGCTGGCCGAGCTGCCAGGCGATGATGTCGCGCGGAATCGAGCGGGCATCCGGCTTGAGGGTGGGTGCCTGGAAGCCACCCACCACGCGGACGTTGTGCCGCGCCGCATGCTGGCGCTTGAAGCGCTCCATCGTCGGGATCACCACGCCGGGCAAGGTGAGCCAGCGCGAAAGGGTGCCGCTGGAGATGATCGCTTCGTCGCTGCCGTCCCGAAGGTCGATGCGCGCCGCCGCGGGATGCTTGCTGTTCTCGACCGCCGTCAGGCGGGCCTTGGCGGCGTCGCGCCGCGCTTCGGCGGCGGCGAGAGTCTCCTCCGCCTGCTGCACCTGGTTCCAACCGAAGCTCTGGCCGTCGACCTGCTTCTGGGTGCTTTCGAGACCTCGCACCTCGCCCTCAAGGCGCTCGTTGTCGAGATTGATGGGGCGGATCATGAAAAACCACATGCCCAGCCCAACCAGCAGCATCATGAATCCGCCGATCAGGTATACGTGAAGCGGCGTAAGTCGATTATTCTTCATCTAAATCTGCTCCCAACCCGGTATGGGTCGTATCGGAGGCCATTTGCCGAACCGTCGGCCAATAGCACCGCTGGGGAGATAAACCTGCGGGACCACGTGTTCAGGGCGCGGGGGCCGCCGGGAAGTCGCTCCGGACTCGGCGGCCCACACCATTCATCGTCTTTAGTAGCCGCCGGGACCACCGGCCGCCGCAGGGGCACCCGGACCCGGCAGAGCACCCGGCCCAGGCATCCCGCCGGGACCCGCGCCCATGGGGCCGCCGCCGGCCGCGAGGTAGGGATTACCCATCTCCGGGGAGCCGCGCAGCCCGACTTCGATCCGCTGGACTCCCTTGCGACCGCCCGTCTCCCAGCGGCGGCTCAGGAAGATCTTGTCTTTCTCCACGCGGTCCACGCGATAGACCGGATTCCCCTCCGGCACCATCTTGCCCGGGGTCACCGTCATATACTGGCTGCCGATCTGAAGCACGGCGGCGATCTGGCTGCCCTCTACCATTCCGGCCACGCGCATCGTCGGCACGGCGGGACCACCCTGGTCGTCCTCACCCACGGTTACCCCTTCGTCGGGCTTCGGCTCGTACAGCTCCGCGTAGATGTTCTGCGGCGGGGCGAGGTATTCCGGCTGGCGCTCGGCGACCTCGCTGTCGAGCACGCTGGTAATCTCGCGTGTCTCGGCGAACGGGTTGCCGCGACCGAAATCGCCCCGGGGAAGCCCCGGCTTGGTGTCCGCCTTGCCGGCGGCCGCTCCGGCGGGAGCTGGGGCGGCCGGGTTGCCGGCAGCTCCCGGCATGGTGGGGGTCAGGCCGCCGACGGCCGGGGCGCCGGGCATACCGGGGCCGCCGCCGGGGATACCGGGGCCGGCCCCGGCGCTCGCCGCATCGGTCAGGGTCATTCCGCCGCCGTTGGGGTCCAACATGACGGGGGTATCGACCGGTCCGGCGCTCTGGTCCCCTCCACCGAAGCCGCCGAAAAACATCACGATAATGCCGATGATCGCCAGGGCCGCTACCACGATGATCGGAATTGCGATCTTCGGGTTCTGCATCCAGCTCTGGGGTTCGGCTGAGCTATTGCCTGCTTGCGCTTGCATCGAGACTCACCTTTAGACTTCTAAAATCGGGCCGCGGGAATTGCCGCCCCGGACGGCGTTGATCCACCTGCCGTGGAAACGGCAGGTGGTGAATTACTGAAAGCGCTCCGGCGTCGATTAATAGCCGCCGTTGCCGCCGCCCATGGACATCCCGCCACCGTTGCCGCCGCCGCCCATCGGCATGCCGCCACCGCCGCCGTTGCCGCCGCCCATGCCCATCGACATGCCGCCGCCGCCGTTGCCGCCGCCCATCGACATGCCGCCGCCGGGTCCGCCCATTCCGCCGCCGCCGCCCTGGGCCTGCCCGGAGCTTCCGAAGGTGGGACGGCCAACCGGCTTGGCGAGCTGGCACTTGATGGAGACGGTGAAGCCGACCGGCTGCCGGCGAACCCGGGCCAGCCGCAGCGCCGCGAGGCCCTCGCCGCGGTTGTTGTTGTTTCCGCCCATCGCCGCGCCCATGCTGCTGCCCGGACCGGCGGCACCACCCGCCATCGCGGGCGTCGGCATGGTCATACCGCCGCCGCCGCCGTTGCCGCCGCCGGCACCCATGGAGCCGCCCGCCGCACTCGGCATCGGCATCATCATGCCGGGCCCGGCGCCAGACCCATTACCGCCGCCGCCGCCCATCCCGGGGCCGAAGCCGCCGCTGGCAACGCCGGGGAGCCCTCCGCCACCGGGGTAGCCCATAATGGTGGTCTCGGGCAGATCCTCTTCGTCGTTCCGCTGCGTCACCGCGCGCCGGCGGTCCAGGACCGTCTGGTAGTCCGGCACGCCGTCCACTACCGGGGTACCGGTGAAATCCGGGTTGCGGCTGAGGCCGAGCATCAGGCGCGCCACGTGCTCCGGCCGGCTCACGTAGGCGCTCATGTTCATGGTCGCCTGGTCCGCGTTCATCGCCAGGAGCATCACGTCGTTGTGCGTGTAGCGGCCGACGCGGGAGTAGAGGCCCGGGTACTCCGCGTTGTAGCGGAAGAGGCCTTCGATGAAATTCCGCTTCGGCGCGAGCGCCTGCTCATCCTGGGCGACCTGTCCGGACCGGGCCACGAGCGGGTCGAGCTGCGCGAGCCCGGCATTGCGCTCGTCCTTCTGCCGCTCCCACTCTGCCTTCTGGTCGAGTGGACCGTTGCGGGACCAGATAAAGAAGCCGACCTCGGCCACCACGAGTACCGCGACGACACCAATGGCCACGTTCCGCTGCTTGCGCAGGTTCAGGGACGGCGGGAGCAGATTGATCTTTAGCATCAGAATACCTACCGTTTCTTCCGGGCCGGCGCCGTGTCGACGAGCAGCTCGCGCACAGCCAGGCCCACGGATACAGGAAAGACGGGACCAATGTCACTCAAGTAATTCGGGTCCGTCTTGGGTCCGGTAGCCAGGTACTTCAGCGGATCGCCAACCGCAACAGGAACTTCGAGGTTGGCCCTCAGGAAATCCGCCAGCCCGGGGAGTTTGGCGGTACCACCGGTGATTACTACTTGTTGGGCGCCCAAACCGTTCGCACGGTTCCGATAAAAATCGAGAGAACGCCGCAATTCGGTGACCAGCTCGTGGAGAACCGGCATGATCGCGTCCGCAATCTGGGTGCGGAGGTACTCTTCTTCACTCATCGCCTCGGGGGCGGCAGAGGCGGCGGGGGCGCCGCCGGGAGCGCCGAAGGCGGGGAAATCATCCACGGGCGCGAACGGGTCCGCACCGGGAGCGGGGCCGAAAAGGGAGGCATCGAAGCCGCCTGCGGGCGCCGCTCCGGCCGCGGGCTCCTCCGCGGGCACCTCGAACGGGTTGCCGGCAGGAGCCGGGCCGCTCAGGTCGGCCGGGGGAGCGTCGAACGGGGAAGCGGCCGGGTTCGCCTCGCCGGAGGGAGTGGTGAACGCTTCCGGGCTGAATCCGGCGCCGGCCACGTCGTACTCCGGCTCCGCGTGGGTGTCGGTGGCGGTAGCGGTCGCCTGGCCCGGCGCGGCACCGAAAGTACCGCCCAGGTTGCCCAGGTCCGGCGCGTCGCCGAAGTCGAGCCCGGGGAAGTCGCCCAGGCCGTCGTCCAGGGTGCCGGCGTCCTGACGGGGCTGGTCCGGTACGCCGCCGAGCTCTCGCTTGAGGCGCTCCGCCTCGGCGAGCGGCTGGCCGAGCACGTCGCTGATCGCCTTGGTCAGGTTGTTGCCGGCGAGCTGGATGGTGCGGGTGAAGGCGATGCGGCCGTCCTTATAGATGCCGATGTCGGTGGTGCTGGCGCCGATGTCGACGAGGGCGACGGTCCCCTCCGGTCCGGCGCCGTTGGCGAGGTCGATCAGGGAGCGGGACTGCGCGAGCGGCTCGATGTCGATCGCCACCGCCTTCAGACCGGCGGCCTGCAGCGCCTCGAGGTGCCGCATCACGGAGGCTTCCTGCGCTACCGCGAGCAGCACTTCCATGTTCTGACCGTCCGCCACCTCTTCCGGCGCGACGAGCGGCTGGTAGTCCATCACCACCTGCTCAGCGGCGAACGGCACGTGCCGCTCGATCTCCCACTTCATCGTCTCCTGCAGCTCCGCGCGCGTCATCTTGGGCACTTCGATGATGCGCACCACCAGGGAGCTGTTGCCGGAGACGCAGGTGACGACCTTGCGTGCTTTGATACCGGCCTGCTTGAAGACCTGTCCGATGCTCTTTCCGAGGGCGACCGGATCGATGATCTCGTCGTTGACGACGGCGCCCTCGGGGGTGGGCAGCACGGCTATCCCGCGGAGGTTGGCCTTTCCGCCGCGAATGTCGAGCTCGCAGGCCTTGATGGTGGCGGATCCGATATCCAGGCCCACCACGGGGCCGCCGGACTTCTTAAGGGGCATCGTTCTGTTCCGTCTTTACCGTGCTCTGGAGAGATCCAGCAGTTACCGGGGCACACTTTACCGGCGAACGGACAGCGAGCGAGCGGCGGCGCGGGGCGAGAGTGGCATTGTTGGGGAACCCCACTTTCTCGCTGCCGTATGCTAGCAAACGCCTGAGCCGGGTGTCAATGAAAGTTCACTTCTATGGGAGCCGGTTCCTCCCCGGCCCCCATAGAAGTGCTCATTATCGCCTGCCTGCCTGGGAGGCAGCCGCCGCGGCCCGCTTCCCTAGCGGGGTACTGGGGTGCGGAAGCGGGCCGGGCGTGTGCGGGACCGGGACGGTGAACGGCTGGCGCCGCTCGTGCTCGGCCACCGCGAGCTCCTGCTGCCGCGCCGCGTTAGCCGAGAGGCGGGACAGTGCCGACGGCGTGATCGAGTTGAGCACGGCGCTTCCGGCGATGTTGGTCTCCATTCCGATTCGCGGCGCCAGCGTGGCGTAGACGATGTCGCCGCCGAATCGGGTGCTGCTCCAGAAGACCCACGCGCGGTCCAGCTTCGCCACCGGCGCCAGCGCGGTGTGCGGCTGACCCAGCGGGCTCATGAGCTGGGCCTCGAAGGTCGCGAAGGCATGGAGGCTGCCCTCATTGATCGAGGTCTCCATCGGAACCGGACGCTCCCCGCTCTCGTCGAGCCAGCTCACGCGGTGGCGCTCGATCACCGTCGTGCCGTTCGCCAGCCGGTACCGCACCTCGACCTCCTGTCCCTCGAAGCTGTGGGGCAGGTAGATCTGGCCATTCTGCGGATTCACCTCTTCCGGGAACAGGGTCGTTCCGTTCACCGAGACGATCAGCTCGGACGGCTGTACCCCGAGGATGGAGCCGTTGCTGACCCGCACGCCCGGCCGCAGGATCTTGTAGAACGCCGAGGTCCCGCCGGAGACGGCACCGGTGGCGCGCCGCCAGAAGACCCAGATGCGGTCCGCGCGGCCAGGCACCGGAATGCCGGCCTGGGCCTTGGTCTGGCCGGCCCCGTTCACCTGCGTGTCGATCGTCTGCCGGTACCAGCTCGCGTCCATGATCGGCTCGTTCTCGCGCTGCGTGAGCACCGGCACGATCACCGGGTCGCTGGCGGAGACGTCGCCGCGGGTGATCCGCAGGGTAGCGGGGGTGAAGTCCGCGCTGACCACCGGATCCGGAGAGTTGGTCTGGAACGGCGGGGTCACGCCGGCCTGGCCGAGGAGCAGCGACAGGGTGCGCGTGTCCCGGCTGAACCGGACGATTCCGGCGGCGCGGTCGATCAGGATCCGCTCGTTCTGGAGACGCGGCACGGCGGCCTGGAGCTGGTTGGAGAACCGGAACTCCACCTCCCCACCGGTGCCGGCCTGCCCCTGCGCGTTGACGTCGATCAGCGGCAGCGGCTGCAGGCGGCTCCCCAGGCTCCCCGCGGGTAGATCGCCGCGGCCCAGGTAGACCTGCACCGGCGTGTGAGCGTGGCTCAGCCAGTCGACCCAGGACGAGCTGTAGGTGGTGCGGGTGGTGTTGGCCTGCAGCACCTCCCCGCCGACCGAGTAGACCTGCCCGCCGACCGACACGTCCGCGGCCACCCGCGGGTAACCGACCCGCGCGTAGTCATACGCGCCGCTCTGCTGGTTGGCGGCGTTCCGCTGGCCTTCCTGCGCTAACGCCGCGGTGCGGTAGCGGGTCATGTAGACGTCGGTCAGGCCCCGGCTCTGGCTGGTGCCGGCGTAGGAGATCCACGCCATCTGCGGCAGCAGCCCCAGCTCGGTCGCCAGGAACGGCGGCATGTTCGGATCGGTCTGCGGGAGCGGCGCCGGGCGGCGCACCGCCTGGTCCGTAATCGACGCGAACGGGTCGCGGACGGTGGAGAGCGACTTTGAGGTCGCTACCGGAGCCTCCGCGGACCAGGAATCGGCCTGCGACGGGTCGAGCGAGAAGCTCATCACCAGGTTCTGCCGCGTGCCGGGTCCCACGGCGTAGAATGCCATCCAGTATGGATTCCCGTTCGCGTCGTAGCTCTGGGTGAGCTGGACGCCCTGCCGCGGCACGCGCGGATCGAGCGGGGTTCCGCGGGGGGTCAGCTCCAGCGGCGTGGTCTGCTGCAGCGTGTGGGTGTAGTAGATCCGGTACTCGTCGTTGCCGGAGCCGCGGGAAATCCGCTGCACCCACGCCACCAGCCCGCCGCCGGATAGGCCCGGGAGCATCGTCGGCTTGCTCGCCTGCGGCAGGCTGCTGGCGGGCGGCGTGCCCGAGACCACCCCGAAGCCGACCGCGTTATTGAACGGATTCCGCCACGGCACCGTGTCGATCGGCAGCTCGTCGAACTCGAAGAGTCGCCGCTGGCTGTCGAACAGGACGCGGGTGGCGAAGAGGTCGAACCGGTTCGGCTCCCGCTGCGGCAGCGGCGCGCCGGCCGGGGTGTAGAGACCCAGGAAGTTGGTCGCGTAGCCGACCAGCAGCCCGCGCAGCGCGCCGTTCTGGTCGAAGTCGATCACCCCGGTCGGGGCGACGCGGCGGTCCTGGTCCTGCGCGGTGGCGGCGGGCCGCTGCCGGCCCTGCGCCACGTTCTCGATCACCTTCACCTTGAGCCGCACCGGCGGATCGGTGGCCGCTTCCAGGGTGGAGCCGGTGGTATCGCGGTTCAGGATACCGTTGCGCGTGTCGGCGCCAAGATACTGGAAGCCGACGCCCTGGTTGGGCGACTCCTGGAACGAAACGACGCGGTCGTTGTAGAACCGGACCGAGCCGGAGTAGGTTCCCAGCGGGGTGCCGAGCGGAAGGTTCAGCGCCAGCCAGGTATCCCGCGGGCGACCGCCGTTACTCGGGTCACGAGCCTCCGGATTGAGGTTCGGCTGGTTCGGGAACGCGTCGTGGACGTAAACCACCGATCCGGGGTTCGCGGCACCGACGGGAGCCTTCTGCAACCAGGCGCCGGAACGAGGATTGAACCCGTACGGATCGCCGTCGGTCATCATGTCGTCCAGCGAGGTCCGCAGGAAGATCTGGAACGGATCGCGGAGGTCGTTGGTGGCCAGCGGGTTCACCAACGGCAGCGCCCGCCACGGGTCGTTGCCCTCGCCCGCCAGGGCGATGTACTTCGCCGGCTGGTTCGGGAGCTGGAAAACCAGCTCCGGCTTGATGAACGGCATGTTCACGTTGCCGGTGTTCACCAGGTTGAACGGCCGCCAGTACTGCTTGTAGAAGGTGCCCAGGGCCTGCTCGGAGGGATTGCCGGCGAGCCGCCACGACTCCATCCGCTGCCACTCCCACAGGTTGGGTAGAGTGTCGGGCGTCATGCCGGGGCCCTTCTTGCCGTGCCACACGGCGCCCAGGTCCACCCCCTGCTGCTGGGCTTCCACCCGCAGCTCCGGCTTGACCACCACCTGGACCGCGAAGGTGCGGTACGCTTCCCGGAAGTTCGGGCTCAGGTCGAGCTGGCCGTTGTTGTTGGCGTCGTTGAACAACACGACGCGCTTCATGCGGTCGTCGTAGTAGTCGGTCTGGCTGACGATCTGCTGGGGCGTCTGCGCCCCGGCCGGGTCGTAGGCAGCGCTCGGCACGTAAGTGGAGGACCGGTCCTCGTTCGCGGCCGGGAGCGGCCCACTGGTGTTGTTCGTTGGCACCGGGCCCTTGCTGAACTGCTCCGCGCGGTCCCAGTAGGAGCGGCCGGCCTGCCCGTTCGGTCCCGCCACGGTGCTGGGGTAGTACGGGTTGAAGTTGGCGCGCGGATCGGTCGGGTTAACCCCATTCTGGCCGGTAAAGCGCCACCGGGTTCCGTACACGTCGTCCGCGGCGAACCGCGGGATATCGACCTGCACCGCGAGCTGCTCGAACTGGTTGAAGTTGGGCAGCGAGCCGTCCGGGTTGCGCCCGGAGACCTGCACCGGTGCGCTGGTCAGGTTCAGCGCGGTGCCGACCTTGCTCACCACCAGCTGAGACTCCGGCAGGCTGGAGTACATCCCGTGCGCGCCGTCGTCCCAGTAGTTCAGGTTCTGGTCGAAGGAGCCCTTGGGCCGGTTGGGGTTGGTATCCCGCAGCGCCGCGTTGTTCAGGGTGCCGAAGTGGGCGCCCGCGCCCAGCTTGGTCAGCGGCGCCGGCTGCACCCGAATCTGCAGCGAGCGGCCGGCCAGCGCCAGGTGGCTGCGGTCCGCTACCCCCAGCTTGGAGGCGCCGGGATAGACGGTGGAGTCGAGCGGGGTGCTCTTGCCGTGCTCGCCGAAGAGCACCTGCCGCGCCTCGCCGCCCGCCACCGCCACGCCGACCGTCGGCACCACCGGCCGGCCGGAGCCGGAGCGGGAGCCGTCCACGTACGGGGTCTCGTACAGGTCGCCGTTGCGCCGCCCTCGAGCCAGCCGATCGGTGTAGGTCACCTCGGTGCCCACGGCGTTGCGCCCGGTGCCGCCGTCCCACATTCCGAACACGTTGCTGGCCGGGTTGAGGTCCGGATCGTAGTAGAGGGCGATCGGGTTGTTGTACGACACCAGCGGCGCGTACTCGTTTTCCACCACATCGGTGGTCGCCGGACTGTCCGCCCAGGCCCAGTTGCCGGGGCCCGCCGTCGTGGGATACGGATTGCCGTTCTGCGCCGGCTCGACCTCCCAGAAGTGGACCTTCTTGGGATCCGGATCGTACTGTCCGTCGTTATCGGTATCCGGACCGGGCCACCGCCACTGAAGACCCGGCTGGGTGACCTGGTACTCGTAGGTCAACTCCGACTTGAATTCAGGCGAGGTCTTCTCCCAGAGCAGCGGTGTTCCCGGGGTCAGGGGGTTCGTGCCGGACGGCACCCCCGCGAAGATCGGCACGATCGCGATGACGCGCCCGTTTGCTACCGTGGGACGCGTGCCGCGGTTGGAGCCGGGGAGCTGCTGCACCGCCCCCTTGCTGCGGATCTGCCCCTGCACCTCGCGCTGCAGCACCTGTGGATCGAGATACAGGCTTCCCGGCTGGGGCACCGCGTGAGGACTCGCCGGCGGAGCTCCAAGCGGAGGCAGCTCGTTAGCTGGGCCGTAATAGACCTCCGCGTAGAGGGTCTCTCCCCACTCGAGAAGGACGGAGGCATCCAGCTCGGCCGAGTCCCGGTAGTCGTTCGCCCCGGGGTTGAAAGTAGAGATATCGGTCGGCGGCTTATTCCGGAGAATGCGGATGGAAAGCGGCGCGCGCACCAGGTTACCACCACCGCTCGGCGGTCCCGGGAGCCCTTCCCACAGGGGAGGGTTGGCGCCCGTGCCGCCGCCGGCACCGGCACCTCCGCCGCTCACATTTGCCAGGGAGCGCGTGTGGCCGTTGCGGTAGGTGAGATAGATCCAGCCATCCACCACGGTCACCGAGCCGCCGATATCCGGGCAGCCCGGCTGCGTGGCTACGCGTGAAGCAGGGATATCCTCGACAAACGGCGTGCCAAGTGCGGTCTGGACAAATGAGCCGGGGTCCCCGGTCGCCGGCCCGAACGCCGGCGGCTCCTGCGGTAGTGCTCCGGTCTGAAGCGCGGGATGATAGAAACCCGGGATGATCCGCTGCAGCCGCAGCCGGTGGTCGAAGGCGACGACGCGACCGCGGAAGAGCGACGGCACCAGAAGGGTGCCCGCCGTGCTGGAGCTACCGGCGCCGAACATCGCTGGCGGCCGCGCGCCCTCGCCGTCCGGCGCGATGAGGAAGTCGCCGGTGGGGACCAGCGCCGGGTTCTCATGTTCAACGGTAAAGGTAGCGCCGGAGCGGGTAATCCTGCGCTGCTCCAGCCGGTTGTAAGCCTCGCTCAGGCTGGCGCGGGAGCGCGCCGGGGTGATCACCGCGGGGTCGGTCGAGATGTCCCGATAGCACGAGGGGAAGACGAGCGTCTCCGTCACGTCCTGCGGCGTCAGGTCCGAGGGTGACGCCGGCGCGCGGTAGCGGATCGTCACCTGCGTGCCGAACGGCAGCGTGACATACTCTCCGGTCTCGTCGGCGTACCAGGTGGTATCGGCGAAGTAGATCGTATCTTCCGGCGTAAGGCCGACCGGATCGTAGTTCGGGTTGGCTCCGCCGGGATTGTTGTTCAGATCCCGCGTGGTCTGCACCAGGTTGCTCGGCAGGCCGTTCCCCTTGACGGTACCCACGCGCAGCGTGTTGAGCGGCAGCTTGAAGGTGTCCGCGCCCTGCGTGAACTCGATCTCACGAAGCTCCAGGACCGGACGGCTCACCTGCACGAAGCCGTACGGCTTGAGGCTGCCCACGTACTCCCAGAAGCCGCGATTCCCGGCCGGCACGGACGGATCCGCGGCCCGTTCCTGCAGGTACGGCACGAAGACGGCGTCGTCGCCCGGATCGAGGTTGGGGTTTGACCCGTCGGGATTGGAGTTTCCGCCCAGCGCCACGGCGAGAGGGCTGCGGGTGAAGTAGTCGGCCGGGTCCACCGGCGGCGCAAGCCGGGCCGGAGTTGGCGAGGTCGAGAGGTTCGGGTCCCGAAGCTCTCGAGGCCAGACCCGCGGCTCTTCCGCGGTGTTCGTAAAATCATCGGCGTTGGTGAGCGTGGTATCGTCCTGCGGCCACTGCCAGCGGAACGAGGTATTTCCGGTGGGGCGGCCGTCGTCCGCGTTGGCCGCGCCCTCCACCATCAGCTCGCCGATCGCGTCGAGGGCGAAGACGTTCCCCTTCTCCGCGCCGAAGATCACCTGGTCGTCGAAGCCGACGTCGCTGCTGCCGTTCACCACGGCGCCGCCGGAGGTGAGCATCGGCGTGTTGCCCTGGTAGATCACCGGCGGCAGGATGAACCGCTCCCGCTGACCCAGCGCGTCGAGGCGGGCGGCATCCGCCGCGGCCTCGTTCTTCCAGCGCACCAGGGCGCTGTGGCCGGTTACCGCGCCGCTGCCGTTGCGGTCGGTGCGACCGGGGGCCTCCAGCGCCCAGAAGGTGCCCTGCTTGTCCGCCACGTAGAGCGGCCACTCGGTGACGTTGTGCTTCGCGGCCGCGTTGGTGACGGTCTGGCTGCTGTTGCCCTGGCCGCTGAACATCTCATCCAGCGGCACGCGCGCCACGGCCGGGGCCATGCCGTAGGAGAAGCCGGGAAGCTCCGGCACGCCGCCGACGTTCCGGGACGGAGTCGCCCAGGTCCAGCGGGGCGTCGGGTTCTGAACGTCGATCGCCGGATCGCCGTCCTGGCTCACGTCGCGCTGGTCCACCGCCCGGCCGTTCAGCGCGATCACCTGGCCGTCCGCAGTGGTGAGGAAGACGAGCGGCACCGGCAGGGTGCTGTCGCCCACGTCCGCGAACGAGATGCCGGCCACCGGGGTCGCGGCGACGCCGTCGCGGGCGCGCACGGTGTACGACCACATGACGTTGCCGTCCCCGTTGGTGGGGTTGAAGTAGTCGCCGTTCGGCGCCTCGAGGGTGGTACCGGTGGTGTAGCTGGCCGGATTCGGCAGGATCGGATTGGCGGCGGCGTTCGCGAACGCGTCCGGCCGCTTCAGCGAGACGCAGATCACCCGCGCGAAGTCGTTGTTCTCTCCGGTGCCCACTACCAGGTAGACGACCGGCAGGATCTCCGGCTGCCGGTTCGGATCAGTGGGATTCTGGGCCGCAGCGAAGGTGGCCGGCACCCGCGCCAGGATCGGGGCGTGCGTCACCACGCCGACGCCGGGGTCCGCGGCGTTGGTCAGGCTGGCGCGCACCGGCGCCAGGTTCCGGATCAGCATGCCGGGGGTGCTGGTATTCCCGCCCCGCACCCAGAGCGGCCGCACCGTGCCCCGGTCCGCCGCGGTCACGCTCGTGGCGTTCTGCGGCAGGCCCGCGGCGACCTGCGGATAGTAGAGGTTCAGCACCTGCTCCCGGGTGGAGCCTCCCGGCTGCAGCGGCTCGAACGAGACGGAGACGAGCACGTGGTCCGGGTTGCCGCCGTTGGTCTGGTCCAGGTCGAGCACCATCGGGCTCCAGGCCTGCGGCACGTTGGGGGTAAAGAGCGGGCGCGGCGGCGCGGGCGCCTTGCTCGCGACCGGCCCCCAGGTGCTCCAGTCGACTTCCGCGTCCTGCTCGCGGTTGTCGCGGAGCGCCTGGGTGGGAGGCACGTCCCCAAACGGGGCCGTCGTCATCCCGCCGTGCTCCTGGAGGGCGCCTTTCCAGTAGAGAGAGAGGTCCAGCGCGCCGGTATCCAGCAGGCTCTCATACAGGTTGAACGCCTGGTGAGTCGACTGCTGCCCCACGCTGCTCCCACGGAGATGGATTCCGTCGGTGCGCCACGAGCGGAAGTCTCGAGCAAAGACCGGCAGCGTCGCCAGGCTTGCCAGCAGCATCCAGAGGACTGCACTGCGCTTCAACATCGTCTCACCATACTCTCGTATCGAAACCCACGGGGGGTCGCTCTCATCTGCTTCGAACGGGACCTACCGCCTTGTATACGCGGGGTCAGTCCACCACGTCCGCGTAGGTCGGCTGAATCGGCACGTAGCTGCCGGCGAGGCTGGGCGGTTGGTTCGCCGCCGTCACCTCCGCCGCGCGCCAGCGGATGCTCGGGTTGCTGTTCGCCTGCACGAGGCGGTCCGGCCGCCAGCCGTGCATCGCCACGTTGACGGGATCGTACGGCTGCCCGCCGCGCAGCTCCGGCGTCGCGAAGTCGGCCGGCTGCAGGATGAAGACGTCCGACCCGATGGCGCTGCCGCTGGCGGCGGTCGGATCCGGGGCCGGAGTGCGGTTGGTGATCAGCACCATGCCGTTGTCCAGCCGCCTCGCGGACGACGGCGTCAGGCGCCGGCCTCCGGTGATCGCCGCGTAGTCCGGGCCATTCAGCGCCCAGGTGAGCCGGAACCGGGGCTGATCCCAATCCGGCACGCTGATGTTCGGCACGAACTGCCCGGCCAGGAAGCGGCACTCCCACACGCCGTCCCGATCCGCCACCAGGAAGTACATCTGCGGGCGCATGGGGGCGTTGGGGGAGAACATGTCCGGCGCGAACCGCACGTCGGTGCGCACGGTCCGCTGCACGGAGGTGATGCCGTTCAGCCGGTGCACCGGGCGCAGGTTGGCGCCGGACATGCGGACGTCGTCCCAGATATGGGTCAGCACCGGCACGTTCGGATCGACCACGCCCTGCGCGAACCGCACCTGCTGGCTGCCGTTGGAGACCGGCACGCGGAAGTCGAACGGACCCACGCCCCCGAAGCCGACGGCCGCGGGCGGCGCCTGGGCCAGCTCCCCCGGTTGCTCCGCGCGGTAGCGCCCGCGCAGGAAGACGATGCTGTCCCCGCCGCCGCGGGTTATCGGCTTGCGGTGTACCACCGAATCGGGGACGTTCCCCGCGTAGAAGCGGTTGTACGACACGTAGGCGGCGCCCGTCTCCGGGTAACCCACGATCTGACCGTTCACCGCGCACATGGTGTAGCTGAGGTACGGCTCGTGCGGGAGATACGGCGGGTGCGGCACCGCCTCGCCCGGCACGTTTCCAGGCGGCGCCTGCGTGGGAATCGGGTTGCCCTGCTCGTCGGTCCAGAAGATCCGCTGCGCGGTGCGGTAGTTCAGCTTCAGACCCTGCGCGTTGGTCTGGGATGACCAGACCAGCACGTGGTACCACCGGATCGGCTGGCCGTCCGAGCCGACCTGGTTCGGCGTGTAGGGGAAGCTGGCCGGCGTGAACATGCCGTTCGGCTGCGGCAGCACCTTGTCCACGATCTCCAGCACCCGGTGGTTGCCGGTATCGGCGATCAGCGTGTGGATCACATAGACGAACGGCGCGGTGCCGGACATCCCGGTGCCCGGGTCGAAGACCGCGGTGTTGCGCTCCACTTCCACCCAGCGCTGCACGTCCATCGGCGAGCGGAGGGAGAGCGATTCCCCGGCCGGAAGGATGTTGAACGGGTCCTGGAAGCTGGTGAGGTCCCAGACCGCCTTCCCGAGCGGGTTGAACTCCACGCAGCGGTTGTTGCCGGTATCCGCCACCAGGTAGCTCTCGGTCGCCAGGTCGGAATGCTCCTGGACGGTGGGGTCCATCCCATTCCCGATCCTGGTCACCGACTGGCTCTGGAAGATCGACGTTAGACTGCTGTCGCGGTTCAGCTTGCGCACCGTCGACGGGCGGTTCAGCGGCAATCGCTCCGTCAGCACCGCGCGGCCGAAGGTGTTGGAGAACGCCGGATCGGTCGGGATGGCGAACTCGCTGTTGTCGACCCGGTGCTTCAACACCGCGTCGGTAGACGCGAGCGCCTGGGAGTCGCCGGACGCCTCGATGATCCGGTTCGAATCCGCGATCACCACGTTGGGAGACCGGTAGAACGTGAGCCCCTGCGGCGTGGTGGCGACCAGCAGGTCGTCCGAGAGCACCGGCGGCGCGGTCACCGGCGAAGTCGGCGGCACCACGGTGACGGCCCGGACCCGCCGCAGGCCCGCGACCTGCAGGTCCAGCGCCGCCAGTCCCGCCCCGGCACCCAGGCCGAAGTTCGGGTTCAGCGTCTTCGGGTTGAGCGGGATCTCGTGCATGAACCCGCCGGAGCCCATCAGGATCGCCCGGTCCGACGCGATCACCGGGCTGGAGAGGAACTGCTCGCCGGTGTTCGGCTGGTAGACCGCCACCAGCGGCAGCGGCACGAGCACGGTGCCCTGGAACGCGATCATACCCTGCCGCCCCACGCGGACGTTGATCGGCACGGCGGGCCGGCCGCCGGTATCGACGCCCTGCGCCGCAGCCTGGGCCGGAGAGACCATGTTCTGCAGGTTGAGGGAGAAGTTCTCCATGTTCAGGAACGTCACCACCCCGGTGTCGGGGTCGACGCTGAACTGGTTCGGATACCGCCCCCAGGGCTGCTGCTCCGCGAAGAGATACGGGTCGTTCGGGTTGACGCCGACGCCGTGGTCCGCCTGGATTGAGACTTCCCGCGCCAGGGTGGGGTTCAGGGAGCCCTGCGGGATCGGCAGCTTGAAGCGGATCGTGGCGTTCGGGTCGAAGACGTAGACGCGACCCGGGCCGCCCCGGCCCCTCGCCGCGAAGACGATGTGGCTGCCGGCCGCGGGCGCCGCGGTGAAGGCGTAGTCGTTCAGATACGCCCCGCTCGTCGGGTCGACGTTGCTGCTGCGGCCGGAGCCGTCCAGGTACTCCTGCGCGCGCATCTTCCAGCGGAAGGCGGCCTGGCCCTTACGCATCTCGGCGGCGCACATGAAGCCGATGCCGGTGCCGTAGTAGATCAGGTTGTCCTTGCCCACCGCTACGCCGCCGGCCACGCCGGTCGGCTGGATCTGGCTCTGCACGGAGCCGTTCGCGTTCCGCTCGTACGGAGTGCTCGGGTTGAACCGCGGCCGCATGGAGAGGCCGGCGTTGTTATCGACCGGCACCGGCAGCGGGGAGTAGTCCGCCACCAGGATGAAGCGATTCAGGTCCCACTGGCCCGGGATCGTCGGCGAGACGAACGCGGGAGGCGGCTCCGGCAGCTCGAACTGGCCGCCCACGCCGTCCGGCAGCAGCCGGATGTGCTGCGTGGCGTTGAACGTCTGCCCCGGCTGCGGCGCGAAGTAGCGTCCTTCCACGTAGCCGGTCGCGCGGCTGATCACGCGCACCTCCACGTGCTTGAGCGGATCGATCCGCAGCTCCTGGGCGGAAGGCGGCGCGCCGGAGCCCGGCGCCAGGTTCTGCCAGCGGCTGCTCACGAAGCGCCGGCCCGCCGTGGGGTTGCCGCCGCCGGGCGCGTTGGCGCCCTGCGGGAAGGCGAGGACGTCGCCCCGCGTCGCCACGATGAAGCCCTGCACCTTGCCGGTGGTATCGCCGCCCTGGTTGCCCTGGACGTCGCCGGCGGAGTCGCCGGAGGAGACGGAGGTCGTGAAGACGAGCGTGTCGATCGCGCCGGTGGCGGCATCCTGCACCTGCGCCACGGTAACCGGCCCGGCCACCGGGCCCATCCGGTTTGCCTCCTGGTTGGCCGGATAGTACCAGGCCGGCCCGGCACTCGGCGTCGGCAGGGCGCCGTTGTTCAGGCTCCCGTCGAACGCCACGTTCCACGCGATCACCTTACCGTTGGAGCTCCCGCCGAACGGCGACCCGCTGTTGACCACCCCACCCGCGTAGAGCTGGCTGCTCACCCACGGCTGGTTGTTGATGATCGGGCCCGGGATGTTCGCGAACGCCGCCGGTCCGGTGTAGCTCATCGGCACGGCCGGCGCGAGCTGGGTGTTGGTGGGCATCGGCACGCCGGGACGCGGGGCGGAGAAGGAAAGCAGCCCGGTGTTGGCGGTGGCGAAGACGTACGACTGCGCGCCGCCCGCGCCGGTGATGTCCGGGATCTCGCCGGAGGTAAGCCCAGTCACCACGGTATTCGGTCCGAGCGGGAGCCGCAGAATCCGGTCGTACGGCTGCCCGAGGGAGAAGTCCTTCAGCTCGTTCGGCGGCGTGGCGTCGCTCGGAATCGGGTCGTCCAGGTAGCCGTTGGAGTCGAAGTCGTCCTTCGGATCGGTCTGGAACGCGTTCAGCTCGCTGACCGGGTTGTTGCCGGCGTCGCGGTAGCGGGTCGCCGCCACCACCACCCCGTTCATGATCAGCGGGCTGCTCGGGTTCGGCAGGAGCTGGGCCGGGTTGGCGGCGGCGTAGGTGGCGTAGTTGATCCACGGCTGGCCGGCGGAGCCGGGGTAGAGCAGGTGCGGGAAGTTGCCCTGCTCGATGAGCCCTTGAACGTGGACGTTGGTCTCACCGGTATGGCGCGCGTCCTTGGAGACGGTCGCCGCCTCGGTGCGCCAGGCGAAGATGTTGTAGGCGAACTTGAGGTCCTCGTCCTGCGCGCGGTTCAGGTCGACCGGCTGGTTCCGCACGGTTGCCGCGTTCGCCGGGGTCAGGATCTGCCCCGCCAGCGCGCCGCCGACGTTCCCCGCGGTCCCGATCACGTAGCCGGCGCCCATCCGCGCGGCCACCACGTAGCCGCCCAGGTGGGTGGGAGCCACGGAGTTGGGAATCACGGTGGTGAAGTTGGCGGTCGGCTGCGCGTCGCCGCGGGTCTGCACGGCGCGGCTGGCACCCGGGGCCGTCGCGGTGCCGTAGAGCGAGCCGACCTGCAGCACTTCCTGGTCCTGCAGCACGTACTGCGCCTCCAGCAGCGGGTGGCGCACCGGCGGCACCGCGGCGGTCCCCCCTACCGTGCCGAAGTCGACGTTCGTGAAGAACGGATCCCGGGTCAGCGGGTTCGGACCGCCCATCGCGTCGTTGGCGGTCGCGGCCGGCAGCGCCCAGTCGACCCAGATCGTCACGCCGCTGTCCGCCATCGTGGTGAGCATTCGGCGCTGGTCTTCCGTGAAGAGCACCGGGTTGCGAGCGATCGGCAGGTAGACCACGTCCATCTGCCGCAGCACGTTGATGTTCCGCTCGTTGAGCGGCGTCTCCCAGTAGGCCGCCATGTCCGGCTTCAGGGCGGTGCCCTGTGCCACGCCCCAGCGGACCGCCTGCTCCAGCGACACCGTGGCGGGCGCCGCCGGGTTGACGAAGCTCCAGCCGTCCGGCTTCAGGTCGCCCCGGTTCTGCAGCACGTAGAAGACGTACGGATACGGGTTGGGGCTCCGGGTCTGGCTCACCGCGTCCGGATCCGGCTGCGCCATCGGACTCCCGGGCTCACTCGGGGTGGGGATGGTGAGCACGCAGACCTTCAACTGACGCGTGCGCCCCTGCGTGAACCGCGCGGCCCACGCCATCGGCAGCGACCCTGCTGCCATGAGAGCGACTGTGATCAGGATGAATCCGGCTCGTCTGAGCATCGTACACCTCGTCCAAAAGGCAAAAGTCAAAAGGCAGAAGGCAAAAGATCCGAACCAGCTCAGTCGCGGGCCTTCGCTCTGCGGACTATCGTGACGAAAATGGCGGTCAGCTCACGTGTCTCCGTGACAAGCCGCTCGGTTTCGGCGGGCGGGACTACGCCGCTCTCCGTCAACAACTCCAACCAATACCCGGTCTCTTCCAATTCCTGAAGAGCCACTCCCAGCTTGCTCACGAACTCCGCCGGAGTCCGGGACCGCTGCGCTTCCCGATACTGCGCCCCGGGATTCGTTCCCGAACGAAGTAGCTGCTTGCCCAGGACCTGCGCAACGCTGGTCCTGGGCAAGCGCCCGCAAAGCCGGATAATCTCCAGCGCATACCGCTTTGTACGTCCGTGGAGATCGCGCTCACCACTGCCACCTGGGATCACGTAGCAGTCTCCGTCACGGTCCTTCTGCCTTCTGCCTTCTTACTTCTGCCTTTACTGCTGCGGATTGCCCTCGTAGACCAGCGTGCCGGCGGGCATCCGCGGCAGCACCGGCAGGAACTCCACGTAGCTGTTGATCGGCTGGTTCGTGTTCGGATCGTTGCCGCGGGCGAAGGCGATGACCTGATCCACCGTCATCATTCCGTTCACCGGCGGCGCGGTGGGCGCCGTCCACACGATGAACTCCTGGCCGAGCCGCGGGATGCGGGCCCGGACCATCCGCTTCAGATCGGAGTCGTAGCGGTAGCGCAGCCGCGGGGAGAACGGCGGGCGGCCCTGGAGCGGGAAGACGCCCGGGTCGTAGCCCGGATCGTGGATCCAGGTCCGGTTCACCCACGCGGCCTGCTCGCTCGGCGCGGCCGGCATGTTCTCCGTCATCGACCCGTTGATCTGCACCTCGATGTTCAGCGGCTCGTTGTAGAACGGGTAATGGTCCGTGTTCCGCGGGAAGGTGCCGATCGGGCGGCGACCCGTAGAAGCGAACTCCGCCCGCGTGTCCGTCGGGTTGTCGTTGAAGTACGGCGGCGGGATCACGAACCAGGAGCCGTTCTGCGCGTACATCACCGCCTCGATCTTGATCGGCAGCGGCCGGTCCTGCGGCAGCACCGCGATCCGGGAAAGCCAGTAGGGCTGCCCGTTCGGCTGCGTCACCGGGTTGCCGGAGCCGTCGTCCTGGGAGCCGACCACCAGCCGGTAGGTCGCGTCCATTCCAGGCCGCACGGCGCCGCCGGAGCCAAGCTGCGGCAGGAAGAACGTCTTGCGCTCGAAGCGCGGCGTCTGCGTGCCGAGCGGCGTCTGGAAGTTAGACTCGGCGTAGCTCTGGGGGTCCTCCGCGGATTGGTCGCGGAATTCACCCGGCGAGAACTTCCGGAACAGGTAGAAGAGCTGCGATACGCCGGTGTACGGCGTCAGCCCCGCCGGCGGATCGCCCGGCGGACGGTTTGCGCCGAAGTCGTACCGATCGGTGTTCCACGCGGGCCAGCCATTCTGGTCGGCGTTCGGCGCCAGCCGCGGCAGGTTGAGCGTGACGGCGGTCTGGGAGCCGTCCGCCTCGTAAGCGGCGGAGTGCTTCACGTGGATCATGCCGCTGCCGAGCGGCTCGGCGGACTGGAAGGAGAAGTCGAGGTCGCTCCCCTGCTGCACCGTGAAGTGGTAGCCCACCGGGCGGCCGTCCGTGTCGAAGGTGTCCGCCTCGACCAGGATGTCGCTGCCCGGCTGGACCCGCGTGAAGGCGGTCGGGTTGAGCGTCACGTAGTCGCGCGCCAGCAGCCCCACGAAGGAGGCGCGGTGCGGCTTGACGATGTTGCCTTCGACATAGATGGTGCCGCCGGAGACGATGGTGAGCTGCCTCGGGTCGGTCTCGGTTCCCACCCGCCCGCGGAGGCGGATGCTCCCCTCGGCGAAGAAGACGCCGTTGGAGGGATAGTCGAACTCGCGGGTGTAGCCGACGGGAACGAGCTGGGTGCCGTCGTGGCGGTAGAACAACCGCTGCCGGCCCACGGCCCCCTGGAGGTTCATGTGCCGCTGATCCAGGTCGTAGCGTGTGATCCGGATCTTCGGCACGCGCGGCGAGCTCGGGTCGTTCGGGTTCGAATGCACGTCGACCAGCGCCACCTCCGCGATCGGGTGGAGGGTGCCGCCCTCTTCCACGCTCGGCACGTAGTAGTCGCCCAGCCAGCCGCGGTTCCGGGTGTCGGAGTTGCCGCGCCGCAGCCACTCGTCCTTCACTGCGGAGCGGTCGCCGGGATACTGGATGTCGCCGTGGTTATCGAGGTAGAGCCCCTGGGCGCGGATCGTCGGCGACAGGTTCTGATCGACCAGGCCATACCAGCCGGCCCGCACCAGGCGCGTCGCTTCGCCCTGCTGCGGAATGCTCAGCATGCCGCCGGTCTCCCGGGTGAGGAGCAGCCAGCGGTTCATCCCGGTGGTCGGGTCGCCCGCGGTCAGGTCCGGCGGCGGCTGCATGCGGGTGCTGCGCGCGGCCAGCTCCGGATCGCTCCGCAGGTGCCGCTCGTCCAGCAGCACGCGCCGCTGGCTCCCGCCCGGGGTGTAGAGCAGGACCGAGGCGAGACCATTGTTCGCGATCAGCGGGTCCGCATCGACCCGGATGATGAGCGAGTCGTTACCCGGATTATCGTCGAAGTTCTCCGACGGAATAATCGGATTTCCATCCGGGGCGGTCCCAGCTGTCTCTCCGCTGTCCTCCAGCACCTGCAGCTCGAGCTGCGGGCGCGGCTGCGCGGTATTGCCGCGGGGGCTAAGCCGGAGCTCGCCCTTCACGAAGACCCCCTCCCCGCGGGACGGGTAGAGCCGCACGTTGTTCTGGCCCTGGAGCTGGAGATCGGTATCGCTGCGGATGCCGCCCTCCCACACCGCCGGGAACTCGACCCCACGCGCCAGGCCGTCCCGGAAGCCGGGCACGCCCAGGGTCGCCGGGCCCCGCTCCCTGGTGCGGTTGGTCACCCACCAGAGCTGGTCCACCAGGCCCATCGGCACGTAGGCGTCGACCTTGCGATACGGCCCCACCACTTCTCCACCCTGCGTGTTGCCGGTCGGGTCGGAGGTGTAGAAGGTCGGGTCGTTCGGATCGAGCTCGCCGGGGCGGCCCACCGCTTCCACGTGGATCAGGCCGGAGTTCTGCGCGAACTCGACGGCGTTCGGACCGGACGCCTCGTAGCGCGGAATGTAAGTCACGCGCACCAGGAACCGGCCGCGGCCCGTCGGAACGCGAACGAAGGGACGGCGGTAGGTGCCGTCGTCGCTCAGCCACTTGTAGTCCGGGTCGAGCAGGCGGATCTCGTTGGCGTCGAGCACCTGGTCGCCGTTCAGGTCCCCCGGCGTATTGGGGGGAAGCTGGTCACGAAAGATCGTCGCCGGCGGCACCGGGGTGCGCCACAGTGCCTCGGTCGGCGTCGGTCGCCAGTCGGCCCCCGCGGGGCTGGCGGCAAACTGCTGTCCCGCGTAGCGCAGGCCGGCGAGCGCCAGCGTGAGCGCGTCGTTCCGCTCCCCCTGGGCAGTAACCCGGCGGAGGTTCTGCACCACCGTCGTGATGAAGATCGAGCCGACGAGGATGAGGAGAAACAGGATGGCGATCGCCACGACGATCGTCTGCCCGCGCCGGCCCCTCGCCCACCCGGTCCTGGCTCTAGTTCGCATGGCGCTCATCATCGCTTGAGGTTCCGGATAACGATCCGCTCGGAGACTTCGAACGGCAGCTTCTCACCCTTGGCGCGGGTGAACTCCACCAGACCCAGGTTCGCCAGGGCCGCTTCCTGGGTGACGAAGCTCGCCTTCACCACGTCGCCCGGCCGGTTGGTCTGGAAGCGGTGCTTCACCAGGAGCTGGCGCTGGCCGCCCGGGGCCACCCCGCTCCAGCGGTTGGGATCGCGGTCGGCGAGTCCGATGATGCCGGTGCGGTAGTCGATGGTGTACTCGTCCGGCGCCAGGTCTGCCTGCGCCACGTACCGGTCTACCCCGTTGCCGAGGCCGGTCCACCCCACCCGTCGCAGTATCTCCACCTCGCGCGGGCCGCTCGCCGGCTGGAAGGTGAGCTGCACCTCTTCTGACCCGGGGACGATCAGCGATGTTCCCTGGCGCAGCGCATTGTTCCCCTCCCACACCTTCGCGGCGCCGAAACTGCTCGGCATGTTGTTCGGGTCGCTGACCTGGTCCAGCGTGAGGTCGACCGTGTAGAGATTGGCGGCACTCGGCGCCGGAGCCGAATAGTGCTCCATCAGCACCGGATCGTTGGTGCCGTAGTTGAACCGCCGCATCGCGAAGGTGACGCGCCCGGTCATCGAGTCATAGGAGACCAGCCGGTTGCGGCGCGTGGCATCGGCAGAGTCGAAGACTAGCTGCTGCGCCGGAGCCAGGCTGAAGTCGAAGATCTGGATGCGAGGCCCGCGGAGATAGGTCCCGGTCTGACCGTCCGGCTTGATCACCCAGGTGGCCGGGATCAGTCCCTGGCCGTCATTCTCCAGCCCCAGCCAGTGCCCGAACTCGGCCAGGTATTCCGCGGAGGGGATCGACGCCGGCAGCGTGGAGCCGTCCTGGTTGAAGAGGCCGACGTTCCGGTTCGGCAGCAGGTCGGCATCGGAGACCGGTGCCGGGCCCATGGTGGTAATCGGGTGCGGCAGCCACTTCGCTCCGCTCGCCAGCCACTTCACCATGTCGGACTGCTGCTGGTTCACTACCACGCGAGACGCGTCCCGCCACCACTGATACGCCGGCAGGGTCACCTGCTGGCCCCCGACCAGACCCGTCACGTTCTGGGTCTCGTAGAAGAAGTTCGGATTCGGATCGTCGACCTGACCATCTCCGTCTGCGTCGATGGTCCAGCGGGCGAACTGCGGCAGCCGGGGGTCGAACTCCAGCCGGTAGAGCGTGTAGGTGTTCAGCGTGTTGGTGGCGACGTTGCTGAAGAGCGCGATATTCCGGTACTGCGGGAGGCCCTGCCCGTCTGTCACGGTCGGATCTTTCAGCGCCAGGAAGTAGGCGACGATCTTATCGTCCGGCTCCAGCGGCGAGAGCGGGCGCATCTCGATGGGAGAGCCGAGGTGGCGCGGGCAGGTGTCGAGCGCCAGGTTCGGATCCGCCTCCGTGGGGAGGATGGTGTGATCGAAGCGCGGGCAGTGGTACTGGTGCTTCGGCAAACGGAAGGCGAAGACCCCGTTCTCCACCAGGTACCGCTCCGAAGGGCTGTTGGGCAGCGGCTCCGGACGGTCTTTCCGGTTGTCGTAGGTCCAGTCCCGGTAGCCCCAGATGTGAATGGGGCGCGGCGGGAAGACCTGCATCGCGTTGGAGAGGTCCCGGCGCACCGTCCGCATCGCCGCCCGCACGCTGTCCTGACTCGTCACGCGGGCGTTGCCGCGCGAGACCAGGTCGAGCGTGCGGGAGAGCGGAACGAACAGGATCGTCATCAGGAGTGCGGTGATGGCAATGACCACGATCATCTCGATGATCGTGAAGCCCCGCCGAGCAGCGCCGCGCGGCCGCCGTCGTGCCAGTGTATGCTCTCTGTCGCGCATCAACGTCCCCTACTTCTCGGGCCGGAGCCGGGCGCCCGGGCCATGCCTGGCCGCCGCGGACTCGCGGGGTATCCCGCAGACCCAATCACGTTGCAAGTCGTCGCATCGGTTCCCGGCGCCCGCTATCCGCCGAGGATGGTGGAGCGCTGCAGCCGCCGGAAGCGGTTCAGATCGCGCCACTCCACCCAGGTGTGGAACGAGGCTCCGCGCACGCCGATGACCCGGACACTCCCCGGCAGCACGTCCGGATCGAAGTTTGGATCGCTCGGCTCGCACGCCTGCGGGTCCGAGTGCCGCACCCGCACCCAGTAGCTCTGCGGCCTCCCGCCACCGCAGTTGTTCGGCGGCGGGCCGGGCGGGTAAAGGGCCGTCGGCGACTGGATCTGGTGCAGCTCTCCCACCTCCATCCGCACCTCGCCGGAGAGCCGGTGCGTCCACTGGTAGTCGACCGCCACTGTCTTGTCGGCGTCGGTATTGAAGAAGAGCACGAAGCCGTACGGGTACGGCTGGTATTCCTTGAAGGTCGGCAGGCGGTTCGGCGCGTCATTCGGGTGGAAGCCGAAGGTTCCGTAGTTGGAGTACGGCTTCATCGACGCAACGGCGAAGTCGCTCGAGCTGCGGTAGTGGATCCGGAAGCGGCGACCGCCGGCCGGCACCTGCAGCGAGGCGTTGCCGCCCTGGAGCGCGAACGGCAGCCTGAGCTGCACCGTCGGCCGCAGGTGGATCACTCCGTTGGCATAGTCGATCTCGCCGTTCAGGTTGCTCACGTTCGGGTCCGGGTTGGTGCCGGGCCGCTGCAGCGTGCGGCTGTCGATCTGCAGCCCCGTCTCCAGGTCGACCAGCACCAGGTCGACGCCGGACTGGTTCTGCGCGCCCAGCAGGGTGGAGCCGGCCCCCGTTCCCGGCCGCGCGGGGGCGCCCGTGCGCTGCGACGGCGGGTAGTGTCGGACCAGGCCCTGGTGCTCGAAGGTGTCGGAGGCGCTGTTGGCGACGAAGTTGATCGTCTCTTCCATGTCGCCGATCTTCTTGAGCCCGGAGATCGCCAGCTTGACGCTGTGGAACTGGGCCTGCGCATTCGGCTCGTCGCGGTTGACGAGCTCGGTCGGCACCACCAGCTCCTCGCGCAGGATCTGCCAGTCGTCCACGTCGTAGTCGACCTTTACCAGCTGGGCGCCGCCGCCCTGGTGCCGCGGTACCGACGCCACCCGGGGGTTGAAGCCGAGGAGGCCGAAGACCGGGTCGTAGACCTTGAACTGGTAAGGGTCGGAGTCGATCGTGGCGCTGAACGGCTGGTTCGTCAGCAGCGGCGTGAAGTACCGGTAGAGGAACTCGGTCTCCGGATCGAGCATCCCCTCCTCCGCCACCGTGGCGGGATTGCCCTGGTCGTCCGCCACCAGGTCGCCCGGCAGCGGCAGGCGCTCGAACCCCGGCTGCGTGACGCGCAGGTCGAACCGCTGGATGATCCCCCGCGGATCGGTCGGGTCGTCGGCGTCCCGGCCGGCAGGGAGGTACACCGTATTGTTCGGGTGCATCTCCGTGCTCAGGTACCGCCCGTTCTGGAGCTGCGCGCGGAGGTTGCCACGGATCTTGAAGCGGCGCTCGTAGCCGGTCGCCAGGAAGTAGAGCTTCGCGTTGTCGTAGTCGACGGCGTAGGTGTACGGATCGAGCAGCGTGTAGAACGCCTGCCACTCCTCCACCGTCTGCGGCTCCTTGGCGATCACCACCCGCCGGAACGGCGTGCCGCTGTAGGCCTGGACCCCCAGGCTGCTGCCGGGCATCGCGTTCAGGGAGTAGATCGGCGTGTAGAGCGGCCGGTAGAGGCAGACATTCTCCGAGCCGAGCCCCAGGCGCGGGTCCGGGAACTGGGAGGGAGGCGGCAGCATCAGCCGCTCGCCGATGACCCGGCGCACCTGGTTCACGCCGGAGTGGCGCGGGTCGTTCGGCGGCGTACCGGTGGCGCTGGTCACCGGCGTGTCCAGATAGGGCCGCTCGCTGCGGATGTCGGCCGGCGTGATCTGGGTGCGGATCAGCCCGGTGTCCGGGTCGATGCCGACCATCCCTTCCGGCACGTTGGTGCGGTGGCTGGCGTGGAAGTCTTCGTTCTTCTGCACCAGCGCGTTCGCCAGCGTTAAGTTGCCGGAGTAGCCGAGGCTGAGCATCCCTTCCGGGAAGAGCCGCGTGACGGCGAAGATCCCGACGATCAGGATCACCAGCACCACCAGGATCTCGACCAGCGAGGTACCGCGACGGCCCCCGCGGAGCGTCCAGGGGGTCCTCTCACCGGTTGACTTTCGGAGTTCTGCCATCACACACCCGTCCTTAACACGCGGACTCTCTCTGACGCACGCCCTTCCGGACTGGGGAGGCCCTCCAGCGTGAGGTGCTGCGCCGCCCGGCGGCGCGGCCGGCGCCGGGATCCGAATGACGCGGCCTACGGCTTCGGCATCACCAGCCACGGATACGGCTGGCCCTGGCCGGTCCAGTTGTTGACCTGCTCCGCCGGGATCTTCTGCACGCGGCCGTTCAGGAACGCCACGATCGCCATCTCCCCCTTGCCGACCGGGAAAACGCCGTTCACCGCCGCGCCGGGCTTGGCGTGGTTGAGACAGATCGCCACCACCGTGTTGTCCGGCGGGTTCTTGTAGGCGAGCTGACGCGGCTGGTCGCCCGCGCCGGTCTGGTTCTGCGCCCAACCGGTCCACTTCAGGTTGTAGTTCAGGATCGCCGTGCCGCTCGCCTGGTTCGGGCGGTACTGGATGTCGTAGCTGCTCCGCTGCGGGAAGAGCATCGGCCGGTTGTAGCGATCGGTCGCCGGCTGGCCGGTCATCGGATTGATCGCCGGCACCAGCGTGTCACTCTGCTTGAACTGCTGCGGATGCTCCGGGCAGGTGAAGATGCCCGGATCCTTGACCTGCTTCGCCAGGCGCAGCTCCAGTCCATTGGTGTAACCGACCCCGTAGAGGGCATCCGGATAGACGCCGTGGTCTTCCTTATAGACGTTCATCGCCTGCACGATCGCCTTCAGGTTGTTCTGACACTGCGTCTCTCGCATCTTGCGGCCCATGCCGGCGAAGACGGGGAACAGGAGCGCGGCCAGGATAGCGATGATGGCGATGACCGTGAGCAGCTCGATCAGGGTGAAACCGCTGCGGCGGCGGCTCCCGAAGGCACGGGCGTTCATCGGAGTTCCTCCGTGGGAAAAGTCATGTAGCAAGACGATTACCGTCCCTGCAATGTTCCTGCAGGGCCGTGGCTTTCCAGCGTGCGCGCCGGATCGCACCGGACCGCGATACGCGCGTGCAGCGCGGGTGAGCCGGGGCGGCTCGAGCCGCGGGGCCGGAGTGACGCCGGGAAATCAGAGGACCATAGCGGATACGTAAACCGGGGCCGGGCGCGTGCCAGCGCCGCTCAGTACCAGCCCATTCCGGCGAGCTCTTGCGGCGGGATGCCGAGCTGCGACTGCGCGTACCATTCCACCACCGCCCGCCCGAACATCATCGCCAGGAACGTACCGGCCACCAGGTAAGGCCCGAACGGGATGAACCGCGGCCCCGGATCCCCCTCGAACAACTCGTCCATCGCCGGCAGCCACTCCCGGTCCCCCGCCACCCACTGCCGGGCGCCGAAGTAGATCAGCGCCGCCGCGGCCAGCACGGCCCCGAGCCCGAGGGCCAGTCCCAGCGGCAGGCTGTGGCGCGCCTGCACCGCCGCGCCCCAGAGTCCGAAGACCGCCAGCCAGGTGCCCGCGACGGTCCAGAGCCGGCCCCACCGGCTGGAGGGCGGCAGCTCCGGCACCGCTGGCGTTTCTGCATCGCCGGACGGGATTCCTGCCGCGCCGCGGCTCGCTCGCTCGCTGATCGGGCCGGCGGCGGCGTGCTCCGGCTCGGTCGCACTGGTTTGCGCCTGCTCGGCCGCGACCGGACCGCCCGGAGGAGATTCCGCCGCGGCGAGCGGGTCGGCGGCCGGCGGCGCCGCTTCCGCGCGCTGCTCGTCCCGCGCCGCGAAGCCCATGCCGATCAGGCCGCCGACGGTTCCCAGCGCTACCGCGGCCAGGAAGGCCAGCACCAGCAGCGGCCACGGGATCAGGAACGCGCCCATGGCGCCGAGGAGCAGCGAATCGCCCGCGCCCATCGCCTCCCGGCCGAGCATGGCGGTCATGAGCGTGGCGAACTGCCAGAGCATCCAGAACGCCACCAGTCCCCAGAAGATGGAGAGCGGGAGCGGAATCTTCCACTCGGTGCCGGGGATCGTCTGCCAGAGCGGCCGCTGGTTCGCCATGATCAGCATCACGTCGCGCGCGAAGGCGCAGACGAACGCCGCCAGCACGGCGATATCCGGGATCTCGTAGTGCTCCAGGTCGATGAAGAAGATGGCGATCAGCGCGGCGACATAGAGCATCGTCGCGGCGGCGGACCACCCGCGCGCCTCTTCGGAGAGCATCTCGTTGCCGAAGACGCCGTACCGTAAGTAGACGGCGACGAAGGCGAGGCCGGTGAGCAGCTCGATCCAGAGGTAGCGCCAGGAGAAGGGCGATCCGCAGTACCGGCACCGGGAGCGGTACCAGAGCTGGCTCAGGATCGGCACCATGTCCGGCAGCACGCGCAGCCGGTGCTGGCACTGGGGACAGTGGGAGGGCGGGCCCCAGGGAGACTCGCCGCGGGGCAACCGCAGGATGCAGACGTTAAGAAAGCTCCCTACGATTGCCCCGAAGACGAAGGACGTGAACGTCCAGTAAGCGGTCCAGAAGTCGAACGTCATTCAGGCGAGACTTCCGCAGCGTTACTCACCACCACCGTCGCCGTCACCTTCACCGCCCGACAGGCCCTGGATCAGGTTCACCATCGGCAGGAACATCGCGATGACGATGAAGCCGACGCAGAAGCCGAGGAACACGATAAGCACCGGCTCGATCGCCGCGGTCAAGCTGTCCAGCGCCGCATCCACTTCGGCTTCGTAGAACTCCGCCACCTTGGTCAGCATGTTGTCGAGCGCCCCGGACTCCTCGCCGATGCTGATCATCTGCACCACCATCGGCGGGAAGAGGCGGCTCTTTTGCAGCGGCGGCCCGATGCGGTCTCCTTCCCGGATGCGGGCCCGGGCGTGCATCACGGCGTCCGAGATGATCTCGTTGTCGACCGCGCCGGCCACCGTCTCCATCGCCTGGAGGATCGGCACGCCGGAGGTGAGCAGCGTGGAGAGCGTCCGCGAGAAGCGGGCGAGCGCGATCTTGTGATTCAGCTTGCCGAAGACCGGCGCCTTCAGCTTGAACCGGTCGTAGAGCCGCTTTCCGAACCGGGTCCGGATGAACATCTTGAACCCGATCACCAGGCCGGTCACCACCAGCAGCGTGATGATCTGGCGTCCGGGGAAGCCCATGATGAGGAAGTCGCTGAACTGCTTCAGCCACAGCGTCATCACCGGGAACGTGTCTTCCTTCAGCCCCAGCTCTTTGAAGAGATCGAAGAACTTGGGCACGATGAAGGTGCAGAGACCGAGCACGATCGCCAGCGCCACGAAGACGACGATGGTGGGATAGGTCATCGCCGCCTTCACCTTGCGGCGAAGCTCGAGGTCCTTCTCCAGGAAGTGCGCGAGACGCTGGAGGCTCTCTTCCAGCACACCGCCCACTTCTCCCGCGCGCACCAGACCGATGAAGAGGTTGTTGAAGACGCGGGGGTACTTCGACATCGCCTTGGAGAGCGAGTTCCCCGCCTCCACCTCCGCCTGGATGTCGGCGGTGATCCGCTTCAGCTTCGGGTTGGTCGCCTGCTCCTGCAGCACGTTGAGGCACCGCACCAGCGAGACGCCGGCGTCGACCATCGTGGAGAACTGGCGGCAGAAGACGGAGAGGTCCGCCAGCTTCACGCCGCCGCCGGTGCCCTTGGCGGGCTGACCGGCCACTGCGCCCTTGGCCGCCGCCCTGGTCTGCTTGATCTTGGCAACGGTGAAGCCCTGCTCGCGGAGCTGCCGGGCCAGGACGGCCTGGCTGTCGGCCTCCTTGACGCCGGTGGTCACCTTGCCGGCCTGATCGCGGACTGTGTACTGAAAAGTTGGCATCGCCCTGCTTCCTGCTCTCTCGGCGCCGGGGGAGAGTGGACGGGACGGCATCGCGCGGAGTGCGCCGCCCCGGTAGTGCAACTGCTACCCTGGCTTAGACGGTCCTGATCACCGGCCGGTTCCCTGGCCCTGACCGGGCCGGCCGCCGGGGCCGCCCGGCGCACCCGGGCCACCGGGGCCGCCCGGCCCGCCGGCCGCGCCGCCGCTGATCATCTTCTTCAGCTCGTCCGGCTGCATGGCGCGGGTAATCGCGTCGTCGTAAGTGATGACCCCCTTCGCGTAGAGATCGCGCAGGCACTGGTCCATCGTCTGCATGCCCATGCCGTTGCTGATCTGGATCATCGAGTTGATCTGGTGCGACTTCCCTTCGCGGATCAGGTTCCGGATCGCGGGGGAGGCGGTCATGATCTCCATCGCGCAGACGCGCCCCGGCTGGTTCGCCCGGCGGAGGAGCTGCTGCGTCACCACGCCTTCCAGGTTGTTGGAGAGCTGGATGCGGATCTGCTCCTGCTGCCCGGGCGGGAAGACGTCGACGATGCGGTCGACCGTCTGCGCGGCGCTGTTGGTGTGCAGGGTCGCGAAGACGAGGTGGCCGGTTTCCGCGGCGGTCACCGCGAGCTGCATCGTCTCGAGGTCTCGCATTTCACCCACGAGGATCACGTCCGGATCTTCGCGGAGCGCCGACTTCAGCGCGGCGGAGAAGCTCTTAGTATCCATCCCCAGCTCGCGCTGGCCCACCACGCTGTACTTGTGCGGGTGGATGTACTCGATCGGGTCTTCGATCGTGAGGATGTGCTCCGCGCGCTCCGAGTTGATCTGGTTGATCATCGCGGCGAGGGTGGTCGACTTTCCGGAGCCGGTCGGGCCGGTCACCAGCACCAGGCCGCGGGGCTTGTGGCAGAGCTCCTTGAGCACCGCCGGGAGCCCCAGCTCTTCCATGGTGGGGATCTGCTGCGGGATCACCCGGAGCGCCGCCGCCAGGTTACCGCGCTCTTTGTAGAGGTTCACGCGGAAGCGCGCGACCCGGGGCACCTGGTAGGAGAAGTCGAGCTCCAGGGTGCTCTCGAACCGCTGGATCTGCTCGTCCGAGAGGATGTCGTAGCACATCCGCTGCGTGTCCTGCGGCGTTACCCGCTCGTACGGCGCCGGCTGCAGCTTTCCGTCCGCGCGGATGATCGGCGGCACGCCGACCGTGAGGTGCAGGTCGGATCCCTTCCACTCCACCACCAGGCGGAGCAGGTCGTCGATATGGGCTTCGTCCAGCGGCTTCGGCTTATTGGGACGCGGGGGCGTCGGTGCCGTGTAGGTCGCGGACGTGGCGTTTTGAGTTACTTCGGACAAATCGATGCTCCCTTCGGCAAGGGCTCGGCAGCCGAGCACACGCGGCGCCGTGAAAAGTAGGACCAGGCGACAAGCGCGCGAATGCCGGAGGCGGGCTCCGCCTCCGGCCCGGCTCCCGCCGGTTAGTGACCGGCGGTGAAGACGACGCGGGCCACCTCTTCCGGCGTGGTGATGCCGGCGAGGACCTTGCGCAAGCCGTCTTCCTTCAGCGTCTTCATCCCGTTGGCGCGGGCGGCGTTGCGGATCTCGGTCACCGGCGCGCGGCGGACCATCAGGTCGGAGATCTCTTCGTTCACCACCATCAACTCGTAGATGCCGATACGACCCTTGTAGCCGGTGTGCTTGCAGGTGTCGCAGCCGCGGCCGCGCTTGAGCACCACCTTCTCGCCCTCGTGCTGCGGCTCGTAGCCCAGCTGCAGCAGCTCGGTCGCGTCGATCTCGTAGTCGTCCTTGCACTGGTCGCAGATGCGGCGGCCGAGGCGCTGGGCGTTGGCGCCGATCAGGGTGGCGGAGACGAGGAACGGCTCCACGCCCATGTCGACCAGTCGGGTTACGGCGGAGGGCGCGTCGTTGGTGTGCAGCGTGGAGAGCACCAGGTGGCCCGTCAGCGACGCCTGGATCGCCATTTCCGCCGTTTCCAGGTCTCGGATTTCACCCACCATGATGATGTCCGGGTCCTGGCGCATCAGGGAGCGCAGCGCGGTGGCGAAGGTGAGACCCGCCTTGCGGTGGACCTGCACCTGGCTGACGCCGGGAAGCTGGTATTCGACCGGGTCTTCCACCGTGCTGATGTTCTTCTCTACCGAGTTGATCCGGTGCAGCACGGAGTACTGGGTGGTCGTCTTGCCCGCCCCGGTCGGTCCGGTGGAGAGGAACATCCCGTTCGGCTGGGTGATCAGCCGCTCCATTTGGGCCAGGGTATCCGGGAAGAAGCCGAGCTTGTTCAGGCCGAGCATCACGCTCGACTTGTCCAGAATTCGCATGACGATCTTCTCACCGTACTGGGTGGGAAGCACGCTCACGCGCAGGTCGTAGTCCTTGTTCTGGAAGTTGATGCCGATACGACCGTCCTGGGGAATCCGGCGCTCCGCGATGTTCAGCTCCGCCATGATCTTGAAGCGGGAGGTGAGCGGCGGGTGGATGTACTTCGGCATCTGCATGATCTCGTGCAGCACGCCGTCGATGCGGTACCGGACCCGGAGGTTGCGGCCGGCCGGCTCGATATGGATGTCCGAGGCGCCCGACTTGACCGCTTCCTGGATGATGGCGTGGGCAATCCGGATGATCGGCCCCTGCACCACGTCGGAATCGTCGCTTCCGCCGGCGTCGTCATCCGTGCCCCCGGTCGGGGTGTACTCGCTCACCATGCCGAGGATGCTCGCGCCCGAGGCCGCGATGCTGGTGGAGCCGCCGGCGCCGCCGTTGGATGCTTCCGCGGCCGGCGCGCCGCCGCCCTCCGGATAGTGCCGGTCGAGCAGCTCTTCGATCTGCTCCGGCGGCGCCAGTACCGCCTGTACCCGCAGCCGGCAGGCATCCCGCACGTTGTCCAGCGCCATCACGTCGTTCGGATCGGCGATGGCGCAGACCAGCACGTCCTGGCCGTTCTGGCTCACCTTCCGAACCGGAATCATCCGGGCGCGGCGCGCGACGTGCGGCGGGACCACGTTGATGGCGCTCACTTCCGGCGCGTGCTGCTTCAGGTCGACCGCCTTCATGTTGTGAAGGAACGCGTTCGCCTGAAGGAGCTTGAACGGCTCGATGCCTTGCTGGAGCAGCACGTCGGGCAGGGCGATCCCCTTCTTCTCGGAAATCTCCCGGGCCTGCGCGAGCTGCTCCGGGGTAATCACTCGCCCCTGCAGCAGCACTTCGCCGACATCGCGTCGCATCATCTGGGTCATGGGTATACCGACCTATTCCTGAACATGCAGCCCCTGTCGCACCGCTCCGCGGCTCACCCGGGCGGGTCGCCCGCACCTGAGCCGTCTCGAGCGGCTCAGACGGTCGCTTCCGCGCCGAGGGTCCGCAGTATTACCTGTTCCATCAAGCGAGCCGGACCTCGCACCCCGGTCCAATGCTCCAGTGCGAGCGCGCCCTGGTGCGCCAGCATCCCCGCCCCGTGCGTGCCGCGCGCCCCCCGCGAGCGGGCGGTGCGCAGCAGCAGCGTCTGGAGGGGATTGTAAATCAAATCATATACGAACAGCCCCGGATGGAGCGCTTCGGCCGGGACCGGCGGCATCGCGTCGACCTGCGGCGCCATTCCCACCGACGTCGTGTTCACCAGCAGGTTCGCCCGGGCCACCAACGGGCCCAGTGCGGCCGCCTCTCCGGGGGCCACCGATACACGTTCACCACCGAGGCGGGTGTTCACCTCTCGCGCCAGCTCACTCGCGCGACTTTCGGTCCGATTGCTTATCGCCACCTCGGCCCCGCACTGCGCCAGCGCCACCACCACCGCCCGCGCGGCCCCTCCGGCTCCCAGCACTACCGCCCGCTGGCCTTCCGGCTCGACGCCTGCCTCGCGCAGGGCCGCCAGGAACCCGCGGCCGTCCGTGTTCTCTCCGCGAACCTTCCCGTCTCGGAACACCAGCGTGTTCACCGCGCCGATGAGCTCCGCTTCTTCCGAGAGCTCATCGACCAGCCCCACGAGCGCTTCCTTATGGGGAATGGTGCAGTTCGCGCCCCTCACACCCAGCGCGCGCAGGCCTTCCACGGCCCGGGGGAGATCCGCAGGCGCCACGTTGAAGGCAACGTATACCCCGTCCCGGCCCATTTCTTTCAGGGCCGCGTTCTGCATTGCGGGGGAGACGGAATGCCCCACGGGGTGGCCTAGAACGCAGTACACCTCGGTTCGGCCGGTGATCAAAGGCAACACGAGCTGAGCGAAACTCCAGTAACTGTCCGACGACACGGTGTTGGGAAGTGTTCCCGGCCTTTAGGAGTTTTCTAGACGGGGAGAAGTTTCCTTCGCTTGCTCGCCGGCATACCAGCAGGCCCGGCAGCGCGCCTCGTATTCCTCGTCGGTTCCCACCAGTACCTGGGCCACCGCCGCCCCCGGCTTGCGGAAGGTCTTGGTGGCGTCTCCGCCGCAGACCATGCATACGGCGCGGGAGAGGAAGATTTCGTCCGCCCGCGCCATCAGCTCCGGAATCGGCTGGAACGGCCGCCCGTAGGAGTCCTGGTTGAGCCCCGCCACGAGCACTCGCTTGCCGCGCCGGGCCAGCGCCTCCACCACATCCACCAGGCTGTCGTCGAAGAACTGCGCTTCGTCGATCCCGACTACCGCCGCGGCGCGCGTGTGCCACGATTCCAGGATCTCGCCGGCGGTGGAGACCGCCATGGCCCAGCTCCGCTGCTCCGCGTGGGTGGCGATCTCGTCTTCGGCGTAGCGAACGTCCGCCGCGTGCTTGAAGGCGGCGGTCCGCTTCCGCGCGATCTGGGCGAGCCGCAGCCGGCGGAGCAGCTCGGTCGACTTGCCGCTGAACATCGGCCCCGTGATCACCTCGATCCTGCCCGACACTCCCGCCCCCTCGCGCGACCATCCTGCGTTCTGAGCGTCAGTTCACGGCCGCCCCCGCGGAAGTCCTCCACGCCAGGCACCCCGACGAGGCCAGAAGCCGAGCGCGGCAGCCGGCCCGCTCGCGTGGAGGGACCGGCTGCCGCGGCAGGTTAGCAGGGGTCAGCGGTCAGCGGTCGGGGCCTGCGACCTGCAACCCTGCAACGCCGGTTAGAAGGTGAACATCGTGTCGGGCAGGCCGCTGTTGATCTTGATCGCGTCGTACTTCATCACGCCGGCCAGCTTGCCTTCGCCGTTGTAGAGCTCCACCCGAGTCGGCACGCTCACGCCGTCCACCTGCTTGACCTCGCTGTAGACGAGGCGCTTGCGGTAGCCTTCCTTCTTCTTATTCCGGTGATGCTCGATCCGCTCCACCACGGTCTTGGTCGCCGGGTCGAGCACGAAGGTGTACTTGCGCCGGGGGTCTTCCTTGTACCAGGTCTGGAAGATCTGCACCGTCTTGCCGGCGCGCTGCTCCGTGCGGAGCCACCGGCTCACCACCCGGTTCGCCCACGTGGTGCTGATCACGCCGAGGTCGACGATCGAGTCGCCCTTCGACGGCTCCTGGCTGATGTCGTCCACGTCCTTGATCCGCAGCGTCGGCACCTCCGTCAGCTTGCGGTTGCCGTTGGTGACGTAGCGAATGGTGAAGACGCCCTGCTTCCCCTGGAAGCGCACGCGGCCGGGCTCCTTGGCCCACACTTCCTGCTTGCTGAGCTTGTAGGCGTCCACGTAGCCTTTGCCGATCTTGGCGAGCTCGCGGTCGTTTTTGGAGACGACGTCCACGCTGGCGCTCAGGTCCTTCAGGCTGGGCTGGATGTAGTGATCGAGCGTCTTCTGCGCGAAGACGGGAGCGACCAGCGCCAGGCTGCACGCGGCGGCGAGCGCGGCGGGCACCAGACGCGGGGAGAGGGTCGATATCTTCATGGTTCACCTCGTGAGAGCGAGTTACTTCGAAACGGAAAGACTGCGGCAGCAAAGCCGCAATGTGCCCTATTCGCGGGAAGCGGGCGGGACCATGGGGTCCCGCCCGCGCTAATCGTCGGACAACTTCCCCGGCTCGCGCAGCGAGCGGGGTCTCGATTCGGCGTCAGGCCGGCACCAGCCCCACGCCCTGCAGGCCGTCGCGCAGCTTCCGCAGGGCGCGGATCTGCACGTGGCGGACTCCCTCGCGCGACATCTTGAGCTGGTCCGCGATCTCCTTGAGCGTGTAGACCTGGCCGTCGACCAACCCGAACCGCTTCTGGATGACCAGCTGCTCCCGCGGCTCCAGGTGCTCCACCTGCTCCAGCAGCACCTCGCGCTCCATGGAGCTCAACGCGGTATCCGCGGGGTCGATCGCGTCGCCGTCGACCACCAGGTCGGAGAAGACGGTGTCCTCGCTGTCCCCCACCAGCACGTCAAGCGAGAGCGGGTCCTGCCCGTACTTCTCGATGTTCTTGACCAGCCGGAGCGGCAGCCCGGTCTCGCGCGCCACCTCTTCCGGGCTCGGCTCGCGGCCCAGCGAGTCGGCGAGGGCGCGGGTCACCCGCTCCACTTTCCGCACCGCGTCGCAGCCGTAGACGGGGAGCCGGATCAGGCGGTCCTGCTTCTCGATGGCGCGCACGATCGCCTGGCGGATCCAGTAGGTGGCGTAGGTGCTGAACCGGTTGCCCAGGGTGCCGTCGAACTTGTTGATCGCCTCCAGCAGGCCGACGATCCCCTCCTGCACCAGGTCCTCGAACGTCAGGCTCTTGCAGGTGTACCTCCGCGCCACGCTCATCACCAGCCGGATGTTCGCCTCCATCATCGCCTGGCGCGCGGCCGGGTCGCCGCTGCGGGCTCGCGCCGCGAGGATCACTTCCTCCCGCGCGCTGAGCAGGCGGTGATGCGTGGAGTAGGTCAGGCTGTTGCGGGAGATCCGCGGCCGCGCCTCCGCGAGCGGATCTTCCTCATCCCCGCTGCGGCTGTAGCGCAGCCATCGTTCGAGCGCCCCAACATGCTCGGCCATGGATGTACCTCTGCAGTGGACGGAGCCGCCCCGCGCCGCGGTGGAATCCACCGCCGGTCCACGGTTCGGCCCCGGGAGAGCCACCGGTCCTTGCTCTAATAGACGAGAAAACCGGTTCTTCGGTTGCTTCCCGCCAGGTAGCGATTCCGAGGCGCCGTCGCAGTGAGCTGGTGACGAGCGTCCCGAAGCCGGTCTGCCTTGCCAGAATAGTTGCCCGCTCCGCCGCTTCCGTTCAGTGCTACTTCGGACCCGGCCCGGGGGCCGCGCGTTCCCGCCGCGGCTTTGAGTGGTGCTAGCGTAGCGAGCAACGGAGCCGCAAGGCTGCGGGCGGACGGATTACTGCCTTCGCCGCCCCGCGCCGGAGCCTGCGTTCACCCGGGCAGCGGCCTGGAGAAAGAGAACGAGAAGGAGAAAGAGAACGAGCTCCGCCACCGCACGGCCTAAGCTGGCGAGGACGCGCCGGAGAATCGAAGCTCGCCAGCGAGCAAGAGCAAGAGTAGTAGCAGGAGCAAGACCTCCCGCTAACGGACGGTTCGGACTTTAGCCTTTAGCCTTCTGCCTTTAGCCTTTAGAGGGCTCCCCAGACGGCCCGGCGAACCTCCCGGTAAGGCTTCGGTTCCCGCGGCGGGGCGGGGGTACGAATCGCGTTTCGACACCCTCTCCCGGGGCAACGTTAAAGGCGATGGACTCCCCCTCCCCACCTCCCGCCCAAGGAGAAGACCCATGCACTTCCGCAATCTGCACGCCGACGAGCTGAAAGGTTCCGTAGACATCCCCGGGCTGAACGACTGGCTGGTCCAGACCGGGGCGACCGACGCCGCCGTCTTGATCCTGGCCCCTCCCGGGACCGGCAAAGCGGCCGCCGTGGGTCGGATCGCGGACCGGCTCGGACGCGACGTGCTGATGTGCAACCTGATGGAGCTGTTCGAAAACCACGACGCGCAGCACCAGTTGGAGAACCTGCTGCGGCTGTGCGAGGCGCAGAAGAACAGCGTAATGTACCTGGACAAGCTGGATGCCGCGCTGGCGAAGTGGAAGAAGCTGCACGAGGGAGACGACAGCCTGGCGAAGACGCTCTGCTCCTGGCTGCGGCAGTCGAAGGAGAAGCTGGTGAACGACGAGTGTCTCCTCGTCTTCACGGGCCGGGACCAGTCTGCGGTGCCGCAGGAGCTGATCTCCTGCTTTAACAAGGCCCTGATCGCTTAAAAGTGCCGGAGCGAATGCGGATCCTGCTGACGGCGTTCGAGCCGTTCGACGGCACCGGCCTCAACTCCAGCCTGGAGGGCTGCCGGCTCTTCCTGGAGCAGTGGGGCCGCCACTGGGACCTGCGCTTCGCCGTGCTGCCCGTGAGCTACGACCGCGATACCGAGGCGGTGGAGCGCGAGCTGGCGGCGGAGCGGTACGATCTCCTGCTGCATACCGGGCAGGCTACCGGCGCCTCTCACGTGCGCCCGGAGCGGCTGGCGGTGAACGTGCGGTATGTGGAGAGCAGCCTCCCCACCCCGGAATCGCCGCAGCAGTGGATCGAGCCGGACGGACCCGCCGCGCTCGTCTCTCCCCTGCCCGTGGAGCGGATCACCGAGGCGATCCGCGCGGAGGGCGTCCCCGCGGTCACTTCCAACCACGCGGGGATTTACCTCTGCAACCACGTGCTCTACCGCTCGCTGCGGCGGCGGGAGCGCGACCCTACCGCTCCACCGGCCGGCTTTCTGCACCTCCCGGCGCTGCCGGAGCAAGCCTCCGCGGGGCAGGCATTCCTTCCGGTGGAAGAGATCGCGCGCGCGATCCGAGCCACGATCGCCTGCCTGGCGGGCTCTCCATGAACAAAGGCCGGTAACGCACACGGAACCGTGGCAGAGCCCTCCGGGTCCTGGAGATATGAGCGCGATCTCCCGGCGCCCAGCTACCGCGCTCCCGCCGAACTGCATACCGGCCCACGACACGAGCGCGGCGGTTGGGCGCCGGCTGCCGCGCTCCCAATCCGCCCCGGCGGTTGACATACGTAGAGGGGAGGCCCCATCCGGAGCCTCCCCTCTGTTTCATGCCTGCTGCGGAGCTTGCGCCTACTCGCTGACCGGCGAGAAGTGGACGACGGTCACGATGTCGTCCTGGGCCACCGGGCGGTCGTAAATCATCGCGAGAAACTTGGCCAGCTCGCCGTGCGTCCGCATCTCCGGGTTCTCGCGGTCCAGCTCCCGCGGGGTGACGTCCATGAGCGGCTTCACCGTGACGGAGTCGATGATCGCGGTGAAGAGCTTCCGGCGGCGCCCGAAGCGCTGGCCCACCGTAATCCACACCAGCTCGCCCGGCTTGTACTTTTCGACCTTGTCACCCAGGCGGATGGTGGCCGTCTTGCGGCCGCGGACCAGCATGTCCTCGTAGAGGGACGTATAGAAGTTAATGGCGTACATAATCTGACGGCTACCGATCGGTATGGGGCGACCACGCGCACCGCAGACCCCACCGGCACCTGCCGGGGGCCTCTGCATTATAGCCCAGATCACGCGCGCCGTTCCGGGCAGAAGGGGGCGCGGAGCGAGCCCCCGCCGTCCCGTTCGCGGCTGACCACCCGGCCGTCGCGCATCACCATCCCGGGCCGGGCCAGCGCCTTGATCCGCTCTTCCGGCCGGCCGCTCACCGCCAGCAGGTCCGCGCGCTTGCCGGGGGCGACGCTGCCCAGCTCCGCCCCCAGCCCCAGCAGCTCGGCGGCGGTGCCGGTGGCGGCCCGGATCGCCTCCAGCGGCGAGAGGGAGAGCTCGTAGCAGGCGGACGCGAGCACCCGCCAGAACTCGCCGAACGGCGTCTCCCGCACGCCGCAGTCGGAGTGGAGCACGTACCGGACCCCGGCGTCGATCAGCGCCCGCTCTGCCGCGCCCCGCCGCATCAGCCGCTCCTGCCAGATTCCGAGCTCTCCCACCGCCTCGCCCAGCACCTCGCGGCGGTACCGGGCCTGCGTGATTCCCGCGTACGTCAGGCCGGCGAAGATTCCCCGGTCCCGCATCCGCTCGGCCAGCTCCGGACGGAACCGGTACTCGCCGGGGGCTTCCTGGAACAGGCAGTGCTCCAGGCTGCGGACCCCCGCCTCCACGCAGCGCTCCACGCCGTCGGTGGTGAGTACGTGGGCCGCCACGAGCTTGCCGCGCGCTTCCGCCACCTCCACCGCCGCCCGCAGCTCTTCCGCCGTGTACTGGCTCTGCATCGGGTCCGACTCGGCGGTCATGATCCCGCCCGTCGCGCAGATCTTCACCAGGTCGGCCCCGGCGTCGAGCACCTCCGCGACCCTCATCCGGACCTCCTCCGCATCGTCCGCCACCGCCCCGAGGTAGTTCAGGTGCCCCGTGCGGGTGGTGATCGCGGGGCCCGAGGCGAGGATGCGCGGGCCGAGAACGATGCCGGCGGCGACTGCGTCCCGCACCGCCAGGGCGACGAAGCCGCGCCCGCCGACATCGCGCACGGTGGTGACCCCGCCGGCGAGGTGAGCCTGCGCGTTGCCGATCGCCCGCAGGGCGAGGGTGGCGTCACTCTCCTCCGTCACGGCGCGGCGTACTTCCTCGTGCGTGGGGGCCGCGCTGAAGGTGAGGTGGACGTGCGTGTCGATCAAGCCCGGCAGCAGCGTGGCGTCGCCAAGGTCGAGCACCTCCCGTCCTTCCCGGGCGGTGCGCTCGAGGTCGCGTTGGGGCAGCACCCGGGTGATCCGCTCGCCGTCGAGCAGAACGGCGATATCACGAGACGGCTCCGCGCCGGTTCCATCGATCAGCGCGGCGGCGAGAATCAGCATCGGCACTCCGGGAGAGTGCGGCGGGTCTCGCGCCGGCCGGCTCGTCAGCGCAGGCGGTCCGCCGCCTCGCTAACCGCGTTCCAGACGTTACGAGGGAGGTCCTCCTCCAGCAGCGTCTCCAGGACGGGACGCACGGAGCGGTCCCGGAGCAGCCCCAGGCTCTCCGCGGACGCGGCGCGGACCTGCGCGTCGCCGCCGGAGAGCAGCACCTGCTGCAGCGCGCCGGAGGCGGTCTCCCCGCCCAGGCGCGCCAGGACGTGACACGCCTGGGAGCGCAGCGGCCCAGGCAGGCCTGGATCGAGCGCCAGGTTCGCCACCAGGAGCGTGTGCTCCTTCAGGTCGTAGGCGCCCACCAGCGTCAGCCACGCCCGCCCTCGCTCCCCGCGGAGCGCGGTCTCCGACCATGCGTCGGCCAGCTCGGCGACGTGCTCCCGAAACAGCTCCAGCGTGCCGTCCCGCTCCAGGCGGCCCTGCAGGCGGTCGAGCTCTTCCGCGGCGTTCACCGGGTTCGGACCGCCGGTCTCCAGCCGGAGGAGGAGATCGCGGGCCCGCTCCGGCGCGTCCTGCGGGGGCTGGGTCGCCGGGGCGCTCTTCCCCTTCTTCGGCTTGTTTCCGCGGGCACTCTCACGACGCATTCGGTTCTCCCTCTTCCGGCTTCCGGCGCCGGCGCTTCTTCTTCGGCGGAATCAGGCCGAGCAGCTTCTGGTCTTCCACCGTTAGCTCGTGCCGCAGGAACAGGTCGCGCCGGCGCTCCAGGGTCCGCCGGAGCGCCTGCTCCCGCCGCCACAGCTCCACCGCCTGGTGGTTCCCGGAGAGCAGGATCTCCGGCACGCGCCAGCCGCGGAAATCGGCCGGCCGGGTGTAATGCGGGTACTCCAGCAGGTGCTCGCTGAACGTCTCGATCTCCGACGACTCGTCCTTCCCCAGCACCCCCGGCAGCAGCCGCGCCACCGCGTCGATCACCACCAGCGCCGCGAATTCTCCTCCGGTCAGCACAAAGTCGCCGATCGAGAGCTCGTCGGTGGCAAGGTGGCGATGGACCCGCTCATCCATTCCCTCATACCGGCCGCAGAGGAATACCAACCGGGAGCAGCCGGAGAGCTCGCGGGCGACCTCCTGGTCGAACCGGCGCCCCAGCGGCGTGAAGAGGACCACCCGCTCCGGCGCCGGCGGCTCCTGCGCCAGCGCCTCGACCGCCGCGAAGAGCGGCTCCGGCTTCATCACCATCCCCGCGCCGCCGCCGTAGGGGCTGTCGTCGACCTGCCGGTGGCGATCGGTGGTGAACTCGCGCGGATCGGTGCAGCGGACGTCGAGCAGCCCCGCTTCCCGCGCCCGCCCCAGGATGCTGTGCTCCAGCGGAGCCAGCACCATCTCGGGAAAGATCGTGACGACGTCGATGCGCATCAGGAGTGCTGCTCCGGACTCCCGCACCGCTCGCGCAGCCGGTCCGCCACCTCCGGCCGGCAGACGAGCACCGGCGGCCCGAGCGCCTCCGGCTGCCGCGCTCCTCCGGCCAGGTAGGCGAGCGGGTCGAGCGGCTCAGAGGCGATCCCGCCGCGATCCATCTCGAGCGGGTAGACGGCACAGCCGGCCGCGACCGCCGGCACGAGCGCCCCGGCTACGTCGTAGGCCCGGTAGCGGGTGAGCGCCACCGCGGCGACATCGCTGCCGGGCTGCAAGAGCTGGGTCAGGTGGATGGAGGTGGCACCCGCCGCGGAGAGCTTGAGCGAGCAGCCTGTCAGGAAGGTGGAGCGCCAGTTGCTGCTGACCCCGAGGTAGCAGTTCTCCAGCGGCGCCAGCTTCGGAAGGCGTACGAGGTCGCCGTTCAACCGAGCCTCGGCGAAGTCGCCCGTCAGGATGCCGCGGTAGAGGGTCGCGAGGGTCGGCGCGTAGAGCCAGCCTACGGCGGCCCGGGTCTGCCGGCCGTCGCACACGAGCGCGCCGACCGAGACGCCGAAGGCACCCCCCAGCAGCGCCGGCCGGGTGCCGTCGACCGGATCGATCGACCAGCGCACCCGCAGCCCCTCCCGCTCCGCGCCGAACCGCCCGCCTTCCTCGGAGTAGCCGGTGGAGCCGGGGACGAGCTGCGTCAGCCGCTCGCGCAGCAGGCTGTCGATTAGCCGGTCCGCCTCGGTCACCCGCTGCCCGGCGGAATCCTTCACGCTGCTGGCGCCGCCGGTAAACCGCACCAGCTCCCGGGCAAAACCGCCGCACCCGACCACCAGGTGGTCGACCTGTGCTAGCACGTCCGCGGTAAGCCCGGCCAGGTGGAGCACGTCTGGCAGAGCGGTAGTGGGGCCGGAGGCAGGCATTGCGTTGCGATCAGACGCGAATGGTGGACGGCAGAACCTGGCGGAACAGACGGTTCGGCCTCTTACTCCTTCTCCTTCTCGTAATCCTTCTCAAGATCGGAGGGCTCTTTGAGTAGGAGTACGAGAACGAGTAGGAGTAGGAGTGACTGGGCACGGAGGGCCTAGCGCACCTCCTCGCCCTCCAGGTACTCCCGGCTGCGCACCACGATCACCCCTTCCTCCGGGTCGATCCGGAGCACCGCGTCGTGGGTAGCGGGGACCATGTACCTGCCGGCGACGTAGACGTCGTTCGAAGCGCCCTCGATGATGTTCCGCACGCGCCCCAGCTCTTCGCCGTCCGGGGTGACCACCCGCAGGCCGAGAAGCTGGTGATGGTAGTAACGCCCTTCCGGCAGCGGCTGCGCCTCGGAGACGTCGATCACGACCTCTGCCCCGACCAGCGCCTGGGCGTCGCTGCGGTTGTCGACGCCCTCCAGCCGAGCGAGGAGCTGCTGCTGGTGCCAGCGCGTGCCGAGCCGGCGGTAGCGCGCCTCTTCTCCATTAGGGAACCGCAGCCGCAGCTCCGGAGCCTTCGTGAGACGCTCGGGAAACTCGGTCAGCGGGCGGAGCTTCACCTCGCCGCGGATGCCGTGCGCCCCTACGATGGCGGCGACGACCAGGGTATCGGTGGGAGGACGGGGTTCGCGTGCCATGGGTCTGACGAGGGATGAACGATGAGGGATGAGGGATGAATCCCAACCCTCCGTGAACGGAGAGCCCTGCTCCTGCTCCTGCTCTTGCTCGCTGGCGACCCGCGGTACACCGGCGCGGCCTCGCCAGCTGGGACCATGAGCTGACGGACGGCGGCAAGCCGGCACTTCGGCGCGGCCGACCCCCCCGGCACCCTCCCCCGTGCGGGGGACAGGCCTTCCCTTAAAGGGAAGGGGGAGCAGGCTCGGTTAACACCCCCGGCCCCTCTCCTCCCAGGAGAGGGGCCGGGGGTGAGGCCGCGATAGAATGGACCGCCGGCCGGGTGCTGCACCCACCCGGCACTCGCCCGCAGCCGCAGTCCGCGCCCCTCGGGCCTACTTCTGCCCGGGCAGGATTAGCCGGCTCGGCGCGCGCGGGGCGTCGCCTTCGCGCTTGGCCGGGTCCCGGATCTCCTTGATCACGTCGTCTTCGATCAGGATCTCCGCCAGGCCGAGCCGCTCGGCGATGTTGTCGCCGACCTTCAGCTCCACGCTTCCCTCCAGGGCGCCGCGGGTAAACTCGCTGCCGAGCTCCAGCGCCTCGTACTGCCGGAGCGATTCCTGGAGCTCCGCCTTGGCATCCTCGTGGCGGCGCTTCTCCACCTCGAGCTGCTGGCGGAACGCCATGGCGCGGTTCATGTCGGTGCGCTGCAGCTCCAGCATCAGCCGCCGGCTCTGGCGCTCCAGCTCGTCCTGGGCCTGCTCGACCTGGCCGATCGCTTCCTGCACTTCTTCGATGAGCTGCGACTTCAGGCCCTCGGTGACGACGGCCTTCAGCAGTACGTTGCGCTTGATGATCATCCTGACTTCTCCAGCAAGCTCCGGCAGGGCTGCCAGAACCAGTCGTAGCTGCGGTAATGGAAGGGAGAGAGGACGGAGAGCCGCGCCGCGGCCCGGTCCGCCTCTACCCGCAAAACAAGAGAGCCCCGCATCAAATCGGGACTCTCCGGAACGTTCAACCCGCGGCGAGCCGCGAGAGACGGTTCAGCGCCGCCCGAGGCTAGTCGCTGAAATCTACCACCACCCGGAGGTCGTCGTGCGCCGCCACGCCGCTCGCCACCTGGCGAATGGCATTGGCGATGCGACCCTGCCGGCCGATCACCTTCCCCATGTCGCCCGGGCCCACGTTCACGCGGAGGAAGACCGTCCGTCCCCGGCGATCTTCCTCGGTCACCGTCACGGCGTCGGGGTTGTCGACGAGGGCGCGAACCAGCACGTCCACCACTTCCCTCATATCAGCCTCCTCGCAAGCACGCGGAGCGCACCGGCCGGTGCGCTCCTTTTCGGGCGTTCAGGGGCGGCGCTTACTCGGCGGTCGCGGTCGCGGCGGGAGCCGCGGCTCCGGTGCGGGCCGCGTCGATCTGCTCCTGCAGGCCGCTGCGCCGGAAGAGCTGCGACACCGACTCGGTCGGCTGCGCGCCCTTGCGGAGCCAGTCGCCCGCCTTCTGCGCGTCGATCTTGATGGTGGCCGGGTCGGTCAGCGGATCATAGTAGCCGATCTGGTCGATCGCGCGGCCTTCACGAGGCGACGTCGAGTTGGCGACCACGATGCGGTAGAAGGGCCGCTTCTTCGAGCCCATGCGGGTGAGACGAATACGAACCAAGGGAATCTCCTCCTGCTGCGAACTGCGTAAAGAGTAGCATAAATCCGCCGGGAGCGGTGTGCCCGCGGCGGAGCCGATCATCTTCTTCCAAACGGCATCCCGAAGCGCGGCGGCTTCTTCTTGCCGGTCTGGATCTTGCTGACTTCCGAGAACATCTTGCGCATCTGCTCGAAGGTCTTCAGAAGCCGGTTCACTTCCTGCACGGACGTGCCGCTCCCCTTCGCCACGCGGCGGCGCCGGCTGCCGTTCAGGATCGTGGGATCCCGGCGCTCTTCGCGGGTCATCGACTGAATGATCGCCTGGGTGCGGGTCATCTCCCGCTCGCTCACGTCCGGCGAGGGCAGGTTGGCGCCGCCCATGCCGGGGATGGCGGCGAAGAGCTGGTCCAGCGGACCCATCTTCCGCACCTGCACCATCTGGCTCAGGAAGTCGTCCAGGTCGAACTTGTTCGCCAGGAGCTTCTTCTCGAGCGCCTGGGCGGCCTTTTCATCGACGGCAAGCTGCGCCTTCTCGATCAGGGTGAGCACGTCCCCCATCCCGAGGATGCGGGAGGCCATCCGGTCCGGATGGAACGGCTCCAGCGCCTCCGCCTTCTCACCGATACCGACGAACTTGATCGGCTTGCCGGTGACCGCGCGGATCGAGATCGCGGCGCCGCCGCGGGTGTCGCCGTCCAGCTTCGTCAGCACGAAGCCGCTCACGGAGAGCCGCTCCGTAAACTGGGTCGCCACGTTGACCGCGTCCTGGCCGGTCATGGCGTCGAGGACGAGCAGCGTCTCCTGAGGCTGGAGCGCGCTTTCCAGGCGCTGCACCTCCGCCATCATCTCCTCGTCTACGTGGAGACGGCCGGCGGTGTCGACGATCACCACGTCGCACTGCTGCTGCTGGGCGGCGCGGAGGCCGTCCTGCGCGATCCGCACCACGTCCCGGGAATTGGTGTCCGCGTAGACCGGGACCTTGATCGTCTCGCCGACGACCTGAAGCTGCTTGATCGCCGCGGGGCGGTAGATGTCGCACGCCACCAGCAGCGGCCGGCGGCCCTGCTTCCGCACCAGCGTGGCGAGCTTGCCGCAGGTCGTCGTCTTACCGGAGCCCTGCAGACCCGCCATCAGAATGACGGTCGGCGGCTTGGAGCCGTACCGGATGCGGCTCTCGTCTTCCCCGAGGACCGCGCACAGCTCCTCGTTGACGATCGCGATCACCTGCTGCGCCGGCGTCAGGCTCTCCAGCACCTCGTGCCCGACCGCCCGCTCGCGGATGCGGCCGACCAGGTCCTTCACCACGCGCACGTTCACGTCCGCGCCAAGCAGCGCCAGGCGCACCTCGCGCAGGGCCTCGGTGACGTCCTGCTCGCGCAGGGTCCCCTTGCCCCGGAGGCGGCTGAATACGTTTTGCAGCTTCTCGGAGAGTGAGTTGAACATGGTGTCGCGCCGGTCCACCGGCAAACCCGACCAGTATACTCGGTGGCTCAGAACGAAGTCAAACGAACCCAGAGCGTGTAAGAAAAGGAGATGTGGGGATGGGGAACGGGGATGAGGGGGAGGAGGCAGCCAACGGCCTCAGCTCCTACTCCTACTCCTTCTCCAGGTCGGAGCTATCCCGAGGACCAGGCGAGCCCCCATGGCACAGCGCGAGGGCCGACAGCAGTGGTCGTTCAAACTGCAGCCGCAGCGATCTCGCGGGGGCCCTGGGCGTCCGAGGCGGCATCTGTCGGAACGCCGTGGACTGCGAGCTACGCTGGCCGCGTAAAGCTCCGGGGCCAGCGGGTCTGTTCATCGTGAATGATCCCGTCCACTCTAATCAGCGCCCTTCGTGCTTTCGATGAATCTTGATCGGCTTGCGCCTGCGATTATCATCTACCAGCCGGGCTACCGCCTCCTCTGGCGTGGGGATTAGCCGGTCGGTCTCGATGACATGGAATGCGCCGCACGCGGGATCCGGGCAACCGCACGAGGTAACACGGACCGGGTGCCTTGTCAGCCCACTCCGCTTCCGAATCGCGTTAGTCCGCTGCTCGCTCTTGATGGTGTCGATGATTGCGTCACGTCCTAAGAATTTTCCAGCCATATCGCACCTCTCGCGACTTCAACGCCCGACGGCTCCGCGTCTTCGACCTACGGCTCCAATACGGGCTTCGGAGTGACGCTATAGCGTCTTCTTGAGGCGATCATCCTCAGCCTCAAACCCGCGGATGAGCTTTTCTTCGCTGCCAGGGGGACATCCTTGCGTGTGCGCCTCGGATGTCCGTGGCCGGGTATATCCAGGGCGGTTGGCGGACTGCGGCTCGGTGGTCGTGCCAAAACGCCCGATGGGCGACAGATGACGAGTAACGGTTACCCATCCGTCTTGTTCTCCGTTTCGGGAACGCTCCCCTTACCGAGCGCCTTTCGCGCGGCGCCGAGGGCGGCGACGGAGAAGATGAGGGGGTAGAGACGCTCCCAGTACCAGAGGCGGGCGAAGTAGAAGCCGATCGGAGACGCGGGGAAGCTCTTGCCGCCGTCTGTTTGCTCGATCAGCCATGCAGCGCCTCGCTCCAGGGCTGCCGCGCTTTCCGGCGTGACGGGGGATACCGCAAGCGCATGGACGCCGAGGGCGGTCTCTTCGATGGAGCCGGGGACGCCCCGCTCTCCGCCCCAGCTTCCGTCGGGGTTCTGGGCCTGCCGGAGCCAGCGGACCGCCGGGTCGGAGAGGGTGCGGACTTCCGGATAGCGCGCCGGATCGAGCGCACCCAGGGCGATCAGCACGCGGGCGGTGCCGTAGGTCGGGTTGGCATCATCGTGGGCGTGCTGGTTGCCGAACCAGAGCGGGAGCCAGGCGCCGTCGGGGCGCTGTTCCCGGGCGAGGTAGCGGAGCGCGGCGGGGATCGCCTGCCGAACCCGCGCGGCTACCGCAGGCGAAAGATCGGGCAGCCACGTGTTCCAGGCGAGCAGCGCGTGGGCGGTGAGGTCTGCCCCGCTGCGGTCGAACGGGAGCGCTCCCCAGCCGCGGCAGAAGGTCGGCATCCCGCCGTCGGCGTTCTGGAGGTCGAGGAGCCAGGTGACCCCGGCGTCCGCTGCGGAGCGCACCTCCGGTGTCGGCGGACCGAGGTGGCGCAGCGCCAGGAGCGCTCCGGGCGTGTCGTCCGCGTCCGGGACGCCGCCGGGGAGGTCGGTCCAGGCCCAGCCGCCCGGCGCCGCGCGGGTGTAGGGGTGCACCTCCCGGTACTGCTGGCGCAGCAGCCAGGCGAGGAGGGTGCCGGCGTCGTCTCCCAGCGCGCTCTCCACCGCATCGCCAGCGGCGAGCGCGTTCACGGAGAGCGTGGTGACCCAGGTGGCGAGATTGGTGTCGATCGGCCAGCTTCCGTCGGGACGTACGGAGCGGACGAGGAACTCCAGGCAGCGGGTCACCACCGGCTGCCGCCCCTCCCCCGCTCCAAGCAGGCTCATCGCGACGAAACTGGTCAGCGGGGTCGCCTCCAGGAAGCCGCCCCCTTCCGGCTGGATCTCTTCCAGCACCCGCAGCGTCCGCGGCTTCGCCAGCGCACGGACCAGGCGCCCGGCCGGGTTCCACGACGGCCGGTGGTAGTGCCCCGCCTGGCCGATGGCGATCAGCGCCGGGAGGGCGTAGCTCACGACCGGGAGCTTGAGCCAGCGGAACCAGTCGTGCGGGCAGGCGGCGAGCTCGAACGGCAGGTGCGGCACGTGGCGCCAGCCCTCGACGCCTTTCCCCAGCCGGCCGGCGAGCGCGCACATCGTGAGGATCGGGACGGAGAAGGTGCGGTCTTTCCCGTACCGGTCTGCGATGGCGCGGGCGAGCGGCGCGGGCTCCGTCGAGCCGGCGGCCTGCTGGAGCCAGGCTTCCGCGGCCCGCACCGGCTCGGCGTCCGGACCGAGCACGGCGGAGAGCGCGGCCCAGCAGAGCGCCGTGGTGCTGATGTTGCTCACGCTCAGAGTGGTGTCGCCCCAGCCGCCGTCCGCGTTCCGGTGCTCCGTCAGCCAGCGGACCCCACCCCGCACCAGCTCGGAGTAGTCCGGATCGTCCGGGCGGACACGCCCCGCCAGGTGCAGGGCGAAGAGGGCGGTGGCGGTGGAGAGGGCGCTGGAGGAGAGCTCCCCCTCCCAGTGGCCCGCGGCGTTCCGCTCCGAGAGCAGGCGCGCGCGGGAGGCGGCGAGGGTCTCGTCGAGGGTACGGAGGTCGATCACGCGCGGCCCCTCACAGGCTCAGATGCCCCAGCGAGAGGAGGCCGTAGTAGGTGTACTCGCAGTCGGCGCAGTCGTCGGTCCAGTTGCCGTAGAAGGCGCCGCGGTTGGTCCAGAGGCTGTCGACGAAGTCGAGGCACGGCTCCCGCACCGCCTCGTAGTCCGCTTTCAGGCCGGAGAGGGCGTGAAGCGCGGTGGCGGTGGAGAGGAGGTCGGGGATCGGCGCGACCGGCGTCGCGAAGAAGCCGCCTTCCGGCAGGCAGCGCGCCAGCAGCCACTCCGCCAGCGCCGGCTCCGCCGGCTCGCCCAGGTGGCGGAGCAGGGTCGCCGCCGCCGCCGTGGAGGGAGTGAGCCCCATCGGGACCTCTTCCTGGTTGGCGTAGCCGCCGTCGAACGCGCGCAGGCTGCGGACACACCGCAGCACCCCCTCCGGATCGGGCAGCGGCAGTCCCAGGTCCTGGTAGCCGCCGAGCGCCATGAAGCAGCCGTAGACGGTGCCCCGCTCCGTCCCTGGCTCCGTGTGATAGCCGCCGTCCGCGGAGCGGTGCGTCTCCAGCCGGGCGGCGATGGCGTCTCTCGGCACCTCCGCGCGCAGCGGCAGCGGCAGCGCGGCCCAGCCGCGGGCGAGGCAGGTGAGATGGATGAAGTCGAGGCCGTCCCCGTCGCCGAAGCGGCGCAGGTAGGCGGCGATCTGCGAGACCGGCAGGTCGGCCTGGAGAGCGAGCAGGCCCTCCAGGCCGAAGACGGTGTAGTAGAGGTCGCTCTCCCCGGCGCGGTCGCAGAAGCCGCCGTCCGGGTGGAGCTGGGAGCGCAGGAAGTCGGCGACGAGCTCGGCGGAATCAGACAGCAGCCGCGGTGCCAGCCTCGCGACCTGCAGCATTTCGAGCCTCAAACTCACTGCACCAGCCCTTTACCTCGATGCTGAAGATCTTGCTGATCACGCGGCGGAGCAGCCCCTTCAGGCTCGGATGCTCCAGCTCCACCAGCGAGCGCACCGCCTCTTCCTTGTAGGAGTCGAGCAGCGCGCGGCAGCGCTCGTCCGCCTGCAGCCGGGAGATCGCGGCGCGCACCGCCTCCGGGTCGACCGCCTCCCGCCGCCACGCCGCCTCCAGCAGCTCGCGGTCGTCCTTCTTCGACTTCTCCAGCGCGACGGCCAGCGGCAGCGTCGGCCGCGCGGCGGCGAGGTCGTCGCCGTCCTGCGGGTTCTCCAGGTCGCTCAGGTCGTCGCGGATCTGGTAGGCAATGCCGAGCGCCTCGCTGTAGCGCGCCAGCACCTCCGCCACCTCCGGCCCGGCCCCGGCGTAGACCGCCCCGAGCCGCAGCGCGACCTCGAACGCGGGCGCGGTCTTGCGACGGAAGATGTCGAGCACTTCCAGCGACGACAGCGGCCGCGGCGCGCGGGTCCAGCTCAGCTCCGCGCCCTGCCCCAGGCAGAGCGTGCGGTGGCCGGAGGCGGCCAGGCGCAGCATCTCCGAGCGGACCGGCGCCGGCGCCTCGCACTCCGCCAGGAGGCGGTAGCCCTCGCCCAGGAGCAGGTCGCCCACGTTCAGCGCCACCGGCACCCCGTGCTCCTCGTGGAGCGTGCGCTCGCCGTAGCGGCGCTCGTCCTGGTCCTCGATGTCGTCGTGGATCAGCGACGCCTTGTGGAAGCACTCCACCGCGAGAGCGATGCGGCGCAGGTCGGCCGGCGGCTCCGCGTTCGGGTCCTCTTGCAGCGCGCTCCAGGCGCAGACGGTGAGGAACGGCCGCCACCGCTTGCCGGCGCGAGCGAGCCAGCCCCGGGCGATCTCGTCGGTCTCCCCCGCCGCGGGGCCGAGCAGCTCCGCCAGCGCCTCCGGGGTGAACCAGGCGTCGACCCGCCGCCGCAGCCCGTCCAGGTCCATCCGGCGCGTGCGGTCGTCGCTGGTCAGGTGGATCACGTCCCAGATCCACTCCATGTCGACCGAGGTGTCTTTGCAGTCATCCTGCAGCAGCGGGATCGCGATGCCGGGGACGGCGGCGGCTTCCATATACGGGAAGGCCCGCTCCAGCACGTTCAGGCAGCTCACGCCGACGATCGCGTCGATCCTTCCGGTCTGGATGATCGCCATCACCAGCGCGGAGCCCTCCGCCACCAGCACGGCGTAGCCGAGCCGCTCCGCCTCTTCCTGGAGCTCCTGGATGGAGCAGAGGCCGCAGCGCTTGCAGAGCAGTCCGAAGTCGTCGAACGGCGCGGGGCACTTGTCTTCCACGCGCAGGCACTTTGGCAGCAGCAGGAGCCGCCGCTCGTACGGGATGCCCGCCAGGTGCTCCCGCCACGCCTCGTTGTTCAGCAGCACCCCGTAGTAGTCGGTGTAGGCCCCGGAGAGCTCGTACTGGCGGACGAACGCCTCCGCGTGCTCCCGCAGCTCCGCGGCGGAGAGCGGCGTCACCGGGCGCGTCTTCTCCACGTAGGCGGCGGCCAGCTCCTTCGCCTTCTCCCGCTCGCCGCGGGTTTGCGGAATGTTCGCCTGCGGCTGGCGCTCTCGCTCCGGCGGCACGGCGCGCGGAAGCTGCAATATCGGAAGCTGCTGCATGCGTGGGGTCCCTTTTCGTAGCGTCTCTGCTGCTTTCGGCAGGTTCTGCCGGAAGACTCTCACTTCGCCGGGGGCGCTACCACTTCACCCTCATGCGTTTCTCGTCCCAATCCGGCTGCCGAGATCCTTCACTCCGTTCAGGATGACCGACAGCGTGCACGAGAGCCAGGCATTCGACCGCGGCCTCACCCCCGGCCCCTCTCCTGCGAGGAGAGGGGAGCTATCGGTGTTAGGCAGGCCTTTAGCCTTTAGCCTTTAGCCTTTAGCCTTTAGCCTTTAGCCTTTAGCCTTTAGCCTTTAGCCTTTAGCCTTTAGCTTTTAGGTGTAGGCTCCGAATCCGAAGAACCAGTGCTTCTTTGCGAACCGGTAGGCCCAGTGGTCTTCCGGAATCTCGTTGCCGGGGTTGTGCTGGCTGGTGCGCGGCTCCAGCGCCGCCATCTCCGCCAGCGCGGTGCCGCGCTGGGTGGTGTCTCGCGCGCCGTGGCGGGCGACCAGCTCCTGCACCAGGTCCGGGCGCTCCAGCACGATGCACCCGCGGGTCGCCTTCGCGGCGGTGCGGCGGAAGTCCTGCAGGAACTCGGAGCCGGTGAGCGTCTCGTAGAGGCTCTCCCGGTCCCGGATGTTCTCCCGGGCGAACTGGATGATCGGGCACGGCTCGATGTCGCCGCCGGGGCCGATGTGGTGGCTCACGCCGGTCGCCATGGGGCAGAGCGCTTCGCCCTTGTCGTCCCAGTAGGCGTCGACGATCGCGATCGGGAGCTTCTTGCGCATCTCGACGACGAACCGCCGCACCTGCAGCACCTGCTCCGGCGAGAGCGCCAGCTCCGAGTGCGGAACGGGGCCGACTACCCGATAGGTGTGGAACCAGGCGTAGTGGGCTCCAAGATCGATCAGCTTACGGAGCCACGACTCGCTCACCAGGTCGATGTTGGTCTGGCAGACGCTGGTCGCCACACCGGTGATCAGGCGGTGCTTGCGGCAGTTCGCCAGCCCTTCCAGCGTCTTGTTCAGCACGTTGAGCCGGCCGCGGCGCGCGTCGCTGACGATCTCGGTGCCCTCGATGCTGATGAGCGGGCTCGCATTCCCGAGACGGCGCAGCTCCTTCGCCACCTCGTCGGTGATGAGCTGGCCGTTGGTGAAGATCTGGAAGTAGCAGTCCGGGTGGGCCGCCAGGATGTCGAGAAGCTGCGGGTGGAGGAACGGCTCGCCGCCCAGGATGCCGAAGAAGCTGTTCCCGTGGCGCTTGGCGTCGTTGATGATCCGGTTCATCTCCTCCAGCGTGATCATCTTGCGGGGGGAGGCGACGTCGACCCAGCAGCCCTGGCAGCGGAGCTGGCAGCTATTGATGATCGAGATGAAGAGGAACGGCGGGAAGTGGATCCCCTGCTTGAGCCGCTTCTTGAAGCGGTTGACGGAGAGCATCCCCTTGAAGCCGAAGTTGTAGCCGATTTTCCAGAGGAGCCGGGGATCCGGCTCCGTCATCATCCGGCGGGCGAACTGCACCATCATCGGTCAGGCCTGTCCTTCTTCCGCGGCGTTTGCCAGGCGGGACTGGATCTGCTCCGCCGAGGGGAGGGTGGCGAGCACTTCCGGGGGGATGTCGAGATCTTTCTGAAGCTGGGCGAGGCAGCGCATGCGCTCTTTGAGCGCGCGGCTCTCGTCCCGTTCCTTGGAAAAGCGTGACTTCGCCTTTTCACTGCGGTCCCGCAGCATCTGGTAGATGTCCCCGCCGAGGAGCGCGGAGATATCGACCTTCATCGCTTCCCGGCGCAGGTCCTCTTCATTGATCTCGTCGCCGTTGATCGGGCCGGAGCGGTACTTCGGGAAGAGGATCGCCACCTCCGGGCAGACGCGGGAGCAGGCGGGGCAGTCGGTCTTGCAGTGGTTCTGGTTGCGGACGTCGATCTTGCCGTCTTTCACGCCGTAGACGTCGAAGAGGCAGAAGCTTAGGCACTGCATGCAGTTGGTGCAGCGGTCGTAGTCGATCACCGGGAACCACGGCTTCCAGCCGCCCGGCTTCGGCGCTTCCAGGCTCTGGCCCACTTCCTCCACCAGCGAGACCACCTGCTCTGCCGGCACCTCCGCGATCCCGCGTACCTGCACCGGCACCGCGCCCGCGGCGTCCTCGGCGGTGGGCGGCTCTGGTCCTTCGAAGTCGCCGAGCACCAGGAGCGGATCGCTGCCCGCCGCGCCGACCCGGCCGCCCGGGAGCGAGCGCGTCACCGAGTACCCCTTCTCCAGGAGCGACCGCAGGATTGCGTACCGATCGTCCGAGGGCAGCGGGCGGCTGCCTTCGCCTTCGTAGAGCACCACTCGGAGCGCGCCGGTCGTCATGGGGAGACCTCCGCCGGCTCCCGGCGCTCGCCCAGGACCGCGGCGACCACCTCTTCCGCGCTCTCCACGCGCATGTTCCGCACCTCCGCGCCTTCCGGCAGCGCCGCTCCGCCCGCGGAGAAGAGCCACTTCACCGCGCGGGGGTAGCAGGCGACCACCGTCAGCGCGTCTTCGCCCGCAAGCTGCTGCAGCCGCGGGTCGTTGCGCGCAGACATCTCGCAGAGGTCCGGCACGGCGTCGAACGCCACGTCCGACTCCGCGAGCCGGAGCAGCACCTCTTCCTTCACCGCTTTAGGCACCACCTGCGCGTAGGCGCAGTGGCAGTAGAGTATCCGGGCGTTCTGCATGACGGAACTGCTGTCTCCAAACACGATCTGGTATTCCGTATCGCGTATTGCGTAGCGGGATGCTCCCACCGCTCTCCCATACGTCCTGCCGGGCGAGGCGCCTAAATAAGCCTCCCGCGCGGCACGATCTTCCGCAAAGCGTTCGCAGCGAGCCGCTACGCAATACGGAATACGCACTACGCGCCACCCGCTTCCGGGGTGGAGCTAAACCGCCGCGAGTCTGTGCGTCGGCACCGGGCGTCCGGGTCGAAAGCTCTCCAGGTGCTCCACGCTCAGGCCCGCTTCTCCTCGCAGGACCTCTCCCACGATCTCCTTCAGCCGCTCCGGATCGGCCTCGGCCCGGAGGTTGAGGATGACCTCTCCGGAGGCGACCGGCTCCTGCAGGAGGTGCGACGCCTCCGCGGGGCGGTCGCCGCGCACCGCGTTCACCACGCCCAGATCCCGGCCGTCTTCGTCCGGCGTGAGCGTCAGCTTCAGGTGCGCGATCTCTCCGCCTTCTCCCTGCACGCGCGCCTGGATCTCTTGCGCCAGGCGCAGCAGCAGCGCGTTGCCGTCCACTTCGTCGTCGGCTTCCAGGCGGAGCGTGGCGTTAAGCCAACCGAGCAGCGCTTCGCCTTCCGCGTAGAGGTCGTAGTCGACCTCCATGCTCTCCGCCGTTCGCGCGGAGCCGGTGGTGAGCCGCTCCAGCCACTCGTCCGTCCCGGCGCCCTCGCGGGCAGAGACGCAGAGCACCTCGGAGCGTGGGAACCGCTCCCGCAGCGCGCGGACCAGCGTCTGCACGCGGTCCGCTTCGAGCAGGTCAATCTTGTTGACGACGATCAGGTCCGCTTCCTCGAGCTGCTTCTCGTAGATGTAGGTGACCTTGGGCGAGAACGACTTCCCCGGCTCCAGCCCCAGGATCCGCAGCGCGCGGATCGGGTCGACCATCACGCTGAGCGGCGCCACCGAGTAGTGGTCGCCGTACATGCGCCGCAGGGGGTAGTCGACCGTCGCCTTCAGATCGGTGCAGCTCCCCACCGGCTCTGCAATGAAGACGTCCGGCCGGGCCGCTTCGGTCAGTCGATCCGCCGCCGTCACGAGGGAGTTGAAGCGACAGCAGAAGCAGCCGCCGGTGATCTCTTCCACCGGGAAGCCGTGCGCGCCGAGCGTGGCGGTGTCGACGAGGCCGAAGCTCTGGTCGTTCGTGATCAGCCCCACCCGCAGGCCGGAGTCGGTGAGGCGCTGTGCCAGGCGCAGCACCGCGGTCGTCTTCCCGGCACCGAGAAAGCCGCCGATCATCAGGTAGCGCGCCTGGCTCATTCCCGCCCCTCATCCTGCCCCATCCCCGGAGAGGTCTGGAGCATCCGGTCGATCGTCTGGTCAAGAAGTCTGACGTAGCCGTCCACGTCCACGTTCTGTCGATCCGGCACGCCCCGGGCGCGGTAGAGCCAGCCGCGGCCGTACGGATCCGTGTCCGAGAGCGTGATGTCCTGGTCCAGCTCCGGATTTCCACCCAGGAACTCCCCCTCCACCACGCAGTAGAGATCGGTCAGCGCCTTGAAGCCTTCCACCCACCCGATCGTCTGCCCGACGGAGACGAGGTCGCCCGGCTCCACCTGGAAGCCAAGCTCCACGAAGTCCCCGAGCATCCGCGTGGCGAAGCGGGTGAAGCCGACCTTCCAGACGCCGGGGGCCTCCTCCGCGACCCAGAAGTGGGAGTAGGTATAGCGACGATCGACGGGGAGACGAGTGGAGAACCGGGAGCGCCGGTAACGGATCTCGGAGGGCGATTCCATACTTACTTACGAATTAATCGAGCCGGCCGGGTCGGCGTGGGGTTTGTCCACCACGACCGTGCCAGTAATGAGTCTCCGCGGGTCGCGAGGGATTGAAATCCCTCGCTGGACGGCCTGCGGCCACGCGTCCTCCGGACGCCCGAACTGGGCTCTGCTGAGTCCGCGAAGGCAGTCCCCCGTCCGGGGGATAAAACTACGTGCTGTGGTTGCCGCGGTTTCAACCGCCCGGCCGCGAAGCTCCTACCAGCGGATTCGGATACCCTCATCCCTCGCGCGCCGAAGACCGCAGCTCGTCCAGCACCCGGACTATCCGGTCCCAGTCCGGCTCCTCGGTCAGGTGGCACCAGCTCCAGCGGACGGCGCACTCCGCCCGGTCCGGCGGGAGCCCCATCGCGGCGAGGACGTGGCTGCACGTCTCGCTGCCGGAGGAGCAGGCGGCGCCGTCCGAGACCGCTACCACTTCGCCGAGCGCCTCGATGGTCTCCTCCGCGGGAAGCCCCGGAAAGCCGAGGTTGAGAATATGCGGCGCGCGGTGGACCGGGTCGCCGGTCACCTCCGACGCCAGCGGGGCGAGCGCCTGGAGGAGCCGCTCCCCGAAGCGGCGGCACCGCTCCCGGCGCTGGAGCGCCTCCGCGGCAGCCAGCTCCGCGGCGAGGCCGAGGCCGGCGATCAGCGGCACGGGGAGCGTCCCGGGACGCAGCCCCAGCTCCTGGCCGCCCCCCAGCAGCAGCGGCTCCAGCGGCGGCCGCTTCCCCGACCGGCGCCGCGCCACCAGCGCGCCGATTCCCTTGGGCCCATAAGCCTTGTGGCCGCTCAAGCTGACCAGGTCGATCCGGGCGTGCCGCAGCGTCTCCGGCTCCAGACCGAACCCCTGCGCGGCGTCGACGTGCAGGTAGGCGGGATGGTCGCCCAGCAGCTCCGCGATCTCCCCCACCGGCTGGCGGATGCCGGTCTCGTTGTTCACCTGCATCACGGAGACGAGCAGGGTTTCCGGCCGCACCGCCGCACGGACCGCCTCCGGCGCGACCCGGCCGCCCGGGTCCGGCGGCACCAGCGTAAGCTCGAAACCGGACCGCGCCAGCGCCTGCAGCGGCTCCAGCACCGCCCGGTGCTCGACCTGCGTACTCACCAGGTGACGGCGACCGGCCCACCGGCCGTGCTCCGCCAGCCCCAGAATCGCCAGGTTGTTGCTCTCGGTCGCGCCGCTGGTAAAGACGATCTCGCCCCGCGCCGCGCCGACCGCGGCGGCGACCTGGTCCCGGGCCTGCTCCACCACTCGCCGCGCCCGCGCCCCGTACTCGTGCGTCCGGCTGCCGGCGTTCCCCACCTCCTCGCGGAAGCACGCTACCACCCGCTCGAGCACGCGCGGGTCGATCGGGGGAGTGGCCGCGCAATCGAGATAGACAGCCATACTGCGGGATGGCGGAAGGTTTCAGGAAGAAGTGGCTACAGGAGGATACCGGCCCGGCGCACGGGTGTCACCCTCACGCCGACCTGCGCGGTGACCGGCGGCAGGTAGCGGGCGGTTCGGCAGAGTAAGATGGAACTAAGGAGACCGTGATGCCCCAGGCAGTTGAACCGATCCCCGCTCCCGAGGAGCCGACCCCGAACCGCATCCGCTGGGGCCGCGGGGCAACAGCGCGCTTAGCTCACTGACGGTCTTCCTCACGCTCCTCCAGGAACCGCTCAAGCTCCAATAGCTCTTCGGGCCTCGAGGGTGTGACTTCGCGCCGCCACGCTTCACAGTCGAACGGTGAGAGCGCCTCCAGCACCCGTGCGCGCTCCTCCGGTGTCGCCCGCAGGTATTCGAACGGTCGTTCCCCAGTTCGCTCCCGTGTCTCAATCGAAGTCGCCACCTCTGTTCCCTCCCCGTTTCAGAACTAGGGCGATTCTACCGGGATACCCCTCCGTGAAGCGAGAGAGCGTCATGAAACTCCACCCCCTGCCCAGTCGAGCGCGGGAACTGCTCACCGGCACCGGTGCGCCGCCGCTACTGATGGCGCACCTGACGGTCACGCATGAGGTCGCGGCGGCGCTGCTGGCGGGGCTTTCCGCGCGGTGGCCGGAGCTGGAGCTCGATACGGAAGCAGTTCTCTTCGGGGCGGCGACCCACGACCTCGGCAAGGTGCGACACCCGCAGGAGCTGTCCGCGCCGGGTACGCGGCACGAAGCCGAGGGAGAGCGGCTCCTTCTGGAGCTCGGCATTGCAGCCCGTCTGGCTCGGTTTTGCCGCTCGCACGGCGAGTGGGGCGCAGAGAGTCCGCTCGAAGATCTACTGGTCGCGCTGGCGGACAAGGTCTGGAAAGGCTGCCGCATTCCGGAGTTGGAGGACCTGATTACGACTCGGCTCTCCGAGCAACTCGGCCTGGAGAGGTGGAGTGTTTACCTGGCACTCGACGACATGCTCGCCGAGATCGCCCAGAGAGCCGACGAGCGGCTCAGGTGGCTGGAGGGTCATGGACGGTAAGCCGGATCACCTGAGCGAGCGGCTCCCCCGTCTGCCCGGCCCTTACCGGTCCGCCTCCATCGGGGCGGCGGTGGCGGCCGGGTGGGGACTGGTCTTCGGCGGCGGGCTGGCGCTGCTGGTCGGGCCTCCGGAGAGCCGTGACGAGCTGTTGGTGCTCTCGACTATCATCATGGTCATTGCGTTCGCGTTCAGCGTCGTCGGGGCGATGGTCGGGGCGGCGACGCGCAACGTGCTGCGGGATTGCCCGCTGGTTCGGCTCCCCTCTGCGGGACGGTGGAGCGGCGCACAGCTGGGAGTGGCGATCAGCTGGGCGGCGCACGCGGTGCTCACGATGGTCGGCTTCGTCGTGGTGGGCTCCCTCACCGGCCAGCCCGTCCCCGCGCCAGTCCTCGCTGCGCAGATCATGGTGCTGCCGGTGCTGACGACGCCCTTCTTCGCCGGCGCGGGGGCGATCACCGGACACCTCATCGCCCGGCATTCGGCATGAGCGGACGCAAAGAAGCGGCGGGAGTGCAGTCGCGCCGCGCTGCTCGGAATCGGGGGGATTGCTGCGGCGCAACTCGTCCGGGCGACACTGTTCTCGAGCCGAGGCTGTAAGGGAGCCGGCCACCCGCTTGGGCTCCCGCCCACGTGTTTCGGACTCGCCGCCAGCGCGCCGGGAGCAACATTACCGGGCGTCGGGCGCGACGACCTCCGTCGTCCATTTCGCCGAAGGTCCTGATCGCCCCGCCGAGTTAGTACAGGGCCAGCACCCCTGCTTCGGCGTCATCCTCGAACTGCTCGATTGCAGAGTAGTGCCGCCGGATCAGCTCCTCGATCTGACGCGTGGTGCAGTTGCCAATTCCGACACGGACTACCTTGGGCGGAAACCCGAATAGCGACGATAGATCATCGAAGTCGCTGTCCTTCGTCACCAGCGTGAAGCCGTGCTGACGGGCAAAGCTCCAGATCTGCCGATCATCCGCCGTGCCAAGTGAGTGGCGCGATACGTGGGAACTGCCGGGGAACAGGTCGACAAGACGCGGCGCCAGCCGTGGTGAGAGGTTCTGGTCGAATAACAGCTTCATGCCGCGACTAGCGTGTGCTTCTCGCGGTCGGCAGCATAGCTGAGGCAGGCGCGGATGTCGTCCTCGGTGAGATAGGGGAAATCGGCGAGTAGCTCCTCGTGGGTCATTCCGGCGGCGAGGTACGACAGCACGTCATAGACCGTAATGCGCATCCCGCGAATGCAGGGCTTGCCGCTGCGCTTACCTGGCTCAAGTGTGAGAATCTGCTTGTAATCCATGTGATCTACCGGGCGTGACCCCGTCCCGTCAATCGGCGCCACAGAGTATTCTAGCAGGAGTTCAGGTTGCTCTAGCGGAGCTGCCGGATTGGCCCTGTCCCAGGAACGGCGCAAGGTCGCGCTCACGGGCTCTCTGCTAGCGCGGGCGACACGTCTTCGAAGGTGCGGGGGGCGACGGCGATCTCCTCGCCCCCTTCCCGACGGGCTTTGACGGCGAGCTGCCCGCAGGCGGCGGCGATGTCCTGGCCGCGCTCCACCCGCTGCGTCACGGTGACGCCGTGCCCCTCCAGGATCGACCGGAAGGCGCGGACGCGCGCGCCGGAGGGCGCTTCGAACCGGGTGAAGGTGTCGGCCGGATTCCACGGGATCAGGTTGACGTGCGTGATCATGCCGCGGCAGAGGCGGGCGAGCTGCTCCGCGTGCTCCGGCTCGTCGTTCACGCGCGCCAGCAGCAGGTACTCCAGCGTCACGCGGCGGCCGGTGCGCTCCTGATAGTCGCGGACCGCCCCCATCACATCGTCGATCCCCCACTTGCGGGAGAGCGGGATGAGCTCCGCCCGGAGCGGGTCGTTCGGCGCGTGGAGGGAGAGCGCCAGCGTGACCGGCAGGCCCTCCTCCGCCAGCCGCCGGATCCCGGGCACGTGGCCGGAGGTGGAGACGGTGAGGTGCCGGTAGGAGAGCCCTACTTCCTCGTGCATCAGCCGCAGCGCCTTCACCAGGCTCTCGTAGTTCAGCAGCGGCTCGCCCATCCCCATCACCACCACGTGGGTGAGCCGCCCGCCGGGCGCCTCTTCCCGGGCGGTGAGCACCTGGTCCAGCAGCTCGCCCGGCGTCAGGTTGCGCCCGAAGCCCATGGTGGCGGTGGCGCAGAAGACGCAGCCGACCGGGCAGCCGACCTGGCTGGAGATGCAAACGGAGACGCGATCCGGATACGGCAGCACCACCGTCTCGATCTCCCGTTCGTCCGGGTACCGAAGCAGCACTTTGACCGTGCCGTCCCGGGAAGCCTGGCGGCGGACGATCTCCGAGCGGCCGACCGGCGCGGCTTCGGCCAGGCGCGCGCGGAAGGCGGCCGGGAGGTCGGTCATCTCCTCGACGGAGCGCACGCCGCGAGCGTAGAGCCAGCGCGCCACCTGCCGCCCGCGGTAGGCCGGCTGCCCCAACTCCACGGCCAGCGCTTCCAGCTCCGCGCGCGTCCGTCCCACCAGCGGCGGTCCTGCCGCCGGCCCTCCCGCCTGCTCCACTACCGGCAGCTCCATCGATCCTCTCCGTCCTCCAGCCGCCCCTGCCTGCCTCGCCATTATACCTTCGCTATACCTCCCTACCAGCCCGAGCACGCTTCCGGCGCGGCGGGTTTGGCATGCGGTATCCCGGCGGTTAAGGTATCCTTACGAGGGCGCGCCGGGGCGAGCTCCGGTCTCGGACCGGCTCCCTTGCCCGCCTTTCCAGCTCGCTCCGCAGGGCTGCGGAGCGCCGACCAGCTTTCCCATTCGTTCGACTGACCCTCGGAGGAACGCATGCCTGAATTCCAAGTGCCCCCGCTGCCGTACGCGTACGACGCCCTCGCGCCCCACATCAGCGAGGAGACGATGCAGCTCCATCACGACAAGCACCACGCGGCGTACGTCACCAACCTGAACGCCGCGCTGAAGGACCAGCCGCAGCTCCAGAATCAGAGCATCGAGGAGATCCTCGGGAACATCCAGTCGGTGCCGGAGAACATCCGCCAGGCGGTGATCAACAACGGCGGCGGCCACGCCAACCACACCCTCTTCTGGGAGATCATGGGCCCCAACGGCGGCGGTCAGCCCTCCGGCGCGCTGGCGGACGCGATCAACTCCGCATTCGGCGGGCTGGAACAGCTGCAGAGCGCCATCAACGATGCCGGGGCCAAGCGGTTCGGCTCCGGCTGGGCGTGGCTGGTGCTGGACGGCGGCAGCCTGAAGGTGATCAGCACCGCCAACCAGGACAGCCCGCTGATGAACGGCCAGACGCCGATCCTGGGGGTCGACGTGTGGGAGCACGCCTACTACGTCGACTACCGCAACCGCCGGCCGGACTACCTGAAGGCCTGGTGGAACACGGTGAACTGGAACGCGGTGGCGAAGAAGCTCTCCGACGCGCAGTAGCTCCACGGTCTGCACCTCCGTACGAACGCGGAGGCGCGAAGCGGCGGCACCGGCTCTACCGGCTGACGCCAGCTTTGCGCCTCCGCGTTTTTATGTCCGCGGCGCTCATCCGGGGGAGAAATATCATTGCCCGCGGGAGCATAGGAGGAGTTGTCTCATTCGACGCAGAACCAAGCGGGGTGTCTGCTGTGTTAGCGAGAGCATCCATGCGTCGACTCGTCCCATTCGTCACCGCGCTTACCGCCCTGCTGCTCTGCGGCTCCCTGACGGCAGTCGCCGGGGCCGCTCCCAAGGGCCGGCGGACGGGAGTCACGGTGACGGCGAAGACGCTGAAACCCGGGAAAGTTCCGGGAGACGGCCGCGAGCTGCTGGTCCGCGTCAAGGTGAACGCCAGCGGCGTCACCGTCGACCAGGTAGAGGGGCAGGTCAGCCTGCCCGGAATCGCGGGCCCCACCGCTGCTCTCCAGCCGAGCGGCCGGTTCTTCCAGGGAACTCTCCGGGTGCCGGTCAACTCGTCGCGGCGGACCGTGAAGGGTTTTGTGTACGTGTACGTCACTACCGCGGAGAACGGTGTGCCCGTTCAGCGCCGGGTCGGCACCATCAAGGTGCTGCCATGGAATGACAGCTCGCCCCCGCCGCCGCCAAGCAATTAGCGCTTGCCTGGCATGCGGCCGGAACTCGCGGCGACCGACAGGCATCTTATAGACATTAGATCCGGGAGGCATTCGGAGGCGTATTGTCGTCTGAATACTGAAGCCTCTCCTCTACCGGACCCTCTCCGCACTACTCCGGAAGCCCCGCTTCCCCCGGGAGACCTGACCAGAATGATGAAGCGTCCTCTGCTGGCGGCTACGGCAGTCGCCGCCGCGTTAGTAGTGTCCGCGGGCTGCCTGGCGACCTCCGTGTTCGCCGCTCCTAAGCGCGGCCCGAAGATTAATCGCGTGACCGTCACGCCCAAGCGGCTCCCGTCGCAGGGTGGCATGGTCGATATCACGGTGCGCGTGAAGGAAGCGAACGCCCAAAACATCACCGTGAGTGCCCGGGCGAGCCTCAAAGGAGTGAGCGGCTCCGGCCCCGCCTCCACCCTCACCCGCAGCAGCGCCGGCCTCTACACCGGCCAGGTCGCCATCCCGGCGAACAGCAAGCGGAAGAAGACGGTGGCCAACATCTTCGTGGGCCTGGAGTCCGACGGCGGGAACGTGCGACCCACTAAGAAGGCATCCGTAACGGTTGCCGCCGGCGGTCCGCAGGACGACAGCACTCCGCCGCCGCCGCCGCCGATCTAATCCGGCCAGGCGGAACTGATTCGAGTAGAGGGCGCCCTTCCACCCGGAGGCGGCGCCCTCTCTGTCATGGTCTCCCGTGTACCGGGCTGCGAGGGGTGGCGGATTCGTACGAGAAGCAGGCTCCCCTGGGACATCTCCCAACTCGGCATCTTCCACAAACCGGAGCAGTGTAAGAAAAGGAGATAAGGGGATGTGATGGGGATAAGGAGATGGAACTGCCTGTCTCACGCTTCGCGAGTAGCCGCTGCGGCCTCGAGAGAACCCTCTGCCCGGCGAGCCAAGCGCCGCCGCAAGCGGTAGGTGCGGCATTCATCCCTCATCCCTCAAGATCCGGGACGTTGGCTTTGAGCTCCTCGAGCCAGATGGTGGCGTCGGAGTCGCTGGGCGCACGCCAGTCGCCGCGGGGGGAGAGGGAGCCGCCGGAGCCGACCTTCGGGCCGTTCGGCATGGCGCTGCGCTTGAACTGGCTGATCTGGAAGAAGCGGTAGAGGAAGACCTCCAGCCAGTGCTTGATAGTGGGGAGATCGTACTCGCGTCGCCGCTCCTCCGGGAGCAGCGACGGCCAGGCGCCTCGGTCCCGCTCGCCCCACGCGTGCAGCGCCAGGAAGGCGACTTTGCTCGGCCGGAACCCGAACCGGCTGACGTAGTAGAGGTTGAAGTCCTGGAGCTCGTACGGGCCGATCTTCGCCTCGGTGCTCTGGGCGGGACCCTCGTCTCCCTCACGGCCGGGGACCAGCTCGGGCGAGATCTCCGTCGCGAGAATCGACCGCAGCACCTCGCTCGCCTCACTCCCCAGCTCGTCCGTCTGCGCCACCCAGCGGATGAGCTGCTGGATCAGCGTCTTGGGGACGGAGGTGTTGACGTTGTAGTGCGACATCTGATCGCCGACGCCGTAGGTCGCCCACCCGAGTGCCTGCTCACTCAGGTCCCCGGTCCCCAGCACCAACCCGTGGTGGAAGTTGGCGAGCCGGAAGAGGTGGGAGGTTCGCTCGCCGGCCTGGACGTTCTCGAAGGTGATGTCGTAGACCGGATCTCCCTTGGAGAACGGGTGACCGAGATCCGCCAGCATCTGCCGGCAGGAAGGCCGGATGTCGATCTCCTCCCCGGTGACGCCGAGCGCCCGCATCAGCCGGTGCGCGTTCTTCAGCGTGTGCTCGGTGGTGGCAAAGCCCGGCATCGTGTAGGCGAGGATATTCGTGCGCGGTAGCCCCAGCCGGTCCATCGTCTTCGCCGCGACGATGAGCGCCTGCGTCGAATCGAGGCCGCCCGAGACACCGATCACCACCCGCTGGACACCGGTCGCGGCGAGACGCTTCATCAACCCGTGGATCTGGATGTTGTACGCCTCGTAGCAGCGCTGGTCGAGCACGCGGGGATCGCTCGGCACGTAGGGGAAGCGAGGAACACTCCGGAGGAGCGGGACCGGGTCAGCCGGCAGCTCGAAGCGAAACGGAACGCGGCGCACCCGCTGCAGGCGCTCCCGGTGCTCCCCCGCGCAGTCGTGGAAGCTGGTCATCCGCATCCGCTCCTGGCGCAGCCGCTCCAGGTCGATGTCGGCGAAGATCACCTGCGGCTCCCGCGCGAAGCGCTCGGAGCTCGCCAGCTCCTCGCCGTTCTCGTAGATCATCGCGTGGCCGTCCCACGCCAGGTCGGTGGTCGACTCGCCCGGACCGGCGGCAGAGTAGAGATAGGCGGCGAGGCACTTGCCGGACTGCGAGGCACAGAGGGCGTGCCGCCACTCCGCCTTGCCGACCGTGATGTTGCTGGCGGAGAGGTTCGCCAGCACGGTCGCCCCCGCCAGCGCGGCGTAGGAGCTGGGCGGGATCGGCGTCCAGACATCCTCGCAGATCTCCACGTGCAGCACGAACCCGGGGATCGTCTCGTCCTCGAAGAGCAGGTCGCTGCCGAACGGCACCTGCTGCCCCAGCAGGGTCACCTCGCGCGCCACCGCATCCCGGCCGGACGTGAACTGCCGCTTTTCGTAGAACTCACGGTAGTTCGGCAGGTACGACTTCGGCACCACGCCGAGCACTCGCCCCCGGTAGATCACCACGGCGCAGTTGAAGAGCTTCCCCTCGAACCGCAGCGGCGCTCCGACGAGCAGCACCGGGGTGAGACCGCGGCTCTCCTCCACCACCCGCGCCAGCGCCGCCAGGCAGGCGTCGAGCAGCGCGTCCTGCTGGAACAGGTCCTCGTTCGAATAAGCGGAGAGGCCGAGCTCGGGGAAGAGCGCCACCGCCCCGTGGCGGGCGGAGACCTCCCGGGCCAGGTCGAGCGTGCGGTCCACGTTGAAGTACGGGTCGGCCACGGTGACCCGTGGGATGCAGACCGCCGCGCGGACGAAGCCGTGGGAGTAGATCGAGTGGAAGGAGCGCTGCATGGTCGTGGCACCAGGCCCGCGAACGGCCGCGGGCGCTTTCCTCATTATCTCACCCGCTTCCATGTCCCCGCCCTTCGGGGACGGAGAGACGGAGCGACAGAGGGTTGGAGAGAAACTCGGGCCGAGAGGTCGATCCCTCGCAGTGCCGTACAGGGTGCTCCCGGCGAGGTCTACAGCCGGGTCCTTGAAGCCCCGCCGTCGGGAATGCTACCCGCTCCCGGCGAGGACGTGCCGGAGAGCGAGAGTCGCCAGCGAGCAGGAGCAAGAGTAAGAGTTGTCGCTGACCCGCCCGGTCACCCGCGGCCAGGAGAAGTGCGGCGGCGGCTCCTGCTCACGGGGCCTCACCGTCGGTCCCTCTCCTGAGAGGAGAGGGAAGCTACGGGTGTGATGCTGCTACTCCCCCTTCCACTTCAGGGAAGGGGGTTTGGGGGGTTAGGCCGCGCCGGAGTGCTGACCCGCCGTGCTACAGCTCGACGGCTGTTTCCAGAGCAGCAGGAGCATCCGCTCACGGAGGGTTCGGATTCATCCTTCATCCTTCATCCTTCATCCTTCATCCTTCATCCTTCATCCTTCATCCCTTGAACTCCCGCACCGCGGCGATCACCCGCCCCTGCTCCTCCGGGGAGAGCGTCCCGTAGAACGGCAGCCGTACCAGGCGGTCGCTGATCGACTCGGTGACCGGGCATTGGCCCGGCCGGCCGCCGAAGCGACGGCCCATCTCGGAGATATGGAGCGGCTGGTAGTGGAAGATCGCGTGGATGCCGCGCGCCCGGAGATGGGTGAGGAACTCGGTGCGCTGCCCCGGCGACGGGAGCAGCAGGTAGAACATGTGGTATGACTGCTCGCAGTGCGGCGGCACCCACGGCAGCGCAATGCCGCGGCTCTCGGCCCAGTCCTGCAGTCCCGCCTGGTACCCCTCCCAGATCCGGCGGCGGATCGCCTGAATCGCGTCGCGTTCCTGGAGCTGCGCGTAGAGGAAGGCGGCCAGGATATCCGAAGGGAGGTAGCTGGAGCCGACGTCGACCCAGGTATACTTGTCGACCTGTCCGCGGAAGAAGAGGCTGCGGTTGGTGCCCTTCTCCCGGATGATCTCCGCCCGCTCTACCAGATCCGGGCGGTTGATCAGCAGCGCGCCCCCCTCGCCGCAGGTGAAGTTCTTCGTTTCGTGAAAGCTCTGCGTAGCAAGCGCGCCGAAGGTGCCGAGGTAGCGACCATGGTAGCGGCCGAAGAGACCGTGCGCGTTGTCCTCCACCACCGCCAGCCCGTGACGCTCCGCGACGTCTCCGATCGCGCTCATCTCGCACGCCACGCCCGCGTAGTGGACCGGCACAACCGCGCGGGTGCGTGGGGTCACCAGGCTTTCGAGCTGAGCCTCGTCCAGGTTCAGCGTATCCGGCCGGATATCGGCGAAGACCGGCCGGGCGCCCCGCAGCACGAAGGCGTTGACGGTCGAGACGAAGGTGAAGCTCGGCACGATCACTTCGTCGCCGGGCTGGAAATCGAGCAGCAGTGCCGACATCTCCAGCGCGGCGGTGCAGGAGGTGGTCAGCAGCACCCGAGGCACCTCGAGCGCCGCCTCCAGCAGGGTGCGACAGCGCTGGGTGAACGGACCATCGCCGGAGGCATGCCCGTTCATGATGCACTCGGCGATGTAGTACAGCTCTTTGCCGGCCAGGAACGGCCTATTGAAAGGGATGGAGGTCCGCTCGTTCACTCGTAGGGGTCCTGCCCCGGATCCAACCAGCAATGATACCAGAGCTTCACGTCAGTGGTTAGAAAGCCGCAGCGCTGATAGAGGCGTTGTGCTGCGAGGTTCCGGCCCTGCGTTACCACGTCTACGGAGGCAACTCCCCGCTCCTGGCACCAGGTCAGCAGGCTCCGCACCAGCTTCACTCCGAGGCCGCGGCCGCGGAATTCATCCGCGACGCCCATCAATCCGAGCTCCGCACGCTGTCCGGAGTCACGCAGCGTACACGTCGCATAGCCGGCTGGAGCGTCTAACGGACCCGCCACAAACACGGCATCGGCTCCGCCATGACAGCTCTTTAGAAGCCAGGTTCGGTAGAGGGCCCGGCAGCGATCCCGCGGAAAACCTGGGTCGAAATAGAACCGCGAGTGTTGAAAGCTGTCACCGACCAGGTCGGCCAGCGCTGCCGCATCCTCGGACGAAGCTAGGAATATGGGATGGTCCGACGCGGCCGACGCGGTGCTGTCGCCCTTCGGAATGCTGTGCAGCGAATGGCGGAGCGTCACCCTCACGTCCACCAGGCGGAAACCGCAATCCTCGGCACTCCGGACCGTCGTCGGATCGTCACTGCTGGCCAGAAAGTAGAGGCATGCGATGCCTCGCGCACGGCAGCCGTTCACGGCGTCTGTCAGGCGGTGCGTATCCGCGTGGTGTCCAACCATCCGCGCGATGGGAACCCCGAAGAACTCCGAGTCCCAGGGAAGCAGCTCGTAGAGCTCACTACCAACCATCACGATGCTCACGGCGCCCCGGTGCCAGGCCGGGACGTCTCGCTTCGCACGGCATACGAGGGACGTTCCATCATCCGGAAGTGAATCCGGGCAATGTACTCACCGATGACGCCAAGAGCGAAGAGTTGGGCCCCGGAGAAGATGGCGATGAGCGAAGCGAGGAACGGGAAGCCGGGGACACTCCCCCCTTCGATCAGGTAGCGCCCGAGGACATAGGCGAGCACCAGCATGCCGAAGAGCGTGAAGCCGAAGCCGGTGATGCTTGCGATCTGCAGCGGCACCACGCTGAAGCCGGTGACCATGTTCAGCGCGTGGAGGATCAACTTCGAGACGCTGTAGTTGGAGCGGCCGATCTTCCGCGGCTCGTGACGCACCGTCACGGCGGTGAAGCGGGAGCCGCCCCACGTAAGCAGCACGTCGATCGACACGAAGCTGCTCTGGTAGTTGACGAACGCGTTCCGCAGATCGGACCGAAACGCGCGGTAGGCGCTCACGCTCCGCGCAGTTTCCGCGCCCATGGCATTCTGCAGCGCCAGCTTGGTGATCTTCGAGGCGAGGTCGCGCAGCAGTCCGTGCTGCTCACGCTGGGGAGCGCCGTAGACCACGTCGAACCCCTCCCCCAGCCGGTCCAGCAGCGTCGGAATCTCTTCAGGCGGGTTCTGCAGGTCATCGTCCAGCGTCACGATCACGTCGTAGCGGGCAGCCCTAATCCCGGAGAGGAGCGCGTTGTGCTGGCCGTAGTTCCGCATCAGGTCGAGGCCGCGGACCCACGGGTAGGCGGCCGCCAGACGGCAGACCACCTCCCAGCTCCGGTCCCGGCTACCGTCGTTGACCAGCACCACCTCGAACTTCCGGGCCACTTGCGGGAGCACTGCCGCCAGCCGCTCGACGAGCAGCGGGAGAGAGCCTTCGCTCTGGTAGACCGGTACGACGACGGAGACCGAGGGAAGCTCCTGACCGGGCGCCGCGGCGGAAACGCCGGAACTTGGATCGAGAGCCGCTGCCATCGTCATCCCCGTCTCCCCGGCGCTAGACCGGCGGGCCGGCCTCACCCCACGCCCCCAGGTACCAGTCGAGCGTCTTTTCCAGGCCTGTCTCGAAGCTCTCCCGCGGCTCCCACCCGAGTTCCCGCCGGATGCGAGAGATATCGACCGCATACCGCCAGTCGTGCCCGGGCCGGTCCGTCACGAAACGGATAAGGCGTTCGTGCGGCGCCTTCGCGGGGGAGCGCTCGTCCATCGCGCGGCAGATCAGCCGGGCGATCTCGATGTTGCTCCACTCGTTGTTTCCGCCGATGTTGTAGGTCCGGCCCACGTCTCCCCGCCGCAGCACGGTATCGACGCCGCGGCAGTGGTCCTCGACGTAGAGCCAGTCGCGCACGTTCGTACCATCGCCATAGACCGGAATCGCCTCCTGCGCAAGGCACTTTCGGATAATCGTGGGGATGAACTTCTCCGCGTGCTGGCGCGGCCCGTAGTTGTTTGAACAGTTGGTGATCGTTACCGGAAGCCCGTAGGTCCGATGATAGGCCTGCACCAGGTGATCGGAGCCGGCCTTACTGGCGGAGTAGGGAGAGCTGGGATCGTACGCGGTCTCCTCCGTAAACGGCGGATCTCCGGGCCCCAGGCTCCCATAGACTTCGTCGGTCGAGATGTGGTGGAACCGGATGCGAGCGGCGGGTAACCGTTGCTCCTCCAGCCACCAGCGGCGGGCCGCTTCCAGCAGTGTGAAGGTCCCCAGCACGTTGGTGTGGATGAACGCGTCCGGCCCCGCGATGGAGCGGTCGACGTGGCTCTCCGCCGCGAAGTGAACGATCGTGTCGATCTCGCGCTCGCGCAGAAGGCGGTCGACGAGAGGCCGGTCGGCGATGTCGCCTTCCACCAATTGGTGCCGCGCGGGATCCGGCAGGTCTCGCAGGTTCTCCGGGCTGCCGGCGTAAGTCAGGAGATCGAGGTTGACGATCCGCACGTCGGCGTCGGTCGCCAGCGCGGACCGCACCCAGTTGGAGCCGATGAAGCCGGCACCGCCGGTTACCAGTACGTTCCGAGGCGAGAATTCAGTCATGGATGCCATCTACCGCTGCGCAGCCGCAGGGCGCAGCTACGTCGCGCGGCGAGCCTCGCTGCACTCTCCTGCCAGTCGCCGAAGGTACTCCGCGTATTCGGAATTCTTGAGCCGCTCCGCCTGCTCCAGGAGCTGCGCGGTGGAAATGTAGCCCAGTTCGTACGCGACCTCTTCCAGGCAGGCGACCTTCAAACCCTGGCGCTGCTCGATCGCGGCGATGTAGTTGCTTGCCTGCAGCAGGGCGTCGTGCGTGCCGGTATCGAGCCAGGCCATCCCTCGCGGCAGCCGCTCCGCCCGGAGATCCCCGCGCTCCAGGTACGCCCGGTTCACGTCGGTGATCTCGAGCTCGTTCCGCCAGGACGGGCGGACCTGCGCCGCGATCTCGGTCACGTCCCGGTCGTAGAAGTAGAGCCCAACCACCGCGAAGTCGCTCTTCGGGTGCGGCGGCTTTTCCTCGATCGAGAGCGGCTCGCCGTTCGGGCCGAACTCCACCACCCCGTACCGCTGCGGATCGCGCACGCGGTAGCCGAAGATCGTCGCCCCCCTAGTCTGCGCGGCAGCGCGCCGGAGCACGTGGGGCAGACCGCTGCCGTAGAAGAGATTGTCGCCCAGGATCAGGGCGGCCGGCCCGCCGGCCAGGAACTCCCGCCCGATCAGGAACGCTTGCGCCAGACCTTCCGGGCGGGGCTGCTCCGCGTAGTCGAGCTGGATTCCGAACTGGGAGCCGTCCCCCAGCAGGCGGCGGAAGAGGGGCAGGTCCTGCGGCGTGGAGATCAGCAGGATCTCCCGGATCCCGGCGAGCATCAGCACGCTCAGCGGGTAGTAGATCATCGGCTTGTCGTAGATCGGCAGGAGCTGCTTGGAGATCGCCTGGGTCACGGGGTGGAGCCGCGTCCCGCTGCCGCCCGCCAGAATGATGCCCTTCATCTAGCTGACCACCTTCCACTCTCTCAGTTCCACCGGAATGATACCTCTGACGTGGAGCTGAAAGTCGCCGGATGCCAGCGCCAGCCGCGGAGCCTTCCGGATCCGGTGCAGGGATACCTTCCACCTGCCCCTCGTGGGGACGATCACTCCACGACCGCGTGCGTGCGAAAGGTGTGAGCCTCGTGGAAGCGAAGATCCGGGCACATCGACGTTTCCATTCATGAAAGACGGACGGAGGGAGGTACCGTGAACAACCGGCATCGCGGAGCGCGCTTGTGCACGGTCAGGCCGCCGCTCTGTGGAGCGCGAGCACTCCCCCACCGCGGTGCGATGCAGGTATCGGGCAGCCCCAAGCCGCAAGGGCGGCGAGGCGGGAGCGTCTCCCGATCTGGTGCACCCGACCGCCAGACCACGAGCGTCCTACGTCTACGCCGGCCGAAGGCCTTGGAGTGCGGGAGCTTGCTCCCGCTTTCACCGCCGGCTGCGAGCACGACGCGTCGCAACCTGCGACCGCTTGCGGTCGCCCGAGAGCAGACTACGGGAACGGTCGGCTCCCCAAAGCGGCAGCAAGCTCCCGCACTCCATACGCCGGCCCGCAAGCGGGTCCCGCCTCACCCCTTGGCGTCATCCCGGTCCGCAGCTCTCCGCCCGTGCCCTCGTTCAGAGCCACTCTGCCCAGCCAATGAATCGCCCCCCACCGATAGGCGGGACGACATCGTGATCGCAAACGCCATCCAGGGCTTCCACCTCGGCGTCCATGTGAACCGGAGGTCCTGCCGCTCGCCGTGGTCTTGTTGGGTGGTCGCGCGATAGAGCTCTCGACGACCCGAACCCGTCTTCGGTCCCCCCGCCGCTACCGCAGGCTCAGCGACACAACCCGCAAACAGAGCCCGGCGCCTCGTCCGCCTTCACGGAGACAGGCGAGGCGTGAAGTCCTTCGTCACCAGCCCGTAGATGTGCGATATCGTATTCTCCCGCGGCCTTGCGTATCTCTCTACAGAGGCAAGCGAGCCGGTATGGATCCAGGGGAACAGCGACTGCAGCTCCTGGAGCTCGATCTCGAAGGGTGCCTCTGGATTCACCGGATACACATCCCGACCTGCGAAGCGTCTCACCCGCTGCTGGTCGTTCACGATGGACTCTACACTCACCGCCGGTGCCCTGCGAACGTTCGCAAACTCCCGTATCGTCCGCTTTGGCTTCAGAATGTCCCGTGCGGGCGGACGGTAGTTGAAGAAGTAGCGATAGACGGGAGGCGTAGTGTAGACCTGCCAGCTAGGAAGCCCCGCCGCGGCTCCCGTGGTGACGATCACCTTTGCATCACCAGCAATGATGTAACAGCGACTGAAGAGCACGAGCATCTTCTGACGCAGACTCAGCCCTTCCAGTGAATTAACCAACGTCGCGTTTGCCTCCAGGCGTTCCCACCACCGCCGGTGTACGCTCTCGGGCAAGAATCCGAAGCTGGCGAAGTCACGATAGAACGGATTTGAGTTGCAATAGCTCGCGAACACCTTCAGCATCGAGAGCCCAGGTTCTTCACCCCGGTAGGTTAGAATGTGATCGCAGTAGAAACGCCTGAGGCGCCGGCTCACCTGCTCGAAGTGGTTTGTAACGGTGCGGGTCAGATACGTTTTCGCTACGTTCCCGGTCGTCCCGTGGAGAAGCAAATTACGCAGGATGTTCCTCGGAGTGACGATACGGGTATTGCCCAATTGCGATACATTATCGGCGTTCTGACCGGTGAGTATGCAGTCATGTCCATGTGACTGCGCGTGCTCCGCCATCTGGCCGAAGGCCCGAAAACCAGCATGGATAGCACCCGGCATGCGTCCGAGATCCCGGCATCGGCCGGCCATGGTGCCTTGAACCACAGAGAGGGTAACGAGCTGTCTGGCGCGGTCGTAAGCCTCCTGCAGTTGGTTGTCTACATTATGGAAGTGGACCGCCCCGAACTGCTGGAAGCCAGAAGGTAGTACTCGCAGGAGTGCGGTAGAGTCAGACCCTCCCGAGAAGTAGAGAAGTGGGTTGGCATAGTGCTTCCCTAGAACCGCAAGCGATGCCTCCATACTTTCCCTGAACTCCTGCACCGTGCGGGTGGGATCGGAAGCCGGCACCACGGTCCGGTATTCTACCGACGTGTGTGTCCGCAGACCAACCCGGAGGTAGGAGAGCGGCATGTTCTTCTTCACACCGCTGTACGCGGTGAATTCGAACGGTACGACACCCCTGAAGAAGAGATCGAAGACGCTCACTTCATCGATCGCGGTGGTGTCATCCACCAGGCTGGCAATCTCCCGGGATACGGTGACACTCTGGCCGTCAGTAGTCCAGAAGTAGTCCGTCAGTCCGTAGACATCGCTGAAGACCAGCACGTGATCCGGCCGGTTATCGGGGGCTTGCGGGATCGCGATAGCAATCGCGCCCACGCCCGAGAATTGGAGGATGTAGTCTTCGATCGAGCGGCACGGAGCGCTGCCAAACGCTACGACGGGCCCGAATTGGTAGAGTGCGTAGCCATCCACCGTGCCCGCGAACCGAAAACCCGGCGGGATCAGGTTCTCGGCGCACGAGTTTGCCTCGAGGCGAAATGAGAGAGACGGATGTGTCTCGGCGGCGTTTGGGAGAGAAGCTGCCGGCAGCACAGAATCAAGAGCCATCGTATCTCCGGGATCCGTTCACATTGAAACTCACAGGGCGAGGAGTGGGCCCCAGGCCAAACTTCAGGCCGGGTCCGCAGTAAGCGCACCGAACCCGTTCCGCGCGTGCCCTCTCACATCCACAACAGCATCCTGGGAGCAGAGGGCTGTCCGGCTCTCGTTCGTGAACCTCGAGCTATCCAACCGGCCACTCGCCACTTCGAGCCGACCAGTCCATAGAATAGTCGGCTTCCTGCACCCGGAGCCCTACCGGAGCGCCTGCCAGTTTGTCGGGGCAGCGAGGCATGGCAGCGCGCCAGTGCGGGAGGTGACCGCCCGATTGGGCCCGACTCTCCGGTCGTTCCTCGGAAGCTCCGGCCCACCCCTGGGACTGCACCACCCCACGCGGAAACACGCACGAGTCCTGGAGTGCCGCGTCAACCGGCTCCAGGGTCCTGGCCTGCGTCCTGGAGGCGCCAGTGCGGAGTATCCGACGCCGCTCAGAGGCGGCAGATCAGGCGTCGCCCACTGGTAGGTTAGCCCCCCCCCGAGGAGCTCGTGTCGATGCCGACCACTCGCGAGTAACCCCGCAGCCATGGCCGCGTCCCCGCCACCTCACCCATTCGACGGCTGCTGACGGAACCACGAGACGAACCGGCGAATTCCTTCCTCGAACTCCACCTTGGGGGCGTAGCCGAGGCGCTCGGCGGCCTTGCTCACGTCCGCGTAGGTGGTGCGGACGTCGCCCGGCTGGTCCGGCTGCTGGTCGATGATCGCCGGCTTGCCGACCACCCGCTCGATCGTCGCCAGCATGTCGCGCAGGGAGACGGGGTCGCTGCGGCCGAGGTTGTAGATCTGGTAGCCGTCCGGGTTATCGAGCGCCGCCAGGATGCCGTCCACGGTGTCGTCTACGTAGGTGTAGTCCCGGCTGGTGGTGCCGTCGCCGAAGAACGGCACCGGCTTCCCGGCCTCGATCAGGCGCACGAACTTGTTGATCGCCAGGTCCGGTCGCTGCCGGGGGCCAAAAACGGTGAAGAAGCGGAGGCAGGTGATCGGCAGGTTCAGCAGGCGGTGGTAGGTAAAGCAGAGCGCCTCCCCCGCCTTCTTGGTGGCGGCGTACGGCGACGCCGGCTCGTCGGTCGCATCGGTCTCCACGAACGGCACGCGCGAGGCATCGCCGTAAACGGAGGAGGACGACGCGAAGACGACATGCTCCACCGGCACTTCACCGCTCGCGAGAAGGAGGTGGAGGGTGCCGGTGATGTTCGTCTGCACGTAGGCGGCGGGATCCTGGATGGAGGGACGCACCCCCGCCTTCGCGGCGAGGTGGACGACTCGCTCCGGCCGGTGCTCGTGAAACGCGTCCATTACGGAGCCGACGTTCCGCAGGTCGGCCTCCACCAGGGTGAACTGCGGATGCGAGCGCAGACCTTCCAGGTTTCGCTCCTTGATCGGCCTGGGATAGAACGGATCGAAGCAGTCGAGACCGATTACGGTATCGCCGCGGGAGAGAAGTCGCTCGCTCACGTGTGAGCCGATGAAACCGGCCGCGCCGGTTACGAGTACGCGGGCCATTTCTAATCTCCTCCAGCGGCGCGAGTCGCAAGGTCGTTCGGAGTGGCTACCCGTTCCATCGTTCCGTGCCTCGGCACGCTCGCTTTAGCGTCGATGGAGCTCTTGTCGAAGACGTAATCGTGGAGCTGGACATCGACCAACCCACGGAGAAAGCGAGCTCGTTCGCTCTCACCCCGTGCGGCTGCGGCTCGATAATCCCAGATCAGCTTCATCCGCGTCGCGCTGTCCAGAAGGGCGGCCTGGCTCGGCAACGACTCACCTGGAGTTGCCTTCACGATCCCCTGCCGCCCCTCAAGATCGAGGTTTCTTAAGCGGTAGTTTCGAAACTTCGGAAGGTCCTCGAAAACCTGGCTCAGTCCCCGCGCATTGTATCGCTCAGCTACAGCAGAGTCGTAACCGATCCGCCTCTCATCGTGCCACACCGAAGTAAACAGGGCCCCCCATTCGTAACTGGCGGTACCAAGAACGTAGCTCGATACACCCGGCGGCATCCGTACGGCCTGGTCATCGATCCAGAACATCGAATACTGGGTCGCGTTTGGGAGGCGCGAGAGTTGCTGCACGAGGGCAGCTCTCTCGAGATAGGTGAAGTACCACATCTGATGGTACTTCACCGAGACCAGTGACATTCCAAACGCGGCTAAAGCCAGCGTCGATAACCCCAGGTACTCAAGCCGATTGTTCGCTGGGCGGGCAATGAGACGCAGAAACACGACCCCCAGTAGTGCGAGCGGGAACGTAAGGACCAGCATATGGCGAAGATGCACCATGTCACTCGACGGCCACTTCCGCGCGATGAGATACGGGAGTACCCCTGCCATGAAGAGGACGAGCGCCGCCGCGAGCAGTCCGCGTACTCGAGCACGCGATCCGGTGACCAGTCCTCGCGTGGCGCCCGCCGCGCCGAAGAATATCAAGGCGCTGGCCACGGGCGACTTGAGGATCTCGCGAAGCGCATCTCGCGCAAGCTCCAGTAAGCCGTAGGACAGGAACATCGTTACTCCACGCTTCAGCGCATACGGAGTAACCCTGATCGCGTTGTATTCCGCATAGGCCCCGGTTCGCGGCCAGATCTGCCGAGACAGAAAGTACCACGCGAACGGGAGCAGGACGAAGTCAAGACGCCGTGTGAAATACCGAATGATCTCTGACTTCGATGGCCGCGTCTCGTGCCCGGAAAACGACATCAACAACAAGACTGCCAGATGCACCACCAAAAGAGATTCCAGATGGAAGCTGACTCCGAAACAAAGCAGCGCCGCGAGCCGGGTAAGCCCGAAGGTGGAGCCACTTCGTTCCCACCGAATCATCAGTGCCACACCGGTCAAGTAGATCGCCAGGAAGGCCAGATATGGGACGTTGACCAATGCCAGCGACACGACCCACGCCGGATGGACTACCACCAGGACACCACCGACCGCGGCCTCCAGCGCGCGGGCTCCCACCCAAACCCGGATCAGATGCGCGGTAAGGCACCCAATGGTGGCCAGAAGGATGAACGCCGCCAGTCGATAAGCCAGGGTGAAATCCGACGCTGCCCCGAACACCCGATGAAACCAGCCATAGAGCGGCAGTCCGCTGGTGTCGAAGATCTCGTGAACTATGGACCAATCCTGCGCTTGAAGCGATAGCGAGAGGAGCAGGCCGTCGTGGTAATTTCCATCGTTGATCAATAAAAGCCCGTGGGCCGCGGCGCTGGCGAGGATGATGATCAAATACGCGCCGATCATCCCACGCACACCCGACATCGCCTTCACTACTGACTTCATGACGAGTGACTCTCCCCCCGAGCCGGAATGAGCCAGCTCAGCACGGTCGGATTTGGAAGCAAGAACACCGCAGCCCAGAGCGCGAGCGAAGCGCGGGTCAGGAGGATCGCCTCTGCCCCTCCGGTGGCGTGGAGAAGCTGAACACCCGCGGCTTCGCCAATCCCCAGCCCACCGGGCGTCAAGCCAAACGAGTTCACGATAATCACCAGCGCCCCCCCGAACCACTGCTCCACGCCGACACTTCCTTCGGTGAGTGCCGAGTACGCGAGTACCGGCAGCGCCTGATTGGCGGCAGCCGCTAGAAGCGCCAGGAGGACGGCCATGCCAAAAGTCCGCGGGTGCTTCCGCAGGTGCACCAGCGCCAGAGCAGTCCGAAGCTTCTCTGGTATCAGCCTTGAAACTCCACTCGGCAGGGGCATTACCGGGTTCAGGAACACCAGGAGCACAGCGGTAGCGATACAGGCTGCTGCCGAGACGGCGATCCAGGACAGGCGGAGCAGCGGATCACGGGACGCGGCAAAGCAGCCAACCAGCGCGGAGTAGACCAGCAACCCCCACAGTCCCAGTGTTCGGTCTACGATACTGGACGACGCGGCGATCGCTGGAGAGATGTCGCCCTTACGGCGCAGTGCCAGTGCGCGTGCCACGTCTACACCTACGCCAGCGGGAGAGATGAAAGCGTAGATGTTACTGGACAATGCCGTGGCCAGCGCGTTGGCGGAATCTGAGCGCTGAAGCAGTGGAGAGACGAGGACAAACCATCGCAGCGAGGTGCTCAGGAGTGCAACCCCGGCAACACCCACCAGCGCCAGGCAGTCGGCTCCGTCTAGGGAAGCAAACGCCGACGGCGTGAGCTTTCCGGAGTAGACCAGCGCTGCCAGAATGGCGCCGCCCAATGCCAACCGCAGGAGGTATCCCTTCATTGAAGGCACCCTACAAGCGGGGCTCCGCTACACCGGCAGCCTGCCGCCGATTACCGGCGGCGCCTTCCTCCGGCGGAGCTTCGCGGCGCGCCCACTCCCCGTCAAAACTGTCGCCCAGGATAGTCTCCGCGGAGGCCACGATATAAGGAGGGCGGTTCCGGCTGGCGTCCAGAGCTCTCCAGAGATACTCGCTCATGACCGCCTGCATCAACAACTGGACTCCAGAGCAGATAAGGACCACGCACATCAGTGAGGACCAACCCGAAACAGCGATCCCGAACATGAGTTGTCGAACGAAGATGAAGGCCGCGTAGAGCAAGCCGGCGCCCGATAATACCACGCCGATGAGCGAGATCAGACGAATGGGAGCGAACGAGAACGCAATGAACGAGTCAATAAAGAGCTTTACTTTCCTGGAGAAGGACCATTTCGAGGTGCCGGCCACCCGGCCGACTCGCTCATACGGGATGACCGTCTGCCGGAAGCCTGCCCACATGATGAGGTTGAAAATGTTGGAGTTCCTCTCCTGAAGACCGTCCAGTGCGGCGACAACCTTCCGATCGACGAGACAGAAATCCACGCCTCCCAGCGGCATGTCGCGGAGCGCAAACCGCCGCATCATCTGATAGTAGACTGCCGAAAAGATCTTCGTGGTCCACGGATCATCACGGGACTGCCGCGTGGCCCAGACGATCTCCGCACCGGCTCGCCATTCCGCCACAAGGTCGAGGATGAGCTCGGGAGGATCCTGTAGGTCGGCGGAGAGAAACGTCAATACGTCCCCCGTGCTGTGGGAAATACCGGCCGCAAAGGCGCCATGGCTCCCAAAGTTCCGGGACAGCCGGACCAGGCGAATGCTGAGCTCGGGATGAGTCGCTGACCGGACGATCTGCGCCGATCCGTCAGTAGATCCGTCGTCGACGAGGACGAGCTCCACGTTCAGAGGAGAGAGGCGCTTCGCCAGATTCGAAATCCGCTCAAGCAATGCGGGCAGGATCTCCGCCTCATTCAGGAAGGGAACGATGATTGAGAGTGTCACTCTTATAGCCTCAATTGCAGCCCGGCTACTGGTCCGTAGACGTCACCCGTTCTTCGAGCCGTTGGATGCGTCTCAACAGATCCAGTACTGTGAGCCCGAGCTGGTCGCGAGTGGAACGAATCAGCTCCGCAGCTCTCAGCTCTTCCCCGGCGTCGGGTCGGATCTTGTGAATGCGAACCGTGCCCTCCCCGGTCAGAACGTCCACGTAGCCGGCGTCGCGAGAGACGGAGACTACCCTTCCGGGAACTGCACCTATATAGCGGCGCGGGTTGGGTGAAACCTCGGCCTCCGTGACGGTGATCTTTGTCTCCCGGTAGAAGGTAAAGGCACCCGGAAATGGGGGCGCCAGTCCTCGGACCAATCGATCAACCTGCGATGCAGTAAGACTCCAATCGATCAACCCGTCATCCGGCACGCGGCTACACCCGTAACTCGCCAACTCCGGGTCCTGGGCTACCCCGGGGTGCCCCGCAACGGCACGCGCCACCGCTGCGGGTAACTCGCAGCGCTGAATCGTGTTGAGTCGCTGGTACAGGCTGGTGACGGTGTCGCGCCCACCAATCGGGACCGCCGCCTGGAAGAGGATGGCGCCCGCATCGAGACCCGGCGCGATGCGGTGAATGGAGATACCAGTGTGAGTTTCTCCATTCAAGATCGCCCAGTTGACGTTTGCGCGGCCTCGATAGCACGGGAGCAGTGCATAGTGTACGTTGACGAACGTGGTCAGCGCCAGCATCTCCTCCGATAGGATTCGGTCGTAGGAGGAGACGACCACACAACTCGGTCGCAGCGCTACTACGCGTTCGTAAATCCCGTCGGGTGTCGTATCGGTGTAAACCGGGATCGCCCTCTCGCGAGCGGCGAGAAGGGCATCATCCTGGTCGGCGTCGTCCGGTCGAACGCTGCGAACGATCCCGAGCACATCGCAGTGATCGGCAAGTCCCTCGAGGGCTGACTTCGCGGTAGGTCCCTGCCCGATCAAGAGCACCTTGATTCGATCAGCAGATGGCATCAATGAACTCCAGATCCTGCGGCGTACGGTCGGCGGCTGCTCGCAGCAGAACTTCCGCCACTTTCAGCCCACCGGTCTGCAGGCGCACGACCGGCTCGGGCCCCAGGTCGGAAGGAATCACCGCCATGTGCCCGGGCGCAGGCGGCATTTCCGGCCAGAGAGCCAGGTGATGGGCGCAGAAGTGGGAGCGCTCCAGGTCGCCCCAAAACTGAACCACTACCGCGCCGGGGGCGCGGCGGCTCAGCGCCCGCGCGAATTCCTCACCCAGAACGGGATTGGCACTCGGATTTACCGCGACGAGCACGGCATCGAGCTTCTCGGGGAGCTCGAGCTGCATGGGTGACGTCACCGTGAGAAGCTCAGCCCCAGCCGCTCGCAGCGCCCGTTCGATATACGGCGAAAACGGGTTGTCGCAGATCAGGAGGATTCGGCTGGAGTAGACCGATATTCCCGCGTCGAACAGGGCTTTGAGCGCCATGCAGCCGAGGTAAGAGAATACATCGATCGCGGGGTGACGTTCATTGGTACCTGCAACTGCGATGCCGTGCCGCTTGCACGCGTTCAGATCCAGGTCCTTTTGGCGGAGCTCCCAGGCTTCGTACATCAATGGGATTACGGCGTGCGGCTGAAGACGCTGGATCATCTCCGCATCGATCGGGCGCAGATGCCCGGAGTTGGTGACTACATCGGCAACCGCGGCACCCTGGAGCTTACAAGTAACGAGCTCCAGCCTGCTCTCCACCCCAGCGGCCCGAGCGAGCCGCGTGGTCACCTCCGTGACCTCCTCCAGGCTTCCGTAGCGTGACGCTCGCGTGAAAGCCAGCACCCTCTCCGCCCCAGCCAGCGCGGCAATGATGGGGGTCACCACGTAGGCGCCGGTCGCCGCCTCGGTGAGTACGACGCGGCCAGCAAGGTCCAGACGGCACTCCTCGACACTACCCTGGATCAGCTTGATCAATCGCTGATCGTTGAAGCCGGGGCGGATCACGGCTGAATCATCCCGATGACGGCGTCCAGTTCCGCCTGGGTCATGGAGGGGTAGAGCGGCAGGAGGATCACCTCGTCACGCGCGCGTTCACTATTGATCAGATCGGCACGGCACTCCCCTCCGTAGGCAGCCTCCTGGTGGGCATTCATGATCCCACGCCGAGTGGCGATACCGGCCTCCAGCATTCGGCTCATCAGTTCATCCCGCGTTGCAGGGTACTCGCTCGACACCCTGACGGGATAAGACTGGTAGTTAGGCCGGTGGTCTTCCCTTTCAGGAAGCGGCTGGATCCCCGGGATGGAGCTAAGCGCGGCCTCGTAATACCGCGCCCACTCCCGCCGCCGCTCCAGAAGCTCCGGGAGACGTTGAAGCTGCACTCGGCCAACCGCTGCCTGGATGTCGGTCATTCGATAGTTGTAGCCTACGATTGGGTACTCCTCGAAAATGACGTGCTTGGCTTCGTGCCGCTGCCGATCCGTAACGCTCATGCCGTGCTGACGCAGGAGGCGGAACTTAGCGTCGAGCTCCTCCGAGCGGGTCGTGAGCATCCCACCGTCACCCGTCGTGATCACCTTACGCGGATGAAATGAGAAGCACGCAACGTCGCCATGGGGCTTACCGACGCGCTCCCAGCGCGAGCCGACGCGGAATTCGGTACCGATGGCGCAGGCCGCATCTTCGACGACGGGGATGCCCGCGCGACGGGCGATCTCTACGACAGCCTCGATGTCACACGGAAAGCCCATCTGGTGGACCGCTAGGATGGCGCGAGTGCGCGGGGTAATCGCCGCCGCCACGCGGTCCGGGTCGATATTGTATGAGCTCGACTCGATATCAACGAAGACCGGCGTCGCACCGCAATACCGGACGGCGTTGGCAGTGGCGATGAACGAGTGGCTGACGGTGATCACCTCGTCCCCATTGCCTACGCCGAGCGCGTGCAGCGCGAGATGCAGCGCCGTGGTACAGCTCGAGACGGCACAGGCATGCGGCGCGCCGACGTATTCCGCAAATGCCGCCTCGAACCGCGCCACCTGCGGCCCCTGCGTGACCCAGCCGGAGAGAATCGCCTCTCGGGCTGCGGCCGCCTCTTCTTCTCCAAGGTCGGGACGTGCAACGGGAATCATACGGTAACCCAATTGTGCACGCGCTCCGCCTCCAGAAGCTCCTCGGGAGAGCGCCCACTGTCGCGGTACCAGGCGTGCAGCCGCGCCAACCCTTCGTGGAGTGAAACCGTCGGCTCGTAGCCCAACAGCTCCCGCGCCCGCGACGACTCGGCGTAGAGCCGGAGCACGTCTCCGGGTCGCGGCGCTTCGTGCCGGATCTCCACGTCGGAGCGGCCGATCACCTTTCCGACCTCCGCAGCAAGCTCGTCGATGCGGATCTCCCGGCCCTGGCCGACGTTGATCGTCTCGCCGATCGCCGCCTCCGCCGTTCCTGCCAGGAGAATGCCCCGCGCGGAGTCGGTTACATAAGTGAAGTCGCGCGTCTGCGTCCCGTCCCCGAAGATCACCAGCGGTCGCCCGGCCATCCCTCGCAGCATGAACTTGGGGATCACCTCGCCGCTGTCGCCTTCATGGTGGCAGCGCGGCCCGAAAGAGTTGAACGGCCGAACCACTACGGTCGGGTAGTCGTAGGTGCGATGATAGGCACGCGTATAACACTCTCCCGCCAGCTTCCCGGCGCCGTAGACCGTCATCGGAACGGTCGGATGCTCTTCGGTCATCGGCACCCACTGCGCGGTGCCGTAGACCTCCGAGCTGGAGACATAGACGAAGCGCGACACGCCCAGCGCCCGCGCGCGGCCGAGCAGGTGCAGCGTCGCCGAGGCATTCACTTCGTGGTTCTCGATCGGGGAATGGATCGAGTGGCGCACCCCGAGACACGCGAGGTGGAAGACGATGTCTACTCCGTCCAGCAGTCGCGACATCGCGGCGTCGTCGCGGATGTCGGCTTCGACGAGCCGGCATCGATCGCCGAGCACTTCGGCGACGTTCTCCCGCTTTCCGTTGACGAGGTTATCCACCACGCTCACGGTGGCGCCTGCGGCTACCGCCTGTCGCGTTAGCTCGGAGCCGATGAAGCCCGCTCCACCGGTGATGAGCACTTTCGCGCCGGTCAATGACTGTGCCATCTCAGCGCACCACTTCCATCACTTCGTGCAGGGCCTGCACGACCTGGTCCTGGTGTGCCTGTGTCATTTCGGGATAGAGCGGCAGCGTCAGGCACTCCCGGGCGATCTGCTCTGCCACCGGGAAGTCATCCACGCGGTACCGGAGGTGTCGATACGCCTTCTGCAGGTGCACGGGAACCGGGTAGTGCAAACCGGTGGTCACTCCGCGCTCCGCCAGCATCTGCCGAATGCGATCCCGCTCCCGGTGCAGCACCACGAAGAGATGCCAGACGTGGCGCCGGTCGTGGGCCTCCGCGGGCAACTTGAGCGGCAGGTCGGCGAGCAGCTCCTTGTAACGGGCCGCGAGGAGCCGGCGGTTCTCGGTCCAGCGCTCCAGGTGCTTGAGCTTGATGCTCAGCACCGCCCCCTGGAAGGCATCCATCCGATAGTTGAAGCCCACCTCGTCATGGTGGTAGCGCTGGCCCTGGGCGTGATCGCGCAGCGCGCGCAGGCGAGAGGCAATGCCGTCGTCGTTGGTCACCACGGCCCCTCCCTCCCCGTAGGCGCCGAGGTTCTTTCCCGGATAGAAGCTGAAACAGCCACTCTGGCCGATCGTGCCCGCCGCCTTCCCCTGGTACCTCGCTCCGTGGGACTGCGCCGCGTCTTCGATGACCGGGATGCCGTGGCGCTCGGCAATCTCCCGCAGCGGCGTCAGATCGGCCGGCTGCCCGTAGAGGTGAACCGGCAGCAACGCCTTGGTCCTGCGGGTGATCTGCTTCTCCACCTGGTCCACGTTCATGGTGTAGGTGGCAGGATCGACGTCTACGAAGACCGGGTTCGCACCGACGTAGCTGATCGCCCAGGAGGTGGCGACGAAGGTCATCGGGACCGTGATCACCTCGTCCCCGGGCCCCACGCCGGCACAGATGAGGGCCAGGTGCAGCGCCGAAGTGCCGGAGTTCACCGCCACGCAGTGACGCGCTCCGGTGTAGGCGGCGAACAACTGCTCGAAGCGCTCGACGTGGGGCCCCAAGACGAATGACGAGCTGCACGCAACGTCGTCCAGCGCGGTCAAGACCTCGTCGCGCAGACTGTCGTACTGCTGCCTCAGATCCATCCAAGGCACCACGGGCGTGCCGCCACTCTCGCTCTTACTCACCGGGCTCCCCTTCCTGCACTAGACGCTTCACGCGTGCGGGTACGCCCGCCACGATGGAATTGGCGGGCACGTCGCGCGTGACGACGGCACCCGCGCCGATGATGGCGAGCTCGCCGATGGTAACACCTGCGAGAATAACCGCTCCGCTTCCGATCGACGCACCACGGCATACTCGCGTGGGGACTACCTGCCAATCCTCGTCAGTCAGCAGACGATCACCACTGCTTGCACGCGGATAAAGATCATTCGTGAACATGACCCCGTGGCCGATGAAGACGTGATCCTCTACCGTGACACCCTCACAGATGAAGGTGTGACTCGATACCTTGCAGTATTCACCAATCACGGCGTTCTTCTGAATCTCTACGAATGCACCGATCTTGGAGTGCGCACCGATCGTGCATCCGTAAAGATTGACGAATCCAAAAAGCTTCACCTCTTCGCCGAGGCGGACATCAGGCGCGACGCGATTGTACGTAGGAAGCTCACTCATATCCTTACTCTCTCACCGTCGCTCTCCATGCTCTGCTGCGCGGCAGCCAGGATCCGAACTACCTCGAGGCCAGCTCGCCCGCCAGTCGCCGGCTGTTCCCCATTACGGATGCAGTGAAGGAAGTGCGCAACCTCGGTGGCCAAAGCTTCGGTGCTTTTCAGCGCTGGTGACAGCATGTCGCCAACTCGATACTCTACGAGCATTCGATACCCGTTCTCCGGCCCCGATTCACCGGACTGGATCGATACGCCGCTGTCATAGACTTTGACCTTCTCGACCGGCGCGAGGTCATCGAAAACCATCATCCGCTTACTTCCGCCGATGACCGTTCGTCGCACCTTAACCGGAGACAACCAGCTCACATGGAGGTGAGCCAAGATCGAGTCTCCATAATCGAGATCGAGGTAGGCTATATCGGGCATCCGACTGCCCGCGTGGCACGCTCCTATCGCGCGGACGGAGACCGGAGAGCGTCCGATCACCGCCCCAAAGATCGAAAGGTCATGGGGGGCAAGATCCCAGAGAACACTTACATCTCGTTGAAACAGCCCCAGGTTGGCGCGGATCGAATCGATGTAGTAAAGCTCCCCCAACTCTCCACTATGCACATAGTTCTGCATCCAGCGGACAGCTTCGGTATAGACAAAAGTATGGTCAACCAGGAGGATGCGGTTTCGACGCTCGGCTTCCTGTACCAGCCGCTCAGCATCCTGGACGTTGTCGCAGAGCGGCTTCTCGATCCACACGTGCTTATTGTGAAGCAGTGCCTGTCGGGCAAGAGGGAAGTGGGTTGCGGTGGGGGTGGCAATGATCACGGCCTCGATATCGGGACGTTCGATCAAGATGTCTGCGGATGACGTAACTTCCACATCGGGCCAATCCCGCTTCGCCGCTTCAAGTCGGCGCGTATCGGCATCGGCAACGCAGACCAGCTTCGCGTCACGACTGCGAGCAAAGTTACGGGCCAGGTTTGGCCCCCAATATCCGTAGCCAATCAGACCTACACCAATCATCGGTCCATGCCTCTATCACGTTGAATCTGCCGGTAGGGTTTCTCGGCTAACTAAGCGGTGTCGAGGATCTGCTACACGGCCACAGCACCGGGGCGAGTCTCGTCCCGCGCGGGAGAGCGCTGCACCTCTGCGTCACCGTTCGCTCAGCGTCACCCGCTCGACAGGCACCGTAAACCCGCTAGACACCGGAACACGACCGCCCACAGAGGGAAAGAAGGCCCCCGACATCGTCGGTGCTGGTGGGAGATGGATCGGTGCCGCCTGACGCGAAGGGAGCGACATTCGGTAGCAGTGCCAGGTGATTCCAGAGCCCGCCCGGGAATTGCCTTTGCACTCCAGGAACACCGATGCGCGGGAGGGGCGACTCGGTGGCCGACGTTCGCGGAGAAGCGTCCGGAGAGTGACTCTTACGGGCCGGGACGGGGATCTCTCAACACGGCCGCCGCCGGGGAAACGACGGCCCAACCAGCAGGTCTGCCCCTTGAGATGTATCTCAGAAGGAACACTCTGGTCTTACCTTCTTACCTTCGCTCGGATGATCGGGGAGGTCTACGTCACTGTGCAGAGCCTACTTTCCCGGATGCGAACGCCAGATCGGGGAGCTGTGGCTTCAGTAGATCACCGTCGGCGGGGGAGGTCAGCCTCGCTTCCGCACGGTACTCGCGGTACTCCGGAATCAGATCCTGCAGACACTCGATGACTGCGACGTCGTCGTTGGCGGAGACGGCGGCGCGGAGGCTATCCAGGGTAGCGGGGAGCGCCTTGGGGACGAAGGAGCTGGAGTTCGTCGCGATCAGGATCTTCTCGTGGCAGGTCGGCCGGTAGGTCTCACCGGGCACGAACAGCTCCTCGTAGAGCTTCTCTCCCGGGCGGATGCCGCTGTAGACGACCTCGATATCCCGGCCGACCTCCAGCCCGGAGAGTCGGATCAGGTCCTGCGCCAGGTCGCTGATCTTGACCGGCTCTCCCATGTCGAGCAGGAAGATCTCCCCGCCCGTACCGAGCACGGAGGCCTGCAGCACGAGTTGCACCGCTTCCGGGATCGTCATGAAGAACCGGCGCATCTCGGGATGGCTGACGGTGACCGGACCGCCCGCGGCGATCTGCCGCTTGAAGGTGTGGATGACGCTGCCGCGGCTGCCGAGCACGTTGCCGAACCGGACCGCCACATACGGCTTGCCGGAGCGCCGCGCGGCATCGAGTACGAACAGCTCCGCGGCGCGCTTGGTGGCACCCATCACGCTCGTCGGGTTGACCGCCTTGTCGGTCGAGATCATCACGAAGTTCTCGACCCCGAACTCCAGCGCCGCGTCGAGCAGGTGCTTCGTGCCGAGCACGTTGTTGGAAACCGCCTCCGCGGGGTGCGCCTCCATCAGCGGCACGTGCTTGTGCGCGGCGGCATGGAAGATGATGTCCGGCCGGAAACGGGAGATCGTCATCCGGATCCGCGCGGGAAAGCGGATATCGGCGATCGTAGCGTGGATCATCGGAGCCGGGGTATGCCCGCGGTCGTCCGGGAAGGTCTGCTGCACGTACCGCAGCAGCTCGTTCTGAATCTCGAAGACCGAGTTCTCCCCGTGACCGACGATCACGAGCTCGCTCGGCGCGCAGCGGAGCACCTGCCGGCAGAGCTCGCTGCCGATCGAGCCGCCGCCGCCGGTGACCAGGACCCGCTTTCCGCGGATCAAGTCCCGCACCGCCTGGATGTCGGTCTGCACCGGCTCCCGGCGCAGGAGGTCCTCGATCTGGACGTTGCGGAGCTGCTCCACGCTGATCGAGCCGTCCAGGATCTCCGACATGCCGGGGACGATCTTCGTCGGCACCCCCGCGGCCTGGCAGCGCGCCGTCGTCTCGCGGATGGCGAGGCCGGTGGCGGTAGGCATCGCGATGATGACCTGCTCGATCTTGTGCTCGCGCAGCAGCTGCGGTAGGTCCTCGCAGGTGCCCAGGACCGGCACGTTCAGGATCTTCACGCCCCGCTTTGCCGGATCGTCATCCACGTAGCCGACGGCATACATCCCGGCTGCCGGGTTCATCTGCAGCTCTCGCACGATCATCTGCCCCGTGTTGCCGGCGCCGACCACCAGGGCCAGCTTGGCATCCTGGTCCGGCTGGCGCAAGAGCCGGTGAGCGATGCGCGCGCTGAAGCGGGTGCTGCCGATCAGACCGAGGACGAGCATCGCCTCGATGAGCGGCACCGAGCGTGGCAGTGGAGGCGCGTCCAGGGCCCCGAACCCGCGGCACCAGACGAACACGGCCGACATCACCACCGTCGCCGTCGTTACCGCCAGCGTGCTGTACGCCAGCTCGTCCACGGTAGCGAAGCGCCAGAAGCGCCGGTACAGCCCGAAGGCGTAGAGCATCGGCACGCGCACCACTAACCCGACGATGGTGTAGGTCAGCAGCGCCTGCTCGTACCGCTCCGCGTTAGCCAAAGTCTCCACCCGCAGGAGCAAGGCGATAAGCGGCGTGAGACAGAGCACTATCGCGTCGAACAGCAGGTAGTGGCGATTCCGCAGGAGGGGGAGCTGGCTCAGGAGCGGCCGCAGCGGCGTGAGCAGTATCTGGAGCAGTCGGCCTTTTAGCCGATTGACACGTGACATAACGTCTCTCAATGCTGTAGCGCCAGCCCGGCGAGCGGCTATCCCCTGCAACGATGGCGGCAAGCTCAAGCGGTGCGCTTGTCCCGGTTGGCGCCGGCGCTGGTCAGCACAGCGATCCCGATCTCGGGGCAAAAACTGGTGACTCGTCAGCTGCTGGTAAGGGAGCACGAGCAGGCAGGGGCTCCGTGGGCGGACGGACTTCCGCCCACATCCACGTCCCAAAAGATGTCATACGGCTAATGACGCTGAATAGCAAGTCCAGTTTCGTACATGAGACCTTGCCTCCATCCGTAGAGGACCCACTCCACGCCCAACCGCCACGCCGTCAGGCCGGGATGGAGGGGTGGATTTGCCCGGAGAGAGTCGGCCAGAGAGCGCGCTTGAGAAGCTGCTGACGAGGGCGACTCTCCACTCCCCCACTCTCCCTTGCTCGCTCTCCCACGGATCAGGAATAGCCGGACACACCCTCAGGGTGTCTTGGGCGCAAGCGACTGGCACCACGCCCAGATCAGGGTGAGCGCGACCGCAGAGACGCACAGCGCCGGCAGCAGCGCGGTCGGCTGCCGCAAAGCCTGCCACACGGCCGCGGCGAGGAGCCCGTTGATCGCCGCTACGGCGAGGGTCACCCTCGCGTGTGAAAAGCCGTGCTGCACTGCCCTCTGGAACGCGTGCTCCCGGTGCGCCTCGTACCACTTCTTCCTCTGCAGCAGGCGCCGGATCAGCGTCGCGGTGGCGTCGGTAATGAACACGCCCAGCAGGATAGCCCAGCCGACGAGAGGCACGCCGCCGGCGTTTTCGCTAAAGAGCGCAATGACCGCGAAGGTGTAGCCGAGCATGCCGCTCGCGACGTCGCCCATGAAGATCCGGGCTGGCTGCCAATTCCAGAAAAGAAAGCCGAGGCTCGCTGCCCCGAGAAGCCACGCGCTCATCGCCAGCCCGCCCAGCCCCGCGGCGCTAAGAAGCAGGCCCCCGGCTCCCGCCACTACCACCGCCTGGAGCCCTGCCAGCCCGTCGATCCCATCCATGAAGTTGTAGAGGTTGATCGTCCAGACGATGCCCACGACCGCCAGCACTGCCCCGAGCGCGCCCAGCGGCAACACCAGGGCGCCCAGCCGAGCCTCCGGGAGGCCGCCGGCCCAGAAGACCGCCCAGGCCGCGGCGGATGCGTGGACCGCCGCCCGCTTGGCGGGCGAAAGCCCCCGTCGGTCGTCAATCCAGCCGACCACCGCGATGGCAAGCCCGCCGAGCAGCGCGAGCGCGTAATTCCCGGGGATCGTGCCCCAGCTCGCGAGCACCAGCACGGAGGCGAGATAGACGAAAACAATCGCCAGACCACCGCCCCGCGGGGTGATCCGGGTGTGGGAGCTGCGGGCGTTCGGAATGTCGAGCACGCCCCAGCGGAGCGCCAGCACCCGGACGAGCCCGGTGGCGACCGTGGAGAGGGCAAGCGCCGCCGCTAAAAGGAGGATCTGGCTGGTCATGAACGGAGTCCGGCCGAGCTGTTCCGAGCCTCAAACCAGCTTGAGAGAGCGCATCCGCTCCACCTCGCCCCGGATCCCTTCTTCGAAGTCACGCGGAGCGAAGTCGAGATCGGAGGCGGCCGCCTCGTGCGGAAACGCCTTGTCTTCTTCCAGTCGCAGCACCTGCTCCGCCCGGAGAAACGGGCGAGAGGTGAGCTTCTCCTGCAGCGCCAGCACCCGCGCAACCGGACGCAGCGGCACGTGCAGTCTCGGCACCCGTCGCCCGAGAGCCCGGGCCGTGGTGTCGATGACCTCGTTAAACGTCAGGGGACGCTTCCCGGAGAGATTGTACTCCCTGCCGATCGCCTCCCGGAGAAACACGGAGGCGACGATCGACCGCGCCAGGTCTTCAACGTGGACCGGCTGCTGGAGACTGGATCCGCTCCCGGCCACGAACATCACCGGCCAGCGGGCCAGGTGCCGCACCAGGCGGCACATGTTCCGGTCTCGCTCCGTGCCATAGATCATCGTCGGCCGCAGGATCGTCCACTCCAGTCCGCTCGCCCGAATTGCTTCTTCCGCCGCCACCCGGATCGGCTTGGTCCTGGAGCTCAGGCGCGTGAAGAGGGAAGTCGTGCTCACGAACACCCCGCGCCGCACCCCCGCGCACCGGCAGGCCTCGAGCATCCAGGGTTGGGACAAACTCTATGCTCGCTTGCTCCGGGAACGCGGGGGGCCATTGCTTCTTGTCGTAGTTGGTCGCTACTCAAGGGAGGATACGCCGCTTGGGCTTCTACGTCATCCACACAATTCGAGACTAACTCTTGTGGCAGCCCGGTCGCCTACTGCGGACAGCTGATGTGTTGATTCGTTTCACGAAGTGCGGGCTGACCACCAAGCCAGCAGATCCACGACGATACGGGGAGCGGCCTGACCATCCCACAGTTCCGGCCTGCGGTCGATGCGAGCGGGCTGTGAGAGGACTTCATCCAGTGCTCGCTCAAGCTCTGTGACGCTGCAACCTACCAGCCGGTTCGTTCCGTGGCTGATTGTGACTGGCCGCTCAGTGTTCTCTCGGAAGGTCAGGCAGGGCACACCTAGCGCCGTGGTCTCTTCCTGGATACCGCCAGAGTCGGTCAACACCACGCGGGCCTGATCCATTAGCGCCAAGAACTCCAAGTAACCAAGCGGTTCCATGGGGCGAACCGCCGGGTTCTCGGAAAGGCGGCGCAAGAGTTGAAACTCCTGCAGCTTAGCGCGCGTGCGCGGATGCAGGGGTAGCGCCACCGGCAGGCACCTGGCCAGGACTTCAATCGCCTGGAGCAGGTTGTGGGTGCCGGACTCGGTATCAACGTTGGAGGGCCGGTGCAAGGTGCAGAGTGCATATTCGCCCGGGGTCAGCCCAATTTGCTGGGTGATGTCGCTCTTCCGCGCCGTCTCCAGATGCGTGAAGAGGGTGTCAATCATTACGTTTCCCACAAAGCGCACCCGTTCTGCGGGTATTCCCTCGCCCCGCAGGTTGACCTCCGCTTCCCGCTCGGTGGTGTAAAGCAGATCGGAGATCTGGTCGGTAAGGACGCGATTTACCTCTTCCGGCATCGTGCGGTCGCCGCTGCGGAGTCCCGCTTCCACGTGAATCACCGGCACTCCGCGCTTGACGGCTACTAGCGCGCAGGCGATGGTCGAGTTGACGTCCCCGACCACCAGCACCGCGTCAGCGGGCTGTCGTTCCAATACCGCATCGAAACGCAGCATCACCTCTGCGGTCTGCTGCGCGTGGTTACCGGATCCCACCCCTAGGTAGTGATCTGGCTCGGGCAGCCCAAGCTCTTCGAAGAAGAGCGTCGACATCCGGCGGTCATAGTGTTGGCCCGTATGCACCAGGCGGCACCGGAGCTCGGGACGGGAGCCGGCAGCCGCGAGGATCGCCGCTACCTTCATGAAGTTAGGGCGAGCGCCCACGACGCAGATCAGATCCATCGGTGCGTTTCCCGTTAACGGCGCGGCGCCAGAGCGGCCGAACCTACCTCGGGCCTAGGCTTTGGGCGCGAGCGACTGACAGCAAGCCCAGACGCCCAGCAGCAGAAGGGCCGTCACTAGCAGGGATGGTAGCCATCATGGAGGGCCGCTCCAGCTCGCCCAGACCACCAGTCCGAGCAGCAGGCTGATGCCCCCGCGGAGAGAGTCACCAGTGCAAAGGTATATCCCAGCCTACCGCTGGCGACGTCACCCATGAAGATCTTCGCCGGCTCTCAATTCCAGGTCAGGAAAGCCCTGCTTACCAGCCTCTAGAACCATCGCAGCTCATGCTTCGACCAGTCGCAGCGACACCGTTGCCTTTGGAGGGATATCTCCCCACACGGCAGTCCAATCCTCCCAATCCCGCATCCCTGTTACCCAGTCCCCTTGAATCTCTCTGCCGGACTCAACAAGAATCGTAAATCCCTTTACCCTCGACCCCGACGTGTTCCGCAATGTAATCGCATTACTGTCCGCGATGACCTCCACAGCAGACGCTGCTTCTGTCCAGCGAGCTAGTTCACCTAGAGTAGGGTTCCATAGACGTCCCGAACTCACCTCGCGCTGCAGTGCGTCCAGGAATCTGCGCCACTCTGAGGAGATGCTGCCAGGTGACTGCCAGAGGCCATTAATATAGGGCAATGGACAGGTGAGATAGCAATGGCCAATGTGCAGACCCCGCTCACTGACCAACCGCTGGACAGCACTAGGCGTGTAAACATCCGCCAGATGATTTACTTCCTGTGTAGCAAACAGCAGGAGGTCCCCTGCGGGGAGAGGGTGACAAGACTTTGAATAGACGGTGGGTGCATACTGCTGCAGTTCAAATCGCGTGTGCGGTGAGCGCTGCTCACCGGCATGCGTCCTGCGCTGCATCAATTCTATAATTCCCTTCAGAGACTTGCGGCTAGACCTCCCATTGAAGACTATCTGGCGGACCAATGACATCAGCCAGGCGAGGAACTTATAAGCAAACACATCGTCTGCGGCACGCATGGCGGTTCGAACGTGATGAGCCGCTATCAAGGGACGACCGCGGACGAACTCCCGAAGAACCAAGCGGGTTGTCGGTAAAAACCGCGCGCGATCTGGCGAGAGCATATTCAGTGAGCTAATCGGAAGAAATGGTATGTCGTGATAGGACCACAGCGCGATGAATCCATTCCGTCGCAGCGTGTCCGAAAGCCTGTACGGCTCACTATCCCCACCCATGCTTAGACAATAATTCAGCGAGCGTCCATGATCAATCCAGGTCTCGGGCTTCCATTGGCTCACGAATTCCTGGAGAGTTATTAGATAGTCTTCTTCAGCGATTTGGCCGCTTTCTGCTAGACCATGAGGTGCGATTTCACTACCGTCCTCATGAAGCTTCCGCAATATCTGGCTGTACTCTACGTTTTGCAAGGTCGCGGCAGCGGCCCGTCCGGTGGGAGGTTGCAGTCGAGCAAAAGCACCTTTCGTGATGCGAAGACCGCGGTCTAGCCACTCATCAAGGAACTTTCTAGTACTTTCCACAGTGTCAAAATCGCAGTGGTCAGTAATCACGATCGCTGCGTCGCGTCCTTCAGGAAATCGGCCGGGGATTGCCATCGCCGGCACCCCTCTCTTAAGGTGCAGTATCGCTCGGAATTCCTCACCTGGTCTTCGCACTGGCGACGCGGTAGAAGCGGTGCCTTCCAACAGATTCCATGACGGATGAAAGGCGGCTGCATCCAGCGGCACCACTACGCGCAGTACTCCATTGCCCCAGCTGACACAGAAGGCCCCGTACCCAGCAACCGAGCGAAGTTCTGCAGTCGCATCACCATCATTCCATCGCACCAACAAGCGTGATCCACTTGGCAAGTAGGATCTCGCTGTTATGGAAGTACTTCGTAAATACCGATCCACCATATATGGCCGAGCAGGGCAGGGGAGACAGAACTCGACCGCACACCACTCGAGCCGAGCACTGGCAGTGACACTGGCTCGTAATAGAATCTCCGGACCGCGGAGAGTGGCGTGAAACTGAATACACGGAGTGTCGAATGTCCATGCGGAATCAGCTACGGCTTTCCAGGCTTGGGCAGCCACATTGTATTCACCTTCGTCAGTTCGAAGGTGCGGCGGACTCAATTCGATCATCCGATCCCCTCTATAGCTTCGCGCGCCGCTTCCAAAGCAATGGTCCTACTCTAATACCACGAAGTCGCTCCACGAACTGGAAGCCCGCACGCTCGATGCCCCTAACCGACGAGACATTATCAGGCGACACCAAGATGTAAGCCTCGGGGCTGTCCATGTCGTTAAGAATATGCTGAAGGACTGTGGGGAAAATCCGTTTCCCGCGGAATTCGGCACGTGTTACGCAATCGCCGATTACTGGAAGACAGCCATATCCAAACTGCTGTGGCAGTTGAACATCGTATCTAATCCAACTTTCGTGCACCCTACTTCCATTACACGAGGCAACGTAACAGGTTCTTCTAGGGCTAAGGCGTCGATCGATAGTCATATCACCGCTTGGAAGCTCGAAAGTGTACTTTGCGATAAGCAAACCCTGCGGAGGCGCTACCGGATGTGGCCGCTTCTCCCCCGAGTAGAGCAACAGATCGATAGAACGCGGCCGTAAACCGCGAGTGAACCGTCCAATCATCGCAGCACACCTTACCTCAGCAAACGTCGAAGCGATGACTTTCTTAGTTTCATCTGCGACAGAACGAACTTCCAGATTCCATAGCGTGCTCGACCAGTTACCAGCGTTGCGGGACTTGGGTAGGATAGCTCGTCTGGCCGGAACTTTCGTTTGAAGGCGTACACTGGCCCTGATCGTGTGCCAAGACTGTATCGAGTGACCCCGACCGACTTCCATTCGCACATCGCGCGCCATTGCACCAATGTGGCAGGACTAGGTAGATTCCCCAGAGCATCAACATCTAGCGCTCCAGAGACGTAGTGCGCTGTGGTTGCGTCACGAATGGTCAGTACCATCTGAACCGGCGTTCCGCTGGGTGTTTCGGCTATGAAGATGCGAACTGCGCCGTACTTCTTACACCGATCGATGAGCTTGAGGTAGCTCGTGACAGATCGGAAAGAGAGCCCCTTACGAGACGCCAAATCGGAAAAAAGACTCCAGTGCCTCGAAAAGTCTGCAGAGCTGTCAGTCATATGGATGCGAAACCCAGCTCGCTCTGCGTATCGAATCTCTTGGCGAGCAATCTTTTGAAACCCGGACAGGATCTCCGTACAGTCGGATTCAAGAGAAACGACAAGATCGTGATCTGCACTCTTATAATAGGGAAATGGTTCCGAGTGCTCGCATTCTACTGACGTAGTGATCCGACTCTGCTCTTCCGCGTCGACGCCTGAGATCCGGACGGCAAAAAACCCTTTCGATCCCGCCCAGTGTATAAGATCACGAATGGCGATGTGATTCAATGGCTCATCGACCAAAGATACGGGGCCTCGCTGGAGCAATCCAAGGCGAGCGCATGGTGGGCCTATGGCAAGAAGCGCAGCCCATGCCGTAGGCGCCTTATCACTGCCGTAGGTTAAATAGCGCGGCTCTACTAGCGGCCGGCGCAACGGTTCGTTCCAGTAAGGCATCTGAAACAACGATGCACCTTTCTTCAGTAGCTGCTGTGTAGAGCGCTCCGCGTCATCTGAAGACAGCTCTCGCCAAGTTCTCAATTCCAAATCCTTTCCGCAGGGCTAAACAGGCCGAACAGTTAGTGCTCCGAAAGGTTTAGGCTGATCCGCCTCGTCAAGTCGTGAGTTAGAACCACCGAGGCCCCGAGCACAAGCTCACGCAGATGAGCCGACTAGGATCTCGAACATTCGCGCACGACCTTCGCCGGCACCGCTGCTTCCTGGCAAGCGCGCGTCGTCACCAGATCGAATACCGAGGTAGTGGCCTGGTTCGAGGAGCCTGAACTCGTCAATGAAAAGGGTCCACATCCGTCGGTCGTAGAGCTGACCGGGGTGCACCAGGCGGCAACGGAGATCAGAAAGACCAGGAACAGCAGGGGTAACGGGCCGGTCATAGAGTTGGTCAGATCAGTTGCGCGGCTAGATAAGCCCCTTCTGGCGCATCCGTGCCACTTGCTGTCGAATCCCTTCGTCGAATGTACGGGAGGTGAACCCGAAATCTCGCACCGCCTCCTCGTGGGGAAAGCTCTTGTCCTCTTCCAGGCGGAGCACCTGTTCAGCCTTCAGCAGCGGTTTCGGCGTGAGCCGTTCGTAGACGCTCAACGCGGAGACCACCGGTCGCAGCGGAACGTGGATCCGCCGAACACGGCGTCCCACCGCAGCGGCGGTCGTGTCGATCACCTCATTGAAGGTGAGCGGCTGCCGACCCGAAACATTGTATGCCTTACGGTGGGTTGCCGGACGGTCGATACTGCTGACAATCGCTCGCGCGAGATCTTCCACGTGGATCGGCTGCTGCAGATACTTCCCCGCTCCGGCCACGAACATCACCGGCCAGCGCGCCACGTAGCACACCAGGCGGCACATGTTCCGATCCCGCTCGTTGCCGTAGATCATCGTCGGCCGTAGGATCGTCCAGTCCAGCGCGCTCGACTGGATTCTCTGCTCCGCGTCGAGCCGCCTTGCCTTGGTGGCGGCGTTGAGGCGGGTGAAAATCGCAGTGGTGCTCACGAAGATGGCCCGCCGGACTCGAGCGTGCCGGCACGCTTCCATGATGTTGGAGGCGTGTCCAAAGCCAAGTGAGGCAATATTCACCAGTACCTGGACGCCCTCGAATGCCCGCACCAGGCTTTCCAGGTCGTCCAGGTCACCTTGGCGCCGAGCCAATCCCAACTCATCGACCACGCGTGTGTCGCTGGATGCGCGCGTGAGACAGAGAGGGCGCTCGCCACGCTCCGCCAGTTGCCGCACCACCTGTTCACCGGTAAAGCCGGTGGCACCCGTTACGAGCATCATCGGCCGTCCCCTGCCTTTCGAATGGTCGCCAGGGTGGTGGCGTATGTCTCTGCCAAACGCGTACGGGAGTAGTTCGCGGCTACAAAATCTCGTCCCGATCTCCCCAGTGTCCGCCGAAGCTCTGGATTGTCAACTAACTCCAACAGCGCCCGCGCGATTGCCCCAGCATCTTCCGGGGCGACCACTCGAGCTCCGCCGGATCGCTCCAGGATCTCTTCCGCCTCGCCCTCGAGACTGGCTACGATGGTACTGCCGCTGGCCAGAATCTCGAACATCTTGGAGGGGATGAAGGTCTTGAACAGGGGAACGTTGCGCAGCGGCACCAGGCACACGGCGGCGGTTCGGTAGAACTCTACCATCCGGTCTTTCGGCTGCGCCCCGAGGAACCGTACGTTTTTAAGCCCCAGCTCGGCCGCACGCTGGAGCAGCTTCTCGCGGTCCGCCCCCTCTCCCACCAACCCGAAGACGATGTCGTCCCGGTCACGAAGCAGATTTGCGACCTCCAGGATGGTGGCGAGTCCCTGGGAGATTCCAAACGCGCCGATGTAGAGGACTAACGACTTGCCAGCGCAATGGAGGTCCTCCTCTACCGCGGCGGACGCGGGCCCGGGCGAGAATCGCTCGAGGTCGACCCCGTTGGTCACCACCGAGATCTTCGCCTCCGGCACGCCGCGCGCTACCAGGTTGTCCTTGAAGGAGCGAGTAACGACCACCACGTGCGCGGCCTTGCGATAGGCCCACATCTCCAGGGCTTCCAGGAAACCGATGATCGCCTTGCTCTTGAGGACCCCGAGCTCCACGATCGCCGCCGGCCACAGGTCCCGGATCTCCACCACCAGTGGCGCTCCCCGCAGGCGCGAGAAGAGGTAGCCCGAGAAGAGAGAGAAAAACGTGGGAGAGCTCACTACCACCACGTCTGGACGCTTTACACGGAATAGACTGAACAGAGGACCGGAGATCATGAACGACAGGTGGCCGAGAGTCTTCTTCACCACTCCTTCGTTGGGCGTGGCATAGACCCAGTTCCGGAAGACGCGCATGCCATCCCGTTCCTCGGAGCTGCAGAGCTGGCCGCGGAACTCGGGCGAGACCACCCCCGTTGGATGGTTCGGGAAACAGGTAACCACTTCCACGTCGTGACCGGCGTGTACCCAGGCCCGGCCCAGTTCCGACAGCCGCGCGGACGGTGCGCCCGGCTCCGGCGCGAAATAGTGACACAGGAGAAGAATACGCATAGGCCGAAGGCGTTACGCCGTTGATAGGTGCTCCCTGAAACAGATATCGCGACTAGCGCTCGGCACTCACCGGCGCCTCCGAAGCGGTCCTCGCCACTTTGCTGAACACGAAGCGACGCTTTCCGGACGGAGATACCGGGATCTCATCCACCAGTTCTGTCTCGATCTGCATGTCGGCGGCGCCGTGCTGCTTGAGCGTCTGCACGATGCGCTCTGGGGTGGAGGGATCGAACTGTTGGCGGGGCACCAGCCGCACCACCATGGTGTCAGTCGTTTCCTGGACCACCTGGAACGTGTCGACGTCGTGAAAATGCTCGATCAGCCCTGTGAAGAAGTGAACGATGAGCCGGTTCCCGGAAGGGGTCACGATGATGTCGGTGTCGCGACCCTCGATCCTCTCCATCACTTCGTAGCCGCGACCGCAGCCGCAGATCCGGTCACCGCCGCTCATCCCTACATCGCCTATGCGATAACGAATGAGCGGCATGGGGCCCGGGTGCAGCCGCGTGATCACCAGGCTGCCGGGAGTACGGGGAGGCACCGGATCGCCCGCCTCATCTAGGTACTCGACGATGACGTCGAGAGCGTGCAGATGGTAGTGTGTGCCCGTCCCGCACTGCGCGGCAATATGCATGCCTTCCGAGCAGCCATAGGTATCCGTGACGAAGGTTCCGAATGTCTCCTGAAGGACCTGACGATACTGGGGGTACAGCGTGTCACCCCAGGTCACCACGGACCGCAGCGGCACATTCCAGCCGCGCTCCCGGGCGCGCCGGGCGATGCAGTAGAGGCTCCCCGGATAGCCCCAGAGATGATAGATGCGGTGGCGCTCCATCAGGTCGAGCGCGTGATCCAGGTGCTCATCCGTCAAATCGAAGGCTGATACGTACCGGCAGCCCATCAGCGCATCCTTGAGCTTCCGCTCTAGGTTTCGCTTCAGTGTCATGCCGGTCTGGAGGTGCGGCTCCCCCTCGGCCCAACCGGCCCAGCGGAGCGCCAGCATGAACGACGCGCGAAACCAGCCGGTGGTCTCGCAGTCCAGGCGCACGCGCAGATTTAGCCCCGTGGAACCCGACGTCGCCCACTCGAAGGTCTTCAACCCCGTAGCGCGAGTCGTCCGGTCGGGATAGCCTTCCCGCAGCATCGCCTTTTGGATGATGGGAATGCGCTGGAGATCGGCAGCGCAACGAATCTCCTGCGGCTTCACGCCGTGCTGATCCAACAGTTCACGGTAAAAGGGGACCTCTTGATAGGAGATCCGGATCAGCTTCTGCAGTTGCTCGTTCCGGTAAGCGATGATTCGCTCCCGATCCCACCATTGCGCCACCTCCAAGAAGTCCAACCGGCGCTGCATCTTCTGTCCGAAGGCTATGTCGCCAGCAGGGAGCAATACCTTCTGGAGTAACCAGGTCCAGCTACGCTGCTGCCAATGGAGCTTGGGCTTGCTAAGCTCGTTCATCGTCATCCTGTCCTGCCTACGTGCCACTCTGGACCACGGACCGCAGCCCCGTTATCTAGCCATCGATCGCCGCTCAACCGGCAAGGACCCTTTGAAAGATCTGCTCCCAGCGTGGAAGCACGTTATTCCACGAAAACTCTTCTGCCAGCCGGCGTCCCTGCGAGGAAAGTCGTCCCGCGAGTTCGTGATCACTAAGGAGACGAGTAGCCGCCTCCGCCGCCGCTTGGTAGTCCTCGGAGGGAACCAGCAGCCCTGTCTCGCCTTCCGTGAGGAGGTGCGGAAGCCCGCCTACCCTGGTGGCCACCACGGGCAGCCCGAACGCGCAGGCTTCCACCACCCCGACCGGCGTGTTATCGATCCGGTTGGTGTTCAGGAAGAGATCGCTTTCCTCCGCGTACTTCAACTTGCCTGGCAGGTTGACGAAACCGGGGAAGTGGATCGCCGGAGCCACGCCTAGGTCCTCCGCCAGCTGCGCCGTCCGTTGTTCCAGACCCTTCGCCTGGCCGGCCATCACTAGCCTAGCATCCGGAACCCGCCTGCGGAGCTCCGCCAGAGTTCGAACTGCCATCTCCGGGTTATAGACCGGTTCGAAGGCTCTCATCCAAAACAAACGTGGGCGCAGATTGAGTCGGTGACGGAACGGGTAGTGTGCAACATCGACGATGTTGCGAATCATCTCAGCCTTGAAGCCGTGTTCTGCCACTGCGTTGACCAGGTAGCGGGAGGGCGCGACCATCGCGCTACCTCGCGCGAGTACCCGGCGCCCCCAGGCTGGACGGCTTCGGATGAACTGAGGGAGTGCTCCGCCATGGAGGTGGAACACAACCGGCTTCTTTAGCCGCACTGCCAGCGCCGAGACGAGGTCGGCGAAAACGAAGCTGGCGCCGCTATAGACTTGAAGGATGATCAGGTCGTAGCCGTGCCGTTGACGTACCACAGTCTGGGCCATGTCGAGCAGGCGCAGATACCGATTGGGATGCGCGGAGACGCAGAGGGTCGCATAGCCAGCCTCACCTAGATGATCCGTCAAGATCTCGCCCTGCGTCGTGACGTAGCCGGCATTTCGCCCTACCATCGGCCCAACCAAGCAAACGCGCGGTCTCACACCCTTCCACCCTTTCGTCCCAACCGAGGCTGACCCAGGCATATTCACCGAGCCGGGTCATAGCGCTTCGGTAAGCCGCTTGGAGGGAGCATTGCTGTCGGCACTGGGCGTGGCTCCCCGAGGGGCGGGCAACCAACTGAGCGCCATTCCGCTGGACACCAGCCCTAGCAGCAAGCCGCACTACAAGACGCATCCCGTTGGTCAAGGGGTAGGCAGGAAGTCGCTCCAGCTTTTCGGACCGGCTGGTCCGAGCCCGCGCGGGTATAGTCCCCGGATCGGGTCCGGGCTTTGACTTCTGCAGTCTCGAGTTTAGTCCCAATACGGTTCAAATGAGGATCGGTCCTAGCTCGCCGGCGGCCGTCCGGGCGAGCGGTTCCGTGCCTGGATGCTGCCTGGGACCCAGCCAGGCGGCCAGCGGTGAGGAGTGCCTATCTGAACCGTGTTGACTTTAATCCAAGGTGCGAACCCGGCAGAACTTCTTACCCGCACCTTATCCCGGTTTCAGACCGTCCCCTTCACCAGCGAGCGTAGGCCCCCGCAGCAGGCGCGGTACCCCGGAAGGTGATCCGGTGTACCACTGGCAGGAGACAATCCCCAACAGAAACGCCGGCACGGCAAGTCGCATACCGTTCGTACCCATGTAGATCACTGCGGACAAGACGAGTCCAACGGTTACGGCTCTAAAGAGACCGGATGGCGCCCTGAAAACCAGGTATACGGCGAGGAAAGCGAGTATCCCGAGTGAGACAAACCCGAGGCTACCATGCTCTGCGACTAATCGGGAGTACTCCGTGTGCGAGGTAACATAAGTCCCATAGACCTCACTTCGCGCTGCTTTAGCTAGCCCAACTCCAGAACCAAACAATGGGTGTTCCTCCCACACCCTCAGGTCGGCTAAAATCATGATTTCCCGTCGTGAATGAGAGACTTCCTGATAGCGCTGCTGGAGCATCCCTCCCGTATACTCGTTCATTACCGGGATGAGGATTTGCACGAATAGCAGACTCCCTGCGAAGAGGAGACCCAGAGAGATGCGATGCCGCCGGCTCCGCGCCAGGAACAACCCTACCGCCAAGAGCGAGATTATCGCCGCCCCAGTTCCAGCACGTGCGAACGTGAGCAACCCCTGGATCAGCATGCCCACCGCCATCGTGCCGATGACGATCCGCATGCGCATCGTCTCGCGACTGGTGAGCAAATACACGACGAGCGACAGCATCCCCAGCCCCAGTAGAACCGATACCTGATTTGGTCCAAACCCGGCACTCGCTTGATCCATTGCTTCTGAATTGAACGTAATGGCCTCAAAACTGGCCATGTGGTAAGCGGCCGCGGCCAGGAGAGCGACCACGGGGCCAGCGAATGTGAATAAGGCACGCTGCAGCCCTATCTGACTGATCCGTATCCCCGAAAAGTACATGATGCCCATCGACAAAGCGAGTGGACCGGAGAGGTTGAAGGCGATCTCTCTACGTGCCACCCCCAGTGGTAGTTGGGACAGCGTCAGAGATGTAGCAGGTATTAGCAGTATAAAGTAGAGGAGCGCTAAGCCACCGATCAGAGTCTGCGAGCGACGACGCAGAAGTGCAACGCCACAGACTGCCGCGAACGCGTATTTCGCGAACTCCCACGAGGGGACCATACCGCTTACTCTCCAGAGCACTTCAGAGGCGACCAGGTAGGAGAGCAAGCCGACCGTGGCAGGCGTGGAAGCGGGGCGAGACGCAAATCTCAGTCCCAGCAGCACGACGATAGCCGCGTGAACCAGGCCTAAGAACTTCATCTCCATCAGCAGGACACCGAAAACGGCGTGAGCTACCAGGAACAATGCACGAGAAGCTTCGTGATCGAAGCTCGCCGACATCGAATTGATCCGCGCACCGATCCGCAGCGGCTTCCGAGCTCTTGGCAAATGAAGTTCCACGAGGCTACCAATTAGTCGATGGCGAATCCAACCCGCTTTCGGGTGACGCCCAGTGCAGTTCTCGAACACGTGCGCTTTGTTGCTAGCGCATCCGCTGCCTCGGTCCGGCCGGAAGGAGCGTTGGCACTTTCCGCACCGCCGGGCCGTCGGGAAGTCAAATCGCGCCGGCTGGTCCAATTTGCCCGGCGCGCAGAGTCGGATGGCCTCGCAGGGCCGGGGCGCTACTCGGCCGGGACGCGGGACGTCGCCACTCGTCGGAGACATTGTCGGCGCTGGCCTGAGCGGCCTCCACGCGGGAGACTGATCCGTTTGAGCGTCCCCGACTGGCCCTCTTCCTCACGCGAGCCTTCGGGAGTAGAGCTGTGCCAGACTGCCCGGAAGGGAGCTGACGGAGAAGTGCCTCAACACGTGCTGCCGGGCCGCGCGCCCCATGCGGGTGCGGGTCTCGCGATCGCGCACCAGAGTGAGCGTTCGTGCTACCAGACCATCCAGGTCGTCGCGCTCCGCCATAAACCCGGTCTCACCGTCTGCGATCACCTCCGGCACTCCGCCAACCCGCGTCGCCACTACCGGAAGTCCGGCGGCCTGCGCCTCGAGGAGCACGTTCGGGGTACCCTCATAGTCGGAAGTCAGCAGCAGGAGGTCCGAACGGCGAAACACGGCCGGAGTATCCTCGACCATCCCCAGCCACTGAAGAGAGCGATCGAGGTCTCGATCGGCCGCCTGCCGCAGCAGCCGCTCTCGCTCGGGACCATCCCCAGCAATCAGCGCGGTAACGGCCGGTATCTGCGTCCTCACACGCGCCAGCACGTCGAGAAAGCGGTCAAATCGCTTCGGCTCGGCCAGGCGTCCGACTCCCAGGATGCAAACGGGGGCCTGACGCTCTGCGCCCGGCTGAAACCGATCCGTGTCGACCACGTTCGGGAGGTATGCCAGGCGCGCTGACGGAAGTCCGAACCGCACGGCATTTTCCACGCCGCGCATCGAATTGGCGGCGAGGAGACGGGGCCACCGAAGACTCCAGGACCCGAGGGGACGCGGGTGCGCCGCCAGCTCACTGATCACGTTACTCCGAATGGCGCCAATCTCCGGCAGCCGCGCGGCCCGAGCCGCAACGACGGCGTAGAGGTTTGTGTAGAAGTGGGCGCTCTGAACCAGATGCGGACGGAGCGCGCGAACCGCGGCACTGATGGCGAGCGCTCGAGCCAGGCGCGACGGCTGGTCCCCCACATAGCTCACCGGGATTCCCAGCTCCCGGATCGGACCTTCCCAATACTCCCCGGTGGTCAAGCAGAGCACGTGCGGCTGCGCCTGACTGGCTTTCAACGCGCGAAGCATGTAGTAGAGCTGGCGCTCGGCACCGCCGTGGCCCAGGGTGCCCACCACAAAGCAGACGCGAAGGTCTCGCAGAATCGTGCTCACCGCCGGAGCTCCTGCCTCTCGCATCAAACCCGCGGCGCTACCTGCTCGTGACACACGCGGCGGCCGGCAAACCGAACTGCTTCGCGCCATCCCCCTGGAACCACTCGACGGTCTGCCGGAGACCGTCACGGAAGCTTACCACCGGCTGGTAGCCGAGGGCACGTTCGGCCTCGGAGATGTCGGCCAGAGAGTGCGACACGTCGCCCGCGCGCCTGGGCTGATACTCCACCACCGGGTCGACCTGCATGATGTCCGCCAGCTCCCGGACGAGAGCTCGCAGGTCATAGCGGCTCCCGCAAGCGACGTTGAACACCCCGCCGGTGCCGGCGGGAGCCCGGATGGCACGGATGTTGGCGTCCACCACGTTCGACACGTAGGTAAAGTCCCGCGACTGAGATCCGTCGCCGTTGATCGGAACTGGCTCTCCCCGCCCGATGGAGGTGATGAACTTCGGAATCACCGCCGCATACTGCGCGTTCGGATCCTGAGCGGGACCGAAGACGTTGAAATAGCGGAAGCAGATCGTCTCCAGAAACCCGAGATTGTGAAACACGCGGCAGTAGTACTCACCGGCAAGCTTATCTACCGCGTAAGGGCTCATCGGCCGGGGGGGCATCGTCTCGACCTTTGGCAGGGTCGGCGTGTCTCCATAGGCGGAGGAGGAGCCGGCGTAAACAACACGCTTCACCCCGGCATCCCGGCACGCTTTCAACAAGGTGATGGTTCCACCCACGTTCGTACTGGTGCTCGCTACCGGATCGGCGATCGAGCGACTTACCGAGGGAAGTGCGGCATGGTGCAGGACCACGTCTACCCCGGCCACGACCCTGGACATCAAATCCGCGTCTCGAATATCACCGTTAACCCATTCCAGGTCCGGAAGAAACCGTTCTATCCTCCAGAGATGCCCGGTAGCCAGGTTGTCTATCGCGCGTACTGTGAAGCCGTCTCCCAGCGCTCGGCTTACTAGATGTGAACCAATGAAACCGGCAGCTCCGGTAATCAACACTCTCATCACGAACTCCTCCCCTGCCAGGGCTCAATATCATTCGACGCGTCAGCGTCGTATTCGGGCGACCATCGCGTTAGTCCGAGGTCTCTCCAGCCCGGAATACTGCGCAGCGACCGCCTGGAGTGTCCGTGGAATGCCTTCCTACCCGGCACGAAAACCAGCCTTGCTTCGCACCGTGTCCGGACGTCCGGTCCGCTGATTACCCGCCGCGCTCCGGCTCGACGGCTCTTAGCTCGCACTTCCAACTCGCTTGAAGCAATGCTCCGATGGTGTCGCGCCACCGCTCCAACGAATAGTCGGCGGCAGTGCGCATCGCTTGAGCGGAAAGACTCTCGTACGTAGCTGGAACCGAGGCGCACCCCAGGATACCTTCCGCCACCCCCGCCGGAGTCGGCTCCACGAGCTTGCCGCAGCCGGTGCCGATCAGCAGCGGAAGCACGGAGACCGGAGTCGTGACCACCGGGAGCCCGCATGCCAGCGCCTCCAGCACCGCCTTCGGGAAGCCTTCGGAGCGGGTAGGGAAACAGAAGAGATCCGCTTCCTTCAGTCTCGCCAGCACGGATAGCTGATCGAGCCGGCCGTGAAACCGCACCCGCTCTGCCACGCCGAGCTGCTTCGCCAGCTCCCCGAGATCGGAGAGACCTGAGCCGTCTCCCACCACGTCGAACGTAACTTTCGGGAACGACCGGGCAATCTCCGGAAGGGCCCTGATCACCAGATCCGTTCCCTTCCCCGGATCCTGGCGTGCGGCGATGATCAGGCGTAGACGACCGTCCTGAGGCGCCCGTCGCTCTACACGGCACGCGGCCAGTTGAGCTTCGGTGAGGCTGGTAGAGAAGATCCACCGGACCTCGGCGTTTTCCGCCGAGGGCGGCTCCACGGCCCCGCCGGTCGCCAGCATCACGTTGCGCCCGCCCGCGTACCGCTGCATGAACCAGAGCCAGAAATGCTCCGCCCGCGTGCGTGGGCCGAGCCAGTTGCCACAGTAACGCACGAAAAGCCGCTTGCGACACCCGTGCGCCAGGAGCATGCCGATCGTCCCGATGTCGCCGGGGATGGGCGCGTGCACCGCGTCGGCCCGTCGGAGCTCCCGCGCTATCGGCCGGAGATTGCCTAGCAACCAGGCTGGTATGCGGAGCTTCCGCGACAAGCCGGCGCCGGCTGGGCGCGTTAGCGGCACCACGGAAAGCCGATGGCCGGTGATGGGTGAGAGCCCGGCGACCGATGCACGCGTCTCGCACGGGACGACCAGGACCGTGGAGTCGAACAACTCCGAGATCGCCCGCATCTGCATCGGAAATGCGCCGTCTGTGGAATACCCGGACGGCGAGGCGGGGTCTCGCCAGCACAGCTTGTGGGAATAGACGACCAGCGTTGCCATGACTGCTCAGGACCGACTCCCGGCGGACAGATCCGCCTCCCGAGGAGCCGGCAGGTCCCGCCCTTCCAATCGGTGGTGAATCGAAGCGAGGTGATGCCCGTGGCTCTCCCAGGTAAGCCGCTCCTGGACATACCTTTGACAACGCTCCGCATACTCTTGGCGGGAAGCGGAAACTCCCTGTAGGATTTCCAGCAGTTCAGCGTTGGAAGGCGGACCTTCGAGGTCCAGGTTCCAACCAATGTTCTCCCCACGGACGATGCCGCTGAAGTCTCCGACGTAATCGGTGATGATTACCGGGACGCCGCAAAGACAGTACTCCGCGAACTTGGTAGGCGACGAAACCCGGTTAACAGGCGAATCGGATCGCAGTAAGAACCCGACGTCCGCCATTTGCACGAGGTCGAAAACCTGATCGTGAGGTACGGACATCGCCCGGTACACGTCCTCACTTACTCCGCGAGCCTGGAGAATACGGACAAACGCTGCCGGATCATTAGAAAGCACCAGCAGATACGTGTCGGGATTGAGGGCGTGAAAACGGGTGAAGAGCTCACACATCTCCTTCCCCAACTGATAGCTCTCTGCCGAGCCGAGGTAGCAGAAAACCGTCTTACCGCTCACGCCATACTCGCTTCGCAGCGCGGCACGACGCTCGGGATCCCGGCTGAATCCCCGATCCACTGCGGAGGGAATCACGGTATAGTTGTCAAAGTCGGCGCCGAGCTTCTTCCGGTAATGGTCCCGCATCCCTGCCGAGACCAGGATCAGCCAATCGGCATTGAGGAAGACGTACTTCTCGAGCGCTTCGAGTCTCCGGAGCACGCCGGGGTCAGTCGCGTCGCCGGTTTCGTAGGCGTATTCGGCCGCGGCCGCACCGTGGATATCCCCTATCACGTGCAGACGACGGTGCAGCTTCCGGGCAAGCAATCCGAAGAGTGTCGGTCGGAAGCTATGGCCGTGCACGATCCCGATTCCGTGGCGCCAGCACAGCACCAGAACCGCCAGCGCACACAGCCAATCGTTTAGCCAGGAGAGGAAGGGATACCGGGTGCCGGGAATCCTGGGGAAGTAGTGGACCGCGCAGTTGGCATCCCGAGCCATGCGCGCCTTACGTCGAGAGAGCTCCCGGTAGAGCGAGACATAGACGTGGCATGGCACGAAGCACGCGATCCTGGGCTCTATCCCGTACTTCCGAAGTTGCAGCGCCTCCGAGATCGCCCGCGTCTTCCCCCCTCCGGTGGCGGCCACCATACCGAAGGCAGTGTATAGCACCTTTGACTGGTTCATAGCAAAACTGGCACGGGCGATTCCATGAGCTGCGTTATCCGAACGTGCTGCTCTCAACGAGACGTTGGGGCCCAGCGACGACGTGTATCGGGAAGCCTTGCGCTCTTGACACGGGAGGCGTTCTAGCTTCCTCACTACAGCGGTGGCGGTGCAAGATTCCGAGACACGCCTCGCGCTGCTTCGGACCGTGGAGCTCGATCACGAATACCGGTGGAGCTGCTCCCGTCATCAAGCGAGTAGCCCCCGCCAGCACCATCGCTTCCGCGCCCTCCACGTCGATCTTGACGGCATCCGGCTGACGGTGACCGGCCGCAAACTCATCCAGCGTAGTGGTCGCCACGTCCAGGCGCCCGCAATCCGAGCGCTCGAGCAGGGACGGGGTGGCATGGCTGCCGTCATGCACCAGGTACAGCGTCATTCGCCCCACCCGGTCGGACACGGCGGCGCTGATCAGCTCGCACGCGCTCACGCCGTTCTCCGGCAGTGGCTCGAACGAGAAAAAGGCGCCATCCGTCCCGACTCGCGCCGCTGCCAACAAGCTAAAGAACCCGTTGTTCGCGCCGACGTCGTAGTAAACTCCGCCTGGCGGGAGCGCCTCCCAGATCGTCTCCTGGATATGGAGTTCGCAAAGGCCGGTTCCCCAGGCCTCGCCGTGCCCGGTCAGCACCCTGCCCCGCAGCGGACCGCGGAAGACGCTCGGTCGCGGGCCGCGAAGCCGACGCATCAGGTAGCGGAATGGTCTCCGATACGGCCCATACCAGAGGCGACAAAGCAGAACGTCGGTCGCATTCATAGAATCACCCATACGGCGCTGCGGCAGTGTGGACGCCGGAATGCCGGATAAACCGCGGCTGGACCGCCGCTGAAGTGGCCTCCACGCTCACGGAAACCTCATCACGCGCCCGGGAGCTCGCAAACCCAACCCGTACCTTCGCCCCGCCGGGGGCGACTCGTCACAAAGAAGTCGGCAATCCGCCCTGCGAGCTAAACCCGGGATGCCCCGCGGTCGCCGCAACGCGAGAGCTCATCGCAAAGCGCTCTCCCGGTTATCCGCCGTCGCCAAACGCAGCAGTGCTTCCGCAACCCGCTGGCCCGACTTTCCGTCCAGCGTAGGACCGAACATCTGCTCCACGAGAGCGATCCTCTGCGCGCTGCGGGCTGCGCGCTGCGTGAGAGCTTCTCGGATCGCCTGCGGCATCCGGTTCTCATCCCTGACTACGTCGATTGCACCACTTTCGACCAGTGGCCGGTAATGCTCGAACTCGTAGTACCGGCGATAATCGAAGACTACTTTCACGCCGCGCCCGATATACGACACGTTGATGACCGGAACATCGAACATACACAGTTCCAGCGAGATGGTGGAGGCGACGTTGATCCCAACGTCGGCGTACTTGAGAGTGTTCGTAAGCAGGGGAACATCTTCCGGCTCGGGAGTGAGCCACTGCTTCTCCCATCTGACTCGCGGAAACCGAATGTCGGAGCGACGACGCTTCAAGTCGTCCAGGTGATCGCTCGGCCCCTTGGCGTACTCGCGAACAAGCAGTTGCGGTGGACCGAGGTCGCTCATCTGCGCGAGCATATCCGCAATTGCCTCGATGATCACTTCCTCCCCAGCAATATGATTGGCCATCCCGGTGGAATAGAGGACGATCGGACGAGAGGGATCGAGGTCTAACTCTCGGCAGAGTTTCTCCCGACTCCAATAGAGGGCGGGATCTAGATGAAAATCGAATTGAGGGGTCCCGGTCACGATTACCTGGCTCGGCGCAATGCGGGGATAGATCTCCAATAGCTGATCCTTGATCTGGTCGTTCCAGACAAGATAGTAATCATACGTAGGAATAATACGCCCCTGCGAGGTGAGATTGTCCCAGGAGAAGAGAAACGTTGCGGTAGGAATACCTAGCGACTTGGCGGCGTGGACCGCTGCGAGCGCGGCTTTACTGTGGACGTGGGATCCATTGAATACCAGCCGAGGACGGCTTGCTCGGAAGTACTCGCGATAAGATCGAACGACCTCGCTGTTGGAGAGACGGTGCTCCAGATGAGAAAGGAGCTCAAGTCCGTTTTGATTCGCGAAGATCGAGCACAGCAGCTTCTTGCCGAGTCGCTTCACCCGTGCGGCGGGCGTTATGGCTTCGATATCTCGCAGTCTCCATCGCTCCTTCGCCGCTTCCGACCAAAGCCGCCGTCCATGCGCTACGTCCAGGATCTCTCGAACATAGGAAGCAGCGGAGACGCCTTCATCCGCCACTAGCTCACGCACATCCGCGTTACGATCTCGCAGATGGTTCACGATTTGCTCATTCGGAAACACTGACAGTATCGTAGCCGGGAGCTTATCTTCGATCCACCTTGAGACTCCGGAGTACACGAAATTCCTGATCGCCTCCCCACGAGGGAGGATCAGGACGATTCCTGACTCTCCTCTCACCTGGGCCCGCTCATCCGCCCGCTCGCTGCAGACACTCATTTGCTGAATACTCTTCCTGACAAGATTGAACGTTCGGATGGTTTACTGCCGCATTGTAGCGTGGACGCGCAGCGCAAGCGAGATCCATTGGGTCCGAAGTCGAGGTGAGCTCTTGAATCCACGACTGACCGAACGCGAATGGTCGGTATCGCCAGCAGCGAGCCTCACAATCCAGGATTCCCCGCCAATTCTATAATCGGAGTGTGTGCGTGACGCTGCTCCTGCTGGTCTAGGTATTCCTTCACCATCCCGGAACCAAAGTGGCCCCACATCGTCCGCAAGGCCCCAGCGTTGAAGTCTCGTGTTCGGAACACCCGGCCGGTCGAAAGATCCTGCCGAACTGGATGGACCTGACCACACGCATAACCCCAGATTACCTGGGGGAGCAGGTTCGTGGCGGCCACGATCGTCTTTGTTCCCAACTCGTGCGCGCGGTCTTGCACTTCCGCGCCCGGGCGAACCTGGGCCAGGATACCGCCAGCATCTACTTCTGGTACCGCGATGTGGATCGTGGCGCCTACACATTCCGGCCGACGGTGGACTAACGGCCAGAAATTGGTACCGGAGCCGCGATAGTAGGGGCTTAACCCGAGATGGATGTTGATGATACGCCCGTGATAGTGCGACAGCAGCGGGTCCTCAACGATACTCGAGCCATAGAGCACCACGAAGTCGGGATCTTTGGTATAAACCCACTCCGCCACACGTGGCGAGTTCACTCCACCGGCATCCGGTGTTAGCATCGGGGTATCCGGCCAGTCAATTACCGATCCGAGTAGGGCCGTCTCAACCGCATCCCGCTCTCGGAAGTGCTCAGAGATGGCTGCCTGATCCTCAGCGTCGAGCTCGGCACCATTGCTCCCCGGCGATTTGCTCTCGCTGACGACCCCGACTACGTCTAGCGACTTCGACAATTGGCTGGCAACGTAAGCGTGACGACGCTGATTTGACGTGATGACCAAGATACGCATAGTCTGGCCGCTGGCTACGATCGAAACCACTGGGCTTGGGGCAGGCTGCTCCACCAGGCGCTGTCGGCCCGGGTTGCTGAACAGTGCCGTCCTGACGGTAAGTCATTGCAATCGAAGCGCGCTAGGTGCAAAGGGTACTGGAAATCCGGGTTTGCCGCGCGCTCCATCGTAAACCCGATCTTCATTCCTTCTTGGTCAGCGCACGCGGCGGCGCGGAGCCCGCAAGCGCTTTGGCTTCCGTACGGGTAACTCAGCGCAAAAGGCGTCCAACCCGTCCACTCCGTTAGCAAGTCGCGCGCGACGCGAATCTGATGACGGCATTCGTGCGGCTCAAGCTGGCCCAGCGGGAGGTGCTGATGACCGTGCACACCGACCTGTCCCGTCGCCGCCAACTCACGCAATTGCTGCTGGTTCATGTAGAACCGGCTACTCAAGACACTCTGAGATTCCGGTGCAACCTTTTCGAAGCACCCGTCGACCAGACGACGGCGCATTTCTCCCGGAATGACAAAATTGAGTATGTACTTCAGTTCGCCAGTTTCTCCATCGTCGTAGGGATACTGACGCTGAACCAGTTGAGGATCGAGCTCACCTTCCAGCTCAATCCCCATGGTGTTGGCGGTCTCGATCAGAAGCTGTCGAAAAGATGGGGTGCTCATCCAACTCCGGAGGAGGTGTATCTTGTGCACCGCCGAGATGGAGCGATTCTGGATCGGATGCGTGTTCACGAAGAATAGCGCGGAGAGCCCCATGCGTCTAAGTATCGGCAGCGCATACTCCCATTGCTCCTGGAGGCCGTCATCGAACGTGATAATGACGGATCGTTCCGGCAAGGGGCGACCAGACAGCGCCTCACGTAAGTCTGTGGGACTCACGAACTCCGCGGCTTCGCCTAGAACGGACAACTGCCTCTCGAGCTCGCTCGGTGTGACGCCTCGAATCCCGGTAAAGTCCGGATGATAATCGGGCCTCACGTAGTGATAGTTCACCGCAATAAGCATAATCGCTGGGGGAAGGGTCGCCTATCCACCCCATCCATACTTTCGTTCGCTCGAGCTCATTCGCTAGTGGATCACCGCTGATCGGCAGGCAAACAGCCCCAGACACACTCAGGATCACCTTCGGACACGGTCCGGGGCTTCGGATGGACCATCCGTCCAGAGCGCATCATCTCACCGGCAGTTACGTTTCGTCCGCTGGAGCCCCGGTGCGAGTCGCGAGGTGATCCAGGCTCCCGCCTACCCACCTCTGGAGGCTTCCGCGGCGGTGGGGGAGCTGAGGAAGTCGAGGAGGGCGTCCGCCAACCGCTCTCCACAGCGTCCGTCGAGGTACTGACACACTCGCTCGGCGATCCATCGCCGGCGCTCCCGATGCAGCTCCGGCTGCTCCAGGTAGGTGCGCACGGCGAGGGCGGTTTCGTCCGCGTCCCGGCTTAGCCAGAGCCCTCCGGACTGCGCTATTGGCGAAAAGTGCTCCCAGGAGGCGTTGATCTCCTCGATGAACTGCTGCTGGGGGGCACCCGGGGCCGGATCGTAGTTGAGGTTCACCACCGGCCGGTCCAGAACTGCGGCATCCACCGTCACCGTGGAAGAGAGGTTCACTACCACGTCGACATGCCGGAAGGTGTTGACCCATTCGCGGGCCTGCGTTTCGTCCTGCGAGCGCTCACTGACGCGAGACTCTCCCGCGGGGTGTTGCACCACTACGTGCCGCAGCCCTTCGAAGCGCGCCTGGAACTCTCCGCGGTCGAAAACAGGGTGCGGACGCACGATCATCTGGACGGGACCGAGTCGCCCGTCCGCGACCCGGCGTGCGAGGTCGAGAGCGCCGAAGATCTCGCCCGGCAGCAGATTCGGAGAACCGAGGGCGTACAGGATCGTCTTCCGGGCCGGATCGAGACCCTGCTCCCGTAGGAAGCTCTCTCGCGGCCCGTGAAACCGGGGATCGAAGAAGATGTCGAACTGCGGAGCGCCAACCACGTAGACCGGCTTTCGACGGCTATCCGGATAGTAGCGGTGTAGCTCTTCCTTCTGCCACTCCGACCAGACGATGTATCCGTCATACTTCAGGACCAGCCGGTTCTTGGTGGAGAGGTTGTCCCAGGAGGGGACCATCGCCAGCACCGGGATCCCGGAGCGCTGCGCGAGCGCCGTGATGCCGGGGGCCACGAATTGAAAGGGACCGGTGCTTAACACGAGATCGGGGCGGTTCGTGGCCAGGAGCTCTCCCGCCGCGGGGCTGCGATTCGCGGCCAGCATCATCCGTTCGATCGCATCCTCCAGCCGCTGCTCTTGCCCCAGGGACGCCACCACCCGGCCTGCCGCGCGCTGCACCCGGCGCAGCAGTCCGACGTTGGAAGAATGACGCCGCATACTCTCCCGGCATCGGGCACGCTGCCGGGCGTCCCAGGCAGCCTCGTTCACCCGGCGGAGGAAGTTGACCGGGAACTCCTTGAGAGCACCCACCGGCGGCATCGGACGAACCCGCGCGTCCACGACGTCCCAGGCGGAACGGTATTGCTCCGCCCGGGCGGAAGGCGACCAGATCTCCACCTCGGCACGCGAACGAAGCACGCGGAGACACTGCGTGTGCATGAAGACCCGGTCCGTTAGGGCAGTGCTGGAGAGAATCAGCATTCGCACGCTTGGAGTCGCTGCCTTCGCTGGCGCGGCCGGATCTTCATCTAGACGAGGCGAAAACAACATTCCAGGCATCGTGGTGGCTTGATTGCACGGCGACGGGGCCGGGTGCCCTACACCGCGGGACTCCGCAGAACGTCGAACGCTTCCCATCAGGCGGTAGGCGGACTCGCGGGGGTCGACAGCACCCCGCGGTAAGCACGGTACAGCGGCTCGACCATCTCCGGAGTGATTTCGGCCTCCGCGACGTACCCACCGGCACCGTAACCCCGCTCCCGGAAGAGCGGCTTCCACCAGCGGAGCGACTTCCCGCGCGGAATCCGGAGCAGGTCCTTCACCCGGTTGATCGGCCGGGCATCCTCTGCGCGCTTCCAGTCCTCCAGCATCTTTCGGGCGGCTTCGCGAGTCGCCTGCTGATCCGCATCCGTATAGGCGTCTCCGGAGAGCGCCTCATGAATCAGGTCAGCGCAGCGGCTGCTAGCCTCTCCATCGATGCGGAAGTAGAAGTCAGCGATAAAGTCCGACTGCGCTTTCCGCTTCTCAGGCTCCATCTCGGCTCCCGCCAGATAGGCCTGGAGCGCTTCGTCGGCCTCGTCAACGGAAAAGACACTCTGACAACCTACCTGGAACTGATTCCGGGCCTGCCGATGGTAGGTGCCCATGGCGAGATCCAGCACCGGCCGTCCCAACATCCACGCCTCCGTAGCCGTAGTGCAGTTGCGCTGCAGGAGCACGTCGGAGTGGATCAAGAACTCACGGATCGGTGAGTTGTACGCGAGGAATAGATTTGACGCCCCTTCTACCAGGGGCAGGTAAGGATGGATCCCCTCGGCCGGGTGCACCTTGATGATGAAGTTCCAGTCCGGATGACGGCGGGCGAGCCCCTTGACCAGTGCGGAATGCCGGTTAAACTGCTCGGTCTCGTCACTCAGCATCATCTGAACACGCTCGGTGGTCCAGCCCGCGCGCTTTACATAGCGATCGATGATGCGGCGATGGTCTCGCGCGAAGTAGGTAGTATTCGTGCACCAGAGGATCGCGGGAGCCGCCGCATTTTTGATTCCCAGCGCTCCGAGGAAGTCTTCGCGCGTAGAGGACAGCGCCCGGAACTTATCGGCGTAGAAATCAAACCTCGGGCAACCGGTAACGTGCAGCCTGTCTGGCGCGACCCCACCAGATTGAAGAGCGCGCTCTACGTACGGCCCCCACACGAGGAACTTGTCCACCAGAGCAGTGACTCCGTGCTTGGCCCCCGCGAGCTCCAAGGGCGGGTCCGGAGACTGGAACATACCCTCCGTGGGGAGGTTGATCAGCTTTGCGCCGATCGATTTCACCATCCGCGCCTGCCTGGCTTTGAAATCCCATGCAAGGTGATCAATCACCAACGCATCGGGCGCGAGCTCCATCAGCTTCCGCTCGATACCGTAGCTATTGGTCAAGATAATTTCGTGACCGTACCGCTCCCGCAGATAGTGCGCGATGAGCGCAATCCCACCCAGGTCCCGGGCTTGATACGGCACCAGCATCATAACGCGACGGGGACTTATCCCTCGCCGAGCGCTCTCCGGCGCAGAAACCTGAAGCGTATTCGGCATTAGTACACCGTCAGTGAATCGTCTGGCCAGTACGGGGAGTTCACCAACGACACAGTAATCCAATCGGAATTGGCTTCTGCGAATGAACTCAAAATACGGGCTCTCCAGAGAATGAGGGGGTAGCTAAGAGCGACGGTATCCGCTCGCGCGCCTGGAAGAGGACGAGAGGAGGCTGCAATAGCATACACGCCAACGTAGATTATATCCAACGCCCGTGGTCAGCGTCTACCGGGGTGCGCACGAGCGACTACCTGGCTCGCTGCAAAACTTCGGTCTTTGGGAGATCCGCAGTGATTTTACGATGTGTGGTGAACTGTGGAAAGGATTGCGGTGACGATGCACGCCAGCGTTCTGCCAATGTAGAATCGCTCCGCTGCTCCGTCAGGAGCTTTCTTTCCGCGACGCGCCGTGCCGGTCAGGAAACGAGGTCCCAGCTCAGCGGGGTCCCACGAGGAATGTCCTGGCTCGCGCGACGACCCAGGACGTGTTCCAGATACCGGGTGTGAAGTCCGTATCCCGGCCGGATGGAGCGCACGTTCTCGGCGGTCAGCTCCTCCCCCTGCGCCACGTCCTGCACCACGAAGAGGGAGCGCCGGAACACCCGGTTCCGCGCTTCCCGCTCGGCTACCCCGTACTGCACCTGCCCCAGCGCCTTCTCCGCCGCGCGGATCGCGGCCACCGTGGCGCGGAACTCGTCCGGCTCCAGCGAGAACGCGCTGTCCGGCCCCCCGTCCGCGCGGGACAGGGTGAAGTGCTTTTCCAGGATGCAGGCGCCCAGCGTCACCGCCGCCACCGGCACCGCCAGGTCGAGCGTGTGATCGGAGAGGCCCACCGGCACTCCGAACGCCTTGGCGAGATGCGGGATGGTGCGGAGGTTCATCTCCTCCGGCGGCGCCGGATAGGCGCTGGTGCACTTGAGCAGCGCGATCTCGGCAGCGCCGGCCTCGCGGAGCGTGGTCACCGCCTCGTCGATCTCGGACATCGTGCTCATGCCGGTCGACATGATGACCGGCTTGCCGGTCCGCGCGATCGCCCGCAGCAGAGGGAGGTCGACGATCTCGAAGGAGGCGACCTTATGCGCCGGCACCTGCATCTCTTCCAGGAAGTCGACGGCAGTCTGATCGAACGGGGTGGAGAAGAGGTGGATGCCGAGATCGTCCGCGATCCGCTTCAGCTTCGGCTGCCACTCCCAGGGCGTGTAAGCCTCCTGGTACAGCTCGTGCAGGTTGCGGCCGTCCCACAGGCCGCCGTGGATCTGGAACGGCGGGGCGCTGCAATCGATGGTGAGCGTGTCGGCCGTGTAGGTCTGCAGCTTCACCGCGTCCGCGCCGGCGGCGTGGGCGGCGCGCAGCAACTCCACCGCGCGGTCGAAGCTCTGGCCGTGGTTCGCGGAGAGCTCCGCGATGATGTAGATCGGCTCGCCGGGGCCGATCCTCCGGCCGGCGATCTCGATAGCAGTCGAACGATCAGTCATGAGTCTTCTCGGCGGGCAGAACGAGCACCAGCGATCGCGGGTAGGGAGAGCTCCTCCGGCCACTTCGGACGAACCCGGCGCGCTCGAAAGCGCGGACCGAGGCGGCATTCTCATCCTTGATATAGGCCACCACCTCGACGGGAGCTACCGACAGCCGGTACTTGCTGCACGCGGCCCCGATCAGGGCCGGGCCGTATCCCCGGCCCCGGCAGGTAGAGGCCAGGCTGACCGAGATGACCACGTGGTCTCCCACCCGATCGAACCGCACCTGCCCCACCGGCTCCCGGAGATCACCCTCGGCGATCCAGAGCACTCGGTCCGGGTTGGCCAGCACTCCGTCCAGCCAGCGGACATGCTCTTCCCACGGGATCGGCGCGGAAGAGAAGGAGCTCGCCCGCACGGCCGGGTCGTTCGTCCACTGCCACAGCAGCTCGGCATCGTCTGCAGTGGCGCCCCGCAGGTGCAGCTCGGCTCCATCCGCCGCCATTCCGGGGTTCTCCTTCCGCACTCGCCGCGGCATAGCCCGCCTCATGCTCCCGCGCCGAGCGCCGCCATCCGCGTGAGCACCCGGACCGCGCCCTGCCCGTCTACCAGGCTCCGCATCCGGTCACGGAGGAGCCGGCGCTGCTCCGCGTCCTCCAATAGCTGCTGGAGCGCGTCCCGGATCATTCCCGGCTCGAGCATGCCCTCCGGCTCCAGGCAAACCGCCGCGCCGAGTGCCGCCAGCCCGCGCACAATGCTCCGCTGGTTGTCGGCCGCCGGGATGACCACGGACGGCAGCCCCATGTAGGCCAGCTCCCAGCAGGTGCTCCCCGCCGCCGCCACGGCCACCTCGGCCCACGCCATCTCCGCGGGCATGTCCGCGGCAGAGCGCATGAGCCGGATCCGCTCGTCGCCCCGCGCCAGCTCCTGCAGCGCCTCGAAGTGCGGATTGGCAGCGCCGGCCAGCACCCGCGCTTCCAGGGATCCACCGAGCAGCTTCAGCGCCCGAATTACCGCCGCGGTGAGTCCTCGCGGATCGCTGCCGCCCATCGTCACCAGCACCCGGGTTGCGACCCGCGCCACCGCACCGGCGCCGCTGGGATGCTGCCGGAACTCGCGCCGAAGCAGCGCGTACCGGGGGCCCACCAGCACCCGTTCCGGCTCCACCCTTCCGGTGTAAAGCTCCGGCGCCGCGCCTACGTTCTGGTTCAGCACCAGATCGGCTTCAATCGGCTCGCCGGCGGACAGGCGCTCCGCATGGTCTCCGTCGTCCAGCGCCAGCACCGACGCGCCGCCCCGCCTGAGTGTCCGGCAGTATTCCCGACCAAACTGATACCCGTCCAGCACGAGCCAGCGCGGCTCCGACCGGCGGATCAGCTCAAGCGTCGCGGCGGCATCGTCGGGTGAGCCGGGCCGGGCCGCCACGCGCTCCACCGCGATGCCTTCCGCTTCGATTCGCTCCCGCAGCGGCGCGGGAAGCTCTGCCGCCGCCCACGTGACGGGAGATCCAAGATCCAGCGCCTGCTGCGCCAGCGCCAGGCAGCGCATCACGTGTCCGGTCCCGATGTCGAACGACGCGTCGGCGCGGACTAATGAGTGCATCATGAGGGCTGTGGACTATGTAGTTTGGCGTTCAGAGGGCTCCCAAGTCGTGTGGCCTGAGTTCACGAAAGCCCACTCCGGGTGCTCACGAAGAACTGAAACGACTTCATTGCACGACAGTCCAACAAAGCTAGACTTATAGGATTCTGCCAAGGCCCGAAGTAGCTGTAAGTCCTCAGCACAATCAAGCGTTACTCTCAAGTCAGAGTTGTCGCTATCACCTTCGATTGAATGACGAACGAACAGGTGAGATCGATTGTCTCGAGGTGGTAACGTTACGTGCTCCCGATCCTGTTTAGTGATGGCCAATCGTTGGATGCGAAGCAATACATCAACGAACAAGGCTTCCACGTCAAATCCGCGAGGATACGTCCGATTTATTATATTAGCGCAATAATCTACTTGATGCTGTCTCTTGATGAGCGCCGAAACAACCTGATCGACGAGACGCGGATCACTAAGCGGGCAGTCCGCCGTCAGTCGAACGATGACATCCGCTTCGTATTTTTCAGCCGCCCCGACAAACCGATCTACCACATTGTGTTCGTCGCCTCTGAAGTAGTTAACTCCAGCCTGCCTAGCTACTTCCACGATAGGATCATCACAAGCGTTGGTAGTGGTAGCTATTACGATGTCGTCGATCTGAGTCGAAAGGCTAAGTCTTCGGATCTGCCAGGACAATACGGGGCTTCCAGCAAGGTCGAGCAACACCTTGCCCGGAAGCCGCGTTGATGTCATTCTTGCCTGAACAATTGCAACGGTTCTCATCCGCCGAATCCTACTTCAGAAAGACGTGTATGCGTCGCTGACCTTCCGGACCGCCGCCAGCACGTCTTCGACGTCGCGGTCGGACATCGTGGGGAACATCGGCAGGCTCAGCATCCGCTCGTAGGCCGCTTCCGCCACCGGGCAGAGGCCGGGACGGGTGCCGAACCGGTCCCGGTAGAACGGGTGCAGGTGCACCGGCACGTAGTGGACGTTCACCCCGATCCCTTCCGCGCGGAGGGCGGCGAACACCTCGCCTCGCGGCACCGCCAGCCGCTCGCTCTCCAGCAGCACCACGTAGAGGTGGTAAGCGTGAGAGACGCCCGGGCGCCGGGTGAGCGGGCTCACCGCCGGGATCTCCGCCAGCTCGCGATCGTAGTGGGCGGCGATCTCCTGGCGGCGGCGCACCCAGTCCCGCTGCTTCCGGAGCTGGCTTAGCCCCAGCGCGCACTGGATGTCGGTCAGCCGGTAGTTGTAGCCCAGGTCGACCATCTCATAGAACCAGGAGCCCTTCTCACTGCGCTGCCGGTGGTCGGTCGTGATGCCGTGGTTCCGGAACACCCGCATCCGGCGCGCCCACTCCGCATTCGCGGTGGTGATCATCCCGCCCTCGCCCGTGGTGAGGTGCTTCACCGGGTGAAAGCTGAAGACCGTCAGGTCCGCCGCGGATCCGACCGGCACGCCCTGGTAGCTGCCGCCGAGGGCATGACACCCATCCGCCACGATCGGAATCCCGGCCGGCTCGGTCACGGCCCGGAGCGCGTCGTAGTCGCACGGCTGGCCGGCGTAGTCGACCGCCACCACCGCGCGGGTCCGCGGCGTGAGGAGGCGGCGGACTTGCTCCGGATCGAGCAGCAGGGTCTCCGGGTCGACGTCGGCAAACACCGGGGTCGCCCCCTGGAACACCGCGCAGTTCGCCGAGGCCGCGAAGGTCATCGTCGGGACGATCACTTCGTCCCCGGGGCCGATGCCCAGCGCGTGCATGGCGCAGTGCAGCGCGGCGGTTCCGTTCGTCACCGCCACGCCGTGCGCGGCCCCCACGAGCTCCGCCACGGCCGCCTCGAACGCGTCGACGGTGGGGCCGGTGGTCAGCCAGTCGGACTGCAGCACTTCCTGCACGGCGCGAAGATCGTCCTCATCGATCTTCTGCCGGCCATACGGGAGCAGCGAGGAGCGGACCGGGGTGCCCCCGTGCAGCGCGAGCGAAGCGGGCGAGCGCATCCGGTTAACCTAAGCCTCTACTTCCGCGAGCCCGGCGAGCTCCTGGAGCTGCTGAACCGAGAGCCACTTGCTGTTATTGCTGCTGGTGTAGCTGAAGCCTTCCGGCAGGCGAGGATACTGCGCCCAGCGCTCCCCGCGGGCGACCCACCACGGATGGGCCGGCTGGATCACGAACATGCTCTCCAACTCCACCGTGTCTCGCGCCTCGTCCTCGGAGACCAGCGCCTCGTGGAGCTTTTCTCCCGGCCGGATCCCGATCTCGTTCACCCGGCACTCCGGCGCGATCGCCTGGACCAGGCTCATGATGTTCATGCTCGGGATCTTCGGAATGAAGACCTCGCCCCCCTGCATCTGCTCGATGCAGTTCATCACGAAGCGCACGCCCTGCTCCAGCGTGATCCAGAAGCGGGTCATGCGGGAGTCGGTCACGGTGATCTGCCCGGTCTTCCGCTGCTCCAGAAAGAGCGGGATCACGCTGCCGCGGCTGCCGACCACGTTGCCGTAGCGCACGCAGCTAAACCGCGTCCCATCCGTGCCGGAATAGGCGTTGCTCTGGACGAACAGCTTTTCCGCGCAGAGCTTGGTGGCGCCGTAGAGGTTGACCGGGTTGGCGGCCTTGTCCGTACTGAGCGCCAGCACCCGCTCCACGCCGCAGTCCAGCGCCGCGTCGATCACGTTCTTGCCGCCGATCACGTTGGTCGCGATCGCCTCCATCGGGTTGTACTCGCAGGCGGGCACCTGCTTCAGCGCGGCGGCGTGCACCACGATATGGACCCCTCGCATTGCACGTCGGAGCCGCTCCACGTCGCGCACGTCGCCGATGAAGTACCGCATCGGCGAGGTCCCGATGTCCGGGAACGAGTGCCGCATCTCGTGCTGCTTCAACTCGTCGCGGCTGAACACGATCAGCTTGTTCGGCTGGTAATCGCGGAGCATCATCTCCACGAACTTCTTACCGAACGAGCCCGTGGCGCCCGTGACGAGGATGTTCTTGCCGTTAAACATTGGTACTAATTCTCCCCTAGAGCTTGAGCTCGCTCGCAAACTTGTCGGCGGCGCGAAGTAACATTCGTCCGCGCTTCATCAGGTGATGCTGGTTCAGTGTGGGTCGCGATTCGGCGGCAGGAATGCGTCGACTCCAGGCGGGGAAGCGGTCTGCGAACAGCACACGCTCCGGGCCTGAGCAGGGCCGTGCTACACTCCTGCTCCCGCGATCTGCGATATCAGCGTCATCGTCTTGACTGAATCAGCAAGGTCGGAGGCGGGAAACCCTGCCGGTTGGCCATCGCACACAGCCTGCAGGAATGCCACCATCTGCCCGTAGACTCCCGGTTTATACCTGGTGTCCACGGAGTCCTGATTCACCCTTATCACTCGCCCGGTATCGTATCGCAGAAATCCGTACTCAACTGGGCGGAGGTCCGCCATGACTCCACGTCCGAAGATTTTGAGAGCGTGGTATCCACGGCTGTTCCAGTGCGCGACAAAGGTGCCAATGCAGCCGCTCTCCATCTCCACGATGCTGGACAGGCTGTCCGGGCACGGCTCGGTCCAGGACTGCCGGATCGAGGCGACGCGAACCGCATCCCCGGCAATCATCCGCAGCAGATCGACAGCGTGGATTCCGTTCGCTACTAACCAGCTCTGGTAGAGCCAGTTGTCAAACGCGCGCCGGCTCCGAAACCGCTCCACCGAGTCGTTCGCTTCCACTACGACCCCTCGCACCGGTCCGTACTGCATCACCGCCAGCAGCGCCCGGTTGACGGCGGAGTAGTAGCGGCGATTCAGAGCCACCACGTTAATCACCCCACGCTGACCGGCGATCTCCGCAAGCTCCCGCGTCTCTTCCACCGTATAGCCGGCCGGCTTCTCGATCAGGCAGGGCACACCCATCTGGAGGATCATTCGCGTGATCGGGTAGGTGACGCTGTGGCTGACCGCAATGATGGCGGCATCGGGACGGGCCTCCGTCAGCATCTGCTCCGTGTCGCGGTAGGCGCGCTCGATGTTGAATTCGCTCGCCAGGCGCTCACCTGCATCGCTGCTCCGGTTCGAGATCCCGGCCAGGCTAACTCCCGGCAGGTCCCGGAGCACTTCCAGGTGAGCGCGGGCCATCTTCCCGGCTCCGACGATCACTACCCGCAGTGGCTCCCGGTCCTCGGTGAGCTTCCAGGGGCGTACGGCGGAGGTAACGAACGGGGCCTCCCTCATGGGAACACGATCCCCAGGTCCGCATCCTCATCCGAAAGCGGGAATCGGACCACCTGGCTCTGGTGGCGATCGGAGAGGTGCGCGCCGAGGATCATCTCCAGCGCAACCGCTCCGTCGTGACCGGTGCAGGCGGGCCTCTCACCCGAAAGTAACTCCGCGGCCACCCGTGGGAAAGTCGTGGCGGATCGAAGGTCTTCCGCAAACGGGAAGGTCCAGGTGCGCTGGCTGCGGCTCTGCATGGTCCAGAACAGCCGCTGCTCGTCGATCGTGATCTGCCCCTGCGTCCCCTTGACCGTGATGAACGGATCCTTGTTCACCAGGTCCGAAGAGAAGTCGATGAAAGCGCGAGCACCGTTCTGAAAGCCAATCGTGCAGTGGCCGGAAGGATCGGTGTACTGGGCGCCCCGGATGTTCTCTTCCGCGATCGGCTCCAGGTGAGCCTGGACCCAGGCCGGCTCGGAGTCGAGCAGGAACCTCGAGAGGTCGAAATAGTGAGAGGCGTGCATCGCCAGCTCACCCTTGCCGATGGTGATGGCAAGGCTGCGCGGCGTTCCGATCAGGCCGGCTGCGAGCGCGCGCCTGACGGCGCGGTGGTCGACAAGCCAGCGCCGGGAGTAGTTGATCGCCAGCCGCACCCCCGCGCTCTCGCACTGCCGCGTAAAGGCTCGAGCGGCCGCCAGGGAGACATCCATCGGCTTCTCGAGCAAGATGCATCGAGCCCCCGCGCCGAGCGCCAGGCTGCCGAGCAGCACGTGGGTCGGAGCCGTGGTCGCAATGCTGACCAGGTCGAGCGGCGCCGCCCCTCGGAGCATCTCTTCGGCATCGGTGAAACAGACCTTTGGGGAAAGCTGAAGCGCCTTCCCTGCCAGTTGAAGTCGGTCCGGATTGAGGTCGGCGATCCCGGCGATCTCCACTCCGGGGATGCTGGCGAGGCCCCGACACTGCGCGATTCCCTGGCTTCCCGCGCCGATCACCGCGACGCGCACCGAGTGGTCACGCGCCATTCCACGGACGGCGGGCGGGAGCGGTTGGGGCTTTCCCCACCCTTCCTCGCCAGCTTCCAACTGCCGCTTTCGAAATTCGTTTAAAGCTAGCTTGCCAAGCTTCCGCACGTGTCCGGATATGGAGCTCAAAGCAGACTCTCTTCTCTCATTAGTCAGCACTCATCGGCGCCGGCAGGCGGACGCGTTCCTCACGTGCAATGTCGGCGCGGGCGTCGACTGGACCCAACGCCAGAGGTTCGAATCGAGCTACTCGTGGAGACAGAGCGCCACAGAGAGCCACTGCCACACGTAGAAGCTGTTGTCACTCTGGCCCTGCCGGTACGCCGTCCAGGTCTTTCGGACCTGTTGAGCGTCCAGCCACTCCCGGGGCGGGCCTGTCAGCGCCGTCTCGATCAACTCTTCCGCCCAGGCGCACAGCGGCCCGCGCAGCCACTCCCGCTGTGGAGTCTGCAGCGGACGCTTGGGAGCTTCCACCACGCCCTGGGGCAGGATAGGACGGACCGCCTGGCGCAAGAGCCACTTCCGGGTGCCGTCCGCGATCTTGCGCTCCGCCGGCTGGCGGAAGGCGAGCTCGAAGAGGCGGTGGTCCAGGAACGGCTCCCGCAGCTCCGTCGAGGAGCGCATGGAGACCCGATCGTTGAACCGGAGGGCCCGCGGAATCTTGGTATACCGGACGTCGCGGTACTGGAGGTTCCGCAGCGGGTCCGGGAAGGGGGTCTCCGGCCGCAGCGGCTCCGCCAGCTCCCGGAGCTCCGGACGGAGGCATTCCGGGCGCACGGGGGAATCGGAGGTCCCCTGCACGGTGCTGGCCGACGCGCTCCCGTTCAGCGCCCGGAGATAATAGTCGTACCCGGCCCACTGCTCGTCCATGCCCTGCCCGTCCAGCAGCACGATCACGCCTCGCTGCCGGGCTTCTTCGAAGACCCGGGCGTAGGCGAGGGTCGGCAGCCCACCGAACGGCTCGTCCTGAAACGCCTGCACGGAGGCGGCGAGAGCCGGCACCTGCTCGGCGGTCAGGGTACAGATTACGGACGGATGACGAGTGCGGGCGAGCATCTGCTGCACCCATGGGGTCTCGTCGTAGGCCGCGTCTCCGGTCGCGAAGGTAAAGGCCTGGACTTCGCTCTGCTCTCCCTGCACCGCCTGCACCAGCCCCAGCAGCGTCGACGAATCGAGACCACCGCTCAGGTTAATGCCTACGGGGACGTCCGCCCGGAACCGGAGCTGCACGCTCTCCTTCAGCAGGTCGAGATACTCTTCCTGGACTTCCTGCACGCTCCGTGAATCGTACTCCGCGTCTGCGTGCGAGGCTAGATCGTACCACCGGCGGATCTCCAGGGCACCGTCTCGGAAGCGAAGCGCCGCCCCCGGCGGCACGGTGTGCACCCCCTCCCAGAAGGTATGCTCGCCTCGCTCGTACAGCCCGTGGGCCAGGTAGCCCGCCCAGGTAGCGGCGTCCGGCCGGCGCGAGACACCCGCCGCGTGGAGCGCCTTGATCTCGCTGGAGAGCAGGAGAGTCCCGTCCGCCTCCACGTGGTAGTAGAGCGGCTTGACCCCGAAGCGGTCCCGCGCGGCGAACAGCGACTGCTCCCGCTGATCCCACACGGCGAAGGCGAACATGCCGATCAGGCGGTCCAGACAGGCCGGCCCCCACTGGAGGTAGGCGGCGAGCAGCACCTCCGTGTCGGTGCCCGTGCGGAACTGGCACTCCCGCTGCAGCTCCCGCCGGAGCTCCAGGTAGTTGTAGATCTCGCCGTTGAAGACGATGTGGTATCGGCCGGAAGCGTCGACCATCGGCTGCCGCCCGGCGGGCGAAAGATCGATGATGCTGAGCCGGTTGTGGCCCAGGGCGACCCGGCGCTCCGGATCGGCGAAGAGACCGGTGGCGTCCGGACCGCGATGGCTCTGTTTCAGAACGGCCGCTTCGGCCCGGCTTCGGCTCGCGCCGGGGCCGGCGATCGCGAGAATCCCGCACATGGATTGAGGACCTCTTCCGCCGGCTATACGCCGGTCAGCTTCCAGTCGAGCGGCGGCAGGAGCCGCGCGCGCACCTTGCCGTCCATCTGCCCCGAGGTGTCGGTGATGTCGAGGAGCACGCGCTCCGAAACGTGCCGTTCTTCCTGGCCGTCGGAGTTCTTGCCCAGCAGCTTGAAGTGGAGCGTGTAGGCATCCGGCGCCAGCCAGAGCGGCGGGAAGGAAGCGTGAATCTGGTAGCGACCCGGCGCGAACCCGTCTGTGGCGATGCTCGGCGTGTCGATGTAGTGGTGCGACACGCAGTCCCCGTTCGAGTCATGGATGATGCAGTAGAGACGCGCCTTCGGGATCGGCTGACTGACCGCCAGGGTCGCCCGGGCGACGAACGGGTCCGTGCCGGGGATCGCGCTCTCCACCCTCCGTCCCTGATGCTGGATCTCCACCGTTCGCCAGCCGGTAGTCAGCTCGTCGCCATCGGTGCTGCGGTCACCCTCGAGAAAGCTGCGAGTATAGCGGGTCACCCCCTCGACGGCGGAGCCGCGGAAGTCCACCTGGCCGTTTCGCATCACGATGCTGGTCTGGCAGAGCTCCTTCACGGCGCCGAGATTGTGGCTGACGAAGAGTACCGTACGGCCGAGGCTGCCCACCTCTTCCATCTTGCCGAGGCACTTTCTCTGGAACGCGAGGTCGCCCACCGCCAGCACCTCGTCCACCAGCAGGATCTCCGGCTCCAGGTGGGCTGCCACCGCAAAGGCGAGGCGAAGGTGCATGCCGCTGGAGTAATGCTTGACCGGGGTATCGATGAACTTCCCGACCTCGGAGAAGTCGACGATCTCGTCGAACTTTCGGTCGATCTCCCGGCGGGACATCCCCAGAATGGCGCCGTTTAGATAGGTGTTCTCGCGGCCGCTCAGCTCCGGGTGGAAGCCGGTGCCCACCTCGAGCAGCGAGCCAACACGGCCTCGGATGCGCACTCGGCCCTTGGTGGGCTCCGTGATTCGCGAGAGCACTTTCAACAGCGTGCTCTTCCCGGCTCCGTTCCGGCCGATAACGCCTATTACCTCACCAGGGCGAACATCGAAAGAGACGTCCTGCAGCGCCCAGAACGCGGTGGCATCCGCCTTCTTGGCCGCGCGCCGGAACGGTCGCTTGATCGCGTGGGCAATCTGGTCCCGCAGGGTGTCGTAGCGCTCCACAGACGCCCCGAGGCGATACTGCTTGCTGATCCGGTCGACCTGTATCGCGTAATCGTTCATGCTGTTTCTAAAAAGGTGTCGCAGCCGCCGTGGTGAGGAGTCGCTCCGCTTCGGCCCAATCGGCGGGAGTATCGATGTTGACCGACTGGCTCGGATCGAGCGCATAGCCGAAGAGCCGTTCCCCGAAAAGGCTGTCTCGCTCCATCAACACGTCGCGGCGCATTACGTAGACAGAGCCTTCTCGATGGAAGGCGGGCGGGAGCGCCTGCCGCCGGGGGATCGGCTCCGCTTCACCGGTGCTGATCCGGAGCGACCCGCTCTCGTCCTGGAAGTAAACCCAGTGGGGATTGTATTCCGGCGGGACGGCAAGTACCGTCACCACCGCGTCCGCCTCCCGCTCGACGAACATCCGCACGCAAGCGTCGACCACGTCGGCGCCGCGAAGAGGGTTAGTCGGCTGCAGCAGACAGATGGCGTCCCACCGCTCCCCTTCCGCTTCCAAACAGCGCACGGCGTGCTGCAGCACCGGCTTGGTCGGCGTATCATCCTGCGCCAGCTCTGCCGGACGAAGGAACGGCACGTCCAACCCGCAGTCCCGCCCAACCTGCGCGATCTCGGGGTCGTCGGTCGTCAGGATGGTGCGGGTCAGCGACTTCGCGCCGAGCGCCGCGTCGGCAGTGTAGGCCAGCAGCGGCCGACCCGCGAGGGGGCGGACATTCTTGCGGGGCACACCTTTGGACCCGCCGCGAGCGGGAATGATACCGAGCACACGCATGGGGAAGCCAGGACGCAGCGTGGGAGCGAGGAGCGATCTCGGGCGGGAGGTTACGCGTGGAGCAGAGACTCCGCACGGGTGCCGCCGGCGCCGTTGAGCGTATGCTCGGCACCGCCGGCGTCGAAGATGTAGTGGAGACGCTTCTGGATGTACGGCGTGAGCCCGGCCAGCGCTTCCGCGATCCGCTCGGAAACGTACCCGTCGCCGTAGAGAGTACTCGGCGCGTAGCGGCCGTGGGCCAGGTGCGCCCGCACGGCAGCCTCGATCGCCCCCGCCTCCGCAGGTACGCGCACGGCGTGGACATCCGTCTCGCGGCCCTCCTGGCGGCGCCCCACCAGCACCACCGGGGTGCCGAAGTAGCTCGCGTCCCGCACGAAGCTGCTGGAGTTGCCGATGGCGCAGGCGGCGTTCGCCAGCACCCGCAGGTACTCCTCCGGCGGCAGATTGATGAGGGTGCGAAGCCAATCCGGCCGGGATCGCTCCCGGAACGAGCGGATCGCCTTGCTGACGTGGTCGGAGCCCGCGTCGATATTCGGCCAGAGCAGCACCGTCGGCGTGGCGAGCTGGTCGAGCGCCGCGAGCAGCTCTTCCATCTGCCGCCGCTCCCCACCGAACTCGGTGGTGGTGGGATGGAAGATCACCAGGCTGAACGGCTGGGTCACGTCGATCTCTGCGCCGCTGCCCCGGGAGTTGATGATCTCCGACGGCAGCGTCCGGTCCAGCAGCCGGGCAATGTCGCTGCTGGGGCAGCCCGTGCCAAGAATGCTCTCCGGCTTCTCGCCCATCCGGAGGATGTACTCCGCGGATCGGCGGGTGCTGGGGAAGTGGAACTGCGCGAACTTGGTGATGGCGTGGCGGGCGCTCTCATCGATCGACCCGGAAACCTCGCCGCCCTGCACGTGGACCAGAGGCAGGTTCATGTACGCGGCCGCGATGGCGGCGGCGAGTGCCTCGTAGCGGTCGCCGATGAGGAGCACCACGTCCGGCCGGAGACGCTGGAATTCACTGGCGAACTCCACCACTCCGAAGCCGACCGACTTCGCCATGGTGGCCGGGGTGGAGCCTTCCAGCTCGATGTAGATCTCGCCGTCAACCCGGAAGCCGTCATGCCGCACTACCTGGACCGGCTGGTCGAACCGCTCCAGCACCATGGTGCCGGCAGCGAGCACCTGCAGCTCCAGGGCCTCGTGCTCGTCGATCGCGCGCATCACCGGCTTCAGGCGACCGTAGTTCGCCCGGTCCACCAGGACCACGCACACTTTTCTGGGAAGCGTGTTACTCAAAGTCTTCCTCTGTGATCAGCGTATCGGCCGGAACGTCTCGCTTCAGCCGACGGTTCAGGATTTCGGGCAGGCGGGCGGCTGGAATACCCGTTCCCGGTTTCTTGGCAGTCAGGTGCTCTTCGCGAAGCTGAGTGCCCGCGACGAGGTCGCAGCGGGCCACCAGGCTCTTCGTGAAGAGGCTGCGCAGCGGCGCCATCTCCGCGGCCATCGCCTCTTTGTCTACCGGGTTCGACCGCATCGTCTCGATGAAGCGGATCCCCTCCACCAGCATCTTCAGCTCGGCGCTGGTGACGGAGGCGGGGACGTCGGGGCCGAACATCTCGCGGCTCATCGTCACGTGCACTTCCAGCACGTCCACTCCCGTCGCGGCGGCGGCCAGGCCCGGATAGATCGTACCGGAGTGGTCCGACAGGCCCACTCCGCAGCGGTAGCGCTCGCGGAAGAACGGGATCAGGTTGAGCCCCACCTTCTCCGGGGGGCACGGATAGGCGGAGGTGCACTGCAGCACCGTCAGCGGAAGGTCGCGGGCGGCAATCCGGGCAACCGCGTCATCGATCTCCGCCAGGGTGCTCATGCCGGTGGAGACCAGCATCGGCAGACCGGTACGCGCCATCCGCTCGAACATCTGCGGGTTGGTCACCTCGCCGGAGGCTACCTTCCACGCCGCCACCCCTACCCGGGTCAGCAGATCGACCGCTTCGAGGGAGAACGGGGAGCTCAGGAAGAGCAGCCCGCGTGCCTCCGCATGGTCACGAAGGCCGTGCCACTGCTCTTCGGTAAACTCCATGCGCTTCCAGTAGTCGTAGCGCGTGGCATCCTGCCGGCTGAACTTTACCCGCCAGGGCTCGCCCGGAGTCGACTCCGCGGCGGCGATGTGCGTCTGAAACTTGACGGCGTCGGCGCCGGCGTCGGCCACGGCGTCGATATAGGCGTGAGCCAGTCCCAGGCTGCCGTCGTGCGCCTGCGCAATCTCTCCGATCACCAGGCAGCGGGAGCCATCTTGCCTAAACGACGTCTGCAAAGGTGCGCTCCATTCGGCGGAAGTACAGAGCTCCACTCAGGAGGAGGATGAGAGCCACCAGGGTGGACACCGCGACCACCGGCCCCGGGGCAAACTGCGTGTCGAGCATCGCCCACCGGAAGCCCTCAATCACACCCGCCATCGGGTTGAGGGCGTAGAGCAGGCGCCACTTCTCCGGAACCAGGCTGCTGGAGTAGGCGATCGGCGAGGCAATCATCCAGAACTGCGTAAGGAACGGCACGATGTACTTGACGTCGCGATAGCGAACGTTCAACGCAGAGAGCCACAGACCCACGCCGAGGGAGGTAGAGATGGCGAGCAGCAAAAAGAGGGGCAGGAATAGGAGCTTCGGCGTGGGCCAGACGCGGAAGAAGCCCATCATCCCCAACAAGACCACGAACGCAAGGAAGAAATCAACCAGGCCGGAGAAGATCGTGCTGATCGGGATAGCCAGCCTCGGGAAATAGACCTTCTTGATCAGGTTGGAGCTGCCGACCAGGCTGTTCGAAGTATTGGTGAGCCCCGCCGCAAAAAAGGTCCAGGGAACCAGTCCGACGTAGCTAAAGATCGGGTACGGGACCCCATCAGACGGCATCTTGGCGAGCTTGCCGAAGAAGAGGCTGAAGACCACCATCGTCATGAACGGCTGGAGAATGGCCCACGCTGCCCCCAGCGCAGTCTGCTTGTACCGGACCTTGACGTCTCTCCACGTGAGAAAGAACAAGAGCTCTCGGTATTGCCACAGTTCCCGCAGCTTTAAGTCGACCCACCCGTGGGATGGCTCAATCTCGATGACGGTACCGGCCGCCGGCGGTAACTCCACCGGAAGGTTCGTTTGAGTTTCTGTTACGGCAGACACGAGGTAACTGCTCTCCACGCAGAAGGCGGGTGCGGTCGAGTTAAGAAGGCAGGTGCGGCCGGTGCTTCGGCCGCACCTGCGGGGCTTAGAAGAAACGCGGGAGCAGCCAGCTGAGCGGGCTCAGATACTGGAGCATTCCCAGCACTCCGCCCGGCCGTCCCTCGCCAGGATCCCGCGGCTCGAAGAGCAGCGTATCGCCGCTCTTCAGCTCGATGTTGTGCTTCGACTGCTTCTTGTTGATGGCGTCGTTCAGGTTGATCTTGATCGCCTCGTCCTCCCCGGGCCGAAGGATACGGACGTTCTTGTAGTTCACCCGGGACTTGTCGTACAGCTCATAGGCACCAGAGTCCGGATCGTTCAGGAACTCCCGGATCGTCTGACCTTCCTTGAGCGGGCGGTAGCCGGGCTGCTGAATCGGGCCAACCACCAGCACCTTATCCTTGACTTGCGGGACCGAAACCTCGTCCCCAGGCGCCAGCGGCGTCCGAAGCGCCTCGGGGCCCTTGACGGGGTCGAGGAGGTTCACCTTCAGGACCTTCCCGTCGGCCCGCTTGATCTCAATCGCGGAGAGGTCGGCCGTGCTGGCGAACTTGCCGCCCTGCTGCGCCAGGTCCTGGAGCGTGGCGCCGGGCTTCAGGTCGTAGGTGCCGGGAGTACCTACGGCGCCGGTAATCGCCACGACCCCGGACTCGAAGCGGAGCGGCACCTCTACGGAATCGCCATCCTTCAGCAGCAGGTTGTCCCGATCCTGGAGTGCGGCAGGGTCACCGGAGAGATTGACGAGGGTAACCGTCTGGTCCTTGTGCACCACCCGGACCTTCGAGAGATCCGCCTCGCGAGAGGGGCCGCCGGAGAGGGCGATCGCCTTCCAGAGGCGCAGGCCCGGCTCCAGCTCCAACGGGCCGCCGCGCTCCACGGCACCGATAATCGTCGCGCGTCCGCGCGGGGCGAGCGTCGGCACTTCCACAGAGTCACCGTCCCGCAGCAGCACGTTGTGGGCTTCCATGACCACCGCATCGGGGGCGGAGAGGTCCACGACGGTGCGGGTCAGGTCCTTGTGGATCACCACGACCTTGCTGAGGTCGGCATCGCGAGAGGGGCCGCCGACCAGATCGATCGCCTTGCGCAGCCGCATTCCCGGCTGCAGCTCCACCAAGCCGCCACGCTCGACTCCGCCGGTTACCGTGACGCGGCCCTGGGAGATCTCCGGCGCCACCTTGCTGATCGCGACGATCACCCGCGGATCCACCAACTCCGCTTCCAGCAGCTTGGTGATCTCCTTCTGAAGCTCATCCAGCGTCAGGCCGGCGGCCTTCACGCGGCCGATGTTCTTCAGCGTGAGCATGCCGTCATCCAGAACGACGCCGTCGCAGTCGTACTCCTTCTGCGGCGTGACCGAGACGGACAGCTCGTCCCGCACCTGAATGCGGTAAGTGGACGTGCCGCTATCGGTGGTCGGCGCGGGCTTGCCAGGGTCCTGGAGCGCCCAGGCAGGCGCTGCGCCTCCCAGCATGAGCGTCGTTGTGAGGCATCCTGCCGCGAGGGCGAGGATGGCACGATGGAGTGAGTTACGCATGGCGGGTTTCCTCCGTGACTGGTCAGAGAGCTTCGATAGCACGTCAATCGTCGCGTCGAGCCAGTTCACTCTCCCGATTCGGAAGGCTGCGCTTGCGTCGCTTGCCGTTGCGACGATGACCCGTGTCGTCGTCGCCGTAGTAGTCGTCACCGTGGTAGTAGTAGTAGTTCTGATAATAGTAAGAGCTACCGCGCTCCGTGGAGATCCGGTTGTAGACCACCCCCAGGATGCGCGCGTGCGCCCGGTGGAGCAGGTCGCTAACGTGGCGGATGGCCCCGCGGCGAGTCTGGCCCACGCGCAGCACCAGCAGCACGCCGTCCATCCGCCCGGCCAGGATCAGCGGATCGGTCACCGGCATGCAGGGCGGGCTATCAACCACCACGATGTCAGCTTCCGCTTCCAGCCGCTCCAGAACACTGTCGAACGCCGCGGAGCCGAGGAGCTCTGCAGGGTTGGGCGGGATCGCGCCAGAGGTGACCACCCGGAGGTTCTCAATCTCGGTCGGCCGGATCACTTCCTGAACGGACTTAGTCCCGGTAAGCGCCTCCGTCAACCCCGGCGTGTTGGGGAGATTGAACACCCGGTGCACCGCCGGCCGGCGCAGGTCCGCGTCCATCAGGATCACCCGCTTGCCGTCCATGGCCAGGGCAGTGGCGAGGTTGGCGGCGGTCACGGTCTTACCTTCGCCCTTTGAGGCGCTGGTGACCTGGAGGCGGCTGAGCGGCGCGTCGATACTCGCGAAGCCGACGTTGGACCGGAGTAGGCGGTATGCTTCCGCAAACTGGGAGTTGGCGCGGTGGGCGTGAACCGCCACCGGGTCGTTGGAGCCAAGCAGCGGCACGTGCCCCAGGGCCGGCAGTGGCGTGACGCGCTCCAGGTCCTCCGGGGAGTTGATGCGGTCATCCAGCCATTCCTGCAGCATCACGACGCCGCCTGCCAGCAACAGCGCCAGCACTAACGTCATGGCGATGTCGGCCTTACGGTTCGGGCTGATGGGAGAGTTTGGCTCGCTTGGCTGGCTGAGCGGACGCCCAACGGGAGCGAGGGCGTTCTTCCGGATCTGCAGCGTCTGTCGCCGCTCAGAGAGCATATTGAACTGGCTCTGCAGCCGGTCGCGGTCCTGCGTCAGCCGGTTGAGTTGGACTTCCCAGGCGCCGCTGCCCTCGAGCTCGCCCTGTCGCTGCTCGAAGCGGGACCGTGCCAGGTTCGCCTCTGCCCGGTAGCTCTGCAGCTTGGCCTGGAGATCGGTGATCTGAGCCTGGATCGTAGAGCGGGAGGCGTTCGGTGCGCGGACCGTCGTCTCGAGCTCCCGCGGCTCACTTTCGAGCTGCGCGGCAACGTAGTCGAGCTGCTTCTGGAGGTCCGTAATCTGTCGGGAGCCAGGCTTGTAGAGCGCGAGCTGTTCGCTCAGCCGCTGCTGGAGCTCGCTCTGCTGCCTCTGGAGGTCCGCGTACCTCGGGTTGTCCCGGGTCGTCACTTCCAGGAGCTGTGTCGGCTCACTCTGCAGAATCGCCTTCAGCTCGTCAATCTGGGCGCGGGTGGCAGTGGCGTTCATCTGGGCGCCCCGCATCGTCGCCTGGAGATCGCTGTATTCGCGCTGCCGCGCCGCAGCCTCCAGCTCCAGGCTGGCGATCTGCTTTTCCCGCCGGAAACTTGCCAGCGACGTCTCGGCCGCCCGCAGCTTCGCTTCGGTTTCCTTATACTGCGTCTCGACGAAGTCTAAGGCGGCGGCCACTTCCTTGGTCTGATGCTGTTCCATCCACTTCGGGAACAGGGTGAGAATCGCCTCGCACAGGCGGGTGATCTCCTTCGGATCCCCCCCGGTAACCGTGACCCCCACGATGTTTGACTGCGGGCCGTCGGCCTCGATCTTGACGGACGGGGCCTGGATATCGGATCGCCCCGAGACCCCCGCCTGCTTCCGGGCACTCTCCAGAAAGCCGGTGCTGCTCATCTCCCGGATCTGCGTAGAGAGCGGGTCGCTGGCCCCGGCGCTCAGAACGTAGGAGAGCGGGTCCTTGGGATCGACGACGTTGATCGATTGTGACCCCTGCGGGATGATCAGCTCGCCCTCGGTCTGGTACAGCGGCTTCTGCAGCAGCGACGCCACTACGCCCGCCGCCAGCACCACAATGAAAACCTGAAGGAAGATCGCCCGCCGCCTCCGGATGATGTCCAGGATCTGGCGAATGTTGATCTCTTCGGTTTGGGGGCTGAGCGCTTCCGTTGCCGTTTGTAAGCTCATAAGAGACTGCTCACTCCATCTTCGCGCGACGCACAGCTAGGTTCATCGTCGCGCTCCCGATCCCGACTAGAGCGGCACCACGTTCTCGCCGGCGAAGCGGCACAGCGCGTTGCGGGTGTCGAGCACCACCGGAGCATGCCGTGCGACAAGCTCCTTGTCGAGCGTAGAATGATCCGTAAGCAGGATTACGCAATCCGCGCTCCCCAGGCTCTCGGCGGTCAGCCCTACGGACTCCAGGGCTCCGAAATGCCACGGCAGGCTCGGCACGTGCGGATCGTGATAGGAGATCCGCGCGCCTTTCTGATGGAGCTTTTCCAGCACCCGGAGCGCCGGAGACTCTCGCAGGTCCGGAATGTCCTTCTTGTAGCTCACGCCCAGGAGCAGTACGTGGCTGCCACGGAGACTGCGCCCGCGGTCGTTGAGCAGATCGACGACCCGCTCCACCACGTGATCCGGCATCCGCTCGTTGATCTGTCCGGCGACTTCCACCAGATGCGCCACCGTCTCCTGTTCATGGGCTTTCCACACCAGGTAGTACGGATCGATCGGGATGCAGTGACCTCCTACGCCGGGCCCCGGATAGAACGTCGTAAAGCCAAACGGCTTCGTCCCCGCGGCGCGGATCACTTCCCAGACGTTGATGTTCATCCGGTGGCACAGGAGCGCCATCTCGTTCGCGAGCGCGATGTTGACGTGCCGGAAGGTGTTCTCCAGCAGCTTCGCCATCTCGGCCGCCGCCGCGGAGGTAACGGGTACCACTTCCTTTACAACTGTAGCGTACAGTGCAACCGCCAGTTTGGCTGCGCGGTCTGTGAGACCGCCCACCACCTTCGGCGTGTTGTACAGGTTGTAGGTGGGGTTTCCCGGATCGATCCGCTCGGGAGAGTAGGCTACTTCGAAATCGATCCCGCCCTTGAGCCCATTCTTCTCCAGCGCCGGAAGCAGCAGCTCTTCCGTGGTGCCGGGGTAGGTAGTGCTCTCCAGAATGATCAACTGCCCCGGTCGAAGCTGCGACGCTACGGCCTCTGCCGCCTGGTGCACGTAGGTCATGTCCGGCTGCTTGGTCTTGGTGTACGGGGTCGGCACCGTGATCAGGATCGCATCCGCCTCCCGGAGGCGCGTGGCGTCGCCAGTCGCCTCGTACCCGCATGCCAGCGCTTCCCGCAGCATCTCTTCCGGAATGTCGGGAATATAAGAGCGGCCGGCATTGAGAGCGGCGATCTTGGCCGGGTCCGCTTCAACCCCCAGGACGCGAAAGCCCTGCTGCGAAAATGCTGTGGAGAGCGGCAGCCCCACGTAGCCCTGTCCGATCACCGCAATACAGGCCGAGCGGCTCTGAATCTTTTCAGCGAGCGCGTCCATCATACGTCCTCGAATACCACCCGGACGCAGGACCGCTCGGGTCGAACGTGGGGCGGTGACAGAAAGGAATAGCTAGCCAACTCGCTCGGCCGGGGAGAAGGTCGCGCTCCGATAACCGGAGACCTGACCGCACGAGCCCGCTGGTACATTGCGTAGCACTCTCGGTTCCAAACCGAGAGCAGAGTGGCTCCTAAACCGGTGCGGGAGGTTCGCTGGAACCATCCCACGGCGCAAGGCCTTCGTTCTGTTCAGAACGTGCCGGCCGCTGGGTTTCAGCGGAAGCGCGATCCGGTCGGAAGGCAGCGAAGTCATGGCTCTACCTGACAGGAGGAGAGTGGCGTCAGGCTGAACACCTACCCGTTGTTACCTCAGCAGTCGAGTGGATCCTTCCTCACCCAGCGCCTATTGTAGCGCAATCTTGCTCGGAAGCGAAGCCCTCTCCACCACATTGCCGCCCGCCTCCGCGGGCACCCTAACCCTCACCTCGAACGACGACCCACGGAGCCACGATGTCCGCTGTCTCTGTTTCCACCGGCCCGGATCGTGCTGCGAGCGAGCTCCTGGCTCGGCTGCGTCATCCTGCTTCTCTGCAGGACCTGATCGAGTGGTACGGTCCCGATGAGGGCCTCTGCCGAGAGCGAGCCGACGCCGCCATCCAGGCCGTCGAGCGCTTCAAGGAGAGTTTCGGCGACCTACCGTGCCGTCTCTACCGGGCACCCTGCCGAATTTCGCTCAATCCGCATGCGGATCACCAGGGCGCCTGGGTCCCGTACGGGCTTCACGCGAGAGAGCTCTTCATGGTCGCCTCGCCAGCGGACGATGACCTGGTTGCCATAACGAACACGGATCCGGCGGCGGCTCCCCTGCTCCACTTCTCGCTGGCGGAGGAGCGCGGACGGGCTGAGCGCGAGTGGGACGACGCCTGGCCGTCCTACATCGAGGCGGAGCCGGTACTCCGCACCGTGGACGATTACCGCGACCCCACGGGTCGGGCGCACGGTCGTAGGGGCGCGCAGAACTATCTTCGCGGCGGGATTCTGCGACTGCTCCAGAACAGCCGGCTCCCCGCCCCTCGCGGCCTGCGGCTCACGCTCCATAGCGACATCCCTCAAGGGGGCGGCCTCAGCTCATCCTCCGCACTGACGGTGCTGGCGCTGCTCGCCGCCGCGGATGCCTGGGGGGTCTCGCTCGAGCGGACTCGTGCCGCCGAGCTGGCCGGCGAAGCGGAATGGTACGTCGGTACCCGGGGCGGCTGCGGAGATCACGCCGCCATCTTGCTCGGTCGCCGCGGCGCGCTCACGCATATCCGCTTCCGGGCACCGCTCGGCGTGGAGGAGCTGCAGTACTCCCGGTTCCCGGACGGCTACGAGCTGATCCTGGCGAATTCTCGCGTGCGAAGTGAGAAGAGCGCCGCCCAGCGCCTGTTGTTCAACCGGGGTGTTTTCGCTTACCGGTTCGCGTTCCTCGCGTTGAAGCGGGCGATGGAGGAGCTCGGCCTGCCGCACGGAGTGATCCGTGAATGCTCCTGCCTGGGCGATCTGCACACCGGTCGCCTGGAGCCGGAAGTACTGAACCGGCTGATCCGGGCGCTCCCCGTCGGGATCTCCTGTCGCGAGCTGTCTGCGCAGTTTCCCGGGCTCTTCGCCGCCGCCGCCCGCGGATGTTTCGGAACCGACGAGCTGTCGGCGCTCCCGGACGAGATCCCGCTCCGCGGGGCGGCAGTCTTCGGCCTGGGCCGCGTCGACCGGGGCCGCGCGATGGCCGCCTTGCTCGATGGGGGGGATCCGGCTGCGATGGCGGAGTTCGGCCGACTGATGACCATCACGCATGACGGGGACCGGCGCTTCCGCGACGGCGAGGTCTACACCGAAAGTCAGGAGCGGCTCTCCGACGCGTACTGGGACCGGCGCGTGGCGAGCTCCGCGGCCGGCATGGACCTGCCGCTGCGGCACGAGCCGGGGGCATACGGCGCCAGTATCGCAGAGGTCGATCGCCTGGTTGATGCCGCCCTGCGCGCGCCTGGCGTGCTAGGGGCCGGCCTGATGGGCGCGGGGGGCGGCGGCTACGTCCTGATTCTGGCCGCCGCCGGTGCTGCGACCCAGGTGATCGGAACCCTGGACACGGAGTATTACCGCCCGATGGGCCTCGCTCCCGACGTAGAGGCCTGGCGACCGGTGGGTCCCGCTGGTGAGTTGTCCTCTGCCTCGACCTCCGGGGCCGGCCGTCGGTAGCCGAGTCACGCCCGGTTACTGGTTTGAAGTGAGGGAGTAGGCTCCTCTGGGAGGATGACTGTCGAGTCGCTCACGCATCAAGCTACCGCGCCGTTCCTCAACGGACGTTTTAAGCGGTTGCTGCCCGGCATTCTCCTCCGGAGGATGAAGCTCTCATTGGTCGGCACGTCGCGCAGCCACTCCACGTGGCCGTCCAGCAACAGCCGATTGCGTCCGCCGAAATGGACCGCCCGGCCGCCCCGTCTATCGGAGAGCGGCCGGGCAGTCCACGGCCGGTATCCTCCAGGCAGGCTGCTCTTTAGATCGGCGGGGGAGTCTACCCTGGCGCACTCGGCAGGAGCCACGTCAGGGTACCTCGTCATCACGGAAGGGCGAACACGAAGAGCGAGTTACCCCGGGGCTGCCCGAAGAGACCCGGCGCGAAGCCGTCTAGCCACCCACCCCAGCCGGTCGGCACCGCCAAATACTGCTTGCCACCCACGCTGTAGGTGGTGGGATTGCTGTGAATGCCGCTGCCGGTGCGGAACTGCCACAGGCACTCGCCGGTGCGGGCGTGGTGGGCGACTACCTCGCCCGTCGGCGTACCGGTGAAGACCAGGTCCCCGGCGGTGGCCAGGACGGAGGCCACCATCGGCCCGTCGTACTTTACCGACCAGACCTCGCGCCCGTTTCCAGGGTCAAACGCCTTGAGTGCTCCCCAGTGGTCCCCCGTCACCTGGGCCTCACCTCCCCAATAAGGCAGGCTCTCTTTGAACTCTACCGGGCCGATCTTGAACAGCGCGGTCGTCTCCACGACGGGCGTATAGAGGAGGCCGGTCCGGGGGCTATACGCCGCGTGCGGCCATTCCTTCGCGCCGGCAGGTCCAGGATTGATCTCCGACCCCTCCTTGCTTGGGGTACGCCGGACAGTCACCTTTCCCGTCGCCGGATCGATATCGCCCCAGTTAGCCCGCGCGAACTTGGTCGCTCGCACGAACTGGCCGTTGGTACGGTCCAGGACAAAGAGATAGCCGTTCTTGTCGAAGTGCGCAAGCAGCTTGCGCCCGTCCTGCTCGAACAGGATGTTCTCGTTTACCCCGTCGTAGTCCCAGATGTCGTGCGGCGTCCACTGGTAGTGCCACCGGAGCTTTCCGTCGTCGGGATCGAAGGCGACGACGGAGCTGGTATAGAGGTTGTCGCCCGGCCGGGAGGCGCCGTCGAAGTCCGGCCCGGGATTGCCGGTGCCCCAGTAGACCAGATCCAGCTCCGGATCGTAGGTGCCCGTGATCCAGGCGGTCCCGCCGCCCCGCGCCCACGCATCCCCTTTCTTGGGCCAGGTCTCCTCGCCCGGCTCTCCCGGCTTCGGAACGTTGTAGCGCCGCCACACCCGACGCCCCGTGTCGAGGTCAAAGGCGTCGATGTGGCCTCGGACCCCATACTCCGCGCCGGAGCTTCCGACCAGCACCAGGTTCTTCACCACCAGCGGCGCCATGGTGGCGCTCTCTCCGGCCCGCACGTCACACCAGACCTGGGTCCAGACCGGCTTTCCGTTGGTGGCGTCGAGTGCGATCAGGCGTCCGTTCGGCGTGGCGACGAAGACCTTACCCCTGGCGACTGCTACGCCGCGATTCACGTTTCCGCAGCAGAGCGGCGTATCCAGCGGGATGGCGTGCTTGTACTGCCAGAGGACATCCCCGGTGACCGCATCCAGCGCCCAGACCAGGCCGTCCCACCCGGACACATACATCACTCCATCCACGACAAGCGGTGCTGCCTCCCAGGAGTACGTAGCCGGAGTGGCGGTGAGGCCGATCTGACCGTATTGGAACACCCAGGCCGGTTTGAGCTGCTTGACGTTGCTCGCGTTGATCTGGTCCAGGGCGCTGAACCGTTGGCCGTCGTAGGCCCCATAGTAGGTGAGCCAGTTCTGCGGCTCGGACCGGGCACGCAGCAGCCGCTCGTAGGTGACGGCCTGCGCTACCGGCGGCGCGGTGCCCTTCTTGGAGGAAAAGTTACTCGCCGGCTCGCCGGTCTGACCGGGAGGCCGCAAGGGCGCGCTCCGCATTTGGGCGATCCCGGTGACGCCCAGGCCTAGTAGTCCGACAGCGGCGAAACCGGCCCACAGGCCGGCCTTGCCCCGAAAGAGCTCGCGCATCTGACGCCTCCAGAATCAAGGTCTTTTCTGCTTCGGTCGATCGAGCTTTGCTTCCGCAGGAACCTCACCGCTGACGAGAATCAGCCCGAGCATGCCGCGCCCGGCATGGTTGGAGATCGGGCAGCCAAACCAGTAGAGGCCGGGACCGTCGAGCCGGATACGGGCTCGACCGCGTTGCCCCGGGGCGAAGGTGAGGACCACCTGGTCCCCGTTACTCGGCAGGTACGCCGCGTGATGCGTATAGGGATCCTTGTTGGAGAACTCCAGCTCCAACTCGCCCTCCTCGCGCATCATGATGATCGCCGGCTTCCAGAGGAACGACGCCGGCTCCACGCGGATCTTCGCCCGCCAGACGCCATCCTTTCCACGCTCTGCTTTGTCGAGCCCCCCGTGGGCGAAGAGGCGCCCCACGATCGCTTCGTTCTGCTTGTCGAGCCGGGGCAGCTCGTTCACCAGCTCGACCATGTTGACGCTGAGCTGCTTCAGCGTTTTGGGGCGGAGAAGCCGGACATACTCTCGCTGGCTGTGCGCCTCGTTACCGGGCGTGAGCAGGAGGACGGTCGCCACCAGGACGGCCAGAACGTAGCGGACAAGCTGCCGGCGACCCATCTCTCGCCTCCTTGCGTGACCTGAGTGTCCGCGCCGGTTCTCCGCCGACGGTTGATCCCCCGGACGGCGCGTGACACCGCTGCGACACGGATGGCAGGAACTAATTGAGGACATTTCATTCCTCAATTGGGCCGCATTTTCCCACAGCCGCGGCCCCCTAAACCTGGATGATGGGCTCTCAGTCAGGACGGGAGCTTTGGGGAGGTCATCGCTGCGGAGGAGGCTCGGGCGGCTGTACTCGGGTGCTGCAGCTATGCGCCAGGTCCGCGATGCGGACCCGCTGGAGCCGGGCCGCCAGCGATTCTTGCAGCTCCAGGCTGAGCCGATAGACGGCACAGTCGGTGTCCTGCGGACAGCCCTTCCCCCGGCGGGGGCACCGGAGGAAGCAGAGCGGCCCCTGGATCGCCTCTACTACGTCCAGCAAGCTGATTGCCGCCGGATCGCGCGCCAGGCGCACCCCACCGCCCCGGCCGCGAGTGGTCTCCACGAGTGAGGCGCGAGCCAGTGCCTGTACCACTTTGGCGACGAGAGCGCTCGGAATCGCGGTCCGGTCTCCAATCTCCCGGATGGGCGCGTCCGGGTGCGCGGCGACATCGACCAGCACGCGCAGCGCATGATCATCGGTCTGGGTCCAGTTCACGTTTCCCCCATTCCAGTCCGCACCCATCCCGGGGGTGCCGTCTACGTCTATTTACCACTGGCGCCCGCGACTATTACTCCCGCTCTCTCCTGCGGACCCGGTAACCACACCGAAGCAGATCCACCCCGCGGGTGATTCCCGGCGCTTCGCAGAGGTTTAGCTCGGCGTGGGCGGTGGAACACTCCGGAAAAGAGGATATGATCTTCCTCTTTTCTGGCCGCAGGTGCGCGGGGGTACTAGCCGACACGAGCTTGGCGCTGACCCGGACGCGGAACCTGCGAGGAGGCGAGAAGCCATGACGCAGATCGTGCAGCCCCGGCCGGGGACCCGGGGCACCCGTGCGGAAGCCCGTGATCCGGCCTACCAGGCCTATCAGATCCTCCACGTCGGCTTTACCCTGCTGCCGATCGTCGCGGGGATCGACAAGTTCACTCACTGGCTCGTCAACTGGGACCAGTTTCTCTCCCCGTTTGTGGCGCGGCTGCTGGGTGGGTATTCACACACGTTCATGCTCGCGGTGGGGGTCATCGAGATCGCTGCGGGGCTGCTGGTAGCCTTCAAGCCGCGGATCGGCGGCTACGTGGTCGCCCTCTGGCTCTGGGCGATCGTGCTCAACCTGCTCCTGATCCCCGGCTACTTCGATGTCGCCCTCCGCGATTTCGGTTTGTCGCTCGGCGCCCTGGCGCTGGCGCGCTTGAGTGAGGCTCGAGAGACGGTCGAGGCCTGACCGCGGGCGCTACCCGAGAGGGAGGTGAAGATGGCGGTAACCAGCGGCGCGGAGGAAGCCCAGGGGCTCACTCCCGTACAGGTGATGGCTCGGGGAGCGGCGGCGGGCTTCGTGGCCACGCTGCTGCTCTCCGGGTTGTCCCGGGTCCTTCCCGGGCTGTGGAATGAACGGGAGAGGCCGGAGGACGATCCGGGGAGTGGGAAACCGCCGCTGCCCGAAAACCCCCACGATCCGGGGCAGGTGCGGGAGTGGCAGGAGCGCTCTCAGTCCCCCGCCGCCTATCAGAGCCCGCCTGGTTGCGGCGGCAAGCCGGCGGGGGGGCCCCCGGCCACGCAGCCAGCCGGCGCGCTGACGCAGCCGCAGGGGCCCGGCCCGGAAGGACTGGCGGAGCAGTTCGCCTTCAAGCTCGCGTCGGGGGTCTTCAACCGGGACATCAGCCGCCACGTCCGGCCGCTCGGCCTGGCCACCCACTTCGCGTACGGCTCGACCTGGGGCATCCTCTATGGTCTTCTTCAGTCGAGCTACCGGCTGCATCCCGGCGTCTTCGGCGGGGGCTTCGGCCTCCTCGTCTACGGAGTCGGCCCCGCGCTGCTGGTCCCGAAGATGGGACTGATGGGCACCCCGACGGAAGAGCCGCCGGAGCGCACCTGGATGCTGGTCGCCGGACACGTGATCTACGGTCTGGCGCTGTCCGAGGTATTCGATGCCCTCGAGCGGAGGCACCCCTAGATGGCTACTCCCGTCATGGAGGCGCTCGCGGAGGCGGCCCCTTCCCGGTTTCTCTTCTCGACCGGCATCGAGTGCAGCTATCCCACCGTCGCGGGGCCGCACGGGCGCAGCGTCCGGGTGGACGAGCTGGAGAAGACCTTCCACTACCGGCACTGGCAGACCGATCTCGCCCTCGTCCGGGAGCTGGGGCTGCGCTTCCTGCGGTATGGCCCGCCCTACTACCGGGTCCACGCGGAGCCGGAGCGATACGACTGGGAGTTTACCGACCTGGTCTTCCGCGAGATGCAGCGCCTCGGCCTCGTACCGATCGCGGACCTCTGCCACTTCGGGCTGCCGGACTGGGCGGGCAGCTTCCAGAACCCGGACTGGCCGGAGCTCTTCGCCCGCTTCGCCGGGGTTTTCGCGGCGCGGTACCCGTGGGTCCGGTTCTACACGCCGGTGAATGAGATCTACGCCTGCGCGAAGCTCTCGACGCTCGATGGGATCTGGAACGAGCGGGAGAGGAGCGACCGCGCGTTCGTGACGGCGCTGCGGCACCTCTGCCGGGCGAACCTGCTCGCGGTGCGGGAGATCCTGAGGGTGCGGCCGGACGCCATCTTCATCCAGAGCGAGAGCGCGGAGTACTTCCACCTCGGCTGCGCCGATCCCGAGATGGTGCGGAGGGCGGAGTGGGAGAACGAGCGCCGCTTTCTCTCCTTCGACCTGCTCTACTCCGTCCCACCCTCCACGGAGCTGGGCCTCTATCTGCTCGACCACGGGATGCCTCGCGAGGAGCTTCAGTGGTTCATGCGCCACGAGCTCTCCGACCGCATCGTGATGGGCAACGACTACTACCAGACGAACGAGCACATCGTCGCGCCGGGGGGCGACATCCGGCCGGCGGGGGAAGTGTTCGGCTGGTCCGTCATCACCCGGCAGTACTTCGACCGCTACCGCCGGCCGGTGATGCACACGGAGACGAATGTCCGGGACGTGGACCAGGCGCCGCGCTGGCTGTGGAAGGAGTTCTTCAACGTCCGGGACCTGCGCCGGCAAGGGGTGCCGGTGATCGGCTTCACCTGGTACTCGCTCGTCGATCAGGTCGACTGGGACAGCGGACTGGCGCTGAACCGCGGCGTCGTCAACCCGCTGGGACTCTTCGACCTGGACCGCCGGCTCCGGCCAGTGGGAGAGGCGTACCGGGAGCTGATCCAGCAGTTCGGCTCGGAGCCGCTCGTGCCGGGGAGCGCCGTCTTCTCGCTGCAGGCGGCGACCGACGCGCCGCCTCCCCTACCCCGCATCGTTCCGAAACCCCAGCACGCGGTTGCGGAGCGCCCCCCGCTCCCGGAGCGGGCGCAGGTCGCCATCTCCCGTACCACGGACGAGGCGCTCGACGACGCCGGGGTAGAGCAGCTCGTCCGGGAGGCCCTCCGGCCCCTCGGCGGCCTGGAGCGGTTCATCCGGAGCGGGCAAACGGTCCTGATCAAGCCGAACCTCACCATGTGGCGGGTGGCCAGCAGCGGCGTGACCACCGACCCCCGGGTGGTGGCGGCGCTCGCGAGGATCGCGCGCGAGGCGGGAGCGGCGGTGGTGCAGGTCGGCGAGTGCAGCTCCTGCGGGCAGGTCACCCGCGAGGTGATGCAGGTTACCGGGATGGAGGCCGCAGCACGCGCCGCGGGAGCGGAGCCGGTCTACTTCGATGAGGTGGAGCAGGTGGAGGTAGAGGTGCCGCTCGGCCGATTGATCCACCGCATCCCGGTGCCGAAGCCGCTGCTGGAAGCCGACGTGGTGATCGCCTGCCCCAAGCTGAAGACTCACTTCCTGGACCCGATCACCGGCGCGCTCAAGCTGTGGGTCGGCGCGGCCCGCCAGGATACCATGCACCGCCTGCACCGGGACTGCGTGCAGGAGACGGTGGCGGACCTCCTCACCGTCACGCGCCCGGACCTCGCGATGATGGACGCGCTGATCGCCGGAGAGGGCAACGGCCCCGTCGCCACCCGGGGCCGCTGGGTCGGCTGCATCCTGGCTTCGGACGACCCGGTGGCGCTCGACGTCGTGGCGGGAGACCTCTCCGGGTTCGACGGCGCCGCCATGAGCTTCCCCCGCGCCGCTGCCGCCCGGGGGATCGGGATCGCCGCGCGGGAGCGGATCGACGTCCTGGGCGTGCCGGTCGCCACGGCGCGGGTCTCCCTCGTCCCCGCGCAGGTCGAGCACTGGACCGAGAGCTACCCCGTGCGGGTGATTGCGGGCGAAGGCGTCACGATGGCCGGCACGCTGGGCCACTTCAAGGGGTTCGCGGACGTCTGGCAGGCGGATCACCTCTGGGAGGTGGTAGTGCGCCTGAAGGGAAAGCCAACCTTCCTGATCGGGCGAGCGGAAGATCCCGACTACGAGGCACACCTGCAGGAAGGCCCGTACTTCGTCCTGGACGATGCCGCGCTGGAGCAGTACAAGCGGGACCCGCGCGTCACCTTCATTCCCGGCAGCCCGATCGGCAACGAGATGATGCCCGCCATCCTGCAGGCGCTGGGGATCGAAGGAGCGAGCCGCGGGGTGGAGGGTCTGATGAAGGCGTGGGAGTGGCTGAAGGCGAGACGCCTCTGAGCGCCTCCCGCCAGGCCGGGCCGATGCAAAGAGCGCGCCTCGCCCGGGAAGCGCCTCTGCACCGCGCCGGCCTGGGTGCCGTCACCTGAGCCCGTTCGAAGTTTGAGCAGGGAAACCTGGAGCGGTTGGCCAAACTGAGTGCCGGGCACCCCAGAGTTAAGTCGGGCGCATGTGACTCCCCCTCCAGTATCTGGCTTACGCTGGTCCCCGCTTGGAACAAGATCCCCTTCGCCGACTCGCCGGCCGGCTTACGCTCGCCGCACGGCCTGTTCTGCTCCCCTTGAACGGCCGGCCCTCGGCGCCGCGTGCATTTCACCGGAGAGCTGACCGTCCCCGAACCTCCCCTTCGGCGGCGACCATCCACACACGGGGCCAACTTCATGGGGCGCATTCTGGTACTGGTGCTGGTCGTCGCGGCGTTCTGCGGCGCGCTGGCGGTTCGCTTTCGCTCGATCTGGGTCGAAAAGAAGTCGCTGCAGGCGGCGCATGCCGTGGCGCTCCGCACCGCTCCGCTGGTGGAGGTCGCCCGGGCTCACCGCGGCGAGGTCCGGCACACCGTGGAGGCAGTCGGCACGGTCGAGTCGCAGTTCACCGTTGGAATTGCTTCCCAGGTGCCGGGGAGGATCGACTTCCTCCAGGCGCGGGAAGGCGACCACGTCCGCCGCGGCGAGGTGCTGGTACGGCTGGATCCGCGGGAAGTGCAGGCCCAGGTCCGGCAGCAGGAAGCGGGTGCCGCCGAAGCGCGGCACCGCCTGACCCAGGCCCGGCTGTCGCAGCACTCAAACGACGTCGCCCTCACCGCGCGGGTGCGGGAGCAGCAGGCGGCGGTTCGGGCCGCTCACGCGGAGCTCCGCCGGGCGCGCGAGAGCTCGACGGAGCAGCTCGCCGACGCGAACCTGGCCGTCAACCAGGCGCAAGACCAGGTTACGAGCGCTGAGTCGAACGTTCTCACCGCCACTGCCGCCGTGAAGAGCGCGGAGGCCGACCTGGCGAAGAGCCGGTCCGACCTCGAGCGAGCCAGGAGCCTCTACTCGCGCGGCTTCCTGGCCGGGGCAGAGCTGGAAGGCGCGCGCACCGCCTTCATCGCCCGGAAGGCGGCGCTCGACGAGGCGAAGGCCCGCGTCCAGGGCGCCAGGGCCGCGCTCGACGCGGCGCGCTCCGGTAGACAGTCCGCGGAAGCGCACGTCCGGCTCGCCCGCGCGAACGGGGAGGCGGCGATAGTAAGCGCGCAGGCTGGGGTAGAGCAGGCGGAGGAGGCGTTGAAGGACGCCGAGGCCTCCACCGAACAGTCCGCCGCGTTCCGGGAGAACCTTGCCGCCCTTCAGTCTTCGGTCGACGTGGCGCGCGCGGGAGTCTCGGATGCGCGGGAGCGGCAGGCGCTCACCGTACTCAAATCGCCGATCGACGGCTACGTCACGGAGCGAGCCCTGCACCCCGGCGCGATGGTTACTCCGGGGCAGTCGATCCTGACCCTGCAGGCGGTGGACCGTGTCTGGGTCACCGCGGGCATTCCGGAAGAAGCGAGCCGCAGTATCCGGGTGGGCCAGCTCGCGACGGTGCGAGTGGATGCCCTGGGCGGACGCCAGCTCCGCGGGACGGTGGTGCAGGTCAATCCCGCCTCCAGCGCCGCCAGCCACCAGTTTCAGGTCCGGGTGCAGGTCGAGAAACCGGATCGCTCGCTCCGGCCCGGGATGTTCGCGCGCGTCTCTCTCGTGACGCAGGCGGCACGCTCCCGCACCCTCGTGCCGAGAGAGGCGGTGGAGCGGAGCTCGACCGGCGCCACCGTGCTGGTGGTCGACCGGGAGAGCGTCGCCCGGCGGCGGACCGTTACGCTGGGGCCGACGGACGGAAGCAACTACATCATCACTCGGGGGCTCCGGCCGGGAGACTCCGTGATCGTGACCGCGGCGACCCGCATCCGCGATGGCGAGAAGGTCCGGGTCTCGAACGATGTAGGTGAGCTATGAAGCTCGCCGAGATCGCGGTTTCCCGCCCCGTCGCCGTAACCATGCGCATCCTGGCGCTGGTCGTCTTCGGCGCCATCTGCGTTACCCGGCTGCCGGTCGATCTGCTGCCCGGGATGGCGATCCCGATCGTCTCGGTGGTGACCACCTGGCCGAATGTCCCGCCCGCGGAGATCGAGGCCCAGGTGACGCGGCCGATCGAAGAGTCGGTCGGCACGGTTCCCAACGTCTCGCAGATCAGCTCCACGACCATGGAAGGCAGCTCCATGGTGATGGTGCAGTTCAACTGGGGCACCAGCGTGGACCAGGCTGCGGTCGACGTGCTGCAGGCGATCCAGACCGCGCGCGCCAGCTTTCCGAACGACCCGCTGCTCCAGGTCCCGTCGGTCTACAAGTTCCGCGCGTCCGCGCTGCCGATCCTGATCCTGGCCGTCTCGGGTGAGATGGAATCGGTCCGGCTCGGCACCCTGCTGCGGGACGAGATCGCGCCGCTGCTGGAGTCCGCCAACGGAGTGGCCGCGGCCGCCGTCACCGGGGCCCCGCAGCGCGCGATTGTGGTGGAGGTAGACCGCGACCGGTTGGTGGCGCGGAAGCAGTCGCTCTCCGGCATCATCAACCGGATCGGCCAGGAGAACATCAACCTCCCCGGGGGCATCACCCGCCAGAGCGACAGCGAGTTTCGTCTGCGCACGGTCGGCTGGTTCAAAGACCTGAAGCAGCTCGCCGACTTACCACTCGGCTCGACGAACGGGCAGGTGGTGGCTCTCCGGGACGTCGCGCACGTGGAAGAAGGCACCCCGGAGCTGCGCTCCTTCGCGCGCCTCAACGGCAAGCCGGCGGCCGGCCTCGTCATCACCAAGCAATCGGCGGCGAACACCATCACCACCGTCGAGGCGGTGATGGAGAAGGTGCGCCAGATCGAGCGGACCTATCCGGAGCTGAAGTTCAGCGTCGCGTCGGATCAGTCGGGCTTTATCGCTGATTCGGTGGCGGACGTGCGGGACAATGCCCTCCTGGGCGGCGCGCTCGCCGTGGTGATCCTGCTCTTCTTCCTGCGCAGCGTCCGCAGCACCATCGTGGTCGCGCTCTCGATCCCGATCTCGATCATCTCCACCTTCGCGCTCTTCTACCTCTGCGGGTTCAGCCTGAACACGATGTCGCTCGGCGGACTCTCGCTCGCTACCGGGTTGATCGTGGACGATGCCGTCGTCGTGCTGGAGAACATCTTCCGGCACATGGAGCGCGATCACCGTCCCGCGGCAGAGGCCGCCGTGACCGGCACCAGCGAGATCGCGGTGGCGACGATCTCCTCCACGCTCACGATCATGGTGGTCTTCCTGCCGCTCCTGCTGGTACAGGGAATGGCGGGTCAGCTCTTCATGCAGTTCGCGCTGGTGGTCGCCTTCTCGCTGGCCGTCTCGCTGCTCGACGCGCTCTCCATCGTGCCGATGATGATGGCCCGGTTCAAGGCGCGGCCTCCGGAAGAAGAGGCGGCGGAAACGCCGCGGGGGCCGCTTCAGGTTCTCTTCCGCGGCTTCGACCGTTTCCTGACGGGGCTAGAGGCGAATTACAGCGCCATCCTGCGCTGGGCCCTCGCCCACCGACCCTGGGTGCTGGGCGGCATCGTGGCGGCCACCGCCGCCTCCGCGGGTCTGGGACAGTTCATCCCGGTGGAGATGATGCCGGCCACAGATACCGGCAACTTCACGGTCAACGTCAAGATGCCGGTCGGCACCGCCCTGGCGCGGACCGACCGGGTGATGCAGCGCGTGGAGAAGACGCTGCTTCAGCATCCGGCGGTGGAGTCGGCGTTCTGCTCCGTCGGCGCGCCGCTCACTCTCATGGGCACCTCACCGTCGGAAGACTCGAACGTCGGGGCCGTGATGGTGATGCTCAAGGAGCAGCGGCACCAGACTACCAAGCAAGTGACCCGCGAGCTGGAGCGGCAGCTTTCGGACATTCCCGGCGCGCGCATCTCTCTCGTGCCGATGGACCTGATCTCCCAGATCGCCAACGGCGGCGACGCGGGCCTGGAGTTTGATCTTTACGGACAGGACCTCGACACCCTGGGGCAGCTCGCGGAGGAGGTGCTCCGGCGCGTGCAGTCGATCCCCGGCTGCTCTTCGGCCGAGCTCGGCTGGGAGCAGGCGAAGCCGGAGCTGCAGTGGGCCGTAGACCGTGAGAAGGCGGCCGAGATGGGCATCTCCTACTCCGATATCGGCCGCACCCTGGAGAGCGCGACCGGCGGCACCATCGCCAGCTACTTCCAGGAAGCGGGTCTCCAGCACCCGATCATCGTCCGGCTGCGGGAGGCGCAGCGGACTACCGCCGACGAGTTGGTCAACCTGCCGCTCTCCCCGGACCTGCCGGTAGAGCTGGCCTCCACCGCCGGCGCCGCGCCGGCCTTCGTGCGCCTCGGCCAGGTAGCACAGCCGGAGTATGGCTTCGGGCCGACCCAGATCACCCGCCAGAACCGCCAGCGGTATGTCTCGGTAACGGTCCACTCCACCGACCGGCCGGCCACCGAGATACAGAAGGACATCAACAAAGCGCTGGCGGGTCTGCAGCTCCCCAAGGGCTACCACTGGGAGTGGGGGCTGCAGCAGCGCCAGGCCCTGCAGGAGGCGGCCAGCCTCGGCTTCGCCATCATCCTGGCGCTCGCGCTGATCTACATGCTCCTCGCCGCGCAGTTCGAGTCGCTGATCCACCCGTTCACGATCTTGCTCACGGTTCCGCTGGCATCCCTGGGCGTCACGCTGGCGCTCTTCTTCAGCGGGCGCTCGATGGGACTGATGACCTTCATCGGAATCCTGATGCTGATCGGAATCGCGGTCAAGAACGGGATCCTTCTGGTGGACTACACCAACCTGCTCCGCGAGCAGGGCATGGCACGCCGGGAGGCGCTCCTCACCGCCGCGCCCACCCGCCTGCGACCGATCCTGATGACGGCGAGCGCCGCCATGCTCGGCATGCTGCCGCTGGCCCTCGGAATCGGCAAGGGCGCGGAGCTGCAGGCCTCCATGGCCACCGCGGTGGTCGGCGGGCTCTTCAGCTCCACCCTCCTTACCCTGGTCGTGGTCCCGGTAGTCTACTCGCTGTTCGACGAAGCGGCGGAGTACCTGACCCGGCGTAGACAGCAGGCGCAGGTGGCCCCGGAGCTGCCTGCGGATCGCCGCGGACCTCGCGGAAGGTGACGCGGAACCCCCGGAGCCGGCGAGGTGCAGCTGTCGAGCCGGCGGAAATGTTCGAACGCATCCATAGGCAGTCAAGCGAGGGCATGATACACTCCTCCTATGAACACGCTGAAACTCCCTCGCTCGGTGAAGTCCGTGGTGATCCTGGATAACAACCCGGTCGATTGCCGGCCGCGGGTCCTGGTCAGCGACGATCGCCGCAAGCCCAAGAAGAGCTCGAAGGCGCTCCGGGGGCTCGAGAAGGCGATCCATCGCATGTCGCTCGCGCAGACGGCGGCGAGCTCTGCGTACCTGAGCCGCCACCGTCGCTCCAACGCGCGGAAGAAGGACGGCTGGCTGAAGGACCTGGGCGTGAACGTGCCGAAGGCGGCGCGCACCGGCATGAAGCGGCTCAAGATCCAGCGGCTCTTCTGGTCCTAACCGCCGGGCGAGGCTCTTTCGACGCCTCGCGAGCTTCCTCCCAACCTCCCCGCTACCACCCCCAGCAGCGGCGCCGCAGCCTCACGCCCTCGCCCCGTCGCTCGTTCCGCCCCCGAGGTCTGTAGGCGCATGCTGAAGCAGGAGCTGATCGTCACGGAGCTGGTCCCCCGCTCCGGAGCGCCGAAGGTGCCGATCGTGGAGCCGGCTCCCCCCAGCCGGTTCCGAGCGTTAACCCAGGCGCTCTACGTGCTCGGTTGGCTGATCGGCGCGCTGTGGCTGAAGCTCACCGGACGGAACACCCCGCGGGCGGCCGCCCAGCGCCTTCGCCGGCTGCTCGAGCGGATGGGAGGCCTCTGGGTCAAGGCGGGGCAGCTCATCTCCCTCCGCGCGGACCTCTTCTCCACCGAGTTCTGCAACGAGCTCGCCAAGCTCCAGTACGAGGCCACCGGCTTCCCCTCCCACGTCGCCCGCCAGATCGTGGAGAGCGAGCTCGGTATGCCGCTGGAGGAGGTATTCGACGAGTTCGATCCGCTCCCGTTCGCCGCCGCGTCGATCTCGCAGGTCCACCGTGCCCGGCTCCGAAGAGAGGGCTGCTGGGTGGCCGTCAAGGTCCAGCGGCCCGACGTGAGCGCCACCTTCGCGCGCGATCTCGCCATGATCCAGTCCCTGGTCGGCCTCTACCGGCGGCTCAACATCCTGGGCCACCTTCGCTGGGGAGAGCTGATCTGGGAGATCCGCCAGATCATGATCGAGGAGACCGACTACCGGTACGAGGAGTCGAACCTCCGGCGCATGAAGAAGACGCTCCGCGAGCACAAGGTCTACATTCCGAAGGTCTTCACCCGGTACAGCACGCAGCGGGTCCTGGTGATGGAGTACATCACCGGCACGCTGATGTCGACCTTCATCGCGCAGCGCGAGAAGGACCCGATGGGGGTGCAGCTCTGGCTCCAGGAGAACAACATCGACCCCGAGCTGCTGGGTAAGCGCCTGCTGAATTCCTTCTTGAGACAGCTTCTGGAAGACAACCTGTTCCACGGCGATCTGCATCCGGGGAACATCGTGCTGCTCCGCAACAGCCGGATGGCGTTCATCGACCTGGGGACGGTCGGAAGCTTCGACAACCGGTTCCTGAACCTTTACCGGCTGCTGATGTTCGCCATCGGCTCCGGCGACTACGCCAAGGCGACCGACATCCTGCTGATGATGTGCGAGAGCATCCCGCCGATCGACCTGACGCAGGTCCGCGGGCAGATGGTGCGGGAGTACCGCGCCTGGGCGGCGCGCGCCCGCCTCGAGGGACTTCCCTACCATGAGAAGTCGATCTCGAACATGGGCGCCCAGACCGGGCGGGTGATGTACCAGCACGGCATCATCGCAAGCTGGCAGTTCTTCAAGGCGACCCGCACGCTCGCCACGCTGGACGCGTCCCTGAGCTTCCTGATTCCGGACCTCGACTACGGCAAGCTGGTCTACAAGTACCAGCGGGGAGCAGACCGCCGCACCCTGAACCGGTTCTTGAGCGCGGGCGTCTCCCGGCTGGCCAGCGGGCTCATCAACCAGGTCGGCGAGCTCGCCATGTACCAGGGCTCGGTACTGCGGCGCCAGGCGCAGGTGTTCGAAGGCGTGACCACCAAGGCGGCGGACGTTTTCGCGTTCATCACGCGCACCATCTCCCGCGTGATGATCCTCGGGGTGGCACTCGGCATCTTCGCCTGGGTGGAGCAGCACGACCCGGAGGCCGTAGACCACCTGACGAAGTACCCCGTCTTCGACGCGATAGCAGACTTCTTCCCGAACCACTCCCACGACGTGTGGGTTCTGGTCGTGGTCGGTATCGTCGTCGCCTGCTGGCTGCTGAACCGGATCGCCCGCCGCTTGTCTCAGAAGGAAATTCCGGTGCCGGGCACCGGACGCCCCTGAAAAACCACTACCCGCGAAGGAAGTGTGGAGGGGACGAACTGAATTGTTTCACAGCCGTCCGGGCGCCCGGCCCGCAGCAAGTTTGACGTGAAGAAGCCCGGTGCCCCGGCCGATAACCGGGTAGTCGACCCGCAAGAGGAACAGGATCAAGCTACATGGAGACCGCAACCGTCGCCCCCCTGTCAGTCGAGTCCTCCGCTGAGTCCCCCATTCTGGTGAACCTGGGGAAGCAGTCCCGCTCTAAGATCAAGAAGCTCAAGCGCGGCGAGGGTCGGTTGATGAGTGAAGTACAGACCACCATCGAAGAGTTGAAGCGCTCGGGAGTCATCGCCGCGGATGCCCAGCCGGTCATCGTGCTGGTGAAGGAGCGCGAGAAGGGCTTCTCCCTCTTCTAAATCGACGCATCCCGGATCTTCCGCCCGGTTTCGGCGTAGCCAGCACCATCGCTCAGGCTTACGGCAGGCTGCCTTCGGCAGGCGCCCGTGTCCCGCCCCGGGAAGCTTTGCTGGTTACGCCTGACCCGTCCGATCTATGCCCGCCGTAGTTGGTTCTTCCTGGTTCGTGCGCCCCAAACCTCGAGACGAGGCGCGCATGCGCCTCGTCTGCTTCCCGCATGCGGGGGCCGGCGCCTCGAGCTTTTTCGCCTGGGGGCAAGCGCTGCCCCCCGAGATCGAGGTCTGCTCGGCACTCATGCCGGGCCGCGAGAGCCGGATCGCCGAAGTCCCCTTCACGCGGATGGCTCCGCTCGTGGAGCGGCTCGCGACTGCCCTGGAGCCGTGGCTGGATCGGGAGTGCGCCTTCTTCGGGCACAGTCTCGGCGCGCTCGTCGCCTTTGAGCTGGCGCGAGAGCTGGCGCGGCGGGGTCTGCCGCTGCCGCGCCGGCTCTTCCTCTCCGGGCGCCGCGCTCCGACACTCCCCCTCGAGGGAGATCTGCTCCACCCCTTGCCGGATGAGGAGCTGGTGGAGCAGATCCGGGTCCGGTACGGTGGCATCCCGCGGGAGATCCTGAACGAGCCGGAGCTGGTTCGCTACTTCCTGCCGGTCATCCGCGCGGACGTTGAGCTGTTCGAGACCTACACCTGCGAGCCGGGTCCGCCGCTCGCCTGCCCGTTTAGCCTCTACAACGGGCGGGACGACCACCAGGTGAGCGAAACGGGAGTCGAAGCGTGGCGGCAGCTCACTTCCGCGGGCTTCGAGGCGCGCCGGTTCCCCGGGGGCCACTTCTATCTCCATGAGTACCGCCAGGAGGTCCTCACCGCCCTCGCCGCCGATCTCCAGCTTCCCACCGGGAGGTGACCGGATGGCGTCGCCACTCACTCCTCTGGCGGTAGAACAGTGGCTCTGCTCGCAGTTATCCCTCCGGTGCGGACTGTCCCCCGAGGAGATCGACCCGAGCCGGCGTTTCACGTCGTACGGCATCGACTCCCTGGGCGCCGCCGACCTGGTCCGCGAGCTCGCCAACTTCGTTGGGGCTCCCCTGCCGGAGACGGTGGTCTGGGAGTTTCCGACCATCGAGGCGCTCGCCGCGCACCTCGCCGGTAACGCGGACGCTGCCGCGGAGCCGATGATCCCGCTCCCGGACGACGAGCCGATTGCCGTAGTCGGAATGGCCTGCCGCCTGCCGGGCGCCCCGGACCTCGACGCCTTCTGGCGACTCCTGACCGGCGGGGTAGACGCCGTCCAGGAGGTCCCGCCGGAGCGTTGGGACGTCGACGCGCGCTTCGATCCGGACCCGCAGAGGCCCGGCACGATGAACACGCGGCGGGCCGGGCTCCTCGACCGGGTCGACCAGTTCGATCCGCAGCTCTTCGGCATCTCCCGGCCGGAAGCGGTGGCGATCGACCCGCAGCAGCGCCTCCTGCTGGAGCTCGCCTGGGAGGGGCTGGAAGACGCGGGCCTACCCGCGGCGCGGCTCCGGGGGCAGCGCGCGGGCGTCTTCGTCGGGGCGATGTGGAGCGACTACGCTCGCCTCTTCCACGACCTGGAGACGATCACCCGGCACACGGCGACCGGCCTGGACAGCAGCATCCTCGCCGCGCGCCTCTCCTACTGGCTCGGCCTGGAAGGGCCGAGCTTTACGGTCAACACCGCCTGCTCGTCCTCCCTGGTGGCGGTCCACCTGGCGTGTGAGAGCCTGCGCCGGGGCGAGTCGACGGTCGCCTTTGCCGGCGGCGTGAACCTGATCCTCTCCCCCGCCAGCACGGTCGCCATGACCAAGTTCGGGGCGATGGCTCCGGACGGGCGCTGCAAGACGTTCGATGCCCGTGCCGACGGCTACGTGCGCGGAGAGGGAGCCGGCCTGGTGCTGCTGAAGCCGCTTTCCCGCGCGCGGGAAGACGGCGACCGGATCTACTGCGTGGTCCGCGGAACGGCGATCAACAACGACGGGGAGAGCAACGGCCTCACCGCGCCGAGCCGGCGCGCGCAGGAAGGGGTCCTGAGAGACGCCTGCGCCCGCGCCAGGGTAGTCCCGACGGAGGTGGACTACGTCGAGGCGCACGGCACCGGCACGCGGCTGGGCGACCCGATCGAAGTGAAGGCCCTCGCCTCGGTCTACGCACGCGAGCGCTCCGTACCGCTCCTGGTGGGGTCGGTCAAGACGAACCTCGGGCATCTGGAAGCGGCGGCGGGCGTCACCGGTTTCATCAAGGTGGCGCTGTCTCTCTGCCATCGGACGCTGCCGCCGAGCCTGCATTACGAGCGGCCCAACCCGGCCATTCCGTTCGAGACGTTGAACGTGCGGGTGCAGTCGAGCCTCGCGCCCTGGCCGGAGACCGGCCGCCCCGCCGTCGCCGGCGTCAGCTCGTTCGGGTTCGGCGGGACCAACAGCCACGCCATCCTGCAGGAGTACGTTCCGGCCGGCATCGACGCATCGCATGAGACCTCCGAGGAGCGTCCGCTCCACCTCCTGACTCTCTCCGCGCGCACGGAGCCAGCACTGCGGGAGCTGGCGGGCCGGTACGCGGAGCATCCGCTGGAGCCGCTTCCGGACGCCTGCTTCACCGCCAACACCGGGCGCACCCACCTCCCCCATCGGCTGGCCGTGGTGGGCGAGTCCTCCGCGCGCGTTCGGAAGGTGCTGTCCGCCTACCACGCCGGCCGGGACGAGGCGGCGCTGGTCGCGGGCAAAGCGGAGGCCGGGCGGGCTCCTCGGGTGGCGTTCCTTTTCACCGGACAGGGCTCCGTCTACCCGGGGATGGGCCGGGAGCTGTATCGGACGCAGCCAACCTTTCGTGCCGCCCTCGACCGGTGCGCGGAGACCCTCGACCGGCTCCTCGACCGGCCGCTCCTCCCGCTGCTCTTCGATGACGGCGCCCCCCTGGAGGAAACCCGCTGCGCCCAGCCGGCGCTCTTCGCGCTCCAGTACGCCTTGGCCGAGCTGTGGCAATCGTGGGGAGTGGAGCCGGACGCGGTGCTGGGGCACAGCGTGGGGGAGCTTGCCGCCGCCTGCCGGGCGGGAGGCATGAGCCTGCCGGACGCGCTGGAGCTGGTCGCCGGGCGGGCACGGCTCATGCAGTCGCTCCCCGACGGAGGCGGGATGACCGCAGTCTTCGCCTCGGAGGAGCGAGTCCGCCGTGCGCTGGGCGGACTCCTCGACCCGGCGATTGCGGCGGTGAACGGGCCGGAGAGCACCGTCCTCTCCGGCAGCCGGGCCGCCCTGGCGGAGGTTGCCGCCCGGCTGGAGCGGGAGGGAATCGCCAGCCGCCCGCTGGCGGTCTCCCACGCGTTCCACTCCCCCCTGCTGGACCCGGTTCTCGAAGAGCTCGAGGCGCTCGCGAGCCGGTTCGACTATGCGACGCCCCGCGCCCGCTTCGTCTCCGCGCTGGAGGGTGCGAACGGGCTCTCGGCGGCGCACTGGCGGCGGCACGCCCGGGAGCCGGTGCGCTTCGCGGACGGGATGCGGGCGCTGCGAGAGGCCGGCTGCGAGCTCTTCATCGAGATCGGCCCGCACCCGGTTCTCGTAACCCTCGGACGCAGCTGCGTTGAAGGCGGTACCTGGCTCCCGTCACTCCGGCGGGGGAAGGGCGAGCTCGCCACCCTCTTCCGCAGCCTCGCCGAGACTTACGTTGCCGGCGTAAAGATCGACTGGCACGGGCTCGACCGGGCGTACTCGCGGCGCCGGATCTCCCTGCCGACCTATCCGTTCCAGCGGGAGCGCTGCTGGCCCGACCACGACGAGACGCTTTCGGAGAGGACCACCCCGGCGCGCGAGGTAGAGCTGCCGGCCGTCGCCGCGCGGGCCCGCAGCCGGCTGCCCGAGCTGCAGAACGAGGCGGGCGCCCACCGGTTCGCCGGCGTGGATGCGGAGCTGGATCGCCTGGCTGCCGCCTACGCTCACCGGGCGCTTACCCGGCTCGGCTGGGACGGAAAGAGCGACTCGCTGGACGGCGTCTCCCTCGATCCACGCCACGCGCGCCTGGCCCGCCGGCTGCTGGGCGCCGCCCTCGACGCCGGACCGCACCCGGTGCCGGAGGTTTCCTCGACCGGAGGCGCCGCCGTGACGCTGGTCCGGCGCTGTGGGGAAGCGCTGGCGGCGGTGCTCAGCGGTGAGAAAGATCCGCTGGAGGTGCTCTTCCCCGGCGGCTCCCTGGAGGACGCCGCCGAGCTCTACCGCGACTGCGGCTTCTTCCACGGCGCCAACCGGCTCCTGGGCGCGGCCGTCGAAGAGATCGCCCAGCGCCCTGGCCGGCTGCGGGTGCTGGAGCTGGGCGCGGGAACCGGCGGCACCACGGCGGCGGTGCTCCCGGCGCTGCCCGCGGACCGGACCGATTACTGCTTCTCCGACGTCTCGCCGCTGTTCCTGGCGCGTGCCCGGGAGGCGCTCGCCGGTTATCCGTTCGTCCGGTATGAGCTGCTGGACCTGACCGGACCGCCGGCCGAGCTTCACGGTCCGTTCGACCTGGTGCTCGCCTCCAACGTGGTGCATGCCACTCCCGATCTGCACGAGACACTCCGCCGAATCCAACCTCTCCTCGCGCCCGGCGGCATCCTGGCGCTAATCGAGGTGACCACCCCCTCCACCTGGCTCGACCTGGTAGTCGGCACGCTCGACGGCTGGTGGAAGTTCGCGGACACGGAGCTGAGGCCGGACCACCCGCTGCTCCCGGTCGAGACGTGGCGGTCCGTGTTGTCCGAAGCGGGGTTCGGGCCGGTGGAAGTGATTCCCGACGGACTGAAGCAGAGTCTCCTGCTTGCGCGTGCGCCGCGGGTGCGTGCCGCCAGGCCATCCGCGCCCACTCTTCTTCGGCCGGCGCCAGCTGCCCACCCCACCCCGCCGCCTGCGGGGCAAAGCGAGACCGAAGAAGTGGTGCGGCGAGAGCTGGCCGCGGTGCTCGGCATCGACTGCCCGGGGACGATCGACGCGCACGCCGGCTTCTTCCAGATTGGCCTCGACTCGCTGACCGCGGTGGCATTCCGGCACCGGCTGGAGACGACGCTGGCGCGACCCGTTCCCGCCGCCGCGCTCTTCGCGCGCCCGAACGTCCGCGAGCTGTCGGACTGGCTCGCCGGGGCGCCGGTCGAAGAGGCGGAGCCGGCGGTGGCCGCCCGGTCGCGTCACGAGCCGATTGCGGTGGTGGGGGTGGGGTGCCGCCTCCCGGGCGGGGTCGGCAGCCTCGATGAGCTGGCGCGGCTCCTCTTTGACGGCCGGGACGCGATCGTCGAGGTGCCGGGTGGCCGCTGGGACGTGGAAGCCTGGTACGATCCGGATCCGGACCGGCCGGGGAAGATCTGCACGCGCTACGGCGGTTTCCTCGACGGGATCGACCGCTTCGACGCGGAGTTCTTCGGCATCTCTCCGCGAGAGGCGGTCCAGATGGACCCGCAGCACCGGCTGGTCCTGGAGGTCGGTTGGGAGGCGCTGGAACACGCGGGCCAGTCGCCGAAGGAGCTGCGCGGCAGCCGCACCGGCGTCTTCGTCGGCTCCATCGGCAGCGAGTATGGCGACCGGATGCGGGCCGCGGCCGGCACCGACCCGCTGTCGCTCTACACCCTGACCGGCCAGGCGAACAACACGATCGCCGGGCGGCTTTCCTACTTCCTGGGGCTCCAGGGGCCGAGCCTGGTGGTCGATACGGCCTGCTCCTCCTCCCTGGTGGCGCTGCACCTCGCCTGCCAGTCGATCCTCTCCGGCGAATGCGATACCGCGCTGGCGGGCGGGGTGAACGTGCTCCTCGCGCCGGAGGGGTCGGTCGTCCTCTCCCGGGCCCGGATGCTGGCGCCGGACGGTCGCTGCAAGGTGTTCGACGCGGCTGCCGACGGCTACGTCCGCGGGGAAGGCTGCGGGATGGTGGTCCTCCGCCGCCTCTCCGACGCCGCGGCGCGGGGGGACCGGATCCTGGCCGTAGTGCGCGGCTCCGCCGTGAAGCACGACGGGCACAGCAGCGGGTTCACGGTCCCGAACGGCGCTTCGCAGGAAGCGGTCATCCGCGAGGCGCTCGCGCACGCCGGTGTCGACCCCGAAGAGGTGACCTACGTAGAGGCGCATGGGACCGGCACGGCCCTGGGCGATCCGATCGAGGTCCACTCGCTCGCCGCCGCTTACGGTCCGGGCCGGACGGAGCCGCTCGCGCTCGGGTCGGTCAAGACCAACCTCGGTCATCTCGAGGCCGCCGCAGGGATCGCCGGGCTCCTCAAGGTCGTCGCGGCGCTGGGCCACCGCCGGATCCCGCCGCACCTGCACCTCAAGAGCCTCAACCCGCACCTCACGCCGGAAGGCTTGTCGTTCACGATCCCGGTGGAGACGACTCCCTGGGAGCCGGGGCCACACCGCCGCCTGGCCGGGGTCAGCTCGTTCGGCGCCAGCGGGACTAACGTCCACCTCATCGTCGAAGAGGCGCCCCCGGCCTCCGTGAGCGCAGAGAACGACGCCGCAGCGCCGCAGTTGCTCCCCCTCTCCGCCGCGAACGCGCCGGCCCTGCGGGAGCTGATCGCTCGCGCGGCCCGCCACCTCGAGGCCGACGCCGCCGCCTTCTCGGACACCTGCTTTACCGCCGGTGTCGGGCGAGCACACTTCCCACACCGGACGGCGGTGGTTGCGCGGACCGCTGCCGAGGCTCGGCGTGCACTCTCCCAGGCGGTCCCGGCCGCCGTCGGCGCGGCGCCTCCCAGGGTGGCGTTCCTTTTCACCGGCCAGGGGTCGCAGTATCCCGGCATGGCGCGTGGCCTCTACGAGACGGAGCCCCGGTTTCGGGCAGCGCTGGACCGCTGCGCCGAGCTCGCGCGCGAGCACCTCGACGTGCCGCTTCTGCCGCTCCTCTTCGAAGGGGCAGGCCGGCTCGAGCAGACCGGATACACCCAGCCGGCGCTCTTCGCGGTGGAGTACGCCCTCGCGGAGCTGTGGCAGGCGTGGGGCGTGCGGCCGGCAGCGGTGATCGGGCACAGCGTGGGCGAGTTCGCGGCGGCCTGTGTGGCCGGAGTGCTCTCCCTCGAAGATGCCTTCTCGCTGGTGGCGGCCCGCGGACGGCTGATGCAGTCGCTCCCGGCCGGCGGCGGCATGGCCACGGTCTTCGGTGAGAGCGACCAGGTACGGTCGCTGCTGGGGCGTGCCGGCCTGAAGGTGGTGGTAGCGGCGGAGAACGCCCCCGGTCACCTGGTGCTCGCGGGTGAGGAGCGGGCGCTGGCGCAGGCTGCGGCGCTGCTCCGGGAAGAGGGAATCGAGAGTCGCCCTCTCGCCGTCTCCCACGCGTTCCACTCGCCCCTGATGGAGCCGATCCTGGATCCGCTTCAGGCGGCCGCCGACCGGATCGCGCCTCACCCGCCGCGGATCCCGGTAGTCTCGAACCTCACGGCGGCCGCGCAGGATCTCTTCGATGGGGCCTACTGGCGGCAGCATGCCCGGGAGTGCGTCCGGTTCGCGGAGGGGATCCGCGCGCTGGCGGGGCTCGGGATCGACGCCTTCGTGGAGATCGGTCCGCAGCCGGTGCTCACCGCCCTCGGCGGGCAGTGCGTCGACGGGGGACTCTGGCTTCCCTCGCTGCGGCGCGGGGCCGACGACCGCGAGACGCTGCTCCGCAGCCTGGGCACGCTCTACGAGCTCGGCGTGGAGGTGGACTGGGAAGCGCTTCACCGCGACCGTTCCGCGCGGCGCGTCACTTTCCCCACCTACCCCTTCCAGCGGGAGCGGTTCTGGTTCGACTCGCTGGCTCCGGCCTCCGCTCCGGCCCCGGCGCCCGCCGGCTCGAAGGGAGACGACCTGCTCACCGATCCGGGGCGGCGCTCCGCCGCGACGGGGGAAACGCTCTTCGAGGTCTCCCTCGACGCGCGCCGCACGGTGTTCCTGCAGGACCACCGGATCCACGACACCACCTACCTGCCGGCGACGGTTTTCCTGGAGCTGGCCTGGCAGGCCGCCGCGCGCAGCACCCGGTCCGGAGCGATCCTGGCGGAGGTCGACCTCCACGAGGCCCTCCCCCTCCCGCTGGACGCTGCGCGGGAGGCGCAGCTCTGCTTGGCACAGGATGGGAGCTGGCAGCTCTACGCGCGGGACGGGGAGGAGTGGCGCCGCCACGCCACCGGCCGGATGGAGCCGGGACGCGCTCTCGGCCCCGTACCGGTTCAGTTGGATCAGGCACGCAGCCGCTGCCGGGAGCTGGTATCGGATCTTTACGGCGCGCTAGACGACCGCGGCTTCCACTTCGGCCCACGCTTCCGCCGGGTCGTGGAGACCTGGCGCGGAGCGGGCGAAGCGGTAGGGCGAATCGACCCTGGAAGTGCGCTCGGTTGGGACGGTCCGCGCGGCCACCCGATCCTGCTCGACTGCGCGCTCCAGGTACTCGCCGCCCTGATGCCGGACGGTGAGACCTGGATGCCCGCCCGCTTCGAGCGGTGCGCGTGGCACGGTCCCGTTCCGGACGGCGAGCTGTGGAGTCACGCCAGCGTCACTCCCGCTGCCGACGGCGTGCTCCTCGGCGAGGTGCGGCTCTGCGCTCCGGACGGGCGGCTGGTGGCGGAGCTGTGCGGCGTGACCATGCGCAGGGTGAGCCGGGAGGTTCGCCGCGGATCGACGGCCGCGCCTGCCTACGAAGTCACCTGGCAGCCTCACCCGCTGGAGGAGCGGGACGCGCCGCCGCTGCGGTACGCGGTGCTGCCGGACCACAGCGGAGTGGGCCTGCTGCTGGCGGACCGGCTCCTCGCGGGTGACCGGGGCAGAGTCGCGGTCTGCCCCGAGCTGGCGGCCCTACCGCCCGACGTCGAGGCGGTGGTCGACCTCCGCGCACTCGACGACGAGGCGCCGGAAACCGTTCTTGCCCGCGCGGCCGCCCTGGTGCGAGAGCTGGGCACCCGCGCGACGCCCCCGCGCCTCTGGCTCGTCTCGCAGGCCGGTGAAGCGTTCGACGGCGCTGCGCCGTCCGCCGCGCAGGCGGCACTGCGGGGCTTCGCGCGCAGTGCCGCCCTCGAGTACCCGGGCCTCCGGTGCGGCTGCGTCGATCTCGACCCCACCGCCTCGCCAGGGCACCAGGCGGAGGCGCTGCTGCGGGAGCTGACCGCAGGGGACGGCGGCGAGGAGGCCGCCTACCGCCAGGGAGAGCGCCTGGTACCGCGCCTCCGTCCCATAGAGGGCTCAACGGGTTACGAACCGAAGCGGCTGATCCCGGACACGGGTGGCACCCTGGAGCAGCTGCGCCTGGAGACGCTGACGCGCCGCGCGCCGGCTCCCGGCGAGATCGAGATCCAGGTGCGGGCAGCGGGCGTCAATTTCAAGGACGTGCTGATCGCTCTCGGCCGGGCCGGTGAGAACCCCGGCGCGCTCGGCGCCGAGTGCGCGGGCGAGGTGACGGCGGTCGGAGCCGGGGTGGAAGCTTTCCGGGCCGGCGACCGGGTGGTCGCCTTCACGCAAGAAGCGCTGGCTTCTTACGTCACCGCTCCCGAGTCCCTGGCCATCCACCTGCCCGCCGGTGTCGGCTTCGAGGCTGCCGCCACGCTCCCGGTCGCCTTCCTCACCGCCTGGTATGGTCTGCACGAGCTGGCCCGCCTGCAGCCCGGAGAACGGGTGCTGATCCACGCGGCGACCGGCGGTGTCGGCATGGCCGCGGTCCAGATCGCCCGCGCCGCCGGCGCGGAGGTCTACGCAACCGCGAGCCGCGGAAAGTGGGAGCTCGCCCGCTCGCTCGGGGCCGCCCACGTGATGGACTCCCGCTCCCTCTCCTTCGCGGAGGAGGTCCGGGAGCGGACCGGCGGCCGGGGCGTCGACGTGGTGCTGAACTCCTTCTCCGGACCGGCGATCGTCGCCGGCTTCTCGGCCCTGGCGCCGGGGGGACGCTTCCTCGAGATCGGCAAGACGGAGATCTGGAGCCGGGAGCGCGCGGCCGCCGAGCGGCCCGACGTTGCTTACCACCCGTTCGACATGAAAGAAATCCTGGCGGCCGAGCCCGCCTGGTACCGGTCGCTGATAGAGAAGATCCTGGCGCAGGTAGAGGCCGGGGGCCTCACTCCGCTGCCGCGGCGCCTCTACTCGCTGGAGCGCGCGCCGGAGGCGTTCCGGCTGATGGCCGGCGCCCGGCACACCGGCAAGATCGTGGTCACTCCGTCCCACCCGGTGGAGCTGAGGCCGGACGGGGCCTACCTCGTGACGGGCGGCTCCGGCTTCGCGGGCCGGCAGCTCGCACGCTGGCTGGTGGAGCGCGGCGCGGGACACGTGCTGCTGGTCGGCCGGCGAGAGCCGCCCGACGAGCTCCGCGAGCTGGCCCGTGAATGGGAGCTCCGCGGAACCCGGATCACCCTGGCCCGGGCGGATGTCGCCGACCCCGAGGCGCTCTCCGCAATCCTGGCGGAAGTGCCCGACCTTCGCGGCGTCTTCCACGCCGCGGGCGTGGTCAGCGACGCGCTGATCCCGGACCTCGACGAGGCGCGCTTCCGGACGGCACTGGAGCCCAAGCTCCACGGCGCCTGCAACCTGGATCGCCTCACCCGCGGCCGGGACCTCGACTTCTTCGTCCTCTTTTCTTCCGCGGCGGCCCTCCTCGGCTCCGCCGGTCAGGCGAGTTACGGCGCCGCCAACGCTGCGCTGGACGCCATCGCGTGGGAGCGGCGCGCCGCCGGGCTCCCCGCCTGCGCGATCAACTGGGGTCCCCTCGAGGGCGGCATGCTCGCGTCGCTTTCGGAAGCCGAACGCACGCGGTGGGCCTCCCGGGGGATGCGCCCGCTCTCTCCCGAGCGCCTCCTGCAGGCCGTGGAGCGGGCCATTCAGGATGGAGCGGTGCAGCGAGTAGTGATCGACGCCGACTGGGAGACCGTCGCGCGGTTCCAGCCGAGCCCGCTGCTCTCGGAGCTGGTGGCTCCCGGTCCTCGCCCCTCGTCTCACGCTTCGCTCGAGCAGGTGGACCCGTCCGAGCGGCGCGCCGTGCTCCTGGAGCTGCTCCGCGGGGAAGCCGCCCGGATTCTGGGCTATCGCGGAGGGCGACCGCTCGACGGCCGGAGGCCGCTCGCCGAGCTCGGCCTCGACTCGCTGCTGGCGGTCGAGCTGCGGAACACCCTTGCCGGTCTGGTCGGCTGCTCGCTGCCTTCCACGCTCTTCTTCGACTACCCGACGCTGGATGGCCTGACGGACTACCTGCTGAGCCGTCTCTTTCCCGCCGAAGTAACGGAGGCAGCGGAAGAAGCGACCGGCGGACCGGCGGACGGGGACATTCTCGACCTCCTGGCCCGCGAGCTGGGGATGACCGATGGCCTGTAGTCGGCGAGCGGTTTCGGGAAGGGCTGCGCGATGGACCGCGTGAGCAAGCCGGTCGACCAGACGGAGGTGCTCCGGCGCGCCTACCGGGAGATCCAGCAGCTCCGGTCGCAGCTGGAGGCCCGCGAGCGCGCCGCCACCGAACCGATCGCGATCGTCGGGCTCGGCTGCCGCTTTCCGGGCGGGATCGACGATGCGGCGTCCTACTGGAAGGCGCTGGAGACGGGCCGGGACTGCGTCGGGCGCGTGCCGCCGGACCGCTGGGACGCCGACGCGCTCTTCGACCCGGATCTCGACGCGCCGGGGCGGATCTGCACTCGGGAGGGCGGCTTCCTCGGCGACGTCCGCGGCTTCGACGCGGAGTTCTTCGGGATCTCCCCGCGAGAGGCCGCGCGGATGGACCCGCAGCAGCGCCTGCTGCTGGAAGTCGCGTGGGAAGCGCTGGAAGACGCCGGGGTGCCGGTCGACCGCCTCTACGGATCGCGGACGGGGATCTTCGTCGGCTACGCGGTCTCGGACTACGCGCGGCTCTACCTCCGCTCGGGCGCGCCGGAGCAGGTCGACTCCTACTACAGCACCGGCACCAGCCCCAGCATCGTGGCGGGGCGGCTGTCATACCTGCTCGGGCTGCAGGGCCCGAGCCTGGTGGTCGACACCGCCTGCTCCTCCTCCCTCGTCGCCACCCACCTCGCCCTTCAGAGCCTCCGCCAGGGAGAGTGTGAGCTCGCCCTCGCCGGTGGCGTCAACCTGGTCCTAAGCCCCGAGCTGTCGATCAACTTCTCGCGGGCGCGGATGCTCTCACCGGACGGCCGCTGCAAGACCTTCGACGCCTCCGCGGATGGGTACGGCCGCGGCGAAGGCTGCGGGGTGGTGGTGCTGAAGCGGCTCTCCGACGCCGGGCGCGACGGCGACCGCGTCCTCGCCCTGATCCGCGGCTCCGCCGTCAACCACGACGGCCGCAGCGGCGGCCTCACCGCCCCCAACGGTCGCGCCCAGGTCGCCCTCCTGCGCCAGGCCCTCCGCGGCGCTGGCCTCACCCCGGAGCAGGTCTCCTACCTGGAATCGCACGGCACCGGCACCGCCCTGGGAGACCCGATCGAGCTGCACGCGCTGGCGGAGGTCTTCGCCGGACGCGAGACCCCGCTGTGGGTCGGCTCCGTGAAGACGAACCTCGGCCACCTGGAAGCCGCCGCGGGAGTGGCGGGGCTGATCAAGACGGTGCTCGCCCTCCAGCACCGCTGCCTGCCGCCTCACCTCCACTTCGGGGAGTGGAACCCGCATATCGACCGCCGCGGTGTCCCGCTGGAGATCCCGCGGGAGCCGCAGGCGTGGGAGGGGCGGGACGGACGCTGGATCGCGGGGGTCAGCTCCTTCGGCTTCAGCGGCACCAACGCCCACGTCCTGCTCGAAGCCGCGCCGGAGCCGCCGGTCCTCGTCGCCGCTTCGCCGGAGGGCGGGCACCTGCTCTGCCTCTCGGCGAAAGACGCGGCGGGGCTGCAGGCGCTGGCGAGCCGGTACGAGCGGTATCTCGCGGAGTTGGAGCGGAACGGGAGCGCGGTACGGCTGGCGGACGTGTGCGGCACCGCCTACTGCGGGCGCACCCACTTCGAGGCGCGGCTGGCGGTAGTGGGAGCGACGGCGGCGGAGCTGCGGGAGCGGCTGCGGGACTGGGCCGCGGGAGGAGAGCCGGGTCAGTGCCTGGGAGCCGGGGACGCGCGGCTGCGGGAGGCGGGCGAGGCGTACGTGCGGGGCGGGGAAGTCGACCCGGCGGTGTTCGGCGAAGCCGGCTCGTGGCGGAAGGCCCCGCTCCCCACCTATCCGTTCCAGCGCCGTGACTTCTGGCTGCCGGCCCGGAGCGGAGAAGGGAGCCGGAGCCCCGGGACGCTCCTCACCCGGACCGGCGCGTCTGGCGACCGCGGCGCTGTCTTCCAGGGGCGCGTCTCTCCGCAGGAGCTGCCGCTGCTGCGAGACTCGGGCGGGCTGGCGCACGTGGGGGTCCACCTGGAGCTGGTGGCGCAGTCGATGCGGGAGCTGCGCGGCGATGCCGGCTGCGAGCTGGCCGACGTGCACTTCAGCCGGGCGCTGGTGGTGGAGCCCCCCCGCGAGGTGCGGCTGACCCTCGGAAACGACTTCCGGATCGAGAGCCGCGCCGCGGAGAGCGCGGACTGGCAGGCCCACGTCACCGGCCGGGTGCTCAAGCCCAGCTGCGCGAGCGAGCGGATCGACCTGGAGCGGGTCCGCGCCCGCTGTGCCGCGCACCAGACGGAAGCGGAGCTGTATTGGCGGCTGGAGCAGGCCGGGTTCCAGCTCGGACCCGCCGCCCGGTGCGTGGAGAGCCTGCAGCGCGGCGAGGGAGAGGCGCTGGCGGTGCTCCGGGACCCCGGCGGCGCGGAGTTCGCGCTCGGGTGCCATCCCGGCCTGGTGGAGGCGTGCGCCCAGCTTGGCTACGCGCTGCTGCCGCCGGGCGATACCGGCAGTTACATGCTGACCCACTGCGCGGAGCTGCGGCTCGGGGCCTGCACGGCGCTCCCGAAGTGGGGATACGCGCGCCTCCGTTCCCTTGAGAGCGGGAGACTCACCGCCGACCTGGCCCTGCTGGGGCCGGAAGGCGAAGTGCTGATAGAGCTCCGCGGCGCCGGCTTCACCCGCCTCGCCGGCGCTGTCCCTCCGGCGGAGCCGCGCCGGGTCGCAGTTGAGGAGCGTGGGCGGCTGGACACGATCCGGCTCGCTCCTTTCGAGCCGCGCGAGCCCGGCCCCGGGGAAGTCGAGATCGAGGTTGCGGCCGCGGCACTCACCTTTCGGGACGCGCTGAACGCCCTCGGGGTGCTGGCGGAGGAAGCCGCCGGCTACGGCTCCGACTGCGCCGGCACCGTCACCCGGATCGGCCCGGGGGTCGCCGGCCTGCGCCCGGGCGACCGGGTGGTCGCGGTCGCGGAGGGCGCGCTCACCACGCATGTGACGGCCGACGCGGGGCTGGTCCTTCCGATCCCGGATGCACTCGGGTCCGGGGAGGCCGCCGCGCTGCCGATTCCCTTCCTGACCGCCTGGATCGGCCTGCGGGTGCTGGCCCGCCTGCAGCCCGGGGAGCGCGTCCTGATTCACAACGCCGCGGGCGGCGTAGGTCTCGCCGCGGTGCAGATCGCCCGGAGCATCGGGGCCGAAGTGGTGGCGACCGCCCACCCGGACAAGCACGCGCACCTCCGCTCTCTCGGCCTCGAACAGGTCTTCCCCTCGTCCCCGAGCGGGCTGGACGCCGGTGCGGCTCGACCGGGCGGCTTCGGCGTCATCCTGGGCGCCCGCTCCGCAGAGGGCCTGCGCGCCGACCTCCCCTCTCTGCTGCCGGGCGGGCGCTACGTGCAGTTGGGGAAGCAGGCTGTCTCGGACTCTGCCGAGGTCGCCGCGCTCCGGTCGGACGCAAGCTACCTCCCTCTGGACCTCTTCCACGTGCGGGATACGGAGCCGGAGCAGCTCCGCCGGATCCTGGAGGCGGTGCTCCGCGAAGTGGCGGACGGCTCCCTCGCCCCCCTCCCCTCTCAGCTCTTGCCGGTCGCCCAGGCCGAGGAAGCCTTCCGGATCATGGCCCGCGGGCGGAACGTGGGACGGATCGTCCTGAGCTTCGAGGCATCCGGTCGGGTCCTGGCACCCGCTCCCACCCCGGAGCCGGGCGAACGGCTCTGCGACCGGCTCCACCGGCTGTCCCCATCCGAGGCGCAGGCGGTGCTGGCCGACCGGGTGCGGAGTCAGGTCGCCGCGGTACTGGAGCTCGATTCGCCCGGCAAGGTCGGCAGCACGACGCCGCTGCGGGACCTGGGACTCGACTCCACGGCGGCGGTTGATCTCTCCGGACGCCTCTCGCGAGAGCTCGGGTTGAAGCTCCCGGCGACCCTCGCCTATCAGCTCCCGACGGTTCAGGCGCTGTCGGAGCACCTGGCCGGAGAGCTCGGGCTGCGAGCGCAGGCACTGACGGTGGAGGAGCCGGACCGCACGCGTCCGGTGGACCGCGCGGAGCCGGTAGCGATCATCGGCATGGCGTGCCGCTTTCCGGCCGGCGCCGACACGCCCATGGCGTTCCGGGAGCTGCTCTACCGGGGCGTGGACGCCGTCACGGACGCCCCGCCGGAGCGGTTCGGGGACGCGGCAGCCGCCCTCGGGAAAGGCGGCTACCTCTGGTCCGTCGACGCGTTCGACGCCGCCTTCTTCGGGATCTCCGATTCTGAAGCCGCGGCGGTCGACCCGCAGCAGCGGCTGCTTCTGGAGGTCGCGTGGGAGGCGCTGGAGAGCGCGGGGCAGCTCACGAGTGACGGAGCGCCGTCGGAGACCGGGGTGTTCCTCGGGATCGGCAGCCAGAGCAGCGACTACGCCTGGCTCCAGCGCGCCTCGGGCGGCACGCCGAGCCTGGACGAGATCGCCGGCAACTTCCACAGCTTCGCCTCCGGCCGCCTGGCCTACGCCCTGAACCTGAAGGGCCCGAGCATGGTCGTGGACGCGGCCTGCGCTTCTTCCCTGGCGGCGGTCCACCTGGCGTGCGCCAGCCTGCAGGCGGGCGAGTGCCGGACCGCGCTGGCCGGCGCGGTGAACCTGATCCTCCTGCCGCATGTGGCGCAGGCGATGGCGAACGCGGGTCTCCTCTCCCCGAGTGGAGCGTGCCGCACGTTCGATGCCGCCGCCGACGGGTTCGTCCGCGGCGAGGGCTGCGGGATGCTCGTCCTCAAGCGGCTCTCGGACGCGGTGGAGGCTGGCGACCCGGTGCTGGCGGTGGTGCTGGGTGGGGCGGTGGCGCAGGGCGGTCGCGGCAACGGGCTCACCTCGCCGAACGGCCGGGCTCAGGCCGCCGTGATCCGCAGCGCGCTCGCCGCCGCGAACGTTGCGCCTGAAGCGGTCGGCTACGTGGAAGCCCACGGCACGGGGACGCGGCTCGGGGACGCGATCGAGGTCGAGGCGGTCTCCGAGGTCCTGGGGGGCAGCCGAAAGCAGCCGCTGCTGCTGGGAGCGGTGAAGACCCAGCTCGGTCACTGCGAGGCGGCGGCCGGCATGGCCGGGCTCATCAAGGCGGTCACGGCGATCCGGGAGGGAATGATCCCGGGCAATCTGCACCAGAGCCGGCTCAACCCGGACCTGGAACCGCTCCCGCCGGCGCTGGAGATCCCCGCCGCGCCGCGCGCCTGGGACGACCCGGTCCGCATCGCCGGCGTCAGCGCCTTCGGCATGAACGGCACGAATGCCCACCTGATCCTCGGGCCGGCGCCGTCTCTCCCGGAGCCGCCGGGAGGAGACGGACCGGGCGTCCTGCCGATCTCCGCCCACTCGGAGACCGCGCTGCGGGCGCTCGTCACGCGGTGCGTGGAGCGGCTCCGGGAAGACTGCGACTGGCACGACGTCTGCTACTCAGCGAGCGTCGGGCGACGACACTTCGAGCACCGGCTGGCGGTAGTGGCGAAGGACGCTGCCGGCGCGCGGGAGGCGCTGCGGGCCTACCTCTGCGGCAGGCCGGCTCCGGGCGTCGTCTCCTCCGCTGCGCCCCCGGAAGAGTCCGCACCGGGAGCCGCGGGGATCGCGTACGGTTACGTGCACGGGCAGGCGATCGATTGGGCCTCTCACTACCCGGCGCCGCGCCGCCGACTCTCGCTGCCGTCCTATCCGTTCCAGCGACAGCGCTACTGGTTCGATCATCCCGTTCCCCTGCCGGCAGACCCGCAAGACAGCGCGGCGGAGCTTGCCCACCGGATCGAGTGGTGCCCGCTCAGGCTCCGGCCGGGAGCCCTGCCCCCGGGCCCCTGGCTCCTGATCTCCGACCGCAAGCTCGGCCCGGAGCTGGCGGCGGGCCTGCGCGCCCGCGGCGCGGAGTGCGTCCTCCACCTCCCCGACGAGTCCGGAGAACGCTTACCGGATCGGCTCCAGCTCGGCGAGCGCCGGAACGTCGTCTACCTCGCCGCACTGGACGCTACTCCGCTGTCGAACGCCTCGGCCGCGAGCCTGGCTCGGGAGCGACGGCGGCTCCTCGGCGGCCTGGCGGACCTGCTCCGAGCGGTCGCGTCGGCCCCGGGCTCCACCCGTCTCTGGATCGTGACCGGCGGCGCGGAGGACGGCGAAGCGCTGCAATCGTCGCTCCAGGGTGCCGCCGCGGCGCTGCGAGCGGAGCACCCGGAGCTGCGGTGCTCCCTGATCGACCTCGACCCCGCCGCGCGAGAGGCCGGGACGCTGCTGGCCGAGCTACTGACGGAAGAGCCGCAAGAGCGGGTCGCCCTGCGTGGCTCGGAGCGCCTCGTGCCGCGCATCGTCCGTCTCCCTCTCCCCCCGGGGCCTTCGCGAATCACCGCCGACGCGACGTATCTCCTCACCGGCGGGCTCGGTGGGTTGGGGCTCGCGGCGGCGGAGCGGCTGGCAGCGCTCGGGGCGCGTCACCTGGCCCTGGTCACCCGGACCGAGCGGGAGCATCCGACACTCCACCGGCTCCGGGAGCAGGGCGTTCAGGTCCGGGTGTTCGGTGCCGACCTGGCGGACGAGCAGGCGGTGGCGGGGGTGCTCGCGGAGATCCGGGACGGCATGCCGCCGCTCCGGGGCATCTTCCATGCCGCCGGTGCGCTGTCAGACGGGCTGCTCGCCCGCACCTCAGCGGAGCAGATTGAGGCAGTCTTCTCCGGTAAGGCGGAGGGCGCGTGGCACCTCCACCGGCTCACCCTGGCGTTGGAGCTCGACTTCTTCGTCCTTTACTCCTCCGCCACTCCGTACCTGGGACTGCCGGGAGCCGGGATCTATGCGGCGGCCAACGCGTTCCTCGACGGGCTGGCTCGCCACCGGCACTCCCTGGGGCTGCCCGCGCTCAGCATCGGGTGGGGTGCCTGGGAGGGCACGGGGATGGCGGCGGCCGACGACCGGCGAGGGGCGCAGTGGGCGGCGCACGGGCTCCGGCCGTTCTCAGCACGCCAGGGACTCGCGGCCCTCCAGGGGCTCCTCCAGTCCGATCTCCCGCACGCGCTGGTACTGGCGCCGGGGTGGACCGCCGAAAACTCGGCAGCGGAAGCGGCCTCGGCCTGCCCTCCCGCTGCGGAGCTGGTGACCGTGGTCCGAGAGGTGCTGCGCGAGGTGCTGCGACTCGCGGGCGACGCCAGGCTGGACGAGACGACCCCGCTCGGGGAGCTGGGGCTCGACTCGCTGGGCGCGGTGGAGCTGCGGGACGCGCTCTCGCGCCGGCTGGCACGGGAGCTCCCGGTGACCCTCGCCTTCAACCATCCATGGATCGCGGCGGTCGTTCAGTTCCTCGGGGAGCAGGACGGAGGTTGCTTGCCGGTCTCACGGCGAACTGACTCCCACTCTCTCGCCGATGATCTGGAGCAGCTTTCAGAAGCCGAGGCCGAGGCACTATTGGAGCGAAAACTGGCCGAGTTGGACCGGAGACCTTCCAGGGGCGGAGCCTGAGCCTGGAGACCGGGGTAGTACGGCAAGGGAGTGTGGGTTGGAGAGTCTGTCACCGCTAAAACGAGCCCTCCTCGCCATCGATGAGCTGGAGAAGCGACTCGAGGTCGCGGAGCGCGCCGCGTCCGAGCCGGTGGCGGTCATCGGGATCGGCTGCCGCCTTCCGGGCGGCGTCGAGGGTCCGGACGACTTCCGGCGCTTCCTGCGGGCCGGAGCGTTCGCGGGCATCGAGCTCCCGGCGGAGCGCTGGGCGATCGGCGAGTGGTACGACCCCGATCCATCCGCCCCCGGCAAGATGAGCTTCCGGACCGGCGGCTTTCTGCCCCGGATCGACCTGTTCGAGCCGGCCTTCTTCGGCATCGCTCCTCGCGAGGCGGTCTCCATGGATCCGCACCACCGGCTGGCGCTGGAGGTGTCGTGGGAGGCGCTGGAGCACGCCGGGATCCCGCCCACGTCCCTCCAGGGCACGGATGCGGGCGTCTTCCTGGGCCTCTACAATGGCGGCTACACCCTGCTCGGCCGGGGCGCGGGGGACGCCGAGCGGATCGACGCGTGGTCCGCCTCCGGGAGCCACACCAGCATCGCCGCCGGGAGACTCGCCTACTTCCTCGGGCTCCGCGGCCCCGCCATGGTCGTGGATACCGCCTGCTCATCCTCACTGGTGGCGGTGCACCTGGCGGTGCAGAGCCTCCGCCGCGGGGAGTGCCGCCTGGCGCTGGCGGGGGGTGTGCACCTGGCGCTGTCGCCGCACGGCTACGTGGCTTCCACCAAGCTCGGCGTGACCGCTCCGGATGGACGCTGCAAGACCTTCGACGCGCGCGCCGACGGCTTCGGACACGGCGAAGGCTGCGGCATCATCGTCCTGAAGCGCCTGGCGGACGCGGAGGCGGACGGAGACCGGATCCTCGCCGTGATCCGGGGCTCGGCCGTCAACCAGGATGGGCGCAGCAGCAGCCTGACCGCCCCGAACGGCCCCGCCCAGGAGGCGGTGATCCGGCGCGCGCTGGAAGATGCCGGGGTGGAGCCGGACCAGGTCGGCTACGTGGAAGCGCACGGCACCGGAACGCCCCTCGGCGATCCGATCGAGATGCAGGCGCTGGCCCGCGTCTTCGCCCCGGGCCGCACGGCGGAGAGCCCGCTGGCGGTCGGCTCGGTCAAGACGAACCTGGGGCACCTCGAAGCGGCCGCGGGCGTCGCCGGGCTGATCAAGGCGATTCTCGCCGTCGCGGACGGGGAGGTCCCGCCGCACCTGCACCTGGAGCAGCCCAACCCGCACCTGGGAGTGGACGGCCTGCCGCTCGTGATCCCCACCCGCCTGGAGCCCTGGCCCTCCGCGGGGGAGCGGCGGATCGCCGGGGTGAGCGCGTTCGGCTTCAGCGGCACCAACGCCCACGTCGTCCTGGAGTCGGCTCCGGCCCGCCCCGCCTCCGGCTCCGACCGGCCGGCCCATCTGCTCTGCCTCTCCGCCCGCGACGAGCGAGCGCTGGATCAGCTCCGGGAGCGCTACCGGGAGCGCCTGGCGGACGGGACGGTGACGCTCGCCGAAGCCGCCTACACCTCCACCGCGGGCCGCTGCCACTTCAACCGCCGGCTAGCCGTCGCGGCGGAGACGGCGGCGGAAGCGGTAGAGGCACTCTCACGGCGAGGCGAGGAGAGCGCGCCCCCGACGGCGGAAGAGGGCCTCGTCTTCCTCTTTACCGGCCAGGGATCCCAGTATCCCGGAATGGGCCGCGGCCTCTACGAGACGGAGCCGGTCTTCCGCGCGGCGTTAGAGCGGTTCGAGCAGGTCCTGCGCGCGGAGCTGCCGCGCCCGCTGACCGAGGTGCTGTTCGGCGCGGGGGAGCTGCTGCACGACCCCGCGTGCGTGCAGCCGGCCCTGGTGGCGCTGGAGCTGGCACTGGCGGAGCTCTGGGGCAGTTGGGGCCTCGCCCCCGCCGCCGTGATGGGGCACAGCCTGGGCGAGTACGCCGCTGCGTGCGTCGCGGGCGTGCTCGACTACGAGTCGACGCTGCGGCTGGTAGCAGCGCGCGGCCGGATCATGGCGAGGCTGCCGGAAGCGGGGCGGATGGTCGCCGCGCTCGCCTCTCCCGAAGTGGTGCTGCGGGCGATCGAGGAAGCTTCCGCCGACCGGGTCTGCGTGGCGGTCGAGAACGGTCCGAAGAACACCGTCTTCTCCGGCTCCGGGGCTCAGGTGGAGCGCGTGGCGCGGCTGCTGCGCGCGGCGGGCATCGCGACGATCCCGCTCGACACGCCGGGCGCCTACCATTCTCCACTGCTCGATCCGGTCCTCGACGCGCTGGAGGACGCGGCCGGGCAGCTCCAGTACGGGGCTCCGGCGCTCCCGCTGATCTCGAACCTGACCGGCGCCGCGTGCGACCGGATCGACGCCCGCCACTGGCGAGAGCACGCGCGGGGAACCGTCCACTTCGGCGCGGGCGCCCGCAGGCTCGCGGCCATGGGCTACCGCACCGCCGTGGAGTTAGGCCCGCACCCGGTGCTAACCGGGCTCGTCGCGCCGGAGGGCCTCTCCTCCGTGCCGTCGCTGCGGCGGGGCGCGGAGGACAGCCGGACGATCCTGGAGGGGCTCGGCCGGCTCTACGAGCGCGGGGTGGAGGTCGACTGGAACGGCTTCCACGCGGGCCGGCCGCGGCGGGTCGTCTCCCTCCCCACTTACCCGTTCCAGCGGCAGCGATACTGGCTGGAGGAGCGCGCCGCGCCGAGCGCCGCTGTGTCCCCCGCCCTGCCGCCCGGCGGCGAGAGCGGCAAGGTCGGCACGCCGGTCATCTCCGACTACTACGACTCCCTCTCGGTCGTCTCCCAGAGCTACGGGTACAGCGCGGACGGCGGGCACGAAGGGCTGCTGAACATCGGCGCGCTGCCGCAGGTGGTACCCGGCTTCTGCTGGCTCACGACGCTCTTCGAGCCGGAGCGCTTTCCGGAGCAGCACCGCCTGATGATGGCGGCCCAGCGGGAGCTGAAGGACACCCTGTTCCGGCTCGTCGACTTCTCGCGGGTGCGGCGGGTCCTCGACTTCGGCTGCGGGCACGGCGCCGACCTCTGCGCCCTCGCCGCGGCCCATCCGCACCTGCGCCTCGAAGGCTACACGATCTCCGCCCGGCAGGTGGAGGTCGGCCGCAAGCGGATCGCGGCGCTGGGGCTGGACGAGAGAGTCCGGATCCACCACCGCGACAGCGGGCGGACCCCGTTCCCCGGCCGCTGCGACCTGATCTACGGGGTCGAGGTCTCCGGGTTGATCCAGGACAAGGACGCCCTGTTCGGCAACGTGAGCGAGCACCTGGAAGCGGGCGGGCTCATGGTCGTGGCCGACTTCGCGGCGCCGGGGGAAGGGATCGCCAACCCGGACACGCACTCGTTTACCAGCACCCCCGAAGAGTGGGCGGAGGTCCTCGCCCGCCATCGCCTGCACGTCGTCGACTGTGTCGACGCGAGCGAGGAGACGGCGAACTTCCTGGAAGACCCGGAGTTTGCCGACCGCGTGGACGAGATCGTCCAGCGGTTCGGGATGGACGATCTCGCGCGGCGCCACCTGCTCTCGAACGCGAACATCGGCCGCGCCCTGCGTCGGGGCCTCATGCGCTACTGGCTGATCACCGCCCGGAAGGACACGCTGCTCAAGCCGGAAGAGATCCGGCGCGCCAACGCCGCCCGGCTGGCGGCCCCGACGGCTTACGCGGAGGTCCGTCCCGCCGAAGCCCGGCCGCACTGGGCCGACTGGCTCTACCAGGTAGAGTGGCCGGAGGTGCCGGCGCCCGCCAGCGCCGACCGGTCCCTCCCCGAGCCGCGCGCCATCGCCGAGCGTCTCGCAGCGGAGGTCGCCGCCCGTCGAGCCGAGCTGGCCCGGCTCGAGCCCGCGGGAGCCGAGTTCGACCGGCTTTCCGCGGCCTACGTCCGGCAGGCGTTCCTGGAGCTGGGCTGCCGCACCCTCGACGACGTCCGGCGCGCCGGTGTGGAGCAGCGCTTCCACCGGCTTCGCTCTCGATTCGTGGAGATCCTGGAAGAAGAGGGCGTGCTGGAGCTGCGCCCGGACGCCGACCTCGAGTCCCGCGCCGCGGCCCTCTCCGCCCGGTTCCCCGAGGTAGAGGGAGAGCTGGCGATGCTCCGCCGCTGCGGAGCGGAGCTCTCGTCGGTCCTCACCGGCATCCGGGACCCGCTGGAGCTGCTCTTCCCCTCCGCGCAGACGGACGCCGCCGACGGGATCTACGCGCGCTCGCCGTTCGCCCGCGCGGTAAACGGGCTGGTCGCCCGCGCGGTCGCCGAGCTGGTCGCCGGCCGCGAAGGCAGCGGCCCCCTGCGCCTCATCGAGATCGGCGGCGGCACCGGCGGCACCACGGCGCAGGTGCTCCCGCAGCTGCCGCCCGGCAGCGCGGAGTACGTCTTCACGGACCTCTCTCCCGCCTTCCTCCAGCGCGCGCGGAGCCGCTTCTCGGGGCACGCGGGCGTCGACTACCGGCTGCTCGACATCTCGCGGGACCCGGCGGCGCAGGGGTTCGAGCCCGGCACGTTCGACGTGGCGATCGCCGCCAACGTCCTCCACGCCACGCCGGACCTCCAGCGGACGCTGGCGCACGCCCGGTCGCTGCTCGCGCCCGGAGGCGCGCTCATCCTGGTGGAGAATACCGGGCGCCTGCGCTGGGGTGACCTGACGTTCGGCCTGACCGACGGAATGTGGGCGTTCACCGACACCGAGCTGCGCTCCTACGCGCTCCTGCGGGAGGCCGAATGGCTCGAGCTGCTGGCCCGGAGCGGCTTCGAGCAGCCGGTCAGCCTCAACCCGGGAGCGCCGGACCGGGGCGGCATCTCGCAGCAAACGATCCTGATCGCCCGCCGCCCGCTCTCCGCCGCCGGTGAGCGCTGGCTGTTGACGGAAGATCGGAGCGGATTGGCGGCGCGTCTGGCGGAGCAGCTGCGCGGCGCGGGACAGCAGGTCGAGGTGTGGGGCTCCGGGACGATGCCGGCTGGGCCGTTCGACCGGATCGTCCACCTGCGAGGGCTCGACGCGGAGCATCCGGATCAGATCCGGCCCGGCCTGGAAGGTGCCCTGGAGCTGGCACAGGAGATCGAGCGCTCGGGCGAGTGCCCGGCGCTCTGGCTCGTCACGCGGGGAGCGGCCGCGGTGGGAGATGGATCGGTCTCCCCGGCGCAGGCGCCGCTGTGGGGTTTCGCCCGCAGCCTGGCCCTGGAGATGCCGGGGGTGCGCGTCCGCCTGCTCGACCTCGACCCGGGCGCCGGCCCGGAAGCGCAGGCGACTGGGTGCCTGGCGGAGATCACCCGACCCGACGCGGAGACCGAAGTCGCGCTGAGAGCGGGACGCCGGCATGCCGCGCGGCTGGCACGCGCCCCCCTCGCCGGCACGGAGCCGGTCTTCCGCGCGGACGCGAGCTACCTCCTTACCGGGGGGCTGGGAGGACTCGGCCTGGAGCTGGCCGCCTGGCTGGTCGATCGCGGCGCGCGGCACCTGGTGCTGGCGGGCCGGAGCGCGCCGACCGAGCCCGCCGCTGCGAGGCTCGCAGCGCTTCGGGAGCGTGGCGCGCGGGTGGAGGTGGTCCAGGCCGACGTCGCGCGCGAGGAGGACGTAGCCCGCGTGCTGGCATCCGCCGCTGCGCTGGCGCCGCTGGCCGGGGTCTTCCATGCCGCGGGGGTCCTCGACGACGGGATCGTGGCGCGGCAAAGCTGGGAGCGCCTGGTGCCGGTCCTGGCGCCGAAGGTCCTCGGCGCGTGGCACCTGCACCGGCAGACCCGGGAGCTGCCGCTGGACCACTTCGTGCTTTTCTCCTCCGCCGCGGGGCTGCTCGGGTCGCCCGCGCAGACCAATCACGCCGCCGCCAACACGTTCCTGGACGCCCTGGCCCACGCGCGCCGCGCCGAGGGGCTGCCGTCGATCAGCATCGATTGGGGCGCGTGGGACGAGGTCGGGGCCGCGGCCGGAGCGATGATCCGGGAAGAGATCGGCCGCCGCGGGCTCCGTCCGATGCCGCCGGCCCAGGCCCTGGCGGCACTCGGGACGGTCCTGGGTACCGATGCGGCGCAGGCGGCGATCGTCGATCTCGACTGGCAGACCTTTCTCAAGCGCTTCGAGCCGCTCGCGCCGCCGCCGCGGCTCCGGGCCTTCTCCGTCCCCGCCGGACGGTCGACCCGCACGAGTGAGACGCCGCCCTCGACGGACCTGCGAGAGCTGGTGGCGCGGGCCCCGGCGGGACGGGAGCGAGCAGCGCTCGTCCAGGAGATCCAGGGTGACGCGGCGCGCGTGATGGACCTGCCGCCCGGTGAGCTGCCGGCCGCCGGGATCCCACTGCGGGACCTGGGGCTCGACTCTCTGATGGCGGTGGAGCTGCGGAACCTGCTTTCCGCCCGCGCCCGCGTCCGGCTTCCCGCGACGCTTCTGTTCGAGCATCCGACCTGTGAGGCGCTGGCCGACCTCCTGGCAAAGGAGCTCGGACTCCTTGCCGAGCCTGCCGGCGAATCGGACTCGGCGGCGAGCGACCTGCAGTCGCTTCTCGAACGCGAGCTGGCCGCCGCCGAGCAGTTCCTGGAGGGAGGGCAGGCTCCGTGAGCCCTTCCGAAGCGGAATCGCTGAAGCGCGCGGCGGCAGCGCTGAGCCAGATGCGGGAGCGGCTGGAGCGCCTGGAGCAGCGGGAGCGAGACCGCCGTGAGCCGATCGCGGTGATCGGGATCGGGTGCCGCTTCCCGGGGGGCGCCGAGGGTCCGGACCGGTTCTGGGGGCTGCTCCGGGAGGGCCGCGACGCGGTGACCGTAGTCCCCTCCGACCGCTGGGATATCGACGCGTACTATGATCCCGACCCGGATCGTCCCGGCAAGATCTGCAGCCGGCGCGGCGCCTTCCTGCAGGAGGTCGACCGGTTCGACGCGGAGCTCTTCGGCATCGCTCCGCGCGAGGCGGCCGGGATGGATCCGCAGCAGCGCCTGGTGCTCGAAACCACGTGGGAAGCGCTCGAGAATGCCTGCCTGGTGCCGGATCGACTGGCCGGCACGCGCACCGGGGTCTTCGTCGCGGCCAACTCGAACGAGTACTACCAGCTCGCCCTGGAGGCGCCGGATCGCATCGACGCCTACACCGTCTCCGGCGGCGCCGCGAGCGTCTGCGCCGGCCGGCTTTCGTACGTCCTCGACCTGCGCGGGCCGAGCTGCGTGGTCGACACCGCCTGCTCGTCCTCGCTGATGGCGGTCCACCGGGCGGTCCAGAGCCTCCGGGCCGGCGAGTGCGGAGCGGCGCTCGCGGCCGGCGTCTATACCGTGCTGACCCCCGCGCTCTCGATGGGGCTCTCCCGCGCGCGGATGCTCTCGCCGGAGGGGCGCTGCAAGGCGTTCGACGCGTCGGCCGACGGGTTCGTGCAGGGCGAGGGCTGCGGAGTCGTGGTCCTGAAGCGCCTCTCCGACGCGCGTGCCGCTGGGGACCGCATCCTCGGCGTGATCCGGGGCTCCGCCGCGAACCAGGACGGTCGCAGCGGCGGCCTGACCGCCCCCAGCGCCGCCGCCCAGGAAGCGGTGGTCCGCCAGGCGCTGGCGGATGCGGGCGCGGAGCCGGGGCAGGTGGGCTACGTGGAAGCGCACGGTACCGGCACGGCGCTGGGCGATCCGATCGAGGTGCGGGCCCTGGCCGCCGTCTTCGGACCGGGACGCCGGCACCCGCTGGTGCTCGGCTCCGTGAAGACGAACCTCGGCCACACCGGCCCGGCCGCGGGCATCACCGGGCTGATCAAGGTGCTCCTCTCCCTGCAGCACCGGCAGATCCCGCCGCATCTCCATTTCCAGAAGCTCAACCCCTACATCGAGACCGGCGAGCTTCCGCTCCGGATCCCGACCTCTTTGATTGACTGGGAGTCGGCGGAAGGTCGCCGTTTAGCGGGCGTCAGCTCGTTCGGGTTCAGCGGGACCAACGTCCACGTCGTCGTCGAAGAGGCGCCCGTGGCCCCGGATCGGCCCGCGCCCGCGGCGGAGCGGCCGCTGCATCTCCTCTGCTTCTCCGCTCCCACGGAAGCGGCGCTCCGCCAGCTGGCGCGGCGCTACGCGGAGCACTTCGCCGAGCGTGAAGTCTCCCTGCCGGACGCGGCCTACTCCGCTCACACCGGCCGGAGCGCCTTCCGCTGCCGCGCGGCACTCATTGCGCGAGATGCGGCGGAGGCCGGACAACTGCTCTTGCGGATCGCGGCAGGTCAGCCGACAGCCGAGGTGCTCTCCGGCGGAGACCTGCCCGGGGACGGCGCCCGCTGCCACGCCGCGCTCGAGGAGACCGGCCGCCGCTGGCTCGGCGGCGAAACGGTCGATTGGGACGCCTACGACCATGGTCACGCCCGCCGGAAGGTCTCCCTCCCCACCTACCCGTTCCAGCGCGAGCGCTACTGGCTCGAGCCGATCCCTACCAGGCCGGCGCGACCGTCGGGCTTGCCCCCATGGGGCCGGCGGATCCCGTCTCCGCTCGCCGAGCGACTGTACGAAGCACGCCTCGGGCTGGAGACCCACCCGTACCTGGCGGACCATCGCGTGTTCGGCGCCGTGGTGGTGGCGGGGGCGGTCCATATCGCGCTGATGCTGGAGGCGCTCCGGGACGGCGGCGAAGCGGCGCCGGTGCGGCTGGCAGAGCTGCGGTTCGACGCGCCCCTGCTCCTCGACTCCGCCGAGCCGCGCGCCGTGCAGGTGGTGGTGTCGCCGGAGGGTCACTGCCGCGTCTTCAGCCAGCAGGCGGAGGTCTGGACACTGCATGCGTCCGCCCTCGCCTGCCGCGTGGCTCCGGAAGCGGCGACGGTGGCGGCGGTGGACGGCGGTCTGCTAACGGCCGAGACCTCCGGAGCGGAGTGGGTCCGCGAGCTGGAGCGCCGCGGGATCGGCATCGGGCCGGCATTCCAGGGTATCCGGCGGATGCGGCGCGGAGAACAGGTCGCCGAGGCGGAAGTGAGCCTGCCGGGCCACTTGGCGGGCGAGGGGTGGTCGTTCCACCCGGCGCTGCTCGACGCGTGTCTCCAGACGGCCGGCGGAGCGCTCGGCCCGGAGACGGCGGGCGCGACGTTCCTGCCGGTCGGGATCGACCGTCTCGACTTCATCAGCTCGCCGCAGGGACCGCTCACCTGCCGCGCGGTCCTGCGCCCGGCGAGCGACGACGCGACGCACCGGGCCGACCTCAGCCTGCACGATTCTACGGGAAGCTGCGTCGCAGTGGTATCGGGACTCGCGTTCAAGGCGGTCGCCCGCGGCGCCGTCGCCTCCTCTCCAGCGGTGGACGACCTCCTCTACCGCCTAGACTGGGAAGCACGGCCGCTGGAAGTGGTCCCGGACGCCGCAGCGAAGCGGCTGTTCGTCACCGACGCCCTGGAGCTCGGCGAGCGACTGGCGGCGGAGTTGGAGGGCGAGTGCGTCCTGGCGCTGCCGGGAGCCGAGCTTCGGACGGCGGCGCCAGGACGGTATGAGGTGGATCTCACCGACCCCGCCCAGCTTCGCGCGCTGCTTCAGGCAGCTTCCGGGTACGGCGAGGTCCTCTACTTCACCCGGGCGTGCGAGTGGTCGCTCGACGAGGCCGGGAGTCGCGCCTGGAGCGGGCTCCTGAGCCTGGCACAGGCGCTGGCGGAGCTGCCCGCGCCGCCCCGGCTTACCCTCCTTACGCGCGGCGCCGCTCGGGAGACCCCTTCCCCGACCGCCGCCCTGCTCCGCGGCTTTGCCAGCGCCCTCGCCGCCGAGTGCCCGGCGCTGCGCTGCCGGCGGATCGACCTCGACCCCGCGGGAGACCCTCTGCGCTCCCTCTGCCGCGAGATCGAGACCGGCGACGAGGCGGAGGTGGCACTCCGGGGGGAAGAGCGGCTCGTGCCCCGCCTGGTCCGCTGCCCCGCCGAACCGCGCGTCGAGATCCGGTTCGAGGGCACCGTCCTGATCACCGGCGGCCTCGGCGGCCTCGGGCTGGAGACCGCCCGGTGGGCCGTCGCCCGCGGTGCCCGTCATCTGCTGCTGGCCGGGAGGAGCGCGCCGTCACCGGCGGCCGAAGCGGTTCTCCATGAGCTGCGCGAGCGCGGCGCCGACGTGCGAGCAGCGCAGGCGGACGTGCGGCGAGAGGACGACGTTCGCCGTCTCCTGTCCGGAGAGGACGGCCTGCCGCCGCTCCGGGGAATTATCCACGCGGCGGGAGTCACGGCGGATGGCCTGATCGGCGATCTGACCCCAGAGCGGTTCGAAGAGGCGCTCGCAGCGAAAGCGCGCGGAGCCTGGCTGCTCCACCAGCACAGCCGCGGAATGGCCCTCGACTTCTTCATCCTGTTCTCGTCGATCGCGTCGTTCATCGGGGCGACGGGCCAGACGAGTTATGCCGCCGCCAACGGGTATCTGGACGGGCTCGCCCGGCACCGCCGCAGCCTCGGCCTACCCGCGCTGAGCCTCAATTGGGGGCGGTGGGCCGGAAGCGGCATGGCGGAGCGGCTGGACGAGTCCGGGCGGCAGCGCCTGGAGGCGCTCGGCCTCCGCGCGATGGCGCCGGAGAGCTGCCTGGCGGCGTTGGACGCCGCCCTGGCGCGGTCCGAGCCGCAGCTTGCCGTCGTCGATCTCGATTGGAAGCGCTTCCTGGAGCGCTATTCCGCGGGCACCGCCCCGCGCCTGTTCGAACGGCTCCACGAAGAGACGGCCGGGAGCCGGCTCGACTCCGAGGAAGACCTTGCGGACCGGCTCCGGGCGGCCGATAAGGAAGAACGGGCCACACTCGCGGTGGAGTATGTGGCCGGCGCGGCGCGCCGGGTGCTCGGGCTGCGGGCCGGCCGCGCGCTCGACCCGGCCGCTCCGCTGATTCAACTGGGTCTCGATTCGCTGATGGGGGTAGAGCTGCGGAACCGGATCAATACCTGCCTCGGCATCGAGCTGCCCCTGGCGCCGTTCCTGAGCGGCGGCACGACGGGGAGCATCGCGGAGCTGGTGCTGGCCCAGCTCGAGGAGGGCGCGGCGGACTGGGAGGTCTTCACCGTATGACGGCAACGACCTTCCTGGACCACCTCCGCGGGCGGGGCGTGGAGCTGAGCTGCAGCGACGGGGCGCTCGCGGTGCGGGCACCGCGCGGCGCGCTCGGCGAGGCGGAGCGCCGCCTGCTCCAGGAGCTGAAGCCGGAGCTGCTGGCGCTGCTGCGCGAGCCTGCCGGCGACCCGCCGGCTGCCCCGGCCGCTCCCGCCGAGCTGGAGCCGTTCCCTCTCACCGACATTCAGGAAGCGTACTGGGTCGGGCGTTCCTCCCTCGAGCTGGGCAACGTCGGCTGCCATTCGTACCGGGAGCTCGACAGCCCGACGCTCGATCTGGAGCAGTTGGAGCGGGCGTGGGGGCGGCTGGTCGAGCGTCATCCGATGCTCCGGGCCGTCATCACCGAGGATGGGCGGCAGCGGGTTCTGGAGCAGGTGCCGCCGTACCGGATCCATGTCACCGACCTCCGCTCCGGCGATCCGGACGGGGCGCTCGACCGGATCCGCGAGGAGATGTCGCACCGGGTGCACGAGGGGACCACGTGGCCCCTGTTCGACGTCCGCGCCACGCAGCTGCCGGACCGGGTGCGCGTCCACGTCAGCATGGACCTGTTGATCGCCGACGCCGCCTCCATGCTCCGCCTGTTCCAGGAGTGGGGACGCCTCTACGAGTCGCCGGAGGCCTCGCTCCCGCCGGTGCGGGGCAGCTTCCGGGAGCACGTGCTGGCCGGGATTGCCGCCAGAGAGGGGTCCCGCTATCAGCGGGCGGCGCGCTACTGGGCCGAGCGGGTCCCCAGCCTGCCGGGAGCACCCGACCTGCCGCTCGCCCGGGGTCCGGAGGAGATCGAGAAGCCGCGCTTCGCCCGGCATAGCCGGCGGCTCGACGGCGGCACCTGGTCCGCGCTCAAACAGCAGGCCGCGCAGGCGGGCCTGACCCCCTCGGCCCTCCTCTGCGCCATCTACGCCGACGTCCTCGCCCTCTGGAGCCGGGGGCCTCGTTTTCTCATCACGCTCACCCTCTTCCAATCGCCGCCGGAACTGGCCGGGGTGGTCGGCGACTTTACGTCCACGGTCCTGTTGGAGGCGGATGGCTCCGCGCGCACCTTCGTCGACCGCGCCCGCGCTCTTCAGCGCCGGTTGGCGGAGGACCTGGAGCACAGCGCCTACAGCGGCGTCCAGGTGCTGCGGGACCTTCGGTCGCGCCGCGGCAGCCCGGTGGCGAGCCCGGTCGTCTTCACCAGCGCGCTGGGGCACCGGCAGCTCTCCGGCGAGGATTTCCCGCTGAAGTGGCTGGGCGAGCCGGCCTACGCGATCACGCAGACGCCGCAGGTCTGGATCGACCATCACGTCTACGAGGAAGAAGGCGAGCTGGTCTACTCCTGGGACGTCGTCGAGGAGCTGTTCCCCGCCGGGATGGTCGCGGCGATGTTCGCGGCCTACTCCCGCATCCTCCACGACCTCGCCGCCGCCCCCGCGCTTGACGCCCCCGCCTGGCAGGGCTCCCTCGCCCGCCTCCTGCCCCCGGACCAGCTCGCCCGCCGCCAGGAGGCGAACGCCACCGACGCCCCCGTCTCCGAGCGCCTCCTGCACGAGCTGTTCGTCACCCAGGCGCTCGCGCACCCGGAGCGGGAAGCGGTCGTCACTCCCTCCCGCCGCCTCTCCTACGGCGAGCTCTACGCCCGCAGCCACGCCCTCGCCGTCGAGCTCCGCGCCCGCGGCGTCCGGCCGAACCAGCTCGTGGCGGTGGTGATGGAGAAAGGCTGGGAGCAGGCGGTCGCCGTCCTCGCCATCCTCCAGGCCGGCGCCGCCTACCTCCCGCTCTCCGCCTCCCTGCCCCCCGCCCGCCTCCACGCCCTCCTCGCCCACGGCGAGGTGCAGGTCGCCCTCACCCAGCCCGCGCTCCCCCTCGACTTCCCCCCCGGCCTCACCCTCCTGCCGGTCTCCGCGGAGACCCCGGTTCCGCCTGCCGGCACGCCGCTCCCGGCGCCGCTCGCTTCCGTCCAGCGCCCGGAAGACCTCGCCTACGTCATCTACACCTCCGGCTCCACGGGAGAGCCGAAGGGGGTGATGATCGACCACCGCGGCGCGGTGAACACCGTGCTCGACCTCAACCGCCGCCTGGAGCTGGGACCGGAGGACCGGGTGCTCGGCCTCTCCTCCCTGAGCTTCGACCTCTCCGTTTACGACCTGTTCGGTCTCTTCGCGGCGGGCGGGGCGGTGGTGCTGCCCGGACCGGAGGCGCGGCGGGACCCGCAGGCGTGGGTAGAGCTGGTGCGGCGGGAGCGGGTGAGCCTCTGGAACTCCGTGCCGGCGCTGCTCGGGATGGTGACCGCCTACGGCGAGCCGCTGGGAGAGAGCCTGCGGGCAGTGCTGTTGAGCGGCGACTGGATCCCGCTCCCGCTCCCGGAGGCGGTGCGGCGGCTGGCGCCGCGGGCGGAGGTCTGGAGCCTCGGCGGGGCGACGGAGGCGTCGATCTGGTCGATCTACCACCGGATCGGAGCGGTGGCGCCGGAGTGGCGGAGCATCCCGTATGGGAAGCCGCTGGCGAACCAGACCTTCCACGTCTTGAACGAGCGGGGCGAGCCGTGTCCGGAGGGAGTGCCGGGAGAGCTGTATATCGGCGGGATCGGGCTGGCGCGGGGCTACTGGCGCGACCCGGAGCGGACGGCGGAGCGGTTCGTGGAGGTAGGAGGCGAGCGGCTCTACCGGACCGGAGACCTGGGGCGGTATCTGCCGGACGGCAGCCTCGAGTTCCTGGGACGGGAAGACCTGCAGGTGAAGGTGCAGGGGCACCGGATCGAGCTGGGAGAGCTGGAGGCGGCGCTGGGGAGCCATCCGGGGGTGAAGGCGGCAGTCGCCGCGGCGGTGGGAGAGCGGCAGGGAGAGAAGCGGCTGGTCGCGTTCGTCGTCCCCCACTCTACCGGCGATGGACACACCGGATACGTCCCCGACTCCGGGCCGGGCCTGGTCACCGGGAGTGCTGAGCGGCAGGCATTCACGCTGGAGCGGCACGGTCTCCGGCGAGATCTTCGCGGCGAGTGCATCCCGTTGGAGGCCCCCACCCAGCCGGTCACACGACCCGAGCGGCGCACCCACCGGCGGTTCAGCCGGGTTTCCGTGCCGCGTGCCGCGTTCGACCGCCTCCTCGCCGGGCTGGCGGCAGACTCGTCCGCGGGCGGCGTGCTGCCTCGCTGCCGCTATCCGTCGGCGGGATCGCTCTACGGCGTCCAGCTCTATCTCGCGGTGCGGGAGGGAGCGGTCGAAGGAATCCCGGCGGGAACGTACTACTACGACCCCGTGCGCAGCGGCCTCGCCCCGCTTTCTCCCGGCGCCGAGATCCCGCTCTCCGCTCACGCCGCAGCGAACCGGGAGACGGCGTCCGGCGCCGCCTTCAGCCTGTTCCTGGTCGGAAAGCTGCCGGCGATCGAGCCGCTCTACGGGGCCCTGGCGCGAGACTTCGCCCTGCTGGAAGCCGGCGCGATCGCCCAGCTCCTGATGACCGACGCGGCGGAGCTGGGGCTCGGGCTGTGCCCGATCGGCACGCTCGATTTCACGGAGGCAGCGCCGCTGCTCCACCTGGAGGACGGCTCCGTCTTCCTGCACGCGCTCGTCGGCGGCGTGCCCGCGCCTCCCGGTGAGGCGGTGCGGACGGGAGCGGGCCCGCTGCCGGAGGAGCTCCGGAGCTACCTTTCGGAGAAGCTGCCCGCGTACATGGTGCCCTCCAGCATCGTGGTCCTCGCTTCTCTGCCGCTGAGCGCCAATGGAAAGGTGGATCGGTCCAAGCTCCGCGCTCCCGAAGCCCGGCCGGCCGGGGACCGGAATCGACCGAGCTCGGGGCTGGAAGCCGCAGTTTCTCGCATTGTGCGGGAGGTGGTCGGGAGCGAGCAGGTCGGGCCGAACGACAACTTCTTCGAGGCAGGCGCCACGTCGCTCCACATCGTCCGCATCCATCGCCAGCTCGTCGAGGAACTGGGCGTGGAGCTGCGGGTGGTGGACCTCTTCCGCCGGCCGACGATCGCGCAGCTGGCCGGGTTCTTGAGCGAGACGGCGGGCCAGGGCGGGGCCGCGTCCGCCGGGCAGGCGCGGGCCACCGCGCGCCGGGAAGCCCGCCAGCGGCGGGGCAGGAGCTGACCGAATGCAGGACCGCATCGCGATCACCGGCATGGCGGGCCGCTTCCCCGGCGCCCGCACGCTGGACCAGTACTGGGCGAACCTGCGGGACGGGGCGGACTGCCTCACCACCCTGACCGACGCCGACCTGCGCGCCGCGGGCGTAGAGGAGTCGCTCAGCTCCAATCCGCGGTACGTCCGGACCGCGGCTCTCGTCGACGAGATCGACCGCTTCGATGCCGGCCTCTTCGGGTTCTCACAGCGCGAGGCGGAGCGGCTCGATCCGCAGCACCGGGTCTTGATGGAATGCGCGTGGGAGGCGCTGGAAGATGCCGGCTGCGACCCCGGCCGGTTCGACGGCTCGATCGGCGTCTTCGCGGGTGCCTCGATCAGCGGCTATCTGCTCTTCAACCTGCACGCCGGCCTCGATCCGCACGGCTCCGCCGCCAGCCTGCTGACGATGCTCGGCAACGACAAGGACTACCTGGCCACGCACCTCGGCTACAAGCTGGGTCTCACGGGGCCGTGTGTCAGCGTCCAGACCGCCTGCTCCACCTCGCTGGTAGCGGTGCACCTCGCCGCGCAGAGCCTGCTGAACGGCGAGTGCGACGTGGCCCTCGCGGGAGGCGTCACGCTCCGGGTGCCTTCGCGGGTCGGCTACCTCTGGCAGGACGGCAGCATCCTCTCGCGGGACGGCAGGTGCCGCAGCTTCGACGCCCGCGCCTCCGGAACCGTTTTCGGCAGCGGCGCCGGAGTCGTGGTGCTGCGGCGCCTCGAAGATGCCGCTCGAGACCGGGATCGGGTGCGCGCCGTGATCCTCGGCTCGGCAATCAACAACGACGGCGCGCGGAAGGTCGGCTTCACCGCTCCCAGCCTCGACGGCCAGGCCGCCGTCATTGCGGAGGCGATCGCGGTAGCGGACATCTCTCCGGAGAGCATCTCCTACGTGGAAGCGCACGGAACCGGCACGCCGCTGGGAGACCCGATCGAGGTCGCCGCGCTGAACGAGGTCTTCCGCGGCGTGCGGAGCCCGGTGGCGCTGGGAAGCGTCAAGAGCAGCGTCGGCCACCTGGAAGCGGCGGCGGGCGTCGCGGGTCTCATCAAGACGGTCCTGGCGATGGAGCAGGGAGTGCTGCCGCCCAGCCTCCACTTCGAGACGCCGAACCCGGAGATCGACTTCGAGGCGGGACCGTTCCGCGTCAACACGAGTGCCCGGCCGTGGACCGGGCTCCGCCGCGCCGGCGTCAGCTCCTTCGGCATCGGCGGCACCAACGCACACGTCGTGCTGGAGCAGGCGCCTGCCGCTTCCCCGGAGTCGCAGTCCGGCGCCCCGGAGCGACCGCTCCATCTCTTCTGCTTCTCCGCCCGCAGCGAAACGGCGCTCCGCCAGCTGGCGCGGCGCTGCGCGGACCACTTCCAGGAGGCCGTATCGCTCGCGGACGCGGCCTACACGGTCCACACCGGCCGCGCTCCGCTCGCCTGCCGGGCGTTCGTGGTGGCGGCGGATGCGGGGCAGGCCCGCGAGCGCCTGCTGGCGGTGGGCCGTGGGGAAGCGGCGGCGGAGCCGCAGACGGCCGCCACCGCGATCGATCTGCCCCCGGAGGAGTGGAGCGAGGCAGTCCGGCGGGGCCAGACCACCTGGGAAGCGCTGCTGCACGGCTGGGGCCGCCGGTGGGTGCAGGGCGAGACGCTGGATTGGGGGGCGTACGACCGGGAGCACGCGCGTCGCAAGGTCACTCTGCCGACCTACCCGTTCGAGCGAGAGCGATACTGGATCGACCCGCCCCGGAAAGCCGCCCCGGCTCCCGCGAGCGGCCACCCGCTGCTCGGCACGCGCGTCCGCACCGCCGCCGGGCCCCGGGTGTTCGAGGCGGTGGTGGGAGGGGACGCTCCGTCGTACCTCTCACAGCACCGCGTGCATGGAGCCGTCGTGTTCCCGGCGGCCGGCTACCTGGAGATGGCGCTGGCGATCGGGAGTGCCGCCGTCCGGGACGTGACCTTCCGCGAAGCACTGCTCCTGCCGGACGGTGACGAGCGTGCGGTGCAGACGGTCGTGGAGCCGGACGGGGCCTTCCGCATCTTCAGCGAGCAGGGAGAGGCGTGGGTCGAGCACGCCTCCGGCCGTCTCGAGAGCGCGGCGACGGCGACGGCGACGGTAGATCTGCCGTCCGCGGAGGAGCGCTGCGCGGTTTCCGTCCCCGCGGAAGAGTATTACGCGCACCTGGACGGCGCCGGCATCGGGTACGGCCCCGTCTTTCGGGCGATCCGGAGCCTGCGCTGCGGCCCGGGCGAGGCGCTGGCGGAGCTGGAGCTGCCGGAGGAGGCCCGTGCCGGCGCCGGGGCGTACCGGCTCCATCCCGTGCTGCTCGACGCCTGTTTCCAGACCCTCGGTGCCGCGCTCGGTGCGGGCGAGCCGGCCGAGAGCTTCATGCCGTTCGCCCTGGAGAGGCTCAACTTCAACCCGGAAGCGGGACCTCCGTGCCGGGCGCATGCCGCGGCGCGAGCCCTGCCGGATGGTGAGACCGCGGCGGGAGACCTGGTGCTGCTGGACGCCGCCGGCCGCGCGGTCGTTACGGTCACGAACCTCCAGTGCAAGCGGGCTCGACCCGAGTCCCTCCACCGGGACGCGTCGATCGAGCGGGATCTCTACGAGCTGGTGTGGCGCCCGGCTCCTAATGCCGGCGCTCCGGTCTTCGAGGATCCCGCCCACGTGGGAGCGGCACTCGCGGGCGAGCTCGACCGCCTCTCCGGCGATCCCGAGCTGCAGGACTACCGCGAGCTCACCGCGGCGCTGGACGAGCTGGCGCCGCACTATGCCGCGGCTGCCCTGTACGAGCTGGGGGTCCGGTTCGAGCCCGGCGAGCCGCTGCGGCTGCCGGTGGCGGCGCGGCCTTACGACCGGCTGCTGGAGCGCCTGTGCGAGATGCTCTCCGAGACCGGAGTCGTCGCGGGGAGCGCGCCGGACTGGCGGGTCGTGCGCACCCCGGCACCCGGGGACCTTCCCTCCCGGGTCCGGGAGCTGATGGCGGCGTACCCCGTCCGCGCCGCGGAGATCGCCCTGTTCGCCCGCTGCGGGGAGTCTCTCTCGCGCGTCCTGATCGGAGAGGTCGACCCGGTGAGTCTCCTCTTCTCCGGCGAGCCGGGCGCGGAGGTGATCTACCGCGAGACCCCGTTCGCTCGCGCCCTCCACGCCTTACTCGGCGGTGCGCTGGAAGCGATGGTCGGCGATCTCCCGAATGCGCCCCGCCTGCGGGTGCTGGAGGTGGGCGCCGGGACCGGAGCGACCGCCGCCGTCGCGCTGCCGCTGCTGAGCGGGCGGCTGGAGGAATACTGCTTTACCGACCTCTCGCCGCACTTCCTCCACGCGGCGGAAGAGGCGTTCTCCGCCTACCCGGAGCTCCGCACCGGGGTGCTCGACCTGAACCTCGACCCGCAGGCGCAGGGCTACTCCACCGGCGGGTACCACCTGATCCTGGCGACCAACGTCCTCCACGCCACGGGGGACCTGCGCCGCACGCTGGCGCGCCTCCGCACGCTGCTCGCCCCCGGGGGGATGCTGGCGGTGATCGAAGGAGCCGGCAAGGTCCGCTGGATTGACCTGGTCTTCGGGCTCACGAAGGGCTGGTGGAGCTTCGAGGATACCGATCTCCGGTCCCACCCCCTCGTGCCGTGCGAGCGCTGGGTCTCACTGCTGGAGGAGGCCGGCTTCCGGAGCGTGACCGGCGTCGCGCCGGACCGCGGCGAGGCGCAGCAGATGCTGTTCCTGGCCCGGGCCCCCGAAGCGGCTGGGAGCGGACGCTGGGTTGTGAGCGCACGCCCGGAGAGTAGGACGGACGCGCTGCTGGCCCGGCTGCCGGATTCGGTCGAGGCGCTGTCGGAGGTGGACCCCGACGACCCGCTGCCGGACGGGGAGTGGGACGGCGTGCTGCACCTCGCGGCGCTGGATGAGCGTCGGGGAGCAGATGGCGCCGGGGAGCAGTTAGGCGGCGGCGCGCGGGCGGTCGAGAGCCTGCTGCACGCCATCCGGCACGCGGCGAGCCGGCAGAATGCTCCGCGTCTGCTGATCGTCACCTGCGGCGCGCAGCGCGTCCGCGCCACCGACGTGCCCGCACTCTCGCAGTCGGCCCTCTGGGGAATCGCACCGGTCCTGCAGCTCGAGCTCCCGGAGCTGCGCTGCCGGATCGTGGACCTGGACCCGTGCGCGACCCCCGAGCAGAATGCCCGTGCGCTCCAGGCGGAGCTGCGGGACACCGGGTCCGAAGCACGCACGGCCTGGCGCGACGGGTGCCGTCATGCGGCACGCCTGCAGGCGCTGCCGCGAGCGGATGCCGTAGAGGTTCCCGCCGAGCCGTTCCGGCTCCGGAAGTCGCCCGGCGGCTCCCTGCGCGGGCTGACCTTTCAACCCGAAGAGCGCCGCGCGCCGGGTCCAGGAGAGATCGAGATTCGCGTGGCGGCGACGGGCCTGAACTTCAAAGACGTGCTGAACGCCCTCGACCTCGTGCCCGGCGAAGCCCCGTTGGGCGGAGAGTGCGCCGGCACCGTGGAACGGGTCGGCCCCGGGGTCACGCAGCTCCGGCCCGGCGACCCCGTGATGGCGGCCGCCGGAGGCAGCTTCGCCAGCTGCGTCACGCTCCCCGCCGCGCTGGCGGTCCCGAAGCCGGCGTTCCTCAGTGCCGAGCAGGCGGCGTCGATTCCGATCGCCTCCGTCACCGCCTGGTACTCCCTGGCTCACCTCGCTCGGCTCGCCCCGGGAGAGCGCGTGTTGATCTCCGCGGCGTCCGGGGGCGTGGGGCTGGCGGCGATCCAGATCGCGCGCAGCCGGGGCGCCGAGGTATTCGCACTGGCGGGCAGTCCGGAGAAGCGGGCCTATCTCCGCTCGCTGGAAGTCCCGCACGTGTTCCACTCCCGCACCCCGGGGTTCGCTCGCCGCATCCTCGACGCGACGGGAGGCGAGGGAGTGGACGTGGTCCTGAGCTCCCTTCCCGGCGAGCTCGTCCCGGAGGCGCTGGACGCGCTGAAGCGGGGCGGACGCTTCATCGAGCTGGGGCGGGTCGGAGCGTGGACGGCGGAGCAGGTGCGGGCGGTCCGGCCGGACGTGGAGCGCTTCGAGGTCCGCCTGGATGAGGCGAGCCCGGAGCTGTTCGGCAGCCTGCTCCGGGAGGTCGCGGCCGCGCTGGAGAGCGGTGAGCTGAGTCCGCCGCCGGTGCGCTGCTACCCGCTTCCGGAGGTCCCGGCGCCGTTCCGGCGGATGCAGGAGCCGGACCATGTCGGCAAGGTGGTGGTCAGCCAGCGGACCGGAGTCTGCCCGGAGTCGACCTACCTGATCACCGGCGGGATGGGAGGCCTGGGGCTGGAGGTCGCCCGGCACCTGGTCCGTCTCGGGGCGCGCCACCTGGCGCTGGCGGGGCGAAGCCTTCCGGGAGAAGCCGCCCGTTCCGTGATGGCGGAGCTGACCGCGGCCGGGGCGCGGGTGGAGTGCCTCCAGGCGGACGTCTCCGACCGCGCGCAGGTCGAGGCGCTGCTCCGGAAGATCCGCTCCGAGATGCCGCCGCTGCGCGGAGTGTTCCACGCCGCCGGGGTACTGGCGGATGCCCTGCTCCCCCAGCAATCGGTGGAGCGGTTCGACGCGGTATGGGGACCCAAGGCGGCGGGCGCGTGGCACCTGCACGAGCTGATGGGAGACGTGGACCTGTTCGTGCTCTTCTCCTCCGCGGCCGGGCTCCTCGGATCGCGCGGCCAAGCGAACCACGCCGCCGCGAGCGCCTTCCTGGACTCCCTGGCGGAATATCGCCGGTCGCAGGGCCTCCGCGCCGTGTGTATCGACTGGGGAGCGTGGAGCCAGGTCGGCGCCGCCGCGGCCCTGGAGTCGGCCCTTCGGGAGCAGGGGATGGGGACGATCTCGCCCGAGCGCGGAGTCCGGGCGCTGGAGCTGCTGCTGCGGCGGGACCGCACCCGCGCGGCCGTACTGCCCCTCGACCTCCCCCGCCTGGCGCAGGCCCACGCAGGCGGAGGCCTTCCGTCTCTGCTCTCCGAGCTGCTCTCCGGACCGGAAACCGCGGAGAGTCAGCCGGACGAGCTCCCTACTCGAAGCTCCGCGCCGGCGCCTCCGGCCGGTTTCCGTGTCCGGCTCGAAGCCACGCCGGCGGACCGCCGCCTCGAGCTCCTGTTCGAAGCAGTGGCCGAGGTGGCGGCGCAGATGCTGCGCCTCCCGTCCGGCGAGACCCTGGACCCCGCGCGGCCGCTGAATGAGCTGGGGCTCGACTCGCTGCTGGCGCTCGACATGCGGGACCGCCTGGGCGAGATGGTCGGCGCACCCCTTCCGGCGACAATCCTGTTCAGCTACCCGACGGTCGAGGCGCTGGCGCGCCACCTGGCGGCGGACTGGCTCGGGATCGCGGTGCCGCAGGACGCGGGTCCGCAGCCGCACGAGCCGGCCGCGGAGGCGGCGCCGGTCCATAACCTCTCCGAGGATGAGCTCGACTCCCTCCTCGAGCAGTTCGCCCGGCGGATTCAGGAGCAGTAGGGAGATGGCACACGACCCGCTGGCGGCGAAGCGTGACGCCGTTCTCCTGCTCCAGCAGATGCAGCAAAAGCTGGACGCGGCGGCCCGCGTGCGCCACGAGCCGATTGCCGTCATCGGAATCGGCTGCCGCTTCCCCGGCGGGGCGACCGATCCGGACCGCTACTGGGAGCTGCTGCGGGGCGGAGTCGACGCGGTGGGCGAGATCCCGCCCCATCGCCGGCGCGAGGGAGGCTGGACCGACGCCGAGGTAACGCCGGAGCTGCTGCGGGGAGCCTTCCTGGACGAAGTAGACCGGTTCGACGCCGCGTTCTTCGGGATCGCCCCGCGGGAAGCGGTCAGCATGGACCCGCAGCAGCGGCTGGTCCTGGAGACCGCGTGGGAGGCGCTGGAGCGCGCGGGCGAGCCGGCTGCCGGGCTGGCCGGAACCCCGGCCGGCGTGTTCCTCGGCTGCTGCTCTCACGACTACAGCGAGCTGGGCGCCTTCCTCGGTGAGCGGTCCGGGAACCCCTACTCCGCCACGGGGGTTGCCCCCGGGCTCGCGGCGGGCCGTCTCTCGTACGTGCTGGGGGTACAGGGCCCGAGCCTGGTGGTCGATACCGCCTGCTCTTCCTCCCTGGTCGCCGTCCACCTGGCGGTCCAGAGTCTCCGGCTGGGAGAGTGCCGCCTGGCGCTCGCCGGCGGTGTGAACCTGATCCTGCTGCCCTCCGGCACGGTCACCCTTTCCCAGTTGCAGGCGCTCTCCCCCTCCGGGCGCTGCCGCGCCTTCGACGCCGGCGCGGATGGCTTCGTGCGCGGGGAGGGCTGCGGAATGGTCGCCCTGAAGCGGCTCTCCGACGCGCTGGCGGACGGCAGCCCGGTCCTGGCGGTCATCCGCGGGAGCGCGGTCAACCACGATGGTCGCAGCAGCGGCCTGACCGCTCCGAACGGCCCGGCCCAGGCGGCGGTAATCCGGGCGGCGCTGGAGAACGCCCGGCTGGAGCCGTCCCGCGTGAGCTACCTGGAGTCGCATGGCACCGGTACGGCGTTGGGCGACCCGATCGAGGCGCACGCGCTGGCCGAGGTCTTCTCCCCGCGCACGGGTGGGGACCCGCTGACCGTCGGCTCGGCCAAGACGAACCTCGGGCACCTGGAAGCCGCCGCGGGCATCGCGGGTCTCATCAAGGTTGTCCTCTCCCTCCAGCAGCGCGAAATTCCGCCGCACCTCCACTTCCACTCCCTCAATCCGCACGTCCAGCTCGGCGGCTTCCCGCTTCGGATCCCGACAGAGGGGCTGGCGTGGGAGCCGCGGGAAGGCTCCCGGGTCGCGGGGGTGAGCGCGTTCGGCTTTGGCGGCACCAACGCCCACGTGGTCCTGGAGCAGGCCCCGGAGCCGTCCCCGGAACAGGCGACCTGGCAGCGTCCCGCGCACCTCCTCTGCCTCTCCGCGAAGAGCCCGGAGGCGCTGGAGCAGGCCGCGGACCAGTACGAGTCGTTTCTCACCGAAACGGACCTGCCTCTCGAGCACGTCAGTCATACTGTTGCCCTGGGCCGCTCACACTTTCCGGAGCGGCTCGCCGTCGTGGCCGAGACGGCGGAGCAGGCCGCGGGTGCCCTCAAGGCATTCCGGTCCGGCGGTGCGTCTCCGGGCGTGCGGAAGGGCCGCAGCGCGCCGCGCCCACCGCGGATCGCCTTCCTCTTCACCGGCCAGGGCTCCCAGTACCGGGCGATGGGCCGGCGGCTCTACGAGACACAGCCCCGCTTCCGGGACTACCTGGACCGCTGCGACGCCCTGCTGCGGGGCCAGACGGAACAGCCGCTGCTCTCGCTGCTCTTCGATCCGGAGGCGCCGCTCGACCGGACCGGGAACACGCAGCCCGCGCTCTTCGCGCTTGAGATGGCGCTGGCGGATCTCTGGAAGTCGTGGGGAGTGGAGCCGGGCGCGGTGCTGGGGCACAGCGTCGGCGAGTACGCCGCCGCGTGCGTGGCCGGCGCGTTCTCCCTGGAGGATGGCCTGCGGCTCATGGCCGGGCGGGGGCGGTTGATGCAGGCGCTGCCGCCCGGAGGGGCGATGGCCGCCGCAGCGGCGACCTCGGACGGCGTGCGGGCGGCACTGGGCGGGTTGCCCCGCGGGGTCGAGGTGGCGGCGGAGAACGGGCCCGCGCAGACCGTCCTCTCGGGGGATGCCGGTGCGATCGAGGCCGCGGTGGCGGCGCTGCGCGCGCGGGGCATCGCCGGTCAGCTCCTGCCGGTCTCCCATGCATTCCACTCCCACCGGCTCGACCCGATGCTGCCGGAGCTCGAAGCTCTCGCGGGGACGATCCCGTGTGCGGAAGCGCGTATCGACGTGATCTCCAACCTGACGGGCCGGCCGCAGCGGACTTTCGACGCAGCCTACTGGAGCCGCCACGCCCGCGCTCGGGTCCGCTTCGCGGACGGTCTCCGGACCCTGGCCGCGCAGGGCTACCGGCTGTTCCTGGAGATCGGCCCCCATCCGGTCCTGGGCGGGCTCGGGGCGCGGTGCCTCGACGGCGCCGAGTGGCTTCCGTCACTGCGGCGCGGCACGGACGATTGGGCGATGCTTCTCGACACGGCCGCGCGGCTCTACACGGCCGGGGTACCGTTGGACTGGCGCGGCTTCGACCGCGGGCTAGGGCTCCGCACCGTCAGCCTGCCCACCTACCCGTTCGCCCGGGAGCGACACTGGTGGGAAACGGCGCGCCCCGCACCACCAGCGGCGGCTTCCGGACCGCACCCCCTTCTCGGCATCAAGGTCTCCTCGGAAGAGGCCGAGGCGGTGTGGGAGACGACCCTCTCGCCGGAAGCGCCGGGATACCTTGCGGACCACTGCGTCAACGGCACGGTGCTCTTCCCAGCCGCCGGCATGCTCCTCGCGGCGCGGGCCGGCGGAGAGCAGGTTCTGGGCGGCGCAGTCGTCGTAGAAGAAGTCGAGCTTCGGCAGCCGCTCGTCCTCGATGCGGCCCGCGCCGTGCGGCTCACGGTCACGCGTGGGACGGGCACCCGCTTCTCGCTCTGCAGCCGGGACGGCGACCGGTGGACGGAGCATGCGGCCGGGCGGCTCTGCCTCGCCCCCGCGTCTCCGGAACCGGCTTCCCTGGCGGAGGCGCGGGCGCGCTGTACGGAGGAACGGACGGCCGGCGACTTTTACGACTGGCTTGGAAAGGCTGGCCTGGAGTACGGGCCCGCGTTCCGGCGAGCCGAGCGGATCTGGGTCGGTGAGAATGAGGCGGTCGTACGCCTCGCCCCCGGCGCCGCGGGCACCGATCTCCTCGACCCGCCGACCCTGGATGCCTGCCTTCAGGCGGCCGGGGCCGCCGCGTGGGGTGGAGACCCCGGCGCCCGGCAGCTTCCGGCCGGTATCGCCTCCTTCCACGTGATCGACCCCCGGTCGGACGGTCCGGTCTCGGTCCACGCCGTCGTCGTGCGGGAAGCGAACCGGACCACCGCCGACATCCGCGTCTTCGCGGGAGAGCGCCTCGCGGCGGAAATCCGGGGACTGCGACTGGAGAAGGCTGCGCTGGCGGTCCCGTCGTGGGGGAGCTGGCTCTACGAGACCGCGTGGCGGTCGCGACCCCTGGAGCGCGCCCCCTCCCCGGAGCAGATCGCCGCGGGGTTATCGCTGTCCTCCGACGTGCTGGATGGCGCCGAGCGTGAGCGAGGACGGGAGCTGGACCGGTTGGCGGCAGCGTACGCCCGCGAGGCGCTGCAAGCGGTCCGGGAGGAGAGTGTCGCGCCGCGGCACCTTCGGCTCTACGCTCATCTGTGGAGCCTGGCGCTCACCGCCCCGGAAGAGAGGGCAGAAGTCCTGGCCGAGCAGCTCCGGACGAAAGGACGGGACGGTGACGCGGCGCTCGATCTGCTGGCTCACTGCGGCTCCCAGCTGGCCGAGGTGCTGACCGGCGAGCGCGATCCGCTGGCGCTGCTGTTCGAGGGCGGGCGCGCCGAGCGCCTCTACCACGACTCGCGAGTGTACGACGCGATGAGCCGGCTCGCGGCCCAGGCGGTCCAGGCCGCGCTCCCCACGGGTCGCCCGGTGCGGATCCTGGAGGTAGGCGCGGGGACGGGCGGCACCACCGCGGCGGTGCTTCCGGCGCTGCCCGCGGAGGGGGTGGAGTACTGGTTCACCGACCTTTCCCCGCAGCTCCTGGCGCAAGCGCGGGAGCGGTTTTCCGGCCGCACTTTCATGCGCTTCGAGCGCCTCGACGTCACCGAAGATCCGGGGCCGCAGGGGTTCACCGCGCGCTCCTTCGATCTGATCCTCGCCGCGAACGTGCTGCACGCCACGCCCGACCTCGAGGTCACGCTTTCCCATCTGGAGCGGCTCCTCGCGCCGGGCGGGAGCCTCGTCCTGCTGGAGGGGTCGGGGCCGCAGGGGTGGATCGACGTCGTGTTCGGGCTCACCGACGGCTGGTGGTGCTTCACCGACACGCACCGGCGTCCGTCCTATCCCCTCCTCACCTCCGAGGGGTGGCTGCGGCTGCTGCGCGAGCGCGGCTGGAGCGCCGCCGCTTCACTCGCCCCGGTGGAGGAGGCGACCCGGCAGGCGGTGGTCGTAGCGCGCCCGGGTGCCGCCGATCGGGACGGAGTCTGCGCCGTCTTCGCCGATGAGCGCGGCTATGGGGAAGCGCTGGCCGAGGAGATCTCCCGCCGGGGCGGGCGCTGCCGGGTCGTCCGGCGCGGAGACAGCGGTGCCGCGATCGAGGAGGCGCTGCGCTCTACGGCGGAGGCGCCGATCGGGCAGGTCGTGCACCTCTGGAGCCTCGACTCGAAGCCGGATGCGGTGCTGGAGAGCCAGGAGCACACCTGCGGATCGGTCCTGCGGATGCTGCAGGCGCTCGGCGACACCACGCCGCGGCTGCTGCTCGTCACGCGCGGGGCGACCGAGGCGGAGCCACTGCAGGCGACCACCACCGGCCTTGGGCAGGCGATCCGGCTCGAAAGGCCGGAGCTGCGGTGCATGTGCCTTGACCTCGACCCTGCCGTACCGCCCGGAGAAGCGGCTCGACAGATCGTGGACGAGCTGGAGGCGGAGGACGGCGAGGAGCGGGTGGCGTATCGCGGTGGGGCTCGCCGGGTGCCCCGCCTGGCGCGGGTGGACCCCGAACCGGAGGCGCCGCTGGCGATCCGTGCCGACGCCACCTACCTGATCGCCGGCGGCCTCGGCGGGCTCGGGCTGCGGACCGCGCAGTGGCTGGTCGATGCGGGCGCCCGCCACCTGCTCCTGCTCGGCCGGAGCGAGCTCACCGACGATCGCCTCCGCGCCCTGGACGCCCTGGCGCGGAGCGGCGCGCAGGTCCACTACCGCGCCTGCGACCTCTCGCGAGCCGGCGAAGTCGACCGGGTCCTGAAGGAGGCGGCTGCCACGCTGCCGCCGATCCGGGGCGTCGTCCACGCCGCCGGCGTGCTTGCGGACGGAATGCTGGACCGGCAGGACTGGACTCGCTTCGAAGAGGTCTTCCGTCCGAAGGTCGCCGGGGCGTGGAATCTCTACCGCGGCACGAGCGACCTCGACTTCCTCGCGCTCTTCTCCTCCGCCGTCTCGCTGGTCGGCGCGTTCGGCCAGGCCAACCACGTCGCCGCCAGCGCGTTCCTGGATGCCCTGGCGCAACACGCCCGGGCGCACGGGGTCCGCGCGGTCAGCCTGGGTTGGGGCGCGTGGAGCGAGATCGGCGCGGCGGCCGAGCGCGCCGGAGAGACGCGGTTCGCGACCCGCGGCATGGAGCCGATCCCCCCGGACGCGGGGATCGCCGCGCTCCGGTGGTCGCTGGGTCAGTCCCGGGCGCACCTCGGCGTGCTGCCGGTGCACTGGCCTACCTTCCTGAACCAGTTCGGCGGGGGGCCGCTCCCTTCCGCCCTGGCGGAGCTCGCCGCCGTCCACCGCCCGCTGCCCGCCGCGCAGGCGGCGACTCCTGCAGTCGTGCCACCAGCGCCGCTCGACCTCGATCGTGCGTCCCTCCTCCAGTGGGTGCGGAGCCAGGCCGCCGCGGTGCTCGGCTTCAGCCAGGCGAGCGCGGTGCGGCCGGACGCGGTGCTCTTCGACCAGGGGCTCGACTCGCTGATGGCCGTGGAGCTGCGCAACCGCCTGCAGACGCGGCTCCTGGGAGAGCTCGTCCTCCCCTCCACGCTGCTCTTCGACTATCCCACGCCCGAAGCGCTGGCCGACTTCCTCGCCGGCAGCCTCGGAAGCCCGGCGGCCGAGGGGCCGCGCGGACACGCCGCGCAGCCGATCGACACCGACACGATCGCCATCGTCGGCCTCGGCTGCCGGTTTCCGGGCGCCGAGCCGGGCATCGACGGCTTCCGGGAGCTGCTGCTGGAAGGGCGAGACGCGGTCCGGGACTTCCCGGCGGACCGCTGGAGCGAGGACCCCTATCGCGAGCGCATCCCCACCCGGCGCGGCGCCTTCCTCGACGGGATCGACCGGTTCGACCCCGGCTTCTTCGGCATCGCTCCCCGCGAGGCCGCGAGCATGGATCCCCAGCAGCGCCTGCTGCTGGAGGTCGCGTGGGAAGCGCTGGAAGACGCCGCGATCCCGCCGGACACCCTCGCCGGCTCACCGGCCGGAGTCTTCGTGGGGCTCTGCAACTACGACTACGCGGGGATCGCTGCCGAAGCGGGGGAGCTCGGCACCTACGCCGGGACCGGCAGCGCGCCGAGCATCGTGGCGGGGCGGCTGTCGTACTTGCTGGGGCTGCAGGGCCCGAGCCTGGTGGTCGACACCGCCTGCTCCTCATCCCTCGTCGCTACCCACCTCGCCCTCCAGAGCCTCCGGCAGGGAGAGTGCGACCTCGCCCTCGCCGGCGGCGTCAACCTGATCCTGGCGCACGGCTCCACCGCCGCGCTCTCCGCCCTCCAGATGCTTTCGCCGGACGGCCGCTGTAAAGCGTTCGACGCCTCCGCGGACGGCTTTATCCGCGGCGAAGGGTGCGGGGTGGTGGTGCTGAAGCGGCTCTCCGACGCCGAGCGCGACGGCGACCGCGTCCTCGCCCTGATCCGCGGCTCCGCCGTCAACCACGACGGCCGCAGCGGCGGCCTCACCGCCCCCAACGGTCCCGCCCAGGTCGCCCTCCTGCGCCAGGCTCTCCACAGCGCCGGCCTCTCCCCGGAGCAGGTCTCCTACCTGGAAGCCCACGGCACCGGCACCGCCCTGGGAGACCCGATCGAGCTGCACGCCCTGGCGGAGGTCTTCGCCGGACGCGAATCGCCGCTGTGGGTCGGCTCCGTCAAGACGAACCTGGGCCACCTGGAAGCCGCCGCCGGGGTGGCGGGGCTGATCAAGACGGTGCTGGCGCTGCAGCACCGCTGCCTGCCGCCTCACCTCCACTTCCGGGAGTGGAACCCGCATATCGACCGCCGGGGCGTGCCGCTGGAGATCCCGCGGGAGCTCCAGGCGTGGGAAGCGTCGGAGGGGCGCTGGCTCGCGGGGGTCAGCTCCTTCGGCTTCAGCGGCACCAACGCCCACGTCCTGCTCGAAGCCGCCCCGGAACCGGCAAATGTTCCGGACGCATCGTCACCGGCGGGGCATCTGCTCTGTCTCTCGGCGAAAGACGCGGCGGGGCTGCGGGCACTGGCGAGCCGGTACGAGCGGTATCTCGCGGAGTTGGAGCGGGACGGGAGCGCGGTGCGGCTGGCGGACGTGTGCGGCACCGCCTACCGCGGGCGCACCCACTTCGACGCGCGGCTGGCGGTGGTCGGCGCCACGGCGGCGGAGCTGCGGGAGCGGCTGCGGGACTGGTCCTCAGGAGGAGAGCCGGGTCAGTGCCTGGGCGCCGGGGAAGCGCGGCTGCGGGACGCGGGCGAGGCTTACGTGCGGGGCGGGGAAGTCGACCCGGCGGTGTTCGGCGAAGCCGGCTCGTGGCGGAAGGCCCCGCTCCCCACCTATCCGTTTCAGCGCCAGTCGTACTGGGTCGAGCGCCGGCGGCACCTGCCCGCGCCGCGTCGCCGGCCGGCCTCTCACCCGCTCCTTGGGGTGCGGCTGCGGTCGGCGCTGCCGGGAGAGCAGTATGAAAACGAGCTGCCCTGCCCGGAGCTGGGCTGGCTGACGGAGCACCGCGTCGGGGGACGAGCGGTGCTGCCCGGCGCGGCGTTCCTGGAGCTTGCGCTCGCCGCCGCGGGCGGCCCGGGAGAGCTGCGGGACGTGACGTTCTCGGTGCTGCTCGAGATCGAGGAGCCGCGGACCGTCCAGGTGCTCCTCTCCCGCGACGAGCCCCGCCGGTTTGAGATCTTCAGCGCCGCTCCGGAAGCGGAGAGCTGGACGCTGCACGCGTCCGGCGTGGTAGAGCCCCTCTCCGCAGCGCCGGCAAGCATGTCCCCGGCGGCGCGTCGGGAGAGCTGTCCCGACGAGCTGCCGGTCGAGGAGCTCTACGCCGCCTTCGCCCGGCAGGGATTCGAGTATGGCCCGTCGTTCCGGACCCTCACCGAGCTGCGGCGGGGCGAGGACGAAGCGCTGGCGCGCGTCGTCCTGCCGGAGAGCCTGGACCCCAGCGGCTACCACCTCCACCCGGCTCTGCTCGACGGCTGCCTGCAGGCGGTCGGGGCGGCGCTCTGGGGGCGGGAGAGCGAGGGCGACTACCTCCCGGCCGGCATCGATCGGGCACGCCTCTTCCGATCTGCGGGGAGAGAGGTCTGGTGCCGGGTGCGGCTGCGGGAGGCGGGCGCCATCACAGCCGACCTCGAGCTGTTCGGTTCCGCCGGCGAGGCGGTCGCGGCGATCGAAGGCTTGCGCCTCCTCCCGGTCCGCACCAGGCAGCAGCCGGCGACGCTTCACGATATGGTGTGGGAGCCCGCACCCATGGAGGACACCGGGGCGCCGGTGGAAGTCGGCGCCTGGCTGGTCCTGCCCGACCGCGGGGGACTCGGAGCGAGGATCATCGAGGCTCTACGCACCCGGGGGACGGAGGCGCGGGTGCTGCGGGAGGACGAAGAGCTGGCGAGCGCGTCGAGCGACGGGATCCTCTACCTGCGCGGGCTCGACGAGGGGGAGCCGGAGGCTCTCTGCGCCGATCTGCTGCGGAGCGTCCAGGCGCTGCTGCGGTGGAAGACCCCGCCGCGGCTGGTGGTGGTCACGCGCGGCGCGCGCCCGGTCGGCTCCGGGGATCTCCCCGGTCTCCGGCAGGCGCCGCTGTGGGGAATCGGCTCGGTAATTGCTCTGGAGCACCCGGAACTGGGGTGCCGCCGGATCGATCTCGACGCGGCTGATCCCGGCATCGAGGACCTGGTCGCGGAGCTGTCCCGGTCCGCGCCGGAGGTGGCCCTTCGTGGAGGAAGCCGGTATCTCCCACGCCTCGCGCCGCGGACCGCAGACGCTGCGGGGGCTGGAAGCCTGCCGGACGGGCCCGCGGCGCTGCGGATCGCCCGGCGTGGAACGCTGTCCGGGCTCGAGTGGGTGCCGGAGCCTCGCCGGGAGCTCGCCGCAGACGAGGTGGAGATCCGCGTCCACGCCACCGGCCTCAACTTCCGCGACGTAATGAACGTGCTCGGGGCCTATCCGGGCAACGCGGGGGAGCCGGGCATCGAGTGCGCGGGAGTGATCATGCGGGTCGGCCGCGGGGTGCTGGGACTCGCTCCCGGTCAGCCGGTGGTGGCGGTCACGCCGCGCAGCTTCGCCACCTATGCGGTCGCCTCGGCGGAGCTGGTCGCCCCTCTCCCGGACGGCCTCAGCTTCGCCGAGGCGGCGTCGACGCCGGTAGCGTTCCTCACCGCCCGGTACGCGCTCCGCCACTTCGCCGGCCTCCGGCCGGGGCAGCGGGTGCTGATCCACGCCGCCGCCGGAGGAGTGGGCCTGGCTGCCGTGCGGATGGCGCAGCAGGTCGGCGCCGAGGTCTTCGCCACCGCCGGCAGCCCGGAGAAGCGGGAGTACCTCCGCGGGCTCGGGGTGGCCTACGTGGGCGACTCGCGGAGCCTGGAATTCGCGACGGAGATTCGGTCGATCACCGGGGACGGGGTCGACGTCGTGCTGAATTGCCTCTCCGGCGAGGCGATCCGGCACGGGTTCGACGTGCTGCGGCCCGGCGGGTGCTTCCTGGAGATCGGGAAGGCGGGAATCTGGGACGATACCCAGGCCGCCGCTTATCGGGCGGACGTCCGGTTCCACACCGTCGCCCTCGACGCGCAGATCCTCTCCGACCCGGCGACGGTAGGCGAATGGCTGCGGACCCTCACCCGGGAGATCGCGTCCGGACAGCTCCAGCCCCTCCCCTCCCGCTCGTTTCCGCTGGAAGATGCGGAGAGCGCGTTCCGCTTTATGGAGCAGGCGCGGCACATCGGCAAGATCGTGCTCGTCCAGACTGCCTTCCGGCCCGAAGCCGAGTACCTGATCACCGGCGGCCTCGGCGCGCTGGGTCTGGAGACCGCCCGCTGGATGGTCCGAAAGGGGGCGCGGCACCTCACCCTGGTGGGCCGCAGCGCTCCCTCGGCTGCCGCTCGCCAGGTTCTGGAGGAACTGAACGAGGCCGGAGCGAAGGTCCAGGTAGCACGGGCGGACGTCTCGCTGCCGGGGGACGTGGATCGCGTCCTCTCGTCGCTGCGGCAACCGCTGGCCGGCATCGTCCACGCGGCAGGCGTTCTGGACGACGGCATCCTCGTCCAGCAAACCCCTTCTCGCCTCGCGTCTGTCATGGCTCCGAAGGTCCGCGGTGCCTGGAACCTGCACCGGGCGACGCTCGGCCGCTCACTCGACTTCTTCGTGATGTACTCGTCGCTCGCTTCCGTGGTCGGTTCCGCGGGCCAGGCTCCCTACTCGGCGGCAAACGCCTATCTCGACGCTCTCGCGTGGCACCGCCGCACACTCGGCCTGCCGGCGCTCTCGATCAACTGGCCGGCGTGGGCCGGCTCCGGCATGGCCGGACGAGCCGCCGTCGACCATGCCGCGCTGGAAGTCGGAGAGGGCCTGGCCCTCCTGGACCGCCTCCTGCGAGAGCCCGCACCGCAGGTCTGCGTCGTTCCGGGCGGCCGCAGCGCCTCCGCGCCGGACCCACAGAAGCAGAGCAGCCTGGCGGACCAGTTGGCGGGAATGACGGAGGGGGAGCGCTCCGGCCGGGTGCGGGAGGAGGTGCGGAAGATCGTCTCCCGGGTCCTCGGCCTCGGCGACCTCCCGCTCGACCCGCGCCGCTCCTTCCACGATCTCGGGCTCGACTCCCTGATGGCGCTGGAGGTCCGGAACGCGCTGCAGGAGGCGATGGGGCACGCCCTCCCGGCGGGGCTCCTGTTCGACTACCCCACCCTGGAGAGCCTGGCCCAGTTCGTCGCGGAGGCGCTCGCTCCGGCGAGTGCTCCGGAGGCTCCCGCCCCCGTCGTCGAGAGCGACTCCCTCCGCGGCGACACGCTGCTCAGCGAGCTGGAAGAGGAGCTGCGCCGTGGGGGCTACTGATCTGCCCGGAGAGACGCCGAGCGCGGATGAGGCGGCCCTCCGGCGGGCGCTCTTCGCGGTCAAGGACCTCCGCACCCGGCTCGAAGCCGCGGAGCGAGCGCGTTTCGAGCCGATCGCCATCGTCGGCCTCGGCTGCCACTTCCCCGGTGGGGCGGACGGTCCGGAGCAGTTCTGGGAGCTGCTGCGCTCCGGCGGCACCGGCGTGACCACCGTCCCGCGCGACCGCTGGGACATCGACGCCTACTACGATCCCGATCCGGACGCGCCCGGAAAGATGAGCAGCCGCTGGGGCGGGTTTCTCTCCGGAGTCGACCGGTTCGACGCCGCGTTCTTCGGGATCTCCCCACGCGAGGCGGTCAGCATCGACCCCCAGCAGCGCCTGTTGCTGGAGGTTGCCTGGCACGCGCTGGAAGACGCGGGCCTCTCGCCGGACCGGCTCTTCGGCGCCTCCGCGGGAGTCTTTGTCGGGATCAGCACCTTCGATTACGCCGCGCTGCTCTCCCGGCCCGGCGACTCCACCTGGATCGAGTCCCACACCAGTCTCGGCAACGCCGGCAGCGTGGCGGCGGGACGGATCGCCTACAGCCTCGGGCTGACCGGGCCGTGCATGAGCGTGGATACCGCCTGCTCCTCGTCGCTGGTGGCGGTCCACCTCGCGGCGCAGAGCCTCCGGAGCGGCGAGTGCTCCGTCGCCCTCGCGGCGGGCGTGAACCTGATCCTCAGCCCGGAGCTGAGCATCAACTTCTCCAGGGCGCGGATGCTGGCGGCGGACGGTCGCTGTAAGACCTTCGACGCCGCCGCGGACGGCTACGTGCGCGGCGAGGGCTGCGGAGTGGTGGTGCTCAAGACCCTTTCCGCGGCCCAGAAGGATGGCGACCGCGTCCTGGCGGTGATCCGGGGCTCCGCCGTAAACCAGGACGGGCGGAGCAGCGGGCTCACCGCTCCCAATGGCCCCGCGCAGGAGGCGCTGATCCGGCGCGCGCTGGAGACCGCGCGGCTCGACGCCGCCGACGTGAGCTACGTGGAAGCGCACGGGACCGGCACCGCGCTGGGCGATCCGATCGAAGTCCGCGCGCTCACCCGCGCCTACTCGGGCCGGGACGAGAGCCGCCCCTTCCATCTCGGCTCGGTGAAGACGAACATCGGCCATCTCGAGTCGGCGGCCGGCATCGCGGGGCTCATCAAGACGGTCCTCGCCCTGCAGCACCGCGAGATCCCGCCGCACCTCCACTTCCGGGAGCTGAACCCGCACATCGAGCTCGGCGGCTTCCCCCTGCGTATTCCGACCGCGCCGGTCGCGTGGGAGACGGGCGGCAGACCCCGGATCGCGGGCGTCAGCTCGTTCGGCTTCAGCGGCACCAACGCGCACCTGCTGATCGAAGAGGCTCCGGCCGCCGAGCCCGAGCCGGCCTCTCCGGACGGCCCGGACCGGTCCGCGCAGCTCCTCTGCCTCTCCGCTCGCAGCGGCCGGGCGCTGGAGCAGCTCGCCGGCGAGTACCGCGCGCTGCTCCGAAGCCGCCCGCCGCAGTCATTCCCGGACCTCTGCCACACCGCGAACACCGGCCGCGCCCACCTGCCCTACCGCCTGGCGGTGACGGCGGCGACCGCCGACGAGGCGGCGAAGGAGCTGGAGGCGCGTGCGGCGGGCGCGGCCGCTCCGCACCGCGATACACCGCGTGTCGCCTTCCTGTTCACCGGCCAGGGGGCGCAGTATCCGGGGATGGCGCGCGAGCTCTACGAGACGGAGCCGCGGTTCCGCGCCGTGCTGGACCGCTGCGCGGCAGCCCTGGACGGCCGTCTCCCCGTGCCGCTGCTCTCACTCCTTGCCGAGAACGACGAGCGCCTGCACGAGACGCGCTTCGCCCAGCCGGCGCTTTTCGCCCTGGAGCTTGCCCTCGCGGAACTGTGGCGCGCGTGGGGCGTCGAGCCGGAGGCGGTGATCGGCCACAGCCTCGGAGAGTACGTCGCCGCGTGCGTGGCGGGCGTGTTCGACCTGGAGGAAGGGATCCGTCTGGTGGCGGAGCGGGGCCGCTTGATGCAGGAGCTGCCCCCGCACGGCGCCATGGCCGCCGCCTTCGCGGAGGCGGACCGCGTGCGGGAAGTGCTGGAGCGGACCGCCGAGCGGCAGGTGCAGCTCGCCGCCCTCAACTCGCCCGCGAACACGGTGATCACCGGCGAGCGCGCCGCCGTGGAGCGGGTGCTGACCCTGCTGCGGCGGGAGGGGATCGAGTCGCAGCCGCTCCAGGTCTCGCACGCCTTCCATTCCCGGCTGCTCGACCCAATGCTCGACCGCTTCGAGCGGGCGGCGGGGGAGATCACCTACCGCGAGGCGCGGATTCCGGTCGTCTCGAACCTGACCGCGCTCCCGACCCGGAGGTTCGACGCGGCATACTGGCGGCAGCACGCCTCCGAGTCGGTACGGTTCATGGACGGCGTGCGCGAGCTCGCCCGGCGCGAGTGCGATACCTTCCTCGAGATCGGACCGCAGCCGGTTCTGTGCCGCCTGGGGGCGCAGTCGGTCGAGGGCGGCACCTGGATCGCCTCGCTGCGGCGCGGGGTGGACGACTGGCGCACGCTCCTGCAGGGTCTCGGCACGCTCTTCGAGCGCGGGGCGGCGCTCGACCTGGCGGCACTCGACTCCGGCCGCCCCCGTCGTAAGGTCTCCCTGCCGCTCTACCCGTTCGAGCGCGCCCGCTACTGGCCCGAGGCCGCGCGGCCGGTCTCCGCGGCTGCGGTCCACGGAGGGCACCCGCTCCTCGGGCGCCGGATCGACTCCGCCCTTCCGGAGGCGCTCTTCGAGGGGCGGCTCGACACCGACGCCCTCCCGTTCCTGGCCGACCACGTCGTCTTCGACCAGGTCCTGGTCCCCGGCGCCTCTCACCTGGTGATGGGGCTGCTGGCGGCGGGTGAATGCGCCGGCCCCGGTGCCCACGCGCTCAAGGACGTGGTATTCGCCGCGCCGCTCATCGTGCCGGAAGAGGGACGGGCCGTCCAGCTCATCTACCGTCCCGCGGACGCAGGCGGCAGCTTCGAGCTGTTCAGCAAGGAGCCGGACGGCGAGTGGGTCCGGCACGCCTCCGGCACGGTCACCGCCGCCGCGCCGCCCGCCCCGCGATCGCTGGAGGCGATCCGCGCTCGCTGCCAGGCCGATCCGGACGGCCCGGCGGCGCTCCGGCGGCTGCTGGACAGCGGCGGCATCCACCTGGGGCCCAGCTTCCACGGGATACACGCCCTCTGGCGCGGCGACCGGGAGGCGCTGGTCGAGATCCGGGTGCCGGAGACGATCGCCGCGGAGACGGAGAGCTATCCGATCCATCCCGCGATCCTCGACGCCTGCTTCCAGGCGTTCGGCGCCGCGCATGCGGGCAGCGAGATGGAGGCGAGCTTCCTGCCGCTGATGGTCGACCGGCTCTCCTTCTACGCGCGCCCCGGAAAGGCGTTCTGGTGCCACGTCCGCGTACGGTCGACGGAAGGTTCGGGGGAGATCGCTACCGGGGACCTGACGCTGCTGACGGCAGAGGGGGCCGTGCTGGCGGAGGTCGAGGGGCTCCACCTGAAGCGGACGAGCCGCGAGGCGCTGGCGGGGTCCTCGTCCTTCACTGAGTGGCTGTATGCCCCGGGCTGGCATCCCGCCGGCGGCGCCCCCCTGCCCCCCGCCGCGGCGCTGTCGGAGGCGGTCGCGCCGTTAGTCCCCCGTCTCCGCGAGGAGCTGGACCTGGCGCGCCTGATGCCGCTGGGACCGGAGCTGGAAGTGCTGGCGACCGATTTCGCCGTACAGGCGTTCCGGGAGCTCGGGATCGAACCCGGGCGGGAGCTTGATCTCGCCGACGTGGAGTCGCGCCTCGGCATCGCCCCGCGCCACCAGGATCTCTTCCGCCGCCTCTGCGGGTTCCTGGAAGAGGACGGGCTGCTGGAGCCGCGCGGTCCGGAGAGTTGGGTAGCGACGACCGGGCTCGGGCCGCGGGATCCGCACCGACGGCTGCAGGAGCTGCGGGAGCGCTTCCCCGAGTGCGCGGTGGAGATCGAGCTGGTGGGGCGCTGCGGCGCCGGCCTCGCGCGCGTGCTGCGGGGCGAGCAGGATCCGCTGCCGCTCCTGTTCCCCCCGGAGGAGCAGGGCAGCGTCTACCGCGATGCTCCGTTCGCGCGGCTGTTGAACGGGATCATCGAGGCGACGTTCCGCCGGGCGCTGGAGTCGCTCCCGCCGGACGGGCGGCTGCGGGTGCTCGAGGTGGGCGCCGGCACCGGAGGCACTACCGCTTCCGTGCTGCCGCTCCTGCCGCCGGAGCGCACGGAGTACGTCTTCACCGACGTCTCCCCCGCCTTCCTCGCCCAGGCACAGCGCCAGTTTTCCCTCTACCCCTTCGTCACCTTCCAGCGCCTCGACCTGGAGCGGGCACCGGAGGAGCAGGGCTTCGAGGCGGGCGGCTTCGACCTCGTCCTTGCTTCCAACGTCCTCCACGCGACCGCCGATCTCCGGTCGAGCCTGGCGCACGTGCGGCGCCTGCTGCGCCCGGGAGGGCTGCTCCTCGCCGTGGAAGGGGTCAAGCCGCGCCGCTGGTCCGACCTCGTCTTCGGCCTCACCGAAGGCTGGTGGCGGTTCAGCGACCGGACCCTCCGCGCGGGTCATCCGCTCCTCCGCCTGGAGCAGTGGCTGCCGCTCCTCCGCGAGTGCGGCTACGCGGCTGCCGCGGTTTCCGACGCACCGGACGACCCGGAGCAGGCGATCCTGGTGGCCTCCGCCGAGCCGGCGGTAGCCGAGGGCCGCTGGCTGGTGATCGCCGGTTCCGATCCCGCGGCCCGGGTGTTTACGAGCCGGCTCACGGAGACTGGCGCCGGGTGCCGGGTGCTCGCTCCGGCGGAAGCGCCCCCCGAAGCGCTGGAGCAGGAGATCGGTGCCGGCACTCTCGCCGGCGTGGTGGACTTCCGCGCCCTCGACGATACCGATCCGGAGCGGCTCGCCGCGGGCGCGCTGGAGCTGGCGCAGGCGATGCTCCGCGGCGGCGCGTCGCGCCTCTGGCTCGTGACGCGGGGCGCACAGCCGGCAGCGGACTCCCTCCCCGCGCCCGGCGGCGCGGCGCTGTGGGGCCTGGGCAAGGTGCTGGCGCTGGAGCACCCGGAGCTGCAGTGCGTCCGGGTAGACCTGGATCCGTCGGCCGTGGACGACGCGCAGGCCGCGGCACTCCTGCGGGAGATCGGGACGGATGACCGGGACGTGGAAGTCGCCTACCGCGGCGGCCTCCGGCACGCCGCCCGGCTGGAGCGAGTCCCCGCCGCGGAAGTGCGAGAGACCGCCTTCCGGGCGGACGCTACCTACCTGATCACCGGCGCCTCCGGCGGCCTCGGACTCCCCCTCGCCCGCTGGCTGGCGGAGCGCGGGGCACGCTCCCTCGCGCTGGTGAGCCGCCGCGCGCCCGCTGCGGAGGTGCTGGCCGGCATCGCCGAGCTGCGTGAGGAATGGGGCTGCGACGTCGAGCAGTTCGAGGCGGACGTCGCCTCCCGCGAGGCGCTGCAGGAGGTCCTGCAGCGGATCGACACGGCGATGCTTCCGCTCCGGGGAGTCTTCCACCTCGCAGGGTCGCTCCAGGACCGGGTGGTGCTGCAGCAGGACGGCGAGAGCCTGCGCGCCGTCTTCGCGCCGAAGGTCGACGGTGCGACGCACCTCCACGAGCTGACCCTGACCCGCGAGCTCGACCACTTCGTCCTCTTCTCCACCTCCGCCTCGCTCCTCGGCTACTCCGGCCAGGCGAACCACGCCGCGGCCAACGCTTACCTCGACGCGCTGGCGCACTATCGCCGGGGCCTCGGGCTGCCCGGCCTCAGCGTGAACTGGGGCGCGTGGGCGGAGATCGGCGCAGTGGCGGAGCGCCGGGTGGAGAGCCGGATGCAGCGGCAGGGCGTGGGGCTGATTCCCCCGGAAGCCGGGTTCGCCGCGCTGGGCCACCTGATGGAAGGCGAGCTGCCGCAGGCGGCGGTGATCCCGATCCACTGGCAGCGCTTCCTCTCCGGCTACCCCGCAGGAAACTTTCCGCCCTTCTACTCCGTGCTGGCGCCGGTCGGCCCGGCATCCCGTGCCCCGGCCGGAGCCGCGCCCGTGCTGAACATCGAAGAGCTGCGCGCCCGTTCTCCGGAGGCGCGGCGCGGGAGCCTCGCCTCCTTCGTCCACGGCGTCACCTCCGCGGTGCTGGGGCTAGACCGCCGCCAGACGATCGACGCCGAGCAGCCGCTGAGCGAGCTGGGCCTCGACTCGCTGATGGCGCTGGACCTCCGGAACGCGCTGGGTAAGGCGATCGGGATCGAGCTGCCGGCCACGCTCCTCTTCAACTACCCGACGCTGGCCGCGCTGACCGATCACCTGGAGAACGACCTCCTCGGCTTCGCGGCGTCCGGAGCCGTCGAAAGGCCGGAGATCGAGGCCGCCGATCTCTCCGAGATCGAGGGCTTTACGGACGAAGCCGCGCAACTGCTGATCGAGAATGAGCTGAAGGCTCTGATCGACGACCTCTAGTCCCGATTCCCCGCCGCCTGAACCGATGACCACGCTCAACGAACGCCTCGATCAGCTCTCCCCCCTTCAGCAGGCCGCGCTCGTCGTCAAGGCGCTGAAGTCGAAGGTCGAGACACTGGAGAACGCCCGGCGCGAGCCGATCGCCATCATCGGGGCGGCGTGCCGCTATCCCGGCGGCGCGGACGACCTCCACCGGTTCTGGAGCGTGCTGCGCGAGGGGGTAGATGCCTGCCGGGAGGTACCCGCGGACCGCTGGGACGTGGACGCCTACTACGACCCCGCCCCGGGCGTTCCCGGGAAGTGCTATACCCGCCGGGGAGGCTTCCTCGGCCGCGTGGACGGCTTCGACGCCGGGTTCTTCCGGATCGCCCCGCGAGAGGTGGTCGGCATCGATCCCCAGCAGCGGCTCCTGCTGGAGGTCGCGTGGGAGGCGCTGGAAGACGCGGCGATCCCGCCGGACCGGCTCGTCGGAAGCCGCACCGGCGTCTACCTCGGCATCAGCACGAACGACTACTCCAACCTCCTGAGCAAGTCGGTCCACTCCTCCGCCAACAACGCCGCGGCGGGCGCGGGCAACGCCGCGAGCATCGCCTCCGGCCGGATCTCGTACACCTTCGGGTTCCAGGGGCCGTGCCTGGCGGTCGACACCGCCTGCTCCTCGTCGCTCGTGGCGCTGCACCTGGCCGTGCGGGCGCTGCGTGCGGGCGAGTGCTCCCAGGCGCTGGTGGCCGGCGTGAACCTGATGCTCACGCCCGATATCACCGTCAACTTCAGCCAGGCGCGCCTCCTCTCCCCGGACGGCAAGTGCAAGACGTTCTGCGAGTCCGCGGACGGCTACGTCCGCGGCGAGGGCTGCGGGGTGGTCGTCCTCAAGCCGCTCTCGGCGGCCCAGAAGGACGGCGACCGCATCCTGGCGGTGATCCGCGGCACCGCCTGCAACCAGGACGGCCGGAGCAGCGGGCTCACCGCGCCGAATGGGCGGGCGCAGGAGGCGGTGATCCGGCAGGCGCTGGAGGACGCGGGGCTCGACCCGCAGCGCGTGAGCTACGTGGAGGCGCACGGCACCGGCACGGCGCTCGGCGATCCGATCGAAGTCCAGGCGCTGAAGCAGGTCTACGGACCGGGACGCACCGCGGACCGGCCGCTGGCGCTCGGCTCCGTGAAGGCGAGCATCGGGCACCTGGAGGCGGGCGCGGGCGTGGCGAGCGTGATCAAAGTCGCGCTGGCGCTCTCCCACCGGGAGATCCCGCCGCTGGTCCACTTCCGGCGCCTCAACCCGCATATCTCGCTCGACGGACTGCCCGCCCGGATCCCGCTGGAGCCGACGGAGTGGGTGAACGACGGACCGCGCCTCGCGGGGGTCAGCTCTTTCGGGTTCAGCGGCACCAACGTCCACGTCTTGCTCGAAGAAGCTCCCCCGTCGGAGCCGGCGCCGGCCGTCCTGCCGGAGCGCCCGCTCCACCTCCTCGGACTCTCGGCCCGCACCGAGCCGGCCCTCCGCGAGCTCGCCTCCCGCTACGCTGCCTACTTCTCCGACCCCACCGTCTCACTCCCGGACGCCGCCTATACCTCCCACACCGGTCGAGCCCAGTTCCGGTACCGCGCCGCCGTGATCGCCCGGGACGCGGAGGAGGCCCGCAGCCGCCTGCTGGCGCTGGCGGAGGGCGCTCCGGCCGAAGGACTGCTCACCGGCGAAGTCCAGCCGGACCCGCAGAGCGAGCCGATGCAGTGGCCGGGTGAGGAAGCTTCTTCCCTCGGTCGCTCGGACTGGAGTGATCTGCTGAGCCGCGCCGGCCGTGCCTGGGTCGCCGGTGTGAGTGTCGACTGGGAAGCGTATGACGCGGGGCGCGGCCGGCGGAAGCTCTCGCTGCCCTCATACCCGTTCCAGCGCGAGCGGTTCTGGGTGGAGACTCTCCCGGAGGCTCCCGCGCCGGCCCACGCAGCACCGGCGCGGCAGGCTCTTCCTGCCCTCCACCCCCTGCTCGGCACCCCCGTGCCGCAGCCGGGCTCCCGGGAGCGGCGCTTCGAGGCGCGGATCGGCCGCCAGGAGCCCGCCTACCTGGCCGACCACTGCGTGACCGACCGGGTGGTGTTCCCGGCGGCGGGCTACCTGGAGCTGGCGCTCGCCGCCGCGGCGCGCGTGCTCGGCTCGCCCGCCTGCGAAGTGCAGGGGATCGCGTTCCCGGCGGCTCTCCTGCTGCCGGAGCGGGAAGAGGTCCTCTGCCACACCCTGCTGCAGCCGCACGTCGAAGGCGGGTTCGAGCTCCGGATCTTCAGTGTCTCCGGTGAGGATTCGGTGGAGCATGCCCGCGGCCGGGTCGCCGCGATTGCGGAGCCCGGCTCTGCTCCGGTCGACCGAACGCCGATTCCACCCGCCGGGGCGCAGGAGCTGGGCGTGGAAGAGCTCTACCGCGGGCTGGAGGCAGCCGGCGTGCGGTACGGCCCCAGCTTCCGGACGGTCCGCGCCCTCTGGCGTACTGAAGGCGAGGTGGTGGGCCGGGTTCGCGTAGAGGACGGCGCCGGCGCGAGCGACTCCCGACACATCCTGAGCCCCCCGCTCCTCGACGGATGCCTCCAGCTTCTCGCCGCGGCGCTCCCCGGCAGCGACGGAGACGAAGTCTACCTGCCGGTCAGCCTGGAGCGCCTCCGGGTCTTCCGGGCCGCGGGTGAGGAGGTCTGGTGCCGCGCGAGGGCGGTCCGCGAGGGCGGCTCGGTCCTCGGATCGCTCGCCCTGCTGGGCGCAGGAGGCGACCGGATCGCGGAGATCGAGGGAGTGCGGTTCCGGCGCGTCTCCCCGGCGCTGTGGGAGGCGCAGAGCGACTCCGCCGAGCTGGAAGGCGCGCTCTACGAGATCCGCTGGCAGCCGTCGCTCCTCACTGATAGTCTCCCCGCCCCGGACTTTCTCCCGAGGGCGGAGGCACTCGCGGAGCGTCTGGAGCCGCGCGCCGCCCAGTTGGCCGAAGAGCTGGGGCTGGGGGTCTACGCCGAGCTCGCGCCGGAGCTGGACCGGCTCAGCGCCGCGTACGTGGCCGGCGCATTCCGGCGCCTCGGCTTCGAGTTCACGCTCGGCCGCCGCGTCACCCGGCACGCCCTGGCGGCGGAGCTCGACATCGCGGACCGGCATCGCCGCCTGTTCCACCGGCTGCTCGAGATCCTGGAGGAAGAAGGGGTCCTGGAGCGGCAGCACGCCCTCTGGATCGTGCGGGAGCAGCCGGAGAGCGGCAGCCCGGACGGCCGCTGCGCGGAGCTGATCGCGCGGTATCCCACCTGCCGGGCCGAGCTGGAGCTGCTGCGCCGCTGCGGCGCTCACCTGGCGGAGGTGCTGCGCGACGAGACCGACGCGCTGTCACTGCTCTTTACTGCGGGCCAGGACTCCGGCGCGGGCGATCTCTACCACGACTCGCCCTACGCGCGGTGGATCAACACGCTCCTCGGCGACGCGGCGGCGGAGGTCGCGGCGAGCCTGCCGTCCGGCCGGGCGCTCCGGGTGCTGGAGATCGGGGCCGGCACCGGCTCGGCCACCGCGGCCCTGCTCCCGCGCCTGGATGCGGACCGCACCGACTACCTCTTCACCGATGTCTCCGGCTACTTTACCGAACAGGCCGCCGGCGCGTTCGCGGCGTGCCCCTTCCTGCGGTGCCGGACCCTCGATGTCGAGCGCTCCCCGGAGGAGCAGGGCTACCCGGCGGGTGGGTACGACCTGGTCATCGCGTCGAACGTCCTACACGCTACCCGAGACCTGGCGGAGTCCCTCCGCCACGCGCGTCAGCTCCTCGCGCCCGGGGGCCTGCTGCTCCTGGTGGAGAGCACCGAGCGCCGGCGGTGGGTCGACCTCGTCTTCGGTCTCACCGAAGGCTGGTGGCGCTTCCAGGATACCTCCCTGCGCCCCGACCATCCCCTCCTCTCCCGAGAGGCGTGGCTGGAGCTGCTGGCAGGCTCCGGCTTCTCCGAGGCGGCGGCCCTGAATGGCGGGCAGCTGCTCCTCGCCCGCGCGGAGAGCGCGCCCGCGGCGGGCGGCGACTGGCTGATCGTCCCGGATCGCGGCGGGACGGCCGAGCGGCTGACGCAGCGGCTGGAAGAGCTGGGGGAGCGCTGCCACCTGGTGGTCTCCCCGGACCCGGCCGCAATCGAGGCCCTGCTCCGCGAAAACCGCTACCGAGGAGTCACCTATCTTGCCGCGCTGGACGCCCCCGCCCAGCCGGAGCCCGGAGCCGCGCTGGAGGCGCAGCGGGCTGTTTGCGAGGGTGCTCTCCACCTCTCCCAGGCGCTGGCGCGCCTGGAAGAGCCGCCGCCGCTCTACCTGGTCACGCGGGGGAGTGCGCCGGCCGGCGCGTTCGGAGACGCGGCGATGCAGGCGGCACTGGCGGGCCTGGCGCGCGCCGCGGCCCTGGAGGTTCCGGCGCTGCGCTGCGCGTGCGTGGACCTCGATCCGAACGACCCCGAGATCGAAGGGCTTGCGGCGGAGCTGATCGCTGGCTCGCCCGAGGCGGAGGTCGCCTTCCGCGCCGGCCGGCGGCTCGTCCCGCGCCTGGCACCCCGCGCTGCCGCGCTCCTGCCCTCGACTTCCCTGCGAGGCGACGCGGCCTACCTCATAACCGGCGGACTCGGCGACCTGGGGCTCGCCGTCGCCGGGTGGATGGTGGAGCAGGGCGCGCGGCACCTGGCGCTCCTCGGCCGCAGCGGACCCTCCGCGGAGACGGCGCGCCTGCTCCGGGAGTGGGAGAAGGCAGGGGCTCGCGTGCTCATCTTCCCGGCCGACGTGTCCGACCCTACCGCGCTGCAGCCGGTACTGGAGCAAATCGACCGGGAGCTGGGCCCCCTCGCGGGAGTGGTCCACTCGGCGGGAACGCTCGACGACGCGCCCCTGCTGGAACAGGACTGGGAGCGGTTCGAGCGGGTGATGGGGGCCAAGGTGGCCGGAGCCTGGAACCTCCACTGCCTCACCCGCGACCGTCCGCTCGACTTCTTCGTGCTCTTCTCCTCCGCCGCCTCCGTGCTGGGCTCCGCGCAGCAGGCGAACCACTGCGCGGCGAACGCAGCCCTGGACGGCCTCGCCCACGCCCGCCGCGCGCAGGGGCTCCCCGCCTCCAGCATCAACTGGGGGGTCTGGAGCGGCATCGGCGAGGCGGCACGCCGCGGCTTCGATCGCCACGCCGAGCGGCTGGGGCTCGGAACGATCTCGCCGGACCTCGGGATCGCGGCCTTTGCCCGGCTCCTCGCCGATCCGGCGGCGCAGACGGTGGTGCTGCCGGGAGCCGACTGGGCGCGCTTCACCGGCGCGTTCGGGGAGCGCGTCCCGTCCCTGCTGCGGGAGCTCGGCGGCGCCCGGGTGCCCGTCTCGGGAGGACCCGTCGCGGTCGCGAGCGAGCTGCGCGGCGCTCTGCAGGGGGTCTCGCCCGAAGAGCGTCCACGCGCAGTGGAAGCGCGCCTGGCGGAAATGGTCGCCGCCATCGTGGGACTGAAGGCGAAGCCCGACACCCGGCTGCCGTTCACCGACTACGGGTTCGACTCGCTGATGGCGGTCGACCTGAAGAACCGGGTGGAGGCGGAGCTGGGCGTCAGCATCCCCCTCGGCCGCATCCTGGAAGGCTCCACCATCGCCGAGGTGGTGCGGTTCGTGGTGGAGCAGCTCTCGCCGGATGTCGAGCGCGCCGCCCCGGCCCCCGCTCCGGCGCGGACGCTGACACCCGACCGCGCCGCCCGGTTCGAGCCGTTCCCGCTCACCGACATCCAGCAGGCGTACTGGGTGGGCCGCCGCGCCGGGATCGAGCTGGGCAACATCGGCTGCCAGCTCTACAGCGAGGTCGATACGACCGGACTCGAGCTGCCGCGCCTGGAACGCGCCTGGCAGCGGCTGGTCGAGCGGCACGACATGCTCCGCGTGGTGATCGGCCCGGACGGAATGCAGCGCGTCCTGGAGCGCGTGCCGCCCTACCGCTTCACCGTGCTGGACCTTCGCGGCGTCGACGCGGAGACCGCCTCGGGCCGCCTCGAGGCAATCCGCGAGAGCCGCTCGCACCACCTCTTCGACCCGGAGCAGTGGCCGCTGTTCGACGTCCGCGCCACCCTGCTGGACGACGGCCGGATGCGGCTCCACCTCGGATTCGACCTCCTCGCGCTGGATGCCGCCAGCATCTTCCGGCTCCGCGAGGAGTGGATCCGGCTCTACGACGACCCGGAACAGCCGCTCCCCGAGCTCGACCTGACGTTCCGGGACTTCGTGCTGTCCGAGATCGCCCACCGCGACACGGAGGCACACCACCGGGCCCGGAGCTACTGGCTGCGGCGGATTCCGGCCCTGCCCGGACCGCCGGAGCTGCCGCTGGCGGTCAATCCGGCGTCGATCACGGCGCCGCGATTCGCCCGCCGTTTGGGACGGCTCGACGCCGAGGAGTGGTCCGCCCTCCGGGAGAAGGCCCGGCAGGCCGGCCTCACGCCTTCCGCGCTGCTCTGTGCGGCGTATGCGGAGGTGCTCGCCGCCTGGAGCAAGACCGGGCGCTTCTGCCTGACGCTCACCGTTTTCAACCGCCCCCCGATCCACCCGCAGATCTACGACCTGCTGGGGGACTTCACTTCCACGCTCCTGCTGGAGACCGACGCGTCCGCGGCCGGCTTCGTCGAGCGGGCGCGGTCGCTGCAGCAGCGGCTCTCGGAAGACCTGGACCACGGCAGCTTCACCGGCGTCCAGGTGCTGCGAGAGCTGAGCCGCCAGCGGGGAGGCATGGCGGGCACCGTTCCGGTGGTCTTCACCAGCGCGCTCGGCTTCCGCGGACCGGAGACCGACCGCTCCCGGTGGAGCTCTCTGGGCCACCTGGTCTACAGCGTGGCGCAGACGCCGCAGGTCTGGCTCGACCACCAGGTGTCGGAAGATCGGGACGGGCTGCTCTTCACCTGGGACGTGGTGGAAGAGCTGTTCCCCGCCGGCATGGTCGCGGCGATGTTCGCGGCTTACTCCCGTCTCCTCCACGACCTCGCCGCCGCCCCCGCGCTCGACGCCCCCGCCTGGCAGGGCTCCCTCGCCCGCCTCCTGCCCCCGGACCAGCTCGCCCGCCGCCAGGAGGCGAACGCCACCGACGCCCCCGTCTCCGAGCGCCTCCTGCACGAGCTGTTCGTCACCCAGGCGCTCGCGCACCCGGAGCGGGAAGCGGTCGTCACTCCCTCCCGCCGCCTCTCCTACGGCGAGCTCTACGCCCGCAGCCACGCCCTCGCCGTCGAGCTCCGCGCCCGCGGCGTCCGGCCGAACCAGCTCGTGGCGGTGGTGATGGAGAAAGGCTGGGAGCAGGCGGTCGCCGTCCTCGCCATCCTCCAGGCCGGCGCCGCCTACCTCCCGCTCTCCGCCTCCCTGCCCCCCGCCCGCCTCCACGCCCTCCTCGCCCACGGCGAGGTGCAGGTCGCCCTCACCCAGCCCGCGCTCCCCCTCGACTTCCCCCCCGGCCTCACCCTCCTGCCGGTCTCCGCGGAGACCCCGGTTCCGCCTGCCGGCACGCCGCTCCCGGCGCCGCTCGCTTCCGTCCAGCGCCCGGAAGACCTCGCCTACGTCATCTACACCTCCGGCTCCACGGGAGAGCCGAAGGGGGTGATGATCGACCACCGCGGCGCGGTGAACACCGTGCTCGACCTCAACCGCCGCCTGGAGCTGGGACCGGAGGACCGGGTGCTCGGCCTCTCCTCCCTGAGCTTCGACCTCTCCGTTTACGACCTGTTCGGTCTCTTCGCGGCGGGCGGGGCGGTGGTGCTGCCCGGACCGGAGGCGCGGCGGGACCCGCAGGCGTGGGTAGAGCTGGTGCGGCGGGAGCGGGTGAGCCTCTGGAACTCCGTGCCGGCGCTGCTCGGGATGGTGACCGCCTACGGCGAGCCGCTGGGAGAGAGCCTGCGGGCAGTGCTGTTGAGCGGCGACTGGATCCCGCTCCCGCTCCCGGAGGCGGTGCGGCGGCTGGCGCCGCGGGCGGAGGTCTGGAGCCTCGGCGGGGCGACGGAGGCGTCGATCTGGTCGATCTACCACCGGATCGGAGCGGTGGCGCCGGAGTGGCGGAGCATCCCGTATGGGAAGCCGCTGGCGAACCAGACCTTCCACGTCTTGAACGAGCGGGGCGAGCCGTGTCCGGAGGGAGTGCCGGGAGAGCTGTATATCGGCGGGATCGGGCTGGCGCGGGGCTACTGGCGCGACCCGGAGCGGACGGCGGAGCGGTTCGTGGAAGTGGGGGGCGAGCGGCTCTACCGGACGGGAGACCTGGGACGGTATCTGCCGGACGGGAGTCTGGAGTTCCTGGGTCGGGAAGACCTGCAGGTGAAGGTGCAGGGGCACCGGATTGAGCTGGGAGAGCTGGAGGCGGCGCTGGGGAGCCATCCGGGGGTGAAGGCGGCGGTCGCCGCGGCGGTGGGAGCGCGGCAGGGGGAGAAGCGGCTGGTCGCGTTCGTTGTCCCCCACTCCACCGGCGGTGCCCCGGCGTTCGGCGGGGAGCCCCAACTCGCCTGGGAGACCGCAGTGCCCGTCGGCCGCCGCGCGGCGCGAGAGGCGGCCCTGTTCGTGCCGGAGTCGGAGGTGAGTCACCTCCACGAGACGATGAGCCGGTACTACCTGGCGGCAGTCGGGAGCGCCCTGGGCCGGCTAGGACTTTCCGCGTTGGCCGGAGAGTGGCTGACGGTGGAGGAGACACGATCCCGGCTCAAGATTAGCCCGCGGTACCGCCGCTGGCTGACCCGCGCTTTCCGCGCGCTGCAGGGAGCCGGCATTCTGAGCGAGCGGGAGGGCCGCTACTCGCTGACGAGCCCTCTCCCCGAGGCTCCTGCGGGGACCGACGCGATCGAACGGCTCGACGCGTTCGGCTTCTCTCGCGCCGACTTCGACTTCCTGCAGGGAGTGGTCGCGCGGCTGCCGGAGGTGCTGACCGAGGAGCTGCACCCGGCTGCCCTCTACACCTCCGGCCAGACCGGCGAGACCTACCGGACCCTCTTCCAGCACGTCAACGCCGTAGTCCGGGAGCTCTTTGTCGCTCTCGCGGAGCAGCCGGGCGAGCTGCGGGTAGTGGAAGTGGGCGGCGGCCTGGGCACCACCGCGCGGGAGCTGCTCCCGGCGCTGCCGCCGGAGCGGGTGCGGTACTGCTTCACCGACCTGAGCCCCTACTTCGTCCAGCGAGCCCGCGAGGCGTTCGGCTCGCATGAGGGCCTTGACTTCCGGACCCTGGACCTCGGCCGCACGCCGCAGGAGCAGGGCTTCGAGCCGCACGCCGCCGACGTGGTGCTCGCCGCGAGCGTGTTCCACGCCACCCGGGACGTCGCGGTAAGCCTCCGGAACGCGCGCAGCTTGCTCGCGCCCGGCGGTCTGCTGGTGATGGTGGAGGAGACGCGCTTCTATCCGTGGTTCGACCTCAACATGGGGCTCCAGCAGGGCTTCGACGCGTTCGAGGACACCGGACTGCGGCGCGCGCACCCGCTCCTCACCTCCGAGCAGTGGCAGGTCTGCCTGCGGGAGGCCGGGTTCGAAGCGTGCGAGCTCCTCTCCGAGCCGGGCAGCGTCCCGGACCTGCTCGGGTTCCACGTGCTGGTCGCGCGAGCCCCCGCAGAGGCGCCGGGTGTCGAGCCGGTGGAGCTGAGCGACTTCCTGCGCGCGCGGCTCCCGGACTATATGGTCCCCTCCGCGATCCACACCGTCCCCGAGCTGCCGCTGAGCGCGAATGGCAAGGTCGACCGGAAGGCACTCGCTTCGCTGGAGGTCTCCTCCGCGCCGGAGGCGTCCGGCTACGAGGCGCCCGCCACTCCCGAGGAGGCGCACCTCGCCAACCTCTGGAAGTCGGCGCTTGGCGTGGAGAGGGTCGGGCGCCGCGACGGCTTCTTCGAGCTGGGCGGAAACTCGCTGAGCCTGGTCCAGCTCCACGGGCGCATCCGCGAAGAGCTCGGGCGGGAGCTGTCGATCGGAGAGCTGTTCCGGGACCCGACCATCGCCGGCATCGCCGCGCGACTGAGCGAGAGCGGAGCGGAGACGGCGGGAGGGGCGGACTCCTCGCTGGTCGCCATCCAGGGAGGAACCCGCCCGCCGCTCTTCGTGGTGCCCGGCATCGTCGCGATTCCGTACTACCTGCGCGACCTGGCCAGCCTGCTGCCGGAAGATCAGCCGGTCTATAGCTGGCTCCTGCCCGGCATTGCCGGCGGCGAGCCGCTCCGCTCGATTGAAGAGATTGCGGCGCACTGCGTGCGGTCGATGCGCGACACCCAACCCGCGGGCCCCTACCGGATCGTCGGCCACTCGTTCGGCGGGACGGTGGCGTTCGAGATGGCGCAGCAGCTCCGGAGCACCGGGGAAGAGGTCGCGCTCCTGGCGCTGCTCGACTCGGTGGTTACCCGCAGCGGCCTCCAGGCGTTCCAGCGCGAGGAGATCTCTCTCGGCTCGGCGATCAGGGCGCTCTACGCCCTGTATGAGGGCCAGCTCCCACCGTTCGCCGAGATCCGGGAGATGCCTGCCCGGGACGGACTGGCCCGCGTCCTGGAGACGCTGCAGCAGCACTCGCTGGTCTCCCAGTTCGTGGCGACGGAAGGGCTGCTGCGGGTCTTCCAGGCAAACTTTGGGGCGCTCGGCTCGTACCGCGGGCGTCCGTACGCCGGCCGCATCACCCTGCTCCGGAGCGAGGGGGGCTTCCCGGAGGAGTTCGGGGAGCACGAGGACGAGGCGGTGCTGCAGGATCCGGCGCTCGGCTGGGGCCGCCTCTCGCGGGAGCCGGTGGAGGTGATCCCCGTTCCCGGCACTCACCTCACCCTGATGAGCCCGCCCTACCTGGAGCACGTCACCCGGGAGCTGACCCGCCTGCTGGAGCGCGTTCCGGAATGAGCGCTCCGTCCTCGCCTGCCGGCACCCGCGCCAGCTTCCACCCGCTCTCCCCGGAGTTCCGGGAGGACCCGTACGCCACCTACCGGCGCCTGCAGGCGGAGGCGCCGGCAGCGTGGGCCGCCGCGCCGGTGCCCGGCTTCTGGGGGTTCTGGTTCGTCTCGCGGCACGCGGACGTGGTCGCCGGGCTGAAGGCGCCCCAGTTCGGGCGAGAGGTGGAGCGGGCCCTCCCGCCCGGCTCCCTGCCCCCGACTCCGCCCGAGCACCGCCCGCTCACCGAGATGCTGGCGCACTGGATGCTCTTCAAGGACCCGCCGGACCACGGCCGGCTCCGGCGCCTCGTCTCCCGCGCGCTCGATGCGACCGTGCTGGAACGCGTCCGGCCGCGGATTGCGGCGCTCTCGCACCAGCTCCTCGATGCCGCGGATGGCCGGGAGACGCTCGACCTGATCGGCGACTTCGCCTACCCGCTGCCGCTCCTGCTGGTGAGCGAGCTGCTCGGCGTGCCGGAGACCGACTACCCGCGCCTGCGCGAGCTGTTCCGCCAGGTGATACTGGCTCTCGACCTGACCCGCACCGACGAGCACCTCCGGCGCGCGGCCAAGATCACCACCTTCTTCCTCGACTACTTCCGCGCCCTCGCCGCGGAGCAGACCCGCTCCCCGCGGGACAACCTGCTCGGCGCCCTGATCGCAGCGCGGGATGGAGAGCAGCGGCTGACCACCGACGAGCTGGCCGCCAACTGCGTGCTGCTGCTTTACGCCGGCCACGAAGCGACCACCCATACGCTCGGAAACGGGGTCCTGGCGCTGCTCCAGCACCCGGACCAGCTCCGGCGGCTGCGGCGGGAGCCGGCGCTCCTGCAGGCCGCCGTGGAGGAGATCCTGCGCTTCGAGAGCCCCCAGCAGATTGCGTTCCGGTATGCGCTGGACGACGCGGAGATCGCCGGCGCCGCGATCCGGCGCGGGCAGGTAGTAGCGTTCGGCCTGGGTGCGGCGAACCGGGACCCGGCCGTTTTCCTCGATCCCGATCGCTTTGACATCACCCGGCCGCCATCCCGGCACCTGGCGTTCGGACACGGGCTGCACACCTGCGTCGGGCTGCGCCTGGGCCGGCTCGAGGCGCAGATCGCGCTCCAAATCTTGCTGGAGCGGCTCCCGCGGATGGTGCTGCGGGGCTTCGAACGGCAGCAGAGCATCATCGTTCGGGGGCTCCATCGCCTGGAAGTGGAGACGGGAGGCGCCTCGTGAACCGCCTTCTCGGGCCGGAGGAGTACGCCTACTGGCTCTTCGAGCAGCGAGGGGCGTTCAACACGGTACTCGCCGCGCGCCTGCGTGGAGAGATAGACGGTGCGGCGCTGGCGACCGCCCTGTCCCGGCTGGGAGACCGGCACCCCGTCTTGCGGTCCCGGGTAGTCCAGGAGGGACGCGTGCGGTTCGCGCCGGCCGAGAACCTGGAGATCCCGCTCCGCATTGTCTCCCGCGACGGCGAGGATCATTGGCCGGCGCTCTTTCAGGAGGAGCTTTCGACCCCCGTCCCGCTCCTCACCGGGCCGCTCTGGCGCGCGGCGCTGCTCCCGGGTGAGGGGACCAGCGACCTGCTCCTCAGCTTCTCGCACCTCGCGGCGGACGGCGGAGCGAGCGTCATGCTGCTCCGCGACCTGCTCTCGCTGCTCTCCGGCGCCTCACTCCCGCCCCGGCCGGAGCCCCCGGCGTTCGAAGAGCTGGTGCCCCCGGACGCCTTCGGCTCCCCGGACGGGGCGGAGCAGCTGGGCGCGTGGTGGAGCCGCGAGACGACCCGGCGGCTGGCGGGCTGGAGCGCCGAGCAGCTGGCGGCGCACCTGCCTGCCGTCGGCCCCACCCGGGTTCACCAGCAGTTACTCCCGCCGGAGGTCACGTCGGCGATCGTCACTCGCTGCCGGGCGGAGGGGACGACCGTGCACGGCGCGGCGTGCGCCGCGGGGCTCCTGGCGCTCGCGGAGGGGGAGCCGGATCCCACCCGCTGCCGGCACATCGTTAGCTTGCGGGAGCGCGTGGAGCCTGCATTCACGGACGACCCCGGGCTCTGCGTCTCTCAGGTGACCACCACCCACGCTGCCGGCGGGGGAGCCCCGTTCTGGGACCTGGCCCGGCAGGTCCGCGCCGAGCTGGACTCCTCCCTCGCACGCGGCGAGCCGTACGACGCGCTGCTGCAGTCGGTCCGCGCCGTCTACACCAACACGCCTCCACAGGAGGAGCCGGCGGCCCTCTCCGTCTCGAACCTCGGCCGCGTGGACCTCCCGCCCGCCATCGGGCCGGTGGCGGTAGAGACGATCCGGGTAGCGGGCTCGGTCCGCGTAGACAGTCCGGTGCTCTCCCTGGTCACCTACCGCGACCGCCTCTCCTGGATGCTCAACGTTCCGAGCACCTGGGCGAGGGCGGGAGAAGCCGCGGCCCTGAGCGCGGAGGCGCTGCGGCGGCTGCGAGCGGCCTGCGGGACATGAGCGGCGGGATCCCGTGGGAGCCGAGCGGTGAGCCGCCGGAGCTTTTGGAGAACGAGGTCCTCGTCTGGCGGGTAGCGATCCCTGAAGACGCCCCGGCGCCGGAGCTGGCGGCCGTCCTTTCCCCGGACGAGCGAGAGCGGGCCGGACGGTATCACTTCGCGAGAGACCGGCACCGGTATCTCACCGTCCGCGGCACCCTGCGCCTCCTCCTGGCCCGGTATGTGGATCTCGCACCGGAGACCCTGCGCTTCCGGTACGGACCGTTCGGAAAGCCGGAGCTGGAGGGCTGCCCGGGAGAGATCGACCTCCGCTTCAACGTAAGCCACTCGGGCGACCTGGGCCTGATCGCGCTCACGCGAGGCCGGGCGGTGGGGGTGGACGTGGAGCAGGTCCGGCCCGAGCTTTCCTACCAGGAACTGGCCGACCGCTACTTCTCCCCCGCAGAGGCGGCGGCGATCCGAGCACTTCCCGCGGAGACACGCCGGCTCGCCTTTTTCCACTGCTGGACGCGCAAGGAGGCCTACGTCAAGGCGCGGGGAGACGGCCTCTCCCGAGAGCTGGCCGCCTTTTCGGTCTCCGTGGCACCCGACGAGCCGGCCGCGCTCCTGCAGTGTGCAAGCGCCCCTGATGCGCCTTCCCGGTGGTCGCTCCAGACGCTGAACCTCGGCCCCGGCTACGTGGGTGCGCTGGCGGTGGAATCGCCGCTGCGGCTAGCTCGCTGCCTGCGGCTCCCCGGCAGCAGACCCGGCGTATTACCGGCCGAACAACGCCTTGCGTGACGGAGGAGGGCACTTCACGACGCTATCTCTGGGCGTCCGCTTCTCAACGGAACTGGTGCGGGTCGCCCCGGATTAGCGCTGCTCCTCGTAGAGCCCCGACGTCCTTCGCACCGTCTCCGCCACCCGTGCCCGAAGCTCCGCCGGCGCCAGCGCCTCCACGTGGAAGCCGTAGCCGAGGATCCAGCGTAGCAGATCACCCTCACCCGCTACGCGGAGCCGCAGGAGCAGGCTTCCGTCGCTTTGCTCCTCGAGCTGCTGGCTCGGATGCCAGACACGCTCGCGGATCCAGCGCGCCTGGTAGCTGTCGAACCGCAGCACCACTTCCTGGACCGCCTCCCCGTGCTCGGTCAGGAAGGTATCCCGCGAGTAGCGCTCCGGCGCGAGCTCCGGCCGGGGGCGAAAGCGAGCCTCGAGCACGCGCCACTCGCGAATGCGGGCCAGCATGAAGACGCGGTCGGCAGCGCGCATCCGGTCCCACGCCACCAGCATCCAATCGCCGCGGACGTTGGTCAGGAAGTGCGGCTCCACCTCCCGCTCGGTCGTCTCGTCCCGCCCGGCGGTGTAGTACCGGATCCGCAGCAGCCGCTGCTCTCGGATGGCGAGCTGGAGCTCCGCCACGAGTGCGAGCGGCAGCTCGACCGACACGCCGCCCGCGAAGTGGAAGCTCTGCGCCACCTCCCGCAGCTCCACCTGGACCCGCTCCGGCAGGTGCCGGCTGAGCTTCGAGATGGCGTCGCGCAGCGGCTGCTCCAGCGGCGTGCCGAGATACTGGCGCGCCACCTGGTCCGCCAGGAGCATCGCCAACAGCTCCCCTTCCCGCAGGAAGACCGCCGGCAGGCCGAAGGCGGGGTCGGAGTAGTAGTAGCCCCGCCTCTCGCGGCTGTAGACCAGGGGCGCGCCGAGCGTGTCCCGCAGGTAGTCGAGGGTGTTGAACGCGGTGCGCCGCGCCACTTCGAACTCTTCCATCAGCTCCGCGACCGACGGGAACCGGCCCGCGCGGATCTCCCCGTCGAGCCAGAGTGCCCGCGCCAGCTTGCCGGCGGTCCCGCGCTCGTCCCGCCCGGCATTCACAGGCTCCTGCGCTGCCGCATCGCCCTCCGGCATCCGTCCCTCTCCCTTCTCGCTCTTACAGACTTACGGAGCCCCTCTGCCGCCGGCGCACCCCCACCTGCGTGGGGACATTCAGAAGCGCCCCCACGGAGTAGTCGCCGCCCCCGGCGCACCCCCACGTGCGTAACGCACGTGGGGGTGAAGGCACGCGAAGGGGATGGGAGGAGACTCTGCAGTCGGTCTGCGATCCGGGAGGAGCGCCCGCGCTTCCAACGGCTGAGAGACATACTTCAACGTCGAACGGTAGCAAAGCGGTAGCAAGCCACTTACACCAGGATCCTGAGGCGCAGAAAAACCGCCCGCAGAGCGGCAAGCTCTCGGGCGGTTACGCACGGTTTCTCTACAGTTCTAAGCGGAGAGGGAGGGATTCGAACCCTCGGTAAGGTTTCCCCTACGACGGTTTAGCAAACCGTTCCCTTCGGCCACTCGGGCACCTCTCCAGGTGTCTCGCGGGCGAGCGCTCGCATAGTTTAGCACAGCGGGCGAGCGGCACGCAATCCCCTCCGCGGGCAGTTTCTGCCGGGCTCCGCGGCACCCCAGGACCCTCCCACTCGCCTCACGCCGCCTGGCGGAAGCGCTCCCACTGCTCGTCCGTCAGGGCCTGGCGGAGGCGCTTGAGGGCGCGGTTCTGCAGGCGGGAGACGTGCATCTGGGAGATGTTGAGCCGCTTGGCGACCTCCGTCTGGCTCAGGTCGTGGAAGAAGCGGAGGTAGAGGATCATCTTCTCTCGCGGGTCGAGCAGCTCCAGCGCCTGGTTCAGGTCGTCGTAGGCGTCGATCTGGTCCAGGTCGGCGTCTTCCGCGCCGAGGGAGTCGCTCAGGGTGAGGCCGGGCTCGCCGTCCGGGTCGAGGTGGCTGTCGAGCGAGACCGTCTCGTAGGCGCTGCCGAGCTCGATCGCCTGCAGCGCTTCCTCTTCCGTGCAGCCGACCTGCTCCGCGATCTCCAGGATGCTCGGCGAGCGGCCGAGCGTCTGGGTGAGCGCGTCGTTCGCCTTCATCACCTGGAAGTTCAGCTCCTGAAGCCAGCGGGGCACCTTCAGGTTCCAGGCGCGGTCGCGGAAGTACCGCTTGATCTCCCCTACGATAGTGGGGGTAGCGTAGGTGGAGAAGCGGACCCCGCGGTCCGGCTCGTACCGGTCGATGGCGTTGATCAGGCCGATCATGCCGACCTGGACCAGGTCGTCCAGCGGCTCCCCGCGGCTAGCGAACTTGGCGGCGAGGTAGCGCACCAGGTTCACGTGCTCCGCGATGAGCTGCTCCCGCAGCGCCGGGTCCCGGGTACGGATGAACTCGGCGAAGAGACTGGCCTGGTCGTCGTCGTGGCGCCGCGCGGGCGCGGGAGGCTTCATACTACTCACCGGCCTCACCCTCGACCGCGGCGGCTCAGCGCGCGACGTACTTGACCATGCGGAGGAGCTGCACGCCCTCCTCCGCGCGGTCGATCGTCTCGACCTCGTCCATCAGGATCCGGATCAGCACGCCCCCCAGCTCCACCGGATCGATGTTCACCGGGTCCGCGGGCGCCTCCACGGGCGGCGTGGAGGGGATCAGCGGATGGCGCACCTCGATCGTGAGGCGGTTGGCGTCGATGAGACAGCGGATATCGATCGCGTGCTCCTGCGGCCCACCGTCCAGACGGTCGATCGCGCGGGTGCAGGCTTCACCCACGGCCAGGCGGATGTCCTCCACCTCGTCGTAGCTGAAGCGCATCCGGCTGGCCACCCCCAGGATGGCCAGCCGCGCCACGCCCACGTACTCCGGGCGGCTCGGGATAGACAGGGAGACTTCGGCCAGCGGCCCCGCTACCGGCACCGGTTTACTCTCTCTTTCCGTCACAGGCTCTCTACCGCCTCGGACTCGCTGCGATAGATGTCGAAGATCTTGGTCAATCCGGTGATCTCGAAGATGCGGAGGATCCGGACGTTATCGCAGATCAGCTTCAGGTCCCCATCCCGCTCGCGCGCGCGCTTCAGACCCCCGATCAGCACGCCCAGGCCGGTGCTGTCCAGGTATTCCACGCCGGTGAGGTCTACCACCATCTTCACGGTGCCCTCGTTCAGCAGGTTCACGATCTCCTGCTTCACGCGGGGCGAGGTGTAGACGTCTACTTCGCCGGACAGACCGATCACCGCCACACCTTCACGGGGATTCCGGGTCTCAACCCTCAGGTTCATTCGCTTCTCCTCGGCAGGCCTCTCGCCCTTCCGGGGCGGAGTTGTCTGGCACGCTGGCGCGGTAAGGACAAAACGGATGCGCCCCGCAAGACGCATCCGAGCGGTGCGAAGCCCGGCGCGGGGGCCGGACTTCCACGCTTACGAGGTCGCCGGGGCGCTGTCGTCCGTGGCTCCCGCCACGTCTCCCTGCAGCGCTCCGGGAGCCTGCTCCCGCCGCTGGCTGAGCGCATCGCGCGTACTGCTGGCTACTTCTTCCACCTTGTCGCGCAGGTCGTCCATCGAGTCCCGCAGGCGGGCGAGCGTGTCGTCCACCGAGTCCCGGAGCCGGGCGCGGGTCTGCTCGCCGGACTGCGGCGCCAGCAGCAGCGCCACCGCTCCACCGAGTATCACTCCCACTCCCACTCCGGCCAGTAGACTGACCAGCCCATCCCCACTCTGACCGTCTCTATTCACGACATGCTCCTCCTGTGCGACGCCTGCTGAAAGATACCCCAGTTGCCCGGGCGGTCTAACCCGTAATGATGCCCCCGCCAAGCACTTCTTCGCCGCTGTAGCAAACGAGCGACTGACCGGGTGTGGCGGCACGTACCGGCTCGGCAAAGCGGACGCGCATCGAAAGCTCGCCCTCCAGGCAGTCCAGCGTGAGGACCCCCGGCTGGTCGTGCGAATTATAGCGTATCTTCGCCGTGACCGCCAGCGAGCCGGCCGAGCACGCGCTCTCCTGGTCGAGGCCGATCAGGTTCACCCGCTCCGCGATCACCTCACTCTGCTGGAGGGAGGGGTGCTCGCGCGGCGCCACCGTGACCGTATTACTCCCCGCGTCGATTCCGGAAACGTAGAGCGGCACCGGGGAGCCGACGTTGATCCGCTTCCGCTGCCCCAGCGTGTAGTGGGCGGTGCCGTCGTGCCGCCCCAGCACCTGCCCCTCCGGCGAGCGGATTTCCCCCGGCCGCAGCGCTCCGGGCGCCAGGATCTGAAGGAGCGCGGGGTAGTCGTTGTTCGGCACGAAGCAGGTCTCCTGGCTGTCCGGCTTGCCGGCCGTCGGCAGGTCCAGCCGCGCCGCCAGCGCCCGGACCCGCTGCTTATCCAGCTCCCCCAGGGGAAAGAGCGTGCGGGAGAGCTGCTCCTGGCTCAGGCGGTAGAGCGCGTACGACTGGTCCTTCTGACGGTCCGCCCCGCGCAGCAGCAGCCACCGGTTTCGCCCTGCGTCGCAGCGGACCCGGGCGTAGTGGCCGGTCGCCACCGCCTCCGCGCCCAGCGCGTGGGCGCGGTCGAGCAGCGCGCGGAACTTGATGAACTCGTTGCAGAGGACGCACGGGTTCGGCGTGCGCCCGTGCAGGTACTCGGAGACGTAGTCCTGGATGATCTTCTCGTAGAAGACCTCCTTGAAATCGAGCGTGTAGTGGCGGATCCCGAGTCGCGCGCAGACCCTCCGGGCGTCTTCCGCGGCGGAGAGACCGCAGCAGCTGTCGGAGTAATTCATGTCGACGCCCGGCGGCGACCAGACGAGCATCGTAGCCCCGATCACCTCGTGCCCCTGCTCCAGGAGCAAGGCCGCGGCGACCGAAGAATCGACCCCGCCGGACATCCCCACCACCACGCGCATACCCCGCCTCCGCTCGTCTCCCGTTCGGCCCCCGGTTCAGCCCTCATCTTATACCCGGTGCCGGGGAGGGTCCAGAATCACGCGACCCCGGAGCCGGGCGGCTCCGGGGTCGCGCTGCGCAGGCGCACGCTGCGGGGATTACTTCTTCTTCTTGGTGGTGGGTTTGCCGCCGCCGCGATTCTGCAGGAGCTGCTTGCGATAGTCGTTCTCCCTCGCCACGCGGTCGTGTTCGATCTTCTTGAACTGCTCTTCGAGCGACGTGTCCCGGCGCTCCTCCCAGTTCGGATCCTTCATGTCGACGGTGACGCTCACCTGCTGGGTCGCGCCGGGCGCGCCGAGGACCAGCTCTCCGGGCAGCATGCCGGAGTTCACCTCCATCTCGATGATGGAGAGGTAGATCGCCACGCGCCCGTCATTCCCCATCGTCTCCAGCTTGAACGGCATTCCGTGGGCCTTGGTGATCCAGACCCTCGTCTTCCCCTTGTCCAGCAGCTCCGTGCTCCGGTCCCCCATCAGTCCACGCGTGAGCAGCGTCGGGAGCAGATCCTTGTTGTCGTACTCCATCACCACGTAAGGGAACTTCTTCCGGAGCGGAATCTGCTCGATGTCGTCTCGCAGCCGGGCCATCTCCGCGGAGGCGCGCTCGAACTCCAGGGTGACTTCCGTGCTCTTCTTCTCCGCCAGCGTCTTCCGCAGCTTCTGAAGCTCCTCGATCCGGGCCTTGTTCGCCTTCTCCATCGCCTCGAGGTCTTCGGCCGGAAGCTGCTTGCCGGCGGTGATCTCCTGGAGCGCGCGGCTGAAGGCGGCCATCGACATCCGGTGCGCGGTGATTGGGTTTTCGCGAGCTGCGTCGAGGTTGCGGTAGACCGTCTCCACGACGATGCCGTTCTGCGGGGTGTAGACGCGCTCGGTGCCGCCCTGCACCAGCATCCGCTGGCGGCGCGACTGGACGATCAGGTCCAGCATCATCCGGTCCGGCCGCACGTAGGCCTGGTGGAACGGGAACCAGAGCCGCACCCCGGTATCGACGATCTTGGTTCCGTCGGGGCCCGGCATCGGCTCGGAAAGCGGCGGCAGGTCGACCTGCACGTAGCCCTTGGCGTTGTAATCCTTGAGCGGCTCCTCGGGCGCCGGCAGCGGCTCGGCCGCGGCGAGGTTCGCCATGACCAGCGAAGTCGCTAGAATGATCTTTGCAAACGTGCGCATCGGCATGGTACCCATTCCTGAGGGGGAGGCGGGGTGAGCGGGAGGTCCGGACTCCGTGCCCATAGTTGTAAGTCGGCCGCGGCGCCTCCTCCCCGCAGCGGCCGGGCGGAGGCGATCAGCGTGACGAAGCCCTTGTTAGCCTGTCTGTTTCTGACGACCGTAGCCCTCTCCACGGTTCCCTCTCCGGCAGCCAAGAGCCGGCTTTCTCTTTCTCCAGCCGATCCCCAGCAGGGCGATGCCGTCTTCGTACGGTTCACCGGGGAAGCTTCGGAGCCGGAGCTGCGCTGGCAGAACGAGCGCTATCCGCTCTACCGGGACGGCAGCGGCTGGCGCGGCAACCTACCGGTCTCCGCCGATACTCCGGCCGGGCGGCATCCGGTGGCGGTGCGCTACGTGGAAGACGGAACGCCGCGCTTCACCCAGACCACCCTCCAGGTGCGCACCCGTAAGTTTCCGGTTCAGTACCTCAAGATGGCCCGGAGCACCGCCAGCCTCTACAACTACCCGGGGGTGGAGAAGGAAGACGACGCCGTGAGCGCCGCCATCCGCGTCCGCAGCGACGAGCGACTCTGGAGCGGGGACTGGCGCATTCCCAGCCGCGGCCGCTTCTCCACGGAATACGGGGTCCGCCGCTTCCGGAACGGTCGACCCGTGGGCCGTCACCGCGGCCTCGACATCGCGGCCCCCACCGGCACCCCGATCGTCGCCCCCGCCGCGGGCCGCGTGGTCCTGGCCCGCACCGCGAAGCAGTTCAAGAAGTACGGCGGCACCGTGGTGCTGGATCACGGCCAGGGCCTCACCACCATGTACCTGCACATGAGCCAGGTCGGCGTGAAGGACGGTCAGCGGGTAAAGAAGGGCCATCCGATCGGGAAGGTGGGGGACACCGGCGTCGCCACCGGGCCGCACCTGCACTGGTCGGCTTACCTCTACGGCGAGTCGCTGCACCCGATGTTCTTCACCCGCCTGAGCGAGCAGGGAATCTCCTGAAAGGCAAAAGTATAAAGGCTAAAGGTCCGAACCCCTCAAACCGCAGAGTTCTCGCCTCACGGCGGGACTTCCGCCTTCATCCCGGTCAGCGCGCCTGGAGCGAGCTCTCGGGGGCGTGCCGGAAGCACCCAGTCGCCAGCGAGCAGGAGCAAGAGTAGGAGCAAGGGCAGAATCTGCCGTGTACGGAAGGTCCGGCTTTTGCCTTCAGCCTTTAGCCTTTAGCCTTTAGCCTTTAGCCTTTAGCCTTTAGCCTTTAGCCTTTAGCCTTTAGCCTTTAGCCTTTAGCCTTTAGCCTTTAGCCTTTAGCCTTTAGCCTTTAGCCTTTAGCCTTTAG
>JBKBRF010000001.1:5995-31204 GCA_046292385.1 Armatimonadota bacterium | reverse complement strand
CTTTTAGTCCGACGTCAGGGCTTCACCCGGATCGCCGCGGCGGCCGTCTTGGTGGGGTCGCACTTGAGCGAGGCGGTGACCTGCACCACCTGCGCGCCGCCCGCTTCGGGGGCGACGTAGACGCCGTCCGGGGTGATGGAGCCGACCTCCGGCGTGAGCTTCCAGACGACCTCCGGGTTGCCGACACAGCCCTTCACCTTCGTCTTGAGCCGCACGCTCTGACCCGGCTTCAGCTCCGCGCTGCCCGGGGAGAGCTCCACCTTCGCTTCCTGAATGTCGACCTGCAGCAGCGTGAACTTGGTCGGATCGGCGGCGCTGGCGGCGCGCACCCGCACCACGGCGGGGGTGGAGATCCGGGCCGGCGGGTGGTAGAGGCCGGTCTCGGAGATCGAGCCGAAGGCATCGCCGCCCTCCACGCTCCAGAGCACGCGGTCGTTCTCGGTATTCTCCACCGTCGCCGCCAGCTGGACGGCGCCGCCGAGCTGGCAGGGGAGCTTCGCAACCTTCGCCTCCACCACCACGTGCGGAATGTGGAGGGTATAGAGGACCGACTTGGAGGGGTCGGCGACGGAGGTCGCCCGCACCTGGACCACTTGCGGAGTGGTGAGCTTCTCCGGCGCCTGGTAGAAGCCGTCCGCGGAGAGCTCGCCGAGCTTCAGCCCCTCCAGCTCCCACACCAGCCGATCATTGGTGCTGTTGCTCACGTTCACGTCGAGCGGCACCCCGCCGCCGAGCGGCACGTAGAGCTTGCCCGACTTCCCGCGGAAGACCGGCCCCTTCACGACGAAGTCGAGCGGGTTGAACGGCAGGTAGATCCGGCTGACGCGGCTGGCGGCGGCCCGCAGCAGCTTCGTGGAGACGCCGATCACGCCCCCGTTCCCCTTCTTTTTCTTCTTTCCGACCTTGGCCTCTCCTACCTGGATCGCCGCCACTTTCACCTGCACGGAAGCCGATTTGGTCGGGTCCGCCACGCTGGTCGCCACGATCGTCACGACCGACGGCGTCGTCATCGTCGCGGGAGTGGAGTAGAGACCGGAGTCGGAGACCTCCCCCTGGTCCTTTCCCAGCACCTTCCACTCGACCGAGGTGTTGGAGGTGCCCTGCACCTTCGCCATAAAGCGCCGCGTCTCTCCGTGCTGGATCTGCGCTTCCTTCGGCGTTACCTCGATGCTGATCGCGCCGATCTCCACCGTGGCGGTGGCGCTCTTCGACGGATCGGCGAGCGAGGTGGCGCGGATTGTCGCCGTGCCGGGGGTGAGGAACCGCGGCGGCGCCGCGTAGAGCCCGCTGGCCGAGATGCGGCCGTTGTCGTCGCCCCCGTCCACGCTCCAGCGCACGCGCTGGTCGCCGGTGCCGGTCACCTTCGCCTGGAACTGGTACGTCTCGGCCGTGGAGAGCTGCACCTTTCCCGGCTTCAACTCCAGCGCCACCGGCTGCAGGAAGACGAGCGCATCCGCCTTCAGCGCCGGCTCCTCCGTGGTGCTCGCCAGCACCCGGATCGTCGCCGGAGTCTCTCCCTCGGACGGCGCCTGGTAATACCCCGCCTGCGTGACGGCGCCGACGGATCCCGCCGCCACTTCCCACTTGACGGTGACGTCGCGGCCCTTCACCTTCGCTTTGAACTGCCGGCCCTCGCCGAGCTGCAGTGTCACCTTGTCCGGTGAGATCTCCAGCGTCGGCGTCTCGGTCTTAGCCGAGGCGCCGAGGGCCAGCGTCCCCAGCAGCAGGGGAATCCAGAAGAGGTAGCGGGGATGCATGATCAGCCGATCTATCGTTCGCCCGGCGCCGCGGCGGCGCCGGAGGAGCTCCCGAAGGCTCGAGAAGCCCCCCATTGCTTGCCAATTTAGCAGTATAGCGGCGCCCGGTTTGTGGGACCGGCCAGTGCTTGGCCGGAGAACCCAATCTCGATGGACGCACGGGTTCTAAGTCGGCAGGCAGGCCCTTGAAGGTCAAACGGTCTGGTGGGAAGTGCGCTGGCACGGTTTTTGTGCTGCTTGTCGGAGGTCAGCGTCCAGATCGGGGAACCGACCCCGCGCCCTAGTCGGACGATTCAGCCTTCCCGCGCCGAGGGCCCTCCGCGGCCTTTTCACGCCCTGCGGGCTAGCAGGCCGCTCCGGGGGTGCATCCCGGCGAGCTCTTCCCGCGCCACTCTCGTGATCTCCACTCAGGCTGTGTTCACGGGCTGAATCGTCCGCCGTCGAGCGACCGCCCCTGACGCCCAGGGGCGGTCACAAGGGACACCCTCCGGCACAGCCTCCGGCTGCTCCTCCGGGCGTCGACAGGATCTGGCGCGCGTTGGCTCAGCGGCTCTGCCGTTCGCGAGAAAGAACGACGGGGGTGAGGCCGCGTGAAAAGCAGGCGCACGGGCTGCACGATCGGCTCATCCCCTGAAGCGGCGACGCACTGCGGGCGATAGACTGAGGCAAATGACCCGCTATCTACCGATCTGTCTCAACCTGGAAGGCCGGCCCGTGGTGGTGGTCGGCGCCGGCAGCGTGGCGACCGCCCGCGTGCCGGAGCTGCTCGCCTGCGGCGCGGTGGTGACCGTGATCAGCCCGGAGGTGAGCCCGCCGCTGCGGGAACTGGCGGCGCAGGGACGGATCACGCTGCGCGAGCGGCGGTACGCGGAGGGCGACGCCGAAGGCGCGTTCCTGGTGGCGGTGGCGACGAACGAGCCGGAGACGAACGCCGCCGTCTACGAAGAGGCGAGCGCGCGGGGACAGCTCGTCAACGTGTGCGACGATCCGCCCCACTGCAGCTACATCTTCGCCTCCAAGGTGGAGCGGGGGCCCCTCACCGTCTCGATCTTCACGCACGGCACCGCCCCGGCGTTTGCGCGGCGGGTGCGGCGGGAGCTGGAGGGCTGGCTGGGGCCGGAGTACGGGGAGCTGGCGGAGCTGCTGGCGGAGCTGCGTCCGCGGGTGAAGGAGCTGGAAGGACTCACCCAGCCGGAGCGGCAGCGGATCTTCGAGCGGATCGTCTACAGCGAGGCGCTCCTGCTCCTCCGCGAGGGGCGCGCGGAGGCCGCCCGCGAGCTGGCGGAGCGGATTATCGCCGAAGAGCTGCGCCTGATCCGGGAAGGCGTTGCAGGTTAGCAGGTTACAGGTTACAGGTTTTGAACCCCCGCCTCCCGGGTGTCAACCTGCAACCTGCTAACCAGGAAACTGCCCACAGGACGGAGGACGGATGCGACGCTCGGAAGCCGGCGAGCGGCTGTTCGGGATCGAGACCGAATACGGGATCTGGGTGGAAGGCCGGGGCGCGGGCGACCTGATGGACGAGTCGCGCCTGCTGGTGCGCGCCTACCCGCGTGCCTGGGCCGGACCGTGGGACTACCGCGCGGAGGACCCTCGCTGCGACATGCGCGGGTTTCAGGTCGACCACCTCAACTATGACACGCAGGACGCTCAGCTCGATCGCCAGGGCTCCGCCAGCCACCTGACGGGCGAGCAGCAGCGCTCCGACCGCGCCCTCGCCAACGGCGCCCGGCTCTACAACGACCACGGCCACCCCGAGTACGCCACGCCGGAGTGCCGGACGCTGCGGGAGCTGGTGGCGCACGACCGCGCCGGGGAGCGGGTGGTACTGGAGTGCGCCCGGCTGCGCGCGAGGGAGACCGGGCGAGAAGTCCGCCTCTACAAGAACAACACCGACTTCCACGGCATGAGCTACGGCACGCACGAGGCGTACCTCTGCGACCGCGCCGTGCCGTTCGAGCGCCTGCTCTACGGGATGCTGCCGTTCCTGGTGACCCGCTTGCTCTACGTGGGGGCGGGCAAAACCGGCGTGGAGACCGCCGGGCCGCTGCGCGAGAGCTGCCAGTTCCAGCTCTCCCAGCGCGCCGACTTCTTCACGGAGATCGCCAGCGTCGACACCCTGGCGAAGCGGCCGATCTTCAATACCCGCGACGAGGCCCACGCCGACTCGCGCCGCTATCGCCGGCTGCACGTGATCTGCGGGGACGCCAACCTCTCCGAGTTTGCCACCGCCCTGAAGGCGGGAACGACAAGCCTGGTCCTCTCCCTGGTGGAAGCGGGTTGGGAGCCGCTCTTCCGGCTGCGGAACCCGGTCGACGCGATCAAGATCGTCTCCCGCGATCCCTCCATGCGGTGGGTGCTGGAGCTGGAGGACGGCCGCACCATGCGCGCCACTGATCTCCAGCGGATCTACCTGCAGGACGCGCGGAAGCTGCTCGCCGGCTCCAGCGCCGACGCGGACTGGACGCTGCGGGAGTGGGAGCGCGTGCTGGACGACCTGGAGACCGACGTCTACCGGCTGGAAGACCGGCTCGATTGGGTCGCCAAGCGGCGTCTGCTGGAGACCTACATCGAGGCGGAGGGTCTCTGGTGGGAGAGCGACGTGATCCGGAGCCTCGACCTGGAGTACCACAACGTCGACCCGGCGGAAGGGCTCTACTACGCGCTGGAAGAAGGCGGGCAGATGGTCCGCCTGACGGAAGAGGACGATATCTGCCGGGCGCTGGCAGAGGGGCCGCGGACTACCCGCGGCGGGCTCCGGGGAGAACTGGTACGGCGCTACTCGCGGGATATCACTCGCATCAGCTGGGGGCAGGTGGAGCTTCGGCACGGGGGCGAGAGCCGGCGCGTGCGGCTTCCCGTAGAACCGGGCGCCGGGCTGCCGGCAGAGGCAGGCGATTTGCTTCCGGCTCCCGCCGCCGTTAAAACAACGTCAGACGCGGCACCCGCCTCTGGGGCGCCGCGAGGAGAGAGCGATGTTCCCGATCAAGGGTGAAGAGCGAATCCAGCGGCCCGGCGGTCCCGCCGAGCCGTTTACCAAGCCGGCGGATGACAGCGGCCCCAAGCCGCCGGACGTAAAGCGTCCCGACCCGAGCGACCTGCTCAAGCGGATGCGGCGCGTCGACCCGGAGCAGGCCAAGCGCTACCGCCAGCGCAGCGGCGAATAGCTATCGTCATTGGTCGGGAAAGCGTTGTTGCAGGTCGGCAAGTTGGCAGGTTACAGGTTGGACGCCCCGGCAGGCGGGGTTCGGAACCTGCAACCTGCAACCTGCTAACTTGGAACCAGAGCGGAGCAGGACCTACCGTTTACGGAGGGTTTGACACACCACGATGATCCAGTCACAACCCGGCAGCTTCTGGGAGCTCGCCTACGGGCTCCCGTCCCAGGGTGGGCGCGTCGCGGACGCGCCTTTCTCGCATCCCGGCGGCGTCCGGGGCGCGGAGCCGGCGCGCGAGCTCGACACCCACGGCACCACCGTGATCGCGGTGAAGTACCGCGACGGCGTGCTGAACGTCGGCGACCGGCGCGCCACCGCCGGCATGGGGGTGATGTTCGACCGCGCGGAGAAGGTCCTGGCGCTGGACGACAGCACGCTCATCGCCATCTCCGGCTCGTTCGCACGCGCCCTGGAGATCGTGCGCTACCTGAAGCACGCCTTCAAGTACTACGAGCGGCGCGAGCTGCAGGAGATGAGCCTGGACGGGAAGGTGAGCGAAGTCTCCCGCGCCATCGCGAACAACCTGCCGATGGCGCTCCAGGGGATCGGCGCCTTCATCCCGATCGTGAGCGCCTACGACCGCCGCACCAACGAGGGTCGCATCTTCTTCTACGACGGCATGGGCGCCCGCTTCGAGACGACCGACTTCGGCGCCGCCGGCTCCGGCAGCGAGCGGATCCGCGGCGCGTTCGACTACATCGTCCGCACTCGCAAGCCGTTCCGGGAGATGTCGCTGGAGGAAGCGCTGCAGGAATGCCTGGTGCTCCTCGACATCGCCGCCGATCTCGACGCCGCCACCGGCGGCTTCGCCAAGGTGCTGCCGGTCGCCCGCGGCGTGAGCCAGGACGGTATCTTCGACGTGACCGCGGAGCAGATGCGGGAGATCGTGGCGCGCATCCACCCGCGCGAAGACGCCGGCCTGGCCCGACCTATCGCGTAATGCTCGGTTAGCAGGTTGGCAGGTTGCAAGTTGCAGGTTGACTACCGCTGGTGTCAGGGTTCGGAACGCTGGCCCCTGACACTTGGCCCCTGACCCCTAAAGAAAATGTCCCTGACCCCCTACGATTGGAACCAGTCGATCCAGACGCGGACCGAGTACATCGAGGAGCGACTCCGGGACGGGAGCCCCGTGGTGGGGCTCGGTATCCCGGACGGCGTGCTGCTCCTGAGCGTCCACCGCGCGCAGCGGAAGGTCTACGAGGTGTACGACCGCCTGATCTTCAGCGGCATCGGACATCCGTCCGACGTGGAGACGATGCGCAACGCCTCGATCGACTTCGCGCACCAGGAGGGCTTCCAGCGCAGCCCGGACGACGTGACGGCGCACCGGCTGGTTGGCTCCGTCCTCTCCCCCGCCCTGAAGCGTGCCTTCGCGGACCCGTTCACGGCTCCTCTCATCTTCCGGGGGCTCTTCGCGGAGATGGGAGCGCGCCAGGACGAGGACCAGTTCTACGCCCTCGGCTTCGACGGCGAGTTCCGGTCGGAGAACCGCTACTCCGTGGCGGGCGGCACGCTGGAGGCGGAGAACCGGATGCTGGAGGTGCTGCACGCCGGGATCGACGGCGCGACCGACCGCACCTCCGCCCTCCGCCTGGCGCTGGAGGCGTGGGGCACCGGCCGGCTGCACGCGGAGCGGCGGGGCTTTGCCGGCCGCGGCCGGACTGATGAAGCAGAGGAAGAGGAGACCCGTGCCGCCCGCTCCGCCGCCGACGTGCTCCGCGCGGAGCTGGCGGAAGGCAAGCTGGAAGTCGGCTTCCTCGACCGCCGCACCTCCCGCGAGCGCAAGTTCCGGCTGCTCACCGCGGAGGAGCTGGACGGCGTGACGGCGGAGTACCGGTCGTAGGCTGCGCCAGGGAAGTTTCCGTAGCACGGGATCGGCACTTCGGGACGGTTTTTGGAGTGCGGAAGCTTGCTTCCGCTTTGAGGAGCCTCCCTTCCATGCGAACCGTATAGGGGCGAAAGCAAGCTTTCGCAGACGCCGGCGGGCTGGAGACGTAATCGTCGGCGAAAGCGGTAGCAAGCTACCGCACTCCAAATTCGGGACCGATAGGCAGCGTCCTCAGTCCGGACTGTTGGGGATCGGGCGCCGGAATAGGTAGAGCGATGGCCGAAGCAGCAACGCGCTTGATGACGTTTGAGGAGTTCACTGCACTCGACCTCGAGGGCCGATACGAGCTCGTGAACGGAAAACTGGAGGAGCTCGTGTCCCCGAAGCCGCGGCATGGCTGGACCGGCGGAAAGATCTTCTCGCTGCTGGATCCCTACCTGGAGCAGTACGACCCGCGCGGTTTCTGGGCCGTGGAGCTCGACATCCCGACGGTCCCCTACTCCGGGCGCCGCCCGGACTTTGCCTACTTCTCTGGAGAGGATGCGGCAAAGCGGGTGGATCTTGACGCGAACCGTGTCACGGGGGTACCGACGCTGGTGGTAGAAGTCATCTCGGATGAGGATGCGGCGCGCGACCTGGTAGTGAAGCGGGAGGAATATGCCCGCGCGGGGATCCCCCACTACTGGATCCTGGATCCGTCCCGAAAGACGGTCGCCACGCTGGAGCTTCGGGACGGCGCCTACGCGGAGACGGGGATCTTAGCGCGCGGCGAGGTCCTTACCACCCCACTCTTTCCCGGCCTGAAGATCGAACTCGACCGGCTGTTCCGGTAGGCACCCAGCGGCACCGGCTTCACGCAAGGTAGTACATGGAACGACGCATCTTTGGGATCGAGACCGAGTTCGGCTGTCTGGTGCACGACCCGGAGCTGGGCGAGCCGGAGCGGATGGTGGAGGCGGTCAAGAACCACGTCTTCCTGGAGCAGAAGCTCGGCCTGATCGATCTCCACGCGCGCGACTACACCTTCGAGCCGGCGCGGGCCGGGGGCTTCCTGCGCAACGGCGGGCGCCTCTACATCGACGCGGTCGGCGACCACGAGGAGTACGCCACCGCTGAGTGCAGCAGCTTCTTCGACGTCGCCGCGCACGAGCGGGCCGGGCACCGCATCCTCCAGCAGGCGCTGCGGGACCTGGGGCTGGACGGGCAGGTCAGCTTCCACAACAACAGCGTCGACCACTTCGGCGGTCACACCTTCGGCTGCCATGAGAACTACCTGGCCCGCCTGAACGAAGAGTTCTTCCGGGACGCCGTGGCGCTGCTGCTGCCGTTCCTGGTGACCCGCCAGATCTACGCCGGGGTCGGCCGCGTGGGCGGGCACCGGCTGAACCGCACCGATTTCCGCAACAACGTGATGGAGATCGGCGAGCACGAGGTCGACTACATCTGGGTCCACAACTTCTACGCCGTCGAGATCGACCGGAGCGTGGAGTTCCAGCTCTCCCAGCGCGCGGACCACATCCTCAAGAGCGTCGCCTCCAAGGTCCGGTTCAACCGTGCCATCATCAACCCCAAGTGGGACAGCTACTACAACTTCAGCGACATGCACCGCCTCCATCTCCTCTTCGGGGAGGCGAACATGAGCGAGTGGGCCACGGTGATGAAGATCGGCACCACCTCGCTGGTCCTCGACCTGCTGGAAGACAGCCTGATCCCGGAAGAGGTGCGGGTGAGCGACCCGATCAAGACGCTCCGCTCCGTCTCCCGCGACCCGTCCTGGCAGTGGCCGGTCAAGATGGCGGACGGCCGTACCATGCCGGCGGTCGACCTCCAGCGGCTCTACCTGGAGACGGCGCAGCGCTACCTGGCGGGCCGGGACGAGCAGACCGACTGGGTGCTGCGGGAGTGGGACTACGCGCTCACCGGCCTGGAGACGAACCCGATGCTGCTGGATGACCGGGTCGACTGGGTGGCGAAGCGGAAGCTGCTGGAGCTGTACCGGCAGTCGGAAGGCGCGGGCTGGCACGACGACGTGATGCAGAGCCTCGACCTGGAGTACCACAACATCGACCCGGAGCGAGGCCTCTTCCACGGACTGGTAGAAGCCGGGCAGATGCTGCGCGTCCTGGATGAGGAGAAGATCGAGGCGGCCCGCACTACCCCACCCGCCGATACCCGCGCCGCCGCCCGCGGCGAGGTGATCGGCAAGCTCCTGGAGCAGCGGTCGCCCCGCTACGTGATCGACTGGGACAGCATCTACCTGGACCGGGACCGCTACCTCGACCTCCGCAACCCGTTCCACGACTACCGCAAGGAAGCGGCGCGCTTTACCGGCAGCCTGGGATAAGGGAGCTCAGCGGCAGGGTTTCCCAGAGATCGGAAAACCCTGCCGGCCGGGAGGCGAGGAGTAGGCTCCACACCGATAGCGCCCCTCTCCCCGCGGGAGAGGGGCCGGGGGTGAGGCTGCGTCAGCAGGAGATGCCAGCGTATTCATCCTGGCCGCGTCTCCGGGCGAGCGACGTCGCCTCAGCGGAGCAGCCGCTTGGGAATCCGGAGCCGGAAGGCGGCGCGCTTTCCATTCAGATCGCCCTGGCCGACGATCTCGCCCCGATCATTCAGGTCCTCGGGGAAGAGAGTGGTCCAACCCAGGCTCTCCGGCACCAGCGCGCTCAGGTCAAAGGTACCGCGGGCGGTCCAGAGCAGCATCCGGACTCCGTTGTCGTCTCCAACCCAGCCTACGACCCGTCCCCGGGAATCGACCGCGGATGCCATCCCGCCGATCGCCCCTTCGGGCAGCGGCAGCAGCCGGGGGCCGCGCTTGCTCCAGGCGGCTGGGAGTACCATTCCGGAATCGCCCGCCGCCCAGCCTACCACGTCCCCGCGATCGTTCAGGTCTAGCACGTCGCTCTCCGTGGTGCCCTCGGGCTCACCGAGCGCCGTGGCGTGCCGGCCGTGCCAGCTGGTCGCCCGCCGGACGATAATCTCGCCTTCGGTGCCTTCGCTGAACGTCAACGATACGCCCGCGACCTTGCCGCGGTTGTTGAGAGCATGGGCTTCCGAGTGGGTCGTCTCCGGCAGCGGAGGGAGGGTGCGGAGGCGTCTCCCGGTCCAGACCGCGGCGAGCCAGTAGTCATCCGCAGTCAGCACCGTGCCAGCGGCCTGGCCGCGGTCGTTGAGCGCCAGCGCGGTGCTTCCCAGGCCGTCCGGAAGCTCCGGCAGCAGCTTCGGCTTGCCTTTCCGCCAGAGAGTGGCCTGGGTGCGGTCGCCGAAATCGGTTTCTCCCGCGATCAGCCCGCGGTTGTTGATCGCGTGCGGCCAGGTGCCGCGCGCCCCTTCCGGGACCCGCAGCAGGATGGGGGCGGTGCTGCGCCACGACAGGCCGGTCCAGAGGCCGGGCTCATCCTGGAGCTCCCGGACCCCAGCCCCCACGGCCTGTCCGCGGTTGTTGAGCGCCGTCACCCAAATGAAATCGACGCCCTCGATCGGCTCCAGCTCTGCGATCAGGCTCGGCGCCCGCGCCGCAACCGGCGTGTCGCCCACCGCCGCGACCCCGCCTGCCGCGGCGAACCCGACCAGAAAGACTCGCAATCCCCAGCTTACAGTCCGAGACAACGACATTCCCACCCCCTATCCTTTCTATGACTAACCCGCGTATTAGCTCGGTTCGTAGGAGTAGGAGCGACTCCCTGCCTGGCAAGAGAGAAAGCTGGGCGGGGAGCGCCCGGACCCGCTGCTGCGCCGATACAGCTCCCGCGACCACGCTTTTGCAGCGACCGCGGGGGAGAAGGCGCCGCAACCGGCCCGCGGGAGGGGTGTCCAATCCTCCGCGGGTCCCTGCGGGCGCGTGAACGGTTTTTCTGCGTGGCGAGTAGGAGTGGCGGTGCGAGATCTGATCCGAAGGTGGCTTCCGGCGGGGGTCGCGATCGCGCTGGGAGCGGGCGCGCCGGTCCTGGCGCTCGCCGCGACCGGCAAGGCGGCGCCGTCTTACGAGCGCGACATCCTGCCGCTCTTCCAGGCGCGCTGCATCGGCTGCCACGGCGCGGTGAACCCGGCCGCGGGCCTCGACCTCCGGCAGCGGGGCGACGTGCTGGAAGGCGGCGCCTCCGGCCCCTCGGTGGCGGGCCGCGACCCGGGACAGAGTCTGCTCTACCAGATGCTGGCGGACGGCCGCATGCCGAAGGGCGGCGGCAAGTTTTCTCCCGCGGAGCTGGCGAAGGTCGCGGACTGGATCCGCGCCGGCGCGCCCGGCAAGGGTCCGGAGCAGGGCCACTGGGCCTTCATTCCACCGGCGCGGCCGGCGGCGCCGAAGGTCCGCGCGGAAGACCGGGTGCGGAACCCGATTGACCGCTTCGTCCTGGCGGAGCTGGAGCGGCAGGGGCTCGGCCTCTCGCCGGAAGCGGACCGCCGGACGCTGGTCCGCCGGCTCTACTTCGACCTGCTCGGCCTGCCCCCCACGCCGGAGCAGGTGGAGACGTTCGTGAGTGACCCCGCCCCGGACGCCTACGAGCGGCTGGTCGAGACGCTCCTCGCCTCTCCCCACTACGGAGAGCGCTGGGCGCGGCACTGGCTCGATACCGCCGGCTATGCGGACAGCGAAGGCGTGCTGCAGGAGGACCGCCTCCGGCCGAACGCGTGGCGCTACCGCGACTACGTGATCCGCAGCTTCAACGCGGACAAGCCGTACGACCGGTTCCTGCGCGAGCAGCTGGCGGGGGACGAGCTCTCCGGCTACCGCACCGCGAAGGAGTTCACGCCGGAGGTGCTGGAGGCGGTCACCGCCACCGGCTTCCTGCGGACGGCGGTCGACGCCACCCGGGACGACTTCAACCCGCACCAGTTCGGCGAGTACCAGTACCGGATGCTGCACGATACGCAGCGGATCGTCTCCACCACGGTGCTGGGGCTCACGGTCCAGTGCGCGCAGTGTCACGACCACAAGTACGAGCCGATCTCCCAGAAAGACTACTACCGCCTGCAGGCGCTCTTCATGGGCGCCGTTCGTCCTCGCGGCGCGCTGCTCCCCACCTACCGGCGGCAGATCGTCGCCGCCACCGCCGCCCAGCAGGAAGAGGCGAAGCGGGTGAACGCCGCGGTCGATGCCGCGCTCGCGGAGCTGGAGAAGAAGAGCGCGGCGCTGCTGCGGGACCACGCCGCCCGCCACCTGGAGGCGAGGCTGCCGTCGCTCCCGGTGGAGGAGCAGTCCGCCCTCCGCGCCGCGCTGGCGGTCGAAGAGGCGAAGCGCACCCCGGAGCAGAAGGCGCTCATCGAGAAGAACAAGTCTATAGCCGCGCCGACGGCGGAAGAGCTCGCCGCCGCCTACCCGGAGTTTGCGAAGGCGCAGGGAGAGATCCGCGCCGCCCGGGAGGCGGAGGCGAAGAAGCGGATCGTCTACCCGGAGATCCGCGCCTTCTACGACCAGGACGCCACCCCGCCGCCGACCCCCCTGCTGAACCGCGGCGATTGGCTGCGCCCCGGCGATCCGGTGGAGCCGGGCATCCCGGCCATCCTGGCGGAGGCGACCGGCGGCTTTACCCTGCCCACTCCCGCCGCGGATGCCGCCACCACCGGCCGCCGGACCGCCCTGGCGCAGTGGCTGACCCGTCCGGACCACCCGCTGACAGCCCGCGTGCTGGTGAACCGCGTCTGGGCTCACCACTTCGGGGAGGGGATCGTCCGCTCCCTCGACAACTTCGGCCGCTCCGGAGATCGGCCCTCGCACCCGGAGCTTCTCGACTTTCTCGCTTCTGTTTTCACGGCGCCGGTTACCCCTGATGCGGTAGCGACAGAGAGACAGAGTGACAGAGGGACTTCAGGGACAGAGGGACGGAGAGACAGAGGGATAGTGCGAGTCCGAACCGCCGCTTCCCGAGAAGCGCAGCCTGCCACGCGGGCACAGCTCTCTCCGTCACTCCGTCTCTCTGTCTCTCCGTCGAGTGGATTCGGCTGGTCGATCAAAGCGCTCCACCGCCTCATCGTCACCTCCGCGGTCTACCGGCAGGCGTCCGCGCTGCGGCCGGAGGCGGCGGCGAAAGATCCGGAGAACCGGCTGCTCTGGCGGCAGCGAGCGCGACGGCTGGAGGCGGAGGCGGTGCGGGACGCGGTGCTCGCCGCGGCGGGGACGCTCGACCTGAAGCTATTCGGCGAGCCGGTGGGGACGGAGACGGTAGCGACCGGCGAGATCATCGCCGCGGGAGAAGCGGGCCCCGGCCGGCGCTCGATCTACCTGCTGGTGCGCCGCTCCATGCCGGTAACACTGCTCAACACCTTCGACGCGCCGGTAATGGAGACGAACTGCACGCGGCGGGTCGTCTCCACCACCGCCACGCAGGCGCTGGCGCAGATGAACAGCACCTTCATCACGGCGCAGTCCGGGAACTTCGCCGCGCGCGTGCTGAAAGAAGCGCCGCCGGAGCAGGGCGTCCGGGCCGCGGCCGACCGCGCCTACCGTCTCGCGCTCGGCCGCGGGCCGTCGCCGGCCGAGCTGGCCGCGGTGCTCGATTTCCTGCCGGAGCAGGAGGCGCGCTACCGCGCGGCGGGGAAAGCAGCAGCGGAAGCGCGGCAGCTGACCTGGGCCGATCTCTGCCAGGCGCTCCTGAGCGCGAACGAGTTCCTCTACGTCGATTGAGATCGGAGAGTCCGGCGATGACAAGCTCCCGGCGCGACGTGCTGCGGTGGACCCTTCTCGGGCTGGCGATGCCCGGGGCCGCTGCGCGCGCCGAGCCGCTCCTGCCCCGGGAGCTGACCCGACCCGCCCCGGCAGCCGGGAATGCGTTCGAAGCGCACCCGGAGTCGCGGCTGCTCCTCCAGGTGGCGTCGTACCTCGACTTGGGGTGCGGACTGCCGCTGGGGGCTGCGCTTCTGGGGAGCTACGATGGCGGCTGGACGCGTCACCAGGTGGCGCAGGTAGCGCAGGGGATGCACGACCATCTGCGGAGGGTCGTCACCTCGCTCCAGGCGGGGAGCAAGCCGGGTGGGGTGCGGGAGAAGCTGCTCGCCTGCTCCGCAGAGCCGGGGCGGCTGCGGGCGGTGCTCGGATGGCACCGCGTGCTGTTGGATCAGTCCACGCCGGTCCTGAAGCTGATGAAGGCGGAGCCGGACGGCCGGCAGCAGGAGCTGGCGGCGTGGACGGCTAGGGTGGAACGGCTTGCCGCGCTCGCAAGGCCGCACGCACTGGCGTCCGCCGAGAAGCCTCCGAGCGCCTTCGAGGACGTTCCGCTGGTCGTCGCGCAGGACGTCGGCCATCCCGCCTACGAGATCGTCAACGAGCTCGGGGCGGCCGGGATCTTCACCGGCTATCCGGACGGTACTTTTGCCGGCAGGAAGACTCTCACCCGGTATGAATTCGCGGTCGCGATGCAGCGGATCTGTGCCGAGATGGAGCGGTACCAGACGCGGCTCGCCGAGCTGATCCGAATCGAAGGCGCGGCCCCCGCGGCCCCTTCTCGCGAGTACGAGACGGCGCTGGAAGAGGTGCTGGTCCACCGCGCCATGAAGTGCTGGACTCGCGCCCTGGTCTCGGAGTTCCACCCGGAGCTGGTGATGCTCGGCGCCGATCTGAAGCGGATCGAGGACAGCCTTTCGGCGCTGGACGGCCTCGCCAGGTCGGCCTCCGGGCGAGTATGAGGAAAACGATGAGTGAATTTGACCTGAGACAGCGCGCGCGGCTGCTGCGGCAGCTCTCCCGGCGGGAGCTCTTCTCCCGACTCGGAATGGGGGCGAGCGCGCTGGCGTTAACCGCGCTCCTGGCGGAGGAGGCGCGCGCCGAGGCTCCGCCGGCGGAGGGGGCGAACCCGATGGCGCCGCGGCCCCCGCACTATGCGCCGAAGGCGAAGCGGGTGATCTATCTCTTCCAGAACGGCGGGCCGAGCCAGGTCGACCTCTTCGACCCGAAGCCGGAGCTGAACCGCCGCGCGGGGGAGAAGCCGGGCGAGGGGTTCGTGAACGACGTCGACCCGAAGAAGACCGGCGTCTGGCTCGGCACCCCGTTCCAGTTCGCGCGCCACGGGCAGTCCGGACTGGAGCTTTCCGAGCTACTGCCGGAGCTGGCGAAGCACGCGGACAGCGTCTCCGTCATCCGCTCCATGGTCTCGGAGCACGAGAACCACGAGCAGGCGTGCTGCCACATGCACAGCGGCTCGCCGGTCGCCGGCCGGCCCACGATGGGGAGCTGGATCACCTACGCGCTCGGGACCGAGAACCAGGACCTCCCCGCCTACGTGGCACTGCTGAACCCCGGCGGGCTGCCGGTCGACGGCGCGCGGAACTGGTCGAGCGGCTGGATGCCCCCGCTCTACCAGGGGATGCCGGTCCGCGCTACCGATACCTCGCCGATCCTGAACCTGGAGCCGAAGGTCCCGCGCGACGCCGCCGGCGCCCGCCTGGAGCTGCTCCAGAAGCTGAACCGGGAGCACCGTAAGGGCCGGGAAGACAACCTGGAGCTGGAGGCGCGGATCGCCAACTTCGAGCTGGCGGCGCGGATGCAGCTCGCGGCGACCGACGCCCTCGACCTCTCGAAAGAGCCGGCGACCACCCGCGCGCTCTACGGTCTGGACCAGGGGGAGACGGCGACCTACGGCCGGCAGTGCCTGATGGCGCGGCGGCTGGTGGAGCGGGGGGTCCGCTTCGTCCAGGTGATGATGGCCGGGCAGCCGTGGGACACCCACGCCAACAACACCGAGGGGCACCGCTCGCTCTGCCGCCAGACCGATCTGCCGGTCGCCGGCCTGCTGGCGGACCTGAAGCAGCGCGGCCTGCTGGACGAGACGCTGGTGGTCTGGACCGGAGAGTTCGGCCGCACTCCGTTTGCGGAAGGGAAGGACGGGCGCGATCACCACAAGCGCGGCTTCAGCATGTGGCTGGCGGGCGGCGGCATCAAGGGCGGCGTCACCCACGGCGCCACCGACGAGTTCGGCTACCGCGCCGTGCAGGACGTGGTCACCGTCGCCGATCTCCACGGCACGCTGCTCCACCTGCTGGGCCTGGACCACAAGCGGGTCACCTTCCGCCATGGCAACCGCGACGAGCGGCTGACCGACGTGCACGAGGCGCAGCTCCTGAAATCGCTGCTGGCCTAGCGCCGATTCCGGCAGGCTCCGCCGGGGGGCGAGGTCCGGGTGTCCCCAGCCCCCGTCCCCCGGCTCAATCGCCTTCCACCAGATTCTCTACCCGCCGCGTGATGCTCACGAAGACGGCCGCGGAGACGACGAGCAGGGCGACCTTGCTGGCCCACCACCAGTCGACGTAGGGAGTGGCCGCCTCCGCGCCGGCGGCGCGGGCGTTGAGGAGGTCGGTGTAGCTGGAGAAGGTGAGCAGCGGGTTGATGCGGATGCCGAGCACCGGCCCCAGCACCCCTTCCGTGAAGAAGATGCCGAGCCAGGCGGCGAGCGCCACCACGTAACCGATGAAGGCGTTGCCGAGACGGACGCGGGTCCAGAGGGAGACGAGCGCCAGGCAGAGCGAGGGTGGAATACAGGCGAGCAGGATCATGCCGAGCGGCACGCGGCGGAGCCCGAAGTGGAGCGCCAGCAGCATGCCGAGGCCGACCAGCAGCGCCGCCGCCACCGCCACCAGCACCCGGTAGCCGACGGTGTGCCAGAGCGGCCGCCGCTTGCTCCGGAGCAGCTCGTGCGCGCCGCGCTTCATCTCGGCGTCCAGCACCCCGGCGGAGAAGAAGGCGGCGATCACCGGCACCAGCTGCTCCGCGAGCGAGGAGGCGGTGCCGGCGGAGAACGGCTCCGTGTTCCGGAACTGGACCCAGAGCACCAGCGCCACCAGCGCGCCGACCAGGATGCCGCTCCAGAGGAGGGTCGGCGCCACGATCTTCAGGTTGTAGCGGAGCTGCGCGATCATCGGCCGGGCGCCTCCTCCCCGGGGGCCGGGGCCTGCGGGGGTGAGCCGCTCGCGTCTCCCGCTCCGCTTTCCGGGCGGCCCGGCTCGCCCTGCCCGGGCAGGTTCTCCGGCTGCTCCGGCTCCGGCGGCGCGGAGTAGTCGCCCTTCAGCACCGCCTCCAGGCGCAGCTTCAACTGGTCCTGCGAGGCGGCGTCGACCGGCAGCCCGCGCTGGATCTCGCGGCCTTCCGGATCGAAAAGCAGGGCGGTCGGGGTAGCGCCGATCCGCAGGGCACGGGAGACGACCGACGGCGGCTTCTCCATTGGGAACCCGTCGGCATTCGGCAGGCCCCAATCGGTGACGATCGGCAGCTCCCGCGTCAGCGGGGCGCCAGCCAGCCGAGCGGCGTCCCGCGCCAGGTGCAGGTCTTCCGAAAGGCAGACGGCGAGCACCTCCAGGCCGCGCGGGGCGTACTCTCTCCGCAGCGCCGCCAGCCGCCGGAGCAGGGAGATCAGCTCTCCGTCTTTGGGCTGGAAGAAGACCACCAGCGCCGGCTCCCCCCGCAGCGTGGCGAGGGAGACGCGGCGGCCCTCAATATCGGTCCAGGCGAAGTTCGGCGGCGGGTCTTCCGGCAGCCGGCGGGAGTCGCGCAGCCGCTGCCAGGTCGCCACGGCGGAGTGCTTGCCGGGGAGCGCCAGCGACTGGTAGACGCCCCGCAGCGAGGTCGCGCAGAGCGCCAGCACCGCCGCCGCGCCCAGCAGCCGCCCCACCCGCGAGCCGCGCACCCGCCGCCCGCCCTGGTAGCCCCAGAGCATCGTCAGCAGCACCGTCGCCGTCAGCCCCAGAAAGACCGGCGCGTTCTGCGAGAGCTGGATCCGCAGCACCGTGGGGTAGTAGCTCTCCCCGAAGAAGATGGCGAACCAGAGCAGCCCCGCCAGGCCGGCGCCCAGCACCAGCACGCGGGTAGAGGCGACCAGCGAGAACGAAAGCGTGGTGAGGAAGAGCACCGGCGGAAGCTGCCGCAGCAGCGACCCCAGGTAGGCGGCGGGCACCACCGGCTGGTCCGAGTGGTACTTCTGCGCCGCCATCGCCACGGCGTACTCCACCAGCAGCGGCACCAGCACTCCCGCCGCCATTCCCAGCCAGCGCCCCAGCAGCAGCTCCTCCGAGCCGGCGCGCTTGGTGTCCTGCAGCTCCGTCACCTCGTACCGCACCGGCCGGTGCGCGAAGCTGGCCGCCAGGAAGAGCAGCAGCGCCCCCGCCAGCGGCCCCAGCTCCTGCGAGAGGGTGACCCCGATCGGGAACGACGCCGGATCCGGCGCCGCCCGCACCGCGATGTAGCCGAGCAGCCCCAGGATCGCCCCCACCACCCAGGGCGCTGGGCTCCCGATCGCCAGCCGCGCCTCCAGCCGCGCCGTCGCGAGCAGGCGCGCCAGAAAGCCGGCGGTGCGGGAGGCGGCCCTTCGCAGGCGGGGCTGGGTGGCAGTCATTTCGTAGGGTCTAGGGTTTAGGGGGTAGGGTTTAGGGCTGTGGGAGCGGGTTCGCCGTGCGATTGGCCAGGCTCTCGGTCGTGTGGTTGCACCGGATCAAGCCACCCAAAAGAGATGCCTCGCGTACGCACGGGCGCATCCGCAACCGCTAGATCTAGACCCTAGACCCTAAACCCTGGACCCTCCCCGAAGGCGCGCTCTTCCGCACTATCAGTGTTACGAACGGCTGCGGCTCGTTCGTTGCCAGGTTCCACTGATAGAGGCTCGCGGCCTCCATCGGCTGCCAGCCTTCGAACAGCGCCAGCACCTGCGGCAGCGTGACGAACCATAGGGTCCCGCGCACCTCCGGCTGCTCCGGCGCGCGGCCGAAGAGGCTGAGGCCGAGCACGCCGCCGGGCGACACGCGCTCCTTCAGCGCCTGCAGGGCGGGGAGGCCGTCCGCACCGAGAAACTGCAGCACGTTGACGCAGAGGACCAGGTCGAACTGGCGGTCGAGCCCCGCCCCGCCCCGCAGTCCCAGCGTCTCGCGCAAGTCCTCCTGCCGCACCTCGCCCGCCAGGCCCCGGTCGCGCAGCAGCCGCCGCGACTTCTCCGCGCCGCCGTCGGTGAACTCGACGCCGGTCACCTCGTAGCCCACCTCTACCAGGTAGGCGAGGTCCTGCCCCTCGCCGCAGCCGGTGTCGAGCGCCGTGGCTCCGGGACGGGCGAATGGCCGGTGATAGCGCACCGCCCGGCGCGCCACGGGGCCCGCGTCGTCCCCGTAGTAGTACTCCTCGCCCGCGTAGATGCGGCTCCAGCGCTGCAGCTCGCCGTCGACGCGCGCGGCGGGATCGGTCGGCTTCGGTACGTCCAAGTTGCTCACTCCATCAGGTCGGTCAATAGCTCCGGCCCGGCCCCGGCAGCCTGCAGCAGCCGGCGGTAGCGGACGCGCCCGATCCGCTCGGACCAGGCCCGCACCGCCTCCCGCACCGGGCGCGCGGCGGCCGGGTCGAGCCGCCGCAGCTCGGCGAGAGACGCCAGCGCCAGCGCGACCGCCTCTTCTTCCCGGCCCAGCTCCCAGAGCAGCAGCCCCAGCGCCGCCCGGGCACGCGCCGCGCCGGCGAGGTCGTCCAGCTCCGCGCACGCCGCCTCCGCCTCGCGAAAGAGCGCCTCCGCCGCCGGCATGTCGCCCCGCCCCTGCTCCACCTGCGCCTGCCGGAAGACGACCGCCGCCGCCCGGGAACGGTCGCCCAACTCCCGGAACTGCCGCCGCGCCTCCGCGTACCAGCGGCGCGCCTCGCCGGAGTCGCCGCACTCCTGGTTCATCGCCGCGATCTCGAAGGCGATCTCCGCCCGCCAGGCAGCCTCGTCCAGCCCCTCCAGCAGCGCCAGCGCCCGCAGGTAGCGCGGCAGCGCCCCGGTGACGTTCCCCTCCAGGCCGCGGGCGCGGGCCTCCTGGTAGTAGCGCTCGGCTTCAGCGCGGGGATCTTCGGCGGGCATCGGGTGGCTCCGGAGCGGCGCGTGTCGACCGCCGGCACGCTCTCCCGCATTCTACCATCCCGGCTCCGCCCGGCCGCAGGGCCGGCGATCGGCGCAAAAACAGGTATTGCGCGCCCAGGGGCCATCTGCTAATATTCTGCCTGTCGCGAGCGCCCGTAGCTCAGTTGGTTAGAGTGCCGGCCTGTCACGCCGGAGGCCGCGGGTTCAAGTCCCGTCGGGCGCGCTGAAGAGGAGCTGCCAGGTCATCCTGGCGGCTCTTTTCGCTTTCTGCCCCGGCATCGAAGCGCGGCGGCATTACGTGCGTTCGATCTTGGAGTGCTTGCCGGCGTCGAAGTGGATGCTGCTGACGTACCACTTGTCGCCAATCGGCACCACGTAGAAGATGAGCGGGGCAGCCTTCCACTCGGGGCCGACGCGATAGGTCAGCTTCACGTGGGGTGAGGCGGGATCAATGCCGATCCGCCGGTCCGTCACCACCGGCTCCGGATAGCGCTGTAAGCTGCGGAGCAGCAGCCGGCTGAAGCGCACGTGCACCTTCAGCGGCGTCCTCCGGCGGAATTCCGGTGCTGTAAGGCCGTAAGTGGCCTGGAGCTTGCCCTGCCGAATCCGCTGCAGGTACTCCCCCACTACCGCCTCCGCCTGGCCGACCTGTTCCTGCACTGCGCTCGCCGTCTCCTGCGGGTCCCTGCTCTGGACACGCTCCTGGCCAGCGAACGATGGAGCTGCTGCTCGCTTGTTCGTGACACACGAAGAGCTCAAGACGATCAGGAGTAGGAGACCGACTCCGCCGCGCACGTGGATCTGTAGCTGTCTGTCCATCACACTCCTGTGTCGGCCGCCGGAGTCATTCCCGTAGAAGTGCTCCGACCAGGACTCCCGCTAGAACCGCAAAGCAGAACCTGAGATACCGGGGAGTGGCGTCAAAGAGACGGCCTGTGACGAGCGTTCCCGCGACTGCTGCTCCCAGTGCGAAGGTGACTGCCATCGCCAGCGGGCGTGCGGAGACGACTGCGTCGGGTCGCGCTTGAAGGACTGCCGGGGCTACCCTGCTTCCGTCGCTGCAAGTCGCCACGTCAAACCCCAAGGCCTGCAGACTCCTCGACATCCAGTCGGCCTCTTCCTGGCATTCGCTCACGATCAGTAGCTTTTCCACTGGCAGAAAGTCCACCGGCCAGGCAGAGCGCCAGAGGCTGGACGCGGAGCCCTCCGGGGTCGGGCCTCATCACCCGACAACTCGCCGGCGACAGCCTCCGTGTCCGATTATTTCCGCGCCAGATAGAGCGACCCGTAGAAGCTGACCAGGAAGACCGCGGGGATGCCGAGGGTGCCCAGCCAGTAGCCCAATGCGTCGTTCGGACTGTTCGCGGCCTCTCCCCGAACCGCCGGGTAGATGAGGGCGAAGAGGATGGCGGCAGCGAGGGTCACCCCGATGCTGACCAGTAATCGCTTCATGACGGACATAGTGCGCTGAGTTCTCCTGGCGTGTCATTCGCCGAGGGTGCGCACAGATCCTCGCCCGTGATCCGGATCCGGGCCGTCGCCCGCGCGTTTCGTTCGGCGGCGGCTCGGCCTGTGGCGTCTGCTTTCGGGTCCAAGCCGCCTCTGCTACTTTCCCCGAGCAGCTCCGGCTCTCAGCTCTACGAGCGATTCTAGACGCGCGGGCCCGGCGGGGCGGACCTGCGGGTCATTGCACACCATGCACTCGCGCACGCAACTCTGCTGTGGAAGTACCGCGACCATGTGTGGTGCGCCTCGCTCCCCCGCGGCCCCAGCCGCCGGCTCCTGCCTCTGGCGTAGTCCAGCAACGGAGAGACCAGGCCGATCCGAAGATGCCGCCGATCCGCATTGTGATTGCCGACGATACCCGGCTGCTCCGCTCGCTCCTCGCCCGGCAGCTCAGTGCCGAGCCGGACTTCTGCATCGTCGGGCAGGCGGCGGATGGCCGGGAGGCGGTTCAGATCGCCTCCGAGCTGCATCCGGACGTCATCCTGATGGACCTCGACATGCCCCACCTCAGCGGCGCCCAGGCCACCACCCGGATCCGGGTATGCTCTCCGCACTCGCGGGTCATCGTCCTCACCGCGCATGAGAACCTGGTGGAGCTCGGACGCCTGGCGGGGGCATGGGGCTGCCTGAGCAAGAACTGTGCGCCGGAAGAGCTGGCGGCAACCGTCCGCCGCGCCTATTTACAAAAGTCGCCGGACGAGGCGGGCACGAGCTCCGCCGCGAGCGCTGCCGAGGCGGTCGAGCGCGTGGCGCGGCGGGCCCGCCTCACGGAGCGCGAGAAAGGCGTGGTGTTGAAGGTGATGGACACCTCTCTGACCCTGCGCCAGGTCGCCAGAGCGCTCTCCGCCGAGTGGAACGAGCCGGTCACGGAGACTGCGGTGAAGCGCGCGCTGGAGCGCTCCCTGAACAAGCTTGGCTGCGAGCCGCGCACCCGGGCGTCGCTGGTCAAGCACGTCCTCCAGGAGCGCTGATCCAGGCCCGGTGAGGGAGACGCTTCGGACGGACTTCCGGCGTCGAGCTCGAGCAACCGGCCGCCATGCCGGCAGCATGGCGGCCAGCCGATCCTGCAGGGAGCGCATGCACCAGCACCTTCCGAGACTACCCGTGGCTCCGCCGCCGAGCTTCACGCTGGCGCCGCAACTGCGGCGGGCGGTGCTGGCTCCCGGGTTTGCCCTGGCTGCGGCGACGATCACGCACCTGCTCGCGTCCCACTGGCAGCCGGCGCCGGCCTCCTTCTTCTTCCTGGCCGTATTTCTCTCTGCCTGGTGGGGCGGCTTCGTTCCCGGCGTGGTCTGCGGCTTCGTCTCGGTCGCCGTGATGGACCTGCTCTTCATTCCCCCGCTCGGGCGGATCGAGATTGGTCTCGCGACGGGCGTCCGGATGGCGATCTTTACCCTGACCGCCCTGTTGATCAGCTCGCTGACCGAGGCACGCCGGCGAGGAGAGGCCGAGCTCCGAAACCAGGCGCGCCTGGCGCTGCTCACCGCCGAGATTGGGCAAACCGTCACCGAGCGATCCGCCCTCCCGATGATGCTGCACCGCTCCGGGGAGATCCTCTCGGCCGGTCTGTCGACGGAGCTGTTCCGCATCTGGCTCTATCATCCCGGTGAGCAGCTCCTTCAGCTGCAGGTGGAGTTCCGCGGCTCGCACGCGCGCCGCCCCGCTTCACTGCAGGTGTCGCTCGGAGAGCTGACCGTCGGAAGGATCGCGGAAGCCGGCCGGAAGCTCGTCACCTCCACCGTGCCGGCGGACCCGAGCGTGGCCGACGAGGAGCTGCTCCAGCTTCCCGGAGAGCGCACCTTCATCTGCCAGCCGCTGCTGGTGGAGGATCGCCTGGTGGGAGTCTGCTCGCTCCTCGTGAGCGCCCCCGTGTCGGACGCCATGCTGCATGCCCTCGACTCCGCGGCGCATCAGTTGGCGCTGGGGATCGAAGCGCACCGCTTCTCCGCGCAGCTCGTGAAGCAGGCAGAGCGGCTGGAGCTCGCCCTGGCGAGAGCGGAGGAAGCCTCTCGCTTCAAGTCGGAGTTCCTCGCCACCGTCAGTCACGAGCTCCGCACGCCGCTGAACGGCGTCATCGCGGCCGCGGGGCTGCTCCTCGACACCCCGCTGCCGCCGGCCCAGCGCCACCTGGCGGAGATCATGCACCAGTCCGGGGAAGCGCTCCTCACGGTGATCAACGACACCCTCGACTTCTCGAAGGTAGAGGCGGGCCGGCTGGAGATCGAGCCGGTGCCGTTCGATCTCCTCTCCGTGGTGGAACAGGTCGGGGACCTCACCGCCTCCCGAGCGGATCAGAAAGGTGTCGACCTGGTGGTCCGCTACGCTCCCGAGGTGCCGCGCTTCGTAGTCGGGGATGCGGGCCGCATTCGCCAGATCCTGCTGAACCTGGTCGACAACGCGATCAAGTTCACCGAGCGCGGGCACGTGCTGGTGAACGTGGAAGGTCTCGCGACCGAGGAGCAGGCGCAGCTCGTTATCGGGGTGGAAGATACCGGCATCGGGATCGCGGAGGCCGCGCAGGAGCGGATCTTCGAGCAGTTCAGCCAGGCCGACCGCACCACCACCCGGCGGTTCGGGGGAACAGGCCTGGGGCTGACGATCAGCCGCGAGCTCGCGGTGCTGATGGGCGGGACGCTCTCCGTCACGAGCCGTCCCGGAAGAGGCTCTACCTTCTGGCTCTCACTCCGGCTCCCGCTGGATCGGGGCGCCTGGCCGCCCAGCCTCCCGTCTTCCGGCCTGCAGGGGCGCCTCGTCCTGGCGGCGCTCGACGGAGAGATCGCGCGGCGCACCCTCCGGGAGCAGCTCGAGAGCTGGGGGGCGCGTGTCGTCGACTGCGGCACTGCCGGCGAGGTGCTCCGCCAGCTCAAGGACTGCGTGCGGAGCGAGAGCCCGCCCGCGGCGGTCCTGCTCGACGGCGACCTACCGGACCTCGATCTCCAGGAGATCAGGCGCTGGCGTGAAGATCCCCGGCTCCGGGGGATCCGGGTGGTGATCTTCTGCCAGTCCGCCATCCTCCCGCACCTCGCGGGAGAGCATGACGCGCGGTATCTCGTCCGGCCCGTTCACACGGACGAGCTTCGGAAGACACTCTCGGACGCGGAAGCGCCGGACGCGGAGACCCGGGAGCCGGAGCAGGCCGAGACGCTCCGGGACGCGTCGGAAGCCGCTGACCCCGGAGCGCACTCCGCTCCGGCAATCTCCGCGGCAGGGCGGGCGCTGGTGGCGGAAGACAATCGCTGCAGCCAGAGCCTGGCGCGCCTGATCCTGGAGCAAGCCGGCTTTCGGGTGGACCTGGTCAGTACGGGGCGGGAGGCAGTCGAGAGGGCGCGGCGGACGGCGTACGATCTGATCGTGATGGACTGCCGGATGCCGGAGATGGATGGCTTCACCGCCGCCCGGGAGATCCGGAAGCGGGAGCCCGCCGGAGAGCACGTGCCGATCCTCGCCGTGACCGCTAGCGCGTCGCCCGCCGACCGTGAACGGTGCCTGTCTGCCGGGATGGACGACTTTCTCACGAAACCGATCCAGCGGCAGGCGGTCCTCACCGCCGTCTGCCGGCTTCTGCCCGGAAGGGACGCGCACGCCGGCCGAGTTGCCGGCCTGACGCTCCTGGATGCGCGCGCGCTGCTCCACCGCGTGGGCGGCGACCGGTGCTTCCTCCGGCAGCTGCGTCAGGACCTCCTCTCCGAGTACCCACCGCTCCACGAAAGGCTCGACGCGGCGGTGAGGGCGGAGCGAGCCGCCGAGGCGCTGGAGGTTTGCCATGCTCTCAAGGGCCTCTTCATGGGTCTGGAATCGCCTCGCCTGGTAGAGCTGGCGCGCCAGTTGGAAGCGGCGCTGCAGGCCGGCGACCCGGCGGCGGCGCGTGCGTATCTGCAGCAGCTGGGGCCGGCCGTGGAGTTGCTGGAGGATGCGCTCGCGGCCCTCGCACCGCCCGCCGCATAAGCGGCAGGAAGAAAGCAACGCCAGCTTTTCATACCGGCAGGTCTGAGCCCGCGCAGGCGGGCTTCGCTCTCAGTAGCCTCGACTTTAGTCCGAGGCGGGCATCCGGCAGAACTCTTGCCCACCCCTAGAGGTAGGTGCGCGCTCGGAGCACCGGCAGTGCC
>JBKBRF010000001.1:0-5985 GCA_046292385.1 Armatimonadota bacterium | reverse complement strand
CCCCCCGCCCCCTCCCCCCCCCCCCCCCCCCCCCCCCCCGGTCCTACTTCCGAAGCGAGACGTTGACCGTCCGCTCCACGCCGTCACCCAGGTCGATCCGCAGCCGGTAGAGACCTGCCTGCAGCGACTTCGTAGACAGGTTGAAGATGTACTGGCTGTTCGTGCTGTCGTAGCGGAACTGGTTCCCGCTGTCGGCGGCGGCGGTGGAGACCGCCTCTTCCTCTCCGGAGAGAGTGTCCCCTACCCTCGCCACGTAGAGCTTCGCCACCGCGTTGGTGATCCCGGGAATCTGGAACTTCACCGGAATGGTGCTTCCCTGCTTGAACACCGAGACCGGACTACCCGGCCCGTTGATCGGCTGGAGCACCCCGCTCCACGCGTAGGTCACCCGGACGTTGAAGGTCCGGGTCGCCACGTTGCCCGCGTCGTCCCGGGCGGTGATCGTCACTTCGGTCGTGCCGACCGGGAACCAGGAGCCCGACGGCGGCGCGGCGTTCACCGAAGCTTCCGGGTCCACGAGATCGACGGCGCTGGGGGTAAAGAAGACCTGCGCGCCGTTGTTCGCGGTGGCCGTGGCCGTGAGGTCTGCCTGCGCGGCGATCGCCGGCGGGGTAGTGTCCTGCACCGTCACCGTGAAGGAGCCGTCGGCGCGATTCCCGGCGTCATCCTCGGCATAATAGCTGACGAGGGTTGCGCCGAGCGCGAGCGTCGAGCCGGAAGCCGGGCTGAAGACCACCTCCACGCTGGGGTCGACCAGGTCGGTCGCGCTGGCGGAGTAGGTCACCACGGCGCCGTTCGGGCCGGTCGCCTCCACGGTCAGGTCCTGCGGAGCATTCTCGATCACCGGATCGGTGGTGTCCCGCACCGTCACGAAGAAGAAGCCGCCCGCCGCGTTGCCGGAGTCATCGGTGGCGGAGTACTCGACTTTGGTCTCTCCGAGGGGCAGAATGGAGCCGGACGGCGGATTGAAGAGCACTTCCACGCTGCTGTCCGCGATATCGGTGGCGGTGGCGGAGTAGGTCACCGCCGCGCCGTCCGGGCCGGTCGCTTCCACGATCATGTCTTCCGGGGCATTGTTGATCACCGGCGGAGTAGTGTCCACCACCCGGATCCGGAACAGCGCCTCGGCCACGTTGTCCGCGAGATCGGTTGCCGTCAGATTGAACTCGCGCTCACCCAGTCCGTAGGTGGCTCCGGACTCCGGCGCGTTCATCACCGGAATCACTCCCGCCACTGCGTCGAGCGCCGTCGGGACAGCGAAGCTCACAACGGCCCCGGCGGGGCTGGTAGCCTCGGTCACGATATCGTCTGGCTTCGTGATGACGGGCCGGGTGCCGTCGATCCGGATCTCGCGCTTCTTGTAGAGGGAGTCCGTGGCGCGCTCCTCGTTGTTGCTGGCGTCGACCGCGCTGTAGTAGAGCGTGTAGACCCCGTCCCCGGCTACCGGCTGCGGCAGCACGTAAGTGAAGCTCCGCTGGTTATTGCCCGGCACCGACACGGGAGTTCCGACCTGCACCGGTCCGCCGATCGTCTCCTGCTTATCGATCTGGTAGCGCAGCGTGCGGACGCCGGTGTTGTCGTCCGTTACGTTGAGCTCCACCCGGACCGGGCCGCGGAACCACTCGGCAGCATTCGGCGCGGGATAGTGGTCCGGGTCCGCATTCGAAAGAGTCACCTGCGTCTCCGGCGCCAGCTGGTCCGCGATGATCTCGAAGTCCTGGGTATCGCAAGACGACTGGTACTCATACGAGACGCTGCCGGAGATCACCGGGCTGGGGCTGGTCTGGTAGACCGCCTTGAAGGTGTGCCCGTTCGCGGCCAGGCTGCTCACGTCGACCGTCTTGGTCGCCACGCCGTTGCTGGTGGCGACGGCGCCCGGGATCAGGATGTCCTCATCCACGTAGAACAGCACCGAGGAGTGGTTCGGCACCGGCTGTCCGTTGGCGGTGACGGTGGCGGTGAGCGTGACCGGGTCGGTGGAGCCGAGGAGCGCGCTTCCGGGGCTTACCTGCAGGCTCGTCTCGGTTGAGACGCTGACCGGGGCGTCGACCGTGAAGATGGTGGTGCCCCGAACGGTATTCTGCCCACGCTCCAGCGCCGCCTCGATGCGGTTTTCCCCAACAGCCAGGGTGCTGATCGCTCCACGGGTCAGGTGAGTTCCCGTGTAGGTCACCTGCATGGTGGCAACCCCGCTGGAGTTAGCAGTTACGACCCCAAAGGGTACGTTGTTGACGTAAAAGTCGATCTTGTGATTGTTCCCGGATGCGCCGGAAAGCGTCGCGCTCAGAGTGATGTTGGGGGTGTTCACCCCCCGGTACGCGCGTGTGGGATTGGTAGTGACGACGATGGTCGCCGTCTCGTTTGCAAACGCCGCGAGCGCGCCCATTGCCGTCGCCAGCAGGGCGAAAACCGGCACCATACGCTTCATAACTGCTGTCTCCTCGTGCTTCCGCCCCGAATGGGGCAAGGTTCGGCCCGACTGGAATGGACAAGATGCAGTGTTCTACCGCCTCCAATCCCGGTGAACGGGCGACGGCGGCTCGGCTCCGGTCTCAACGATAGAGCGGGGACCGGCAGCAACCGCATGGTGTCAGATCAGGGCTTACCGGCGTAAGGCACGTGCGTCCCCATGGAGCGCGTCGCGGCAGGTACTTAGGTCCCGATCCGCTCCTCGGGGGAGAAAGCGACGGTTTTAAGAGGCGGAGAGCCGGGCCGCCGCGCTCTGCGAGGTTCGGCATGATGCGCGGCCTGGATGGGCGCTGCCGCTCCGGCTCGGGTCGCCCTGGAGAGATGAGGTTTTGCGGTAGATCGAGCCGGGCACCCTGGATCGGCATCTCACCCCATCCACGCGTGAGAGAGACGGGGTTTTTGCGAGCGGACTACTCCATGAAACATGCGACCCATTCCGGGTGCACCTCCGACTCGTCCCGGGGAAGCGTCTCCAGGCGGCTGCTCATCTTTTTTGGCGCCGCAGCTCTCGCGGTCGCGGCCATGTTGGGCACCGGCACTGCCCCCATGCGAGCGCAGGAGACGGTGGTGCGTTTTGCCGTGATCGGCGACTACGGTCTGGCCGGCCAACCCGAGGCCGACGTGGCTGCCCTCGTGAAAAGCTGGAACCCCGATTTCATCGTGACGACGGGAGACAACAACTATCCGGGGGGCCAGGCGATCACGATTGACGCGAACATCGGGCAGTACTACTCGGAATACATCTATCCCTATCACGGGCAATACGCGCCGCCCCCGGTGCAGGAGAACCGCTTCTTCCCGTCGATCGGAAACCATGATTGGAACCGTACGGCCGGGTACCGCCCCTATCTCGACTACTTCACGCTGCCGAACAACGAGCGCTACTACGATGTTGTCCGCGGGCCGGTGCACCTGTTCGTCCTCAACAGCGACCCGCGCGAGCCGGACGGCATCGAGAGCGATTCGCTTCAAACGGCCTGGTTCAAGGAACGACTGGAGGCGTCTACCGCCACCTGGAAGGTGGTAGTCCTGCATCACCCGCCCTACTGCTCGGACGGGTCCACCTTGAGCGCACGGTGGCCGTACCACGACTGGGGTGCCACGGCAGTCTTCGCGGGCCACGAGCACGTGTACGAGCGACTGGTCCGCCACGGCTACCTCTATCTCGTGAACGGCGTAGGGGGCGGCGAGCTCTATCCCATGAACGCCCCGATCACGGGCAGCGTCTTCCAGTACGATCAGGACTACGGAGCCCAGTTGATCACGGCCGGGTCACAGAGCCTGACGTTTGAATTCTTCAATCGCGCGGGCGAGCTGATCGACTCCTACACGCTGGCGACGCCGGCGCCGCCGACGCCCCTCGACCTGGCCGCCACCACGGTCTCCGACTCGAAGATCCGGCTGACCTGGAGCGACACTTCGGCTACGGAGAGCGGGTTCAAGATCGAACGCTCCACCGACGGCGTCTCGTTCGAGCAGGTGAAAACGACGGAAGCAGACGTCACGCTGTATACGAACACCGAGCTGACGGGGGGAGCCACCTACACGTACCGCGTGCGCGCCTTCAATGACGCGGGGAACTCCCGGTACTCCAACACCGTCTCGGCAACCACCGAAGACACACCCACGTTCACCCTCAGCGGGAGCGTCCGGGAGAACGGCGCCGGCCTCTCGGGCGTGACCGTCCGGGCAGAGACCGAGTCCGGAGTCCCCGCCGGCGGCACCCACACCGCCACCACCGGCACCGACGGGGCCTACCGCCTGGAAGGTCTGCCGGCCGGCACCTATGCCGTGGAAGCGGAAAAGGGCGGCTACAGCTTCCAGCCGTCGTCCCAGAGCGTCACGCTCGGCCCTTCGCAGACGGACATCAACTTCGTCGGCACCGCGCAGCTGACCCTGCTGGAGCTCCGGCTGCAGAAAACGACGACCAGGCCCAACAAGCGGGTGAAGGCGGTGGTCGTCTTCAGCCAGCCGCTCCCACAGGCAGCCAGGGTGAAGCTCGCCTCGAGCGACGGCAGGCTCGCGAAAGTCCCCGGCGAGCTGAAAGTGAAGCGTGGGAAGACCGAGGCGCCGTTCGTGATCCAGGCGGGCAGGAGTAAGCGGGCCAGGAGGGGCGGCGTGGTCACGATCACCGCCACCGACGGGAAGGTGGTCCGCACCGCCGACCTGACGATCTCGCCGTAGCCGGGAAGGCACTGCCGGGATCCGGCCGGATCCCGGCATACTCTTAGCTGCCGGGTGCCACCGTTGCTGCACCCGGCGCCTTCATTCTGCATCTCCCACTCAGCCGGCGCCCGCCGGGACCTCTGATCAACCACCATGCCGCTCATTGCCATCACTGCCATCGGACGGGATCATCCGGGGATCGTCGCCGGGTTCTCCAGCGCGCTCTACCGGGCCGGGTGCAACCTGCAGGACTGCACCATGACTCGCCTCGGCGGGGAGTTCGCGATGATCATCCTCGCGCAGACGCCCGAAGACCAGGATCTCGCGGCGCTGGAGGAGTCGATCGCGGCCACCTCCCGGGTGCTGGGCTTGACCACCCTCCTCCGATCCGTCTCACCGGAGGAGATCGAGCCGGTCTCCACCGCCGGCCAGAGCTATATCGTTCGCGTCTACGGGGCGGACCGCCCCGGGATCATGAGCGAGGTCACTTCGCTGCTGGCTCGGCATCGGTGGAATATCACCGATCTGAGCTCCCAGCTGCTGAGCGGTGCCGCCGGTCCGGTCTACGTGATGATGCTGGAAGTAGACGCGGCGGGGAACGGGGTGGCGGCGCTGGAAGCGGAGCTGGCCCAGTTGGCCCGCCGGCTCCAGGTTGAGATCGGCTTCGAGCCGCTTCAGGCGGAGGCGCTTTAGGATGGCGGTCCGCCAGATCGTCCTCTACCCGGACCCGATCCTGAAGCAGGTCTGCGCGGAGATCGCGCCCGGCATCGAGCTGGCGCAGGCGATTGCCCGGGATCTGGAGGAGACGCTGGACTCCGGCCCCGGAGTGGGGCTGGCCGCGCCGCAGATCGGCTACGCCTACCGGGTCATCCTGGTTGACGCGGCCCGCAATCCGAAGCGGCACGGCCAGGGACGGTTCGTCCTCTTCAACCCGGAGATCCGCGCGCGCCACGGAGAGCAGGTCGTGCGGGAAGGCTGCCTGAGCATTCCGGACTACACGGCCAATATCCGCCGCGCCGAAGAGGTGGTGGTGTGCGGGATCGGCCGGGACGGGGAGCCGGTGGAGGTGAGGGCTCGCGACTACGAAGCGGTGGTCTTCCAGCACGAGATCGATCACCTCGACGGGATCCTGTTCCTGGACCGCGTCCGCGACGTGAAGAAGGAGCTGTTCCGCCGCAAGCCTCGAGCCGAGCCCGGCGGTCGTTAAGAGCTTGTCCGGACAGGCTCTAAGAGGGTGTACGGAACTCTAGAAAACAGTCGTTCTATTCTGTGACTAAGCTGAGGTACGCCGCAGTCGCTGCGAACGCGCTGGGCGCCCTCTGCCATGATGAACAAGACACGCAAACGCTA